>CALGSW010000008.1 GCA_937901965.1 uncultured Bacteroidota bacterium
AAAATATAATGATTTCAAAGAACGAAAATATATTTTAAGTGGACACTAATGATATACTTTATGCAGTTTAAGATATTATTCAAATTGTTTTTTGGAGAACTTGAAAAAGGTCCATTACATAAATTTCCTGCTTTCTTGTGTTTATAATTATACCATTTAACGTAACTAACCATGTAGTTAGATACAAAATCAGAAAGATGATTAGTTTTTACCAGTAAGTGCCAGTGATTGTCCATTATGACATAGGCATATACTTCAACTGAAAATATTTTTGCACTCCTTGCAACACACTTCAGAAACGTCTCCTTATCTTCATTATCATAAAAGATAATTATCCTGGAATTAGCCTGTTGATAGACATGGTATACACCTGTTTCTGTGATAATTCTTCTTTTTCTCATCGCCTCAATCTCCCTCCTCAAAAAGTTTGTATAAAGTTACAGAATTTTGTTAAAACACAAAACTACCCCAGGGGTAAAGTGTCAAACGCTTGTTGTTTAAGATGTTATAAAAAAGTGTAAAATTTCATAACAATCTGTTTACAAGCAGTTTGACACTTTACCCCTGGGGTAGTAACGCGGTGTGTTTACGCGGCAGCCTATTTCAAGAAGCTGTATTTCTTACCATAGTCAAGCATCTGCTGAAGGAAGTCGGCAGGATATTCAACTTTGTAGTCTACAATTTTGCCGTCTTTCTCAACAGGAGTGATGTCCGGATTGATGAAGCCACCATAAGGTTTTAGATTAAGAGATGCGTAGCGCTCTTTAATCTCTTTGTGAAGGGCCTGGTCAATGTTAACGGCGTAGGTTTCAATCAGAGCTTTCCCGGCAGCGTAATCGCCCTCTGATTTAACTCTCTGAAGTTCAGCAAGCAGCTGGCCGAAAAGGTCACGTAACTTTACATAATCATTAATAACAAAGTAGGTCTTGTTATCACGAACTCTCTTTTCAATAACGTCAACTCCATTTTCGCCTGCGCCTTTACCCTTCTCAAAGCACCATTCGGAGATTAGTTTGCGGCCTTGCATGTGCGCCTGAGTAACAGTTTTGCCAAGTTCAATTCTTACAAGCTGAGTCATAAGACCATTGCGAATGTATGAGATGTATTCGGCCTTGTAAGCCTCTTCATTAGGCAGAAGACCTAGCTCAACAAGCTTTTTATCAGCAACATAATAAAGCGCAAAAATATCGGCACGAGCCTCTTCAAGTGCAGAAGAATGGTCTTTCAGTGCTCCCGATGATGTACCCGGACGGAGTTGTCCCGATGCATGTCCCAGACATTCATGCATATCGGTATGAAGATTTCCGGTAAGCGAACCAAAATCTTTAACCAGCTTAGCCTCAGCCTCATCCCAGGAAAACTCGGTAGTTAGACTTTTTGGAGCCTCCTCGGCTGCTTTGTCGTATGCCTCAGAAATATTTGCAATGGTTACCGATTTTGATCCATGCTCTTTTCTGATCCAGTCTGCATTAGGCAGGTTTATGCCGAGAGGAGATGTAGGGTGGCAGTCGCCTCCCAGCTGGGCAACAGTAATTACTTTTGCCGATACTCCCTTCACCTCTTTCTTCTTGTAATCTGCGCTTACCGGTGAGTTATCCTCAAACCACTGAGCATTGTTGCTAATGATTTCAGTCCTCTTTGATGCCTCAATATCTTTAAAGTTCACCACCGACTCCCATGTAGCCTTCAGGCTGAGAGGGTCGTTGTAATTCTCAATAAAACCGTTGATAAAATCAACCTGGCTCTCAGTATCCTTAACCCATTCAACATTGTAGTCATCCCATGTATTAAGGTCACCGGTGTTGTAATATTCAATAAGCTTTGCGATATAGCCCCTCTGAACATCATTCTCGGCAACAGCAGATGCCTTCTCAAGATGCTCAATAATTTTTTCAATGGCAGGGCCGTAAAGACCACCCACTTTGTAAACCTCCTCAATGATTTTCCCGTCTCTCTTTACGAGTCTTGAGTTGAGACCATATGAAACAGGAGCCTCATCCTTAGGGTCAATCATCTTGTCATAAAATGCCTCGGCCTCTGCGCGGCTAACTCCGTCATAGAAGTTTACAGAGCTTCCCAGAAGAAGATCACCCTCGCCTGTTATGTTTTTTCTGTATGGATACAGTGCCGGGTCAAAAAGCATTGGAATCAGCTCCTCTTTAAGTTCACCCTGGCCACTCTCATCCATCAGCTTAGCAAAGTACTCCTGCGAGCATCCCGGAAGAAACTTCTCCTCGGCATAGTGATGGTGGATACCATTACTGAAGAAGACCCTCTTTGCGTAGACCACAAACTCTTTCCAGTCTGCACTCTCTTTCTCACCCTTGTAATTTTCGAAGATTCCCTCAAGCGTTTTTCTGATTTTAATACCATGCTTGAAATTCTGATCCCAGAAAATGTCACGCCCCGCTTTTGCCGCCTCACTCAAATGGTAGATATACTCTTTTTGCTGTAAAGTAAGAGAGTCCCATCCGGGAATTCTGTATCGGATAACTTTAAGATCTGCAAACTCATCTGCCAGATACTTGAATGGCTCCTCTTTAACTGCACCATCTTTACATGAGCCAGTTAAAAGCCCTGCTAAACTTGCAATTAGCATAAATCTGAAAATTTTCATAATGGTTAAAAAAGTTTTATTGAAATTGTTACAAAGATAATAAAGTCAGGTGTATATTTGCCGCCACAACTTTATACACTTGACGAATTAGTCAGACTAATTGTTACAGAATACATTAAGATATGAACTCATTTCTTACAATACTGCTGCTTGTTATAGCCAATATTTTCATGACATTTGCCTGGTACGGCCACCTGAAACTCCAGGAGATGGGCAAAATTACCAATACACCCCTTTTTCTTGTTATTGTAGGGAGTTGGTTTTTGGCCTTTTTTGAATATGCCTTGCAAATTCCTGCTAACCGATACGGATACTTAGGTAATGGCGGGTCATTCTCGCTGGTACAGCTAAAAATCATTCAGGAGGTAATCACCCTTCTGGTCTTCTCCGCCTTCTCGTTTTTGGTATTCAACGTGCAGATACAATGGAATCACCTGGCTGCATTCTTCTGTTTGATTCTGGCGGTGTATTTTGTGTTTATGAAATAGTTCGGAATTAGCGCACCTTGCCACAATTTTTGGCAAGTGTCAGGTTTGAAGTTGGTTACTAGTAGCGTTTTGGCATAAGATTATTGAAGGGCTTGAAAGTGCTTCTAGTATATGTCATAAAATCAATCACTTGCCAAAAACTGTGGCAAGGTGCCTCCCTCTGCGGATCACATCACCGCCGGCAACTTGATCTTAATGGTGGTTCCGTTTGAGGAGTTGTAGTCTGCACTTATAGAGCCGCCCATTGAGGAGGCGACCTCTTTGCACTTTTCGATGCTGATAATTGAACTCTTATCTGAAGGGGACTTAATATCTCTGTGATTTATTGTAAATAGGGCAGTATTGTCCTCTCTGATGCATTTTATGGCAATTTCACCCCTGCCGTCTGAAAGTCTTATCATATAAGATATCATTGATCTTATAAGAGCCTTTGTGGCCGAAGGATCAGCATAAATCTTAACATCTGCCTCGCCACCTTTTACGGAAATCTTCATCTCTTTTTGTTCGTACATACCGGCCAGGTCCTCCAGTGCCGATTTTGTCTCTGATTCAAGGGAGATCAGCAGGGGAGAGGGGGTGTGGTTACCCTCTGCATATCTGTTTATAAAGGCGTAATCTTCTGATTGAATTGATGCCGTTCGGGCAACTTTATAAATTATTCTGAGCTGGCTTTCAATATCCTGTTTTTCAAGAATGTTTAGATTTCTGATGAGTGATGCTGCAAAATCAGCTACGGCAGCGGTATATGATCTCCCCTCAGAAATTTCTGCCACATAACTCTCCTGCCTGGTGCCTCTCTTCTCTCCTATCTGGATAAGCGGTTTGTTCTTACTGGCAAGCACCTGCCTGAAAATGGCTTTATTTGCAACAGCTTTAGGAGGTGTTATATCTCTGGCAGTTACATAAACCTTATCTTCATCAAACCGGGTTATCTTCCAGTTGAACAATCTGTATTCGCCACCTTTATGCCTTATGCGGCAGTCAATTTCATCCACAAAATCGTCAGAAGTGTTTTCAAGAACGGTTTTGAACATAAGCTCATCGTCAGGATAAATAATGGTGGAGAGACTATTTGATGAGAGTTCAATGAATTTGTAATCCAGAGTATTTTCTAGTCTCTTATTCGATTTAATCAACCTGCCCTCATTATCAGTCAGACAAAACATATCACCTGTAAGCTCGGCCATTCTCTCTACCTCCCTCTCCCTCATAAGGCGAATGGTATCTTCCAGTTTTGAGCTTGAAAGTTTTCTGCTCACACAAATCATTTCAAGGTCTCCGTTTGCCGCAAGCTGGAATCTAGCCTGAATCTCAACATTTATCTCGGTGCCATCTTTGCATTTCTGCCTTACCTCAAGGAAAAACGGTGTATCCTGATCCGGCTTTCGCAAAAAGTCAATCTCAGCTTCACTCACCGCCTTTTCAAATACCGGCTTAGAATCATCAGATAAACTCTCAAGCAGAGTTTCGTTCATCGCCTCTTCAACAGTATAGCCGCGGAGAAGCATAACCGAAGGGCTGACATAGAGGTGTGTGCCCTGAGTCATATTGTAAACACATACAACCTCTTTAATATTGTCTGCAAGAAGCTTATACATATACTTGCTTCTTGTTAACTCTCTCTCAGTAGTTTTAAGACTTCCCTGGTCAAGGACAAGAAAATGTGCTTTAATGAAGCCGCTCTCGTCACTCTCTGCGCCGGCATATATAATAAAGTCAGAATACTCTCCGTTCTTTTTCCGAATCTTGTATGTTCTGTAGTCTGTACTTTGTTTAGTCCTGAACTCTCTGTAGGTTTTTGGAAATATGTTCTTTTGATTATCCGGCAGCAAATCCCCAAAATATACACCCTCAACCTCTTCCAGAGTATATCCTGTAACAGTGCACCAGTTTTCGTTAACTGTTAAAACAACTCCATTCTTGTCAAGGGTGAGATAAGCCACCGGAATGGAATCCATATTAATCTGTTTTGTGAAAAATTGCTGCATCTGGCTTTTTTTGTTTTAAGCTGACTGTAAAGATAGTAATTTCAGAAATCTAATATATCAGATATTTTAAGAATCACTTTACTAATTTTGTCAAGTCGTTTTGGTAAGCGCCCCATTTTCTCAATTCTTGCCTTTAGTTTAATAGTAAGAACCTCAAGGGACTCCCCGTCTGCCTTGATTTTTGCCGCAATTGATTCGCCTGTTTTTTTAATAATCTCCCTTTCTCGTTCTCTTAATTCTCTGGAACTTTTCTCCAGTAGTTCTGTCTCCTTTGAATTGTTTGCTTTTACGGAATTAGCCCTTAGAAGTTCAATCTCCTCTACCATTTTTCTTATTAATGCAAGCTCTTTAGCCAGCTTTAGCTCCTCTTTTGCTACCGGTTTTTTTGCCATTTTTTTGTTGCTTTATGTAGTTTATTAACCTCTACTCCAAACTCCTCTATATCCAGAATCAGCTCCGGAAGTGATATGCCTTCTTTTATCTGAGAGGCAAGTTTATTATGCGCCCTTCTTAAGGAGCCTACCGATGTTATTGTTGCCGTCCTGAGTTTTGATATATCATCTCCGCGCCCGGCAAGCTGGGTAAATCTCCTGTCCTCTTCAATGCTGCCTCCTCTGATTCTTACATAAGACAGGTAATTTGCTGCAATCATCTGCTGTTCGTGATCAATCAGCAATTTTAAATCTTCACCTTTAAGGATTGATTCTAAAGAGAGGCATAACTCTGTAACAAGAGTGTCCCCTGAAGGGAGCAGTTCCATCAACGCTTCACCTCTTACTCTTGTGGCGTTAAGCTCGGCACCATATCCAATTATTTTTGCTGCGACTGATAAAAATCCTGTAGAAATAGGTTTAGTAATTTTCAGGGAATTAAATGAGGTCAAAAGAGAATCTATTGCCCGCCCGGCAGAGCGGATCTCAATTCCCGGTGCCTCAACCCGGTTATTGTGTGCCAGCGATTTCAAAGCACGTGCATAAGATGCCAGAATACTCATGGAGACATCAGTCCCTTTTGCTAACTTCTCACTTTCATTGCGAGAACCTGCAATAATCAGTAGTTCATTTACTCTGTTATCCGGCTGAGTCAGGGATGATGCATACCATACAGAGCTCTCCTGCCTGATACTGTGTAGTTCGCGAAAAATAAGAGAGGGGTATGCTGTGAAACCGTCACACGTCTCAGAAAATTTTGAAATACTCTCCAGCTGGGCCTTAGATAACGGGGAGCAGCCGCTCAAAAGGGCGGCTGCCGTAACTGCAATAAGCAGTAAAGATTTTTCCAGAAATTTTTTGCTCATATTAAAGTTTTTAGGACTTCAATATAAGCAGTTGAATTAAAACTTTATACCTAAAACTATCCCAGAGCGTATTCCGGCCCATGGACCTGTAATATCAACCCTTACATTGTTAGAAGTTACAGTAACTGTTTTCTCAACCATAGGAATTTCAATCTCTTCAATCTCTCTCTTTACATCTGCAATATCCTCCTGAGGAATAGCAGGTGTCGGAATTCCGTCAAGTACGCCTGAACTCACACCGTAAGCAGCACCAAGTATCCACCAGTCAAGAGACACGTGTTTTCCGAGTGCCCACTGAACTCCAAACATTAAACCTCCTGTATGGGATGTAATGTTGCCTTTCAGATCAATTTCCTGTGTCTGAGTATTCATGCCATCGCCCGTCTCAAAGGAGAAATTTAGATTTTGAGTATCGTATGCCGCATACCTGTAATAAGGAGCAATGTAGAATCCCCTTCCGTATCCTTTTTTGCCAAGGTAAAAACGAACTTCAGGTGTGATGGAATAATTTGCAAATTGCGCACTGTTAAACATGTCAATAGTCTCCTGGTCTTCAAATTCTGCAATATCAATTATTGTACTCTTGAAAGGGACAGTTGTGTAAGGCATGAACCTGAACGAAATTGCCGCAGAGATACGTTTACTCAGTACTCTTTCATACTGTAAGGAGTAGTTCTTAAGAAGGATGGATGTAAGATTAAATTTCACAAAATTCATCTGAGGCTTTACAGCCTCCTGAGCCCTAAGGGCGAATGAGAAGAATAAAATAAATGCTGTAACCGCGAGAAGTTTTTTCATGGTTTCATATTGTTAGAAATCCAATATGAATGTAGTACAAAAAATTGTTATTGAGAATTTTTTTTAACTTGCCTTATAATCTGGAACTGTTTACTTAACCCAAAAAGCTATGAATATTCTAAAAATCAACACAGTCAACATTTTAATGATATTTTTAACGTCGCTGGGATTTTCTGACATGATGAGGGGTTCAGGCATTGTGCCGCTTCCCGTTTCACAGGTGCAGGGGAAGGGCTCTTTTGAGATTACTTCGGGTACAAAATTCCTCTATACATTCAATGATGAGCACAGAGAAAACATTCATTTTGTAATGGATTCTCACATGAAAAAATTCTATAATTTGACTCCTGCAAATCCTAATCTGTCAGATAAATTCGTTAAAGGTACAGTATGGTTCAGCCTGGATTCCAAATCAGAAATACCTGCTGAGGGTTACAAACTGGAAGTGACAAAAGAGGGAATTAAAGCAACTGCGTCAACTCCAAACGGACTTTATTACGCTGCTCAGTCTCTTGTTCAGCTGATGCCGGCCGAGGAGAAGACCTTAGCAAAGGTTGAGATACAGGCTACCACAATTGAGGATGCTCCAAGGTTCCCGTGGAGAGGTCTTCATCTTGATGTTTGCCGCCACTTCATGCCAAAGGAGTTTGTGCTAAGGTATCTTGATTATATGGCGATGCATAAATTTAACACGTTCCATTTTCACCTTACTGAGGATCAGGGCTGGAGAATTGAGATTAAAAAATATCCCTTGCTTACAGAGGTTGGTTCAAAAAGGAAGGAGACCCTCATAGGCAGAAATTATAATCCGGATCCAAAATATGATGGTAAGCCTCACGGTGGATTCTTTACACAGGAGGATATCAAGGAGATTGTTGCCTATGCTGCTAAAAGATATATTACTGTTGTACCGGAGATAGAGATGCCCGGTCATGCACTGGCAGCTCTTACATCATACCCTGAACTGGGTTGTACAGGCGGTCCATACGAGGTTGCAACAAGGTGGGGTGTCTTCAATGATATTATGTGTGCAGGCAAGGAGAGTACATTTGAATTCCTTCAGGGAGTTATTGATGAGGTTATTGAACTGTTCCCATCAAAAATCATCCATATAGGAGGAGATGAAGCACCTAAACATAACTGGAAGGCATGTCCGCTGTGTCAGCAGAGAATGAAAGAGGAGGGGCTAAAGGATGAGCATGAACTTCAGAGCTGGTTTATTACCCGTATGGAGAAGTATCTCAATTCTAAGGGCAGAAATATAATAGGTTGGGATGAGATTCTTGAAGGTGGACTTGCTCCAAATGCAGCCGTAATGTCCTGGAGAGGCGAGGCAGGAGGAATTGAGGCCGCAAAATCAAAGCATTACGTTGTAATGTCTCCGGGTTCTCATTGTTACCTTGACCATTATCAGGCAGAGCCGGCTACCCAGCCACTTGCAATCGGAGGATTTACTTCTCTTGCGAAAATCTATGGATATGAACCTGTTCCTGCCTCATTAAATGCTGAGGAGGCTAAGTATATTATGGGTGCACAGGGAAATGTCTGGACAGAGTATATGCCTAATTCAGCTCACGTTGAGTATATGGTTTATCCAAGAGCGGCCGCCCTCAGCGAAGTGGTCTGGTCGCCAAAGGAGAGCCGCAATTATGATTCATTTATGGAGCGGATGCAGAGTGTGATTAAGCGTTACTATGCATACGGAATAAACTTCTCAAGAGTTGAATTCCTAAAGTGATACTCCCGGGAGCAGCTCTCTGTAGAATATAGCATTCAGAATTACCCTTGAACTGCCGTGCCAGTAGGCTCTGAATGCCGGATCATCTGCAAGAATTACAACTCCTCTTCCGGTAAAGACTGCCGGTGTACCTGAAAATCTGTCAAGATACCTCTTCTGAAGATAACCGCTCAGGAGAGGTTTCTCTTTATATCTCAAAGGAACTGCAAATTTGCTCTTGGGTTCAGCAAAGACAATATCTCTGTTTTTGAAAAGAGGGACGCACTCTTTATCAATTCCATACGAGAGGGGGCTGGTTTTGTCAATTGCTGATTCCAGAATTATCCCGTTTACCCTGGAGGCTCCCCTCTGCTCCTGAAACTGTTCATAAGATCCGTCAGCAATTTTGAAAGTGTCTCTTTTGTCTGCAACCTCCTTTATTGAGGCTATCCCTAATTCATTAACGCTTCTGTATGCATTTCCCACAGCTATAATTACATTACCAGGCTCAGAGGACCAGGTGGTGAGTCTGCTCTTCAGACTCTGACTTACAGGAATATTACCTGTCATTATTATCACGTTGTATTTTGAGATATTCCCTAAGGATTCAGCATCAATCAGAGATACCGGAATTTTAAGTCTGTAGTCAAACAGATGCCATATCTCGCCTGCAGTTCCGTACGATGCGCCCCTTCCGGTAAGGATTGCAATGGATGGTTTGGAGATAATACGGAAATGGTTGCTGCCGGGATCTGTATCCCCTTCGCTTTGACCTGCAGAGCAGCTGTAGATTTTCATGTTTGCACCATGATAGTCTGCCAGGCGCCTATTTATCACAGAGTTAAGCTGTTCATCAGTTATCTTCTGCTGGGCAACAGGAATCATCAAAGTTCCTCTGTTAAACTGCCTCTCTGCTCCGTCAACCTTATAAGTAAAAGGCTTGTCGGCAACCTTAACAATAATTCCGCTCTCCAGAAGATTGTAAATCAAACTATATGAGTACATATCTGAAGTCTCTACAAGATACATATATCTGCTTATCTCCGGTTTTGCCGATTTTTCCATCCGGTCAAATTCGCTCTCATCGGCAACCAGTTTGCCAAGAGGGGAGAGGCTCTCTTTAACCTCGGCATAACTGATGTTCATTGCCAGAGGTATGGTCCATGCCGATATGTCGTAAAAGGTTGTGTCCCGGAATGTGAGGTTTCTTTCAAAGATTGTTCTTATAACTGAGTACTGTTGTTGTTGTACGGGTACTATCCACGAACTTCCCGGAGAGAAGGTGGTTCCGTTAATTATTAGCTCTTTTGAAAGGTTGTAAACTTTAATTTTGTGAGCTTCAAGCATTCTGTAAAGTTCGCGGCTCAGTGATATGTCACCTGCGGAGCCAAAAACATAACCTTGGACAAGGTCTTTTTCAGCCATCTTTTTACGCTCTGCAAAGAATCTACGTTGAAAGTCCATCAGCTCCACTTTCATTGAAACGGATGCTTTAAGTGCGCTGAATGAGTTGAAAACCTGGTTGCGGACATTATCTGCAAGAGTAACCAAAATCCCATTTCTCTCTCTTGCAACACCTCTCGGGTTAGGCTGTTCATATAGAATGCCGATTGCTCCGGAGAGGTCCGGCAGGGTAGAGCCTTTGCCGGTGTAGAAATCGTCAAAGTCCTCTTTTGAGAAGTGCATTGTCCCTATCTCACCAAATATTTCTGAGTGGAAGGCCGATATCTTTTTAGTCAGGAGCCAGTTTTCGTCCGGGATTAGCGGATTTGTGCTGTTCCTGATTCCGGGAGAGAAGAATGTGCCATTTGCGTTTCCCTGCTCATGGTAGTCGTTTACCATTGTGGGGAGCCATTTGTAAAAGAGGTCAAGTCTGGAGCGGCTCTCTGGATGCTGAGCAAGGAGCCAGTCTCTGTTGAGGTCAAACCAGTAGTGGTTTGAGCGGCTGCCTGGGGCCGGTTCGCGGAACTCTCTTGAGTTTTCGTCTGTATTTCCGGCAAGAGACAGGTTTGAGTTCACCCAACTTGCGTATCTCTGACCACCATCGGGGTTAATAGATGGCTGCAGGATTATTATGTTTTTCTCAAGCATCTCAAGAACCATTTTGTCCTCAGAGGCAGCAAGGGCATAAGCCACAACCACAGAGGCGTTCATTCCTGTGGCTTCGTTACCGTGCACGCTGTATCCAAACCAGTTAACCATAGGCATACTCTCCAGATTTAGCTTTGAAGATTGTGAGGGGTCTGCAATTTTCAGGTGCTCCTCCCTAATCTTCTCCATGTTGGCTAAATTCTCGGGGGTACTAATAATTAGATATATAAGTGGGTTTTTTTCATAGGTAAAACCCTGCTCAATTATCTGGACTCTTGGCGAGATTTCAGCAAGCCTTCTCATGTAAATGAGGACCTGGTCATAAGTAATGTGCCTTTCACCGGTTTTAAAACCGAGTACTTTTTCAGGTGATGGTATGTTTGAATTAAAAGTCTCAACGCCTTTTGGAAGGTACCATTTAACATCCTGCCCGGCGGCATAGGAAGATGTGTATGCCATTACTAACGTAATAAGGCAAAAGAGAAGTTTTTTCATATAGTTTGGTTGGTTGTGTTACAATAATTTAAAAACCTGCTGACCTTTGCCAGAACTCCTTTTGCAGCGTCATTGTTGCTTTATCGGCCTTAACCGTTTTTATAACCTTGCTAAGCTGCTCAATTCTCTGCTCCATAATGACTTTACCCAGCTCCTCCGTGGCACCTGCAGCATCACCGGCGTAGTGGTTAGGATATTTTGAATACCACCATATTGCTGTATAGGCATTTGGAAGGTTAAGTCTCATCTGGTCCGCTCCCGATTCGTCACCTGCCCTTTCCATTTTTACCAGATCCGGCCTCACCACAAGCATTGTGGCGCTCTCACCCTCGTCGGCATGGCCACCGGTAGTGCTTTTCCTCATGGATGCAATGGTTTTCTGAGTATCGGCATCAACTGATGGTGTAAATAGATAAACCGAATAGTCTCTCTCCTTTGAAAGCTGAGACTGGCAGAAGAACTGAAGAAAATATGCGTTTCCGCCGTGGCCGTTAACAAAGATTATTTTTTTGAATCCGTTCCTGGAGATTTCCAGACATGTCTCCTCAAGCATTTTGTATAAAAGGTCCGGGCTGTAAGCAATAGTCCCCGGCTGATGCATTGCCTCATAAATCTGTCCGGCAAAGTAGAACGGAAATACCACCGCGTACTCCTTTCCGGCAGCTTGCAGCGATGTATGCCTGGCTGTGAAAACATCGGTCCCCAGCGGCAGATGCTGACCATGTTTCTCAATAACACCCATAGGTACAATACAAACCCCCTCACTCCTCTCAACAGCATATCTGAACTCAGCCGATGTCAGCTCCTCCCATGCGGCTGAAAGATTTTGGGCACTTATTTTTGTTGCAGATGTTAAAATTGCACAGAATAGCAGCATCAAAATGTGCAGATTACGAAGTGAAGTTTTCATGATGGGTGGTTTTGGTTTGTGTGAGGTTCACAAATTTAGTAAAAATCATTAGACATTGCTGCATCCGTCCTCAGTCTGCTGCTGCACCATTCCCCGGTCAACCGCAGCCCCTGCGGAACTTTTCCTCCTCGCTCTCCTCGTTCGCTGTGGCGGAGGTTCTGTCGTTGTAGTCTGGATGTATTACTCCATCCACAAAGAATCCGCTTCACTTCAGGAGTTTTTCCTCCTCGCTCATTTCATTCGCTGTGGCGGAGACTCCTTCAGTTTTGCGGACTTCTTTGTGGAAAGGATGGAGTAATACATACAAGATAACCTATAAACGATTGAGCCTCCGCCACAGGCCGTATAAACTGCGCAGCACCATATAACTCTGCGGAAGGCGGTTTGAACCCGCATGGCCGTAATAAGCAGAATCAGAGCGCGTTGACACTTTATCCGAGGGGTCACCCCTCGGATAAAGTGTTAACGTACACATTGCTAGAGAGTTCAGGCCGCACGGCAGAAAAGGTGTTATTCCTAAACGCCCCTTCAAAATCATTTATCAGAATATTTTGCATTTAATATATAATTATTATATTTACTCATTACTAATTGTTAAGACCACGCTCTCCGGCTTTCGGCTGTTTATCATCAAGGTCACTTGATACTCGTTTTTCTAAGATAATCTACATTATTATTCACCCTTAACATTCAACTTTGAGAGTATTACTAACAGTATCGTGAGCACAGCATTTACATATGACATACAGAACCGTCTTCGGATGATCAACAACCCATCATCGTTGGGTACAAAGCCTTTCGCTATGGAGCTACAGTACAATGCTCCAAATGTGAGCGGATCGACAGCCCAGTACTCTGGCAATATCAGTGCCGTAAGATGGAGACACAACGGAGGCGGCGAACAGAGTTACCGTTATAATTACGATTCATACAGCCGCCTGACGGATGGCATACACAGCGGTTCAAACAACGAGCAGGGGATAACCTGCGACTCCAATGGTAACATAACCGCCCTAACCAGAACAGGGATACAACCTTCAGCAATGACATACAGCTACTCTGTAGCTCTTGCCTCAGAGGAAAAGTGTCAAACAATTGATAAATAAAGTATTGTGGAAAATTGTAAAAACTACATGTGACTGATTCTTAAGTGTTTGACACTTTTCCTCTGAGGCGAGAGGCGGCTAGAGGCAAAGCGAGAGTTGTTGTGTCTGTTTTTTGCGTACCTTACGTTTCAAATAACATTCACAAATATTTGTTACAATGAACTACTGGTATTTAATTATTCCCATTGTGCTGCTCATATTTGCAGCCGGGATCAGGATCGTTAGGCCTACTCAAAGGGGGCTTATTGAAAGACTTGGTAAGTACAGGAGGTTTGCAACTCCTGGCTTTCACTGGATTATTCCGATTATTGACAGAATCTATGTTGTAAATGTGACGGAGCAGATGGTGGATGCGGAGCCGCAGGAGATTATTACTAACGATAATCTGAATGCAAGTGTGGATGCTCAGGTCTATTTCAGGGTCAAGTCAGATGAGGAGTCCGTTAAGGGTTCTATTTATAATGTTAACAACTTTAAGTGGCAGATAGTTAACCTCGCTAGGACTACATTGCGTAATATTATCGGTACACTTACGCTTAAATCGGCAAACAGCGAGAGGGGCAAAATCAATGCTGAACTATACAAGACTTTACATACTGAAACAAAGGACTGGGGTATTGAGATAGTAAGAACTGAACTTAAGCAGATTGACCCGCCAAAGGATGTTCAGGAGACCATGAACAAGGTTGTTAAGGCCGAGAATGAGAAGATTGCCGCTATTGACTCGGCTACAGCGGCTGAGACAGTTGCAGATGGTGTAAAGAGGGCTAAGATCAAGGAGGCTGAGGGGATTAAGCAGTCAAAAATTCTTAATGCCGAGGGTGACGCTGAAGCAATCAGGCTGGTTAACGAAGCTGCGGATAAATATTTTGTGGGGAATGCTCAGTTGTTGAAAAAACTGGAGACACTTGAGGCTTCGCTCGAAAAAAATGCAAAAATTGTTATTCCTGCCGGTTCTGAGTTAGTGAACGTTATAGGTGAGATGGCAGGAGTGTTACCTCTTGAGAGGAGAGAAAGTGCTCCGGAGAAGAGAGAAAAAAGATAAAGTGTAATTATTTTGCACTATCTTGCCGGGAAAAACTGAATGAACAATTTCTCCATTGGTAACCTTAAATTGTCTGTCCCTATAGTGCAGGGAGGAATGGGTGTAGGTATTTCTTTGAATGGTCTGGCCTCTGCAGTTGCAAATGAGGGCGGCGTGGGTGTAATTTCATGTGCAGGGCTGGGACTCCTTTATAAACAGATGTCAAAAGATTTTGCTGAGGCATCAATTCTTGGACTCAGGGAGGAGTTAAGACTTGCAAAAGAGAAGGCAAAAGGTGTTATCGGCGTAAATATCATGGTGGCTTTGACCAATTTTTCCGATATGGTCAAGACTGCTATAGCCTCAAAGGCAGATGTAATATTTTCCGGAGCCGGACTACCACTCGATCTTCCGTCGTTTCTTACAAAAGACTCACAGACAAAGCTTGTTCCAATTGTATCCTCTGCAAGGGCTGCACTTATTATTTGTGAAAAGTGGATTAAGAACTATAACTATATTCCTGACGCAATCGTTCTTGAAGGGCCAAAAGCGGGCGGGCACCTCGGCTATAAAGAGGAGCAGATTGAAGACCAGAACTACTCACTTGAGCAACTGCTTCCGGAACTGGTACATACCATTAAGGAAGTTGAGGAGAAGAACAACTGCAAGATTCCAATCATTGCCGGAGGCGGGATTTACGATGGAGAGGGGATGAAGAGAATCCTGGACATGGGTGCATCGGCAGTACAGATGGGCTCCATATTTGTTACCACTGAGGAGTGCGACGCCTCACCTGCATTCAAGGAGGCTTACATTAACGCAACTGAGCAAGATGTTGAGATTATCAAAAGTCCTGTAGGTATGCCCGGCCGCGCCATCTTCAGCAAATTTATCCAGAGCGTGAAGGAGGGACGCGAAAAACCAAACGGCTGTCCTTACCACTGCATCAGAACATGCGACTATACAAAAAGTCCGTATTGCATCATCAAAGCACTATACAACGCTTACAAAGGCAACTTCTCAAAAGGGTACGCCTTTGCCGGCAGCAATGCCTTTAAGGCCGACAAAATCATCACTGTCAAGGAGACTATTCGCAACCTGATGGAGGGTTTCCGTAAAGCATCTGCGGAGTAGGTTTTTTACCTGAAAAATCTGTGTAAATATATTGTTATTCGTTGATCAATAGGGTTTTCTGACACCTCGCGCCCGAGGAGGGAGGGGACCCCGTGTAACGGAGAGGTGTGTCAGAAAACCCTATTGGTCAGCAAATAATATGTATATTTATTGCATTAAAAGAAATAAATCCACACCAATGAAAACTTACAGAAAAAGGGTGTACGGGAAGGTGGCACTGGTTGCGGGTGCATCTGAAGGGATTGGGGCGGCGTTTGCAAAAGAGCTTGCAGCAAATGGGATGGAGCTCGTTTTGGTAGCAAGGGGGTATGATAAGCTTACCAATCTGGCCACAGCCATAGAGGAGTCTTACGGTGTAAAGGTTTATACACTTCAGTGTGATCTGTCAGAACCGGCAGCTGCAGATTCAATAACCGGCTTTCTTGAAATAGCATCTCTTCAAGTTGATGTGCTTGTCTATAATGCTGCCGTATCGCCTATAGGGTCTTATCCAGAGATGGAAATTTCTGAAATTGACAGAGCCGTTCAGGTAAATATCACGACACAGGCAAAACTCCTGCATATTCTGGGCGGTAAAATGGCCGGAAGGGGAAGGGGAGCGGTGATTGTTGTCTCGTCTATGGCCGGTCTGCAGGGGAGCGGAGGGATCTCTCTATATGCAGCAACCAAAGCCTTTGGAAGGGTATTGGCCGAGGGTTTATGGTATGAGTGGAGGAGCAGGGGTGTGGATGTAATTGCATGCTGTGCCGGTGCCACAGCTACACCCAATTACATAAATTCAAAACCTGCAAAGAGTTCAGTGTTTGCCCCAAAGGTTCAAAAACCGGAGGATGTCGCCCGGGAGTGCCTGAAAAGATTAGGAACAACACCATCATTTATTTGTGGAAGAGGTAACAAGATCGCCTCACTCTTTATGCACAGACTCCTCTCCCGCAAACTTGCCGTGAAGATTATGGGTGACAACACGGTACGAATTTACCCCAGGAGTAAAGTGTCAACCGGCTAGTAGTCAAAAGTCTAATTTTTGAGCAGCTAATATACAAACGGAATAATTCTGTATTTAACTCTCTTTTTGTATTCGCTCCAGAGTTCGCCATATTTAGCGGTGCAACGGCGGTCATCATCCCATTCACGGGTGAAGAGGAGAATAACGTAGTAGAGAGGATATAACCAGGGCCATATAATATCGGGATAACCGGTTGCTAATACAATGCCGATTGCCATCAGAATCTCCCCGAGATAGTTGATATGTCTGGAGGCACCCCAAAAACCGTTCACAAGGAGGGTGTTTTTACCGTCAGTTATACTTTCCGGCTTAATCCATAAAAATCGCCTGTTCGGGTCTCTTTTGAAGTGGTATTTCTGCATATTTGCTCCCCGTGCGAGTCCCCACCCCGTGAAGAAAATTATGACAGGAAGAATATAGTAGAGCGATGAGAGTCCCGGGTCCGGCAGATGGACTGTTGACCAGAGCGGAATAGTGTAGAAGAATGGATAGAAGACCAGACATCCCCATCCAAGTTTGAATCCCACCCGCTCAGCAAATATATCGTATGTGTAGAGGTGTACCCTCTCAAAGAACATGTACTCTGTGACAAACCATGTGAGTAGAAGGGTTGCGATAAGTGTTCCTGAGGAAGCCTCCGGAGCAAATGTCATATTGTGGTGAGCAGCAAAGCTTAGTACGTTGAGTTCCAGCATTACGGCACCAACCATATACAGCCACATTTTTGCATCTACTTTGCCGTTAAGTAGTGTGATATTCTCCGCTCTGCCCAGAAAGATGTCGGCAATAAGGCTCTTCCTTACCGGTTTGTATCTGAATACAACTAGTGCAGTAAATATCAGACCTAAGAAAAATGCTCCTGCAAGCCCCTCCCATCTGTGTAAGTAGAGCCAGTCATAAGGGAGGTTACCATAGTTGCATAAAGAGAACCAGATTGCTGCAGAGAATGCCAGAACAAGGAGTCCGTTAAGTCTGTAAACGCTCTTCTCATCACTGCCGGGTCTGTTAATGTACCCCTTAAGCCACCTGGCCGGAAGTAGAAGATGGAGTAGTGTTATTCCGATAATTATTATGAGCGGTGCCAAATATCCCCAAAAAG
Source organism: uncultured Bacteroidota bacterium (assembly GCA_937901965.1). Classification (GTDB taxonomy): domain Bacteria; phylum Bacteroidota; class Bacteroidia; order Bacteroidales; family UBA932; genus Bact-08. The sequence continues at coordinate 17,771 of CALGSW010000008.1, forward strand.
AGTCCATAGCATTATTCCAAGTTAAAATGTGAATATGCTTCCTTCTCAAGCCCCCTGTTTCTGTCTCCGGTGAGTAGTATAGGGAGCAATTCGTTGTTTGAGCTTTGTGTGTTCATAATGTCGCTTTTTTAACTTCTTCTAAGTTAGGAAAAAATATTCATTCCCAGTCAAGAAGCCTTCTTTGTCCCTGAAGTTCCCTGATTTTAGTTACATCCTGGCTAACCTCAAGAACCCCCTTATACTCTCCCTTCTCACTCCTCACTGCAAAATACCTGATATGAATAAACTTTCCTCTCATGGTAATCCAGAATTCGGCCTCATCCCTCTCCCCGCTTCTGAATTTATTTACAATCTCCTCAACTACGTGGAGACTCTCAGGCGGATGGCAGTTTCTCACATCCCTGCCGATTACTGCCGGAGAGCGAGGAAAAAATCGGTCTTTAGCCCTGTTAAAATACCTCACCTTGTCATTCTCGTCAACATAGGTAATGTCAAGCGGCAGGCTGTCAAATATCATTGTTGCACGTTGCAGGAACTGGTCAGATACAGGACCGTTTAGCTCTGTTGCTGCTCTGTTTGAGTAGGGAATATCTATGTTTGTATCTGAGCCGGACTCCTCTGCAGGCGGAGCAGGTCTGTCAATAAATGGAAACGGGTAATCAAAGCTCTGCCTGTGCATCTCGGCCCAATCCTCTTTTGGAATTGTACCCGCCGCAATTGGATAGACAATTATCTCCTCCTTCTGAATCATCCCGAACGCCCCAAAGTAGTAGTTGCCGATAGCCCGGTTGAGTGTCATCCACTCGCTCTGCTCAGATTTTGCAAGGCCGATAAGCTCTTTTATCATGCGGCGGAGGTCGTCGTGCAGAGACCACATAACTCTGAGCGGTTTGTACTCTTTCCAGTGTTTTTCAAGATATGGAAAAAGAATGTTCTCTTTTTTTACATAGTGAGGTTCAAATCCGGCAAAACTCTCCAGGTGGGGGAGAAGTTCGGCCTTCAATGAGCCGAGTTCATCAAGCTCCCTCCCTTTGTAGGCTTTGAGGATCTTTTTCATTGTATTGAGGCGGAACTCAAATGCCCTGTTCTCAAGCATAAGATAGTACAAAAAAGTCCCCTCCTCAGGCCGCTCCCAGTCATATGCCTTCAGGTATTCGTACAAAACATTAAGTATTTTATTTATGTCCCTTTTGATTTCAGGGACAGTGATTCCCATCTGCATCTGGTACTCCTCAAGGTAGAGCATGTCATAAGGGGTTATACCATTGAGTGCCTCTTTATGCTTCTCAATCAACTCCTTCCCATCGCCACCACTCATCATTCCTGTAGAAAAGGCAATCAGCTGCTCTATTTTATTTCTGTCGCTTTTTATCATATTCATTGAAATTGCTAATTCTAGATTTCCGGGGATTTTTTTAGAGATTTTTATGGATTACTCTTTGCTATTTTTTCGTGGACCTCAAGATAGGCAGGGAGTGCAGCCGATCCGTACCATGTAAACAGGTCGGCCTCAAAAACTCCCTCTACGATTGCTCTGTCTCCCTTTAGCATCTCTCTTGCCTCATGATGGTCATTTGTGTTGAGTACGAAAATTCCTCTGTACTGTTTTTCGTTCTTTCCCATTGGGCCGGCAATGATAAGCTTGCCCTCTCCGGCTAGCTTATTGATGTTCTCCATATGGCTTTTGAACAGTTCTGCCAGAAGAGCCTTGTCCTCCGTCTTATTTGGGCCTGTTCGCAGAATCACGAAAGTGTAACTTTTCATACCATAATCATCTGCACCATATTTTGCAGCAAGTGCAGGGTCATATGTGTGTTTGTGCTCATTTGAGGTTTTGCTCTCGTTTACAGTTTTGTTCTGTGAATTTGCAGGTGTGGTCCCAGCTATTGTAAATGTAATTGTAAGCACTACAGAAAGCGTAAGTTTAATAACATGAGTGTATAATGATAACATCTCTCTTTTTTTCATAAATTTACCTATTATTGATTTTACTGATACGTAACGTGTAAATATACTAAATCTGACTCAAATGGGACTTGACATATTCCTATTAATTGCCGGGATTGTACTATTGATTGTAGCACTTTTTGGGTGTTTTCTGCCCGTTCTTCCCGGACCGCCACTTGCTTTTGGAGCACTTATATTGCTCCACTTTACGTCTGTTGCCCATGTCTCTCCTGAGGTTTTATGGACAATGGCCGGGCTTGCCCTTCTGGTAACAATACTTGACTATATTGTTCCCATTTGGGGTACCAGAAAGTTTGGCGGAAGTAAGGCTGGCGAAAGAGGTGCAATTGCCGGTGTTATTGTGGGACTCTTTCTTGGTCCGTTGGGAATAATCATAGGCCCCTTCTTTGGCGCCCTTGCCGGTGAACTACTCAGCGGCACCCCCGGCGACAAAGCATTCCGATCTGCAATTGGCTCATTCATCGGGTTTCTGCTTGGTGTAGGACTTAAGCTGATGGTTACATTCGTGATTGCATTCTATTTCTTTAAGATCTGGTTGTTTTGATTGTTACAGTTGTGCGGGTACAGTTTGCATCGCGCAGATTAGCGGATACAAATCGCCTTGCAAGGACTTATAAGGTGCTACGCAGTTTATACGGCCTTCGGCCGGATGGCGAGCTCCGGAGGTTCGTCCCACCCAAACCTGTGAAAAAATAAATGTTACAATAATTGCATATAAGTACAAAAAACGTAACTTTGTATTACAAAAGTAAAGATAATGGCGAAAGTTGCGAGGAGAGATGCTGAAAACCTATTGATTGGGGCTGGTCATGAGCTTTTTTGGAAGTTCGGATTCAAAAGGGTGACTGTGGAGGATGTGTGTAAAAAGGCGGGAGTTAGCAAAATGTCGTTTTACAGATATTTTGACAATAAAACAGATTTAGCCAAGCGGGTGCTGGATAAGGTTCTATCTGATGGGATTGAACAATTCAGAAATATTATGGCCGATAATGATACTGCCGCAAATAAGATGCATAGGTTCATTGCTCTTAAGATTGAGGGGACAAACAATATCAGCAAAGAGTTTATTGCTGATATATACGGAGATGTGGGATCTGAAATCCAGCAATATATGGCAAAGTTGACTGCTCATACAATAACAACCATGATGGAGGAGTTCAGAATTGCACAATCAAAAGGTGTGTTTAACTCAAACTTTAAACCTGAATTACTTTTTGCATTGAGCAATAGTTATATAGAGCTGATAAAGAGCCCCGCATTAAGTTCTCTCTATGGAAATCCTCAGGAGATGATTGTAGAGTTGGTAAACCTGATAACCCATGGCATAGCTCCTACCGGGGCCGAGCTCTCCACTTCCCGCGCACATGCACAGCCTGCCTCAGAGGAAAAGTGTCAAAAGCCTGATAGATAGTACTTTATTAAAATTTTTAAATTTACGTAAAATGTTGATTATATGATATTTGACACTTTTCCCCTGAGGCAGGCGCAGGTACAGAGGCAGGCGTGTCAGGCGCGTCAGGCGCAGACATACGTGCAGAAGTGTGTGTGTCTACTTTCGGTTATGTTCATACTGACTGGAAATATTGCGTTTGGTCAGCTGATGCCACCGGGGGAGGTGTTGATGCCCGGGGGAGCGGAGTTAAAATATCGCGGTCAGTTTAGTACCTGGGGAGGCTACTCGTCGGGATTTGAGTGGCCTGTGATGCTGGGGGCAAGATATTTACCGCAGCTGAATCTTGAAGTCCCTCTGAGCGTAAAGTCAGATTTAGGAGCAGTAAGGTTTGATGCTGAGGTTTCGGGGAATATATATGGAAGTGGTTTGATTAAGCCATTCTCTGACGGTGTCTGGGATGGTAAGATTAAGCTCTACAGAGGATGGGGAAGAGTCTCTTCCGATAAGGCTGAGTTGAGGGTGGGGTTACAAAAGATAAATTTTGGGTCGGCAATGATGCTGAGGCCTCTGATGTGGTTTGATTCTATGGATCCGAGGGATCCTCTGCAGATGACAGATGGTGTCTGGAGTGCTTTAGGCCGATATTACTTCAATAACAACGCAAATCTCTGGGTATGGGGGCTTCTTGGAAACAGCCGCAGAAAGGCTCTGGACTTGCTCCCCTCAGATGGCGGAATTCCTGAGTTTGGTGGACGGCTCCAGTTACCGGTGGGAAAGGGTGAGGTGGCCTTCACTTTTCACAGGCGAAAAACCGATGTAACAGAAGCAGGGATTGAAGGGCTTATTAATGGGTTTTATGAAAACAGATACGGTATTGACATGAGGTTTGATTATGAGGTGGGCTTTTGGTTTGAGGCTGTCTGGATAAACCGCCGGAATTCAGGAAATGTGGGGATAGATCAGCGGATAAATCAACGGATGGTGACTGTGGGTGCGGACTATACGTTTGGGCTTGGAAATGGACTTGGTGTTGCGGTTGAGCATATGTGGGCGGAGAGGGCAAATGTATCTGCTCTTAACGTGAACTATCCGGTTAATATGGAGAATAGTCTGAGCTGGATGTGTTACAGTGTGTGGGGAGGTGGAGGAGTTTATAATCTGCTCAGATGGAAGAGGATGCTGTCGTTTGGAGATCTTTATGTGACGGCTTTTGTAAATCCGGATAGTTCGGGTCTGAACGGATCGGCTTTCTCAGGTTCGCCTCTTCCCGGGATGGAGGGTGGGGTAAATCCGCTATCGGGAAAGGGTATTCAAATTATGCTGGTTATAAATCATCAAACAAAATAGTATGGAAACAGAACAAATTGTAAAACTTGAGGGTGTTTACAAAAGATTTCCGGCGGGGAAAACGGAGTTCACCGCGCTTAACAACATCAGTCTCGCCTTTGGGAAGGGTGAGTTTGCCGGACTTGTGGGGCCGAGCGGTTCAGGCAAGACCACACTGCTAAATATAATCGGCTCTCTGGATTCTCCGTCGGAGGGGACTGCGGACGTGCTGGGAAAGAGAATAAACTCGCTTTCTCATAAGGAGGCGGCTCTGCTGAGGAATATGGGAATAGGATTTATTTTTCAGACCTACAATCTGCTTCCTGTCTATACCGTTTTTGATAATGTTGAATTTGCCCTATTGCTGCAGAAAAGGGGTGCATCGGAGCGAAAAAAGGCGGTGATGGAGGCACTTGAATGGGTCGGCTTAACAGATAAGGTAAATTCCAAACCATCAGCTCTTTCAGGAGGAGAGTGCCAGAGGGTAGCAATTGCCCGGGCAATGGTTAAGAGGCCTCAGCTTGTTCTGGCCGATGAACCGTCGGCAAATCTGGATTCAAAGAACTCTCACCACATAGTGCAAACTATGAAAAGGCTGAATAAAGAGTTAGGGACTACTTTTATCTTCTCAACTCATGATGAGAAGGTTATGCAGTATCTGGACAGAATAATACACTTGCAAGATGGAATGGTTATCAATCAAACTGGCATTTAGGAACCTGATGGGTTCCGGGAAGAGAACCTGGCTTAATGTTACGGTTCTCTCAATAGCCTTTGTTGTAATCGTCTTCTATAATGGTCTGCTGGATGGCTGGAATCTGCAGGCAAAGAGGGATACAAAGGCGTGGGAAACGGGGAGTGGAAGGATAGACCATGTTCTCTACGATCAATTTGATCCTCTTTCACTTGTGGATGCTCATGCTCCGCTCGGGGATATGCTTAAGGCAGAGATTGAGAGTGGCAGTGCAGTAGCTGTGCTTGCTGTGCAGGCATCGGCCTATCCAAACGGAAGGATGGTTAATGTTCTGCTTAAGGGGATTGATCCAGAGCAGAAGACACTTTCACTACCCACTGCTGCGCTGGACTCCGGACGCGTTGAGGGAGATCCGGCGATTCCTGTTATAGTAGGAGACCGAACAGCTAAATCGGCAAAACTTAAAGAGGGTGATGTAATGATTGTGAGATGGAGAGATGTGAATGGCACTTTTGATGCCCGGGAGGTGAGGATTGCAGGGATATTTAAAACCACAGTTCCTACTGTTGACGGAGGTCAGTTATGGATGCCTCTTGAGGATCTGAGGGAGATGACCTCGTTATATGGTGAGGCTACCTATATTGTTCTCTCTGATGAGGTTGTTGCTTCAGGAGACTTTGGTTCAACCGGTGCTTTGTCAGATGAGTGGAGGTATATGGATGAGGATGCGCTGATGAAGGAGATAGATGATATTATCAAGACCAAGAGGGCCAGCTCCATGATTATGTCAATGCTTCTGCTTGGAATTGCGTTACTGGCAATCTTTGATACACAGATACTCTCAATTTTCAGAAGGCAAAAGGAGATAGGGACTTATATAGCACTTGGAATGACCAGACTCAGGGTTGTTGGAATATTTACAATAGAGGGGACTGTCCACTCAATCCTGGCAATTCTTCTGGGTCTTATATGGGGGATGCCGCTTCTGAAACTGATTCAGCATGTGGGGTTACCGATGCCTGCCGGTACGGACCAGGTGGGTCTTGCTATAGCCGATAAGATAGTACCGGCATACAGTGCCGGGATGATAATGGCATCCGTTGTTCTGGTAATAGTTACATCATTTATTGTAAGCTATATACCTGCCAGAAAAATATCTAAAATGAAACCAACTGAGGCTTTGAGGGGGAAATTGCTATGATTAAATTTTTACTTAAGGGTATTTTAAACGATAAGGGGAGGAGTTTGCTTCCAATTATTGTTGTCACACTTGGAAGTATGCTCACAATATTTCTTCACAGCTGGTTAACCGGAGTTATGGGGGAATCAATTGAACTTAGCTCAAACTATAACACAGGTGATGTCCGCGTGATGACCAGGGCTTATGCAAATGACAAGGAGCAATTTCCAAATGATCTTGCAATCCTTGATTCTCCATCATTGGTTGAGGAGCTCAGAAAAGAGGAGCCTGCCATTAATTGGGCCGAGAGGATAAGATTTGGGGCTTTGGCTGATTTTCCTGACTCTCTTGGAGAGACGAGAGGACAGGGGGCTGTTGTAGGATGGGCTGTAGATCTTCTTGGAGAGGGAAGTGAAGAACCCGGACGGCTTAATTTACAAGAGTCTCTTGAGAGGGGCCGTCTACCGGAAAAGGGAGGGGAATGCCTGCTTTCAGAAGATCTTGCTGCAAGATACGGAGTCTCTCCCGGTGACCGGTTTACTCTGTTCGGGACTACAATGGAGGGTGGCTTTTCCTTTACCAACCTCACTGTTGCCGGAACTATACGGTTTGGCTCTCCGGCTCTGGACAGAGGAGCTGTAATAGCAGACATTGAAGATATAAGAGCAGCCTTTGATATGGAGGGGGCTTCCGGAGAGATACTCGGTTTTCTCCCCTATGACTATTTCAATGAAGAGGAGGCAGAGGCTGTAAAGGGAAGGCTAAATGCATTGTGGGCCTCAAATGACGATGAATTCGCACCTGTTGCCCAATCTTTGAGAGATGTTCCCGGAATGGCTGATTTTCTTGCATACAGCAACTATATAGGTAGTATAATGATATTCCTGTTTGTTTCTGCAATGGCAATTGTTCTGTGGAATGCAGGGCTACTGGGAGGGCTGAGGAGGTACACCGAGTTTGGAGTTAGAATTGCGCTGGGTGAGGATAAGTGGCATATATACAAATCCCTGTTGTGGGAGGCTCTTATGACCGGAATTATTGGCTCAGTAATAGGAACTGCAATAGGTGTGTCAATTGTTTTTGCTCTTAATAATCATGGGATTGATATATCAGGCATGATGAAAAATGCGACTATGCTTATGCCATCAGTAATGAGGCCGGCGGTAACCCCGGTAATGTGGTATATCGGCTTTATCCCCGGTGTATTCTCAATGCTTCTTGGAAATGCACTGGCAGGTGTGGGAATATTTAAGAGGGAGACTGCAAGACTGTTTAATGAATTGGAAGTTTGATGTTTAAAGTAATCTTTTGAAATAATTATGAAAATTTATAAACCTGCGATAATAACCGCAATCCTGCTCCTGGGCTCGCTCCTGGGCTCGCTCCCGGCTTCCGCCCGGAGCTCGCAGCCAGCTGCACGGCAACCCGCCATTATTCAGCCCGACCAGTCCGGCGAAGCTATTCTCCGCAAAGTTGACCAAAATATCTCCTCCAAAAACAGAGTATTTGAGTCCACAATGATAATTCACGGAAGGCGCTCCACCAGAAGCATCACCTCAAAAAGCTGGAGCGAAGGGGACAAAAAATCCTTCAGTGAATACCTCACACCCGCCGCAGAGGCGGGCACAAAGATGCTTAAACTTGAAGGCCAGCTTTGGATTTACACACCATCGGCAGACAGAACCATTCAAATCTCCGGCCATATGCTACGACAATCTGTTATGGGCTCAGACCTCTCATACGAAGATATGATGGACGACCGCAAACTTACAGACATATACGACAGCAAGGTTATAGGCAAAGACACCCTTGGGGGCCGGGATGTTCTTGTACTTGAACTGACCGCACGTGTTACCGATGTTGCCTATCATCGTCAGAAGATGTGGATTGATGCCGAACGCTTTGTGCCTCTACGTCAGGAGATGTACGCAAAGAGCGGCCAGCTTCTTAAACGTATGGATCTATCAGATGTAGAGCGTATCCAGGGCCGTTGGTTTCCAAAGACTATGGTTTACAAGGATATGCTTAAGGAGGGTAAGGGGACAGAGTTCAGAATCACCAAGATTCAGTTTGACGCTGCAATTCCCGAACATGTATTCAGTAAGGCTTCGCTGCGGTAGGCATTCTAGCCGGCTTTGCCGTCTTCGGCGGGGGTTCCTATTGTCAAAGCACTGCTGTTCAACTCCTCCCCAGTCATCCGCTTCCACTCCGGAACGATTCCTCCTCGCTCATTTCATTCGCTGCGGCGGGGGTTCCGTCGTGTTTGCGGATGACTGGGGAGGGGTTGTACTGCATAACTTTTCATCAATTACGAGGTCAGTGGAGGTTCGTCCCACCCAAACCCGCAATCTCCTGAACCCACTATCCGGCCGAAGGCCTTAAAAACCGCGCAGCACCATATAAATCTGCGGGAGGCGGTCTGAGCCCGCACGGCTATAACAAGCAGATTAAGAGCGTAATGACAATCAATCCGAGGGGTCACCCCTCGGATAAAGTGTAAAAACATAGATAGCGAGCAAGTTACAGCTGCCTGGGTGTCAGAAACACCCTGCTTTTTTAAGTGGTGCTTCGCCGTGTTAAGCCGTTCGGCAGAGCGATTTGTTCCGGCCTGTGCACAGGGTTGGTCAGTCTGAGCACAGGCGTGGGTGGGACGAACCTCTATGGGTTTGACTCCCATGGTGTTACAAAACACAAATCTTTCATAATCAATAAATTATGTTTTGCAATTAGCTCATTACGAGGTCGACGGAGGTTCGTCCCACCCAAACCCGCAACCTCCGGAACCCGCTATCCGGCCGAAGGCCGTATAAACCGCGCAGCACCATATAAATCTGCGGGAGGCGGTCTAAGCCCGCACGGCTGTAATAAGCAGATTTATAGAGAAATGACAATCAACCCGAGGGGTCACCCCTCGGATAAAGTGTCAAAACGCATACAGTTAACAAGTTCCAGTCATCCGCTTCCACTTCGGAACGATTACTGCATGCCTTTTCACAGAGTATCCGCATAACTGAAGGAGTCTCCGCCACAGCGAATGAAATGAGCGAGGAGGAAAAACTCCGGAAGTTATGCGGATACTCGGTGAATGCAGAAGATTGCCAGATGTAAACTGAAGGAGTCTCCGCCACAGTGAACGAAGTGAGCGAGGAGGAAAAACTCCGGAAGTTATGCGGATACTCGGTGAATGCAGTAAGATTGCCAGATGTAAACTGAAGGAGTCTCCGCCACAGCGATCGCAGTGAGCGAGGAGGAAAAACGCCGGAAGTTATGCGGATACTCTGTGAATGCAGCTAATCATATACAAACCCTGAAATTTTTGGAACGATTATTGTTTTAAGAGTTATAAGTACCATTAAAAACACAACATTATGAAACGATTACTACTTATAGCTGTTTTATTTATTGGAGGGTTGATTGCCCCCAAGACAGCAGAGGCACAGATTCAAGTAAGAGTAAATATAGGGGTTCAGCCAATATGGGGACCGGTGGGTTTTGAATATGTTGAGTATTACTATATACCTGAGATAGATGTATATTATCATGTTCCCACAAGAGAATTTATCTACTACAAAAACGGAAGGTGGATTGCCAGAAAAACACTTCCGTCAATGTACAGGCATTTTGATTTTTTCAGAACAAGAGTAGTTGTTATCAATGAATTCAGACCTTTTTTGAGGCACCATGAAATTAAAAGAAGGTATGAAAATTACAGAGACTTCAGGCCATACATTACTATCAGAGATGTTAGAGATCCAAGGTATTTTGTTAACAAGCACCACCCTGAGCACTATAGATGGGTAAAGGAGCAACAGAGAAAAGACCGTGATGCAAGGTACCGGGACCGTGATCGTGACCGCAGAGATAACGACAGGAGAGACAATGACAAGCGTTATAATGACAGAAGGGATAATGATCGTCGCGATAACTACCGCAGAGACAATGACCGACGGGAAAATGACCGAAAGAAAGTTGATAAGAAAAACAGCAGTAACAACGACAAAAAGGGCAACAGAAACGATAAGAGAGACAACAACAGAAACGGCGGAAGTAATTACAGAAGATAGTTTCCTCTGATTTAATAAATAAAAAGGGCTGACCATTACGTCAGCCCTTTTTGTTATAAGTGTAGTTAAAGCATCAAATCATAAGCCTCGTCCTCTGATATATATCTTAAAATTTTTCCGCTAAGGTCTATCTGTGCCCACCCCTCGTACAAACGGACATAAGCTTTGCCATCCTCAAAATCAAATGCACTCTCATACTTGGGGTAGGTCATGTAAGTTCCATCCCAATTAATATATCCATATTTTCGTCTTCCGTCACTATCCTTTATTCCTACGAGGGCAACACCATCATGAAAAGGCTTTGCCTCTTCAAAGGAACTCTCTCCGCATATATTATCACCATTTTTGTCAACATAAATATATTTTGGATTCCAAAAATCTCCTAAGTTAATTACAGCCCTGCCGGCAGAGAAATCATGTTTCCGAATGCCATTCTCACCATAGTAATAGAATGCAGCGTTATTGAATTTATCTAAGTAACCTGACCAAACTGTATCATTTTGTTTAATCTCATAATACGCCAACCCCTCATTATAACTGCCAAGTTTGTCGTAACTGAATGGTATCAGCACATGTCCTGCTTCATCAATGGCACCGTATTTTCCGTTATATTTAGCCACAGCATACCCTTCGTAGAATCTGTATAATGTTTCAAAATATGCCGGTACCAATGTATCACCTGTGCTGTACAGTACCCCGTAAAGCCCCGATTTGCTATCTTGAAATTCTCTAAAATCAGGTTTTTCCATTTCGTTTCCGCCTGCTATATATTTTTTATTAAAGTCCTTATCAAAGTAGAGCCCTTTATAGAGTTTATTATTCCTGATCTCTCCCTTAAAATAATCTTTAGCTGAAATAATTACTCCATTTCCATAACTGCGGTCCTCATTAAAGTCTCCAACATATACATCCCTTCCGAATAATGAGACATGATGCAGTTCTTGAGAAAATTGTATGCTGAATCCGGATAGGAATGCCTTTATACTGGAATTTAATGTTTCATAGGAGCATGATCCGGCAAATGAAAAGTAGGATCCCTTTCCGTCAAAGACAACAATGGTAGGGTAGAAGACCGTTTTTAACGTGTTTCTAAGATATTTGGATTTTTGATAATTTCCGGTTGTGTCTTTATTACTTTCACCAATTAGAAAATAATCAAAATCGGGATTCTCCTTTACAAATTTTTCTACATGCGGTCTGAAAAGTCTGCATGGACCACACCAGTCAGCATAAAAATATAGTATTGTAGGCTTGTTAATCTCTTTAAAATCCGGGTTTTTCAAATCTCCGTTCATGAAGATATGTTTAAACTCGCTAATAGTAAGTTCTTTTGCAGAACCCGATACAGATATGGTCATCATTAATGCGCATATAACAGCGCCAGCAAAGCAGTAATATCTTTTCATATTTTTTATATATAGCTGAACAGAATAAAAATTGCAGAGACGAGCACAAAGTACCCAACATCTATCATAGCAAGTGTAATATACCTGCTCCACCCGGCAATCTGAAACTTAAGCATTGATTTTGTCCACCCCGCAAAGGCAACACAAACTATAATTGCCAGCCATACCGAGATAGGAGTGAGTATAAAATACATCAATCCAATAAGGGCCGTTCCCAAAACCTGAAACACCATCTCCCAAGGAAATCTACCCTTACACGTACACTCCTCTCCGTTAGATATGTTTGCACCACACAGGCAGACATAATTAACAGCCTTAACCCATTTTTTACCAAACAGTACGGTATACCACAGCGCCCCCATACCAAACGCAACCACAACAGATATAACATACCAAAGCCACGAGATCCCTGAAAAGAGAGTCTTAATGTCAATAATTGTTTCCATAATAGTGAAATTTAAGTAGGGTGAAGTTACAAAAAAACAAATTACCTAATGGGTGACTACAGAGACCTTTGGCCGGATATCTTGTTCCAGAGGTTGCGGGTTTGTCCCGGCCTGAAGTGTTTGTCGTTCGTCTCTACGTCTATGAAGAATAAACGAAAAACAGATTAATCCTACTTCTCAATAACACCCAGTTTTTGGTATGTTTCTGAGAGTGCCTCCTGATTATCTGTAATGACTAGAAGTTTGTCTCCTGCCTGGAGTGTTGTTTTTCCGGTAGGGACAAAAAAGTTCTCTTTCCTTTTAATCATAACCACAAGAGTCTTTTCGGGGAGTTTGAGGTCAACCAGATGGTCTCCGCTCTTAAGCATATCTGCTGAAATCTCTATCTCAGTAGTGGTTGATTTTATATCATCAGAGAATACAATATCAAAATATCTCAAATCTTTTGTGCGCTTGGGTTTCTCGGCCAGGTTAAGCCATCTGGCGATGAGGGGCAATGAGGTGCCTTGTACTATAAGTGATACTAATGTGCAGAAGAACACAATATTAAAAATTACTCTTGCGTGTGGGACTTCGGATGCCAGAGCAATAATTGAGAAGATAATTGGCACGGCGCCTCTAAGCCCCACCCAGGAGACGTAGGTTTTATCTCTTAACGGCATCTTCCTGAATGGAAGAAGGCACAGGAATACTGTGAGGGGTCTGGAAAAGAGAATCATCATAAAACTTATAATGAGACCGGGAACAATGATAGGCAGAAGTTCATGCGGATTAACCAGTAGCCCTAGAGTCAAGAACATAATCAGCTGGAAGAGCCATGCAAGTCCGTCAAAAAAGCCAAGTGATATTCGTTTATGTACAAATTTTGAGTTCCCAATTACCAGACCGGCAATGTAAACTGAAAGAAAACCATTCCCTTTTGCAAAATAGGTTGCCGAGAATATAAATAAACAGAATGTGAAGACCAGAATAGGGTAAAGTGAATCGTTGCCTATTTTTATATGGTTGATGATGTATACTGCCAGTTTACCCAATAGAAATCCAAAGAGAGCCCCTATAAGCAGCTGCAATATCAGAACCCCACCTGCCAGCCAATAGTTGGGATCTGAATTCATCTTAATAATGTCTATTAAGGTTATAACCAGAATATAAGCCATTGGGTCATTGCTTCCGCTCTCTAACTCAAGAAGGGGGCGCAGGTTGTTTTTTAAATTGAGCCCCTTTGAGCGAAGTATTGAGAAGACAGATGCAGAATCAGTTGAGGCCATTGTTGAGGCTAGCAGCAGCGATGTAAGTAGCCCTATGCCTGCCGATTCCATAGTCATCCCCAATATCCACCATATCATTACGCCACTGATAAGTGCAGTCATGAAAACACCTATTGTAGCCAGAATGACCCCCTTTGCAATCACAGGGCGAATCTCAGAGATATTTGTGTCCATACCACCGGAAAAGAGAATGATGCACAATGCGATGGTACCTATGTTTTGAGCTACCTGAATATTTTCAAACTGAATACCAAACCCGTCACTTCCAAACAGCATCCCCACTCCAAGAAATAATAACAAAGCCGGGACTCCAAACCTTGAACTTGCCTTCCCGGCAAGCATGCTTATAAAAAAAAGGATAGAAAGGACTAACAGGATAAGCTCAACTTGAATATGCATATGGAAGAATTTGGAATTGGAAACTGAATTCCGCAATTTACGAAAAATCTCTCAAAAAACTGCTTAACTTTTCTTCCTGTAACTCATTACCGCCCATCCATTGAAGAAAATTGCGAAACCGGTGAGCATCCAGAATGGGGTCATAAGCTCTGAGAGGGTACTGCCTTTAAGGTAGACCTGTCTCAGGACAATAATGATGTATTTAAGGGGGCTGATGATGCTCAGATTCCGGGCCCACTGCGGCATATTGGCAACGGGGGTGTAGAGTCCGCTCATGAAGATGAAGGTGAGAACAAAAAAGAACATCATAAACATTGCCTGTTGGAGTGTTGTTGCATAGTTTGATATAACAAGTCCAAATCCGGAGAATGCCAGAACAAACAGAGCTGCAAACAGATAAATAGTTGCAAGGCTTCCGGCGGGGGTGAGGCCGTATGCCATCCAGGCAGCCAGAAAGCTTATGGTAAGGACTACAAAGCCGATAATCCAGTAGGGGAGGAGCTTTGAGAGTATAAAGTTAAGTTTACTCACAGGTGTGACATTCATCTGCTCTATGGTGCCGCTCTCCTTTTCACCCACAATATTAAGTGCCGGTAGGAATCCGCAGACCATTGCAAGCACCATTACCATAAGCGCAGGAACCATAAAATATGTGTACAGGAGACGCGGATTGTACCAGAATCGTGGGGTTATTGTGAAGCCTCCGGCCACGTTAGTGGCCGCACTCTGAGCTCCGTCAGGAGCTCCGCCATGGACCATTACTGTTGAAAGATTTGTGCTAAGCTCCCTATTGTAATCACCCACAATTCCGGCAAGATATGCACTCCCGAGACCCCCTTTTGTCCCGCTTACAGCATTTGCCGCTACATATATCTTTGCAGATCCCTCTCTTGTTAAGTCTCTTTCAAGGTGCGATGGTATCTCAAGTATTATATCAGATTTGTTGAGCTCTACACCTCTTATTGCCTCGCTGTAACTACCTGCAACCTCCACAAGTCTGAAGTATCCGCCGGATATGACCTTGTTTATCAGCCCGGCCGATGTAGTGCTCTTGTCATTGTCAACAACCGTAAGATTTATATTTTTTATCTCAAAATTAGCCACGAGCGGAAATATGAGAATGGCCATAAAGGGCATAATCACTGCCATCTTGGGAAGTGCCTTGTTCCGGAAGAACTGTTTAAACTCCTTTTCCAGTAAGTATTTTAGCATAATCTCTCTATTCCAGTCTGTATTTAAATTTTTTAATACTTGCCATGAGTATCACAAGTCCCATTCCGCTCAATATTGCAACCTCCCTAATTATTGAGTCAAATCCGAGCCCCTTTATCATCACATTTCTCACAGCTATTATGAACCATTTAACGGGAAGAATATGCGAAATCCACTGAAGTACCTTAGGCATACTCTCAATCGGGAACATTAATCCTGAGAGGAATACCGCCGGCATCATCAGAACCATTCCTGAGATGAGCAGGGCTATAATCTGCCTCTCTACCATTGTTGAGATAAGTGTTCCCAGCATAAGCGAAACAAAAATGAAGAGCAGGGATAGTCCTGTAAGCAGAACAAGGCTGCCTGCGATAGGAACTTTAAGGATATATACTGATAGGAGCAGAATAGTTATATAGTTGATTATTGAGATTGTAAAGTAGGGTACAAGTTTACTGAGTATAATAAGCAGCGGTTTCATGGGAGAGACCAGCAGCACCTCCATTGTGCCAAGCTCCTTCTCTCTGGCAATGGAGACCGATGTCATCAGTGCACAGATGAGCATCAGTATCATCCCCATAATACCGGGGACAATGTTGTATGCACTCTTGAGAGTGGGATTGTAGAGTAACCGGCTTTCCGTAATAATACCTCTGGCTGCCGTTGTGGCCCGTAGTTCAGATGACTGTTCCTGCATGTATGAATTGATCAGCACTGTTGCATAGTTTGAAAGTGTGGAGGCTGTGTTGGGATCTGTGCCGTCTGCTATCAGCTGAATCCGCTCATCACCAAATACCACAACAAATCCTATTTGCCCCTCCCTGAAGAGCTTTTCAATTTCATCAGGTGACTGAAGGTATCTCTCAAAAGTGAAGTATTCGCTAGTCTCTAGTTTATTTGTAATTCCTCTTGTCGCCTCGTCCTTTACCGTATCATATATTGCAAATTTTGTATTCTTAATCTCGGTGGTTATCCCAAAACCAAACAGAATTATCATTAAAACGGGAAGTACCAGCAGTATGAGGGTAGTCCACCTGTCCCTGAAGATGTGGAAAAACTCCTTCTGTACAAAAATTCTGAACTCTCTCATAATCCGTTTTTTGTTGCTTTTCTCGCCAGTTTTCTAAAGACTTCATCCATACTTGATGCGGAAAACTCTCGTTTAAGAGCCCGTGGGGTGTCAAGGGCATCTATCCTTCCGTCTACCATTATTGATACCCTGTCGCAGTATTCGGCCTCATCCATATAGTGAGTTGTCACAAATATTGTTATGCCCCTTTCTGAGGCTTTATAGATCATCTCCCAGAATTGTCTCCTTGTAATGGGGTCAACACCTCCGGTAGGCTCATCAAGAAATACTATGCCCGGATTATGAAAAATTGAGACAGAGAAGGCCAGTTTCTGTCTCCACCCAAGCGGAAGAGATTTTACAAATGTCTCCCGCTCCTCCTTAAATCCGAGCTCTTCAAGCAGCACCTCTGTTCTCTCTTTTGCCTCAGCCTCCGGAACACCGTATATTCCGGCATAGAGTCTTATATTTTCCCACACTTTAAGGTCTTCATAAAGGGCAAACTTCTGGCTCATATACCCTATAGAGGCCTTTATCTTTTCCGACTGCCTGTTTATATCGTATCCGGCAACAACTCCCTTCCCGGATGTAGGCTTTAACAGTCCGCACAGCATTCTCATGGCGGTTGTCTTTCCGGCTCCGTTCGCCCCCAGAAATCCGAATATCTCCCCCCTCTCCACACTGAATGAGATGTTATCTACTGCAGTGAAGCTGCCGAATCTCTTTGTAAGGTTCTCTACCTCTATAACTTTCATTTTTCAGTTTTGCCTGTTTCCGGCGATTAGATCCATAAAACAATCTTCAATATTTGGTTCTATAAGTGATATCTCAAGCTCCTCTTCCCCCACAGCGTTCAGTTTATTTCGGAGAGATTCGGGAGTTATGGGGCCATCCGGCCCGTGGTCAAACTCTGCAGTTACGTGGTGAGAATCACCAAATGCAAAACAAGTTACTACTCCTGGCATCTCTCTCAGTTTATTTAACAGACTTCCCATGTTCTTCCCTTTTACGCTGAAAAGTTTTTTACTGAACGATTGAGTTATTGAGTGAGGGGTGTCAATTTTTAGAAATTCTCCATTCTGAATCAGTGCTATTCTGTCACAAAGCGATGCCTCATCCATATATGGTGTGGAGACGATAATGGTTATTCCCTGGTATTTTAACTTACGGAGCATCTCCCACAACTCCCTCCGCGAAACAGGATCAATTCCTGTAGTGGGTTCGTCAAGAAAGAGTACAGTGGGTTTGTGAATAAGGGCACAACTTAACGCAAGCTTCTGTTTCATTCCACCGGACAGTGCTCCTGCCATACGCTTTTTGAACGGCTCAATCTGGCTGTAGATATCTTTAATAAGGTGGTAGTTCTCCTGAATTGTTGTTTTGAAAAGGGTTGCAAAAATCCTTAGGTTCTCCTCAACGGTAAGATCCTGATACAGTGAGAATTTTCCGGGCATATAACCCACTATATTTCTTATCTCTCTGTAATCTTTAACCACATCAAATCCATCAACGGTTGCACTCCCTTTGTCTGCAAGAAGGAGAGTGGTGAGGATTCTGAAAAGAGTGCTCTTTCCGGCACCATCAGGACCAATCACCCCAAAAATTTCACCCCGGTTGACCTCAAAAGTGATATTTTTCAGGGCTGAAACTTTGCCAAAGCTCTTCTCAATATTGTTACAGGAGAGAGAGACCGCCATACATTCCTATTTTTAAATATCCGTCGTTTTTAACTGCAATCTTTACCGCATAAACAAGATTCGCCCTCTCGTCCTTAGTCTGTATTGTTTTGGGTGTGAATTCGGCTTTGTCTGATACCCATACAATCTTACCCTCATACTCACGGCTGCCCTCCTCTCCAAAGTCGGCATAGACCTTCACACTCTGCCCCTGCTTAACCTGAGTAAGGATGTCCGAGGTTATATAGGCTTTGAGAATCATTCTGTCCATATCGGCAATTTTAAAAAGGGGCTTTCCCGCTCCGGTAACCTCACCAGCCTCCGCATATTTGGTAAGAATTGTTCCCGTGATAGGAGAGGTTATACGACTTCTTTTAAGCTGGTCATCAAGCTGATCTGCCTGAATCATAAGTGCCGAAGCATCCTCAGTTAACCCACCGCTGGTATTGGCAAGAGAGGAGCGCTGTGCATCCAGCTGTTTAGTCAGGATTGAGATAGAGGCATTAACATCGTCAAGCTGTTTTCCGGTTGCTGCACCGGCCTTTAATAGTCTCTCAACCCGCTCTTTTTCACGAGTCTGAACAGATATCTGCTCCTCAATGGCTGCAATCTGTTTGCGGAGCTCAGGGCGGCGCGCCTCCAGTGCCCGCACTGTTGCAAGAATCTGTCTCTTTTTTAACCAAAGCTGCACGGTATCTATTTGACCCAGTACCGCGCCGCCCTTAACTGAATCACCCTCTTCAATATTCATTTCAAGAATTTTACCTCCAACCTCTGAAGAGACAATAATCTCAGTTGCCTCAAAAGAGCCCGAGGCATCATATATTTCCGAATCTCTGCCGCATGCAAAAGATATAAGGATTACTGAAAGGATAGAGAGTTCTCTGATTGTATTTTTGTATTTCATATATTTAATGATTTTTCAGATACTTGATTGAATAAATAGCCATCATGTGCATAATCTCATGTGTAGCCCTCTCCTGCCTGGCAAGATTATGGGCATTTATCTCCCTTATAAGGTCAGAAACGGATAGGGTACCCTCCTGAACTCTCTCCTCTGCCGCCCTCTTAATACTCTCCCTGAGGGCGATTATCTCGTCATCGGCTTTAAGTTGTTTTACCAGTTTGGTAACCTCATTTATCTGCTGCATTTCAGCAAGAGAGTTGTTGAACAGAAATGTCTCCCTCTGTACTCTGATACTCTCCTTGCCCGTCTCAAGTTTTTTGAGAGAGTTACCTCTGGTGTAGAGTGACCCGATATTCCATGCCAGCCTTACTCCACCAATGTAATATGTTGAAAATTCGTTTTTGAGCATATTTAGCCCGGGATTTCCGTATCCCCCCTGTAGAAACAGGTTAAGCCGAGGCATTGAAGCAGCCCTTATACTGCTCTCCTGGTTGGTTATAAGATTTAGCTGTGAGTTAAAATACTCCAGCTCCGGTCTTCTGTTTTCACTGCTTGTCAGTTCAGCCGAAGGTCGCTTAAGTCCGTCGCTCTTTACGCCCGGGGTTCCAGTAAGAGCTGCAAGCACCTCTCTGTAAGTTCTTTCGCTCATTCTCAACTCCTCCATTCTTTGAGCAGCCTTGAGTATCTCAACCTTTACAGCATCCAAATCTGACTTTGTTGCAATTCCGTTCTCCACAAATGCAGAAATCTTTCTTAAGTTATTGTTTAGCTCATCTGTGAGAATTGACGTCTGTTTTATCTGCTCCTCATAAAGAAGTATCCCAAAAAACAGCTGATTCACCCTCTCTCTTATTGCATAGAGATCCGCATCATTCCTCTTCATCTCACTTTCAGCCGTTGCCCTTGCAACCCTCTTCTGAGACTCTATTGCTCCTCCGTCCCATATTGTCTGGTTCACCTCCAGAAGAGCCTGATACTGATCTTTATTCATGGGAGTTATTCCGGGCATTGCAGTAGGCAATTGAGTCACATCAGACTGAAAACTAACCTTGCCACTCATAGACAGTTGAGGCAAATACCCCTTTGAGGCATTTGACACCGTGAAATCCCTGCTTTGTTCAATAAGATTATACTGCTTCACAAGCGGATAATTTCCCTCTGCAGCTCTCTGCAACTCCTCCACAGACCACTCCCTTGCCTCCTGACCGTACAATGCGACTAATCCGGCACCCCAAAACAAGAGTAACACAAGTAACAAACGCCTACCCCAGGTACCACTCCAGGGGCAGGTACCACTCCAGGTACCACCCGAGGTACAGGTACTACCCCAGGGGTAAATTGTCAAATGGCTGATAATAAACTTTATATGTGAAATCATAATATTTTGTAAATTACAGATTAATAATTGTTTGACAATTTACCCCTGGGGTGGTACCTGGGGTGCCTCGTGCTCTATCTCGGGGCGTAAGCGGGCCAGAATCGTTCTTACATTCTCCTCTCTGCGCCTGTCCAGCAGTTGAGTAAACTCTTTATCGTTACTGTTAGTCATTATTCTTACAATGGGATCTGCTATGAACATTATGGCATTTAATGAAATTACGGACATCATAAGATCCACTGCCGCAATTTTCTGGATCTCTCCTTTTTTGTCAAGTTCATCAAGCTCAGCGTCAAGATTTGAGAGCAGGGTAGTGGGTATATCTCCCAGGTTTTTTCTGATATTTTCCAGCCTCTTAGTGTTAGTGGAGATCTCGTTGAACAGCAAGAATGGTAGCCTCGGATTACCTCTCAGTATATCAAAATGTGCCTCTATCTTCTTTTTAATCTTATCCTGGAATCTCTTCTCATCGTTACCCACAGAGAGAAATACTGAGATAAACAGTTTTACTTTATTCTCAAAAAAAAGATCAAATAGTCTCTCCTTACTTCGAAAGTAGTAGTGAACTAATGCCTGATTGCACCCTGCTTCGCGGGCAATATCAGTAGTGTGAGTCATTGCGTATCCTCTTTCGTAGAATAGCTTCTCTGCCGCCATGAGTATTTTGTTTTCGGTAGTTGAATCTTTTACAGGCTTCATTTCTCTTTTTATAATTTTTTCAAAATATTAATAGCTCTATTTAATAGGCCTATTAAATTATTGCAAAGTAAGTAAAAATATAATTAATAATATCTTTGTAAAGAAAATTATTGAATATGATATCATTTGATAATCCCGATGAACTAAGAGAGCTTCTTACAGCTCTGCTTGAGACGTCAAATGCCGGAATGGTAATAATAAAAGGGGATGGGACAGTTACAGCAAATAGAGCTTTTTATAAAATGCTGGGATATAGAGCCGGAGAGGCCAATGCAGATGACTGGAAATCTCTGTTAGTTAATGATTCACTGAATGATTTAAAGGAGAGTTCAGTCAGGCATGAGCAAAAATTCGTTAAGAAGGATGGATCTATCCTTTGGGCAGATATAAATACTAACCTACACAGGGATGAAAGTGGAAATCCACTGTTTTATGTTGCTACAGTAGTTGATATTTCAGAGAGAAGGAGGAATGAGGAGTATTACAGGCATAGCAAGCAGCTGCTGGATTACATATTAAAACATAATTACTCGGGAGTATGCGTACTTGATAAAAACTTAAAGTTCACCTTCGCCAGCGAGAAATTTATAGAAGATTTCAGATTAACTGCACACAACCTATACGGGAGGCATATGTACGATGCCTTTGGTACTCTTCATAATAAGTGGAAGGATATACACCGGGAGTCACTTGACGGTCATGTCATGAGAGGTGATCTGGATATATTTGAGAGACCTGATGGCTCTAAGGAGATAATGAGATGGGAGAGCAGGCCCTGGTATGACTATAACAACGAAATTGGCGGAATTGTAATATACACTGAGTTTGTTACAGAATTTGTAAAGATAAAGGATGCGCTTACTGAAGCCGAATCAAGATATAAACAGCTGGCATATGACAGCAGAACAATAGGGTGGGAGATAGACCCCAAGGGGATGTACACTTACATCAGCGACAACTCAGAGGCAGTAATAGGTTACAAACCGGAGGAGATTGTTGGGAGGGTTTACATTTATGAATTGGCGCCGCAATCTGACATGGAGCAGATCAGAATCTTTGCTGAAAGGGCAATATCAGAAAAGATTTCAATAGATAATTTTGAAAACTCAATAGTAACCAAGAGCGGAAGGGTGATTCATGTTGCATCAAACGGATATCCACTAATAGATGAGCATGGAGTTACCATTGGATACAGGGGTTCAGACACGGATATCTCTTCAAAAAAGAGAATGGAGATGTTCAGGGATGTTATGTATAATATAACTAAATCCTCCTTCTCAACAAACAGCATAGAAGAGTATCTCTCAGGAGTGCGGGAGGAGTTGAGCAAGGTTATTGATACCAGAAACTTTTTTGTAGCTCTGTACAACAAAGAGAGAGACACTCTCAGGAAGGTGGTCTATATAGATGAAAAAGACTATTTTGATGAGTGGAAGGCTGATGAGTCTCTTTCTGGTCTTGTTATAAAAGCTGGTATTCCAAAGATTTATCTAAAAAAAGACTCAGTAGAATATGCTCAAAAGACAGGCTATGAATTTGGTACTCCGGCAGAGTGCTGGCTTGGTGTTCCGCTTATAGTGGAGGATGAGAGGCTTGGGGTTATTGTGGTCCAGAGTTACACTGATCCCAATGCATACGATGAGGCGAGCATTAAACTATTAGAGATGGTTGCGCATGAGCTTGGGCTTGTATTGCAAAAGATGTCTATGATTGAAAAGCTTATACAGGCAAAGGTAAAGGCAGAGGAGAGCGACAGACTGAAATCGGCTTTTCTTGCGAATATGAGCCATGAAATCCGGACCCCGTTGAATGGAATAATGGGGTTTGTACAGCTTCTTACAGATGAGGATTGTACAGATGATGAGAGAAATATGTATCTTGACCTTGCTATGGATAGTGCAGAGAGGCTTCTGCAGACAATAAACAACATAATTGAAATATCAAAAATAGAATCCGGACTACTTCCCATAAAATCAGAAATAGTTGATATAAATGAGTTGCTACAGTATTTAAAGAATTTCTTTCATCTGAGAGCTCAGAAAAAGGGGCTTAATCTTAGAATAAAAAGCTCAGTAAAATCTAATAACCTCAATTTCAGAACCGATAAATATATACTTGAGGGTGTTCTTACAAATCTGATTAATAATGCTATAAAATATACAGATGCCGGTTTTGTAGAGGTTGGCTGCTGTATTGTAAATAATAAGACACTTCAGTTTTCAGTAAAAGATACAGGGCAAGGAATAGAAAATGAGAGGAAGCACGTAATATTTGACAGATTTGTTCAGGCAGATCTAGAACACATCAGAGGTATTGAAGGCTCCGGACTCGGACTCTCAATAGTCAAGGGGTATGTAGAGAGACTTAAAGGAAAAATCTGGTTTGAATCTGAATTAGGAAAAGGCAGTACATTTTTCTTCACAATTCAGGAACAATAAGTACTAAAAGTATTCTTACTCTTTTGCCCAGTTGCAAACAATTGTCTTTTGCTGATCAGTGAGAGCTGCCTGAGGGTTTTTCTTTAAAAATGATTTTGGCGGCATCTTTTCGGTATTTATTGTTCTGCAGATAGCCTCGGCCTTTTTAGCTTGTTTTACAGCATCATAGTTATCCCATTTTGTTAAATTGAGATTTGCAAGAGCTGCGCCGCTCCCTCCCTGATTGTGGCATTTACCGCAGGAGTTGTTCAGTATACTAAGTACATCTTCAGGAATAGGCTTAGGAGTCTGTTCCGCCGATACAACGGCGTTAATGCTCAGAAAAGCCAGGAGTGATACAATAAATGTGGCTGCAATAGCCTTACCCGATAAAAGAGAGATCTTTTTCATAACGGATGCCATTAAATATTCTTTACCAAATGTAATAAAAAAAAGACGACTATAAAAAATAGTCGTCTTGAGGTGCCCAGAACAGGACTCGAACCTGCACAACCTTTCGGTCACTGGTCCCTGAAACCAGCGCGTCTACCAATTTCGCCATCTGGGCTGCTTGTTGGTAATTAAGGACTGCAAAAGTAATGAAAAATTAAATATTTGCAATTTTCATTAAACTTATTCGTCTTAAATATGTCAAAGAGACATTTAACTTTATCAATATATGAAAAACTATAAGAAACTATTGTTTGCAGCCATTCTGGCTGCAGGCTCCTCTATGTTTTCACTCAGCTCAAATGCTGCTGAAAAATCAGAGGCCAGACTAATGAGATTCCCTGATATAAAAGGAGATATGATTGTCTTTTCATATGCAGGAGACCTCTATCTAACCTCAGATAAGGGTGGCGTGTCAATGAGGCTGACATCTTCTGTTGGTTATGAGATGTTCCCAAAGTTCTCACCGGACGGGAAAATGATAGCCTTCACAGCTCAGTACGATGGTAACACAGAGGTTTATGTGATTCCTGCAATAGGAGGAGAGCCTAAAAGGCTCACATATACAGCAACATTGGGAAGAGATGATATTGGAGACCGTATGGGACCTAATAATATTGTAATGGACTGGACTCCTGACGGCAAGAAAATTTTATACAGAACCAGAGGATATACCTTTAACGATTTTACCGGCCAGCTTATGATGGTCCCTGTTGAGGGAGGGTTGTCAGAGAGAGTACCACTTAAAAACGGAGGATTTGCAAACTTCTCACCAGATGGAAAGGAGTTGGCCTATAACTATATCTTCAGAGAGTTCCGCTCGTGGAAAAGGTACGAGGGCGGAATGGCAGATGATATCAGAATTTTTAATTTCCAGACCAAACAGTCAAAAAAGATAACTGATAATGTAAATCAGGATGTATTTCCAATGTGGTCTCCGGATGGTGCAAAAGTATTCTATGCCTCTGACAGAGATAGCTATATGAATATTTATGAATACGATATAAAAACAGGAAACACAAAGCAGATTACAGACTACAAAGAGTATGATGTTAAGTTCCCATCTGCCGGAGATAATTATATAGTATACGAAAACGGCGGTTATATTCATAAACTGGATATGAACACCGGAAAATGGGAGAAACTCAGTGTTAATATAAACAATGATATAACCTGGTCCCGCCCGGAATGGAAAGACCTTTCAGGAAGCATAAGGTCAATGTCCATTTCGCCAAATGGTGAGAGATTACTGGGCGTTGCCCGTGGAGACGTGTTCTCAATTCCTTCCAAAGAGGGTATTACATACAATCTTACAAATTCATCTGATGCTAATGATAAGATTGCAGACTGGTCTCCTGATGGAAACGGATATGCCTATGTATCGGATAAAGATGGGGAATTCAATATCTGGTATGTTGATTCAAAAGGAAAAGAGAAAAGACTTACTGATGTTAAGACACACATTCTTGGTTTTGAGTGGTCACCGGATGCAAAAAACATTGCATGGAGCGAAAAGATGAATACACTAAACATCCTGAATGTAGCCACCGGCAAAAACACAGTTGTTGAGACATCTGAGATAAGTCCAATGAATGATTATAACTGGTCTCCGGATAGCAAATATCTTGTTTATACGCGCCCGGGTAAGGATGTGAACTTTGTAATGGTTTACAATACTTTGAGCGGTGATAAACATCAGATTACTGATGAATGGTACAACTCATCAGGTGGAAATTTCAGTAAAGATGGAAAATATCTGCTCTTCTCATCGGCCAGAACATTTAATCCTACTTATGGTCAAACTGAATGGAACCATGTCTATACAAACATGAACAAAATTTATATTCTGCCTCTTGCAAAAGATGCAGCAATTCCGTTTGCACCCAAAAATGATACAGTAGCACTTAACGATACTAAACCCGCAGCAGACCAGAAGAAGCCTGAGGCTTCTCCAAAAGCTGAAGTACAGTATGATTTCTCAAATCTTAAATCAAGGGTTATTGAGATTCCTGTTGAGGCGGGATTCTACGGAAGTATCCATATGATTGGGAATAATATTTACTACAGCACTAGGGGTGGAACCAAGATGTATGACCTGGATGCTAAGAAAGAGACAGAGCTTAAAGCGAATCTTATTTTCTCCGCTGGTTATAAAAAGGCACTCGCAATATCCGGAAGGAGTATGCAGGTTATTGATATACCTAAGGCGGCGGTTACTGTCAGCAACCCTGTCTCACTTAAGGGAGTTAAAAAACTTGTGGACTACCATAAAGAGTGGATGCAGATATACAATGAAAGCTGGAGACAGATGAGAGATTACTTCTATGCAAAGAATATGCATGGAGTTGACTGGAATAAAATTCAGAAGAGATATGCACAACTGGTTCCTCATATTAACCACCGTTCAGATCTGGCTTATATCATAGGCGAGATGATTGGCGAACTTAATGTGGGACACGCATACTCCCAGAACGGGGAGCATCCTGAAGCTCCAAGAGTTCAGACTGGATTGCTGGGAGCTGAGTTCTCAAAAGATAAGTCAGGATTTTTCAAGATTGAGAAGATTATTGAGGGTGCAAACTGGAGTAAGGAGACTCGCTCACCACTTTCAATGCCGGGTATTGATGTCAAAGCCGGAGATTTTATCATCTCTGTTAACGGACGTTCACTAAAAGAGACAAATGATATTTTTGAATATCTTGCGGGAACAGCAAATACAATAATTGAACTTGAGGTCAATTCAAAACCTGAAGTTGCCGGTGCAAGAAAAATTCTTGTTGAACCAATTGCAGATGAGTCTGGTTTGAGATATTTCAGCTGGGTTCAGAATAATATCAGGAAGGTAAGCGAGGCAACAAACGGAGAGGTGGGTTATATTCATATACCGGATATGGGTGTCCCCGGTTTGAACGAATTTGTAAAACACTACTATCCGCAACTCTCTAAAAAGGCTCTCATTATTGACGACAGAGGAAACGGAGGCGGAAATGTCTCACCTATGATTACGGAAAGACTTCAGAGAACTATTACATATTTCTCAATGCACACTAATCAGAAAGAGGGAGATGTAAATCCGGTAGGAACATTCCATGGACCTAAGGTTCTTCTTGTAAACGAATATTCAGCTTCTGACGGAGATTTATTCCCTTACAGATTTAAACACAATAAACTTGGAACAGTAATCGGCCGCCGCACGTGGGGCGGAGTGGTAGGATACAGCGGATCTGTTCCTGTAGTTGACGGAGGTTCAATAGTAACTCCTTCATATGCTCCGTTTGCAGCCGATGGCAGCGGATGGATAATTGAAGGTACCGGAGTAGCTCCGGATATTGAAGTGTTTAACGATCCATATAAAGAGTTCATGGGTGAGGATGAACAGCTCAATAAAGCACTGGAAGTTGTTAAACAACAAATGAAAGAGTTCAAATATCTTCCTGCAAAGATTCCTGCATTTCCGGATAAAAGCCCAAGAAAATAGTTTTTGTTAAGTTAATTCTAAGGGCAGCCCAAGCGGGCTGCCCTTTTTTATTATTCAGCTTAATTTTTACTTAACTGGCAGAGTATTTGAGGGGGATTAACTTATTCAAAACTTAATAATTATGAGAGAATTCTTAACTCTTACCCTAATTTTTTGTGTTAATGGTATTTCATTTTCACAAAATGTATCCGATACATCCAATTTAAGTTCTGATCAATTGATGATTCAGGCTGATGAATTAAAAAATCAGTTTGAGCACGCAAAAGCTCTTAAGACTTATAACATCTTGTTAAAGAGGGATTCATCCAATCTAAAGGCAATGGAATCGGCCTCTGATATGTACGCTGCGCTGGGTGAGTATGGAAATTCAATAAAGTTCCTGAAAAATTATCTTATTAAGGATTCTCTCAACACCCGGATACTTAACAAACTTGCTTTAAACTTACAGCAGAATCAGCAGCCCAGAGAGGCTGTAAACATTTACAAACGGCTTCTAAAACTGAAAAATTCAAATTTCAGTACTTTAAAAAATCTTGCAGATTGCTATTGGATGCTAGGAAAACGGGACAGTGCCGTAGTGTACTATAAAGTAGCCGATTTTATCAACGGCAAAAGCCTTATAACTAAGTTAAACTTAAGTCAGATATCATATCTGAATAAAGATTTAAGTTCAGCAAAAATTTATGCATCAAGAGGTGTTGAACTTGACTCATCATATGTACCTCTAAGAAGACAGATTGCATTGGTACACTACAGACTTGATGAGTACAAAAGTGCGCTGAGCCATTACAATTACCTTATGGAAAAGGGCGACTCTTCTGAAAATATTTTAAAATACGCCGGAGCCTGTAATTACTTCATGGGAGACTTTGAAAAATCTATCCCGCTTCTCTCTGCAGCTCTTAAAAGTGACTCATCAAACACTGAGACACTGTTCTACCTGGGATCTTCCCTTAGTCTCAGCGGAAGGCCTCAGGAGGCAATAGAGATATTCAACGATATCCTATATAAGCTGAGGCCCGACTCGTCTCTGTTGTATAAACTGCACAGTCAGATAGGTATGGCTTACTCAGATCTCAATAAGAACATGACTTCATATAACTCATTTGCAGAGGCTTTTAAATATAACCCTAAAGACAGCAAACTGCTTTTTCAGATGGCAATGGTAATAGGTGAAAACAAAGACAAAGCGGGATTTGAAGAGTCAAAAAAATTGCTGGAGAGATATTTGGAGGCTATTCGTCCTAAGGGTGACAATCTAACTGCAGAGGAGGTAATTTTGAGAGAGAGGGCAAAAATGTATATTGAAAGATTAAAAGAGGAACTTTTTATGATTGAGTGAGCCTTTCCAGGACATGCCTTACAGGGTACATAATTCTTTTCAGAATACTTACATCATTAGTAATAATCTCAGCCATTCCGGTCATCTCCTCATTTCCCGGCAGCTCAATTTTGTAACCTGTTACAAGTCTCTTTGGAAATTGAACAGTCACAACATATACATTTCTGTTGTCAATAACAACCGGAACTTCAGATATTCTTTCAACGGAATCTGTTAGCATTCCAAATTCCAGATAAGGGTAATTATCAATCTTAATATTTACTCTCTGCCCGCTCTTAACTTTACCGGCACCTCCCACAGGCATATATATTTTACCTATAATCCTTGTCTCTCCTTCAGGTATTACTGTTGCAATAATATCTCCTGCATCTATATTCTGATTGATATCCCAGTATCTGGAGAGGGATATTCTCCCGTTTACTGGGCTTGTTAGGAGATATTTCCTTTTCCATGCTGCCATTTGGGCACTAAGTATCTCAAGTTTAGATTTTATAACCCGTCTGAACTCCTGTAAACTCTTTAATCTCTCCTCTTCAATGCTGAATACAGATTGCTCCGCCTGCTCAAGTCCAATTCTAAGATTATTAAGGTTACTTTTTTGGGATTCCAGCTCCTGAACAGAGTTTAGCCACTCTTTTTGGCTTTTCTCCATATCAGATGCAGAGGTAGCCTCTCTGGCAAACAGAGTTGAGTCACGTTCCCATGTTTTGCGAGATAATCTTCCGGACTCCTGAGATATTGATACCTGTCTTGAGGCATTCGATATCTGCATCTTTTGGAATTCTATCTGGTTTCTTAAGCGGATAATTTTTTTTCTGTGAAAGTCATTCTGAATAAAAGCAACATATTCGCTCACACTCTCGGCAAGAGAGGTGTACTCATCCTGAAGCTCTCCAAGTATAAGGCTGCCGGGCAGCGGCAGTGGAGACAATTTTTCGCTTTGAGAAAAATCATAAGTTAATGAATCGCAAAGTGCGGATACCTTAAAATAGTCTTCCGTTTTTGTCGTATTTTCAATTACTGCAAGTAGCTGATCACGCTGAACAATCTGATGATCACTCACCAGAAAAGATGTAATCCGGCCTCCGTTTATAGCGAGCACTTTAACCGGCATGTTTTCTGAGGTTATTACTATAGGAGCGGTAATCTTATCCGGATATTTAAAAATAACACTACCGGCAAGCAGAATTACAATAATGAATAATATTACAGATATTCCCCATCTTACAATCCACGCAGGAGGTCTGCCCAGAATATCATTTACCTCTTCCGACCTCAGTTCAATGTTTGGTTTGTTTTCCATCAGTTTCCCAGTTCCAGCTGATTCTTTACCAGCCTGTAATACTCTCCTCTCTTTTCTGTGAGCTCTTCATGTGTGCCCTGCTCAATTATCCGTCCCCTGTCCAGGACTACGATGTTATCTGCATTGCGGACAGTGCTTAATCTGTGCGCTACTACTACAACGGTCCTCCCTTTGAAGAATTCTGCAAGATTCTCCATGATGACCTTTTCGTTATTTGCATCTAATGCGTTTGTGGCTTCGTCAAAGAACAGAAACTGCGGATCTTTGTAAACAGCTCTCGCTATTAAAATACGCTGCTTCTGCCCCTGACTTGTGCCGTATCCCTCCTGGCCGATTTTAGTATTGTAGCTAAGCGGCAAATTCTCTATAAAGGTACTGATATTTGCTATGGAAACAGCCTTATAAAGTGCCGCCTTGTCTACATACTCATCGCCAGGAGCGATGTTGTTTGCTATGGTGTCTGAAAAAATGAATCCTTCCTGCATGACCACTCCGCATGTTCTCCTCCACTCCTTCATGCTGAAAGAGGTCAGGGGAGTATTCTCTATCTCAATCTTTCCCATCAGTGGCTGATAAAAACCAAGCATAAGTTTTATCAAAGTGGTTTTTCCACTTCCGCTTGCACCCACTATTGCGGTAGTTTTTCCGTGTGGTATTTCAAGGTTTATAGAATTAAGCACTGTGGGAGAACCTGCCCCTTCATACTTAAATGATAGATCTGTGATTCTTATTCCGCTCTCTTTTGGTATCTCTGTGATAAGTGGAGTAGAAGGGTCGTCTTCATCCTTTTTAGTATGAATTTCAGCCAGCCTCTCAAGGCTTATTCTTGCATCCTGTGTCTGTTGTATAAACCCTATAATCAGATTAACAGGAGAGTTTAACTGTCCTATTATATACTGAACAGACAACATCATACCCAGAGTCAAGTCGCCCGATATCACAGATTTAGCGGCAATAAATGTTACTATAATATTTTTAAGCTGGTTGATGAGGGTTCCGCCGGCCTCCTGATACTGTCCCAAGGCCAAACCCTTGAGGCTTAAATTAAAAAGTTTCGCCTGAATTCTTTCCCACTCCCATCGTTTTTGTTTTTCACAGGAGTTGAGTTTAATCTCTTGCATTCCTGTAATTAGCTGGATGAGAGAGCTTTGATTTGCCGAATTTTGAGCAAAAGTTCTGTGGTCAAGCTCACGTCTCTTCTTCATAAAGAGATTAACCCACAGAATATAAAGCGCAGATGCGCCAAAGAATACTGCAAATATTGTAAAGCTGTAAAAGAGCAGAACCGCCCCGAATACAACTATGTTCATCATTGAAAACAGAATATTCAGTGATGAGCCTGTAAGAAAATTCTGAATCCTTTTATGATCGCTTATTCTTTGAAGAAGGTCTCCGGTGGTCTTGGTATCAAAAAAACCTATCGGGAGCTTCATTAGTTTTATGAGAAAATCGGAAATAAGTGAAATGTTAACCCTCGTTCCAAGGTGAAGTAGTATCCACCCCCTTATAAACTCAACAAACACCATTCCAAGGGTAAGTGCCAACTGTGCTGCAAGTACCAGCCAGATAAACCTGATGTTTTGAGTTCCTATCCCAATATCAACAATGCTTTGAGTCAGGAAAGGCAATATCAGCTGCAGGAGAGATCCTGCAATAAGTCCTATAATCAGCTGTGCAGCTAATTGTTTGTATGGTTTAACATATGAGAGAAGAAATCTGAACTTATTTCTGTTCATAACCTCTCCCGGAGCCAGTTTGAACTCAGGGGTGGGCTGAAGCATAAGTGCAGCACCTAGCTCCTTTCCTCTTGAGATGGTACTTATCCATCCATTCCTGAACTCTCTCTCTGTGAATTGATTAATTCCTGCAGACGGATCGGCTACAAGCACTCTGAGTCTTTTGCCTCTCCCCTTGAATCCATAAACCACCATAAAATGGTTTTGATTCCAATGGATTATGCAGGGCAAATTTGACTCCTTCAGGTCTTCAAAAGTGATTTTGACACCTGTGCTTCTTAGTCCGATGCTTTCGGCTGCCTGGCTTATCCCCAGCATTGAGACACCCAGACGTGAAAATTCACATCTTTTTCTTAGCGTCTCCAGTGAGTAATGTTTCCCAAAATGCATTGCAACCATCCGCAAGCAGGTAGGACCGCAGTCCATGGAGTCATGCTGATAAAAGAACGGGAATGATTTCATGCATTAATCTGATAACTGAGCACTTTTTTTCTTAGTCTAAGATGACTCTGATAGTTACATTACCTTCTTTATCAACGATAATGTCATATTTAATACCACCACAAAGTTGAGCCATCTCTTCAGGAGTCATTACATTTTCATTTGTTTCCATAGCAATAATTTTTTAGAGGTTCATTTTTTCATTACAAATATCATATGTAAAATCTCCTAAATCCTTTCTGGTTACTTACATTTTACTTACTTTTACCTTAATTTTTAAGCCATGATACGTAAAGCACTGACATTGTCAATTATAGTCATTTTTTCTCTATTAGTCGTACAAAGTGTTTGGCTTTATAAAGTAATTAGTAACGAAAGAGCTGAATTCAGTGCAGATAGTAAATTGGCATTACACACATCTATAACTTTAGAATTAGAATCAAGGCTAAAAGAAAGTCAACTTAAAAATAATGTTAAAATTGAATTTTTCAATAACGACAGAGATGAATCAAATAAAGATGATATTTCCCAAAGATTAATTTTGGATTATGACTCAACAGGCAAGAAACAATCTTTTAAACTTTCAATGGAACAGGTTTTTCAAGATTTGTTAAAGCAGTCAAAACCTCTGAATTTGAAAAATCTCTCAACAATATTTGACCAAGAACTTACTAAGCAGGGAATTAATACAGATTTTGTTTTTAACTATATAAATAATGAAGCTAGTAAAACAGAATCATATGAGCACAAAACAAAAGGAATAAAACCAACTTACTCATATTTTATATATGACGTGCCTTTAAATGCTTCAAATTCAATAGCAATCAACGCAAAAATTTTTTACCCGCTTTTTGTGTATAAAGGAGATTTTTTGCTCATCGGCTTTGCTTCTGTTATCCTGCTTATTTTTATAGTTGTTGCTATTGTTCTTCAGTTTAAAATGCTCTCAAGGCAGATTACTCTGGCTCAGCTTAGAGAGAATCTTACAAGCTTTTTTACTCACGAACTCAGGTCTCCTCTTCAGAGTGCTCTCTCTTCAATTGAGATGGCAGAGATGTACAATGAAAAGAAGGAGGTAAACAGCTTCCTTGAGTTGTCAAGAAATAAGGTTATTTATATTAATAAGCTAATTGAAAAGTTGCTTGATATTAATAAACTGGAGAAAAATAAGGTAAACCTTATAATGGAAAGATTCTTGTTTAAGGATGCAATTGCCCAGTACCTGGACCACTATTTTACAAGGAGCGACAAAAAAATTGAGATAGAGCCTCATTTTGATCCATCACTAATGGTGTATGGAGATAAAATTCACATATCAAACGCAATTGGAAATCTTGTAGAGAATGCCGTAAAATATTCCGGGGACCATGTTAATATTAAGATATTTGCAGAGGAGAATTCGCAGGATATGACTATAATTGTAGAAGATAATGGTATAGGAATACCTACTGCAGACCAGAAGAGGGTGTTTGAAAGATTTTACAGAGTCAACTCTGCTGAACATGCAACTAAAGGAAAGGGATTTGGACTCGGCCTTAATTACGTTCAGTGGGTTGCCTTCAGCCATAAAGGAAATGTCAGGGTTGAGAGTGAACCCGGAGTGGGGAGTAAGTTTATTTTTACTATAAGAAACAGATGATTAAAAGGAGAATTCTTATTGCTGAGGATGAGAGGGAATTTGGGCAGATAATGTACCAGTTCCTTACTTTTAACGGTTATGATGTAAGATATACTGATAATGGCCAGTCTGCCTATGAGCAGTTCATCAATTTTAAGCCGGAACTGATGCTTTGTGATGTCAATATGCCTGAAATTGACGGCTTCAATCTGGCTAAAGTAATAAGGATGACAAGTAATGTTCAGATTATCTTCATTACCTCTCTTTCAGACGAGGAGAGCGTTGTCAAGGGGTTGGGTTTAGGTAATTGTGACTATCTTCGCAAACCATTTGGTCTTAAAGAGCTTCATCTGAGAATTGTAAGATCTTTCCAACTTATTGATGCATTGGGTGGTCCGCCTCAGGTTGAGAGTGAGTACTACTTTCCGGACAAGTGCTGTATCAAAAAGGGCGATAGATTGATTACTCTTACAAAGAATGAGAATAAACTACTGAAAGTCCTTTTTGACAATGAAAATAAAATTTGCCCTGTTGATGAAATTATAATCAAGATTTGGGGAGATCATAATATTGACAATATGAATAACCTGGATGTCCTCCTTCACAAAACCAGAAAAAAGCTGGAGGGGACTCCGTTATCAATAGAGAACATAAGGGGGATAGGCTACTCTATCGTAACTTTAAAATAGGAAGGGATGAAGGTAAGAGAAGGATTTTTTACTATGATTCTGATTGCAGCAGTTGTGCTGATATCAGGTTCTTGTGAGAAGATAGGTATCAGGAATAAGTATGACAAAGTTGTGCTGCTTTATCTTGCGGCAAATAATAATTTAAGCAGCTATGCTCTTGATAATGTAATAGCACTGAAGGAGGGCTTTTTGCCATCTGTGAATGACGAAAGTATTTTGCTTGTCTATAAGCATATCAGCGGCCATAAACCGGAACTGGTAAGGCTGTTCAAGGATCAAAATGGTGTGGCGGTTGAGGATGTAGTTGCAGTTTATGAAGATCACAACTCGGCAACTCCGGAAATTCTGAAAGGGGTGTTAAACAAAATGAAGGCTATATTTCCGGCAGATGAGTATGGCCTTATCTTATGGTCACACGCTACGGGGTGGTTGCCAAAGGGTCTTTATGGCTCTTCAAAGGCCCCGGGTGCTCCCTTCACAGATCCCTACGCTTCTATTGTAAAATCATTTGGAGAGGATAGGGGTGTTGAAATGGAGATTACCGAGCTTAAACAGGCTATACCTTATAAGCTGGACTTTCTTATTTTTGATTGTTGCTTTATGGGGGGTGTTGAGGTTGCTTACGAACTTAGAAACAGTTCTGATTATATCATGGCAGCACCCACTGAAATTCTTGCAACAGGATTTCCTTACAATAAGGTAATAAGGCCACTTTTTGAATATGAAACAGATCTTGAAGAGGTGGCAAATATCTTCTATCAGCATTATGCACCTGCGGATCCGGCAAATTCTACTATTTATAATTCGGCTACTATAGCGCTTTATGATACAGATGGGCTTGAAGAATTTGCAGATATCTGTGAAGATATTTTTTCTACAGGCAGGGCTAAGATGGCTGAGGTGAACAGGTACGGTGTTCAGCCATATTACAGGTTCTCTCAGGACTACTTCTTTGATATTGATGATTATATATCAAGAATTGCCACACCTGCCCAGTTACTCTCGTTCAGAGCAGCTCTTGATGAAGTTGTGGTTGTTAAATGGACAACAGATAAATTTCTTGATATTCCTATAAAACATTATTCAGGAGTATCTGTCTACATACCTGAAACTCCATCCGGGCAAGCTGAAAATTTCTACAAAACCCTGGCCTGGAATCAGAAAACAAAATTGGTTAATTGATATTTTTAGTTAACTTTGCGCTCCCAAAATTGCCCCCGGTAACTTAAAAAAGCAATTGCTTTTTGGTGCGATGGGATCCGATAGCGGATTGAGTAACACATTTTAAATTATTTTTATGAAAACAATTCAATTAGATGGCCTTGCAAGAAAGGTCTCAAACAAACAAGCTGTAAAAACTCTCAGGAGAGAGGAGAGAGTACCTTGCGTACTTTATGGAGAAAGTATCAAAGAGAACATTTTGTTTTCAGTAGACAAAAAGGAGCTGGGACAAATTATTTACACTCCTAACGCTTATATTATTGAGCTGAACATTGAAGGAAAAAAATATCTTGCAACTTTTCACAACTCACAATATCATCCTGTTACTGATGAGCCTGTACACGTTGACTTCTTAAGTATTTCAGAAGGTAAGCCTGTTACCATCAATGTTCCGGTTGTACTTAAAGGAAACTCTGACGGAGTAAAGCAGGGTGGTAAACTTATGCAGTCTACCCGCAAAATTAAAGTTTCAGCTACAATTGATAAACTTCCGGATGTACTGGAGGTTGATATTACTAACCTTAAACTCGGAAAGACTATTGTTGCCGGAGAGCTCTCTTATGAAGGTATCCAGATTTTGACTCCAAAGAGTACAATTATCTGTGCTGTTAAGATGACTCGTGCTGCAATAGGTGCTGCTGCCGCTGCTGCCGCCGCTTCCAAGTAATAAATAAATACGGGAATGAGTTTTCTTATAGTCGGTCTGGGAAATATCGGCATTGAATACGAAGACACCCGTCATAACATAGGTTTCAATGTGTTGGATGTCCTCGCCGGGGCGTCCAACATCTCTTTTGAGAGTAAGAGACTCGGGTCTGTTGCCGAGTACCGTTTCAAGGGGAAGAGTTTTATTCTTCTCAAACCCTCCACTTATATGAATTTAAGTGGCAAGGCGGTTAATTACTGGATGCAGGCAGAAAAAGTTCCTGTTGAAAATTTACTGGTGATTGTTGATGATCTTGCCCTTCCGCTGGGTACATTGAGAATGAGAAAACAGGGGAGTGACGGAGGACACAACGGGCTCAGGGATATTGCCGCTACACTTGGACACACAAACTATGCAAGGCTGAGGGTGGGAATTGGTGATAACTTTGGTAATGGCGGGCAGATTGATTATGTGCTTGGTAAGTGGAATGACAGAGAGAAGCTTGAATTGCCTGCAGTCTGTGACAGAGCAGCTGATGCAATCAGATCATTTGGTCTCGTGGGGATTGAGCGGACAATGAATATTTTCAATACAAAATAGTGAGATCATGAGCAGAATGGATAAGTTCCTATGGTCTGTAAGGATGTTTAAAACCAGATCTGAAGCTGCCGATGCCTGTAAGAGCGGCAGGGTAAAAGCAAACGGAACAGAGGCAAAGTCTTCAAGAGAGGTAAAGAGCGGTGATGAGATATCGGTACGTAAAGGAGTAGTAACATACTCTTTAAAAGTGATTACTCCCATTGATAAAAGACAACCCGCCAGACTAGTTGAGGAGTATGTACAAAACACCACACCTCAGTCTGAGCTTGATAAATTATCAGCCCCAAAAGAGACTATGCATATGGTAAGAGAGAGGGGAGCTGGAAGGCCCACAAAGAAGGAGCGAAGGGAGATGGACTCCCTTATGGATGGGTTATGGTGGGATGACGATTCTAACTGATAGACTCTTCTCTTGGTTTTCCGGTAATCTCTAAAAGGCGGCATGTTTGTGTCGCTTTTTCTATTGTGTACTCTCCTAAATTTGCAGGAACTATTGCGCATTCGCCCCGCATTATGGAGACTTCACCATTTCCCCCTTTTATAATTGCTTCACCTTCAAGAGAAAAATAAATAATAAAACTATTGAAACCGTCACTTTCAAGTATCTCTTTTTGTTTAATATCTAGCAAATTAACTTTAAAATAGAGTCCGTCTGCCAGAGTCAGTCTCTCTCTGTCTTGTGAAATGTACTCACCCTCCCGCAGATACAGAGGTGGTTTTATTTCAAATTTGTTAAAATTTATGCAGTCAATGGCAAGGTCAAGATGCATCTCTCTGGCGGTTGCCGGATTGTGTTCTCTGCCCCAGTCATAGACCCTGTACGTGATATCAGAAACTTGTTGAATTTCTGCTACCGTAATACCTCCTGTTGCCGCATGAAGCGTTCCGGGTTCAATATAGATAAAGTCGCCCTTTTTTGGGGTGATAACATTCATTATCCCCTCTACAGTCTCATTTTTGCAGTGGTCATAAAACTCCTGAGGGGTA
Organism: uncultured Bacteroidota bacterium; assembly: GCA_937901965.1. Lineage (GTDB taxonomy): Bacteria > Bacteroidota > Bacteroidia > Bacteroidales > UBA932 > Bact-08. The sequence goes on from CALGSW010000008.1 coordinate 55,784, forward strand.
AGTTCATTATTAAGGCCAAGGTAAATCTTTGCTGTGGGTTTTGCCTCCAGTATATACCAGCACTCGGTTTTTCCATATGAGTCATGTCTCTCAAGGGAAATTTCGTCAGATGGGTGAAGCTGAAGTGAGAGAGAGTCATTTATCTGTAAGATTTTAACCAGTATAGGAAAAATATTGCCGAATGATTCGTAAACAGCATCACCAGTAAGCTCTCCAAGGTATGTTTCAACAATCTCATTTATTGAGTTGTCTTTAAGAAAACCGTTTGAGACAAGAGATGTATCTCCTTCAATCCCGCTAATTTGCCATACTTCACCTCCCCAGACTCTCTCTTTAAGTATAGGTTTAAACTTGAGTGGATATAGATTTGTCATAATTTTTGTCAAGAAACAAGAGAGCCCCTATTGTAAATATAATTGAGGCCGATAAAACAATTAAGTAAGTATTTTGTGGCAATAGTGATGCCAGTGTTGCATCTGCGGCTACCTGAGGGAACAGTATCGTAATCAGAAATGAGAATCCGTTATTCACAAAGTGTATAAAAATCGTTGCCCACAGAGAACCGGTTTTCCAGTAAATCCAGCCCATCAGTAACCCTACTATAAATGCAGGCAGGGCCTGCCACGGATTCAGGTGCATTACTGCAAACATCAGTGCAGACCAGACTATAGCTTTAAGTGGGGATATGTGTTGCAGAAGCCCTCTGAGAATAATACCCCTGCATAGAAACTCTTCAAAAAGGGGTGCAAATATTACAACTGTAAGAAATGAACTCCAGGGGTTGAGTTTCATATTTTCATAAAACTCCCTCAGAAAATCCGGTACACCCATCCACGAGTAAAGAGGTTCGGTGGCTATATTAAATGTGAAGACGAGCAGGAAAATAATTAAGAAACTTAATGGTAATCCAATCCTCCCGAATCTGGCAGAATTCAGAGGAACAGACTTTTGATCTGAAGCACTTTGCAAAGTGTTCAGATCTCTTTGATTTCGTAATTCTCCGGATATATATATTGCAGCCGGAAGAAAAACCAGAGGATAGATTATTAGATCTGCCCATTGAGAAGCTGCCGGAACAGCAAAAGTAATTGCCAGTGTTCCAAGTGCAGCCATAAGCATCCCCACTATTGCCGTCAGTCCCAGCAGCAGCCAGCTCTGCCTCAGGTTTGGCAGGTATGTTTCAACAAGTTTCAGAGTTTTTGTGAGTTTCATACTATTATCTCTTAAACAGTGGTGTAGGGTACTTACCCTGAGCTACCAGTTTTGCAAGACTCTCAACTACCATCTCTCTGTCCTCACGGAATGTAACTCCAAACCATTTATCAGGGGTAGAGAGGACTTTGCACTGAACTTTTCCTGTTGAGATAAGTCTGTTAACAACATATGGAATATAGAATTCTGAAGTAAGGTTACTCAGATTTTTGTTTAGGAATTCAATAAAAAGCTGGTCACTCATTGTAAAGTAGTCCGGAGTAAATCCCCACATATTCATTGAGACAGGTGCTGTTTTATCAATCTCCACCCTCTCTCCGGATGAGTTGTCTCCCATTACCCTGATAACTCCGTTGACCTCCTCTGCAATTATATTGTGGTGTTCCTCTACTGTTGTGAGCAGTGATTTATCGTTTGAGCTGCAAATTCCTCTGGAGACCTTACCGGCCTCTGAAAGGGTGTTTGCAGTCTGGAATCCTACCATAGCATACTCTCCGCTCTTACCCACAACACTTCTGAGAAAGTCTGCAAGAATTCTGAAAGAGTCCTGCCCGTAGTAGTCATCGGCATTAATAACAGCAAAAGGTGTTGTAATTGCTTGTGCTGCCATCATTACTGCATGCCCTGTTCCCCATGGTTTGGTTCGCTCTTCATTTATTTTGAATCCAACCGGGATATTTTCAAGCTCCTGCTCAACGAAATTAAACTTAATTGCATCTCCGTATCTGCTCCTTATTCTATCTTCAAAATCTGAACGGAAGTGCTTTCTTATAACAAAGACCACCTCTCCAAATCCGGCCTGAATTGAGTCATATACAGAATAGTCCATGATTGTCTCCCCTGAAGGGCCTACTCCGTCAAGCTGTTTAAGCCCTCCGTACCTGCTGCCCATACCTGCAGCCAGTATTAATAATGTCGGTTTTATCATAATTGAGTGTAATGATTCTATAATCAACAAAAATAACAAATTATATTTCTATTTTTGCATAACAATTCCATTGTGACCATCATATGTTCAACAATTTCAAAGAGTCAAGATTTTGGAGGATTATCAAGAACAAGTACCTTCTTGTCTCTGTTGTTTTTTTCGTGTGGATTACATTTTTTGACAGCAATTCACTGATTAAGTGCTCCAGAGTGGTATCAAGTATCAACTCTCAGGAGAAAGAGAAAAAGTACTATAAAAATGAGATTGAGTCAATTGAGGAGAAACTGAACGAGCTCAGCTCAAACAGAGATAGTCTTGAGAAGTTCGCTCGCGAACAATACAAGTTTCACAAGGATGATGAAGATGTCTACATCATTCTTAAGGAGACGAAATAGGAGGATTTACCTGATAATATCTAACGTTTCCCACTCCAGCAACCTCGCCTACCCCTTTCCGGTATTACATTCAGATTATACAAGTTTATTACTCATTCACCGAGTATCCGCATAACTTCAGGAGTTTTTCCTCCTCGCTCACTTCGTTCACTGTGGCGGAGACTCCTTCAGTTTACATCTGGCAATCTTCTGCATTCACCGAGTATCCGCATAACTTCAGGAGTTTTTCCTCCTCGCTCACTTCGTTCACTGTGGCGGAGACTCCTTCAGTTTA
>CALGSW010000009.1 GCA_937901965.1 uncultured Bacteroidota bacterium
GGGTACAAAGCCTTTCGCTATGGAGCTACAGTACAATGCTCCAAATGTGAGCGGAGCGACAGCCCAGTACTCCGGCAATATCAGTGCCGTAAAATGGAGACACAACGGAGGCGGCGAACAGAGTTACCGTTATAATTACGGTTCAAACAACGAGCAGGGGATAACCTGCGACTCCAATGGTAACATAACCTCCCTAACCAGAACAGGGATACAACCTTCAGCAATGACATACAATTACTCGGGAAACAGACTCTCTTCAATAGTTAAAGGAGGTACTACATACACCTATGCTCATGACAGTAACGGCAATGTGACAACAGACGGTATAAGAGGGATGACAATAACATACAACTACCTCAACCTGCCAAAGAGTGTGGCCAAGGGTGCCGATAATCTTGAGTTCATCTACGATGCTACAGGAGTCAGGCTGGCAACAAAACAAAACGGAACAACACAGAACTACTACACAGGAGCAGTAGTGTACAAATCAGACAAGACACCTGACTACATACTAACCTCTAGTGGTATGATACGAAAAGATGGTGCAAACTACATACGCCAGTACAACATAACAGACCATCTGGGAAATGTCAGGTCTGTTGTAAGCCAGCTATTTTTTAACCTTTATCTTGAAATCAAGATCCTTTTCTGTGAAAGGTATAACCTCTTGTTTTGCAGAATCCCAGCGTGTAGGGAGCAACAATTTTTTATTAAAATTTTTGTCAACAAAAGAAATCGATTTACTCCCACTTTGCGATTTTACCGTAACTCTTTGATTTTCGTTTACCCATAGGGTTTTGAAACCTGTTTCCGCGAAAGGTATGGATAGTGGATTTCTATAATCATCAATTTCATATGAATAAACCCAGTCTAACTGCTCTGATTTACTAATATCAAGTTCTGTAATTTTTGTAAAATCACAATGAACCATTTTTAATTTTGGATTTCTTGCAATATCCAGATTGGTAATTTTTTCATTAAAAGAGCAATTTAACTTTTCAAGGTTTTCTAAATCTGCCAAATATAGAGAACTCAGATTATTATTCCAGCAAAGTAAATCTCTCAAGTTATTGCAACTGGTTACCTCAAGATTTGAAAGATTATTATTAGGGCAGAAGATTCTGTCAAGGTTACCGCAGTCTTTAACAATCAACGTGCTCAGTACTTTGTTATAAGTAAGTGAGATTGTATCAAGTACAGTGCAAGTGCTTATCTGTACAGTATTTAGAGAGTCGTTTCGTTCAGCAATAATATTTTCAAGATTTTCGCATTGGGATATTGTCAAATTTGCTACCGAACTATTAAATAGCTCAAATTGCTTTAGTTTTGGATAATTGCTGAAATCCAGGTCTTTAATTTTAATATTGTCAATTTTAATTTTTTCTAAATTTTGATCAAAAATTTTGAATCCCTTTAAATCAGAACAATTTAAATTAAGCTCTTTTAGGTTTGTACAATCGGAGAGATCCAAATACTTCATAAGATTATAAGCCATCAAAATCTCCACTTTCTCTAAATTACCGCAATTCGAAATATTGAATGTATGCAAGCCATATTTTTCAGGCCTCCATTCAGAGCCATCATGAATTATACTTTTTAAATCCGGGCAGTTAGCTATTTTAATATTATTGAATTCAAACCTGTCAAGGGCTATATTCTCAATACTCTTACAGTTATCAATTACTAGAAATTTGCCTCCGATATCGAGATTACTGATTATGCTAAGTTTATTACAATTCAAAATCTCTAATGAATAAACATTTGTGACATAATGTGAATCAAAGTCAAGCCAGGTCAAATTCTCACAATTTTCTACAATAATCTTATCGGTATAGCAATGACCAATGTGAATAGAATCAAGGCTTTTGCAATTTGAAATTTTAATTAAGGTATTTGAAGATTTTAAATTTTTTATTTCAACCTTTTTCAGATTTGGTAAAGAGATGTCAATGGGGTGATATAATGATAAACCATCAATTTTTATAGATGTTAGTCCTTCAAGATATTCAATTCCCAAAACCGATTTTATCTCAGGGTCGTCAATTATAAGCCCGTCATTTTTTGCAGCCTCTTTTTCACTTATTATCCCATTTCTATTTTCGTCAAAAGTATTTAAAACTATTTTCCTTAATATGGGATCAGGAACAGTTTTGCCATTCCACAATATTTTCTGCGCCTCAAGTTCTTCCTTTACCTTTGCCTCCCTTTGTAAATCGTAAGAGGTTTTATATGGAGTTTGATACAATATTGTTGCCCCTATCACTTCATTATCCTTGTTTGAAATCATTTCAGTAACCATCAGCCTTACATACACATCTGCATATCCACTTTCTGAGTAGCAGGCAACATATCCATGCTCAGCCCTTAGTGCAATCCTGGATGACGAACAGTATGGTTTAGTATCGACCTCCTCTAAGGAGTTGATTTTTCCAATCAGATAAAATGTCCAGTTATCGCCATGCAGATTATTTATATCGTCCACCATCAAGCCATCCCGGCAGCCCGGTACGTAAAGCACAGATTTATTATCATTTCTAAGAGATATGACTGAAGCTCCCTTTGGAAACACAATTCCCTTTTTTTGCGGATTTTCCTGAGGAGAATTAAAAGAGAAGAAAAAAGCAGACAACAGCGTTATAATCAAGAGCTTTGAAATTAACATCAAGCTTTTAGAAACATTAGTGTTTTCCATATTAAACTATTGATTAGTAATTGAAATAACTGAAGAAAAAATAAAGACAACCTAAAGTTCAAAAAAATTTCCTGACAAAACAACATAATTTCACAACATGGTCAAGAATATTGTAAATAAACAATCATTGCTCTATAAGACTTGATCTGAAATTATTACCTCATTCTATTATGCAAATACCGCTGCCCTCTTATTATTATGCGAAAGCAGGATTTGTAGGGAATTAATCCGTAAAGCCTATTGTACAAGAAATTATTTATTACATTTATAGTTGAAATCATGGCTTTTAATTATGCATATGCAGTATCAATATCAAGTATTTGAAAAGCGAGAAATAAAGAGGATTATAATTTTTTCAATATTAGCAGCCATATGCCTGACTTGTATTGCTGTATCATTTGATTTAAGTCTATTTAACCTTGTTGCTTTTCTGGGTCCGGCCTTTATAATTGTCCAGAAAATCCGAACAAAATATTTAATAAACTCTGAGAAGATGACCTTCTCAATAATGTTCGGCAAAAAAGAGTGGCGAAAAGTTAATCTGAATGAGATCTCCAAGATGGAAATCCATCGCAGGAAAAATGGAAAAATCAAGAAGATCAACCTTCGCAATTCATCCAATATCTTTTTTACTGCTGAACCTGCAAGAGGTGATGAATTTGCCTCTCAAATAAGAAAACTCCTTCTCGGAATTAACACAGAGGAGCGCAAAGCTAAATGGTCTAGTTGATATCAATGTCAATAAGCAGTATAGAAAAAATTGTCTATATTCGTCCAAATTTTGTCTAAAATGACCTCATATAAGTTCACATATGTGCTTAATCTATACCACAAACCCGGTAGAGGTCTCTTCTCTTGTCTTATGAACTGACTGGTGGTTTTACCATTTTGGCACCAGAACGACACACCCGCCCGACCCCAGGGGTAAAGTGTCAAACATCACAAAATCATAATATTACAAAAAAAGCCCCGTAATGGTATACGTCTCATTTTCAAGGATCTGACACTTTACCCCTGGGGTAGAATTTCACACCACACACCACACACCACACACCATACACCACATCACAATGACAGAGAGAATTTCAAAACTTAGAAAAATATCGGTGGAGACCGAACCGACGCTCTCAATAGAGAGGGCACTCATTGAAACTCAATTCTATAAAGAGAATCTGGACAAATATCCTGTACCCATACTAAGAGCACTCAACTTCCTGGAGATCTGCAAGAAAAAGACAATTTACATAGGTGAGGATGAGCTTATAGTAGGTGAGCGGGGTCCAAAGCCAAAGGCTGTACCCACCTTTCCGGAGCTCACCTGTCATTCGGCAGAGGACCTGAACATCCTCAACACGAGAGAGTTGCAGAGATATACAATAAGTCAGGAGGATATAAAAAGATATGAAGAGGAGGTAATCCCGTTCTGGAGTGGCCGTACGCAAAGGGAGAGGATATTCTCTCATGTGCCACAGGAGTGGAGAGATGCCTATGAATCAGGCCTTTTCACAGAGTTTATGGAGCAGAGGGCACCCGGACACACCGCCCTTGATGGTAAGATTTACAAATTCGGGATGCTGGATTTCAAACGGCAGATAATAGAGCATCTGGACTCGCTCGACTTCCTTAACGATCCTGAGGCCACAGATAAACAGGAGCAGCTACGCGCAATGGATATCTCCTGCGATGCGGCAATCCTATTTGCGGAGAGGCATGCCCTTCTGGCAGAGAGAATGGCTGCTGATCTACAGAAAGAATTAGAGAGTAAGTATGATGCAACTGGAAATAGTAAGGCCGATGAGTCCATAAGAAGAGCTATTGACAGACGCATTCAGGAGCTTCGCAAAATTGCGGAGGTGTGCCGGTGGGTTCCGGCAAATGCGCCACGGAATCTGCATGAGGCGTTACAGATGTACTGGTTTGTTCACCTCGGCACCATAACAGAGCTAAATGGATGGGATGCTATGAATCCGGGGCACCTTGACCAGCACCTGGCTCCGTTTTATGAAAAGGAGATTGCAGAGGGTACATTGACCCGTGATGAGGCAAAGGAGCTTATCTCCTGCTTCTGGATTAAGGTAAACAACCACCCTGCCCCTCCAAAGGTGGGAATTACTGCAAGGGAGAGTGGCACATACAACGACTTCACAAACATAAATATAGGGGGTGTAAAGCCGGACGGCACAGATGGCAGCAGCGAGATTTCATACATAATCCTGGAGGTCATTGATGAGCTTCATATCCTCCAGCCGGGCAGCTCCATCCATATCAGCAGCAGAACTCCCGACAGGTTCCTCCTGGCCGGGTGCGAAGTAATCCGGAAAGGGTACGGATATCCGTCGGTTTTTAATGCCGACGCCTATATTCAGGAGATGGTGAGGCAGGGCAAAAGTCTGCAGGATGCGCGCGAAGGTGGCTGCAGCGGCTGCATAGAGGTGGGCGCATTCGGCAAGGAGGCCTATCTTCTTACCGGTTACCTGAATGTTCCTAAAATTCTGGAAGTTACCTTAAACAACGGCGTTGATCCTGTGGGCGGAAAACAGGTGGGTCTCAAAACCGGAGAGGCTGCAGATTTTAAAAACTTTGATGAGCTTTATGATGCTTTTATTAAGCAGCTCAACTATATAACTGATTTAAAGATACGGGTAAGCAACTATATTGACAGAATGTTTGCAAAATATGCCCCGGCCACCTTCCTCTCAGTTGTAATTGAAGATTGTATCAAAAAAGGTAAGGATTACTACAACGGAGGCCCAAGGTACAACACAAATTATATTCAGTGTACAGGACTGGGTACCGTTACCGACTCCCTGGCCGCTATTAAATGGCACGTTTTTGAGAAGCAGACTGTAACAATGGATAAACTGATGAAGGCTGTGGCAAACAACTTTAGCGGAGAGGAGATTCTGAGGCAGAGGATCATCAACAAAACCCCTTTCTTTGGTAACGATAATGACTATGCCGATTCAATAGCAGTAAGGGTTTATGAAGATCTCTACAGAGCCATTGAGGGCAAACCAAACACAAAGGGGGAGAGCTTCCATCTAAATATGCTCTCAACAACTTGTCACGTATATTTTGGCAAGGTTACAGGAGCAACTCCCAACGGCCGCCTTGCCGGTCTGTCAATATCAGACGGCACCTCCCCTTCACAGGGGGCAGACACCCACGGACCTACCGCAGTAATAAAATCTCTGGGAAAACTGGACCAGATAAAATCCGGCGGAACATTGCTAAACCTCCGGTTCCTTCCATCACTGGTAAAGAGTAACTCAGACCTTGTGAAACTCGCCTCTCTTATAAGAAGCTATTTCTCAATGAACGGCCACCACATTCAGTTTAATATAGTAGATACTGAAACACTTCGTGACGCCCAGAAAAATCCGGGAGAATACCGGGACCTGCTTGTACGAATGGCCGGATACAGCGACTATTTCAATGATATGAACAGAGATCTCCAGGAGGAGATAATCTCAAGGACCGAAAATTCATTATGAGTCTGATATTTGACATTAAAAGATACTCAATTAACGACGGCCCCGGAATAAGACTTACAATCTTTTTCAAAGGGTGTCCGCTTAATTGTGTCTGGTGCCACAATCCGGAGGGTATCAGCCCCAAGAGAGAGAAGTTGTACAGCAGACAAAAGTGCATTAACTGCAAAAGCTGCGTGGCCAGCTGCCCAAACTCGGCCCTTGCTATGGAGTATGATGATATCTCTACCGATGCAAATTTTTGCGTAAACTGTGGTGAGTGTACCGAGGCCTGCCCTACCGGTGCACTAGAGATTTCCGGAGAGGAGCTCTCTGCTGAGCAGATAATGAAGGAGATTAAAAAGGAGATAATTGTCTTTGACCAGAGCGAAGGGGGTGTTACTTTTTGTGGCGGAGAGCCTTTAATTCACAGGAAGATGCTCATGGAACTTCTTGGCAGATGTGGTGAATTGAGGATTCACAGGGCAGTTGACACGTGCCTCTTTGCAAGCGAAGAGGTTGTAAGAGAGGTCGCCGGCAACTGCGAACTTATACTTGCCGATTTAAAACATATGGACCCTCAAAAGCACAAAGAGTTTACCGGTCAAACAAACGAACTGATTCTGGCAAATATCAGGATGCTGGCAGAGGAGGGCTACAATTTCATCGTCCGCATACCGCTGATTGAGGGGGTTAATGCCGATGAGGAGAACATAAAAGCCACCGCAGAATTCCTGGCTTCACTCCCCGGAGCAGAAGAGAGGCAAGTAGAGCTGCTGCCATACCACAATGTGGGAGTGGGAAAACACTCAAGAATGGGAAGCAGATATAATCCGCTTAATATCCCTATGGATAAACCCTCTCCTGGTACAATCTCCCACTGCATATCCATATTCAAAGCGTTTGGGATTGAGGCCACATCAAACTAAACTAAGTCGCTTAACCATTTTTAGTATATTTGCACTCAGAGTTTAATTATAAAGCATTTATGTTAGAGAACGAAATAACCACAAGAGCAACAGCACTGTTTGGAATAGTTGATGGTATTAATTCCATTCTTGTTGAGTGGGGACTTTCTCCCTCACTGGCCGGATGGCTTGATGAAATTATTTCAATGACTCTTCTCTTCCTGCTCGCATATGGTATAGACCTGATTGCAAGATTTATACTGCACCGAGTGGTGGGACATCTGGCTAAATATACTAAAACACAGTGGGATGATCTCTTTGTGGAGGAGAAGGTTTTTAAACACATTGCACATGTTATACCCGCAATTGTATTCTATCTGAGTACTCCTGTTGCTTTGAAATCAATCTTCTGGATAAACCTGTTTGAGAAGGGTGCTCTCATCTATATTGTGTTTGTAATAATCCGGGCAGTCCACGCCTCAACAAAGGCGATGACAAGGGTATACACCAAGTCAGAAGACTATTCAAATAAGCCCATTCAGATAATTTTTCAGATTGTTGCAGTCCTCGCATACTTCGTAGGCGCAATTTCCCTTTTAAGTATACTGCTGGACACCTCATTTGCAACTCTGTTCGCAGGGCTGGGTGCCTCAATGGCTATAATAATTTTGGTATTTAAAGATACCATCCTTGGTTTTGTTGCAGGGTGGCAGCTATCATCAAATGATATGCTCAGACAGGGTGACTGGATTACGGTTCCCAAATACGGAGCAGACGGAAACGTTGAGGAGGTGAGCCTCTATTCTGTTAAGGTCAGGAATTTCGACAACACGATTACAACTGTCCCTCCATATGCTTTAGTAAGCGACTCATTCCAGAACTGGAGAGGGATGCAGGAGAGTGGTGGCAGAAGAATCAAAAGATCAATTATTATTGATATGACCAGCATCCGGTTCTGTACGCCGGAGATGCTTGAAAGATTCAGAAAGATCCAGTACCTGACAGATTACATTGATACAACCGAGGAGATTATCAGAAAGTATAACGAAGATAACAGCACAGACAACTCAATGCTGGTAAACGGGCGCAGACAGACAAACATAGGTGTCTTCAGGGCATATATTCAGAAATATCTTGAAAATCATCCGGAGGTAAACCATGAGATGACAACAATGGTTCGCCAGCTCCAGCCAACAGAAAAGGGTATCCCTATGGAGTTGTACTTCTTTACAAAAATTAAGGACTGGATTTACTACGAAAATGTTCAGTCAGATATTTTTGACCACATAATGGCAGTTGTAACTGCGTTTGATTTAAGAGTATTCCAATACCCGTCAAGCAGCGGAGCCCCTTACCATTTATACACTGAATAGTCAGCCATTTGACAATTGGCATTAATTTAATCCCGCAGATATTTTACAAGACTTTCTGAAAATCTCAGAAATCCTAAATCAGTAAGGTGAACACCATCAACTGTTGCCTCACTGTCATCCCCTATAAGCCCTTCACCCTTGACATATCTGATATTTCTGAATCCCTCTCGGCGAAGCTTCTCAAACAAAGCCCTCCACTCACCATTCTCCTCAACAATCTCGGCTGATGCCTTCTTATCCAGCAACAGATTTGGGAATTCCGGATTCTCAACCATTATAATCCTCTTCCCTGGATTCTGTTTAAGCACTGTTCTTATAAACACCTCCGCACTGTCTCTTACCATTTGTGCATTCATATTCGGAAGACAGTCAAGCACAAGAGTATGGAAATCCACCATATTTACAGCTTTTGCCAGAGCCATATCCATCCTGGCATTTCCGGAAAATCCCAGATTAATACTCTCCCTGTTCAGCATCCTGCCAAGGATAGCAGGATATGCCATTCCCGGTCTGGAGGCACATCCCCCTTGTGTAATGCTGGTTCCGTAAAAAATTACCGGCTTTTTATCACCCATTGATGTTAAGGCCGGATTTCGCGGCCTATCAATAGAAGAGCCAGGCTCTACGCCAAATTCAAGAGACTCTACTCCATCATAAAGCGGTAAATATGCAATATACTCCCTCATAGTATTGTCACTACTCCTTATAAAGGCCGAGAGGTTCTCCTTCCCGCCTGGTTTGGCAGTCCCTACATACCTCCACACCTTCCCGTCAAGAACATAGATGTCCAACCCTCTTATTCCTGTATCCGGCATATGGTTCATTGAAAAATTATTTCTCACACGCCATCTGGCAGCTATCACCGGGCTGTCTGAACAAAATCTAACAGCTATACCGGCTGAGTTAAGCCCAAGTGAAACAAGAGAGCTTCTCAGTTCTCCCCTAAGCTGTTCCGGCAATCTTGCAAAATCACCAAGCGGAGAATCAAAAGGCATCCCTGTAATATGCAGTGATTTTGCATCAACAAATTTGAGATCCTTTAGCTCGGTTCCCCGGACACTCAGCGAGATCATAAGCATAGCTGCTGTAAATGCAGCTGTAAGAAATTCTTTTTTCATATCTATTAAATTGATTTCTAAACTTTTATCCACTCTATCTCAATACCCCTCCTCTCCATTCCCCTGAACCATGTCATCTGCCTCTTGGCAAACTGATGAATGGCAGTTGCCAGCTGATTTCTCATCTCTTGAAAAGAGAGGTTTCCCAAAATATAGAGTGTTACAAATTTATACTCCAGTCCATAGTAAATCAGGTCATCTGGGTTAATTCCCGATTCAATTAAACCCTTTACCTCCTCTACCATACCCTGCTTCAGCCTCTCATCCAGCCTTCTGTCTATCCTTTTTATCCGCTCCTCCCTGCTCACATCAATTCCTATGAACTTCGTTTTTATCTGAACAGTCTCACTCATCTGCAGAGGATTTTGTACATCATGGATTGCAATCTCAAGCGCCCTGATAACCCTTTTTTTACTATCAATATCGGTTTTATTATGGAGCTTTTTATAACTCTGAAGCATCTCCGTAAGCTCCTCCAATGAGAGCTTCTCCAGCCTCTCCCTAAGTGCAGGGTCAGGCGGAACCTCTGCAAGATTGTATCCCATAGTGACTGACTCAATATACAGCCCAGAGCCACCGCAAAGAATCGGCAAAACACCCCTGGATTTAATATCACTATAAGCCGCATGAAAATCCTTCTGATACTGAAAAATATTGTATTTACTACCGGGATTTGCAATATCAATCAGATGGTAAGGAACCTTTGCTCCATTTACCTCATATTCCGACAAGTCCTTTCCGGTCCCTATGTTCATCCCTCTGTACACCTGTCTTGAATCTGCAGAGAGAATCTCACCACCTTTATCCATTGCCATCTGCACAGCATACCTGGTCTTTCCGGATGCAGTGGGCCCCAATATACATATCAAATCTTCGTTCATTACACAAATTTACACTATTTTTGCACTCCCATGCCCAAAGCAAAAAGCAAAATAGAGATTAAGAACAAGAGGTCATCCTTTGATTATGAATTTCTGGAGACCTTCACTGCAGGAGTGGTTCTAACCGGCACTGAGATTAAATCAATCCGTGCAGGCAAAGCATCCCTTGCAGACTCATATTGCTATTTCGCGAACGGTGAGTTGTATGTGAAGAATATGCACATATCTGAATACTGGTGGGGCAGCTTTAATGTTCACGACCCTAGAAGAGACAGAAAACTGCTTCTGACCAAAAAAGAGTTGAGAAGGCTTTTCAGGGGATCCCGCGAAAAAGGGCTAACGATTGTAGCCACAAGACTATTCATATCTGAAAGAGGGTACGCAAAACTCAACATCGCACTTGCAAAAGGCAAACGCGAATACGATAAGCGACACTCCATCAAGGAGAAGGATATAAGGCGCGAGATGGACAGAGGAAATTAGGCTCTAAAGTATCCGCATCAAACGGCTTTAATCCCTCCCGGTCAACCGCAGCCCCTCCGGAACTTTTCCTCCTCATCCGCTCCGCTGCTTCCGGCGGAGGTTCCTTCGTGGCTCGGTTGATCGGGAAAGACAGCGAACCCCAGGCGGCTATAACTTTCAAACAGTGAGCGATTTGACACTTTATCCGAGGGGTGACCCCTTGGGTGAAGTGTCAATTATCAATTAATCAAGTTGTTGCAGCCGTGCGTGTTTAGAACGCCTCTTGCAGATTTGCGGAGGACATCGCCTGTGAAAGAATGTCTTACTAGGATTAATATGGTGCTGCGCAGTTAATACGGCCTTTGGCCAGACTTCTGGGTTGAGAGGTTGCGGTGTTGGGTGGGACGAACCTCCATCAACCTCTTAATGAGCTAATTACAGAGCTTAATTTTTTGATTATGAATGATCTATGTTTTGAAACACCATGATAATCTATTCAATGGAGGTTCGTCCCACCCACGCCTGTGCACAGACCAGAACAAATCGCTCTGCCGAACGGCTCAACACGGCGAAGCACCACTCAAATCCGTCTGCAATTCCTTGTACTTGGTGAAAAGCTATTCAGTACCACTCTCCCAAGTCATCCGCAAACACGACGGAACCCCCGCCGGAAGGAGCATAGCGGATGAGGAGGAATCGTTCCGGAGTGGCTGCGGATAGCCGGGAAGGAGCTGAGCAGCAATGCTTGGGAAGGATGCTTTCGCAGACTTGGTAAATTTAAGAATTAGGCTTTGTTTTTTATCATAGCCGGCTTGCCTCTGGTTATGCTATAAATCAAAAGGACAACTCCCCCGAGTATAAACGGAACGCTAAGCCACTGGCCCATGTTAAGAGACATTGTCTGTTCAAACTCCACTTGTGGCTCCTTCACAAATTCAATAAAAAATCTGGCCGCGAACAAACCTATTAGGAAAAGCGCAAAGAGTGTACCTCTCTTAAGTTTAGGCAGGAATCTTTTGTATACAAACAACAGAATAAGGAAGAGAGAGAGATAGGCAAGGGCCTCATAAAGCTGAGTCGGGTGCTTTGGTACAGTCTCTCCTCTCAGGGTAAAGACAAATCCCCAGGGCAGGTCAGTAGGATTTCCGTAAATCTCAGAGTTCATAAGATTACCCAGCCTTATCATCATCCCGGCAAGAGCAGTGGCTATACCGAGTCTGTCCATCAGCCACAGAAAATCAAAGTCATATTTGCGGCCATATTTTCTTACAAACCACCACATGGCAATCAATATAGCTATTGCCCCTCCGTGGCTGGCAAGCCCACCCTCCCATACTTTCAGAATCTCTAGCGGACGGGCCAGATAGTATTCCGGTTCGTAAAACAGACAGTGGCCGAGTCTCGCACCCACCATTGTTGAAATCAGAAGTGTGTAGAGTAGATTTTCCAGAATCCTCGGAGGAACCCCCTCTCTTTTAAAGAACCAGGCAAAAATATAGTAACCAATAATAAATCCGGATACAAACAATAAACTGTAGTACCTGATTGTGATGGGCCCAATTGAAAAAATTTCAGGAGAGGGCGCCCAGTTTACGGCCAAAATATTAATCATATCTATCTGCTTAGTCTTACAAAAACACTTAGTGGCAAAGCCTTTTCAAATTTATCCTTTAGCATCAGCTCGCCAAAAGAGAGGTTATAACTCTTTCCGTTTTCACCTTTTTTGAGGCCGAATGATGTATTCATCAGCGTCTCAGCCAGCACGGCCGAGTATCCGTTTGAGTAGAGATTAAGAACAACAAAGCTTCTCTTTTTATCAACAATGGAGTTAACCTCTGCAAGGAACTCATAAAGAAGCTCGTCCAGCTTCCACTTCTCTCCGTCCGGTCCATGTCCGTATGCAGGAGGATCCATAATCACACCCTGATAAAGATTACCCCGCTTCGCCTCGCGCTTCACAAACTTCAATGCATCTTCAATGACCCAACGGATGTTCTCCAGCCCGCTCATCTCCATATTACCTCTTGCCCATGTAACAACCTGCCTTACAGAATCAAGATGAGTTACATCCGCTCCGGCACACCTTGCGGCAAGCGATGCAGCTCCTGTGTATGCAAATAGATTAAGCACTTTGGGCGCAGTTCCTGTTGCTGTTTTAACCCTTTTAACCTCATCATATATGAAATCCCAATTAGGAGCCTGTTCAGGAAAGATTCCTACATGCTTAAATGATGTAAGACCCATTCTCATTGAGAATCTCATTGAACCTTTCTTGTATTCAACCGGCCACTGCTCATCCATTCTTTTTAGTTTGTGCCATGTACCAGAGTCCTCCTTTCCTGCTTTACCAAAACCGGCACCTGTTGTAAAGCGTGTATGAGCAAGTTTAGTCCATTCGGCAGCGGACATTGATCTTTTCCATAATGCCTTTGGCTCCGGCCTTATCAGTATGTAATCTCCGAACCTCTCCAGCTTCTCAAATTCTCCCGAATCTAACAATTCGTAATCTTTCCAACCCATTGGGGATTCAAGCAGTATCACCTTTTTAAGAATTTTAGTTTTCAATAAGGGCTCTAAGGTAACTATTTTTGTAAGAATATTTCTAAATTTGCCCCCTGATATAAGACACAATTAACAAATACAAAGATGCAAAAGATTGACAGTTACGACTTTTCTGGAAAGAGAGCCATTGTAAGAGTAGATTTCAATGTGCCACTGAACGAGGAGTTCCAGATCACAGACGACACAAGAATCCGCGCAGCCATTCCCACACTTAAGAAAGTGCTTGAGAAGGGCGGTTCACTAATCATAATGTCACACCTGGGCAGACCTAAAGGCCCTACAAATAAATATTCGCTGAAACATATAATTGGAGCCATTGAGGAGAGACTTGGGACAAAAGTCAAATTTGCACCTGACTGTATGGGGACAGAGGCAGAGGAGATGTCGGCATCGTTGAAGCCTGGAGAGGTGCTCCTTCTTGAAAACCTTCGCTTTTACGAAGAGGAGGAGGGAAAACCACGAGGACTTGCCGAGGATGCATCGGATGAGGTAAAAAAGGCAGCCAAAGCCCAGACAAAGGAGAAGCAGAAGGAGTTTACCAAAAAACTTGCCTCATATGCAGATTGCTATATTAATGATGCCTTTGGCACAGCACACCGTGCTCACGCGTCAACAGCACTTATAGCTAAATATTTCCCGGAAGACAAGATGTTTGGTTATGTGATGGAGGGGGAGATAACAGCAATTGACAAGGTGCTTAAATCACCTGTAAGGCCTGTGACTGCTATCATTGGCGGAGCAAAGGTCTCTTCAAAAATCGCAATTATTGAGAAGCTTTTTGATGTGGCTGACAACATGATTATCTGCGGTGGTATGGCATTTACATTTGCCAAGGCTCTGGGCGGAAAAATCGGAAGCTCACTCTGCGAAGACGACCAGATGGAACTGGCTCTTGCAACACTTGAGAAAGCAAAAGCCAAGGGAGTTAAAATGTACTATGACGGACCCGTTGTAGCTGCGGACAAATTCAGTAATGATGCGAACAAACAGATTTGTGACATCATGGCTATCCCGGATGGATGGATGGGAATGGATGCCGCTCCGGATACATTAAAGATATGGGAAGAGGTTTTGAACTCCTCTAAGACAATTCTTTGGAATGGTCCGGCAGGGGTTTTTGAAATGTCAGAATTCGCACACGGCACTCTCAAAATAGCCAAGATACTTGCTGATGTTACTTCAAAAGGGGCATTCACACTTGTAGGTGGTGGTGATTCAGTTGCTGCTGTGACACAAATGGGATTTGCAGAAAAGGTTAGCTATGTCTCTACAGGTGGAGGCGCAATGCTGGAATACCTTGAGGGCATTGAACTTCCAGGCATCAAGGCTGTTAGGGAGTAAATACAAATCAACACAAAGCAATGAAAAGGCCGGGAATTATAACAGGGCTCTCAGTTATTCTGATACTGTTTTTGGCAGGTAGTTGCGGAAGTGCACTAAAGATAGAGGGGCCTCAGGAGTCATACACTCCTGCGGCCTTTGTCTCTTCTCCCTCAACACTTCCTATAGTTGCTGAAATTGATGTCAGGGGGCTTGAAAAATCTATAAACAAAAGATTTGACGGTCTTTTGTATGAAGATGCAGGGTCAAACACTAAGGATCTGGAGATTAAGGTATGGAAAGCCGGTAACTTTTCAGTTTTTGCAGATAATGATGAGATTACTTACAGAATTCCCTTAAAAATCTGGAGCCGATTCTCCTGGAAGCTGGAGAAGTTTGGCCTGAGTATAAGTGATAAGTATGATGTGACAGGAAGTCTGGCTTTGGTCTACAAAACTAAAGTTGATGTAGACAATAACTGGAACCTCATGACAAAGACAACGTCGTCCGGTTACAGCTGGATTGAAGCTCCCAGGCTTAACGTTGCCGGCGTGAACATTCCGGTTAAATCCATTGCAGATTTTGCACTCTCCAGAACAGACCGTATGATTACAGGTCAGATTGATAAGACCATATCAGAGTCATTTAATTTACGAAGCTATGTTGAAGAGTTCTGGCGGGATGTTCAGGAGCCAGTCAGGGCAGACAGTACCTTTGATGTATGGGTAAAGATAACACCGGCAGATATCACACTCTCCCCTTTCTCCTCATCATCCGGAAAAATGAGGATCCCTATAACATTCACAGGAGAGGTGATGACAATTGCAGGAGACAGCATACAATACGATACACCGGTCCCCCTTCCTCAACTGGTCAAGAGCCCTTCAAAACCTGAAAAATTTAACATTAACCTTAAGGCAGATGTAACTTTTGAACAGATTACCAAGGCTGCAATGCAGCAACTCTCAGGCATGGAGTTTAGGGAGGGTGGCAAAAGTATAATAGTTAAAGATATGAAGCTATACAGCAGCTCTGGTAAAGCTGTACTGGCAATGGATGTAGAGGGTTCATTAAAGGGGCGGATATTTCTAACCGGAAACATGGTATATAATCCAGACTCACTCTCTGTATCTATACAGAATGCAGATTTTGACATCCGTACAAGAAACGCTCTGGTTAAATCTGCAAACTGGCTTCTGCATGGAATGCTCCTCAGGAAACTGCAGCCATATCTCAGTTATAATATTGAGCCCATACTTGAAGATGTAAGGGTGGAGGCAGACAATATGCTAAAAAAATACTCCCTCATGGAGGGAGTATTTCTTGACGGCAATCTTGATGCCATTAAAGTAAGTCATATTGAGATGATTCCCGGAGCAGTAAGAGTAATTACCGGATTAACCGGGGATATCAAAATAGTTACAACAGAATTTTAAACTGTTAAAATCTCTTTCTCCTTAATAGCCAGTACCTCTTCAATTTTCTTATTGTAGTTGTCTGTCTCTTTCTGGATTATATTCTCGCCATCCTTTGCAACATCTTCCGGAAGTCCCTCTTTCTGGTACTTCTTAAGAAGTTCTACGCCATCACGGCGGGCATTCCTTACACTGATTTTAGCATTTTCACCCTCTGCCTTTACCCGTTTAACGAGATCCTTTCTTCTATCTTCTGTGAGAGGCGGAACATTGATACGCACATGCTCTCCGTTGTTTGAAGGTGTGAATCCTATATTAGCCACCATGATTGCCTTTTCAATCATAGGAATCATTTTTTTGTCCCATGGCTGGATGAGCATTGTCTTGGCATCAGGAGTAGTAACACTGGCAACCTGAGGGATAGGGGTAGGATTGCCGTAGTAGTCCACCATAATATTATTGAAGACTGCAGGATTTGCCTTTCCGGCCCTGTAGGTCTTCAGCTCCTCTTCGAGGTGCAGCAGTGCCTTGTGCATTTTATCCTTTGCTGCGTCAATTACCTCTTTCTGTTTGCTTATATCCATAATCTTATTGTTGATTTTTTTGCAAAGATATGTTATTGTGGGAAACTATCGTTCCAATATTATCACCCTTAACAATCCGCGATAAATTGCCCTCTTTGTTCATATCAAATACCGCAATGGGCATATTATTCTCTTTGCAAAGAGCAAAAGCTGTCATATCCATAATCTTAAGATTGTCAGCAAGAGCTTTGTCAAAAGAGAGTGTTTCATATTTAACCGCCTTTGGATTTTTTTCCGGGTCTGAATCATAAACGCCATCTACCCTTGTACCCTTTAACAATATTTCTGCCTTAAGCTCAACAGCTCTTAAAGCCGATGCTGAATCTGTTGTGAAGAATGGATTTCCCGTTCCACCTGAGATGATTGCAACTCCTCCCGACTCCAAAAGCCTTATGGCAGCATCTCTGACATAATATCTGGCAAACGGCTCCATGGGTGTTGCACTGAACACCTCTGCATTAACACCTGAACCCTTAAGGGAGAGCGAAAGTCCAATACTGTTTATTACAGTAGCCAGCATACCCATCTGATCACCTTTTACTCTGTCAAAGCCCATCTTAACACCGGACAATCCCCTGAATATATTACCGCCGCCTATCACAACCGCTACCTGCACCCCCATCATAGTGAGTTTTTTTATTTCAGAGGCATATTTTGAGAACATATCCTCGTCAATACCCTGGCCGTCCGGCCCTCCTAAACTTTCTCCGCTTAATTTCAGCAGAACTCTTTTGTATTTCATAGCTGGGTTTTATCAAACAAAAATAGCCAAATATTATGAAAATACCAAGTTAGGGGCTATCTTTGCGGCGGCTTTAAAAGAGTAATCAAAAGATAAAAAAATATGGCAAACATTTTCACCTCTTCTATTGGCAAAAAGCTCATAATGAGCTTATCGGGACTATTTCTAATTTTATTTCTGCTGGTGCATCTCCTTGCAAACTCGGCTTACCTGTTTGGACCTGATGCATTTTATACAATTATAGAAATTATGGGCTCGCCTGTTATTGTGGTCATGGTTCCTGTTCTTGCCGCCGGTTTTGCGGTGCACGTTATATATGCACTTATTCTTAATGCTATGAACTACAAAGCAAGAGGAAAAGAGAGATATGCAGTTACTCACAAAGGGGAAGCTGACTCATGGGCATCAAAGAATATGCTCGTTCTGGGGCTTATAGTTCTGGGTTTTCTGGTATTCCATCTTACTCATTTCTGGGCTAAGATGCAGTTGCCTGAATTTACAGGCGGTCATGCAGAAGATGTAAATGACCTGATGCACCTCACATTTGGAAATCCAATCATTTTTGTATTATACCTTATTTGGTTTGGTGCACTCTGGTTTCACCTTACACACGGCTTCTGGAGTGCTCTCCAGACAGTGGGTGCTAACAACCAGAAATGGATACCAAGACTAAAGGCTGTTTCATATGTATATGCAACTATAGTATGCGGAGGATTTATTGTAATTGCAACTGCAGCATTTCTCAGGGCTAACGGCTATATTGGCTAGATATTAATCTCTGAAAAGATCCCTTATTATCCCGTCTGACAGGAACAACTTCCCGGACGGGATTTTTATTTTTCCACCTTTTGACTCCAGATTGCCAAGAGAGACCTGCCTATTCACATCAGACATAAATAGGTTGTAATCAATACCCGATGAAATCTCCAAAAGTTTCTCCATGTCCAGCCCGTCGCTCCTTCTTAATGAAAGCATAAGAGTCTCATTAAAAATATCTGAAGGTGTGAGCAGCTCACTTTTAATGTAAACCTCTCTGTATCCATCCATTTGAGCCAAAGCAACACCCTCTGATGAATACCTTTTGATGTATGCAGCCAGTGATGATTTGTTCCAAAACCTTGTTCTACCATCAAATGAGTGCGCCCCGGGACCCAGTCCAAGATACGGGGTTCTGTCCCAGTATCTGCTGTTATGAACTGCCTCGCGCCCATCCATAGCAAAACTTGAAACTTCATACTGATGATATCCGGCATGGACAAGTCTCTTTTGTAAAAGTGAATACTGGCGATAAGAGATATCATCTTCAACAGGTGTGTAGTTACCCTTTGCGTAGTCTCTTCCAAGCTTTGTACCGGACTCTATACTGAGCTGGTATGATGAAATGTGTTCAGGTTTGAGATTAATTGCCTTTTGAAGATTCTCTTCCCAATCTTCCATCGTAAGCAGAGAGAATCCAAATATCAGATCAATACTGATATTCTCAAATCCGGCCTCTCTCGCGTTATAAAAAGCCTCAGTTGCTGTCTGGCTGTTGTGTCTGCGATTCATCCATTTCAAATGAGTGTCGTTGAATGATTGAATTCCCATACTCAGCCTTCTGGAGCCGGTTTTGTACAATTGCCTGAGATACTCCGGTGAAGCGTCATCAGGATTTACTTCAACCGTAAACTCCTTTAAATCTGGTGGCTTGGAAAAACCATTCAGCTCGCAAACCCGCTCTGCAATCTCCCCCAGTAATATAGGATCTATTAACGATGGTGTCCCCCCTCCAAGATAGAGAGTTCCGGAAGACCTATCTGCCTCCCGGAAAAAATCTCTTCTGCATTCTGATTCAAGCTTGAGGGCCTTTAGAAAATCCTGCAACCCTGATCCCATCTTAACAGAGTAAAAGTCACAGTATGTGCAGAACTGAGAACAGAATGGAATGTGTATGTAAATACCGGCCAATTGATTGCTTATCTGAGCTGAAGCTCGGCAGTACCAAGCCTGGCCTCCTCAGTAAAGACCTCTACTGTATACAGACCTTTCAAATAAGGAGGATTGCCCTGATAGAAAATACAAATTTCTATCTCCTCTCCCTGATAATCAACCTCTCTTGATGCAGAATAAATCATCTGTTCGCCATTAAAAGTGAAGATCTGTTCATAACCTGATGTTAAAAGTATTCCGTCCGGACCTGTAATCCTCAGAAACACTCTTCTTGGTCCCTTTGCGGCGATGGAGTTTTCAACCAAACTCAGACATGTACGCAGTTTATTTGCCCGGCTGCTTCTGTCTGTATCCTTATTTGATGAGTTAATGGCTGTAAGGACAATTCCTCTCCCTTTTAAAACAGAGCCTATCTGAACCTGCTTTGCATATTCATCTGTTGTAGTCTGTAGTTCCTGAAATTTCTCCCTGCTCTCCTTAGCTTCTGATTTAGCCTGAGTGGCCTCATGTCTCAATGAAATGTTTAAAGTATTTAACGAGTCAATCTGTTTGATATAGCCCCTCATTATGCTTCTGAGAGTTCCCAGCTCTCTTTCGTACTCTTTAAGTTTTGATCTGTTAGTGGCCTCTGTCTTTTTAACACGATCAATCAGCTGCGCAACCTTCTCTCTCTCAACTGTCAGCTGAACATTCAAAGAATCATTATTTGATGATAGTCCGTCATAATCAGACTGTAATTGAACCATCTCACTGGTCAGTCTCTCCTTTTCCACTGTAAGAACGTCAATAACGCCGCTTCTTTCAATCCACAGCCAGGCAAGAACTCCGGCAAGGATCACAGCAACAGCTGCAAGAACAATTACAATGGTTTTAAGTCTCTTTTCGTTTTCCATATTGTTGATGTTTCGTGATTATAATAACTCCAATTACAAAAATAGAAAATTTTAGTAGCTTTGCCTTAATATAAACAATAATATTAACACTCCCATGGCAGGTTTTAATTTTAGTCAGTATGCAACAAGAGCTGTAAAATATGCTGTCTATCTTGCAGTTGTATTTGTTCTTATAGTTGCAATTTTCTCCCTTACATCATCAAACGGATTTGATTACAAAAACCTGTTCCGTCCGGGTACAGGATATCAGCTGATTACATTCTTTGTGGTAATATCACTCATATACCCTCTGTTTGGATATGCAAAGAGAAAGGTTTACCTGAACAACGGTTTTGAAAATGACAGGGAGAAGATTATGGAGATTTTCAAAAACAGTAAGTACTCCATTGCATCAGAAACTCCGGATTTTATTGTCTTTAAACATAATTCCCCTTTCCTTAGACTTGTCCGAATGTATGAAGACAAAATCACTGTCTCTAAGACAGATAACCCTATAACTCTTGAGGGGCTCAGAAAAGATGTCTACAGAATTGCGAGGGCAATTGAGTGGCAGGTTAGAGATGACCGTAATGAGGATTAATTCAGTAATCGCACAGCATTAATCTATCTTGGATATTTGTCGTGGTCCCACTCAGGGGCCACGATTTTTTTATCTGAAGGCAATCTGAAGCTCAGATAGGTGATTGGATGACCCTGAGCTATAAATTGCTCCTCATAATGTGTTCTTATTGAAAGTAACTCAGATAACTCCCCTGATATTTCGCCCTTGACAATTGAACTGTAAACATCTTTTATCAACTGAAGTATTTCAAAGTTGTTCTCCTTGACAAGGGCAAGTGTATATTCGTGAAGGTAGGGGCTGTCTGTCTTTAAGTGTATAACTCCGCCCGGCTTAAGAAATTTTGTATACCTCTCAAGAAACATTGGGGCAGTAAGCCTCTTATTATCTCTTCTTATCTGAGGATCTGCAAATGTTATCCAAATCTCAGCAACCTCTCCGGGGGCAAAAAGGCCCTCAATAAACTCTATCCTTGTTCTTAGAAATGCAGCATTCAGAAGCCCCTCTTCTGTCACACTCCTTGCTCCACGCCAAAGCCTGGCTCCTTTTATGTCAACTCCAATAAAGTTTTTATCAGGGTATCTCCTTGCCAGATCAACAGTGTACTCACCTCTTCCGCAACCAAGTTCCAAAACAATCGGGTTGTTGTTACCAAAATGAACTGAATTCCATTTGCCCTTTATAAAGTAGTCTTTTCTGAATACCTCCTCAAATTCAGGCTGATATAGACATTTAAAACTCTTGTTCTCCTCAAATCTTCTAAGTTTATCCTTTCCCATATTTTATAACTACGTACCTCTCTTTTTTAAAATAAATCCAACCTCAGCCAGCCCATCAACCTCCGGGCTCATCTCTTTAAGTTCTAGCCTCACGTACCAGGTTCCCCTCACCGGAAATTGTACACCCCTTCTGTAACTCCACCTGAAATCCTTCCATATACCGGATTTTGTATATAATCCGGAGTTAATATCTCTGTTTAGCTCAAGAATAATTGTGTCTGAAAACTTCATCCCTGTAGGTGAGATGATTCTTAAAACCGACGGAATTGATACTGCTTCAGCCTCCGAATGTATTCTTGCATAAATATCTATATCAAAAAGTGACAATGAGTCATCAGCAGGAATCCTGAACTCAAGAAACTCACCGGAAGAGAGTGTCTTATCTGTAGGATTATCACTTACGACAAGAACTTCACTCTTACCACCACAAGCAGAAATAAGAGATATTGAGATGAGCAGAATGAGTATTCTGGTCAATTTATGCTGGATTGTTGTTTTTATTGATATTTTTCCGGACGGTGCGCTTGCCGTTCTTTCTTCCCCCGTTACCATTCCCATTTCCGCTCCCGTTTCCCCTTTCATCAAACCTGGTAATACTGTCATCTCCAACAGCCGTAACAAATTCAGGTGACTTGGCCTGAACATCCGGCAACAGACTCTCGCACTTTACACCCCGGGCGTTCATCCTTAAAATCTCTTTCACCCTCAGTGCCTCAACAGGGAACATGTTTGTCATGCTGTTCTGTTCATAGGAAAACCACATTATACCCTTTAGTGTATCTGTCTTAACCAGATATGCCGGGCCATCCGAAGTGTCAAGTGGCTCTCTCACATATGGCATATTTGTCTGGGCATCAAGATATGTTGCCGCCTCATAATTGATGCAGCACTTTAACTTGCTGCACTGCCCGGCCAGTTTCTGAGGGTTAAGCGAGAGATCCTGGCTTCTGGCTGCCTGAGTGGTTATTGACTGGAAGTCCGACATATATCTTGAACAGCACAACTCCTGTCCACATACACCTATTCCGCCTATCAATCCGGCCTCCTGACGAGCCCCTATTTGTTTCATCTCAATTCTAATCCTGAACTCCTCTGCAAAATTTCTTATTAGCTGACGGAAGTCCACCCTTTCATCTGCAATGTAATAGAATATAGCCTTTGTTCCATCTCCCTGAAATTCAACATCGCCTATCTTCATGTTCAACTCCAGTTGTGCCGCAATCTGCCTGGCCCGGATCATTGTCTTATGTTCTCTGGCTATAGCCTCCTGCCACCTCTCAATATCAAGAACCCTGGCCTTCCTGTAAATCTTTTTAAACTCAAAAGTTGCCGGATTGATATTGTGTCTCTTCATCTGTTTCCCTATAACCGGACCTTTAAGTGTTATCAGCCCCACATCATGTCCGTTGGTAGCCTCAACAACCACAATATCTCCAACTGAAAGAGAACTGCCGGATTCATTTTTAAAGAATGATTTTCTGGTGTTCTTAAACCTTATCTCATAAATCTCGTTTCCATCCAAATCAGGTATACCGCACAGCCAGTCAAAAACATTTAACTTACAGCAGCCTCCGTTGTAACAGCATGCAAGTTCTCCCTCATCTGAACGATGAGCTGTGGTTCCCCTGGTGCAGTCATATTTAATATTAATAGTATCCATAATTGCTACAAAGTTAGAAAAAAGCGGTTACCGAGGTCGGCAAAGATATATTTTGGATTCACATTCCTCTCAATATCCGCCATTGCTCCATTTACAATATCCGCACCCTTTTGAAAGAAGGCCGGATTTACCCTGTTTGCCCACTGAGCATACATCTCTCTCCTGTTGTCAGGAATAAAAGAGATGTCATGGGCATCAATGCTCAGCATATATATCCTTCTGATACTCTCAAGCAGAGTCCTGCAAAATCCCAACTGACTCTCTCTGGTGAACTGAGCTACCTCCTCCCATACACTTATGACTCCATTTAAATCTTTTGACAATGATGAGTTAATAAGTACCGATGTAAGCTCATCGTTTCTGCTATGTTCGTGTGATTCAGCAATGAGGGCCTTTGCCCTGCTAAGGCTTCCTCCTGAGATTTTTGCCCACATAACTGATTCGCTATCACTAAAAGAGTAAATCCTCTTCAGGTGTGAAGCAAGAGCACCTGCCTCTACAGGCGGAACTCTCACAAGTCTGCATCTTGACTGAATTGTCAGAAGCACCCTCTCCGGAGACTGACTTATAAGTACCAGAAATGTTCCGGCAGGTGGCTCCTCCAGAAGTTTAAGAAGTTTGTTTGAAGTCTCCTGATTCATCCTCTCAGCAAGCCATATAACAAGAAACTTATCTCCTCCTTCAAAAGAGGTCATTGTAAGCTTTTTGAAAATTGACGAGGCTTCAGCAACAGAAATTTTCCCAAGTTTGTTCTCAACTCCGCACGCCTCATTGAACTCCTGCTCTGTAATGTAAGGATTTGACAAAACAGAATCTCTCCACACATTAATAAAATTATCACTGGTCTGTTTTGTACTGCCGGAAGATGAGGCTGATACAGGGAAAGCAAAGTGCAAGTCCGGGTGTATCATCTTGGAAATCTTACTACACGACGGACATTTGCCACAAGAGTCTCCGTTTGTACGGTTTTTACATGCTATATACTGAATAAAAGCTAGAGAGAGGGGAAGTGCTCCAAATCCGGCATCCTCCGTAAAAAGCATTGCATGAGGAATCTTGCCTGAATCTGCAATCTTTGCAAGTTCACTCTTCAAACCATCAAGTCCTATAACATCCGAGAATCTCATCCACCCAAAATTTATCCAAAGATAACCATTTCACATTTACCACAGTCAAAACCCAGCCTGAACCTCCTACCTCCGTTCTCCAGATAGAGGGGCTCATCTGATTTACCTCTGTAACCCTCTGAAGGGCATCTACCCAGCTCAAATTTAATACAATATTTGCACCTCATTAATTCCACTTCAGCAGGAGGGCTAATTTCAAAAGCACTCTCAACCGATTCCGCCCCCAGCTCCCTGTATAATTCATCAGAAAGTGAATTTGATGAGTTTGCCAGATATGTAATTCGTTTGCCTTTTAAAGGCTTATTGTCTGCTTTTAACTTGTCTCTATTCCCGCTTTTTGACACAGTCTCCATTCTTACTGCATCCATTCTCTCTGCAAGCTCTCTTCTTATCCCATTCAGAAGTGAGACCTGAAGAAATGGTATCACATCACCATCTTTTAACTGAGCTGTAAAAAGATAGATCCCGGAACTTTTTGAGAGTTGAGCAATAATTGATTCTTTTGCTCTATCACTGTTTTTCGCCGCCTCAAAAGGGCCTTTCGTCTCAAATTCAACAACAAATCCATCCTCAGAAACAGCGTTTACTATAATAGCCCCGCAATGGGCAACAACTGTCAAGTCAACATCAACCAGCCTCCTGGGCATATTATTTTCAAGCTCCTTCTCAAACAATCTGTTGAAGTTCCTGTATATATTTGTTCCCGGATTTATATCCGGCTGGTCATTTACAATTATATATCCGTTTGAGGCAACATTCACCCTTGTTCCCAGAACCTCACCTTTACTGTCTGTATAACAGATGCCGTCTCCATTTTCCAGCCTCAGAACAGATTTAAGTTCAATTCTGGCACCACCACCACGCTCCGGGAAGACACTTTTCACTGTTCCCACCAGTTCTCCCGATGCCTTGGCAATATCTCCGCTGCTCCACTTTCCCCTCTTTCCGTCAACGAAGAGATTAGTATATCCTCTGTTAAAAGTGCTTTCCGGTCTGGGGGTAAAGCCACCGTGCAGCCTTCCGGCAGATGCGCGCGAGAAGCTGTGGTCATGCTCAGTGAAGTTATCAATGAGCATTCTGTAATATCTTATCACATTTTTTATGTAAGATATGTTTTTCAGACGTCCCTCCACCTTAAATGAGGAGACACCTGCTCTGGCAAGCTGAGGTATGTACTCACCAAGGTTTAGATCCTTTAAAGAAAGAAGTGGCTTATCTTTCACAAGTACCTTCCCGTTTGAGTCAACCAGATTATATTGTGAACGGCACGCCTGAACACAGGATCCTCTGTTTGCACTCCTCCCGGTTAACCGCTCACTCATATAACACTGCCCGCTGTATGACACACAGAGAGCCCCGTGAATAAAAGCCTCAAGCTCTGCTTTGGTACTTGCCCTTATCTCCTCAATCTGTCTGATTGAGAGCTCCCTGGCAAGAATCAACCTGCTAAAGCCAAGCTCCTCAAGTAACTTTGCCTGCTCAACAGTTCTTATGTTTGTCTGGGTTGATGCAAAGAGAGGAATCGGCGGCATATTTGCCTTAAGCAAACCAAGGTCCTGTATAATAAGGGCCGAACAGCCTGCCTCATAGGCATGGCGCGCTATCCTTTCAGCCTCTTTTATTTCATTGTCATACAGAATAGTATTAAGTACCAGAAATACTTTTGTTCTGTACCTTGATGCATATTTCACCAGTTTTTCTATATCCTGTATAGAGTTCCCGGCAGCCTCCCTTGCACCAAATGAGGGACCGGCAATATAGAGAGAATCGGCACCGCAATCTGTTGCTGCAATGCCGATTTCCAAATTTCTGGCCGGAGCCAGCAGTTCAAGTTCTCTCCTTAATTGCACTTAAGTTGTGTTTTCACCTTATATTCAGCAATCTGTTTGTAGGTAGGATCTGTAAGTATCTGCTTGTAATAACCGCAAGCCTTTGCATTGTTTCCCTTACCTTCATAAGCTGTTGCCAAATTATAAAGTGTTGATGATTTATCTTTTGCATTAGTATCCATTGCGTAGTATTTCTCAAGGGCAGAGATTGCATCATCAAATTTTTTCAGTTGATTTGCAGAGAGGCCCAATATCTTGAGAGATTGTCCACTTTCATTATAATCATTGGATTTTTGTGCATTTTCAAATGAACCTGCCCAGTTTTTAGCGCCAAGCATAGCTGCTGCTTTCTTCAGGTATATCACTGAAAGTTGTCTAGATGCGTTATCCTTCTCTCCAAGTTCCAAAGCCTTTTCAAAAGCAGCTACAGCCTCAGCCTCTTTATTGAGGCGGCTTTGTGCCATTCCTATTCTAAGATAAGCTGTTCCGTTCTCAGGATCTGCCTTAATCACTCTATTGTACTCAACAACAGCTTCTGCAAACTTGCCTTCATTAAGAAGATCGTTTGCATCTGCCATCAATACCTGAGGAAGGAGATCGGTAGCCTCGGTTACAACGTCTGCCACCGCATAGCTTTTGCCAGTCTCAATTGCTTTCTTAAGCTGAATAACAGCATTGTCAATATCCTTTGCTGCAGCAAGCTCTTTCCCGTATCTCAGGTGAATCTGAGGAATTATGCTCTTTGCCTCTGCCATAAGAGTTTGTCCCTCTTCACCCAGTCCCTCAAGCATTTTAAGCGCTTTGTTGAAGTTTTCAATAGCAGAGACGTAGTTGCCATCATTCAAAGATGTTGCGGCTGCATTATAAGTTTCAGTTGCGGCTGCAAGGTCTTGTGCCTGTAAGTTAACGGCAGACAACAGTGCCACTGCACAAATTGCCAAAAATGTCTTGAATTTTTTCATCAGTATCTGTTTTTATTTACGATTCTCGCAAAAATAAAAAAATCTCAGAAACGATGCAAAATATTGGATATATTTGTAATTGCTTATTTTAAAATAAATCAACTGCAAATGAAACGATTTTTTTCAACAATGGCGGTACTGGCCATTGCCATATCGGCAATAGCTCAAATGCCTCCAAAACTTCCACTCGATGCAAAGGTGCGTTCGGGTGTACTTGAAAACGGACTTACTTATTTTGTAGTCCAGAATAGCGAACCAAAAGGACAGGCAGAGTTTTATATTGCCCAGAAAGTGGGCTCAATCCTTGAGGAGGAAAACCAGAGAGGTCTTGCACACTTCCTGGAACATATGGCATTTAACGGCACTGAGAATTTCCCCGGAAACGGAGTTATCTCATATCTGGAGACCATAGGTGTGAAGTTTGGAGCAAACCTTAACGCCTATACATCATTTGACCAGACTGTTTACAATATTTCAAACGTACCCGTTAAAAGGCAGGGTATTATTGACTCATGTCTGCTTATCCTGAGAGACTGGTCATGTGCCATATCACTCACTGACAAGGATATTGACGAGGAGAGAGGAGTTATTAGAGAGGAGTTTCGTACAAGCAGCAGTGCATTTCTCAGAATGTATGAGAAGGTTTTCCCTGAGATTATGCCTGATAGCAGATACGCATACAGATTACCTATAGGACTTATTGATGTCATCAACAATTTCACATATGAAGATCTCAGATCCTACTACAAAAAATGGTATCGCCCGGACAATCAGGGAATTATTGTAGTAGGTGATATTGACCCTGTTGCTATAGAGAATCAGATTAAATCAATGTTTGGGGCTATTCCTAAACATGCAAACCCTGCTGAGAGAATTCAGCTTCCTGTTCCTGACACAAAAGAGCCTGTTATAGGTATTGCCTCAGATCCAGAAGCAAGCACAACAGACCTTATGCTCATGTACAAGCATGACATTGTTCCTGTTGAGGCAAAAGGAACTGCAATAGGCCTTGTTATGGAGTATATGAATGATGTTGTCTCAAATATGCTTTCAGCAAGACTAAATGAAATAGCACAGAAGCCGGAGGCACCATTCACTTCTGCTTACGGAGATTTTGGAGGATTTATTATTGCACAGACAAAGGATGCTCTCAGTCTGAGCGCTAATGTGAAAGAGGGTAAAGTTGCCGAGGCACTTAAGGTTCTCACCAATGAGGCTGAGAGAGTAAGAAGGCATGGATTCACAGCTTCTGAGTATGAGCGTGCTAAAGCAACATACATGAGCAAGCTTGAACAGACATACAACGACAGGGCAAAACAGAAGAACAGCTACTATGTAAGCCAGATTCTGAACCACTTCCTTACCGGTTTGGCTTATCCGGGAATTGAGACTCTCTATACAATGATGCAGCAAATTACCCCTAACGTACCTGTTGAGCAAATCAATCAGTATGCCAAGAGCCTCCCAAGGGATGAGAACGTTGCTATTGCCCTGCTTATGCCTGATAAAGAAGGACTTGCAAAACCATCAAAAGAGGATATACTTACAGCGTTTACATCTGCAAAAGCAGAAGAGGTAACTGCATACCAGGAGACAGTGTCAAACGAACCGCTTGTTCCTGTAGCTCCTGCCGCAGGAAAGGTTCTGTCAGAACTTAAAGACCCAATGAGCAGCTCTACCGTCTGGAACCTTTCAAACGGAGCAACCGTTGTTATTAAAAAGACTGATTTCAAAGAGGATCAGATACTCTTCTCAGCAACATCTAAGGGTGGTCTGTCGCTGATTGGTCTTGACAATATAGTGAACGCAAAAGATCTTACTACCGTCGCAACATCGGGAGGACTTGGCAAATATAACGTTACAGATCTTCGTAAGGTACTTGCCGGAAAGAATGTAACCCTCAAGCCAAACATCAGCATCCAGAGCGAGTCTATAAACGGTGCATCAACTCCTAAGGATCTTGAAACATTTATGCAGCTTTTGTATCTGAACTTCACAGATGTAAGAGAAGACCAGGAGGCATTTAAAGCTTATGTGGGAAGAATGAGGGCTCAGATTGAAAACGCAGAGGTACAGCCCATGGTTGCCTTCTCAGACACACTTACCAAGGTTCTCTACAACAACAACCCTTATGCAAACAGGATGACCCTTGATATGCTCGGCAAGGTGGATTAT
The DNA here is from genome assembly GCA_937901965.1 of uncultured Bacteroidota bacterium. Classification (GTDB taxonomy): domain Bacteria; phylum Bacteroidota; class Bacteroidia; order Bacteroidales; family UBA932; genus Bact-08. The sequence goes on from CALGSW010000009.1 coordinate 29,441, forward strand.
GCAAAATCACTGGAACTTTATCGCCAAAGATTTGCAAATGCATCTGACTTCGTTTTCATTTTTGTAGGAAACGTTGATGAGGCAATTCTAAAACCACTGGTTGAAAAATATGTGGCATCCTTGCCTTCAAATAAGAGCAAAAAGGAGAACTGGGCAAATATTGGACTTACACCCGTAAAGGGCAAAGTTGTAAACCACTTTGAGAAGGAGATGCAGACTCCAAAGGCTACAGTTTATACAATATTCTCAGGCAAGTTACCTTACACTGTTGAAAATGTCATCCTTTCAAATATTACAAAACAGGTATTTGACCAGGTGTTTACCCGCACAATCCGTGAAGAGGAGGGTGGAACATATGGAGTAGGAGTGAATATGTCTGTCTCATATTACCCTGAGGATACATTTACATTCCTCTTTGGATTTGACACAGATGTTGCCCTTAGAGAGAGACTTCTCAACAGAGCACATAAGGAGATTGCCCTTGTTATGGAGAAGGGCGTAACAGCAGAGGATTTCTCTAAGATAATGGAGTATATGCAGAAGACCTATACTCAGAACCTGAGGGAGAATAACTACTGGCTAGGTGTAATATCTACCCGCTTCACCCTTGGAAAAGATATGCACACAACTTATGAGAGCGTGCTAAAGAGTATTACACCTGAGAAGGTTACAAACTTTATCAAACAAACCCTCACACAGGGTAATCAGATAGAGGTTGTAATGAACGGCAAGGCAGCTGATACTAAATAATTATAAATAAGCAACATTTTTGTACCGTATGACCCCTGTGATAGAGATTGGCAATTACCTTGTTTCATCAGCAATTCTCACTGAGAAATTTGCATGCGACTACCCTGTTTGCCACGGAGTATGCTGCATAATTGGTGACAGCGGTGCTCCACTTGAAAAAGGAGAGTGCGATATCATCACAAAAGAGTACGGAAATTTCAGACAACATCTCAGAACGGAAGGGATTCGCTCCATTGAGGAGCAGGGTCCCTTTGTTCTGGATAGTGACGGTGACCTTGTAACTCCGCTGATTGACGGCGAAGAGTGTGCCTACACCCAGTTTGACAGCGAAGGGAACTGTTTTTGCGGAATTGAGACCGCATATTTCAAAGGAGACTCAAAATTCCGGAAGCCGGTATCTTGCTGGCTATACCCCATAAGGGTCTCAAAACTTTCTAATGGAATGTTCGCTCTCAATCTTCATGAGTGGCACATATGCAAAGATGCATTCACTAAAGGTAAAAAAGAGGGGATTCCCGTTTATGTTTTTCTACGGGAACCCCTTATTTTTGCTTTTGGAGAGGATTTCTGGAACCAGCTTGAGATAGCTCATAAAGAGCTGTTTGGTTCAAAGTAAAACCTAACTCTCTCTACTCCCCATATATTTTGTAAGAGCAATAAGGTGCTTTTTGTAAATATTGTCCGGCAAAACATCCAGGCAATCAAGAGCTTTATTGCACTGCTCTTCAAGAGCATATTGTGCAATCTGTTTTCCGTTATACTTTTCAACCAGCTCCAGTGCCTTTGCTGCCAGGTTTCTGTCATCCGGTCCTGCTAATCTGACTGACTCTAGCATATCCTCTCTCTCGTTTATTGTTGCCAGCTTAAGAGCAGCAATAAGAGGCAGCGTTAGTTTTTTCTCCATGATGTCTCCACCGGCAGGTTTTCCTGTATTCATCTGCGGTGCATAGTCAAATATATCATCTTTAATCTGAAAAGCCAGGCCAAGATGGTAAGCATATCTTCCCATACCCTCAACAATTTTTTGATCTGAACTCATTGTTGATACAGCACTTTGTATTGCGGCAATGAAAAGGCTTGATGTCTTCTGGGCAATAATCCTGTAATAATCCTCTTCTGTGGTATCAAGAGTGCCTGCCTTCTGCATCTGGAAAAGCTCCCCCTCAGAGAGCTCCTGTACAGCCTTTGTAAAATACCCCATAACATCCATATCCTTTTCGTTCACAATAAGGGTAAGAGCTCTGGCAAGCCAGTAGTCTCCGGTAAGAACAGAAGCTGCAGGATTAAATTTTGATTGTACAGTCTCTTTTCCTCTTCTGTATCTTGAATCATCTGCAACATCATCGTGAAGCAGTGTAGCCGTATGAATCATCTCTGATACAACAGCACAGGAGATTGTAAGTCTGTGAGGTATTCCGCAGGCCTTAGAAGCCAATATTGACAACAGAGGACGAATCTGCTTTCCCGTGCTCTCCATTAAGTAAGAGTTGATTGAATTAAGCAGGTCTGAGCTGCTTAAAAGCGTGCTTCTGAGCAGCTCTTCAAACAGAATCCACTCATGGTCAATATCTTTGCGGATAGTTTTAATATCCATAATTGAGGTTTAGGTTTATGTAGTAGCAGTAATTTGAATCTAACAGGGGGCATAGTGAGCGGGCTGCAGCTTGTGAGGTTTAACCCTTTCAAGCACTTCTGAGAGCTCCTCAACACTCTTTACAACTATTAACGATTCAGACCAGTTTCTGTTCAACATCTTTTCATTAACCAGATGTTCAAACATTTTAAGCATTGGGTCAAAAAAGCCGTCCAGGTTTAGTATGACAACAGCGCCATCATACAGGCCGAGTCTTTTTAATGTGTAGGTTTCAATAAACTCTTCAATTGTCCCTATCCCTCCCGGCAGAGCAACCACAGCGTGAGTATCCTCTCTGAGCAACTCCTTTCTCTTTGCCATAGATTCAACGAAAGTGATATCCTTAAGGTTTTCATGTTCAAACTCAACCTCTTTCATAAAGGCCGGCATAACACCGCGGATATCGCCCTCCAATTCAATCATTCTGTCAATGATAACACCCATGAGCCCCTTTCTGCTTCCTCCGCAGATTACGGTCCAATTATGAGAAGAAGCCGCCTCAGCAAAACTGTCAGCGGCCTCAAGGTATCTCTTATCCAGAATATTGCTCGATGAGCAGTAAACACAGATTCTCTTACCCATTACTTTTAGAACAAGAATGCAGCAGAAACCTGGAATCCCTGAAGTTTAGCGTTTTCATACTTCTGCTCCCAGGTAGTGTTGGTAGCAGACTCAAGTTTGCCCAGACCCCAGTTGTATTTAGCCATAATCTGCAGTTTCCAGATGTCAATTCCTATACCGGCACCCACTCCGTAGTTGAATCTGTTAATATCATCCCAGTCCTGATCTTCCAAATCTGCACCCTTCTGAAGTGCGAATGAAATATATGGACTGACCACTATGAACGGACGAAAAACCAGCATATCAATACCAAGTTGAAGGTTTATAGGAAGAGTCAGGTAATCCAGTTCAATCTCCATTGGCTCAAAATCTAAAACCGTAGGAGCAATCATAATGTTTGGATTTGGCCTTATTGATTCATTATATGCACCTGCAAATGAAGTTTTAACCTTAGAGTACATCAGCTCAGGCTGAATGGCGAGTCCCAGAAGCGGAACCTTGATTTGCCATGCAACACCAAAATGATAGCCGGTTTGAGCTTTCCATGCGTTTTCAACAGTGCCGCTCTCTGTTACGTCCTGAAGTGTGTTGAAATTCAGACCCGCTTTAATTCCGAATCTTGATTGTGCTCCGGCAACGGAGGTTATAAACAAAAGGACTACTGCCAGAGAAAGAATCTTTTTCATAATTGATTAAATTAAGGAATTAATCTTTGCTATAATATTAGCCTTTGAAGTAGAACCCACGATTTTATCAACAACCTCTCCGTTTTTGAAGAACAAAAGAGTAGGGATATTGCGGATTCCATATTTTACAGGTACCTCCGAACTGTTATCAACGTCGCATTTAGCAATCACGGCTTTACCTTCGTACTCTGCAGCAAGCTCCTCAACTATAGGGGCTATTACTCTGCATGGACCACACCAAGGAGCCCAGAAGTCCACAAGTACCGGTTTGTCTGATTTGATTACAATTTCGTTGAAATTCGAATCGTTAACTGCTATTGCCATAATTATTAATAATTTTAAATGTTATAATTTCTATTTTCAGGAGTGCTAAATTAACACCATTTTTTTAAAAAACCTATACTGAACCCATTAAACCTGCCAGACCACCCTCAGCTGTCTCCTTGTAAAGGCGTGGCAGGTCATGGCCGGTTCGTTTCATAGCCTCTACTACAGTATCGAAAGAGACAAGATGCTTGCCGTCAGAAAGGAGTGCATACATATTTGCATCCACAGCCCTTGTTGCCCCAAAGGCATTTCTCTCAATGCAAGGTACCTGAACCAGTCCGCAGACAGGATCGCAGGTCAGGCCAAGAAAGTGCTCTATGCCAATAGATGCCGCATACTCTATCTGGGCAGGTGTACCACCAAAAAGCTGAACACCGGCAGCTGCTGCCATAGCACATGCAGACCCCACCTCTCCCTGGCACCCAACCTCGGCACCTGATATTGATGCATTTGTCTTTATTATATTCCCGATAAGACCGGCAGTGGCAAGTGCCCTTACAACCCTTTTATCAGAAAAATCATAAAAGGTTTTGTTCAGGTAAAGCAGAGCGGGGATAACTCCTGATGAACCACATGTAGGTGCAGTAACAACAATGCCGCCCGATGCGTTCTCTTCTGATACTGCCAGTGCAAATGCAAAAGTCATACTCCTCCTCTGCATTGATCCCTGATAGCCCTTTGCTTTGATATAATACGAGGCTGCCTTGCGCTGGAGTTTCAAGCCCCCCGGAAGTACACCCTCTGTTTCAAGCCCCCGCTCAATAGCAGCTTGCATAGTTCTCCATGCATCAACAAGAAAATCCCATGTATCGGATTCTTCATGCATCTTAACATACTCCCAGAAGGTGATTCCGTTTTGCTGGCAAAACTCAAGTATATCTTTCATCTTTGAATGTGGATATAGCTCCTGTTTTGCGACACGCTTTCCGGTGTCACTAAGATCTCCCCCGCCTATGCTGAAAGTTATCCACTCACCCATCTTTTTCCCAAGTGGGTCAAAAGCTTCAAACTTCATTCCGTTAGGGTGTTCAGGCAGAAATATCTCCGGGCAAAACTCAATTTTTGTACGCTCTTTACCAAGCACCTCCACAATTGCAACATCTGTCATATGCCCCACTCCGGTTGCAGCCAGAGAACCATAAAGTGTTACAATAAAAGAAGAGGCAGCCTCCTGCCTCTCCAGAAAAATTGCTGCGGCACGGGCAGGAGCCATTGTATGGCTGCTTGAGGGCCCGCGACCTGTTTTGAAGATCTCTTTTATACTTTCCATCTCTATATTGCCGACTCAGCCTCCCATACAAAGGCCCTGAGCCCCTGCTTCTCGGCAGAATCATTGATTGCCTTTAATTCGGCAAGCAATATAGACAATTTTTCCGGTTCAACAACGGTCATTGTGGCCATATTCATTGAGGGCCAGGCATGAGTCCCGTAGTGCGGCTCACCTTTATTGCTGCCCCTCCCCTGAACCTCAGGCCACTTGGTAAATCCTCTGATTGAACACTTGTCCAGTGCTGCCTGCACCAGAGAGCTGTGAGCCTGATTGTATATTATCATTACAGATTTCATCTTATGCTGTTTTTAGTGTTTTTAACTGCTTAGCCCACCTCTTTCTTCCCTTTTTGATATCTCCCGCATGGAATGAAGTGTAAATAGAAGGGATTACTATGAGTGTCAATATTGTAGACAAAGTAAGACCACCAATAATGGCAATACCCATCGGCTGCCAGATCTCAGACCCCTCTCCAATACCAAGAGCCATTGGGAACATACCCAGAATCGTGGTAAGGGTTGTCATCAACACCGGACGAAGACGTGATTTACCTCCGGAAATTACAGCCCTCTTGACCGTAGAACCTCGCTCCTTGTTAAGGTTGATATAGTCAATCAGTACAATACCATTTTTCACCACAATACCCACGAGCATTACCGCCCCAATAAGTGCTATCAGACTCAGCGTTGTACCTGTTAACCACAAGGCGAGGAACACACCACTAAAGGCAAAAGGCAGAGAGAACATTATAATGAATGGATCCCTGAAGGACTCAAACTGTGCAGCCATTACAATATAGGTCAACAGTACAACCAGTGCCAGCAGTGTAAACATATCTGCGAAAGATTCCTGTTGCTCCTCGATTGAACCGGACAGCTCTACTGCAATGTCCTGAGGCATATCTATCTTTGCCACCTCTGCATTAACATCAGCAGCAATGTCTCCCAAAGATCTCTTGAAGACAGTACCCGTTACTTTGATAACCCTCTCTCTGTCAAGGTGCTCTATTGAAGGAGGGGCAAAACTTTCAATAACTGTACCCACCTCGCTTAGTCTTATACCTTTACCTTGCTGGTTATAAAGCAGGATATTGTTTATGTCTTCAACAGTCGTCCTGAATGCAACATCATTTCTTACAACAATGTCATACTCCTCTCCATCTTCCCGGAAGTAAGAGGCAGTAACACCATTTATCCTGTTTCTTACAACTGTTGCGGCAGATGTCATATTCAGCCCGTTCATTGCCAGTTTGCTTCTGTCAAACATAACCTGGAACTGCGGCATATAGTCTTCACGGCTGAGTTTCACATCTCTGAGCCCCTCAGTATTTCTCATGATATCGGCTATTTTTCCGGCAACTTTTTCAGTGTTTTCCAGATTATAACCCAGCACATTCATCTCAAGGGAGGTGCCACCTGATCCCATACCCATACCTCCACCACCAGGTGTTACAGTATATCTGTATATCTCAGGCAGATCCTGAAGATCTTTTCTCAGTTCATCTCCTATCTCAAACATATCCCTCTCTCTCTCTTGCGGATCGCAAAGCCTTGCTGTAAACTCAATAATATGCGTTCCCGAATTTCTCATCGCCATAAAGACGTTGGAACCATCGGACTGGCCCAGTGAAGCCTGAAGCAATTCTATCTCGGGATACTTCTCTGACCATTTACTGTACAAATATTCATTTACTTTTCTCGCCTGCTCAACTCTTGTGCCCACAGGAAGCTCCACGGTGACAGCTATCTGCGAGTTGTCTGATTCAGGGAAAAAGTCCGTTCCCACTTTTGAAACCAGCACAAGACTTGCTATAAAGATACCGGCAGACAGTGCAATAACTACATATCTGTAGTTTACGGCCAGTCTTAAGAGTCTCTCATATCCGTTGTCAAGCGCATCCAGTGCTCTCTCAATAGGTGCATAGAAGAACATAAATGCTTTTGACCTTTTAGGGTCCTGTTTAAGCATCATGGACGAGAGCATTGGTGTCAGAGTAAGAGCTGCTACAGTAGAGACAGTTATGATAATTGTAACAATCCATCCAAGCTGTTTGAACATTATACCGGCAAGTCCGGAAACCATTGTAAGCGGGAAGAATACCGATATGATTGTAAGAGTAGAGGCAATTACGGCTACGGCCACCTCATTTGTTGCATAAATTGCAGCATCTTTTGGTTTACTTCCCCTCTCTATATGAGTGTTAATATTTTCCAGAACCACAATAGCATCGTCCACCACCATACCAATCGCAATAGATAACGAGCTAAGCGAAATTATATTAAGCGTATTGCCCGTTATCATCAGGTATATGAATGCCGCAATCAGAGAAACAGGAATCGTGAGGATAATAATGAATGTGGCCCTCCATCTTCCAAGGAAGAAGAGTACTACAATCATTACAAACAAGCCAGCCAGCAGAACAGTCTCGGTCAGTGAGCCTATACTGTCCTTAATAAATTCCGATGTATCCAGAATCACCTCAAGTTTTACATCCGGAGGAAGAGAGTTTTGGATAACAGGCAGCTCCTTGAGAATTTTGTCCGCAATATCAACTACATTGGCACCGGACTGCTTCTGGACAACAAGAGTGGCTCCACGCTCTCCGTTTGTATAAACCTCGGTTGAGCGCTCCTTAAGAGTATCCTTCACCTCAGCAATGTCTCTTACGTAAATACTCCTCCCCATGAAGCTGCCCACTATCAGGTTCTTAATCTCATCGCTTTCATGGAACTCGCCATCCACCCTGAGAGAATATGTGCTTGTTCCCACATCTATTGTTCCTCCAGGGATGTTTCTGTTCTCCATCGCAATAAGACTTGCAATCTGCTCCACGGTTATGCCGTAAGCCTGCATCTTATTCGGGTCAGTAGAGATCTGAATCTCCCTCTGAGGTGCTCCGGATATTGAGGTTGATGCAACACCATCAATTCTGTTGATTGGGTTGGCTACCTTATCCTCTAAAATCTTGTAGAGACCCTTTGAACTCACATCTGAGTTTGCAGAGATAAACATGATAGGCATCATGTCTGAACTGAACTTGAATACTACAGGATCATCGCACTCTTCAGGCATATAGTTCCTCTGCATATCAAGAATTGACCGGACATCATTTACCGCCTCATCCATGTTTGTCCCGTATTCAAACTCAATTGTAATAAGGGATATGTTATCTTTTGACGTAGAGGAGATTCTCTTGAGGTCAGAAACTGTACTCAGAGAGGTCTCCAGCCTCTTAGTCACGTTTTGTTCAATATCCATTGTACTCGCTCCCGAGTAGGTGGTCATCACCGTTACTGCGTTGAGCTCAATTTCCGGATAGAGGTCTACGGAAAGTCTGGAGAAAGAGAAAAGTCCCAGCACCACAAGAGCCACAAAGATAAGGGCCGTGGTAACCGGTTTCTTTACTGCACTTTCGTATATTTTCATATTAATTATCTGTTAATGTTTAAAGAGTCAGATCAAGCCCACCCTCTGTTACTTTTACTTTTGCATTATCTATCAGGCTGTTCATACCTGCAACTACCACTTTTTGACCGGCTTCAATCCCGGAGATAATTTCATAATTTGTTCCCACTCTTCTGCCCATCTCAATTTTTACATACTTCACGGTATCTCCTTCAAGGATAAAAACATACTTATCATTTGTACCTTGCTGCTTGATAACAGCCTTATCCGGAACTACCACCCTCTTCTTTGCGCCCAGTTCAACCTTTGCCCTTGCGAACATACCCGGACGAACCTCCATACTCTGATTTGGAATGCTCACCTGAGTCTGGAAAGTTCTGGTTGCAGGGTCAATTGTAGGATACACCAGACTTACCTTACCTGAGTATTTCTTTCCGTTGTATACATCCAGGGTGATCTCCACGGGAGTTCCGTTTTTAACAACCGGATAGAACTCTTCAGAGACAGCAACCATGATTTTTACAGGCTGAAGCTGCATTACAGTCAGGATAGGCTGCCCCACAGCAAGATCTCCATTGTCAAAGTTCCTTGCAGTAACAACTCCGTTGATAGGTGAGAGCAGTTTTGTATTCCTGTCAAGATTAGAGATATTCTCTTCTGCAATCTTTACCTGAGTCTTTAACTGATCATACTGTTGCTGAGAAATACCACCCGCCTTGTAGAGGGCTTCTGTCCTTGAAAGGTCTGTTTTTATATTTTCCAGTTGAATTCTTGCATTTGCATAGTTGATGTTCTCCATCTGCACGAGAAGTTGTCCCTTTTTAACATAAGAGCCTACCTCAACATATATTTTCTCGATTCTCTGAGCTACAGAGCTGGAAATGTTGTTCTTTACAAATGGCTCAATATTTCCGGTATATTCAGCAACCTGATTTACCATCTCCTCCTTTGCCTCCACAACCTTTACAGCCGGGAGCTCTTTCTCCTCTACTACAGTATTGCCCGAGGAGTTACATGCACTGAACAAAACCAGCCCGAGTGCAATAATAATTGTCGATTTCTTCATATGATTATTTATATTATTTTTCAAGATTCTCTTTTCCTATAACCTTTTCGTACTCATTCTTCGCCTTTATAAAATCGTATAGTGTCTGAGTATAATTCAGTCTGGATCTTGTCAGCGCCACCTCTGAATCATTCATCTCCAGAACCGTTCCGGCTCCGGTGTTATATCTTACTTTTGAAATTTCATATCCCTTCATCGCCTGCTCTACTGCCTCTCGGTCAGACTTAAGCTGGGCACCGGCCCTCTTCATTTCATTAACCGAATTTATTGCTGAGAGAGTAAGTGACTCCTTTAACAAAGTTCTCTGATACTCAAGCTGTCTTATGCCCACTTTTGTCTGCTTCTCCTTTAGTGAAATGGAGAGTTTGTTGAAAATGGGAATCTGCAGAGAAAGGCCTACCGCCAGAGAATTTGCCCATGGTTTGTTAAAGTTGAACTCCTCGTTCTGCATCTGCATCTGGTAATTTGCAAAACCTGCAAGCATTGGCAAACGCTGAGACCTTATAAGTTCATATGTTTTATTCAGCCGTTCAAGCTGTATATCCACTGTCTTAAGATTGCTGTTCTGCTCAACGTCAAGCACTCCAGACGAATAATTAAGCATAAGTCCGGAAAAATGTTCAAAGCTTCCCTCAACTGCAATTTCCTGAGAAAGAGGAAGTGAGAGAAGTATCTTAAGCTGAAGCTTTGCAAGTTCAAGACCATTTCTGGCCTGCGTAAGTGTAGGAGAGATATTTCTGGCTGCAACATCTGAGCGGATTTTATCATACTCACTTGCCAGACCCTGCTCGTACATCTTTCTGATATTCTCTGCACTCTCAAGTGCATTCTTATAACTCTGCTCAAGAACATCAAGAGACTCCTCCATCATTACCACACCGTAAAATCCGTTTTTCACCTGCTGAATAAGGTCCAGTTTTGTTGTTCTGGCCGATTCAAGAGCAGCCTTAATCTCAATTTCAGACATCTCAATATTCTTATAGAGCGCCATTGAGAAAAGAGGGACCTGTGCTGTGCCCGCCAATGCATAGCTATGTTTGGACCCTACCTCCATCTTGCCTCCGGGAAAGAAGTCAGAGAAGAAGACAGGTTTCATTATATTGTTTGAATACTGTCCAGAGGCACCTACCGATGGCAAAAGAGCATACCAGTTCTCCTGCCTGAGATAGTCCACCCTCTCAAGCTCAGCCCCGGCAATTTTAATATTCAGGTTTTCATTCAGGGCAATTTCAAGTGCCTGCTCAACCGTTAACCTGAGAGTATCGGAAGAGTCTGCGGCCCTCATGGCCGTAGCTGAAAGTAACATAAAAACAAGTGCTAAAACTTTCATTCCTTTATATTTAAATATTTATCTATCATTTTAATTCCCTCTTCAGTGGATATTCCCCTGAAGTACATCACCATTGACTCTCTGAAAAGTTGTTTTCTTGAGTGATTGGCAAGTGAAAAAATCTCAGAATTCTGTATCATGCTGGCAATCTGAAATACCATCTTACCCACAAGCTCCATATCTATATTTTTGAGGAAAATCCCCTCCTCTTGTCCCCTCTCAAGAAATTTCTTTGTTGTCACTTTGTGATAATCTGTAAATCTCACGTACATCTTATTATAAAGTTCAGGGTAGTATTTTTTTAACTCGTCAAAGAATCTGATTCGCATATTAATCATCATATCTGTTTGGCTCTCATGCTCAATACAAACGAGTTCCAAAATACTCCTTGATCCGCTGAATGCTTTTTCTCCCACCTCTTTCATCTTCTCCTCCATCATAATAAGGCACTCCTCCAGCAAATTTGTCTTATCCTTAAAGTGCTCATAAAGTGTTCTCTTTGATATACCGTTTGCCGCAGCAACTTCATCCATGGTAACGCTCTTACATCCGTTGCTCATGAATAAATCAGATGAAACCTCTATTATCCTTTGTCTTATATCCATTTAATTTTCTTTGGTTTATACTCAGACTCACTATTGGGGCGCAAAGGTATACAGAAAACTTATAAAACGAAAATAGTTTTTAAGTTTTTATTTAAAAATATCTTATTTACTTGTTAATTTTGTATAACAAAGAGGCAATTAATTTAATAATCAGAAATATGTACAAAGATTTTCAGAACTTTCTCTCAAAGGAACTTGAGAGTATAGATGCGGCCGGACTCTTCAAGAGAGAGCGGGTAATTACAACTCCCCAGCAGGCTGCCATCAAGGTAAGCACAGGTCAGGAGGTTCTTAACTTCTGCGCAAACAATTATCTCGGTCTTTCAAATAATCCTGAACTGATTAAAGCCTCAAAAGAGGCCCTTGATTCTCATGGTTATGGGATGTCAAGTGTACGTTTCATTTGCGGAACACAGGATCTGCACATTGAACTGGAGAGAAAGATATCTGAATTCTTTGGAACAGAGGATGCTATTCTTTATGCAGCATGTTTTGACGCAAACGGAGGCGTTTTTGAACCTCTGCTTGGTGAAGAGGATGCAATAATCTCAGACTCTCTCAACCATGCTTCAATTATTGATGGAGTGAGACTATGCAAGGCACAGCGATACAGATATGCAAACGCGGATATGGAGGAGCTGGAGAATTGTCTTAAACTTGCGCAGGCACAGAGATTTCGTCTTATTGTAACTGACGGGGTCTTCTCAATGGACGGCAATGTGGCTCCGCTTGATAAAATCCACCAGCTCGCAGAGAAATACAATGCAATGATTATGGTTGACGAATCTCACTCTGCAGGAGTAGTGGGAGAGACAGGAAGAGGTACTACGGAACTTTACAATCTCCGGGGGAAAGTGGAGATTATAACCGGAACACTGGGTAAGGCTTTTGGAGGAGCCATAGGCGGATTCACCACAGGTAAAAAGGAGATAATCTCAATGCTGCGTCAGAGATCCAGACCATACCTTTTCTCAAACTCAATTCCTCCAATGGTTGCCGCATCAGGAATTGCTATGTTTAACATGATGTCAAGGACCAATGAACTACAGGACAAGCTGCACAACAACACAAAATATTTTGTGGAGAAAATGCTGGCGGCAGGGTTTGATATCAAACCGACTCAGTCTGCTATCTGTGCTCTTATGTTATATGATGCAAAACTCTCACAGGACTTTGCAGCAAAAATGTTAGAGGAGGGTATATATGTAATAGGCTTCTATTTCCCTGTGGTACCTAAGGGACAGGCCCGCATCCGGATTCAGATAAGTGCCGGACACGAGCCTGAACATCTTGACAGGGCTATCGCTGCCTTTACCAAGGTCGGTAAGGAGCTCGGTGTTTTGAAAAATTAAATCCGTTGTTAATCTCTATTTCGCCATCAAAGCCGAATCTGATTGGATTCTTAAGCATGACTTTTACATTTTCCGGGATATAGAGAGTTATACGTTTATTTGTTCCGTCCCATTTTTTCGCCTTAGAATACACATCCGGGCGAACAGTTACAAGGGAGTCTGTCATTTCAACCAAAGGCAGATTCCTTTGTGCTTTCATTATGGCTTCACCGCTTGTGTATCCAAACGAGTTTGTTCTTAATCTCATATACCTTGAGCTATCTGCAATATCCCGTTCAATTCTGATTTCCGGGAATACAACAAATTTCTTATCGACTCCGTTTTTGTCTGCCCAGAATATGAACAGTTCGTCTTTGTCTCCCTCAATAATCAGATTCTTATCAGGCATAGGAGAGTCATATTCAAGATTAAGATATAGCGTGTCATGTGTTGTTGTAACAGGAATATCTGAGACCTCTCTTGCATTCTCCCAGTATGGCCTTGAAGCTTTTATTGCAAGAGTGGCAGAGGCAAAACCTGATATAATCCACAGAATAAACATAATGAGGCCCGGACGGAAGCGTGGGTTTCTGAACTCAAACAATATCTGGATTCCTCCGTACAGCATTCCAAGAAGTGGGAGGAAAAGGAAAGCGAGCGTTGTCAGTTTTAACCAGAACGTGTTAGTCAGACCTATCTCAACATAGTTTATAATATCTGCAGGAATAAATCCGTTGAATATCTCAATCCCAAGGAACAGAAACGAGAAGAGCAGTATACCGCCTATTGAAATCAAAACCAGGATTACAGCAAAAACTTTTGAGATAGCTCTGAAAATATCATTTACTACCGGGGCGCTGTTCCTCCCGGCTCTTCTCAAATCCCGGCCCATTCTCTGAGCACTTCTCTCAACATTGCGCTGAATATTAGAGAGATCTGGCTTTTCACCTCTCATTGCAAATTTCTGATGTACTGTCCTTGCCTCAGGAATGGCAATCCACATTATAATATAGGCCAGGAATATAAATGAGCCGCCTGCTCCGTGAACTCCCGGGAAAGGGATAATAACAAACGGAACCCATGAGAAAAACATAAGTACCAGAAATATTACCCTTACTATTGCCGTATCTATATTGAAGTAAGCAGCAATTCCCGAACAAACCCCTCCAATCATCTTATTATCCGGATCACGGTAGAGTCTTTTGATTACTCTGCCGGAAGGCGGCGTTGCTCTTCTGGAGTAACTTGACTCATTACTCTCTTCATCAATCACCTCAGGCCTTCCCAGCAGCTGAATAACATCATTTACCACTGCCGATGTAATCACTGTATTTCCCCCTGCCTTTTCAAGAAACAGTTCGGCAATTCTCTCCTCAATACCCTCAACAATCTCATTGCCGTTCTGCATCCCTCTGTAGTGGTCATTAAGCTCCTCCAGGTAACCCTTGAGGATAAGATAGCCATCCTCTTCAACAGTGAAGGCTATTGTGCCTATACTCACTTTGACAACCTTTTTCATATTTATTGATTTTTTTTGTTTCTGATAAGGTTAATTGTCTCTACAAGCTCCCTCCACGCACTATCCATCTCTTCAAGCAGCTCCCTGCCCTTTTCAGTTATGGAGTAGTATTTTCTTGGCGGACCCTGAGGTGACTCCTCCCATCGGTAACTAAGAAGTCCCTGGTTTTTCTGTCTTGTAAGCAGCGGATAAAGTGTCCCCTCCACCACTATCATTTTTGCACTCTTCAGCTCCTCAATGAGAGAAGAGGCATATGCGTCGTTGTTATTCAGGATACTCAGTATGCAGTATTCCAGAACACCTTTACGCATCTGTGACTTTACATTGTCTGTGTTAATATCTGTCATGATCTTTCTATTTATACGATGAAACCTTCCTTAAATTTTCTGCTGTTACAGGAATTCCTCTCATTTCACACTTCTGTGCTGCGGTCATAGCTTGCGGAGCAATAATCCAGAAGATGATATAGGCCCAGAATCCCAAGCCCCCCATAAAGAGACTTATACCAAAAATAACCCTGATAATTATCATATCAATATTCAGGTAGTGTCCAAGCCCGCTGCAGACTCCCCCTATCACTCTGTTATCCGGATCCCTGTACAGTCTCTTTACAACAGTCTGATTTGCGGCGGTAGCTGAAGGCTCAGAAGAGTAGTCAGAAGACTCATCAACAGGTGAGCCATCCGGCATTCCGAGCTGAGAAATTACTTTATTCACGCTTGAAATATTTACAACCTCTCCTTTTCCGGAGAGCTCTTCGTAGAAAAGTTCAGCAATTCTCTGCTCAAGGTCTTCCATGATGTCTGCTGCTTCGTTGCCGTTTCCGGTTTTCTGACGGAATTTGTCAAGATAGCGCTCTAGTTTCTGATAAGCATCTTCGTCAATTACGAATGATCTGCCTCCTATACCTACTGTAACCACTTTTTTCATTTTGCGAGTACTTTTATTATTTTAGAATTTGGTACTGCAAATATATATACTTTTTTCATTACCTTGTATCACATAGTAGTAAAAAATATTAAAAAATAGCCTGCTACTTACGTAACAGGCTGATATACTGCTTGAAAAATTTATGAAAAATTTTTCAAAAAATTCTATAAAGACTAGTTTGTTGGAGGGGTTTGCTCTGCTCCGGCAGGAGTTTGTGGCTGTGGTGCAGGAAACTCCGGTTGCCCCTGCGCAGGAGCTGACTGTTCAATTCTTTGCTGAATTGTATTTGCTCTTTCTGATTTACCGGTTGACACAAATGCAGTTGCAAGAACACACAGAACAATAATACCTACTGCCAGTGTCCAAGTTGCTTTTTCAAGAAAGTCTGCTGTCTGACGCACTCCAAAAGTCTGGTTTCCCTGAGCAAAATTTGCAGCAAGTCCGCCGCCTTTTGAGTTCTGTACCAATACTATAATAGTAAGCAGGATGCTTGCGATTACAATAATAATAGATATTGCTGTATACATAATTTTATATGTTGTGTTTGGTCTTTAACTCTTTAACAAGGGACGCAAAGTAAGTACTTTTTTCCGGATATAGCAAAATAAGTTTAGCATATACATCCACAGCTCTTTTCACAAGCCCCTGTTCTGCATATATTCTGGCCAGAGTCTCTGTGTAAAAACCAGAGTCCTCAAATTCGTCGTTTTCATCCGTGATGATAGGCTCAACCTGAGTTGTGGCACTCCCCCTGAGAAGTGATGGTTTTTCAGAGATAAATTTATCAATAGGTTTGGTCTCGTCAAGGCTTACTGCATCCATCTCTCTTCTTGAGAAGTAATCACCTCCGGCAAATACCTTTGGTTGTTCTTCAACAACAAAATCAACCTCTTCCGGTATAAGCTCAAAAAAATCATCATCGGAAAAATCAATAACACTTTTCCCGCTCACCTTTTCAGCAACCGGCTCCACAAGTGGCTCTACAGCAGGCTCCAATATCGGCTCTGCCAACTGATTCTCAACCGAGTCACTAACTGACCCTGCTGTTTGTTCTGCAACAAAAGTCTCTTCTGAAGATTCTGCCTGAACTTGTTCTTCATCGTTTATACGGGCAATTTCATACAACAACTCTCTGGAGTGGACAAAAGCAGCAGCTCTGGGGAGATATTCGCCGCGAGCTTCAGGACCTCGTTCACAAAACTTCTTGTAGAGCTCAAGGTGTGCCAGTGAATACCACGGGTACTTTTCTATAAGCTGTTCAAGAGCTATAATATCATTATCATTCATACTATTACCAGTTTGCAACAGTTGCGTTGAAAATTGCTTCGGTCAGTTTCTCTGTTATTGCATCAACAAGGCGTGCCTCAACGGCATCCAGTGATGTTGAAGAGGGATAGTCCTCAAATTCAGCAAAAGAGCGGTCAAAATCCTCTTTAGGGTACTTTTTGTTTGTGAACCTTATCTTTACGGTTATGGTTAGTCTGTTCATTGAGGCAACTTCGTTTGCAGTAACAGCAAGCGCTGAAATCTCGTAATTTGTCACTTCCCCCTCTACTGCAAGATCTGCATTCATCTCCTCAATCGTAAGCTTGGTAAGCTTTCTGTATTTTTCTTTAAGCCCTTCTGTTAACTGATTACTGAGCGCAGGATTTACCCTCATGGCCCGGTTCTCTATCCTTGCTACCGATATTGATGTGACATCAGATGCAATTGAGGTTCCCGAAAACGAGTATATGCCACACGAATTTAAAATGAGCATGGCAGCAATAAGTATATAAATTGATCTCTTCATTTTTTTCCTTTATAGGTCAAGATCAAGTTCCTTAATTTTTCTGTATAACGTTCTCTCAGAGATACCAAGCTCTGCTGCTGCCAGTTTTCTCTTCCCCCCATGTTTTTCTAAAGCCTTTTTTATTAGCTCTGCGTTAACGTTTTGTATTGAAAGAACAACGTCCTCTTCGTAATCCACAATTGTATCGCTGTTTGAGAAGTTCTTGTTTATATCCAGCACAGGAGAAACCTGTTCGGCCGGTTTTGTTTCAACTCTCTTTTTCAGCTCCTCAACTTCGTGTCTCAGTTGATATAGTACTTTAAAAATAATATCACGGTCTGTCAGGTAATCAGAAGAATGACCCTCTGTAGTTTTAACCGGAAGATACTCCGGCCCCTCTGCCGGAATGTATTTAGTCAGGTACTCCGGCCCTATCTCTCTGTTGTGTTCAATTACAGAAATCTGTTCTGCAATACTCTTAAGCTGTCTTATGTTTCCGGGCCATCTGTATGACTCAAGCATTACTCTTGCCGGATCTGTAAGTCTTATGGCCGGCATTTTGTATTTTTCAGCAAAATCTACAGCAAATTTTCTGAATAGAAGATAAATATCCTGCTTCCGTTCTCTAAGAGAAGGGATGGAGATGGGAACAGTGTTCAGTCTGTAATAGAGATCCTCTCTAAACTTTCCGGCTTCAATTGCCTTGAGAAGATTTTTGTTTGTAGCCGCAACAACCCTCACATCGGTCTTCTCAACCTTTGAAGAGCCCACCTTTATAAACTCACCTGTCTGCAAAACCCTCAGCAGCCTTACCTGTGTTGAGAGAGGCAACTCGGCCACTTCATCAAGAAACAGTGTCCCTTCATTTGCAACTTCAAAATAGCCTTTCCTGGTCTCAACGGCACCTGTGAAGGCCCCCTTTTCGTGGCCGAAAAGTTCAGAATCTATTGTACCCTCCGGAATTGCTCCGCAGTTAACGGCTATATATTTTTTATGCTTTCTTGGGCTGAATGAGTGGATAATCTGAGGAACAACCTCCTTACCCACACCGCTTTCTCCGGTTATGAGAACAGAGAGGTCCGTACCTGCCACCCGAACTGCTGTTTCTAGAGCAAGGTCAAGTGCAGTACTGTTACCTATAATATCAAATCGCTGCTTTAAACTTCTCAGGTCCATGAACGCAAAAATAGTCAAAAATGTTTATATTTGCGGAATAGCAAACGAAATTAACACCAAAACAACGCAATAATGAAAATGAAATTCCTTAAGCTTTTTTCTTTTGCACTGATTGGTTTTGCAGTTGTTTCCTGCAGCAATCCGTCCAAAATGGCAAAAGACGCCGTTCTCATGGGAGTAGATGGCAATCCTAAAGTACTCGAAGTAGTCGCTGATGAAATTACAGCATCCTACACCCTTACTTTTCCTGAAGGCTACTTCCATCCTAAAGCTATTCTTGAAGTAGTACCGGTTCTTGTTTATGAAGGTGGCGAAGCTGCTGCCCCTACCCAGAAACTTCAGGGAGAAAAAGTTACAGATAACTTTAATGTTGTTCCCGTTGCTGGTGGCAAAGCTACAAACACTGTGAAATTCGCCTATGTTCCGGGTATGGAAAAATCACATCTTGAACTTAGAATCGCAGTATGGAACGACCTTAAAAAGATCGATTTCCCTAATCCTTACAAAGTTGCAGACGGTGCAAACATCACCTACAAGCTTGTACACGCATTTGGAGGTACTGCTTATGCAGAGGATAATTACAAAAAAATAATTTCAGAGAAAAAAGAGACACAGATTCTTTATTCAATTAATAGCCATGTAGTTCGCCCAAAAGAACTTACAAAGCAAGAGATCAAAGAGTTTGAAAAGTTCCTTGCCTCAATTAAAGAGGACGAACGCAGAGAGATTGTAGAGACAAACATTGTTGCCTATGCATCTCCTGACGGACCTGAAAAATTAAACAACAAACTTTCTGACAAGAGAAGCGAAACAGCAAAGGCTGCATTTGACAAGATTACAAAGAAAACGCCTGTTGACGCACCTGTAAATGTAACTACCGTTTCTGAAGACTGGGAAGGTTTCCAGGAATTAGTTGCAGCTTCAAGTATTCAGGACAAAGAGCTCATTCTCCGTGTTCTTTCAATGTACAGCGACCCTGCAGTTCGTGAAAGAGAGATTAAGAACATGTCGTTCGTGTTCAAGACTCTTGCAGACAAAATTCTTCCGGAACTCCGCAGGGCAAGATTCATAGCAAACATTGACTATACAAACTACAGCGATGAAGAGTTGGTTGAACTTGCATCAAGCAACATTGAAATTATGGATGTTGAAGCTCTTCTCTATGCTGCAACCCTTGTAAATGATTACCCGGCAAAAGTGAAACTCTATACCAAGGCGGGTGAGAAATTTAACTGCGACAGAGCTTTCAACAATCTTACTGCTATTCACCTTGACAACGGCAAGCTGGCAGAAGCAAAAGCTGCACTTGCAAAAGTTTCAAACAAAAACAGCAAGTATTACTATAATAACGCAGGTGTGATTGCGCTCCGTGAGAAGGACTTCAAAAAAGCTTCTGAGATGTTTGCAAAATCAGACCTTAAAATCTCCAAGCAAAACACAGCTATCATAGATATCTTCCAGGGAAGATATAAAGATGCCGTTGCTAAACTTGCCGGTACAGGTGACTCTAACGAAGGTCTGGCATACATTCTTACAAATCAGCTTGACAAAGCATTACCTGTAATCACTCACGACTGTCCTCACGCAGCATACATGAGAGCGATAGTTTATGCCCGTAAAGGTGAGATGATTGAGGTTGCAAAACAGCTTACCAAAGTATACGAAAATGACAATTTCAGAAAACGCTCTGAGAAAGACATTGAATTTGCAAAATTCAGACAGCAATAATTTTTGCTGATTTTCACACAGGGGCTGACCAATTATTGGTCGGCCCCTGTTTTTTATTGTATATCCGTGCCAACTATTTTCACAGTCTGCTTCGGCATCCTTTTCTGTCTGCTGATGCATCCTTCCCCAAGTCCGCTGATGCATCCTTCCCCGATCAACCGAGCCCCTCCGGAACTTTTCCTCCTCGCTCTCTTCGTTCGCTGTGGCGGAGGTTCCTGCGTGGCTCGGTTGGCCGGGGAAGGATTGGGCAGTCAGAGCACAGGCGTGGGTGGGACGAACCTCTATCTACCTTGTTATCTACTAATTGCAAAATATAATTTATTGATTTTAAAAGATTTGTATTTTGGAATACCTTGAAATTTAATCCCATGGAGGTTCGTCCCACCCAAACCCGCAACCACCTGAGCCAGCTATCCGGCCAAAGGCCGTATAAACTGCGCAGCACCATATTAATCCTCGCAAGGCGAGGTATATCCGCAAATCTGCGCGAGACAAACTGAACCCGCAGGGCTGTAACACGCAGATTTAGAGGGAAATGACAATCAACCCGAGGGATCACCCCTCGGATAAAGTGTCAAATCACACACAATTAGTAAGTTACAGCCGTCCGTGCTTCACTATTTCTGGGAGAGATTCCTGCATACCCTTTCAAAGAGTAGTCCGCATAACTGAAGGAGTCTCCGCCACAGCGAACAAAGAGAGCGAGGAGGAAAAACTCCGGAAGTTATGCGGATACTCTGTGAATGCAGGAAGATTGCCAGATATGATTTGAAGGAGTCTCCGCCACAGCGAACGAAGAGAGCGAGGAGGAAAAACTCCGGAAGTTATGCGGATACTCTGTGAATGCAGGAAGATTGCCAGATATGATTTGAAGGAGTCTCCGCCACAGCGAACGAAGAGAGCGAGGAGGAAAAACTCCGGAAGTTATGCGGATACTCTGTGAATGCAGGAAGATTGCCAGATATGATTTGAAGGAGTCTCCGCCACAGCGAATAAACCACAGTCGCAGAACGAGCATTAGTCGAGTTTGAGTACAGCCATAAATGCGCTTTGCGGAACCTCAACGTTGCCTACCTGACGCATACGTTTTTTACCTTTCTTTTGCTTCTCAAGTAGTTTGCGTTTTCTGCTTATGTCACCACCGTAACATTTGGCAGTTACGTCTTTGCGGACAGCTTTGACGGTTTCGCGTGCAATAATCTTTGCACCTATGGCAGCCTGTATTGCAATGTCAAATTGCTGGCGAGGTATGAGCTCTTTTAGTTTCTCACACATTCTGCGGCCAAAGTCATAGGCGTGTTCACGGTGAATAAGGCTTGAGAGCGCGTCCACCTGTTCTCCGTTGAGAAGAATATCAAGTTTCACAAGGTCGGCCTCTTTGTATCCAACTACATGGTAGTCAAATGATGCATATCCCCTTGATACCGATTTGAGTTTGTCATAAAAATCAAAAACAATCTCGGCAAGTGGCATTTCAAAGTTTAACTCTACCCTTTCGCTTGTAAGGAAGTGCTGGCTCAGGAGTACCCCTCTTTTGTCAAGACAGAGCTTCATTATTACTCCAAAGTATTCAGACTTAGAAATAATTTGTGCACGAATATATGGCTCCTCAATGTAATCAATAAGTGTAACGGCAGGAAGGCCGGAGGGATTATGTACATCAAGCATCTCGGCCTGAGTTGTAAAGACCTTGTAGGATACGTTTGGAACTGTAGTGATAACATCCATGTCAAACTCCCTGTACAACCTCTCCTGAACAATCTCCAAATGGAGCAGTCCCAGAAATCCGCATCTGAATCCAAAGCCCAGAGCAAGAGAGGACTCGGGTTCAAAGACAAGAGATGCATCATTTAACTGAAGTTTCTCCAGCGAAGCCCTCAAATCTTCATACTCATCTGCTTCAACAGGGTAAACCCCGGCAAACACCATGGGTTTAACCTCCTCAAAACCACCTATTGAAGTGCTGCATGGTCTGGAAATATGAGTTATGGTATCTCCCACTTTTACCTCACTCGCCGCTTTTATTCCCGATATAATATATCCCACATCACCCGTACGAACCTCTCCGGCAGGAGTCATACGGAGTCTGAGAATCCCCACCTCGTCTGCCTCATACTCCTTGCCGGTATTGAAGAATTTAACTTTATCACCCTTTTTTATGGAGCCGTTAACCACTTTAAAGTAAGCTATTATACCCCTGAATGAATTAAATACCGAGTCAAAAATGAGGGCCTGAAGCGGTGCCTCCGGATCTCCTTTAGGAGCCGGAACCTTCTTGATTATTGCATCCAGAATCTCCTGAACACCTATCCCGGTCTTACCACTTGCCAGAATTATATCCTCGTCGTCACAGCCAAGAAGGTCAATAACCTGATCCTTCACAGAATCAATCATAGCTGCATCCATGTCAATCTTATTAAGGACCGGGATTATCTCAAGATCATGATTAAGGGCCAGATAGAGATTTGATATGGTCTGTGCCTGAATACCCTGTGTCGCATCCACCACCAGCAATGCACCTTCACAAGATGCGATAGCTCTGGAGACTTCATAGGAAAAATCCACGTGACCTGGTGTATCTATCAGATTAAGAGTGTATTTCTCCCCGTCATGGATATAATCCATCTGTATAGCATGACTCTTAATTGTAATACCCTTCTCCTTCTCCAGATCCATAGAGTCCAAAACCTGTGCCTCCATGTCTCTTCCAATGACAGTGTTTGTAAACTCTAAGAGCCTGTCTGCCAGAGTACTCTTCCCGTGGTCAATGTGTGCTATTATACAAAAGTTCCTGATATTCTTCATGGCTGCAAAGATAAAAATATTTAACAAATGAGAATTAATGGTGTTATCTTTGTCAATCAGCAAAGAAAAAAACATAAAATCAGTAATAAAACATACAATAATGACACACAATTATCCATTGGGCGAGGTTGCCTCTCAGGTGAGACGGGATATTGTACGGATGGTTAACATGGCGGCATCCGGACACCCCGGCGGTTCGCTCAGCAGTACCGACATCCTTACAGCTCTCTTCTTTTCCGAGATGAATCACAGCCCATCTGAATGGAGAAGAGACGGAAAGGGAAAAGACATGTTCTTCTTATCTGCAGGACACCTCTCTCCCGTTTTTTACAGCATTCTTGCCAGAAGAGGCTATTTTCCCGTGTCCGAACTGGCCACTTTCAGGAAACTGGGTTCCAGATTACAGGGGCACCCATCAATAGAGAGAGGGCTTCCCGGAGTACACATGGCATCTGGTTCACTTGGCCAGGGGCTATCTGTCGCTTGTGGAGCGGCCCTAACAAAAAGACTGGAGAGTGAGAAAAATTTTGTTTATGTCCTGTTAGGAGACGGCGAGTGCCAGGAGGGACAGATTTGGGAAGGTGCTATGTTTGCAGCCCATCATAAACTCAGTAACCTCATAGCCATTACAGACTGGAATGGTCAGCAAATTGACGGGCCTAACGATAAAGTAATGAGTCTTGGAGACCTTGAAGCGAAATGGAGAGCTTTTGGCTGGGATGTAGTTATTGCAGACGGGCATGATATTGAAGGAATCATTGCCACAATCAAAAGGGCCAAGTCAGAAGTTTCAGATGGAAGGCCAAAGATGTTGCTAATGAAAACTCAAATGGGTAAAGGTGTGGATTTTATGCATGGCACACACCACTGGCATGGCAAAGCTCCCAATGCAGAGCAGACAGAGAAGGCACTATCACAACTTAAGGAGACCATAGGAGATTTTTAACATGAAAGAGATATTTGAAAATACCGGAAATAAAGATACACGGTCTGGCTTTGGTGCCGGACTCCATGAACTTGGCAAGAAAAACAAAGATGTGGTAGCACTCTGTGCAGACCTTACAGGCTCCCTTAAAATGGATGCCTTTGCGGCCGAATTCCCGGAGAGGTTTATACAGTGCGGAATTGCCGAGGCAAATATGATAGGTACTGCAGCAGGACTTGCTGTATCCGGAAAAATTCCATTTGCCGGCTCTTTTGCCGAATTTGTCACAGGCCGGGTTTATGATCAGGTTAGGCAGGTTGTGGCCTACTCAGATACCAATGTAAAGATTTGTGCTTCACACGCCGGAATTACCCTGGGGGAAGATGGTGCAACACACCAGACTATGGAAGATACCGGCCTTATGAGGATGCTTCCAAACCTTACAGTAATCAATCCTTGTGACTACAACCAGACAAAAGCCGCAACAATTGCTATAGCAGACTATCATGGACCGGTCTATTTAAGATTCGGAAGGCCATCCGTTCCAAATTTCACACCGGCAGAACAAAAATTTGAGATAGGAAAAGCCATAAAAATGGTTGAGGGAAAAGATGTCTCAATCATTGCAACAGGACACCTTGTCTGGGAGGCAATTCAGGCAGCAAAAACGCTGGAGCTTCAGGGCATCTCTGCGGAAGTGATAAATATCCATACAATTAAACCTTTGGACAAAAAAGCAGTCATAGATTCAGCAGCAAAGACCGGAGCTGTTGTGACAGCAGAGGAGCACCTGATTGCCGGCGGACTTGGAGAACTTATTGCCGGAGTCCTTACAGCTGAAAGACCTACTCCTCAAGAATTTGTAGCAGTGGATGATATGTTTGGACAGAGTGGAGAGCCTTCAGAACTTATGACAGAGTACAAACTTGATGCATCAAGCATAGTTGAAGCTGCAAAGAGAGCCATTTCTAGAAAACTATAGATAACTAAATGTCAGATAAAGAGCTTCTGGAACTTTACAGAGAGGAGGGCAAAGAGAAGTATGCCTTCAACCTTATTGTAAAGGCATACAGTGAGAGACTTTACTGGCACGTTCGAAAAATGGTTGCATCTCATGACGATGCAAATGATATAATCCAAAACACATTTATCAAGGCATGGGACGCCCTTCCTGAATTCAGGGAGGAGTCCCGGCTTTTTACGTGGCTGTACAGAATAGCAACAAACGAGTCGCTTACTTTCCTTAAGAGGAAAAAGACCAGAGCTTTTCTTTCATTGACAGACTATTCCAAACAACTGGAAAACAAGCTTGAGTCAGATCCCTATTTTAACGGAGACGCTACACAAAAGGCACTTCATAAAGCAATATTAAAATTACCGGACAAGCAGAGGGCGGTTTTTAACATGAGATATTTTGAAGAGATGAAATATGAAGAGATTTCAGAAATTACCGGTACATCTGTAGGTGCTCTGAAAGCCTCATATCATCATGCTTTTCAAAAAATCCAACACACAATGGAAGAACTTTTTTAATCCTTTTGCAATTTAAATAGTCAAAGAGGTATGAAAGAAAAATTTAATATGGACAATAGTCACCTTAAGGAGAACCCATTCAGTACTCCGGAGGATTATTTCAGTTCATTACAAGAGGGTATTTCTGATAAAATTTCTGCGAAGAGAGAAAAATCCCCCTTCTGGAAAATTGCAAGACCACAACTCGCACTTGTTTCAACTTTTGCAATTGTGTTCCTGATTGCTTACGCTACAATAAACATATTTTCTCCTTCGGATAAACAGGATTCACTGTCAGGAACAGAGAGCCAGGCTGAGGAGATCTATGTAAAGACTAGCTTTGTTGACTTTTATGACTCCTCCTCAGACACTCTTTACACAGAAGAAGAAGAGGAGATAGACCCTGAAGTAATCGTTGAATACCTCAGCTCTAATACTGGATTAATTTACTTAGCATCAATAGAATAATTGAAATGAAAAAGTCAGTTTTAACAATAATTTTAGTAACCCTGAGCCTGGTAACATTTGCTCAACCCCAGCCTCAGATCCTCTCTGAGTCTACTTCAGGACAAGAACAGAAACAGAGCAGGTACGAACAAATTCAGAGTGCAAAAATTGCATTCTTTACAACAGAACTGGAATTATCACCTAAAGAGGCAGAAGATTTCTGGCCTATTTATAACAACTTCTGGAAGGAGCGGGAAAAATCTTACAGGAAAATTCAAGGCAATCTGAAGAACATTGGCAAAGCCATTTCAGGAGAGGAAAAATTATCAGATGCAGAGCTAAAATCTCTAATGGAAAAGTATATCTCTGAATTTTCAAACGAGGGTGATATTTACAAAAACTACCATGCTCAGTTCTTAAGAATTCTTCCACAGGAAAAAGTGGCAAAGATCTACGTTGCAGAGGAGAAGTTCCGTGTAAAGATGATTCATCAGTTAAGACGAGGTCAGGGACCATCAGGCCCTGGTCAGAATTTAAGATAAAAATCGGCAGTAACCATTTTGTACTCATTGGTGAATAACCCCCCTGGGCTCTTCTGAATGGAGAGCCTCTCTTCATTTATATCCCCACTTGTTTCTCCGGTAAACTCCATCATAATCCTCCTTGGCTCCTCCCCTGCAACAGTGCTTACCCTGCATAGCCTGAACAGAGAGAGTCCGTTTGATGCGGCAACAGAGACAAATTCCCTCTCCGCCTCTGCCGGAAGTATTACTGAGAGAACTCCCCCGGGCGAGAGAAGACTTGCAGAGCACTCTATCAACTCGTTAAATGAGAGGTTATCTGTATGTCTTGCATTACTCCTTCTGGAACATGGTGCTTTAAGTGAGTTTTTAAAATAGGGGGGATTTGAGACAATGAGATTTGCTTTAGGCGGTGAGGTTTCAAGATACTCTTTCAGTGAAAGAGCCTGAGACATCATGTTCTCTCCCCATGAAGATTCGCTGAAATTACTCTGCGCCTCGCAGGCAGAAGGAATGTCAGGGTCAATACCGGTAATCTGTGCTTTTATTCCGTATGGAGCGAGTCTCTGTGCAACCATCAGGGCAATAACTCCCGTTCCCGTACCAACATCCAGAACATTAATCATATCACCTTCTCTTGGAACAGGTGGCATTGAACACCATGCTCCCAGGAGAACACCATCAGTATTAACCTTCATGGCGCTCTGCTCCTGTTTCACAGAAAATTGCTTAAATAAGAAACGACCCATCCTTCATCTCCATGATTCTGTCGCTCATCGCTGCCAGATCTCTGTCATGGGTAACAATAATAATAGTGTGACCATACCTCTCTCTCAGCTCAAAGAAAAGTGAGTGAATCTCTCTCTTTGTTTCTGTATCAAGATTTCCGGAAGGCTCATCAGCAAGAATTACCGACGGATTATTCATTAAAGCCCTTGCTATAGCTACTCTCTGCTGCTCACCCCCACTCAGCTCTGATGGTTTGTGGGTAAGCCTGTCTCCGAGTCCAAGTGAACTAAGAATTTCAGCCGCTCTTTGATTAGCTTTTGATGTGCTCTCCTTCGCAATAAGAGCCGGAATTGCAACATTCTCCTGAGCTGTAAACTCAGGTAATAGGTGATGAAACTGAAAAACAAATCCTATTTTCTTATTTCTGAAATCGGCCAAAGCATTTGAGCTAAGTGAGAAAAGGTCTGTTCCGTCAATTACAACCCTCCCTGTATCCGGTCTGGAGAGCGTACCAAGAATTTGGAGCAAGCTGGACTTACCCGCCCCGCTTGCTCCAACAATACTTACTACCTCAGCCTCCTTTGCTCTGAAATCAATTCCCTTAAGCACAAGAAGGCTTCCGTATGACTTTCTTATATCGGTTGCCTCAATCATCAGGCCTTATTCATCCTTTTCATTTGCTTCGTACTCCTTGAGCAACTTATCCTGAACCTCTGCAGGAACCTGCTGGTAATCTGCAAATGTCATAGTAAAGGTTGCCCTTCCGGAGGTAAGCGAACTAAGGGTTGTTGAGTATTTATTGAGCTCTGCCAGAGGAACCCTCGCCTTAAGAATTTCAAATCCCTTGTCACTGCTCATTCCCTCAATCATCGCCCTGCGGTTCTGAAGATCACTCATAACATCTCCCATATACTCACTAGGAACGAGGACTTCAATATTGTATACTGGCTCCATAATCTTAGGACCGGCTTTTTTGAAGGCCTCCTTAAATGCATTTCTTCCTGCAAGTTTGAAAGAGATCTCATTTGAGTCAACCGGGTGCATCTTTCCGTCATAAACAAATACTCTGATGTCTCTTGCATAAGAGCCGGTAAGAGGTCCCTCCTCCATCTTTTCAAGGATACCCTTAAGGATTGCTGGCATAAATCTGGCATCAATTGCACCTCCCACAATACAGTTATAGTACTCAAGCTTTCCGCCCCAGTCCATATTGTACTCCTCTTTGCCCTTGATATTCAGCACGAGTTCTTTACCCTCAACTTTAAACTTATTGTTAGGTGCTACACCTTCAACAACAGGCTCAATCAGAATATGAACCTCCCCAAACTGACCTGCACCACCGGACTGTTTTCTGTGACGATAGTCTGCAAGAGCAACCTTTGTAATAGTCTCCCTGTAAGGAATCTTTGGAGGGAAGAGGTCAATCTCAAGTTTATGTGTATTTGTTAAATGCCATTTAAGAATGTTGATGTGGTGCTCACCTTGTCCGCTAAGGATAGTTTGCTTAAGCTCTTTAGAGTACTCTATCTTAATTGTAGGGTCCTCTGCATGAGCACGGTTAAGTATTTCACCAAGTTTCTCCTCGTCCTTCTCTACCTTTGCCTTAATGGCGGTACGGAATTTAGATGGAGGGAAGATAATTGGCTCAAATGCCCACTCTTTATTGCCTCCGTTAAGTGTTTGGTTTGTTTTAACCGATTTTAGCTTAACTGTACATCCTATATCTCCGGCTACCATCTCGGTCACCTTCTCTTTTTTCTTTCCTGCAACAGCATAAATTACAGCCAGACGCTCCTTTGATCCGTTCTCCGGATTTGTAAGGTCCATACCCTCTGTAATTTTACCTGACATAACGCGGAAGAATGAGACGTCACCAAGATGCTGCTCAACAGCAGTTTTATAAATGAATATAGAAGGTTGCCCGGACGCATCGCAAGGAACGGTTGTGCCGTCTTTAAGCTTCTGAACCATCTTGTCAGGAGCGGGACCGGCGTTAATTACAAACTCCATCAGTCTCTTTACTCCTATATCTTTTTTGCCTGACAAACAGAACAGGGGCATAATTTCTGCCTTTGCAATTCCTATTCGCAGACCGGCACGGATCTCCTCCTCTGAAAGCTGTCCTTTATCAAAGAAGAGCTCCATTAAAGCCTCATCATTTTCTGCAGCCATCTCAGCAACAACCTGATGATATTCTGCTGCCTGATCTGCGTGGTCTGCAGGAATTTCATGCTCCTCACGAGTTCCGTTATCATCCTTAAAGACATACATCTTCATTTTAAGGACATCAATAAAACTGTTGAAACCGTTTCCTGTCTCAACAGGGTATTGAATAAGGAGCACCTTTTTTCCAAATGTCTGTTTTACTGATTCAAGGGTACCCTCCCAGTTTGCTTTTTCATGATCCAGCTGATTAATAGCAAGAATAAGCGGTTTTTTGCACTTTTCTGCCTGTCTGGCAAAGATTTCAGTACCAACCTCAACACCCTGCTGAGCATTCACAATCATAACTCCTGCATCTGCAACCTTAAAAGCTGAGATAACCCCTCCTATGAAGTCATCTGAGCCCGGAGTATCAATAATATTGAGCTTATGATCCATAAACTCAGTATAAAGAAGTGTGGGATAGATGGAACGCTGGTAGAGCTGTTCTATTTCCGTATTGTCACTCACAGTAGTTTTTGCCTCAACAGTTCCTCTGCGGTCAATAACTTTTCCTTCAAACATCATTGTCTCTGCCAGGGTTGTCTTTCCCGACTTCGTGCCTCCAAGCAGGACGATGTTGCGAATGTTCTGAGTAGGGTATGTTTTCATACTTTTTACTTGGTTATGTTTATTTGTTAATTTTTAAAGTGCAAAGATTCAAATTTAACAATTTTTTTTCATTTATATTTACAAAAAATTACACTTGCTGCTACCATATTATAAAGAGGGTGTCTCAGAGGCCGGTTGTGATGAAGCCGGAAGAGGTGCGCTTGCCGGTCCGGTGTACGCGGCGGCAGTAATTCTGCCCCCCGGGTTTTTCCACCCGCTCCTCAACGATTCAAAACAGTTGAAAGAGAGAGATAGAGACAAATTAAGAGAGATTATTGAAAAAGAGGCTGTTGAATGGGCTGTCGCATGGGCTTCACCAGAGGAGATTGACAAAATAAATATATTGAAAGCTTCAATCCTTTCAATGCACAGAGCTCTTGACAAGCTAAACAGAAAGCCGGATCACATAATTGTAGACGGTAACAGATTTAAACCATATAATGACATCCCTTTCACCTGCTTTGTAAAGGGAGACGGCAGATTTGCCTCAATTGCTGCAGCATCTGTACTTGCAAAGACCCACAGAGATGAATATATGCGGAAAATTGACAAAGAGTGTCCCGGTTACGGCTGGAAAAAAAACATGGCCTACCCTACCATTGAACACAGGGAGGCCATAAGAAAACTAGGGGTTAGCAAATATCACAGAATTTCGTACAAACTCCTTCCGGAGCCAAGTCTATTCACTTTCTCTGATGGCATATCTTCCGAGTGAAAAGAGAGCGCAACCTGTAAAGAATACTGAAATTACAATTTCAGGCGTTGCAGACTTATAATCTGCAGTAACAGACGCCAGTTGAGTTAACCCATCAATTAATGCTGAATACCCCCCCAGGATAGCAAACAGCAGAGCTCCCACAGCACCAAAGATTGCAATTATCAATCTTGACTTTTCATATTTAGGCTTTGGCTCAGGTAATACATCCAGGGTAGCAAATAACCTTCCGGTAAATCCGTTATCCTCAATTTTCTGCTTGTGTTCATCAAAGAACATCTTTATTTTTTCATCATCTTTCATAACCAATTCTGTTTAAATGGTTTGACAAGTTACCTCTTGCCCTTGAGAGGTGAGACTTGATTGTATTTTCCGGCATTCCGGTGATTACCGAGATCTCCTTTGTGCTTCTGTCCTCCATATAGAAGAGCAGTACCGCTGTACGCTCCTTTTCATTCAATCTGGACATTGCCATATAGAGCTCTTGATTTTTATACTTTGCGTCTGCGCCGACATGTTCAACCGCAATATTATCATTTAATTCTGAAGATGTATACTTTTTTGCTGCCCTTTTATTGTCACAAAAGCAATTGTACGCAATCCTGAAGAGCCATGTAGAGAATTTTGATTTTCCGCTGAAAGAGGAGAGGTTAATGTAAGCCTTGATGAATGCCTCCTGAGCTATGTCATCACCCAGTGCAGAGTCTCCGTTGCAGAGGTTGTACAGGAACCGCCTCAGCGGTTCCTGATTCAACATTACCTCTTTCTCAAATTCAGATCTGTTCACTCCAATAAGTTAACTTAACCTGTTTTAGTTCTGCTACTTGCTGTTTTTCTTATTTATAAGATAAGCTGTAAGCTGACCAAGTCCAATAAAGAGCGGGATAAGACCAAATGCCGCAAATTTCAGTTGATTGTCAAAGAAAAGGAAAAGTGCTATAAAAATTGCTATACCTGCTCCAATTGTAACCAGTGAACTGGTAAGAGGGTCTTTAGGCAGTTTGGGCCTTTCATTTCCCTTGAATAATTCCGGAGAGATATCCCTTCCATGCTCAATTGCCTTTTCTATAAGCCTGTTCCTTGATCTGTCCCTCATTATCTTAGTCGTATAAACGATTGCGAGGATGATAATTGCTGTGAGAAACGGCATTAAAATTGCTAATACTCCTTCCATTTTGTTTAGTTTTTAGGGTTTTTTAAGTTTGTTTGCCTGTTTGACTGCAATTCAGGCAGAAAAGTTGCAGAATCTTCAGAAATTTTTTCTAAAAGTTCTTTTGCCCTTGAAATAGAGTCGTTTACGCTATTTGCAATTTTAGCAATTTCAAAAACCCTGCTTATATGTGCTCTGTTTATTTCATCATCATTGAGAGAACATTCACCACAATAGACCCATAAAGGTCTACTGTATCTTTTTGCCAGGGTTGCCACCCCCTCCACCAGTTTACCGGAGAGTGTCTGAGAGTCTAGCCTTCCCTCGCCGCTAATCACAAGATCTGCCCCTACAACAGCCTCCTCTGCACCTGATAACTCAGCCGCAACTTTCCAGCCCGGAATCAACTCTGCGTTAAGAAAACTTCTTGCTGCAAAACCCACACCTCCGGCAGCCCCGGATCCCGGAAAATCAGAGAAATCAAATCCCACAAATGACGAGGAGTCACACAGGAAACTACTCTTAAAACCCATGAAGCGTTCAACAGCATCGGCAAAATTTTTCATCCCCTCTTCAAGTTTAACCAGAGCCGCCTCGTCTGCCCCCTTCTGCGGCGCATAAACATATGTTGCACCGGATGGTCCCAGCAGAGGATTATCAACATCACAAGCCACCGTAAACTTTACCTTTTTAAGCTCCTTTTTAACGAGCGTGTCATCAATAGTGCAAATCCTGTTAAGAACAGAGCCGGACATAAACTCATCCTCTTCTCCGTTAATCAGCTTTCCCTCAGAATCCCTGAATGAAAAGCCCAGCGCCTGAAGCATTCCGGTTCCTCCATCGTTGGTGGCACTTCCGCCTATTCCCAGAATAATTTGACTAACACCCTCATCAACTGCTGCACAGATTAGCTGACCGAGTCCATATGAAGTTGCCTCCAAAGGATTATACTCATCTCTCTCCAGCAGACCGAGTCCGCACGCCATTGCCATCTCAATTACAGCATATGGCTCTTTTTCAGACAGAAGATAGTAAGACTTTATGCCCCTTCCCAACGGATCAAGCACATTAACTTCTTTCCTTTTAAAGAATCCACTCCTTCCGGCAACCGAGAGAAAACCCTCCCCGCCGTCTGCCAGAGGTATAACGTTTACCTTTATGTCATATGGAAGGTCTCTTAATCCCGCTCCGAGTTTTATTCCCTGAGATATTGAAAATGAGGCCTCTGAGGCAGTAAGGCTACCTTTGAACTTATCTGCAGCTATTACTATATTAAAGAGAGGTCTCATGACAGATATGTGCCAATTAGAGTCATAAATATACAAATAAAAAATTATCTTTGTCTAAAGAGTCAAATTAAACAATCAGATAACAACTAAATGAAAAAAATCACATTAATTCTCATTGGAGCTATTCTCTTTTCTCTGGCTCCACTAAGAGCAGA
This sequence comes from uncultured Bacteroidota bacterium, assembly GCA_937901965.1. Classification (GTDB taxonomy): domain Bacteria; phylum Bacteroidota; class Bacteroidia; order Bacteroidales; family UBA932; genus Bact-08. The sequence continues at coordinate 62,591 of CALGSW010000009.1, forward strand.
CGAAGGGATGTGGCTGCTCCCGCTTATAGAGAAGCTCAACAATAAAAAACTTGCAGAGCTTGGTTTCAAAATTTCCGCTAAAGACATCTATAACCTGAACAAGTCCAGCTTAAAAGATGCTGTTGTACATTTTGGAGGCGGATGTACAGGAGAGATAATTTCTAATGAAGGTCTTGTACTTACCAACCACCACTGCGGATACGGGGTTATTCAACGTCTGAGCACTGTTGAAAACGACTATCTGCAAAATGGTTTCTGGGCAATGACCCGTGAGCAGGAGCTCCCGTCTCCGGGCCTCTCTGTGACATTTTTAGAGTCGTTTACAGATGTAACCGACGAAGTTGTTAAAGCAACATCGGCTGTTGAAAACACTCCTGAATTTGCAAAGGCATTTCAGACAGTATCTGATGAAATTGTAAAAAGAGTAGTTGGTGACAACAAATACCTGCGCGGAAGAGTTGCTACATTTTATGGCGGAAACGCATACTATCTGGTGATTACAAAAACATATACAGATGTGCGTTTTGTAGGTGCTCCCCCATCATCAATAGGCAAATATGGCGCCGATACAGACAACTGGATGTGGCCACGTCATACAGGTGACTTCTCTATGTTCCGTGTTTATGCAGATAAAGACAATAATCCTGCACCCTACTCACCTGAAAACAGACCTTATATACCTAAGAAACATCTTACAATTTCACTTAAAGGTGTAAAACAGGGAGACCCTGCAATGATTATAGGATATCCGGGAAGAACCAACCGTTTCATGACTTCTTCAGAGGTTAAAGAGACCAGCGACATTACAAATGCAATAGTAATATATGTAAGAGGCGTTCGTCAGGAGGTTCTTATGGCAGATATGGAGGCAGATCCTAAGATTCGTCTTCAGTATTCAAGCAAATACGCTGGCTCTTCAAACTACTGGAAGAAGGCCATTGGTATGAATGAAACTTTTGCAAAACTCAAAGTTCAGGAGCGTCGTGCTGCAGAAGAGGTAAAATTCCAGGAGTGGGTGAACTCAAATCCGGAGAGAAAGGCAAAATACGGGACAGCTCTGGATGAGATAAACAATGCAGTTAAAAACAGAGCAGAGGCTTTATACCTCTCGGCCTACCTCAGAGAGGCGCTTGGAGCTGTTGAACTGTTTTCAGTTGCCACAAGCTTTTCAACATATGCAGAAAACCTTGAAAAAGGTAATGCAGAGGAGGCCGGAAAAGCACTTGAATTTGGCAAAAGAAGACTTGAGTCTTTCTACAAAGATTACTCGGCAGCAACAGACAGAAAGGTTGCCAAAGCACTGGTAAAGGTATTCAGAGACAAAGTGAAAGCTGAGGACAGACCGGCATTCTACAATATTATTGATGAAAAATTCGGCGGTAATATTGATGCTTTTGTAGATGATCTTTACAACAACTCAGTATTTCCGTGCGAAGATAAGTACAAAAAAGCTCTTGAAACGCCAGAGGTACTTGCCAAAGACCCGGTTATAGCAATTGTTAAAACAATATCTCCTGTTCAGATGAAGGCTATGCAGATACTCGCCAAAGAGAATCCTGTTCTGGCAAAGGGTCAGAAAGCATACATTGCCGGCCAGCTTGAGATGAAACAGGGACAGGCTATGTATCCGGACGCAAACTCAACAATGAGGATGACATATGGCCAGGTATTGAACTATTCACCAAAAGATGCCGTTATATATGAGCATATCACTACACTTAAAGGTGTAATGGAGAAAGAGGACCCTAACAATTGGGAGTTTGTAGTTCCTGAAAAACTTAAGGAGCTTTATAAAAATAAAGATTACGGTCAGTACGCAATGGAAGATGGCAGCATGCCTGTTGGTTTCCTCAGTACAAACGACATCACAGGAGGTAACTCAGGAAGTCCGGTCCTTAATAGAAAGGGTGAACTGATAGGAACAGCTTTTGACGGAAACTGGGAGGCTATGAGCGGTGATATTATTTTTGAACCGAACCTCCAGCGCACAATAAGTGTTGATATCCGCTACACACTGTTTATCATGGATAAATTTGGCGGAGCAGGTCACCTTCTTAAAGAGATGACTATAGTAAAATAACTTTCATTTTATATGATGTTAATTCGGAGGCTGACCATAAAGTACATTGGTCAGCCTTTTTTTTGCATTCATTAAGTATCCGCATAACTTCCGGTGCTTTTCCTCCTCGCTCTCTTCGCTCGCTGCGGCGAAGACTCCTTCAATTTACATCTGGCAATCTTACTGCATTCACAGAGTATCCGCATA
>CALGSW010000010.1 GCA_937901965.1 uncultured Bacteroidota bacterium
TTAGTGGCAAGGCTATGACGACACAACCCGACAGACAAATCGGGTTCTTTTTGATGTTTCGTATTTTAGTAGTTGCTTAAATAAGCAAATTGACTACCTTTGTACTATGGACAACAATTCTTGCATACGACAACAAGCGGACATTAAACAAATAGATCGCTGTAAAGACAGAGTTTCAGAACTCAACGGCTCATTTGACTATTTATCAAACGGACTTGAATTGGCAGGAAACAACGTAAGACTGAAAATTCTCTTTCTGATCTATGAAGAAAAACGACTTTGTGTTTGTGATATAAGCGATATTCTTGGTATGACAATTTCAGCGGTTTCACAACACTTGCGAAAACTCAAAGACAGAAAACTCATTGAAACAGAAAGAGAAGCTCAAACCATTTTTTACTCATTAACAAAAGAGTATGAAAAAATGCTGAAACCGTTTTTCAAAATACTTGACGAAAACAAAATTTTGGAAACATTATGAAAACAGACAACAAACTAATTGGAGCAGGACTTTTAACAGCAATTGCAGCTTCATTGTGTTGCATTACACCTGTTTTGGCTCTCATTGCAGGAACAAGCGGACTTGCCTCAACTTTTTCTTGGCTTGAACCTTTCCGACCGTATTTTATCGGAATGACAATTTTAGTGCTTGGTTTTGCTTGGTATCAAAAGTTGAAACCAAAAAAGCAAATTGACTGCAACTGTGAGACAGAAGAAAAACCAAAATTCATTCAGTCAAAAATGTTTTTAGGAATAGTAACGGGATTTGCCATCGTTATGCTTGCTTTTCCATACTATTCAAGTGTTTTTTACTCAAAGGCTGAAAAGCAAATCATAGTAGTGGACAAATCCAATATTAAAAAAATAGAATTTACGATTAGCGGTATGACTTGTGAAAGTTGTGGCGAACACGTAAATCACGAAGTAAATAAATTGACAGGAATAATAAGTTCAAACGCATCTTACGAAAATGGAAATGCAATCGTAGAATTTGACAACTCAAAAACAAACATTTCTGAAATCGAAAAAGCAATAAACTCAACAGGATATTCTGTAGCTGACAAAAAAGAAAATTAAAATGGAAATCAAATTACAATCAACAATAACTTGTCCCAACTGCGGACACAAGAAAGAAGAAACAATGCCGACAGACGCTTGTCAATATTTTTACGAATGTGAAAAATGTAAACAAGTTCTAAAACCAAAACAAGGCGACTGCTGTGTTTATTGTAGTTACGGAAGTGTTGCTTGTCCACCAATTCAGCAGGACAAAAAATGTTGCTAACAGACGAAAAACAAAGAAGCCCAGCCACAAACAGCGGTTTGGCAAAAGTGGCGGTTCAGTTCTTCGTATGACAGTTTATCGTAAATTTGAAGAGTGTGCTTCGTATGAACATTTGTGGTAAAATCGCCACCTTCGCCAAGCCGCGAAATGTTAGCAGTAATGGTAAGAAGACCCAACAGACAAGCAAAAAACGATATTTAAATTAAATAACAAAATGAACTGATATGCAAAAAACGACATTTAAAATAACAAAAATGGACTGTCCATCCGAAGAACAAATGATTCGGATGAAACTTGACGGTTTGACAAATGTCCAATCGTTAGAATTTGACATACCCAACCGACTTTTACACGTTTTTCATACAGACAATAATGAACAAATTTTTCAACGACTTGATACATTAAAATTTGACACTTCAATTCTTTCGACTGTTTCGGTTGACAATTTTACAACAACTGACAAACAAAATGACGAAAGGAAAACCTTATGGACTGTTTTATTAATAAACTTTTTGTTTTTCGCCATTGAAATTGTAACAGGACTTATATCAAATTCGATGGGCTTAGTTGCTGACAGTTTAGATATGTTGGCTGACAGCATTGTTTACGGACTTGCATTAATCGCTGTTGGCGGAACAGTAGTCAGAAAAAAGAACATCGCAAAATTTGCAGGATACTTTCAAATCATGCTTGCTGTAATTGGTTTTATAGAAGTAGTCAGACGATTTATCGGAGTTGAGAAAATGCCTGATTTTCAAACAATGATTTTCGTGTCAATTGTAGCATTAATTGCGAATGTTATTTGCCTGTATTTATTGCAAAAGAGAAAAAGTAAAGAAGCCCATATGCAGGCAAGTATGATTTTTACATCAAACGACATTATCATAAATTCGGGAGTAATTACAGCAGGACTTTTGGTTAATTGGCTCAATTCAGGTTATCCCGACTTGATTATTGGAGCAATTATATTTGTGATTGTGGCGAGAGGAGCTTACAGAATTTTACAACTATCAAAATGACAACTGACAAGACAACAGAAGAAAACCACTACTGCTAACACGCGGTATAGCCAATAAGGGTTTTAGTGGTATGCGAAGCGTAGTAACCCGCCTCAAAGTTCGTTGTAACTTGACAGAAGAATCGCCCGCACTCTCTTACTGGCTATACCGCCGTCCGTTACCAGCAAGTTTAAAGAAAAGAACATGCCTTTAAAGATTACAAAAATTAGTAAAAAAGAGATTGCACTTATACAAATTAAAGCGGCAGCTAGACATTACAATAAACAAGACTATGTAAGTTGTATAACTTTAGCTGGTGCTGCAGAAGAAATCCTAGGTGGAATTGCAAAAAAAAGGCGTGGCTTTGATCAACTAGATAATGATATAGATTATACAAAAAGTATATTTCATTATTTACATAAAGATATTCCTAGAACCAAATCTCTTATCAGAAACAGAAACATAACAAAGAATGAACTAAAACACAATGATATAGGCGAAAATTTCATAATTGAAGCAGATTTTGAAAATGAAGCTGTTACATTCTTTGTTGCTGCATTAAAAAATTATTTCGATGCATTTGAAGAATGGCCAAATGATAAAATAACAATGGATTTATATGAATTTTTAACTCTTTAAATTCTAAGACAATAAAAACCAGTTGGTAACAAACAGTATTGCGCATTGGGGCTTGTGGGCTGACCTAGTTTGATGTCTTTTTTTAGAGTAACGCCCCACGACGCCATACCGCCAACCGTTACCACACATACAAAATACAAATAAATAAGCATTATATCCAACCAATAGCGGGTATAGTACGATAGTGCCAGGAAAAATTTGTCTCAAGTGTCCCACCTGTCCCGCAATTAAAAATGGGACAGGACACCAAAAACACAATCGCCCCCAAAATTGAGGGCGATTTTTTACATCTTATCTATCAGGTCCGCTTTGATATCAATATTAATTGTTCTGTACCTGGCAAAGGCTCTGCTGCCCTCTTTATGTCCGCTGAGGCTGCCGACCAGGTTTGGATCCTGGACTTTATTGTAAAGGTTCCCGACAAAGGTTCTTCTGGCTAGATGTGAAGAGGCAATTTCTGCAATGCTTTTTTGTTCAACCTCTCCGGTTGTGGGGTTAATGACTGAAACTATCCGGGTGATTCCGCAAGCTCTAAAAACATACTTGATGTACTCATTATAGCGCTGCTGGGCCATAAGAGGGAAAATAGGGGAGTCTGATTTGAAAGTTGATGGTTTGTCTTTAATAACTTTTGAAATGTTTGCTTTGGATATGCGGTTGTCTACAAGCACCTCATTCTTCATGTATTCATATTTTTCCAGAATTTTCAATGCTATGGCATTTAGCGGGACTGAAACTGTTATTGGATTTCCCTCTTTTGTTTTCCGTGGTATGTAATTAATGCACTTACGATCACCTTTTGATGTTTTCTCTGTGATAATATTCGATTGACGCATAGAATAAAGATCGCTGATTCTGCATCCAATCATACATTGGAAGATGAATATATCCCTCTGTTCTTCTAATCGTTTGTCATAAGATAGATTCGTTTCATAAATTTTCTTTCGCTCCTCATCAGTTATGAATATTGGGGTTCCATAAACACACTCTTTAATCTGACGCTCTTTGAAAGGATTCTTATTTGTTTTGCCTGTTTTATTTGCCCAAATGAAGAATGTCCTTAGAAGTGTAAGAAGCCCTTTTACATAATTATCTCCTCTGGGCTTTGGTATACGACACTCCGGAAATTGTTCGAAAATAGCTTCATACTTTGTGTTTTGGACCAAGGCTCTTTTACTCTGCTTAGTTTTCTTCTCAGATGCATCATTATTCTTTTCAAATAAAGAGTGTTCGTTCCGGAGAAATCCTTCAAAATAAGTAATAATGACCGGATTTAAGGAGTCAAATGTTATCTCATAACTTTGGTATATAGAGTAACGCTGCAGGGCTCGATATAGTACAAGAAAGTGTTTTCTTCTGCTTTCTGAGAATTGTGACAAAGCCAGGTAATCATCAAAATGGTTGAAGAAAGTTTTTGCTTTTGGAACTACGACTTTTTGTTCGCCGTCATCTCCATAAATATAAATGTCTACCTTCTTTTGGAGCCAATCTAAAGTGATATTAGCAGGATTCTCTGTGCTTATAATATCTTCAAACAACCTGCACATCTCTTCAACTTTGTTTCGAACCTCTTTTGCCTGGGTAATTTCCGGTGAAGGATTCCTGGATTTCACAACGATCTCTCCAGGGACATCCAGACCCTCTCTTTGTTTGACAAAAAACTTTGGAGAAATGAAAAGATGGGTTTTTGCACGGAGAGAGATATCATGTCCGTGGCGTAGTCTAAGCAGAACTTCTGACTTCCCGGAATCAGGATTGATTTTTTTAGCTAGAATCTTAAAGATCTTAGTCATAACGATAATTTTTAAGCTACTCAAATTTAAGGAAAGGAGAGGGAAGTCATGTGCAATTTTAACAATTTCACGTCCGCACCACGTCCGCAAATCTGGAAATAGATGAAATTTTCTAAAATTGTCAGAATTGCTAAAATTTATCTATATATTTGTGTCATAATTAGATATGGAGCTATTAGGCTATATATCAATACTATAAAAAGTGTCCTGTGACGTACTGGTAGGTCTTGTTCTGGGCACCAAAGAAAATTAAAGATAATCAAGCGCTTAGAAATAGGCGCTTCTTTTTTTAGAGGTTATGAAAATTGTATTTCTGGATTCAGCAACTTTAGGAGAGGGTATGGATTACTCAATCATTGAAAGATTAGGGGAACTTACACTTTATCCCCATACAGGAATCAGCGATATACCCGCAAGGATAAAGCAGGCAGATGTTGTTATTGTTAATAAAGTAAAGATGTTCAAAGAACAGATTGACTCTGCACCCAATTTAAAGCTTATTTGTGTTGCGGCAACAGGAACAAACAATGTTGATTCAAACTATGCCGGAGCTAAGGGAATTGAGGTTAAGAATGTTGTAGGTTATTCAACGGACAGTGTTGTCCAGATAACTTTTGGTGCCATACTAGCACTACATAATCATACAATTTATTTTGACAACGTGGTCAAAAGTGGAATCTATTCTGAAAGTCCTCATTTTACTGACACTGGAAGGAGTTTTTCTGAAATTTCAGGCAAAAATTTTGGTATAATTGGAATGGGCACTATTGGAAAAAGGGTTGCGGAAATTGCTGCTGCTTTTGGAGCGAAAGTAATGTACTACTCTACTTCTGGAAAGCCTCATTTCAAAAAGTATCCTGCAGTATCTCTGGAGGAGCTTCTGGCAAAATGCGATATCATTTCAGTTCATGCCCCGCTTAACGAAAAGACAAAAAATCTTATATCAATGAAAGAGCTAAAGCTGATGAAGCCGGATGCAATTCTTGTTAACATGGGTAGGGGAGGTATTGTAAATGAATCAGATCTAGCTAAAGCAATAGATTTTGGTCTTCTCGGAGGTGCCGGGATTGATGTTTACGAACAGGAGCCTCTTCCTGCGGATCACCCCTACCTTAAAGTATCAAAATCTGAGAGGATGATTTTGACTCCTCATATTGGATGGGCCGGAGAATCGGCAAAAAAAAGACTCGTGGAGGGAATAGCTGCCAATATTGAATCTTTTTTTGATAGTTTGGGTGGGACGAACCTCCACTAGGCTTTATTCTGAGATGATTGCAAATTGTAAATTATTGATATCGTGAAATTTGTGTTTTAGAACGAACTGCAAATCAACCTAGTGGAGGTTTGTCCCACCCACGCCTGTTCATCCCGGCAACTGCGTGATTCTCCATATTCAGATAACCGGTGTAGACGACGGAGCCTCCGCCGCAGAGAACGCAGTGAACGAGGAGGAAAAGCTCAGGAGTCACAACGGGTAGCTGAATATATGTCACGCTGGTGCCAGGAATGAACAAGCTGCAAAACTGAAGGAGTCTCCGCCACAGCGAATAAAATGAGCGAGGAGGAAAAACTCCTGAAGTGAAGCGGATTCATTGTGGATAGAGTAAAACATACAGGCTGCATTGAAGGAGCCTCCGCCGCAGAGGAAGCAGTGAGCGAGAAGGAAAAATTTCTGAAGTGAATAGGTTACTTAAGAGGAGAGTCGGGCTCTCTCTTCATAAACGAATACTCTAGTTTATCTACTAACCTGGGGAAAAATTTATTGAGAATAACGAGTAAATTTCCTATAAAAGTGAGAATTACCTGGGCTTTGCGTTTCTTGATACCATTAATCAGATGTTTAGCACACTCTTCCGCAGTCATCATCTTACCCTCATCTCTAGGTGTAGTACCCTGCTGGCTGCCATCAGCAACCAGAGCCCTCTCCCTTATTGAAGAGGCTGTAAATCCGGGTGCAAATATCATTACATGTAGCTTGTCCCTGAGATGTTCAACTCTGAGTGTATCCAGAAAACCATAGACAGCAAACTTAGATGCCGAGTAACCGGTTCTGGCCGGAAGTCCCTTAAAACCGGCTATAGATATTACTCCCACAACAGATCCCTGAGTCTCAAGCAGCCAGGGGAGAGCATATTTTGTGCAGTATACTGTTCCCCAGAAGTTCACGTCCATTAAATTTTTTATTACAGACAAATCCAGGTCTTTAAATAGTGCCCTCATGGATATTCCTGCATTATTTACAAGAATGTCAATTTTTCCGTACGCTGCAACAGTCTGCTCTATCAGATTCTTACACTCCTCCTCAATAGTGACATCTGTTTTAACGCAGATGATTTGAGTAGAAGATGAAAGCTCATTTCTGAGAGCATTTAATTTCTCTAATGACCTTGCTGCAACAGAGAGCTTGGAGCCCTCGGCGGCAAAAGCTCTTGCCGCCGCGAGTCCAATTCCGGAGCTGGCTCCGGTTATAATTACAACTTTGTCTTTGAGACTTTGCATTAATCAGACAACTTTCTCAGTTGATTTATCTTGCATCTCATCTGCTTTATAGATACCTTTCTTCAGATTCTCGGCAATTTTCCCAAAAGCATTAAGCGTATATTCAACATCTTCAAGAGAGTGCATAGCAGTAGGAATAATTCTGAACATAATTACTCCCTTTGGTACAACAGGATATACAACTACTGAGCAGAATATTTTGTGATTTTCTCTAAGGTCTACCAGAATATTTGTCGCCTCAGCTACATTTCCCTGAAGAAACACAGGAGTTACGCATGCTTCTGCTTTTCCAATGTCAAAACCTCTCTCTCTTAGCCCTTTTTGGAGAGCTCTTGTTATAATCCACAATTTCTCTCTCAGTTCAGGCCTTGTACGGATGAGTTCAAGCCTCTTAAGGTTTCCTTCAACCAGAGGCATTGGAAGTGATTTAGCATAAATTTGAGAACGAAGGTTGTATCTCAGATAGTTAATAATCTGTTTATCACCGGCAACGAATCCTCCAATTGAAGCCATTGACTTTGCAAAAGCTCCAAAATAGAGGTCAATCTCATCAATTACACCATAGTGCTCAGATGTACCTCTTCCATTATCTCCCATTACTCCAAAGCCGTGGGCATCATCAATGAGAATGCGGAAACTGTATCTCTTTTTCAGCTCTACAATTTTGTCAAGAATACCCAGGTCTCCGGTCATGCCGTAAACTCCCTCTGTTATCAGAAGAATTCCTCCACCTGTCTCCTCTGTGAGTCTGGTTGCTCTGGCAAGAGCCTTTTCGCACTTCTCAATATCATTGTGAGGGTAAACTATTCTCTGACCCATATGGAGCCTTACACCATCCATAATACATGCATGAGCCTCGGAGTCATATACAATTATATCATGTCTGTTTACAAGAGCATCTATGGTGGAGACCATTCCCTGATAACCGAAATTGAAAAGATAGGCGTCCTCTTTTAGCTCAAACTCTGCAAGTTCCCTTTCAAGTTGTTCGTGAAGAGCAGTTTGTCCGGACATCATCCTTGCTCCCATAGGATATCCGAGCCCCCACTTTGCTGCAGCCTCTGCATCGGCTTTACGTACCTCCGGATGGTTTGCAAGTCCCAGATAATTATTGAATGTCCATGCCAGAACCTCTCTGCCGTTAAATGTCATCCGTGGCTGTATCTGACCTTCAAGTTTGGGAAACATAAAATAGCCGTGAGCTTTTTTTCTGTATTGACCGAGTGGTCCTCCCTCGTCATTTTTTATTCTTTCAAAAATGTCCATTTATGTAAATTGTTTAGGTATATCTAAGTCTTCTTCCAATCCTGAGGATAGTTGTGCGTTTTATTCCGTTCAGCGAGCAAAGCTTGCTTATTGATACACCTGTCCTTTGTGCTATACGTCCCAGGGTATCACCTCTTCTGATTGTCCAGTATCGTATTTTAGCAATCTCCTTTTTGTATTCAAAGTGCTTCGCGGTAAGCTGCAGGATATTATTATGAACTGTATAGTCTGAGAAATTAACCAGATTGTTGGGATTTATGGGATTACCCAAATATCTTGTCTCAAAGTGAAGATGATTTCCAGTAGATCTTCCTGTGCTTCCCCCAAGACCAACGGTTGCACCGGACTTAACTGTATCCCCCGGATTAACAAGTATTCTGCTTAAATGAGCATAAAGAGTTTCAAGACCGTTAAAGTGTCTCAATACTACATAATAGCCATAATCTCTTGCCCTTTTGGTTATTCTTACGACACCATCAAATGCGGCAGAAACTGTATCTCCTTTATCAACCTTAAGATCAATACCATAATGGAACCGCCATTTACGAAAACCAAAATCAGAGGTGATGTGTCTTGAGCCGGGGTGGGAAAAGCCGCTAAGATCAATTTTTACCGTATCTGCCATATCCTTTAGATCTACCTGATAAGGATTCACTTTGGTATCGCTCCAGATGTCATACTCCTCAGGCATGTCATCAAACTCTGTCATCCTTATAAAATCAAGTATTTCAGGAATTTCCCGCGGAAGCTGAAGCTTAAAAAGGTGATGATCCGCCAGAGAGGGCAGGGCAGGAAACTTCAGTTTATATACAGGAACATCAATAGGAATATTAGATGAACTCCTTCTCTCTGAGGAGGCCCTTGTAACAAGAGGCAGTATTAGTATTGCAGTTAGGATAAAAGTCTTTATCCCTCTGCTAAGCATCAATTTTGGCGTATTTTGCATGAGTCTCAATAAATTCTCTGCGAGGTGGAACTTCGTCTCCCATAAGCATGGAGAAAATTCTGTCTGCCTCTGCTGCATTGTCTATTGTTACCTGTCTTAAAATCCTTGTTTCAGGGTTCATTGTTGTGTCCCATAACTGAATTGCGTTCATCTCTCCAAGACCTTTGTATCTCTGAAGAGAGACACCGGCCTCTTTCCCTCCGCCAACAAGTAGTGTGGCCTCTTTTCTCTCCTCCTCTGTCCAGCAGTATCTCTCCTGTTTACCTTTCTTAACCAGATAAAGAGGAGGTGTTGCTATATAGACGTATCCGCTCTTTATAAGGTCAAGCATGTGTCTGAAAAAGAAAGTAAGAATAAGGGTAGCGATGTGACTTCCGTCAACGTCGGCATCTGTCATGATTATTACCTTGTGGTACCTTAGCTTGCTTAGGTTCAGTGCTTTGCTGTCCTCTTCGGTTCCAATGGTAACTCCAAGTGCTGTATATATATTCCGAATCTCTTCGCTCTCAAAGACTTTGTGTTCCATAGCCTTCTCTACATTGAGAATCTTTCCCCTTAAAGGAAGAATTGCCTGAAATCCCCTGTCTCTTCCTGTTTTTGCAGTACCTCCTGCTGAATCTCCCTCAACAAGGAATATTTCGCATTTTTCAGGGTTTCTGTCAGAGCAATCTGCAAGTTTTCCCGGAAGTCCGGCTCCGGACATTACGGTTTTTCTCTGTACCATCTCACGTGCTTTTCTGGCAGCGTGCCTTGCAGTAGCAGCAAGAATAACCTTGTCAACAATGTTTTTGGCATCCCTCGGATTCTCTTCAAGATAATTCTCAAGAGCAGATGTAGTAGCCTGAGATACCGCAGCCATAACCTCTGAATTACCGAGTTTTGTCTTTGTTTGTCCCTCAAATTGAGGCTCTGCAACTTTTACTGATATAATAGCTGTTAAACCTTCGCGGAAGTCAGAGGCATCAATTTCAAATTTTAGCTTTGACAACAGACCATTTTTGTCTGCATAGTTCTTTAGCGTAGTTGTAAGTCCTCTCCTGAATCCGGAAAGGTGAGTACCTCCTTCGATTGTGTTTATATTATTAACATATGAGTGGATGTTCTCTGAAAATCCGGTATTGTACTGCATTGCAATCTCAATAGGAATTCCGGTTTTGTCTCCTTCAAGATAGATAGGCTTTTCAGTAAGTTTTTCTCTGTTGCCGTCCAGATATTTAACAAATTCAAGTAATCCCAGTTCTGAGTGGAAAATCTCTCTCTTAGGAATCTCCTGTTCGTTATCATCACCGCTCTCCTGCTCTCTGTAATCTTCAATAACCAGTTTTACATTCTTGTTAAGGTAAGCCAGCTCTCTTAGTCTTGTTGAGAGTATGTCATAATTGTATTCAGTTCCAAGAACAAATATTTCAGGGTCAGGGCTGAATGTTATAATTGTACCCCTTCTGTCTGAATCTCCCACAATTTTTACGGGATATTGAGGTACACCCTTTCTGAATTCCTGCATAAAGTGTTTACCCTCTCTGTGAACCTCTGCAATCAAATGGTGCGATAGTGCATTAACGCATGACACCCCCACACCGTGAAGTCCTCCTGAAACCTTATAAGAATCCTTACTGAATTTTCCGCCGGCGTGCAGAACTGTGAGAACAACCTCCAGAGCTGATCTTCCCTCTTTCTCGTGAATTCCTGTAGGAATTCCGCGACCGTTGTCCTCTACGGTAATTGAATTATCCGGATTTATTTTTACGAGTATATCGGTGCAATACCCTGCAAGTGCCTCATCTATAGAGTTATCAACTACTTCATATACCAAATGGTGCAAACCTCTGCTTCCAACATCACCTATGTACATCGAAGGCCTTTTTCTAACTGCCTCTAGCCCTTCCAAAACCTGTATACTGTCAGCAGAGTATTGTCCGCTGATTGATGGGGATCCCTGTTCTGTCATATAGAAATTATCTCTTATTTAAAGAGACAAAGTTAATCAAAACCATAAAAAAAACCTAATTATTTTTTATAAATAATCAGGCTTTTTTAGTATTATAAATCTTTTCAAATCAGAGAGTTAGAATAACTCCGGCTCCTATATTGATTCCTCTGTAACCGTAGTCGGCAAGCCAAAGACCTTTAGAGTTAAGGAGATTGTTTCCCTTAATATAAAACTGGAGTTTTGAATTATATGTATATCTGGCTGAAATGTTAAGCGCGGTGAATGACTTGGTGTCAACAGGATCACCGGAGGTCATGAGCAGATTTGATCTCTCAAGTACCGGCATTGAGGATTTGTGGATAATCTCTGCACTGGCAGAAACTCTTCCTCTCCAGTTATATCTGGCATTCAGCCCCAGTTCAAAGGGGGCATGATTATATGCCGGAAGAGAGTCCGGTCTGGTAAAGTGGTTGTACTGAGCCATTGCACCTGCTTCAAACTCTCCGGATTTCCATGAAAGTTCTGTCCCGGCAGAGAATTTATTTAATGAGGCATAATCTGCAATAAAAACATTGAGCATTCCGCTTGTTGTCATTTCATCTGCAATATGATAAAATATCTCATCTCTGTATCGGGTATATGCTCCGTACACATGGTATGAAAATCTGTCCAGTACCTGCCCCTTAAAACCGGTTTTACCCATAATAGGAATCTCGGTGTTCTTAATGTCTATAGACTGGGAGATATAGTTGTTCTCATCAAGTAATGATCCATAGCTTCTGAATAGAGTTCCCCCGTCTGCTTCTGCATAGAACCACAGAGAAGAGGGAATAAGTGCAATTGAGGCTTTTCCTTTAAAGTATACATCAAAACCCTCATCATCCGTTTCAATGGATTTGTTTATCTTGACCCCTGCTTCAAGAAGCCAGTTGCGCTGAGTAAATATATATCTGGGGTGGACTGTTATTGACATTCTGCTGAAATCAGGATTAAGTGAGTTTTCTGCGTTCTCAAGTTCAACTGATGCAAGAACTTTATGATTTTTGCCAAAGGAGGGACCTAACTCTGCCTTTATTCTGAAGTAGTTTTCAGTAATCTCCGAATTGTTAATTTTTGATAAGTCACTGATACATCTATAATCAGCTGAAAGAAGATAGTGAAAGGCTTTGGGTGATGAGTTGGTTGACCTTACAAACAGAGAACCGTCAAAAGTATTAAAGCGTCTTGAAAGTGTGTCTCTCATGAATTTCATTGAGAGTAGCTCAGGATCAGACAAAAATGAGGGCTCTGTAAATCCGTAAAAAGATGCAAGCTGATTTACCCCCGACAAATTAATACCTGCCATGCCTTTTTCCCATGAGTATTCAAATATTGCACCCGCCCTGTTTCTGTAATCAGGTGCGTTAATGTTATTTATTTTTCCAAAGTAGGAGGAGTGAAGTCCGTGAAGTAAAAGGTTAATGCCTGATGGTAAATTTGGCTGATAGTTAACCTTTGCATATGGAGAGAGTGGAAATGCGGCTGCAAGTTCAGCCTGAAAAACCGGATGTCTCTCCATCCCCTTTCTCTCTATCTGTGCCGAGGGAAGGGGTGAAAATTCGTATAAATCCCTGACAGGTTTATTGAAAACAGTATAGTCAAATTTAAGATTGAATTTTGTTATGGAATCAGTAAGAGTGGTAGGTAGTTTACTTTTGGTTATCTCCATCAGTTTGCCGTCAAACTCTCGTCTGACCTCCAGTGTAGGGTCAATTTTCTGCTGAGCATTCAGTGTTATGCTGCAACTCAGCAATGAAAGGATATATATTGAAACTCTTTTCATTATAGTCTGGAATTAATTTTATCTAATCTAAGTTTTATCTGGTCCGGGATATCATCTTTATCTACCGGTTTATAACTTTCAAGAATACTTTCAAATGTGGCTCTTGCCTGTTCATTGTTACCTCTCTCTGCATAAGAGTCTCCCAGTAGGATAAAACTCTTTGCAAGCCAGTATGTATGTGGTGTTCCTGAATCTGAAAACGAGAAGGTTTCTCTTTCAACTGCTTCAAATTCACCATTGTCAAAATGGTTTGCAACAATAAGATATGCTGCCTCTGCCCCCTCTTTTGACACTTTTGACGAGGAGAGCTCCTTAAGAAGAGGCATTGCTTTGGACCGGTTGCCGGTAAGATAGAGTGATTTAGCCTCTATGTACTTAACAGCTCTTAGCTGATTTTCACTAAGCCCTCGTCTCTCTATTCTCTGCGCCTCAGCAATGGCATTCTCGTACTGTTTATCCATGAAAAAAGAGCTTAATCGCCCCATGAGCGCATCTCTTTTGTTATTTTCCAACCTTGCAATCAAGACCAGAGAGCTGTAGCCCTCCAGGGCCTGTTTGTAATTTTCAAGAGAGTATGAGATGTTTGCATAGTTTAGAGTTGCCAGTTCGGTAAAAGAGCCTTCTCCTATCTCCATTACTCTTTTATAAGAGTCTAGAGCCAGTTCCGGCTTACCCAGTCTGTTATAAGAGTCACCCAGATAGAACAGAGTCTGAGCCTTTTTCGCACTTTGAGGATAACTTGAGAGGAACGATGTAAGAGAGTTTACAGCTCCCCCGTAATTACCATTGAGATAGAGGCGTTCTGCCGATGAGAAGAGTATAGATTCTCTGTCGGTAATACTTTTTGTTTTTGATAAGCCTGACTGATCAAGAAACGAAAGGAATTCCTGTGCTTCACCTCTTTCATTGTAAATGCTCTCAAGCCCTGCAATTGCATCTTGTGCCTCCTGAGACTGTGGAGCCTCGGTTAGTAAAAGTTTGTAATATTTAATAGCTTCTTCATGATTTCCTTTGTTGAGAGCAATTAAGCCAAGTTCAAGAATTGATTTTGGATAGTAAGAACTCTCTCTGTACTGCAAATTAAGTTCATTAAAGTATCTGGCTGCCCTTTCATTGTCACCGGTCTGGACAAGAGTGCGGCCAAGTTCGTAGATGATTTCAGGATGAAGCTTACTTCTTACGGCAGATTCAACAAGTCTTTCAAGAGCAGATATCTTTCCGGCATCATCTCCAGAGAGCCCTTTTGCAACAGCAAGCTGATAATTTGCATAAGCATATGAGTCAATATCTGATGATGATACTATTGAAAATATATCAGCCGCAGCCTGATATTTTCTCTGCATAAAAAGTGCATCTCCAAGCCTTAGTCTGGCCTCATTCGTTAGTTTACTATTGCCGCTCTGTGTGATGAATCTGCCAAACCACTGCTCGGCCTGAGGGAAATTGCCATTCTTCAAATATGAATACGCAAGATTAAATATTGCAAGTGGGTATTCGTCAGTTTGTCTGAACCTTGTATTGTTTGTTAATGACAGGTTTATCTCAACAGCTCTCTGAAACTGATTATCTCTGTAGTGTGCCTCTGCAAGCCAGAATCTGGCCAGATCTTTTATACGGTCATTGTAATTTCCATTTGCAATTGATAGTTCAAGAACCGGAATTGATTCACGAAAAGCGCCAAGTTCAACAAGCTCTATCCCCCTCAGTAATGCCGCTTTTTGAAGGTTAACTGCGTCCTCTGGTTGAGGAAATCTTACCTGCCTTAGTGCCTCAATGGCAGATTTATAATCCTTGTTTAATATAGAGGCGGTTGCAATATAATTCTGGATTTCATTAAATTTTGAATCAGAAGGCGAGTACTCGGATAGATATTGTCTGAATACATTAATATCCTGATTCAGGTCAAATGAGAGTTTAGCAAAGTTAAACATAGCATCTTCTCTGATAGCCGGATCAAAGTTCATCCTTGTCGCATTTCTGAAAGATATAAGTGCCGCCTGTTTATTCTTTGTTTGAATATAGCTGTGACCAAGATGATATTGAGCATTTTGTGCAATTGTATCCTGGGTTGATCCAAGTTGATTAAACGCGTCTGCAGCCTGACTGAAATTGCCAAGAGAGTATGCAATTATTCCGGAATAGTATACGTCTTTTCTAGTTAAATCAGTACTGGAAAATTTAAATTGTTCAAAAAAGAAGTTTGCTTTCAATGCATTGCCTGTGGCAAAATATGCCTCTGAAAGAAATCTGGCAGTCTTTGTTTTAAATTCACCACTTAGTTCAGGAAAAATCTTTTCGCCCTGTTTTATAACCTCTTCGTACTCCTTTAGCATAAACCTTGACTCCATTGAGTAGTAAGTAGCCAGAGTGCTGAATCTTGGATCTGTTTCTATTTTTGAGAATTTGTCCAGTGCCTTTCTGAAATCCTTCTGCATGTATGCAAGATAAGCAATGTAGTATTTGGCGGGATTAGTAAAGGGTGTATATTTGAAAGAGATAACCTTGTTAAAGAAGATCTCGGACTCAGAGAGTCTGCCTGTTCTCATAAGGCTATAACCCTTCATAAAGTTAAATTCGTTATTCTGAACCGGCGAAAGACTTTTTGTATTTATCTGAGACATTATCTCTTCCGCTAAAACATACTCCTGTTCGTTAAACAGATATGCAGCCTGATTAAGCCTCACTGTCTCCTTCTCGCTTGAATAGGGATATTTATCAAGATACTCATCAACAAGACCTTTTATGTTAGGATAGTTAAGCTTAATAGCACAGAGGACTCTGAGTGCCTCAGCATCAGCAAGTTCTACTTCACCGGCAGATCGTACTGAGGTTAGGACCTCCTGAACTGCATTCATGGCTGCAGGATACATAGCTCTTTCATAAAGGTGCCATGCATTATCCAGTTTTTGTCTGTATCCCGGATTCCCCTGCGACCAGACTGTCGCAGAAATAAGTAGTATTGAGATGGTTGTTGCGGTAAACCTATAGAATCTGTTCATTTTTGTCAATCTTTACAAAGATGTCATTATTTAGATGTCAAATTTAGTAAATTTGCACCAATTAACAGCAATCATCATGCCTACAGAACCTTTTGAACCAATTATCGAAATAACTAATGCAGATATAGTAAAAGAGGATAGTTTAATAATATCTGACCTCAATTTATCAATCAATAAGGGTGAGCTTGTTTATATTGTGGGAAGGGTGGGGAGTGGTAAAACTTCAGTTATAAAGACAATTATTGGAGAGTTCCCACTTCACAAAGGAGAGGCAAAGGTTGCCGGATACAGACTTTCAAAACTTTCTCAGAAAAATTTACATTTGTTGAGAAGGAAGATTGGTGTCGTTTTCCAGGATTTTCAACTTCTGACAGATAGGAGTGTGTATGATAACCTAAAATTCGTTCTTCAGTCCACAGGATGGAGAGACAAAGCTGCAATTGAATCTGTAATTAAAGCCAGGCTTGAAAGTGTAGGAATGCAGCTCAAGGCACATAAAATGCCTCATCAGCTTTCAGGTGGTGAACAACAAAGGGTTGCAATTGCAAGAGCTCTTCTTAATAATCCTGAGATAATTCTGGCAGATGAGCCCACCGGTAATCTGGATTCAGAAACGGCAACAGATATCATGAATCTTTTGATGAAAATTCATCAGGAGGAGGGACCTGCGATTATAATTGTTACACACAACAGAACAATAGTCAAGAGATACCCTGGCAGGGTTCTGCTTTGCGAAAATCTCTCCTGTGCTGAGGTTGAGGCAATTCAAGAGATTGATATCTCTAAACTGCTGGAGGATGATTTTTAAGACATTATGAAGAGAAGCGAAAGATACTCCGGAGTTATTAAATGGTTTGAATCTAACATGCCGGTGGCAGAGACTGAACTAAAGTTTAAAACTCCTTTTGAACTACTGGTTGCTGTTGTCCTCTCTGCTCAGTGTACGGATAAGAGGGTCAACATGGTCACTCCGGCTCTGCTTGAAAGGTTCCCTGATCCGGAATCAATGGCTAAAGCCTCTCCTGATGAGATTTTTCCATATATATCTTCAGTAACATTTCCTAATAACAAAAGCAATCACCTTGCCGGTCTGGCAAGAGAGCTGGTTCTCCGGTTTGGTTCTGTTGTCCCGGATGACCCTGAGCAGCTTCAGAAACTTCCGGGGGTAGGCAGAAAAAGTGCAAACGTAATAGCATCGGTAGTTTATGGAAAACCTTTGATTGCCGTTGATACACATGTTTTCAGAGTTTCAAGGAGAATAGGACTCTCTTCCGGGGATGATGTTTTGAAAGTTGAAGAGGATCTTACCAGAAATATACCGGCAGAGAGGAGAGCAATAGCTCACCATTGGCTGATTCTTCACGGCAGGTATGTTTGCACGGCCAGAAAACCAAAATGCACCGGCTGCGGGCTCAGTGCATTTTGTAAATATTTTGAAGAGAACTCACTATGAGATCATATTCTCAATTGTGCTTATTTCAATAAATGAAGCCCCAGCCTGAACGCCAAAACTTCCTGCAAGGACTCCTATCAGATCTGACGGAGTCACCATTTTATCATCAAGTAATTTCTGAGCAGACTCCTTAACAAAATCATCCTTTGAGGGAACTAGTGAGACAAAATAGCTGTATACGCCAAATGACAGTGCCAGCTCTCTCATAACGTTAGGTTTGTAGCATTTGGCATGAATAGGAACTTTTGGTCTTAAAGCCGAGACGTACCTACCAGTCCTTCCTGTCATGGTGTCAATCACAATGTGTTTAATAGGCAACTTTGTTGTCGCAAAAACAAGGGATCTTGCAAGTACCTCAGCGGTGGGCCAGGTAACAGCTCCCACTTGTAAATCAGTACAAGGAACCATGTGCTGTTCAATCTCCATTGCAATTGTTTTCATTGTTCTTACTGATTCAACAGGGTATCTGCCATTTGCAGTTTCACCGCTGAGCATTATTGCGTCAGTACTCTGAAATATTGCACTTGCGATGTCGTTAACCTCTGCCCTGGTAGGTCTTGGATTATCAATCATTGTGTGTAATAACTGAGTGGCAATAATTACAGGCTTGTGTTTTGAATGGCATTTAGAGATAATATTTCTTTGTATAACCGGAATTTTCTCTGCCTCAATCTCCACACCCAAATCACCCCTTGCTACCATAACTCCGTAACAATTTTCAATTATCTCATCAATATTGTCTACGCCCTCTTTATTCTCAATTTTAGCAATTACTTTAAGATGGCTTTTATGTTTCTTAATTATTCCGTTTACCTGATCCAGGTCTGATTTATTTCTTACAAATGAGTGGGCCACGAAGTCAAGGTCATTCTCAATTGCCCATACAATGAAGTCATAATCCTTTTGAGTAACTGACTCTAGTTTAGTGGAGACATTGGGAACATTAATACTCTTCTTACCTTTTATTGTTCCATCGTTATCAACTCTGCACTTAAGCTTTCCTTTACTCTTCTCTTCAACAGTCAGCTTAATCTCTCCATCATCAATAAGTACGCTTGCACCAACCGGGATATCTCTGACAAAACCTGAATAGTTAGTATAGAGGAGATAATTTCCCGATACTCCTTTAATATCATCTGCAAAGTATACAGTATCGCCGGTTTTAACTTTAAATCCCTCAGGAGGATTCATCTCAGTCAACCTGATTTCCGGCCCTTTTGTATCAATCAGAATTGCAATTTTATCTGAAACGCTTCTGGTATTCTTTACAATCTCAAGGGAAGACTCAAGTGTTGTATGGGCAGAGTTAATTCTCACTACATTCATTCCCTCCCTGTATAGTGATTCAATAAATTGGGGACTGCAGTTTCTGTCTGAAATTGTACAGACAATCTTTGTTTTCTTTTGAATCATAATTCTCGCTAAATTTGCTGCAAAAGTAATCCATTTATTTGAAAAGCGAAAGACATACAACCCTCATTCATGAATTCAGAACCTATCTCAGGCTTGAAAGGTCCATGTCTTCAAATACTATTTCATCATATCAGTCAGATGTAGAAAAGTTTCTTGATTACTGTGAAACTGCAGGTGAGAATATTGGAAGTACGTCTGAGCCTATTGAATCTCTAATATCCCGTTATCTTGATAAGAGGATTAAGGAGGGATTGGCTAAAAGATCTCAGGCAAGAGCAATAAGTTCTCTAAAATCATTTTTTAAGTATCTTGAGATGGAGGGAGAGATAAACGGAGACCCTACAGAAAAGATTGACTCTCCAAAGACCGGGAGGCACATTCCCGTAGTACTATCTGTTCATGAGATTGAAAAAATTATTGATTCTGTAGACCTCTCTTTGCCGGAGGGGCATAGGAACAGGGCAATTCTTGAAGTGCTTTATTCATGCGGATTGAGGGTTTCAGAGCTTGTGTCGCTGAGAATTTCGGATATGTTTCTTGAGGAGTCTTTTTTAAGAGTTACCGGAAAGGGTGACAAACAGAGGCTGGTACCTATTGGTGAACCTGCAGCTGAAGCTGTTAAGCTATACCTTGCAGGTCGTGGCCTTCAGAATATTAAACGAGGCAGTGAGGAGATTCTTTTCCTAAGCAGAAGGGGAACTAAACTAACAAGGGAGATGATTTTCATAATGCTTAGGAAACAAGCGGCAATTGCGGGGGTGACTAAAGAGATATCACCCCACACTTTCCGGCACTCATTTGCTTCTCATCTGGTAGAGAATGGAGCCGATCTGAGAGCTGTTCAGGAGATGCTTGGACACTCCAGTATACTCACTACTGAAATTTATACTCATCTTAACAGAGAGCGATGGAGAGAGGGAATCCTCAGAGCACACCCCAGAAGATAGAGTTTTTCTTATATTTGCGTCTGTAACTTTTATTCGAATGCACACACTGACAATTTTTATTGCCACTCTCATGCTTTTTCCTTCGGTAAAGCTCTTCTCTTCCAATGATACTGTTTCCCTGAGATCTGTTGATTCTTTGGTTGTTACAACTTCCAGGGTCTCTGTAAAACGAAATCTGGTCCCTAATTCGATTAATATCGTTGATGCAGTCCGTCTTGAAGCCTCAGCCAATTCGGCCTTACTGCCCTCTCTGGGGAGAGAGGTTCCCGGTCTTTTTGTGACACAAAAGGGTGTTACCGGGTTTGGAGTTTCAGAGGGTTCTGCAGGAATGGTTAACATCAGGGGAATAGGTCAGGGTAATAAAGTGCTTCTTATGATGGATGGACAGCCTCAGTTTGCTGGTATATTTGGTCATGCGCTACCTGATCTATATGTTGCTTCAGATGCAGAAAGGGTAGAGGTGGTAAGAGGACCGGGTTCGCTGGTTTATGGATCCAATGCAACTGCAGGCGTAATAAATATAATAAGCCACAGGCAACTTGAAGATGGATTCAGATTTAGAGGCCGTTTGATGTATGGCTCTTACAATACGCAGAAATATCTGTTTAACAGCGGCTTCTCAAATGGTAAGTTTTCTGCTTTTGTGTCACTGAATCATGACAAAACAGACGGACACAGAGAAAATTCTGAGTTCAGGATAACAAACGGATATTTAAAAGCTTCGTTCAGAGTAAATAATATTTATAAAATTTCAACCGATTTTTCAGTTGCCAAAACATATTCTCAAAATCCGGGAAGAGTTGATAAACCTGTATTTGATAATAAAATGGAGATATTAAGGGGGAATGGCTCTCTATCTCTTGAAAATGAATCTGAAAAATTTTCGGGTGCACTTAAAGCATATTATGGTTTTGGTGACCACCATATTAATGATGGTTACTTTCAGGGAGGTACCCCCCGTGATGTCAGATTTGAATCATTTGACCATAATTTTGGAGTAATGATTTATGAGAGTTTCAGGGGTAAGAGAGGTACTACAGTTACAGTGGGTGCAGATTACAAGAACTGGGGAGGCAGTGCTTCAAATGTTCCTGCTGAGAACTCTTCAGCTCCAGCTGTCGAACTTGTTGACAAGAGTGTTTCAGAGGCAGCTGTATACTTTGTTGCCCAGCAGGAATTGATGAAAGTGGTTGCACTGAATGCCGGTTTAAGGTACGAAAACAATTCTGTTTTTGGCGGTGAACTTGTACCTCAGGCTGGTGCCTCTTTTAATTTTTTCAAAGGCAATACAATAAAATATATCTTCTCAAAAGGATTCAGAAGTCCCAATATCAGAGAGATGTACATGTTTCCTCCTCAAAACCCGGAGCTTCTTCCTGAAAGATTCTTTAATAATGAGATATCAGTAATGCAAAGTTTCTTGAATGGTCGTATGACAGCAGAAGCTGCTATCTTTTTAATTACAGGAGAGAATTTAATTCAGGTTGCATTTATTGATGGCAGACCAAGAAATATCAACAGTGGAAGAGTTAATAACAGAGGATTTGAAATTGATTTAAGAGGCAGAATATCAAAACAGCTGGAGATAACTACAAATTATTCATTTCTTAGAATGAAGGCTCCGGTTCTTGCTGCTCCTGAAAGTATGTTTAATGCCACACTTCATTTTACACCGGGTAAATTCAGGTTTACCGCGGGGGTTCAAAGCATTGCAGGTTTATATATCTCAACAGGAACTTCTGAGATAAAAGAGAGTTATACCCTTTTAAATGCCTCTGCATCCTTTAGCAATAAAACAAAATTTTTTGGTTACACTCTATTTATTAAAGGAGATAATCTTACCGGTGCACACTATTCAATTAACCCTGGCTTTCCTATGCCGGGAGCAACAATTTTTGCCGGAATTAATATAGATATTTAAGAGAGAGTTTATTTTTGAGTTATTCCCACTCAATTGTAGCCGGCGGTTTTGAAGAGATGTCATAGACAACTCTGTTTACTCCCTTTACTTTGTTAATAATATCATTTGACACCTTCGCCAGAAACTCGTAGGGTAGATGTACCCAGTCTGCCGTCATTCCGTCTGTAGAGGTAACTGCCCTGAGAGCAATAGTGTATTCGTATGTTCTTTCATCACCCATTACACCTACGCTCCTTACCGGAAGAAGAATTGCAGCTGCCTGCCAAACCTTATCGTAGAGTCCGCTCTCTCTGAGTGACTTTATAAAAATAGAGTCAGCCTCTTTTAAAATATTGATTTTCTCCTCATTAATCTCTCCCAGAACTCTAATTCCCAAACCGGGACCGGGGAAGGGGTGCCTTGAAATCAGTGAATCGGCAATACCAAGCTCACGGCCCACTCTTCTTACCTCATCTTTAAAGAGGGATTTCAGTGGCTCTACTACTTTTAATTTCATGTAGTCCGGAAGTCCCCCCACATTGTGGTGAGATTTAATGGTTGCAGAGGGTCCGTTGACAGATACCGATTCTATTACATCCGGATAAATAGTACCCTGAGCAAGCCAGCTTACATTTGCAATTTTATGGGACTCTGTGTCAAAGACATCAATGAATGTCTTTCCAATCGCCTTCCTCTTGAGTTCCGGATCAGATATGCCTTTAAGGGATTCCATAAATCTTTCACCCGCACGGACTCCAATAACATTAAGCCCCATATGTTTATATGAATCAAGAACAGATTCAAATTCATCTTTTCTCAGAAGTCCATTATCTACAAAGATGCAGTACAGATTAGTTCCTATAGCTCTGTTAAGTAACACTGCCGCAACGGATGAGTCTACCCCCCCTGAAAGGCCGAGAATAACCTTGTCGTTTCCAAGCTTATCTCTAAGCTCCTTTACTGTTGAGCCTATAAAAGAGGCAGGTGTCCAACTGCCTGAACAATTGCAAATTGTAATAGCGAAGTTTCTGAGAATTTCAAGCCCTTTTGTGGTATGATATACTTCAGGATGAAACTGTACAGCATAGGTTTTTTCTCCCTCAATTCTGTATGCTGCATTAGCTATATCTTCAGTTGACGCAACAGGAACGGCTCCTTGAGGAAGTGCTGTTATAGTGTCACCATGTGACATCCATACTTGTGACCCTGACTCAATTCCTTGAAATAAAGGACAACTTTTGTCATCAATTTTTAAAATAGCTCTGCCGTATTCTCTGGATGTTGAAGCATTAACATCTCCACCATAATGTTTAGCCAGATACTGGGCTCCATAACATACGGCCAATAAAGGTAGCTTCCCTTTTATCTCCTTCAGATCTACCAGAGGAGCATTTATATCTCTGACAGAAAATGGGCTGCCGGATAAAATAACACCCTTTACGCTATCATCCAGAGCCGGAATTTTATTAAAAGGGAATATCTCGCAGTATACATTCAGCTCTCTTAATCTTCTGCCTATCAGTTGAGTGAACTGTGAGCCAAAGTCGATTATAACTATTTTTTCTGTCATTGGGAGGAGTTTTTCTTGAAATCGGGGGCAAAAATAATATTTTATATCTACTTTTGCGGCCACTATATGCAAAAAATACGAAACATAGCCATCATCGCACACGTGGATCATGGCAAAACCACGTTGGTGGACAAGATGATACAGCAGGCAAGAATTTTCCGTGATTCGGAAAAAGTTGTCGACCTAATTATGGATAGCAACGATCTTGAAAGGGAGAGGGGAATTACAATTCTTGCAAAGAATGTGTCTGTACCATATAAAGATTATAAAATTAATATTATTGATACCCCGGGCCACGCAGACTTTGGAGGAGAGGTTGAGAGGGTTCTTAATATGGCGGACGGAGTACTTCTTTTGGTAGATGCCTTTGAGGGAACAATGCCTCAGACTAGGTTTGTGCTACAGAAGGCAATTCAGATGGGTAAGAAACCGGTTGTGGTGATAAACAAAGTAGACAAGCCAAATTGCAGACCTGACGAGGTAAATGAGCAGGTTTTTGATTTAATGTTCAGTCTGGATGCCACAGAAGAGCAACTTGATTTCAAAACAATTTTCGGAAGTGCAAAACAAGGCTGGATGTCCAGAGACTGGAAAAATCCGGCTCAGGATATTACAGCTTTGCTTGATACTATTATAGAGGAGATTCCAGAACCTCTGGAACTTGAGGGTACTCCTCAGATGCTTATATCCTCACTGGAGTATTCACCATATGTTGGCCGAATAGCTATCGGCAGACTTCACAGGGGGGCTCTTAAGCCTGGAATGAATCTGACACTTTGCAAAAGAGACGGAGTTGGAAGGGAGAAAGTAAAGATTAAAGAGCTAATGATATTTTCAGGCCTTGAGAAAGCTAAGGTAGACTTCGTGAAAAGTGGAGACCTTTGTGCTGTTGTAGGAATTGAGGGATTTGAGATAGGGGATACTCTTGCCGATTCTGAGAATCCGGAAGCATTGCCTCCTATAGCAATTGATGAGCCAACTATGAGTATGCTCTTTACAATTAATGACTCTCCTTTCTTTGGCAAGGAGGGAAAACTTGTAACTTCAAGGCATCTTAAAGAGAGACTTGAGAAAGAACTTGAGAAAAACCTTGCACTGAGGATAAAGGATGGTCAGACAGCCGACTCATTTATTGTTTACGGCAGAGGGGTTCTTCATCTGTCTGTATTAATTGAGACCATGAGGCGTGAAGGCTTTGAACTTCAGGTGGGACAGCCAAAAGTTCTGGATAAAACAATTAATGGTTTAAGGTGTGAGCCGGTTGAGCATCTTACAATTGATCTGCCTGAAGAGATGGTTGGCAGAGCTATTGAGATGGTAACCAGAAGGAAAGGCTCCTTGCTACACATGGAGCACAGAGGAGACCGAGTTCATCTTGATTTTGATATACCATCAAGAGGGTTGATAGGTTTGAGGAGCAATTTAATGACTGCTACTCAGGGCGAGGCAGTAGTCTCTCACAGATTTAAAGCATATGAGCCGTTTAAAGGGGATATTGAGAAGAGAACTAACGGATCTTTGATTGCAATAGAGACCGGAACGGCTATTGCCTATGCTATGGATAAACTTCAGGACAGAGGAAAGTTTTTCATCCATCCGGGAGATGAGATATATGCAGGGCAAGTAGTAGGAGAGAACTCACGTGGTGATGACATGGGTGTTAATCTATGTAAAACTAAAAAACTTACAAACGTAAGAGCTTCTGGTACTGACGACAAAGCAGTACTCACCCCTCCGGTGATTTTTTCTCTTGAAGAGGCACTTGAATATATTCAGGAGGATGAACTGGTGGAACTTACTCCAAAATCAATCAGACTTAGAAAGATATATCTTGATGAGAATGACCGAAAAAGGAGAAAGAACCAACAATAGGTTTGTATTTTGAAAAAATAGATTAACTTTGCAGGCTCATTTTGGACATGAGTAAAGTAGGACATAATGAATTTCTGATACCCATAAAAGGGTTGTCAACCGGAAAGCACAAGTACACTTTCTTGCTGGATACTCAATTTTTTGGCAAGTTTGACAATTCTCTGGTTTCGGAAGCTGATTTGACTGCTGATATTGTTCTTGAGAAACAACCTTTATGGATAGGGGTGTCGGGAAAGGTGAAGGGAGAGGTTGTTACTGAGTGCGACAGATGTCTGGATGAGTTGAAAATTCCTCTTAATACTGATGTTAAGCTTATTGTAAAATTTGCAAGAACAGAGGGAGAGGAGGATAATGATGAGGTAATGATTCTGGAACCGGGAGAGGCAGAGCTTGATCTGGAACAGTTTTTTTACGATTACGTTTGTCTTAGCCTTCCGCTGCAGAGAGTTCATCCCCAGGGAGAATGTAACAGTGAGATGGAGAAGAAGCTTGAAACACTCTCATACAGGGTTGTTGATAAGGAGAGTTCGCAGGACTCACCCTTTGGAAAACTGAAAGATTTGTTGAATTAAATAGATAAAAGATAGAAAAATGGCACATCCAAAACACCGAATTTCCAAGACACGCAGAGATAAGCGCAGGACTCACTATAAGGCAGTTGTGCCTACGCTTGGAACTTGTTCTAACTGCGGAGCAGCTGTTCTTTATCACAGAGTATGCCCTGAGTGTGGCTTCTACAGAGGACGTCTTGTTATTGAAAAACCAACTGCATAATTTTAACCTGGTGTAAGGTAGGGTATTGTACTTTACTGCAGGAGAATATCTAGCAGTTGTGCAATTTTGAGCGGTAGGTGAACCTTAATAGTACTAAACCTATATCTGATGAGTACCAAAAGAGCAATCATTACCGGAATAGAGGCATTTCTGCCTGAATACATTCTCACAAACGATGAAATTTCCACCATGGTTGATACCAACGATGAGTGGATTATGACCAGAATTGGTGTGAGAGAGAGGAGGATACTTAAAGAGGATGGTCTTGGAACCTCTTATATGGGGGCCGAGGCAGTAAGAAAACTCCTTGAAAAGACCGGTACAAATCCGGATGATGTTGATATGGTACTCTGTGCAACTGTATCTCCCGATATGCTTTTCCCGGCTACGGCAAACATTATTTCTGATAAAGTGGGGATTACCAATGCATGGGGGTATGATATCAATGCCGGTTGCTCGGGTTTCTTGTTCTCTTTTGCAACTGCATCTGCATTTGTTCAGAGTGGCCAGTCAAAAAAGATGATTCTTGTTACAGGTGAGAGGATGTCAGGTATGACAGACTACACAGACAGGACTACTTGTCCTCTGTTTGGGGATGCGGCAGTTGCTATGCTGATTGAGCCTGCTGAAGATGATAACTCAGGTCTGTACGATCAGATACTTCGTGTTGATGGTATTGGAAGGCATTATCTCTATCAAAAAGCGGGAGGATCCGCATTCCCTCCATCAGAGGAGACTCTGAAAAACAGAGAGCACTATATACATCAGGATGGTCAGACAGTATTCAAATATGCCGTAAGCAGAATGGCAGATGTATCTGTAGAGATAATGGAAAAGCACTCTCTGAAGGCAGAGGATATTGCTTATCTGATTCCTCATCAGGCCAACATGAGAATTATAGAAGCTACAGGTAAGAGGATGGGTTTAACTTCAGAGAAGATTCTCATCAATATAGAAAAATACGGTAATACCGCCGGTACCTCAATTCCTCTTGTATTATGGGAATTTGAGAAGAATTTCAAGAAAGGAGATATTCTGGTATTTTCTGCTTTTGGTGCTGGATTTACGTGGGGATCAATGCTTTACAAGTGGGCTTATTGATAAATGATTGTATGGCCCTATAGTTCAAGGGATAGAACGGAAGTTTCCTAAACTTCAGATTCGCGTTCGAGTCGCGGTGGGGCTACAGGAGGAGTGAATTATTTCGCTCCTCTTTTTTTAATCCATGATATTAATAAAAATAGTAAAAGGTTATACTTTCTCTCAAAAAACGTATATTTGAACTATTAAATCAACTTAACTGACTATGAAAAAAAATCTCTTTGCATTTATCCTGATTTTATGTGCAGGATCATCTGCTTTAAAGGCACAGGAGAATAAAATCTCCTTCAAAATTGGAGGATTTGTAGAGTTTAAGAGTTATTATGATGACTACAGATCCAGAGTATCAAGATATGATCATATATATTTCTATCCTCTTTCTCCAAAACTTAACACTTCAGGAGAGGATATGAATCAGACAGGCTCTCTCAATTTTTCTGTAGCCACTTCAAGACTTTCATTAACAGTTTCCGGTATGAAGCTTCTTAATGCAAATATATCCTCATATGTTGAAGCAGACTTTACCGGATCAGCTGAAACATATATTGGAATGTTGAATTTAAGACATGCCTATATCAATATGGAGTGGGAGAAGAGCTCACTTCTGTTTGGACAGACAGATCACCTTACAAGTGTTAAAGAGGTTGTAGGGCAAACAGTGGGGTTTGGTGCAGGTTACCCTTTCAATACTCTTAACAGGAACATGCAAATCAGATTCTCTCACAAATTTTCAAATAATGTAAATCTGATTCTTGCTGCACATATGTTCAGCGGACACAACTCTCTGGGTCCGGCAAAAGCTCAGGCGCAGGCAGGTTTGCCAAATTTACAGGCACAGCTTAAATTTGGAAATCCTGATAAAATATTTGGAGGGATAACTTTTGGTTATAAATTATTAAAGCCAAGAGTATCTGATAATGCAAATTTTTACAAAAAAACTATTGGTTCGTACGATATAAATGCGTTTTTCAGAGCGAACATTGCTAAAGGCTATACTCTTCGTTTGTGGGGAATTTATGGTGAAAACTTATCACACCTTGGCATGATAGGTGGATATGGTAAATATGTTGATTATCTCTCTAGCTCAACATCTCCAATAGGTGATTACCCGTATGCAAACATAAAGGCATACTCAACCTGGATTGATTTTGAAACACCTGCTTTTAACAATTTTAAACTTGGAATATTTGCAGGTTACCAAAAAAATCTCGGTACATCCAAAACTATGGATATGACAATGCTAAATGGTGATTACCAGTTTGGGTTTTATAAAGATCCCAAGTTAAACTGGTTTTCCAGAATTTCTCCAAGAATTACTTATACTCTCTCAAAGAAACTTATCTTTGGAATTGAATACTCTATTTCTCATGCAAGATGGGCCAAGAGTGTTGACATGTACTTTAAACCGGTTGAGCAGTTTGATGTAAATCATAACAATCGCATAGAGTTCATGGCTAAGTATATTTTTTAATACTTAATAATGAAGTTAGGCAGGAGAGACTTGCTATGGAATTACGGCGCCAGTTTTATGAGGGTAGCATCTGCCCTCATAATTCTGCCGCTTATTCTTAAAATGCTCTCTCCGGAAGATTATGGTCTTTGGAGTATTATGCTCAGTATAAAGGCTATAACTGAGCTTCTTGATTTTGGTTTTTCTCCTACATTCTCCAGAGCGGTAACTTATGTCTATAGTGGTGCGAAGAGCATTAAATCAGAGGGTTTTGATCCTGTAGAGCCGGGAGGAGAGATTAACTACTCTTTACTTGGCGGTTTAATAAAGGCTGTAAAAAGATTTTACGGATCTGTAGCATTGATTCTCTTCATATTTCTCGCCTCTGCAGGAGTCTTTTATCTTGAACATATTCTTGAGGGGTATGGCGGAGACTCATCTATGGCAAGAGTTTCATGGTATCTGTACGGTGTGCTTTTATGCTACCAGTTTTATACATATTACTACGATTCAATGCTTGTTGGCAGAGGAATGATTATGAGAGCGCGACAAATTGTGGTGCTCTCCCAGTCTCTTCATATAATTGTAGCCTCTGTAATGCTTACTCTAGGTTATGGAATAATTTCAATGGTATCCGGACAGATTCTCTCCGTAACTATTAACAGAATACTTGCTTACAAAGCATTTTACGATACTGAAACAAAATGCAGCTTAAAACTTAACACTCCTGTTGCGTGGAACAAGATTTTAAAAAATCTCTGGAATACTGCATATAAATCAGGATTAACCGGACTCAGCTGGATTATCTCAAACAGAATGCTGGCTGTATTTGCCGGTTTATATATTCCTCTCTCTTTAGTTGGTGATTATGGGTTGAGTAAACAAATTGCAGAAATAACATATACTCTGTCTGTTGTCTGGTTTGTAACCTTCTACCCTAAGATTACTCAGCACAAAATAACCGGTAATATCTTCCAGCTTAAAAGGATGTATTTTAAATCAATTTACGTAGGATTAATTGTCTTTCTGTTTTGTATTGCAGGCACATTATTGCTGGGTGATACTCTGCTGAATTTTATTGGCAGCCGTACCCGCCTGGTTGATTCATGGTTGATTGTTGCACTTCTGGTATCTGCCCTGCTTGATGGATTGACATATATCTCCACATCAGTATTATTGGCAGGTAATGAGGTGCCTCACTATAAAGCTCAATTGCTTACAGCCATGGCTACTGTCTCTCTTCTCTTTATTTTTATGCATTTTACAGAATATGGCCTTATTGCTATAGTTCTTGTTCCACTCGTATGCAATTTAGTATATAACCACTGGAGGTGGACTACAGTGGTTATTAAATCATTTAAATAGTCAAAATTTATTCTGCGAATTTACTTCCTGCTTCAAAGCCGGATGCAAATGCCTCCCAGTTATAAATTACGAATAATGCAATCATTGCAATTACTAAAATGGATATCAAAATCCAAAAGTTCATCTTTTTGTTCTTCATGTTAACTCTCTTTTGTTCTATTCAAAATTACCTCTCATATTTTCATTCATACAAAATAGTTAACTTTGGATGCGAGATTTATCCAATAATGGAAATTTCTTATCAATTCTGTAATTATTATGAACAAAGCTAGGTATATTGGGGTGTTTGGCAGAAGGAATTCAGGCAAAAGTTCTTTAATAAACAGGCTGTCCGGAGAGGAGGCTGCAATAGTATCCGATACACCTGGAACAACAACAGACCCCGTAAAGAAAAGGATGGAAATATTCGGGCTTGGCCCTACTGTTATTGTTGATACTGCAGGTATAGATGATGAAGGGGCACTTGGTATAAAGCGAGTTGAGAAGAGCAAACAGGTTGTAAAGCAGATAGATCTGGCTATCCTTATATATACAAACAACTCTTTTGGCCATTTTGAAAGGGAACTGGTTAAACTATTCATTAAAGAGTCTGTACCATTTATTATTCTCCATAATCAGTCTGATATGATTGCAATGGACAGGGATATTGCAATGGAATTAACAACTAAGTACAAGTGTGATGTTCTTGAGTTTTCATGTGCAGTTCTCAATGATGAAGAACAAAGTAGCTTGATTGAAAGTTTAGTCTCATTGATTATTAAAAATATTCAGGGTTCATTGTTTGTTCACAAGGGAATGTTTGATAATCTTGTTAGTAAAGGAGATCTTATTATACTCGTAACGCCTATTGACAGTGAAGCACCGGAGGGTAGATTAATTCTTCCTCAGGTTAATGCTATCAGAGAGGTACTTGATTTGGAGGGTGTTGCAATAGTATTACAACCTGATCAGCTAGAGGATTATATAAGAGGGAATTCTTCAAAAATTTCGCTGGTAGTTACAGACAGTCAGGCTTTTGAAAAGGTAAGTAAAGTGATTCCGGAAGATATTCCTCTTACAGGATTCAGTATACTTCTGGCTTACAGTAAGTCAAATTTTGAAAAGTATCTTGAAGGAACTCCTTTTATTGATAATCTAAAAGATGGAGACAGAGTCCTGATTCTTGAGTCATGTTCTCACCACTCTTCTTGCGATGATATCGGAAGGGTGAAAATTCCAGCTTTAATTAGAAAAAAAAGTGGTAGTTCTCCAGAGTATGATGTAGTTTCCGGACTTGATTTGATTAACAGACCTATAACCGATTATTCACTTGTTGTTCAGTGTGGAGGATGTATGATTACTCAAAGACAGTTATGGTCCAGACTTAAAGATGCCATTGAGGCAGGTGTACCTGTTACAAATTATGGTATGACTCTTGCCTGGTGCATGGGAATATATGAAAGAGCAATCAGACCTTTAGTTCAAAAAAAATTTAGTAATTAAAGAGACAAACCGAAAGAGAATGAAATTAAGAGGTATTTCTACAAGAGATGAGGTGATTGAGATATTGAAAGAGACCAATCCACAACTGATTTCTGAAATAATAGACGAGGCATACAAGGTAAAAGTTGAAAATATTGGAAGCAGGGTTTATCTGAGAGGTTTAATTGAACTGTCAAATATTTGTGTTAAAAATTGTCTCTATTGCGGCATAAGAAAAGATAACGAAAACGTTCACAGATATGAACTTGCAGATGATCAGGTTCTTGAAGGAGCCAGATTCGCAATGGAGGCCGGGTATGGGTCTCTTGTACTGCAAGCCGGAGAGAGATCTTCTCCAGATTATACCAGACATGTTACAAGGCTCGTAAAGGAGATACGAGAGCTATCTCATGGAAAACTGGGTATAACTCTATCCTTAGGAGAACAGAATATTGAGACATATGAGGAGTGGTTTGATGCCGGAGCTCACCGATATCTTTTGAGAATTGAGAGCTCAAATCCGGTACTCTATTCTAAGATCCATCCAAAAAATTCACTTCACTCGTGGGAGAGGAGGGTTCAGGCAATAAGGGACTTAATATCTGTTGGTTATCAGACGGGAACAGGTGTAATGATTGGATTGCCATTTCAAACAATTGAAGATCTGGCCGATGATCTGATGTTTATTAAAAATATTGGTGTCCATATGGTGGGAATGGGACCATATCTCAAACACTCGGAAACTCCTCTGGGAAATTTGGGTATTAATTCAACAAACCTGGACCTTACATTAAAAATGGTTGCTGCACTGAGACTACTGCTACCCAGAATAAATATTGCGGCTACAACAGCAATGCAGGTAATAGATCCTTTTGGAAGAGAACGGGCTGTTCTTGCAGGTGCAAATATTATAATGCCAAATATGACTATTACAGAGGTGAGAGAGAATTACCAGATTTATGAAAATAAGCCGGGTATAAAAGATGATGCTGATATCTCCAAAAGTAAGCTAGAAGAAAATCTGCAAAAAATGGGTATAGAGATTGGGTGGAATGAATGGGGTGATTCAAAGGCCTTTATTAAATAGATCAGATACGCTTCTCATATGCTTTTCTAAGTAAAATATCCAGATTGCGCCTTATTGCAACTGCGGTTATTGTTGCTCCTGAATAGCTGTCTGGAGTGGCTTTTATGTTCATTGCCTCTCTGACGGTAAGTCCCTCCCATGATGCGAAAAATTTCTGGTGTTTAAGCATCTCAATGTATGACTGGGTTTCGTAATGAGAGAGAATTGTCACTTTTTTTATCTTCTTTTCTTTGTCAAGAATCACAATAACCGGAGTTGTGCCGTGGTAACCCTTAATGCCATCTGAATATGGTTTGCTGGACATACAGTAACCAATTGTTACTTTGCTTTTATCTACGATTTTATGCCAAACCTCATTTACCTGAACTAGTTCAGAAGCTGTAGGCATCACTTTTTTTACCTCTTGCATTCCTGAAATCTCTTTCAAAACCGGAACTTCATCTCCACGGCTCTGATGTTGTGAGAGGAGAGGGGTATTATACAAAATTGAGACTGCTAATAGGACAAGTAAAAATTTTCTCATTATCATCATTATTTATCATTACATATTTGACTAAAAGAGCCGGCAATGGTTTACAATGCCGGCTCAATTATTCAAATAATATTTAAGGTCTATTTGTAATCCTTGATAGCGGCCTGTGCAGCAGCAAGTCTTGCAATAGGAACCCTGAATGGTGAGCATGAAACATAGTTCATTCCAATTTTATGACAGAATTCAACAGATTCCGGATCACCTCCGTGTTCTCCGCATATTCCTATCTTAAGTTTTGGATTTGTGTTTCTTCCACCTTTTATTCCCATGTCAACAAGTTTGCCTACAGATGACTGATCAAGAGTCTGGAATGGGTCTGCTGCCAGAATCTTTTGTCCCAGATATCCTCCCATAAATGCTCCAATGTCATCTCTTGAGAAGCCGAATGTCATCTGAGTCAAGTCATTTGTACCGAATGAGAAGAATTGAGCAGTTTTGGCCATCTCATCAGCTAGAAGAGCTGCTCTAGGGATTTCAATCATTGTACCATACAGATATGATATTTTAAGTCCCGATTGTCTCTCCACTTCTGCGTGTACTTTATCGCAAATAACCTTCTGGTGATCTAGCTCTTTAACTGTAACAGTTACCGGAACCATTATCTCAGGTTGAGGGTTAAAGCCCTCTTTCATAAGTTCGGCAGTTGCTTCAAAAATTGCTCTGAACTGAACCTCTGAAATCTCCGGATATGTAATACCAAGACGAACACCTCTGTGACCCATCATTGGGTTTACTTCGTGGAGTGACTCTCCTCTCTTTTTGATCTCCTCAACGGTGATGCCTAACTCTTTGGCAAGTTCAGCCTGCTTATCTGCAGTTTGCGGAACAAATTCGTGGAGTGGCGGGTCAAGAAGTCTGAATGTTACAGGTTTACCATCCATAACCTTCATTGTACCTTTAACAGCAGCCTTTACATATGGCTCCAGTTCAGCAAGAGCTGCCTTACGCTCATCAATATTCTTTGCAAGAATCATCTTGCGAAGTTTTGAAAGTGGAGCTTCTGAGTTCAGACCGTAGAACATATGCTCAATTCTGAAAAGACCAATTCCCTCTGCACCAAAATTGATTGCGTTCTGTGCATCTTCAGGTGTATCTGCATTGGTTCTTACACCCAGTACTCTGTATTTATCCACGATATTCATATACTCTACAAAACGCGGATTTTCTGTAGCACTCATAGTCTCAATCTTCTGATCATACACGAATCCTTTAGATCCGTTAAGACTGAATACATCACCCTCTTTATATGTTTTACCTGCAATGGTAAGGGTCCTTTTATGAAGGTCAATATGAAGCTGGTCGCAACCTACGATACAGCATTTACCCCAGCCGCGGGCAACAAGTGCAGCATGTGAAGTCATTCCTCCACGTGCAGTAAGGAGACCGTCAGCAGCTCTCATTCCCTCAACATCCTCCGGGTTTGTCTCTTCGCGAACAAGTATAACCTTTTTACCTGCTGCAGCCCATTCAACAGCCTCTTCTGCTGTGAATACAATTTGTCCAACTGAACCACCGGGACCTGCAGGCAGACCTCTGGCAATGACTGTTGCTTTTTTCTCAGATGATGGATCAAGTATAGGGTGAAGAAGCTCATCAAGCTGAGCCGGAGCAACCCTCATTACTGCGGTCTTTTCATCAATAAGACCTTCATGAAGCATATCCATAGCCATATTAAGGGCTGCAAGACCTGTTCTCTTGCCCACACGGCACTGTAGCATCCAAAGTTTACCGTCCTGGATAGTGAACTCAATGTCCTGCATATCCTTGAAGTGTTTCTGGAGGCTTAACTGAATTGTGTCAAGCTCTTTGTAAACAACAGGCATTCCTGTTTCAAGGGACTGAAGGTGCTTGTTTTGATCATTTTTAGTGGATTCGTTAAGTGGATTAGGAGTGCGGATACCTGCTACCACATCTTCTCCCTGAGCATTAATAAGCCACTCACCGTAAAATTTGTTTTCACCTGTAGCGGGATTTCTTGAGAAAGCCACTCCGGTTGCCGAGTTATCACCCATGTTGCCGAATACCATAGCCTGTACGTTTACAGCAGTTCCCCACTCGTCAGGAATATTTTCAATTCTTCTGTATGAGATAGCTCTTTTACCATTCCATGATTTGAAAACGGCACCAATACCACCCCATAGCTGCTCGTATGCATTATCAGGAAATGGTTTTCCAAGAACTTCAACAACTCTCCCCTTAAACGCTTCGCAAAGTTGAACAAGATCCTCTTCTGTAAGATCTGTATCGCTCTTGTAGCCTTTCTTTGCTTTTACGTCATGAAGCATTCTGTCAAGCTGAACACGGATTCCTTTACCCTCTTCAGGCTCAAGACCCTCTGCTTTCTCCATAACTACATCCGAGTACATCATAATAAGACGGCGATATGCGTCATAAACGAATCTCGGATTTCCGGTTTTCTTAATTAGACCCGGAATTGTATCAGAGCACAGACCAATGTTAAGAACTGTCTCCATCATGCCGGGCATTGAGCTTCTTGCACCTGAGCGGCATGAGATAAGCAGCGGATTCTCCTTGTCACCGAATTTCATCTCCATCACTGCTTCAGTTTTTGCCAAAGCATCGTCAACCTCTTTTTTCAGTTCAGCAGGGAACTGCATGTTGTTCTTGTAAAACTCAACACAAGTCTCTGTGGTGATTGTGAAACCTGCAGGAACCGGAATGCCCAGCTTGCACATTTCAGCGAGGTTTGCTCCCTTGCCACCTAACAGATTCTTCATTGAGCCGTCTCCTTCAGCATCCTTGCCTCCGAAAAAATAAACTCTTTTTAAATCAGACATATTTATAATTATTTGGGTTATTTACAAATGGGGTGCAAATATAACAAAAAATCCTTACAAAAGCTTGCCCGCAAGCTCCGATAGGGCACTACGCTCACCCTTTGTCAGATTAACGTGACAGAAGAGCTCCTGACCATACATTTTTTCACTCAGGTGTGTTAATCCATTTGAGTGAATATCAAGATATGGTGAGTCAATCTGGTGGATGTCGCCTGTAAATACCAGCTTTGATCCCTCTCCTGCTCTTGTGATAATGGTCTTGATTTCGTGAGGTGTCAGATTCTGTGCCTCGTCAACAATGAAGAAAACATTTGATAAACTTCTGCCACGAATGTATGCCAAAGGTGAAATCATCAGCTTTTCTGTTCTAAGCATCTCTTCAATCCTTACGACCTCTTTGCTGGTATCCCTGAATGAATTTTTAATAACACTTAAGTTGTCAAACAACGGTAACATAAAGGGGCCAAGTTTCTCTTTTATATCTCCCGGTAAAAATCCCATATCCTGATTTTGCAGCGGAATTACTGGTCTGGATAGAAGAATCTGATCGAATTCCTGCTCCTGTGCAATTGCAGCTGCAAGCGCAAGCAGGGTTTTACCTGTGCCTGCCATTCCTGTAAGAGACACAAGCTTAATGTCCGGATTAAGCAGAGCGTCTAGGGCAAAAGACTGTTCGTCATTGCGTGGTTCAATTCCATATGCCTTTGTCTTCTTAATTCCTATAAGAGATTCGCTTATTGAACTGTATCTTGCCAAAACGGGATGAGAACCCTCCTCCCTCTCAATCTTAAATAGCTGATTTGGAAGTGCTGCCTTCAGTTTAAAATCTTTCAGCGAGGCTCCTCCACCATAGAATAGTTTGTCTACAGCTGTTTGTGATAAATCTTTAATAGTGATAACCTCTTTATGAATACTGGCAACCTGTTCTTCGGTGACTTTATCGGTAAGATAGTCTTCTGCCATAATTCTGAGGGCTTTTGCCTTCATTCTCAGATTTATGTCTTTTGTGACAAGTACTACAATTCTGTCTGGATTATTCTCTTTTATCCATTGTGTTGTTGCAATAATTCTGTGGTCAGGAGTATCATCAAAAAATGATTCAGCCATTTGTTCACTGAATGGATGACCTAACTCAATTTTAATGAGTCCTCTCCCTTTCCCAATTCTCACGCCCTTGTCAAATAATTGGTTGTCAGTGATTTTGTCCATCTCTCTCACAAATTCGCGGGCGTTGTAATTTATAGTATCATTGCCCTTTTTGAACTTATCCAGCTCCTCAATGACAGTTATTGGTATAACAATGTCATTTTCCTGAAAATTGTGAATGGACTTGAAATCATGCAGAATAACATTAGTATCCAGCACGAAAATCTTTGGCTGTTTAATCTTTTTCATTTTAGTGATTTTTTTGTTCTATCCACTTTCTTGCGTTAACGAACATTTCAAACCAAGGGGTAACCTCTTCAAATAATCTTTCAGAGGGGTAATGTGCCCAGTTGTGAGGATGTATACACCTTTCAGGGTGAGGCATCATTGCAAGATGTCTTCCGTCAATGCTGCATACTCCGGCAATCCCTTCCGGAGATCCGTTGGGATTTGCAGGGTATTCTTCATAACTGTAGCGAAGAGCTGTTTTAAAATTCTCTTTTCCATTAGGGAATGAGAATTTACCCTCTCCATGAGCTACCCAGATACCAAGAGACCTCTTTTCAAGCGACTTGAGCATAATGGACGGAGAATCTTCAATTGTCACACCCACGAATGCACTCTCGTATTTGTGAGAGTCATTATGAAGCATCTTTGGAGATTTTTCTCTATCAT
The DNA here is from genome assembly GCA_937901965.1 of uncultured Bacteroidota bacterium. Lineage (GTDB taxonomy): Bacteria > Bacteroidota > Bacteroidia > Bacteroidales > UBA932 > Bact-08. The sequence goes on from CALGSW010000010.1 coordinate 37,722, forward strand.
CAGGAGTTATCAGGCCGAGCTCTGCCATGAGCTGACATCCGTTGCAAACGCCAAGGCTTAAAGTGTCCGGCCTTTTGTAAAAATTATCTATGGCCTCTTTAGCTTTGGAGTTATAGAGGAATGCTCCTGCCCAACCCTTTGCTGAGCCCAGAGTATCTGCATTTGAAAAACCGCCTACAAAGACCGCAATACTTATATCTTTCAGATTTTCTCTTCCTGAAATAAGATCTGTCATATGTACATCTTTTACTCTGAATCCTGCTTTGTATAGCGCAAATGCCATCTCCCTGTCTCCGTTTGACCCCTTTTCTCTTATAATTGCAGCAACAGGAGCACCTTCGCCGGTGTTGTCAGGAATTTTATAACTATTCAGTTTACCGGTGAAATGTTCAGGAAAATCAAATTTTACAGGCTGTTTGCTAAAGTTATTGAATCTTTGTTCTGCAAGTGCTTCACCAGTTTGTCTTATATCGTGCAGGTAGGATGTTTTCATCCAGATATTTCTCATTTCATCAATATCAAAAATCTCTGTCTGCTTGTTAAGAACAACCGTTCCGGTTCTCTCCTTACACCATTTTCCAATATTGTATACAAGAACATTATTCTTGTCTGAAATCTCTTCAATCCTTATTAAATCATTGTCTCTTATCTGAACCAAAACACCAGGCATCTCTGAGAATAATATTTTTACAAAATCTTTTTCTCCGGTACAATTTAAGTTAACATTAAAGCCTCCGTCAACGTTTGCAAATGACATTTCTAACAATGCAGTAATCATCCCTCCTGATGAAATATCATGACCTGCCAAAAGGAGTCTCTGTGAAACAAGTTCCTGAACAGTGCTGAAACATTTGGCAAAATACTCAGCATCCTTGATATCCGGTGAAGAGTTGCCCAATTGGCCTGTAACCTGAGCAAGTGCCGATCCTCCCAGTTCAAAATATCTGTCATTTAGTGTGCCGAACGGTATAAAAATTATTGAAGAGTCTCTCTCTTTTGCAAATACCGGTTTTACTGTGTTACGTATATCAACTGATTCGGCGACAGCAGATATTATTACAGTACCAGGAGAAATAACCCTTTCGCCGTCTGGGTACTTTTGTGTCATTGAGAGTGAATCTTTACCTGTAGGTATATTAATCCCAAGTTCTATAGAGAAATCACTTGCAGCTTTAACTGCCCTGTACAGGCGGGCGTCCTCACCCTGATTTCTGCATGGCCACATCCAGTTCGCGGAAAGTGATACACCTTTAATACCTTGTTCAAGCGGTGTCCATACTATATTGGTCAATGCTTCAGCTATTGCCAGTCTGCTTCCTGCTGCGGAATCAATAATTGCAGCTGCAGGGGCATGACCTATCGAAGTTGCTATCCCTCTATAGTCCATATATCCTATAGCTGTAACACCCAGATTATTAAGTGGAAGCTGAATTTCGCCGGCTGTCTGCTGCAGAGCTATTAATCCGCTGACAGATCTGTCAACCTTGTTTGTAAGCCAGTCCTTAGATGATACAGATTCAATCTGCAGCACTTGCCCGGTATAGTATTGAATCTCTTCAGGGTCGTATTCAAGCGGATCAAGCCGTTCCTTGATCTCGGTATCTTCCATAATTGTTTTAGGAGTAGAGCCAAGCAGATCTTTTACCTCAAGGTCAAATGGTTTTTCCCCGGTCTTTGAGTTTACAAATGTGAAGTTATTATTCCCGGTAGCCTCGCCTGCTACATACATAGGAGCTCTCTCTCTATCTGCCACTCTTCTTGCTAATTCAACATCCTTCTCCTTCATTATCATCCCCATGCGCTCCTGAGATTCATTTCCGATTATCTCCTTTGCAGACAGGGTGGGATCACCTAAAGGAAGGTTATCAATGTAAATATCTCCACCGGTCTCTTCAACAAGTTCAGAAAGAGAATTCAGGTGTCCTCCGGCTCCATGGTCGTGTACTGAAACAATAGGGTTTGAGGAGGTCTCTGTAAGTCCTCTCAGAGCATTATATACTCTTTTTTGCATTTCAGGATTTGAGCGCTGAACAGCGTTAAGTTCAATGCTGTTTTCAAATTCACCTGTAGCAACAGAAGATACGGCGCCTCCTCCCATGCCTATTCTATAGTTGTCTCCTCCCATTACAACCACCTTATCACCCTTTTGGGGAGAGTATTTAAGTGCATACTCCTTTTTTGCAAAACCGATACCTCCGGCAAGCATTATAACTTTATCATACCCATATTGGTTCCACCCCTCTCTGTGCTCGTATGTAAGCAAACTGCCACAAATAAGTGCCTGGCCGAATTTATTTCCAAAATCACTGGCTCCGTTTGATGCCTTTGTGAGTATCTCTTGAGGAGATTGATACAACCACTCTCTTTCAGGAGTATTCTCCCAGTCACGGCCCTCTGTATCCAGTCTTGGATATGAGGTCATGTAAACAGCAGTTCCGGCAATAGGGTATGACCCTCTCCCTCCGGCCATACGGTCTCTTATCTCCCCTCCGGAACCGGTAGCAGCACCGTTAAAGGGCTCTACTGTTGTTGGAAAATTGTGAGTCTCGGCCTTAAGGGAGATTACTGTCTCCTCCTCTTTGGTGCTGAAGAAATCTGGCTTATCCGGCGACTCCGGATGGAATAACTTAACCTTTGGCCCCTCAAGAAATGCACAGTTATCTTTATATGCAGAAACTATCCTGTTTGGATTCTCTATTGAAGTCCGTTTAATCATTTGAAAAAGGCTGGACTCCATCTCAACCCCATTGATTATAAATCTTCCGTTAAATATCTTGTGTCTGCAGTGCTCTGAATTTACCTGTGAGAATCCGAATATCTCGCTGTCAGTTAACTCTCTTCCAAGTTTTGCAGATAGGTTTTTAAGATATTCAATCTCTTCCGGATTGAGCGCAAGGCCCTCTTTTTCATTATATTCATTTATGTCGTCAACAATTATCACCTCCTCAGGTTTATGATTTATTGTGAAAATCTCCTGGTCAAGTCCATGATATATTCTTTGCAACATTTTGTCATATACAATCTCATCCTCACTGTTAAAAGGAATGAACTCCTCAATCCTTTTTATACCTGAAATGTTCATATTCTGAGTAATCTCAACTGCGGTTGTACTCCAGGGGGTAATCATCTCTCTTCTTGGACCTGCAAACAGACCGGCGATAGTTTTATCTTCAATAAGAGTGGCTTCTCCCAGCAGCCATTTGAGTGCAGCTATTTTATTGCTGATTATCTCCTTTTCAGTTGCAACTGCAACCACTGTGTTTTGATTTGTTCTGAAGAATAGAATCATGTGATAATTTATGATAGATATTGAGGCCATAAAATTACTGCTTTTTACCCAATGTGTAAAAAATATGACCATTTTTGCAATAATTTAATTAATGTTAATGTATGGTAGATCTGAATAAATATAATAAAGAGATTGAATGGATTTTCAATAGGTTCCCTTCATATCAGAGAGTTGGAAACCGTGCATTCAAACCCGGACTTGAATCTATGATTGAGTTTGACAAACTGCTTGGTTCACCTCATAAAAAATTCATGACAGTTCATGTAGCAGGAACAAATGGAAAGGGATCTGTTTCACATATGCTTGCATCTGTTTTTGCCTCAGCAGGGCTGAAAACCGGCCTCTACACCTCTCCTCACCTTATTGATTTCAGAGAGAGAATCAGAATAAACGGAGAAATGATTTCTAAAGAGGAGGTTCTTGAATTTATTGAAAAGAGGAGGGAGTTCATGATAGAACATGAAACCTCATTTTTTGAAATAACAACAGCAATGGCATTTGACCACTTTGCAAGAAATAGTGTTGATATTGCTGTAATTGAAACCGGGCTGGGAGGAAGATTAGACTCAACAAATATTATTACTCCAGAGTTGAGTATTATAACAAACATTGCAATGGATCACTGTGAATACCTTGGATACACTCTTCCTGAGATTGCTTTTGAAAAAGGAGGGATAATAAAAGACGGTGTACCGGTAGTAGTGGGAGAGGTTTTAAATAATACAAGACCGATATTTGATAAAATTTCCGTTGAGCGGGGCTCCCCGCTTACATATGCTCAGGAGTCCAGATTCAAAGATGTTATGCCTTCAGACTATGAGGTTGATTTAAAAGGGGATTATCAAATCCATAATATCAGAACAGTACTCGCAGCTCTTAATGTTATAGGCCACAATCATAAGTTTACAATGTTGTGCGGATCAGGATGGAATGACCTGAGTATAAGAGAGGGTATTAAGAATGCGGCAAAAAATACCGGACTAAGGGGCAGATGGGAGAAACTGTTTGAAACTCCAGAAGTAATTTGTGATACAGGACATAATGCGAATGGACTGAGGATAGTCTTTGCTCAGTTGAGAAAGAAAAAATTCAACAGACTTATTATCCTCCTCGGATTCGTTGCCGAGAAAGATCTTGAAAAGATATTCGGCTATATGCCAAGAAATGCATACTATTTATTCGCACAGGCCTCCACAGAGAGAGCTCTGGATTCTGAAAAATTGACTCAAAGATGTAAAAACCTTGGGTTTCAAGGTGAATCACATCCTAGTGTTGAATCGGCTTTAATGAAGTATAAAGCTATTTACAGGGATGGCGACTTGCTCTTTATTGGAGGCTCCACCTTTATTGTGGCAGATGCAATATTTTTTTTAGAAAATAATATTGATTTTTTTGCAAAATAAAAAAATGGGTATATCTTTGCACTCCCAAACGAAAAGAATGGGGCTTCAAAAGGGAGCATAGCTCAGTTGGTTTAGAGCATCTGCCTTACAAGCAGAGGGTCGGGGGTTCGACTCCCTCTGCTCCCACAGAAAGAGTGTCAGAAATGGCACTCTTTTTTTTATTTTTATTTCTTTCTCTTTTTTCTAAATTTGTTTGTTACTAAAAATTAAAGCTATGTCAATATTAGAAAATCATTACACATTGTATAACGGAGTTAAAATTCCAAAAATTGGTTTTGGAACCTGGCAGATTCCTAATAATATTGCAATTGCTTCTGTCTCATATGCAATTAAAGCCGGATACAGGCATATAGACACGGCACTGGCTTATAATAATGAAAAAGGAGTGGGAGAGGGTATTCGCAGAGCAGAAGTTAAGCGGGAGGATATTTTTATCACCTCTAAGCTGCCGGCGGAAATTAAAGGTTATGATGAGGCGTTGTACTCTTTTGACAAAACCATCGCCAATCTTGGAACAGATGTGCTAGATCTCTACCTTATTCATGCTCCATGGCCATGGACTGAGATTGGAAAGGATTGTACAAAGGAGAATATCCAGTCATGGAAGGCCTTTGAGAGGATATACAAAGAGGGGAGAGTGAGGGCTATTGGTGTATCAAATTTTTCAGTAGCTGATCTGAAGTCAATTGAAGATAACTCTGAGATACTACCAATGGCAAACCAAATTGCTTTCTATGCAGGCAGAACTCAGGATGAAATTGTTAACTATTGTAATCCAAAGGGAATTTTAATTGAGGCATACTCTCCACTGGCAACAGGCAGAGCCCTTAAAGATCCAATGCTTAACGAGATTGCAAAAAGATACGGAGTATCTGTGGCCCAGTTACTCATTCGTTTTACTCTTCAAAGAGGTACGTTACCTTTGCCAAAATCTGTAACTAAAGAGAGAATAGTTGAAAATTCAAAGGTTGACCACTTCATTATAACTGATGATGATATGGACAGACTAAACAGTGTAAAGAGCGAATACAGGTAATAACAATATCTTTTTTTTATTTTTGCAAAACCTTTTTATCTGATTTTTTTTAAATCTTCTATCCCGTAATTTATCATCTGAACTGCTTTTTCTACAAGTTCGGAGTCAACACGGCCCATTGCTGCATCCTTCTCTATCCGTTCAACAATATCTATAGAGTAATTGAGACCAACAATGTGGAGATCTGAGAGAATTTTGTGTGATGAAAATCTCAGCGTACTGAAATCTCCGGAAGCAGCACTCTCTTCAATTGATTTTACCATGACTGGAGCATTTTCCAGAAAAAGGGCCAGAATTTCCATGAAAAAATCATGATCTCCCTCCACTATTTCATTAAGAAGAGAAAAATCTGGTTCCGGATATCTTTTGTTAACTGATTGTGACATTTTGATTAAAATCCAAGGTGTTCTCCTTTTGCAATTCTGCTGAAGTGCAAAAGATGAAGATCAAGTGAATATACCCAGTGCACCCAAGTGTGATTACCTGGACTCATTATTAAAATATTCTTAATATTTAACGAATCGCATTTTTTAACGAAATCAGTCGCACTTTTAGCAAGAGCATCACTTTTTCCGCAACTTATAATCATAATCCTTTCGTTCTTTAACTTTATTGAGTCTGTTTGTGGTTTAAAGCCCTCAAGCCTGTTTATTGCAGACTCGTTCTCATAATTCAAATTATCCGGTGTATATGGTCCTAGAACTTTGGGGATATCACTAGATTTTAATCTAGTATCTTCAAGATTCAGCACACCGGACATACTGCCGGCTGCTCTGAACCTGCTAATGTCATCTAGAAAAATATTTATTGCTCCATGTCCACCCATGCTCAAACCTGAGATAAATGTTTTTTCTGAATCAAGATTATATTCATTTTTCATTTTAGGATAAAGCTCTTCAGTGAAAAATTTTCTCCACAGCATCCCTCCTTTGAAAATGCTGTTTACATACCAGCTATTATAGAAACCATCAGGAGTAATGATGATAAAACCATATTTATCACTCATTTTCTGAAGGTCTGCTTTGTCGTTCCAGTTTCTCCAGTTTCCACTCCAGCCGTGAAGTAAAAACAGAGCAGGTACTGACTCTCCGTTATAGCCGGATGGAGTATGAACCAACACAGTGTCATTACATCCCAGATTGACTGAGTTAAAAACAAACTCTCTTTTAGCACCGGTTAAAGTAGATGATAGAAGTAATAATGTAATAATTAAAAAAAGCGAATAGTTTTTCATTTCACAAAGTGGTTATTTGTTATTCAAAAATAGGTTAAATTTGCGGTTGTGCGGTATTTTATAAATTAATTATAAGCCAAATGTCTATTAGAGAGTGGTATAAAAAATATTACTATATTATCTTTTTTACAGTTGCCTCAATTTTTGCAACAATGATAATGCCGGCTGACGGAAAGTTCAAGTATGAATACCAGAGAGGGAGGCCGTGGTTATATGAGACACTTATATCTCCTGTTGATTTCCCTATACTCAAGAGTGAATTGGAGTTAAGGTCTGAAAGAAATATTGCAGCATCAAAGAGTCCTCTTTGTTACAATCTTAATCAAGAGGCTATCATAAATTCAAAAGAGCAACTTCCATCAGTACTTAAAGATTTTTCGTCTGATACTTTAAGGATAGTTGACGGTATTTTAGCATTCTTGTACGAGAAAGGGATTGCAGACAGGCTGCAAGAGAGCAACAGATTAACAGGTATCCTTATATCTGAAAGTGGGTATAAACAGTTTGAGAAACCTGCAGCAGAAATTTTTACTGTTGAATCTGCTGTCTCCTACTTAAAAGAGAAGATAGATTTAGGTCTGGAGACCTCTCTCAAGATTAAGGCTGCAATAAAACCCAATCTTAGATATGATGATTCAGCAACTGAATTAGTTAGACGTGATGCAATATCTAAAATTTCTCCTACTAAAGGTGTTTTATATGAAGGTCAGGTTATTGTAGCAAAGGGAGAGACAGTTACTTCAGAAATTGAACAATTGCTGGACTCATATAAACAGGAGTACGAAATAAGTATGGGGTATTCAGGAAGTTTAACTACGCTTAAGTTTGGACAATTTCTTATATGCTCCGCCTTTTTCCTCTTACTCTTTATTGTAGTTTACTTCACTAAGAATGAACTTCTGAAAGATAAAAGAAGGCTTTTATTCGTATTGCTTCTTGTTCTGCTTTCAATTGTAGTAACAGTTCTGGTAAGAGGGGTAACTCCTGCTCTTCTTTATGTTGTTCCATACTCTGTATTTGCTTTATTTTTATGCTCTTTTTTCAATACAAAGGTTGTATTACCTGTCTATCTGGTAATAATTCTTCCTGTTGTTGTAATTGCACAAAATGGTACTGAGCTATTTATGCTTAATCTTTTTGCAGGCAGCATAACAGTACTTGCATATACTTACTGGAACCGGGGCTGGATGCAGTTTGCTGTTGCCTTTGGTGTTTTTGTGGCCCTCTCATTGACCTACACCTCTTTTAGAATGATTGAAGATGGTACATTTGCAGATGTAAACAGTATTCATTACGGTTATTTTGCATGGAATTCAGTGCTGTTGGTTGCAACTTATCCCCTGATTTACCTTTTTGAAAAGATATACGGACTTTTATCAAATCAGCGATTAAGAGATCTTGCTGATACCGAAAACCATATTTTGACAGAACTTTCTCAAAAGGCACCAGGTACTTTTCAACACTCACTACAGGTTGCCAACCTTGCAGAAAGTGCAGTTTTTGCTATTGGGGGAAATTCAATACTTGCAAGGGTGGGGGCACTTTATCATGATATCGGGAAGATAAATGATCCATTGTTGTTCATAGAAAACCAACCTGCCGGAGCGTCCAATATTCATGAGGGCCTTGACCCCAAGGAGAGTGCTAAACTTATAATCAAACATGTTCAGGATGGTGTTGAAATAGCAAAACGTGAAAGACTGCCATCAATAATAAACGACTTTATTATGTCTCATCATGGAAAATCACGAACTCTCTATTTTTATAATAAATTCATCAACAATGGAGGAGATCCGTCTGAGGCTCATTATTTCACATATGAAGGAATTTTTCCTACATTTAAAGAGCAGGTTGTTGTTATGATGGCTGATGCTGTTGAAGCAGCATCAAGGTCTATGAAAAAATATAATGACACTTCTATATCTGAGCTTGTTGATAAAGTTGTTGGTGAACGAGTTACGGATGAACAATTGTCAGAGGCAGAAATATCACTTAAAGAGATTCGTACTGTAAAAGATGTTTTTAAACAGAGACTTTCAGGTATGTACCATAACAGAATGGTCAAGCCTGTATAGGGCCTGACCGTAATTCTGTGGAGATGGGCGGACTCGAACCGCCGTCCAAACAAACCATCCAAAAGCTTTCTACACGTTTATCCTCTCATTGATTGTAGGTAATAAGCTGCCGGGAGGCAGGCCACTTATAACTTATCCTCTGTTTCTTAAGGTGCCTTAGAGGAGTAAACACCCGCATCCTGTTTGAATGATACCCCGATTGCCGGACATAACAGGCATAAAGCCCGGCGGGATACTCGTCACGGCCGGCCTAGCCGGCGGCGATTAAGCGATTAAGCTATGCTTAATTACGCAGCGAGTGCATAGTTGTTGTTGCCAGTTAAGGCTTGTGTTCCGGGATTAACGAGCCGGCTTCACTACGCTCGACGTGCTTACCTTCCGATTGAGTATGCTGTCAAAACCAAAACATCCCCATTAAAAGGTGTACAAAGTTATATATTAAAAATTGATTAATTCAAATATGGGGCCAGGAATCTCCAGACCCCCTCAAAGAACGATATAAGTCCTATCACAATAATTATTATACCGGATATTCTGTTAATCATCAGAAGCTGCCTCAGTCTGAACTTTTTTCTGAATATGTTTATACCGGTACTTAGTGCATACCACCATACTGAGGCACCAACAAATACACCACCAAGAGCAGCCGTTATCATTCTGTTTGCTGCTTGAGAATCAACTTCCAGCCCAACGAATGCAAACATTCCGAGAATCAGAAATATTGCCCCCGGGTTAGTTATTGTCATAAGAATTGCAGAGAATAAATCCTCCATGTGCCTGTTGTTTCCGCTTGCCTTTTGTCTTATCTGTTTAACAGGATTTGTAAGATAAATTTTAAGACCAATCAGAGCAACTATTATTCCCCCAACAAGCAGGACACCCCTTTCATACTCTTCAATAAAACTTTGTATATATGCTAAACCCAGAATAGCAAGTGCAGCAAAAATTGTATCTGTTATTGCAGCACCCAGTCCTGTTATGAAGCCTGAATTCCTCCCTTTACTAAGAGTTTTTTGAACGCACATTACACCCATTGGCCCTAAGGGGATTGACGCACCTAAACCTACAAGAAAACCCTTAACAAAGTCTATAAACATACAATTTTAAAATTTCACTTTCAGCCCAATACCTGAATGGAATGGTCTGCCATATTGAGCAATCCCGTTTCCAAGGGTTTCAAAGTAGAAAGTATTATACCTGCTGTCTGTAAAATTCCTTAGCCAGACAGAGATTTCAAAAATAGAAATTTTTACTGAACCTTCAATATCTAATGTTGAGTAAAAAGTCTGAACAACATCATTCTTCTCTGTCCAGTATATTCTCCCTGAACCATTATATATTAAAGCTGCAGAAAATTCTTTAAAGTCACCTTTGTTAATAATTTTTGTGTAAACCAGGTTTGCATTAAGGGTGTTTCTTGGAACGAACGGAACAAAGTTACCCGAATAATCATGCTGGTTGTCTGTGTATTGATTGAATTTTGAATATGTATAGCCCCAGTTAGCGCTTGCCTCAAGCTCCTCAGATATTTTTGCCGTTAATGAGATTTCACTTCCAACACTAAAGGATCTAGCTGCATTTTTTGCAACTCGGCCAAAACCGCTTGTTCCGGCAAACTGAACCACTTGCTGGTCTCTGCTGTCAATATAGAAAACAGAGGCATTTAAATTCAGAATATCTTTAACAGGCCATCCGCTAATTCCTATTTCATGGTTCCAGTTGTATTCCGGTCTGTAAGAAATCTTATCTGAGACACTATTGTCATTTTGAGCGCCTCCTGGCATGCCACTCATGGCTTTGTTTTGTACTATGTCCGAAAACATTTGAATATTATAACCCCCTGCTTTATAACCTCTGGCTGTAGTATAAAATATTTTCAAATTATTGTCTGCAGAGTATTGGAGTGAAAACTTTGGTAATAACTGTCCAAAGTCCTGTTTCTCATCTCCCTGAACATGTGCAGGAACGCTCATCGTTATGGGCCTTGGTACACCGGGTCTTATAAAGAATAGATTCATATCCATTCCGCTTGAATATTCAAGCTTCTGCTTCTCATATTCATATCTGAGGCCCAGAGTAAGTGATAATCCTTCAATAAAGAGTCTGTTTAGTGTTACCTGATGGAAAGCAGCAAGTCCCCATGATTTTTGATCATATTCACCATATACCTTAATTGTCTTATCTGACACATTCATGTGTATAGGCATTGTTCCTGTCTGATACAATCTGTCAAATGTGCTCTGGAAAAATCTTTTAACACCATCTTCTCCAAATAGTACAGGAGCATCAGTAAAATTGTTGTGTATGAATCCTGAGATACCTGATACAAACTGATAGTTTTTATTGTTTTCAGATTTAAAGATTGCCTCCTGAGTAAAATTACCGAACTTTTGAGACTGGCTCATTGTATAAATTGATTCAGGTGTAAAGTCCTGGTCAAGACGCATAGTATCTTTCAGATGCTGATATGCCGATATTAGATTAAGACGCCATCCCGGAGCTGTATGTGTAACGATGAGGCTGCTTGTGTTTAAAAACCGTTTATACGAACTGGTATCGTTGTATGAAGGAGCTGAGGTAATATGACTTGATTTATTGTAAATTCCGTATGGATATGCGTTTTGGTCAGTAAAGTCAATCTGGCTTGAAGCCTCAATTTTCCATGATCTTGCCAAATTGTAAGCAAGGCGCAATCTCCCTCCGGCAGAATAACCATTATCAGATTTTTTTCCTGTGTATTCATTTGTGATAAATCCTCCATCACTTGAATAGAAACCATTCAAAGAGAATGCAAGTCTATCTGAAATTCTGTTTCTGGTTATAAAGCTGCCCCTGAATTGATTATATGTTCCAGCTTTAATTGATATTTGAGTTCCTGGTTCAGAGAAAGGAGACTTAGTTCTGATGTGGACTATTCCACCAAGAGCATTCCTGCCGTAAAGAGTTCCCTGAGGCCCCCTCAGAATCTCAACTCTTTCAACATCAAGCATCTCAAAATCAAATGCGCTTTTGTCAATGTAGGGGACATTATCTTCATAAAGACCTATTGAAGGTGATGGTGAGAATCTTGAACCAATTCCCCTGATATAAATAGCTGAAGTGATTTTTGAACCATAATCCGGAATAAAGAGATTGGGCACAATATTGGATAAACCTTTTATACTGTTTTTCCCTCCTGACTCCATCTGTGCAGCGTCAATAATGCTTAAGGAGGCAGGCAGCTGATTTAAAAAATATGTCTCTTTAGGTGTAGTGATAATTGTTAAACCCTTTATTTCGTAATTATTAATTATTGTATCTTTGTCAGGTACTTGACCATGAATTGTTGCTGATGAAATCAGAGTAAGTAACAGAATTGCTCTCTTTGAAATGGTTCTCATGTGTGATAATTGTTACAAAATTGAACGGCGAAATTATGCAATTTAGAGTTAATAAAAAAACTAAAATTGTGCTAAGGCTTACAATAACGGCTATTATGCTGTTATCTCTGCCATTTTTGGTTAAGGGTGCCGGGATACTCATTCTTTTTGCGCTGATTCCTGTTTTAATGCTTCAGAATTTTATTGAAAATAATGAAGTAAGATATGGTTGGATTCCAATATATCTGATTTTTCTTGCCTGGACTGTAATTACTACGTACTGGATTGGTTTTGCAAATTTCAAAGGAGCAGTGGCTTCAATGTTAATTTACGCTCTTCCTTTAACAATTATTGTCAAACTTCATTCATGGTATAACAAAAAGCTTGGCAGTGGAGTAGGATATGCCTTTTTTATTCTTAGCTGGCTTGCATGGGAGCATATAATGGCTGAAGGAGAGTTAAACTGGCCATGGCTTGCACTTGGAAACGGTTTTGCCTCCTCTCACAAGTTAGTCCAGTGGTATGAGTTTACGGGAGTTTCAGGTGGGTCTCTGTGGGTTCTTCTATTCTCTGTTTTTGCCTATGATATTATTATTACACATCTAAGATGCGGATCTTCTCAGCTAAAGGTTAAAAACATAATACTGGTATTGATATTAATTATCCCAATTTTTACATCACATGCTCTCTATATTACATATAACGAGACTTATAATCCGGCCACTTTTCTGATTGTTCAGCCAAATATTGATCCATACCATGACAAATTTGGCGGAATGTCTCAAAAACAACAGGATGAATTACTTATTGATCTCATTAATAAAGGGTACGATAATACCGTAGATTTCGTTATCGCTCCAGAGACCTTTACATCCGGAATTATTGAAAATAATCCTTATGAAAGTGATTCGTTCAAACGTATTGCAAAGGCTGCAAAGAGTATAGGTGATGCAAAGCTGATTATAGGAGTTTCATCACATCTTCTCTACCCGGTTGACAAACATCCTTCAGATAAGAGACCCACACCATCATCAAGAAGGCTGGGAGAGGGCTGGTATGATTCACATAATTCAGCGCTGATGATTGACAGTGCCGGACAATATCAGTTTTATTACAAATCAAAACTTGTACCTCTAGTTGAGTTCATGCCTTTCCAAAAATATCTTGGAGGTTTTCGTCTATTTGTTATTGAACTTGGAGGGTATTTTGGTAGTTATGGCAAGCAGGACGAGAGGTCACTTCTCAGTATGGAAGGAGATCGAGTGTCTATAGGTACTGCCATCTGCTATGAATCTGTTTATGGGAATTTTTTTAGAGAATTTGTTCTTAAAGGGGCGAATGTAATGTCAATAATAACTAATGACGGATGGTGGCTGAACTCTCCCGGTTACAGACAACATTTATGGTTTGACAAACTAAGGGCTATTGAGACCAGACGTTCAATGGCAAGATGTGGAAATACCGGCATTAGTGCATTAATTAACCAGAAAGGCGATATCATATCTCAGACTAAATGGTGGAGCAGGGAGTGGCTCAAAGGAGATATTAATCTTAACAATAGGATCACTGTTTTTGCAAAGTATGGTGATTACATTGGAAGAGTATCATATCTCTCAATGCTAATTTTCTTTGCTCTGGCTATTTTTGTTTTGACAAAAATCTCAGTGAGGGCGAGGGGATAAAAGGTCCTGCGTCAAGCTTCTCCCATTTTTTATCAATAATATCAATGGTCTTTAATGAAGAGAGTGCCTTTGCCGGCCACTCACGTGTAAAGCCATCCTTGTCTTTAGATTTAATCCGACTATCTGCAACAATTATTCCGTCAATAAATTCAGTGTCTCTAACCGGGTCCCAGTTACTTCCCCATAACCAGAGCCCGTGATATTTATCGGCAACATTTTCCCACTTATCTAATAGAATATTAATCAGCCCTTTTCTGTCATCTGATGAGTGTGTGAAATAAAAAAGAGTTTTTGAATTTACTGTGTGAGAACCTCCCTCTTCTGGTAGTTTTCGTGTCGCATCAATCAGCATTTTCCCTCCATATCCGCAAACTGGCGATGTGTGGTCCAGAACGTCTGCCGGACCTCTGCTAAAATGGGTATCTCTCTGAGGAAGATAATTTTTTAGAATTGCCCTTTCAAGTTGATCCGAATCTCTTATGTCAATATCTTCATCTGTGATTATGATTGTTTTGCAGAACATCATCTGTCCGGCACCCCACAAAGCATGAGCAACTTTTATGCCCTGGCCGGGGTAACTTTTTTCAATTTTTACAATAGCAATATTATGACCTACACCCTCTTCCGGAAGGTAGAGTTCTTTAAGTTCAGGTACCATCGTAAACTGAATAGGTGTGAGAAATATTTTTTCAGTGGCTATAGCAATATATTTATCCTCCATAGGGGGGATACCAACTATAGTCGCCGGGTAAATTGCATCTTTTTTGTGAGAAATGCAGGTAATATGCATTTTTGGATATATATCTGCAAGAGAGTAAAATCCGGTATGATCTCCAAATGGTCCTTCAATTACCGGACTCTCATTGGTGTCAATATACCCCTCTATTACGAAATCACAATCAGCCGGAACCTGAATAGGTTGTGTAAGACAATCCACTAAAGAGACCGCCTTGTTTCTCAGATATCCTGCCAGCATATATTCGTCTATACCTTCAGGGAGCGGTGCTGTTGCTGCGTAAGTATATATGGGATCTCCTCCAAGAGCTACTGCAACAGGAAATTTACCCTCTTTACATCGTGAAAATTGCCTTGCTCCTGTTTTATGTCTGTGCCAGTGCATTCCTGTGGTATTCTCTGAAAATACCTGCATCCTGTACATTCCTACATTGCGTACGCCTGTAACGGGATCCTTTGTATGAACGAGAGGAAATGTAATAAACTTTCCTCCATCTTCAGGCCAGCACTGTAAAACCGGCAGTCTGTTCATATCAGGTTTATGCAGAATTACCTCCTGACAAGGCGCTATACCTTTGTGATTTTTTGGCATCCACGATGCAGCCTTTCCAAGGAGAGGCAATGCTTTAATCTTCTCCTGCAAACTTCCCCTGTGTTTTAATATCTGACCCACTAACTCTTTCATAGAGTCAGATATTTCATCAAAAGACTGCGCACCAAGCGCATAGAGAATCCTTTTTTCAGAGCCCAGCATATTCGTAAGAACTGGGTAAGCTGTTCCTGTGTTTTCAAATAGAAGGGCCTTACCTCCTCCGGGCTGTTTACTTATTCTGTCTGTAACCTCAGATATCTCAAGTACCGGATCAACAAATTCTTTAATACGAATAAGTTCACCTTTTGATTCAAGAAAATCAACAAAATCCTTTAAACTTTTGTACATCTTAATCTCTTGTTGCCTCCTCCAGGAGATAAAATATTGATTTGAATGAAATACCGCTATGCTTTGAGAGTCCAATCTCACATGTTCTGGAGGTTGCATAACCTTCTGAACAGCCTGAACTTTGCTCTTTAATGTTTCTTAACCCGTGTTTGTTCAGCTCAGGAAGCAAAAAACCTCTGTCCCCTGCAAAACCACAACAGTTGCTGTCAATAACAACAACTTTATCTGTACAAAGTTCTGCAATCTTTTTTAAGTGTCCGTCAACCTCCATCTTCTTAGCGCTACAAACAGCAAAAAGAGAAACTTTTTTATCTAACTTTTTAATCTTTAACTTTCCAAGCAGAAATTCATCTGCGAACTCTGCGGGTTCATAGAGCTTAAGTCTCTCTCCAAAGTTTGATTTCATGGTGTACAGACATGGACTCATATCACATAAAACCGGGTGTTTACCATTTTCTGATGCAATTTGTAAAGCCTTTTCGAGATTGTCTGACGATAATTTTCCGGCTTCAGTGAACCCTTTTGAAGAGAATGCCATTCCACAGCAAAGTGAATCAAGTTTTTCAGGATATATGATTTCATATCCGGCTCTTTTTAAGAGTATCTCTGTAATTTTACTCAGTTCCAAAGCCTCTGAATACTCTCTGGAAACACCCATACTTCTTGTAATGCATGATGGGAAATAGACAACTTTTGGCCTGTTATCATTTAATCCCTTTTCAGATGCTTTAACTTTGGTGGCTCCTTTTGGAAAGTATTCATTCCACAAGGGGATTAATCCTCCGGAAGCTTTGTGCATCCCAGTTGCAACTGCACCGAACAACTTTTTGCCGGTGATAAGTCTTAAGTAGTAGAGAGAATTGAGTCCAATCCTCATACCTTTTGTAACTCCACCCATTCCGGAAGCAAGTGAATATGCAATTCTCTCAGCTCTTTTAGAATGGCCTTCATGCCTTAGCTCTTTCACCAGTTTTCCGGTATCAATTTTTACAGGACATTTAAGTGCACAAAGACCATCAGTAGCACAAGTGTCAAGTCCTGCATAACTGTAAAGCTTTGTAAGTTCAGCTGCTATATGAGGTTGTTCTCCTGACTTTTCCAGCCTGCATATTTCCCTGTATACAGCTATTCTCTGTCTAGGAGAGAGAGTAAATCCCTCGGAAACGCACCCTCCTTCGCAAAACCCACACTCCATACACTTGTCAACAACCTCTTTTGAAGGGGGAAGTGGTTTGAAGTTCTTAAGGTGAATCTCACTATCTTTATTAAGTATGACACCTGGATTAAGAATCTCTTTTGGATCAAGGAGGTTTTTTATCCTCTTCATTATTGAATATGCCTCTGAACCCCATTCCATCTCAACATAGGGAGCCATATTCCTTCCGGTGCCATGTTCTGCTTTGAGAGATCCGTCAAATCCATCAACAACCAGATGTGCTACATCATCCATAAAGGCTGAATATTTGTCAATATCTTCCTGCCGGGAGAAATCCGGACTGAACATAAAGTGAAGATTACCCTCCAGAGAGTGTCCAAAGATTACTGCATCAGCATAGTTGTATTTTTCAAAAAGAGCCTGCAGTTTGAGCGTTCCCTCTGCAAGTCTCTCAACAGGAAAACATATATCTTCAATAATTGGTGTTGTACCCAATTCCCTCATAGCTGCAACAGTTGGCAGAGTCTCTTTTCTGATTTTCCATAGAGATGCCTGAAGTTTAGGATCTGTAGTAAAACTGAATGGTAGCTCCGTTGCAATAGATGAAATTTTCTCGGATAACAGAGATATATTTTTCATTAGTATCTCTTCATTGTTTGCTCTGGTCTCAACAAGCAGTGCAGCAGCTTTTGCCGATATTGTCTTGATATACTCCGGAACTCCTTTTGCCGACTCAACAGACTTTATTGCTGCCCTGTCCATTATCTCAACGGCATTTACAGGCAATTTTTTTAGTATCTGGACCGCCTTACATGCACTCTCAATATCGGGATATATGATTAAGGCAAGAGCCTTGTTCTTTTGATCATCAACAGTGTTATAAGTAATATCAGAAATGAATCCCAGCGTTCCCTCAGAACCAATCATCAAATGTTTGATAATATCAATTCCATCGTTATAATCAGTGAGTGAATTCAGACTGTAACCGGTTGTGTTTTTAATTTTAAACTTTTTAACAATCTTGTCATAAAGCGGCTTATTTTCTTTTATCTCCTTTGCAAGGTTCTCAAGCCCCTCTACCATCTGTTTGTGAGATTGCCTGAAGCGTTCACAACTATTCATATCAGATGTGTCTAAAACCGTTCCGTCATGAAGTACCACCCTTATATCTGCAATTGTTTTATATGAATTTTCAGCAGTTCCGCAACACATGCCTGAAGCGTTATTTGCAGCTATACCGCCAATCATTGCTGCATCAATTGATGCCGGATCAGGTCCTATCTTTTTGCCAAAGCGTGCGAGTTTATTATTTGCCTGCTGACCTCTGATGCCACTTTGAAGCTTAATTTTAGCACCATTTTCAAGAATTTTATAATCCAGCCACCCGTGAGTAGCCACTACAAGTACAGAGTCAGTTATTGCCTGACCGGAAAGAGAGGTGCCGGCAGCCCTGAAAGTTAGTGGTATACTAAGTAATGAAGCTGCTCTAATGACTTTAACTATCTCTGTTTCGTTTTCAACTTTAACAACAAGTTTTGGGATTAATCTGTAAAAAGAGGCATCTGTTCCAAAGGCCAAGGTGCTTAACGAGTCATGAAGAAGCCTCTCTGAAGGAATCTCTTTTGAAAGCACATCATAGAACTCTTTGTATTTTCCGGTAATCATTTGATTATATCTTTAATGGTTGCAAAATCAATATTTTTAGAGACAATTTTCCCCCTTCTGTTAATCAATATTGATGAGGGGACTGTTTCAGCCTCATAATTAGAAAAAATAGCTTTGAAATTTTCGTTAACAGGAGATAATATCTCCCATTCCAGTTTATTTTCAGTTTTATAATGTAATGAGGACTCTATAGTACCCATAGGGTATACACCCGTCACTTTTATGCCCAACTTAGTGAGATTAGAATATTCGGACTTTAGCTTTGATGTATAGAGGCTACAAGCTGCACAATTTGGATCTGTAAAGTATATAAGTGTGTACTTTGAACAGGATTTCCCAAGTTTGACCTTTTTGCCTTTTGTATTGACAAGAGTTGATACCTTGAATTTTTTACCCACTCTGTTCTCCATACTTCTTCTTACCATTGACGCGACCCATACTTCAGGATACTCCGTGTCTCTCCAGAAAGAGGAGAAGGGTAATATGAAATTACTTCCCACAATAACTGAGGCCTGTTTTTTTAGTTCACTCTCTGAATAAAGCAGCTCTTCATAAATGTATGAAAACATTGTTCGGTATAGTTCTTTGTCTTCAATTTCTGTAAGTCTCTTATGCAAATCTGCAAAAGAACTTCTTACAGAACTCGTGTCTTCATAATTGACAGCCTCCATATAGGCTGCCGCAAATCGTTTTGCCTGTTCACTCAGCTCTTTTTCGTTCTCTTTAAGTTTTTTTATAAGAATATTAAGAGATGAGTAACTTAAGTTCCTTCCTGCAACTTTCCCTGACTTATCCAGCAGGAATATCTGAGGGGTTTTAATTACGTTGTATAATCTTTGAAAATCACTGGAGTAGGAGGGGTCTGTTGCAAATATCCAGTTATTGGGAATACTTTTAAACTCATTCTTAATGTATTCAGAAAGTCTGGATGTGTCAGGCTGAGTATAAACAGCAAATACATTAACACCCTCTGTGTTAAGTGAATCGGATAAGTTTTTTATTAGTGGAAGTTCAACTTTACAAACAGTGCAATTATCATCAAAAAAAAGGAGTATTGTGTAACTATAACCGAGACTGTTTGACAATGTAACAGATTCACCCTTTATATTGTTAAGTCTAAGATTCGGAGCTTTCATTCCAATCAGGGAATGTTTGTTAAAATCTACAAAAAGCTTCAAATCAATTATATTTAAGCTATCCGGAGGATTCAGTTTACCATTGAGAAAATAATTTTGTGCTATGTAAACAGCTACACTCTCCAAACCCATTATGTCAATATTCCGGAAAATTGTGTACAGCCTTGATGCTATGTGAGATGATAATCCATTTTTACCTCCGGCATTTATTAGTCTGTCAGATGCAGTTATAAGAGAGTCCGGATGTAATGGAACACTTGCTAAATATCTTGTAATACTTCTGTCTATCTCAACAGAAAGTGAATCCTGATTCTTAGTTAACTTGCTCTGAGCTAAGAAAGTGTTTGAAACCAGAATAAAGATTATAACAATTAAACATTTTATTTTCATTCTCTGTTATTTCTCAACCTGTATGAGAGGTCAACCCCGGTAGCCAGAAAAATAGTGGCATCTCCACCATTTAACAGTACGTCTCTTACAACAGTTGATGTTATAAATGAGCACTCTGCACTGGATGGTATAAAAACAGTCTGAATATTTGGTGACATTTTGTAATTTGCCTGTGCTATAACTTGTTCAAAATCAAAATCTGTAGTAGAACGAATGCCTCTTACAATAAAACTTGCGCCTACTGAATTGCAAAAATCAATTGTCAGTCCAGTATAGGACTCCACCTCAACATTTACTAAATCCTTAACAGATTCTTTAATAATTTCTATTCTCTCATTTACACTAAAAAGACCGGACTTACCGTTATTATATCCAACAGCTACAATAACCCGGTCAAAAACCCTTAAAGAGGACTGTAAAACATCCAGGTGACCCTTAGTAAATGGGTCAAACGAACCCGGGAAAACAGCTTTTCTTATCATTTTAGCAATCAATTACGCAACTGAATACATAAGTTGCAGGTCCTGTAAGTTTTATATCTGTATAGTTATCTTCTCCGGTATATGTAAATTCCACAATTAGTTCTCCCCCTTTAGTCTCAATTATATTTCTTACCTTCTGAGGAATCTTTATATCTACCTTACTGTATGAAAACTTGTTTCTTGTAAGAAGTTTGTGGTGAGCAATCGAGGAGGCTGTAACTCCGGTGCCGCAGGAGTAAGTTTCATCTTCAACCCCTCTTTCATATGTTCTTACAGAAATTTTCTGATCCTTATCCTCCTCAAACTTTGGTATATTGAATCTGCCCCAGCTACCCTGAACAAAATTTACATTTGTACCTCCCGGGAAGTGCGGATGATGCCTCCATAGTTTTCCCTGCTCTCTGACATCATAATCGTTAATGTTTTCCACAAAAATAACAAGATGAGGAGAACCGGTATCCAGCATATAACTCTTAGGCGAGTATTCTTTGACACTTGTAACATCAGAAATACCCAGCTTAACTATGCATGTAGAAGGAGAGTATTTGAGAATTTCTGCCTCATGAATTCCATCTACGGCATCAAAGATGAACTTCTTAATACCCTTATGTGCAGCAAAGGCGACGAGTGATCTTCCTCCGTTTCCGCACATTGTACCCTCTTTTCCGTCGGCATTGTAATACACCATTGAAAATGAGTATTTCTTACTCTTATTTAACATCATAAGGCCATCGGCACCTATGCCGAACCTTCTGTCGCACAGAAATTTGATCTGACTTTCGGCGAGTTCAATATTTCCCTCCCTGTTGTCCAGAATAATAAAATCATTTCCTGTTGCCTGATATTTGTATGCTGTGATTTTCATGTTATTTCTCCTCCCTGTTATTAAAGAGGCTGTTGTCTGTGTTTAAGTAAGCTCTTTCCAAATCAAGTAGAAAGCTTTTTTTATCAATTCCTATAGCAAATCCTGTAAGTTTGTTGTTTACACCCAAAACCCGGTGACAAGGAACAACAATCAAAAGTGGGTTCATTTTACAGGCAAGTCCCACGGCTCTGCTGGCATCTTTAGTCTCTACGATTGATGCTATCTCACCATAAGTTTT
Source organism: uncultured Bacteroidota bacterium (assembly GCA_937901965.1). Taxonomy (GTDB): domain Bacteria; phylum Bacteroidota; class Bacteroidia; order Bacteroidales; family UBA932; genus Bact-08. Next base: position 59,407 of record CALGSW010000010.1, read on the forward strand.
TACTTGTCCGTATGGTATCTTTTTGAGCTCCTCCCATACACGTTTCTGAAAGTCTGTGCCTTTCAGTTCCAGCGGAAGGTCAAAAACTCTTCGTTTCTCTTGAAAATATTCATCTAATTGCTTTATTGTTTCATTAAGAATTGGGTGAATCTCCTTCATCTCAATTTCAGGGTATTCATCCTCAAAATATTCAATACTAAGCAGAGAGGTTTCGTTGCAAGAGATTTTTAGTTTCCCTAGTGGAGTCTCATGTATAGTGCTGTAAATCATACTCTCTTTCAATATGTTTAATTCCTTAACCATAAGCTGTGCAAGTTTTTCAGATGCTCCTTCACCTCCAAGCATTTTACGAACTTTTTTATATCCTGTAAGCACCAATTTTCTCTCTCTGCCAATCAGAATCTTGCCAATCTCTTTTGATATGTTTTCACTTGTACAGTCCCACTGTAAAAGCTCTTTGACAAGTTCTCTGTTTAGAATAAGATTTACGAGACTGGCATACTTTACCTTAATAATGAATTTTGCCAGATAGGCCGTTATAGGATTCATTCCATAACAGACTACCTGAGGCGTATCTGTTATTGCTGCCTCTAAACTGGCCGTTCCTGAAGATACAACTGCAGCAGTTGAGTGTCTTAGTATAGAGTATGTCTCTCCAAACAATAGCTTTATCCTGCTTCCTTGTAGAAATTTCATGTAATATTCATGCTCAACAGATGGAGCTCCGGCCAGGATTAGCTGGTAATCAGGATAGTCTTTTTCAAGAACCCTTAATTTTGGGAGGAGGTATTTGATTTCATGTTTACGACTACCTGCAAGAAGAGCAATGTATTCAGATTGATCAAGATTGTTTCTTTTTATAAAATCCGTCCTCTCCTCATTAAAGGATTTATCTGAGAGTATGCTGTCATACAAAGGGTTCCCAACGTAATTAACTGATATGTTATGAGATTTATAAAACTCCTGCTCAAAGGGAAAAATGATGAATATCTTATCAATGTACTCTTTTAATTTTTTGACTCTGGACTCACCTCTTGCCCAAACCTTGGGTGGAATAAAGTAGAACGTTTTGAAGCCTTGTTTTTTAGAAAATTTTGCAATTCTGAGATTGAAGCCCGGATAATCAATTAAAATGACAACATCTGGTCTCCATTCCAGAATATCCCTCTTGCAAAACGATAGATTATCAATTATCCTGGAGATTTTTGAAAGAACTTCAACAATTCCCATTACCGCTGTATCCTTGTAGTGCCTGACAAGACCATCAGATATACCGCTCATTTTGTCTCCTCCCCAGAATCTGAATTCGGCAGATGGGTCCTCTCTTAGAAGACTTTTCATGAGGTTTGATCCGTGCAAATCGCCTGATGCCTCACCCGCTATGAGATAATAACGCATAATGGTAGATTTTTGATAATGTTTACATTTTCCAGAGTTTTGATAATCTGTCTACTTCACTATAATCTGTTGTGTCAATTTTATGGGGTACTATGCTTATATATCCCTCCTTTACCAGATTGTGGTCAGAATCTCTGTTGTCAGGTTCAAGATTGAAAAATTCACCTGTCATCCAGTAATAGTGAGAGCCATAGGGATCTGTTCTGTCTTCAAATTCTTTAATCCACTGACCCTTACCCTGGTGGCAGAATTTGATGCCTTTGATTGAATCTATATCTCTTTCAGGGAAATTAACATTGAGATAGATTTCAGGTTTAGGAGGGTTTGAAAGATACTGTTCAACAATCATTTTCCCATAATAAATTGCAGCACTAAAGTCTGTATCACTACGATGAGAGTAGTGAGAGAAGCCGATAGAAGGGATTCCGTATACTGTACCTTCAGCTGCAGCCCCTAGTGTTCCCGAATAAAGTGATGCAATGGATGCGTTTGAACCATGATTGATGCCTGATAATAAAAGATCAGGAGGATTTGTAGTGAACAGCTGATTCATTGCCATTTTAACACAATCTGCCGGTGTCCCGCTGCAGGCGAATATCCTTAATCCTTTTTCTGTCTTAAGCTCGGTAAGCCTGAGCGGTTTTCCTATAGTCAGTGCAGCTGACATTCCTGACATGGCTTCAAAAGGGGCGACTACTGTGATATCACCATACTCTCTCATCATCTCAACAAGAGCGGAAATGCCTTTTGATTTAACTCCGTCATCATTAGTAATCAATATATTAAGCTTTCCTCTTCTCTTCTCCATAGATATTTTGAATAAATTTTAATTATAATCTGCGAAGTTAATAATTTTGGCACGATTTTGCATAAGTTCTATTTTTTGTAACTTTGCGCCGACATCCAAAAGAAGTTTTAATAAACCATAAATATTTATAGAAAAATGAGCAAAATTAAAGTAGGCATCAACGGCTTTGGCCGTATAGGAAGACTTGTTTTCCGTGCTGCCCAGCAGAGGAGTGACATTCAGGTTGTAGCGATAAACGACCTTATTGACGTTGATTATATGGCATACATGCTTAAATACGATACAGTTCACGGTCGTTTTAACGGTGATGTTGATGTTAAGGATGGTAAGCTGATTGTTAACGGTTTCCCAATAAGAGTAACTGCCGAAAAAAATCCTGCTGACCTGAAATGGGGAGAAGTAGGTGCTGATTATGTTGTTGAATCAACTGGTCTTTTCCTTACTAAAGAGAAATGTGAAGCTCATATTCAGGCAGGTGCAAAAAGAGTAATAATGTCTGCACCATCAAAGGATGATACTCCAATGTTTGTTTATGGTGTCAATCACAATAAGTATTCTGGAGAACAATTCGTTTCCAATGCTTCTTGCACAACTAATTGCCTTGCTCCCATTGTAAAGGTACTTAATGAAAACTTTGGAATAGTTGAGGGTCTTATGACAACTGTACACGCTACTACAAATACTCAGAAAACAGTTGATGCTCCTTCAGCAAAAGACTGGAGAGGAGGACGTGCAGCAGCTGCTAATATTATCCCATCTTCAACAGGTGCTGCAAAAGCAGTTGGTAAAGTACTGCCTGAAATGAATGGAAAACTCACAGGAATGTCATTCAGAGTACCTACTGTAGACGTTTCTGTAGTTGACTTAACATGCCGTCTTGAAAAACCTGCATCATATGATGAAATTAAAAAAGCAATGAAAAAGGCGTCAGAAGGTGAATTAAAAGGTATTTTAGGTTATACAGAAGATGCAGTAGTATCATCTGATTTTATTACAGATCCTCGCACCTCAATTTTTGATGCAGAAGCAGGTATTTCTCTTAATCCAAATTTTGTAAAAGTGGTTGCATGGTACGACAATGAGTGGGGCTACTCAAACAAAGTACTTGATATGTTGGCTCACATGGCTACTGTAAAGTAATATTTCTCAAAAGGAGATTCTTCAGAGGGCGACTAAAATGATAGTCGCCCTCATTTTTTTACATATATTTGTGGTCAAAACTTAAACTATGGGAATACGAAAAAAGATATCTCTTGGTTTCGTCGTAATAGGAGCTATTCTATTCCTTTCAAGCCTTATAGCCATATTTGAATTCAACAGAATGCGACACTCCGTGGCTGCACTTATGACAGACAATATAAACAGCATAAATACTTCAAGGCTACTCTTGGAATTAACTGATGAATATAATTTCACATTGTTGAGCAGCGTGATTCTTGATTCTGTGATGGATTCTGATAAAGTTCTGTACGACAAGAGATTTGAAGATTATATTGCAAACATTAAAAGCAAATTTGTTTCTCAGTCTGAGGTCTCTGTTGCTGATTCTCTTACAATTGCATATAACAAATATCTGGAGGTAATTGGTGATGCTGCTTCTGTAATGACTCTTAAAAAAGAGGAGAGAAGGCTGTGGTACAAAAATGAGTTAGTACCTGCATATTCAGAGCTTTTGAAGCATAAAAAGGGACTTGGTCTTCTTACTCAGGGGGCATTGGCTGAAAACACAGCTCATCTCCAGGAGGGATTTTACAGAAGCATCATGCCCGGTATTATAGCTGTAGCAGCGGGTATTCTGCTGGTATTGCTTTTCAACTATTTTATAAACCTCTATTTTATTTCACCAGTATTGCTTATATCCAGAGGACTCAAGAGTTACAAAGAATTTAACAAAAGTTACAATGTCAACTTTGACAATGATGATGAAATTCAGGATCTGAATTCTGAAATAAAGACGCTGTTAGATGAACATAAAAACTTGAAAAAAACCAGAGAATGAACCTGAAAATTGTAGCGAGAAATATTGGTATGGCTCTGCTGCTGAATGCTATTTTTATGTTCATTTCTGCTGCGGTTTCAATCATTTATGGATTTGACAACTCTTTTTCACCATTAATTCTTAGTGCTGTAATTACATCTGTGGTGGCCTCATTCCCTTTGATCTTTGTTAGCAAGTCTGGGGAAATCAATGCTAAAGAGGGTCTTGTTATTGTTGTGTTATCATGGATTTTCTCTTGCCTCTTTGGTATGCTTCCATATATCTTATACGGAGGAGAGTTTTCAATAATTAACGCCTGGTATGAAAGTGTATCAGGGTACACGACTACAGGTGCTACTGTTTTAGTAAACGTTGAGTCGCTGCCAAAAGGTCTGCTTTTTTGGAGAGCCTCTACTCACTGGCTTGGCGGTATGGGAGTTGTGCTATTTATGCTTCTGATTTTACCTTCAATTTCTGCATCAAAGATGTTGAGTAAGTTTGAGATATCCTCTTTATCCAAGGATAATTTCAAATTCAGGGCACAACAGACAATAAGGGTTATTTCAACTGTATATCTTGGATTAACCCTTCTTGAGACAGCGCTGTTAATGCTGGCAGGCATGAATCTTTTTGATGCGGTTTGTCATTCATTTTCTACTGTGGCAACAGGTGGCTTCAGTACGAAAAATCTCTCTCTCGCTTATTATGACTCTATCTCTATTGATATTATTGTCATGGTATTCATGCTTCTATCCGGGATGCATTTTGGATTACTGTATAGTGCATCACTCGGAAAAATTCAACCATTGTGGAAATCGCCTGTTGTAAGATATTATCTTTCATCAATAATTGTAATATCGCTTGTTATAACTATAAACTTGAAAATTTCAGGCATTGAGCCGGATTGGGTTCATGCTGCCAGGCATGCCTTTTTTCAGGTAATATCTGTTGGAACAACCACTGGTTTTGCAAGTGCAGATTCAAGTATATGGCCATCTTTTTCAATATTACTTATGATTTTTCTTACTCTGCAGTGTGCTTGTTCCGGATCTACCTCCGGAGGCTTGAAAGTTGACAGGGTTTTGATTTTCTACAAAGCATTCAAGGCACAGGTGAAAAAACAAATTCACCCTAATGCTGTCATTCCTGTTAAACTAGGCAATCATGTGCTTGATAGGGAAACTGTTACATCTACATCTTTGTTTATTGTTTTATATATGTCAATTGTATTTGTAGTAACAATAATCCTTGCCTTTTTAGGAGTTGACATTCTTGAGGCTTTTACTGCTTCTGCTGCGAATATGGGTAATGTAGGACCGGGTTTTGGTACTGTTGGATCTCTTGGGAATTACTCTCAAATTCCAGCAATGGGAAAATTTGTGCTTTCAATTCAGATGTTAATGGGTCGTGTGGAAATTTATTCAATGCTTCTGATAGTTCTTGTATTCAGAAAAAGATAATAAGAACTATGCCGCTTGCTGATTTTTTGGAGAAGAAGATGCTGGATGGTTTGGGATTTGAACCCACTCCCTGTCAGGTAGATTTAATAAAGAAAGTATCGGAATATGTACTCTCACCAGGAGCCTCTCCTCTGCCAGGAGCAAAAGAGATAATGGTTATTAATGGTTATGCCGGTACGGGAAAAACATCAGTTCTGGCTTCACTTGTTAAGGTTCTGAATCTTTTTGAGAGGAATTCAATATTGCTGGCTCCTACCGGAAGGGCTGCAAAAGTTCTTAGCGGTTATACCGGAAAAAGAGCATATACTATCCACAAACATATTTACAGGCAGCGGTCAATAAGTGATGGTTTGGGTTTGTTCACTCTGAACATAAACCAGAACAGAGATACAATCTATATTGTTGATGAGGCCTCTCTTATATCAAATGATAGTGACGGATCCTCTTTTGGCTCAGGACATTTGCTGGATGACTTAATTCAATATATCTATTCTGGAGAGGGAAATAAACTTATTCTAACAGGAGATTCAGCCCAGCTGCCTCCGGTGGGTTTTGAATTTTCTGAGGCACTTGACTATAAATCTATGTCAAACTACGGACATATTCAATACTCACAATTAAAAAGTGTTGTAAGGCAGGCAGAGGATTCCGGGATACTTCACAATGCTACGATTTTAAGAAAACTTATTGAAAATGGGGTTCATAAGACTCCAGCATTTGAGTTAGGGAAATTCACAGACATTAAAAGGATTACAGGTGGGGATCTTATTAACGAGCTTGAAAGCGCTTTTAATAGGTGGGGTGAGGATGAAACACTTGTTTTATGCAGGTCAAATAAAAGAGCAAACAGGTACAACAGGGGAATCAGATCTTCAGTCTTATTCAGAGAGGAGCGCGTGGGTAGAGGAGATAAACTTATGATTGTAAAGAATTGTTATCAATTTCTGGAAGATGCACAAAATGTGGGTTTTATTGCAAATGGAGATGTAGCGGAACTTCTTAAAATTTCAAACTATGAAGAGAGATACGGACTTACTTTTGCAGATGCAATCCTCTCTTTTCCGGATTATGACAATTTGGAAATCAAAGCTAAAATAATCTTGGATACACTGGAGAGTGAATCAGCTTCTCTTGGACCTGAGCAGCAGAAACGATTATTTGCAGAGATTATGGAGGACTACTCTCATATAAAGACTAAACGTAAAAGAATATCTGCAGTAAGAGAGGATCGTTATTTCAATGCTTTGCAGGTTAAGTTTGCATCAGCGATAACATGCCATAAATCACAGGGTGGTCAATGGTCAGCAGTGTTTATTGATAATCCATTCTGGAAAGAAGAAATCACTACAGATGATCTTAAATGGCTCTATACCGCAATTACAAGAGCTACAAAAATGATCTATTTTGTTAACTTTAACGACTCATTTTTTGCAAAAATGTAAACGAACAACTTGAATAATATGAATAAAAACTGCGTAAAGGCTATCACTCTTATCTGTATATCCTTTTATACATTAACATTAAACTCACAGGATTTAAAACAATTGTCCTCAGTCCTTTCATGGAAGGATAATAACACTTTGTTATTTACACGTCTTGAAAAAGACAAGAGAATTTATCAGGAGTATAATATTACAAACAGACAATTTGCTGAAGTTGCAAAACCTGTTGAGGAGGCAAAGGCCGGTGTTATGGTAAAGGAGGGTGATATTTACTACATATCAGCTTCCGGGACAGAGACTAAGATTACTGAAACGAAATCAGAAGAAAAAAATCCCGAATTGTCACCTGATGGTAAGTTTGTCGCTTTTACAAGAGATAATGATCTTTACTCAGTAAGTATTGACGGGACTAATGAAAAGAGATACACAAATGATGGTACAGATTTAATTTTGAACGGATGGGCCTCTTGGGTTTATTACGAGGAAATTCTTGGAAGAGCTTCAAGATACAGGGCTTTTTGGTGGTCACCGGACAGTAAGTCAATTGCATTTATGAGATTCGATGATTCAAAGGTTCCTATGTTTCCAATATACGAGCCTTCAGGAAAACACGGATCAGTAGTAAGGACAAGATATCCAAAAGCCGGAGATGATAATCCGCTTGTTAGAATTGGTTTTGCAAACATCACAAATGGAGAGGTAATTTGGGCAGATTTCAACGAAATGGATGATCAGTACTTTGGGACTCCTTACTGGAACAGTAATTCTAATGAGCTTCTTGTGCAATGGATGGATAGGGATCAGTCGGATTTCAAGCTCTATTCTGTTCAGCGGGACAATGGTAATAAGAGAGTTATTTACAAGGAGCATCAGGACACGTGGATTGACTGGCTTGAGGAGGTTAGGTTTGGATCAGACGGATTATATTTTGTAAGAGATTTTGAATTATGGGAACATATTTATTTTCAGAGCTATGATGGGAAGGTCTTTTTAAGAATAACAGATGGAAAAAACTGGGGAATCAGGTTTACTGAATTTGATGAAGGTTCCAGAAAACTATTTTTTACAGCTAGAAGAGAGACATCTGTAAAGAATGATTTTTACCTGCTTACCTGGAATAAAAATAAAAACAAAAGTGAAGTTAAAAGGTTATCTGATGGAAACCTGAACTACTCCTCTGTATCTCTATCTCCTGACAGAAAGAGCTTCGTTGCAAATGTCTCATCGGTTTATTCACCGACAAAAACTATTATAATGAGTATTGAAAAGGGAAGCCCAGTTAAAGTTGGAGAACAACTAGTTGTACAAGATGCAGCTGAGGGCGTTGACATGAAGACTCTGCCTGTTGCGGAAATGTTGTACATAACAACAGTTGATGGCTATAGACTGCCTGCTTCAGTCATCTGGCCGGAGAAAATGGATAGAACTAAGAAATATCCTGTCATTGTGAATATGTATGGTGGACCTAACTCAGGTACAGTAATGGATACATGGAGGAATCCTTCGGACGATACAAAATTCTGGTACAAAAAAGGGGTGATACAGATAAATATTGATCACAGGGCATCCGGACATTGTGGAAAAGAGGGCCTTAATTTCATTCATAGAAATCTTGGTAAACAGGAGATTGCGGATTATATAACCTGGGCTAAATATTTAATTTCGCTTCCATTTGTAAATCCACAGAAGATAGGAATCACAGGTTTTTCATATGGTGGAACGATGACGTTGCTCGCGCTGACAGAGGGAGCGGAATACTTCAGATACGGAGTTGCAGGGGGAGGAGTTTATGACTGGCAGTTGTATGATAGCCACTATACAGAGAGATATATGGATACCCCTTTGAAAAATCCCGAGGGATATAAAAGCACATCTGTACTTGGTTTGGTTTCCAAATACAGAAGTGAATCGGGTTCCAGATTGTATATTACTCACGGCACATCAGATGATAATGTTCATTTTCAAAATACACTTCAGTTAATTAATGCTTTACAGAAAGCTGGCAAACAGTTTGAACTTATGATTTATCCCGGTGGGTTTCATGGTTACAGAGGCTTACAGGCTATTCATGACAGGGAGGCAACAAGGGCTTTCTGGTTGATGAATCTTTTTGATTAAAGCATTGCCAATAACATTAATTCGTCGTATAGCTCCCATTCTAGAGAATCGTCACCTTTAAGGCTTTTGTCTGCAAGGATTTCGTATGGTTTGAAGAGAATGCCGCTGTTTCCTGTGGATGCAGTGTTGTAATTTGTCACAACCATTCCTGATGTAATTGTATAATTACTTTCAGTTTTCTCTTTTTTGTTTTTTACGGTGATGTCAATGTCAGACCTGGAGAAGTCATAATACCATTTTCCATTGTATTTCTTATAACCCACAACATATTTAGCTTCATTGACTTGAATCTTAAGATGTGATGGTTTATTTTTAATAAATGAAAGGTATGCATCACCTCTCTCCTCTACATTCATACTAAACTCAACTTTTGCAACAGCATGTGATTCGGAATCAATATAGATTTTACCTTTATAAAGAATTTGTTCGCAAGCTTGTTTCTGATCAAAGTTTACAACATAGAATATTTTTCCATCCTGTTCAACAGGTGTGTCATATTCAAAAAAATACATCTCATCAAATTTTCTTACATCACAACCAGGAAGTGAATACTTCATAATATCAAGTCTGGCAATATTATTTGGACCACCCTTAAGTTTAATAACAATAGGGTCTTTTGTTGCACTGTTGCTTTTTCTGATCTTCTTTACAAGAATTTTATCATTCTTTACAGAGAGGTACGATGCCTTTTCAACGTCTATAAGAGCTTCATTTAGTGAAACAGTATAAGAGTCCTTCTGAACAGTCTCTTTGTAGTAAGCGGAGAGTTGAGAGTCTTCCTTCTCATAATTTTTTGAAACATTATTAAATGCCTCTTTTACCAGAATACTTGCATCGTATTTGGGATTTTTTACTTGTGGTGCATAAGTAGCTGCGAAAGAGCTGACTGATGCTGCTGCCATGATGGCGACTAGAGTTAAGGAGCAAATTGTTGTTTTCATTGTAGTGGATTTTTGCAGTTATTAAATTTTCTGCAATATAGACGACCCCTTACATGAAAAAGTTGCAAGAATATTATTCCAAGTTTATAATATATTGAGTGTTTGCTCTTTAATCTTTTCCAATTCCTCTTTCATCCCTACCACTACTCTTTGAATCTCTGCAAAATTTGCTTTTGAACCAAGAGTGTTTATCTCTCTTCCTATCTCTTGGGTTATGAATCCAAGTTTTTTGCCTGGCATTGTCTCATTCTCTATTGTTTGAATAAAAAAGTTGCAATGTTGTTTTAATCTAACCTTCTCTTCAGTTATATCAAGCTTTTCAAGATAATAGATTATCTCTTGTTCAAATCTGTTTTCATCTGCTTTTAGTCCGGACTCAGCAAATTTTGACAACAACTTTGCCCTTACCGCGTCATTCCTTAGCGAGTCAAGCCTCTCGGTTTTTTCCAGAAGAGTAAGTATTAAAGCAATTCTCTCCCTGATATCTGACTCCAATTTTGATCCTTCAGCAGATCTGAACTGATTCAAGGATTCTGCTGCCCTTACAATACAGTCCTTAAGCTGAGGCCAGATTGTTTCAGCTTCTACCGGCTTTGCAGACTCGGTTACATCAGGCATTTTAAGAATTACAGGAAGAATCTCTTTTTCGCTAAACTCAATCCCTAGTTTATTACAGAGTTCAGAAATTTGTATCCAGTATGATTGAAATGCATCACTGTTTATATGTTTTCCTGTGTTCTCCTCATTATTCTCAAAAGATATGTAAAGATCAATACTCCCTCTTCCAAGTAAATTCGATAGAGTTTGCCTGATTTCAAGTTCTTTATCTCGTGGTATATATTGAGTTTTCAGATTGATATCTGCACTTTTTCCATTAACAGATTTTATCTCAACAGTAATTTTTCCTGCAGGTATGGCAGCCTCTGCCTTTCCGAAGCCTGTCATAGACATTAGCATAGTATACGGTTTTAGTTGTTATGAGGTAACGCAAAGTTAAGCAAGAAATCTTTATATTTGCGGTTCATAAATGAAATAGTATGGAAGAGATCAGAAGTGTTGCGGCAGAAGAGCGTCAGCTAAATTTTCTTGAAGAGATTATTGAGAAAGACTTAGCAGAAGGAAAACATAAATCAATACTGACCAGGTTTCCCCCTGAGCCAAATGGCTATCTACATATAGGTCACGCAAAAAGTATCTGTTTAAACTTTGGTCTCGCAAAGAAATATGGGGGTAAAACTAACTTAAGGTTTGATGATACAAATCCCACTAAAGAGGATGTTGAATATGTTGACTCTATTAAAGAGGATGTCAAGTGGCTTGGCTTTGACTGGGAGGCTGAATATTATGCATCTGATTATTTTGAACAGCTTTATGAATGGGCCAGAACTTTAATCAGAAAGGGATATGCATATGTTGATGATCAAACACAGGAAGAGATAAGAGAAAACCGGGGTACAATAACTCGTCCAGGAAAGCCTAGTCAGTGGAGAGACAGATCGGTTGAAGAGAATCTGGACCTGTTTGCCAGAATGAGAAACGGAGAATATAAAGATGGTGAGAAGGTACTCAGAGCTAAGATTGATATGTCGCATACAAACATGTTAATGAGAGACCCTATTTTATACAGGATTATTCATACTCATCACCACAGAACAGGTGACAAATGGTGCATATATCCTATGTATGACTATGCGCACGGACAAAGCGACTCTATTGAAAGGATAACTCATTCAATATGCACACTTGAATTTGATGTACACAGACCTCTTTATGATTGGTTTATTGAAAAACTTGAAATTTTTCCATCCAGACAATATGAATTTGCAAGACTAAATCTGACATATACAGTTATGTCCAAGAGAAAGCTCCTTGAACTTGTTAAAAACGGTTTCGTTTCCGGATGGGATGATCCAAGAATGCCTACAATATGCGGACTTAGAAGAAGAGGATTTACTCCTGAGAGTATAAGGCTCTTTGCAGATAAGGTTGGAGTTGCAAAGAGAGATAATATTATTGATCTTTCCCTTCTTGAATGGTGTGTCAGAGAAGATCTGAATAAGAGAGCCAGCAGATATATGACTGTAATAGATCCGGTTAAGCTGACCATTAGGAATTATCCTGAAGATAAGGTAGAGATATTTAAAGCACCAGTAAATCAGGAAAACCCTGAGGAGGGAACAAGAGATATTCCATTCTCAAGAGAGCTTTATATTGAAAGAGAGGATTTTATGGAGGAGCCTCCTAAGAAGTACTTTAGATTAAGACCAGGTGGAGAGGTTAGGTTAAAATATTCATATATAATTAAGTGTGAAGAGATAAAAAAAGACTCAGAGGGAAATATTATTGAAATAATATGTTCATACGATCCAGACAGCAGACCCGGAAGTGGTGAGTGGAGGTCTGTTAAGGGCACAATACACTGGGTATCTCTTAAACACTCTGTTGAATCTGAACTAAGACTCTTTGACAGACTTTTTACTGAGTCTGATATGGACTCTTTACCAGAAGGTAAAAGTTATATTGACTTTCTGAATCCAGAATCTCTGATAGTTAAAAGAGGTTTTTCAGAACCTGCTCTAGCTGAGGATAAATCAGAAATTGCTGTTCAGTTTGAAAGAAATGGCTACTTTGTGAAAGATTCAGAGTCAACTGAAACCAAACTGATTTTCAATAAAACAGTAGGATTAAAATCTGCCTGGACACAATCTTAAACAGATTTCTTAAGCGCTTACCGTTTTAACCCGATGCTTCTTCCATAAACCTGAATTGTAATATAGGATTGCTCCAATACATCCTACGGTCCATCCGGCAGGAATAGACCACCAAATACCTTGTGCACCAAACAAGTCAGATAAAAAGTAGGCAAGAGGAATTCTTATTATCCATAGTGACAGAGTTGTTATAAGCATAGGTACGAATGTAGCTCCGGCTCCTCTTGTAACTCCATTAACAACAAACATAGTGCTGAAAATTATGTAAAATGAAGTAACAATTACCAGGTATTCCTTTCCTATTCTTATTATTTCACTATAGTGGGCAGATCCTGATTCAACGAACAGATACATTATTTGTTCTCCTAAAAGAATAACAACAACTGTGAGTCCTATACAAATAGCAGTTGAGTATTTAAGAGTAGCCCATAGTCCGTTTCTTATCCTGTCAAATCTGCCTGCTCCAAGATTTTGACCAACAAATGAAGATAATGCCGCAGCCAGATTCATAGCAGGCATAGATACGAACATATCTACTCTGCCTGCAGCAGTATAGGCAGCCAATGTTGCTACACCAAACGGCGAGACTATACCCAGTAAAGCCATGTTTCCCAAACCCACAAGCGTTTGCTGAACTCCGGAAGGCAATCCTATTTTTAATGACAATCTGAAATTTTCCCAGTCAAACTGCCATCTTTTCCAGTTTAGATTAAACTTGATAATACTATCTTTTTTGCTGTTAAGAAAGTACCAAAGAGCCAGCCATGCAAGTACAGAAGATATTCCTGTTGCCCATGCGACACCATCAATACCCCAGCCAAACCATAGCACAAAAATCAGGTCTAGAAACATGTTCAAAATAATTGAACCTACTGTGAAATAAATTGGCGTTAGTGAATTTCCTACTCCTCTCAGTATTGCAGCAATACCAAAAAGCATAAACGAGGGTAGGGTAGTGGTGAGTATAACAATGTCAAAATATCTGACAGCATCAGGTAATACCTCTTCCGGGATAGATAGCATCCTGAAAATGGATTCACTGAATATAAAAAAGACAATTGAAAGAATAATAGAACTGAACAGAAGGAAGATCTGAAGAGTATCTGATGTGATTTTAACCCTGTTATAATCTTTTGCTCCAAAATACTGAGCTACAAGGACAGATCCCCCAATGGTTATACCGGCAACAAGTGCAGAGAGCGTAAAGAGAATCGGAAAGCTGGCACCAACTGCTGCCAGGGCTACGGAACTAATAAATTTTCCCACTACAATACTGTCAACTATGTTGTACAGTTGTTGAAAAATATTCCCAATAATCATGGGAATTGCAAAATATATTATTTGTCTGCCCTCTTTCCCCTGTGTCAGGTCCTTCATCTTTAAAACCTCTTCTTATATGAGTGGCAATAGGGTTGTCCTCCCTTTTTTATATAATAGCGCTGATGATAGTTCTCTGCAGGATAGAATCTTGAGGCAGGAGTGACTTTTGTTGCGATTCTATATCCCTTTGTGTTGAGAACATTTATAAGTTCGTTTGCAACCTTCTTCTGATCTTCGTTAAAATAAAATATTTCAGATCTGTATTGAGTTCCTCTGTCCGGACCTTGTCTGTCAACCTGCTCCGGATCATGAATTTCAAAAAAGTAAATCGTCAAATCCTTATATGATATTTTATCAGGATTATAAGTAACCTGAACTGCCTCTGCATGTCCAGATAAACCACTGCAAACGTCCTCATAAGTAGGGTTTTCCAGTGTGCCACCGGTATAGCCAGAAACCACCATTAATACACCGGGAAGTTGCCTAAAGAGATGCTCTACACCCCAGAAGCATCCTCCTGCAAAAATTGCTATTTGTTCCATGTCCAACTTTTTAGTAAAGCAATCTCCTGACTCCATATTTCAAAATCAGGAGTCTCAAGAATCATTGGGATATTGTCAAATCTATTATCTCTCATGAGTAGCTTAAATGTCTCTTCACCAAGAGCCCCTTTACCCAGGGAATCATGTCTGTCTACACGAGAGTTAAGCCCCTTTTTTGCATCATTAAGGTGCATTCCTTTAAGGTATCTGAATCCGATTATTCTCTCAAAATCGTCAAATGCTTTATTAAAACCTTGAATAGTAGAGAGATCATATCCGGCTGCAAAAGAGTGACATGTGTCTATGCATACACCTACTCTGCTTTTATCTTCAACTTTATCAATAATTTCAGCTATCTGCTCAAAAGTGTGACCGAGATTAGTGCCCTGGCCGGCGGTGTTCTCTATGACAGCAGACACGCCGGATGTTTTATCCAATGTTATGTTTATGGATTCTGCGATTCTTGATAAACATTCTGTTATTGAAATTTTACCAAGATGACTGCCAGGATGAAAATTTAACCTGTCTAACCCAAGTTGTTCACATCTCTGTACTTCATCCAAAAATGCAGATCTTGATTTTTCCAGACCCTCCTGTTCGGGATGACCTAAGTTTATCAGGTAACTATCGTGAGGGAGAATTTGAAATGGTTTAAAATTAAATTCTTCACACCTTTGCTTGAAATTCTTAATGCTTTTTTCAGATAGAGGTGCAGATACCCACTGCCTCTGATTTTTTGTAAAAAGGGCAAAAGCCGTAGCACCTATCTCTTTAGCATTTACAGGTGCATTCTCAACTCCGCCTGAAGAACTAACATGTGCTCCAATATATTTCATAACTACAATTTTTTTTAACTGATTCTGGAAAAGTCCTCTTTTATTCCTTTAATTTTCGAAAGATGTTCCTTTACAATACTATTTTCAATACTTTCAAGTAAAGGATCTTTCTGAAGCAGAGATATAGCTGTCTTTCTAGCCTCTTCAAGAATCTGTGAATCCTTGGAAAGGTCTGAAAGCCTTAATTCAACCGGCAGTCCGCTCTGTTGTGTCCCCTCCAGGTCACCGGGGCCCCTCATTCTCATATCAGCCTCTGCAAGTTCAAAACCATCCTGAGTTGAGCACATAAGTTCTATCCTCTGTTTTGACTCTTTAGTCAGTTTGTGACCCGTCATGAGAATACAATACGAGTTGTCACTTCCCCTGCCAACCCTGCCTCTGAGCTGATGAAGCTGAGACAGGCCGAATCTTTCTGCACTTTCAATCATCATTACTGATGCATTTGGAACATCTACTCCTACCTCTATAACAGATGTTGAGACTAAAATGTTCGCCTTGCCGGATGCAAACAGAGCCATGTCATATGCCTTGTCTTCATTCTTCTGTTTGCCGTGCACAACAGCTGTTACATATTGAGGCGCAGGAAATTCTCTGATTATATTTTCGTAGCCATCCTGCAGATTTTTGTAATCCAGTGTTTCACTTTCGTTGATCAAAGGATAAACTATAAATACCTGCCTGCCTTTTGCTATTTCATCCTTCATGAATTCATAAATCTTCTTTCTGTAAGATTCCGTAGTATGCATTGTTCTGATACTTTTCCGGCCAGGAGGAAGTTCATCAATAACAGAAACATCAAGATCGCCGTATAGTGTCATTGCCAGAGTTCTTGGAATAGGTGTTGCCGTCATAACCAGAACATGAGGGATTATTTCAGCATTTTTGCTCCAAAGTTTGGCTCTTTGCTCAACTCCAAATCTGTGTTGTTCGTCTATAACCGCAAAACCAAGATTCTCAAATTGTACATTATCCTCAATCAAAGCATGTGTGCCAAACAGAATATGTATTGATCCGTTTGAGATTCCCTCTAAAATTTCTCGCCGCTCTTTTGCTTTTGTATTTCCGGTAAGAAGTGCTGTTTTGACTCCAGTTTCAGACAATAGAGTCAATGAGCCATTGTAGTGCTGATTTGCAAGCACTTCAGTTGGTGCCATTATGCAAGACTGGAATCCGTTATCAGCAGCAAGTAGAGAGCATAGAATTGCAACCATGGTTTTGCCACTCCCTACATCACCTTGTAAAAGCCTGTTCATCTGCCTTCCGGATTTGAAATCCTCTCTAATTTCACGGATTACTCTTTTCTGTGCATTAGTCAGTTCAAACGGCATCTTTGAATAACAAATGTTGAAAAATTCACCGACTCTTGGCATTGGAATACCTCTCAAATTCCTCTCTCTTAAGCCTTTTTGTTTCAGCAAAGAGACCTGTAAATAGAAAAGTTCTTCAAATTTAAGTCTGAACTGTGCAGCCGCAAGTTTTTTAATATCAGCTGGGAAATGAATGTTTTGCAGAGCCTCCCTGTATGACATAAACCTTTTCTCTTCTGTCAGCCAAATTGGTAGTGTCTCTTTTATAGCCTCATAGCACTGTTTTAATAGTGTAGCCTGAAGTTTTGCAATCACTTTATTACTCATTCCTCCACTGCGTAATTTCTCAGTTGATGAGTAAACACCCAGCATATTCCCTACATAATAGGGATTCTCTTCTGTAGTCAGGTCTATTTCAGGATGTACTATATTAATAGTTTGATTGAAGATTGTCGGTTTGCCAAAAACTATATACTCCTGGTTTAATTTTATCCTCTCTTTAATCCACTTTATACCCTGAAAGAAAACTAAATCTATTGAGCCTGTAGTATCAGTAAGAGTTACTACAAGCCTTTTTCCGGGGCCTCTCTCTCCAATCTGATTCATTCTGCTGATTCTGCCTCTAAGCTGAATGTAGCTCATTGAGGGTTCTATCTCATTAATAGTGTAAATCCTGCTTCTGTCAATATATCTGAAAGGGAAGAAAAGCAACATGTCGCCAAAGGTTTTGATGTTCAATTCCTTTTCAAGTAATGTTGCTCTCCGGGGTCCAACTCCGGTTAGAAATTTTATTTCACTGTCAAGAATACCAGGCATATTGCAAAGTTAACAATCTTGTCAGATTTTTGTATCTTGCAGCAAAATTCTTGAACAGGCAGAAATGAGTAATAAAATAGTAGTTGGCATCACTCAGGGTGACAGCAATAGCATATCATACGAGGTTATAATTAAAGCACTTTCAGATAACAGAATTATTGAGCTTTGCACACCAGTGCTTTATGGGTCTTCTAAGCTTTTTGGTTACTATAAGAAACAGATACAAGATGCAGAAAACCTTACGGTTAATCTGATTACAAATCCGTCAGAAATTCACCATAAAAGGATTAATATTATCAATTGTGTCCCTGAAAGTGTTTCTGCCGATCCCGGAAAATCTACTCCAGAAAGCTCCAGAGGTGCATTTTTATCTCTTGATAAAGCAATAAACCATTTGAGAAGCGGGGATATAGATGTTTTAGTTACAGGTCCGTTTAATAAAGCCTCAATGCAAGCTGAGGGATTTAATTTCCCCGGTCATACAGAGTATCTTGCAAAGGAATTTGATAGATCTGATACCTTAATGTTTATGATATCTGCAACTTTAAAGGTGGGTGTAGTAACAAACCATATACCGCTTAAAGAAGTTCCATCTTCTATTACATCTGAAAAAATTGTAAAAAAATGCAAGATTTTATTAGACTCTTTAAGGCGGGATTTTGCAATTGAATATCCTAAGGTTGCCTTACTCTCTCTTAATCCTCATGCCGGTGAAAACGGAGTTCTCGGGAAGGAGGAGATAGAAATTATAAAGCCAGCTATTGATGAGATCAAATCTGATGGAGAGCTAGTTTTTGGACCATTTGCACCTGATGGATTTTTTGCCTCATCTCTTTGTAAAAAATTTGATGCTGTACTAGCAATGTACCATGACCAGGGATTAATACCTTTTAAGGCTCTCTCTGCTGAAGGGGGGGTAAATTATACTGCGGGTTTACCGGTTGTTAGAACTTCTCCTGATCACGGTACAGCTTATGATATTGCAGGTAAGGGGATTGCAAACCATACTTCAATGCTTAATGCAATTTACAGTGCTATTGACATATTCAAAAAGAGACTTGAATACGAGGAGATAAGAAAAAATCCTCTCAAAGTTGAAATACCTGCTTCCAGAGGAAATGATTGAGCTGTATACAGATGGGGCTTCTCGTGGCAACCCCGGCCCGGGAGGATATGGTGTACTGCTTAGAAGTGGCAGATATATTAAAGAGCTCTCGGAGGGTTTTTTAAAAACAACTAATAACAGAATGGAGCTTCTTGCTGTAATCGTCGGACTTGAGGCTCTTAAAAAATCGGGTTCAAATGTAACTGTATATTCAGATTCCTCTTATGTATGCGATGCAGTAAATAAAGGGTGGCTGCTAAAATGGGAAATGAAAAATTTTTCCGGCAAGAAAAACAGAGATTTGTGGATCAGATTCCTGTCAATATACAGACAACATAATGTAAAACTTGTATGGATAAAAGGTCACTCCGGACATACGGAGAATGAAAGATGTGATACCCTCGCAGTTGAAGCGTCAAAAAAAGAATCGCTGATGAAAGATGAGGGTTACATTAATGAGGAAGAGATGACTCTTGGTCTGTAATCCTGACCTCTCAGCCAAGGTTCAAAGCCGGCCTCCTTTATTGTTTTGTGCATCTCAGTAATTCCCATTTTGTGATCAGCTCCTGCTGAAGAGACTACATTCTCTTCTATCATTATGGATCCCATATCGTCTGCTCCAGAGTGGAGTGCAAGCATGCCAATCTCTTTTCCTACTGTCAGCCATGATGCTTGTATGTGTTTTATGTTGTTAAGCATAATCCGGCTGATGGCTGTCATTTTAAGATGCTCTATTGCAGTTAACTTATTTGTAATGAATTTTGCTGCAAGTTTGGTGCCTTCAGTTTGCATAGGCCAGCCTATGAATGCTCTGAATCCGGGCATGTCTTTTGGTTTTACACTCTGTAGCTCTCTTATGGCAATAAGGTGTTCAAGCCTCTCTTCCAGAGTCTCTATATGACCATACACCATTGTTGCAGTTGTGCCGAGGCCCATCTTATGTGCTTCTGCCATAACATCAAGCCACTGTTTTGAAGTTGGTTTCCCCGGAGAGAGGGTTTTTCTGACGCGGTCTGATAGAATCTCAGCTCCGGCACCTGGTAGTGTATCTAATCCGGCATCAACTAACCTCTGAAGTGTATCTTTAATGGAGAGAGAACTTAGCCGTGCAATGTGAGAAACTTCAGGTGGTCCAAATGCATTGAGTTTTATAAGTGGATCTATAGATTTTATTGTTTTAAGAAGTTCCTCGTAATATGTTATATCATAATGCGGATGTAAGCCACCCTGGAGAAGTATCTGATCACCACCAAGTTCCCTAAGCTGATCTATTTTTTCTTTAAGTTCCTCTCTGCTAATAGTATAGGATTTGTCCTTTTCAGAAAATTTGCAATGAAAATTGCAAAACAGACATCCAGATATACAGACATTAGTATAATTTATATTTCTGTCAATTTGCCAACTCACTTTTTTATCAGGGACGTGAATAAATCTTAACTGTTGTGCAAGTGACAAAAGTTTTGCAGGTTCTTCGTTCTTGTACAGTATGAGTCCCTCTTCCATAGTTAATGGCTGGAGATCTAGTGCTTTATTATGTAATGTATTTATATTCATTAGTTTGCTTCTGTTGAAGAATAATGCAAAAGTAAAAGAATTATTTAAGAAGTATAACAAAATAGGTATATTTGTATAATGATTTGAAGCAAATAAATTCACATTCAATAGAAATGGAAAATATTTTAGAGAGGGAGGGATTGCGTTTTGCACTGATTGGAGGAGGAAGCTGGGCAACAGCACTTGCAAAGTTATTGTTGAATCATCAGGAGAAAATTTCATGGTATATCAGGGATGAAGAGTCAATTGAACAACTCATGAATACTGGACATAATCCTTATTATCTTCAGGCAGTTCAATTTGATCCGAATAGACTAAAACTGTCAACAGATATTAACGAAGTTATTTGTGAAGCAGATGTTTTACTTTTTGCAATTCCTTCGGCCTATTTTATGGACATGGCTGTCCAGATCAGATGTGATCTTGAAGACAAATTTATTATTACTGCAATAAAGGGTATGGTTCCTGTGGATAATATTTCAATAGCTGAGTATTTTCACATTAATCATCAAGTACCGTTCAGCAGAATTGGTGTAGTCAGCGGACCATGCCATGCTGAGGAGGTTGCTATGGAGAGGCTGTCATACCTTACACTATCAAGTAAACACATTGAAGTTGCACGCTCACTATGCGATATTTTTGCATGCAGCTACATCAGAACAATTCCGGGAACTGATATTTACGGTGTTGAATATGCAGCTGTGTTAAAAAACATTTATGCTGTAGCTGCCGGGGTATGTCACTCTTTGGGGTATGGTGACAATTTTATGGCTGTACTAATAACTAACTCTTTCCATGAGATGAGAGATTTTCTTCACGCCAGCCACCCGGATAAAAACAGGCACACATCTACATCTGCATATCTTGGTGATCTTCTTGTTACATGCTATTCTCAGTTCAGCAGAAACAGAACATTCGGCTCAATGGTAGGCAAAGGATACTCAGTTCAGTCTGCTCAACATGAAATGAATATGGTTGCTGAAGGTTACTACGGAACAAGATGCATTCATGAAATTAATCAGAAATTTAAGATACATATGCCTGTTGCAGAGGCAATGTACAAGATCTTGTATGAACACAAGTATCCGGCATACATTATTAAACAATTGACAGAGCAATTACAATAAAATATGGATAATATTATAAAATTTGAATTTTCATCTGCACTGCCTTTTGTAGGTGAGGAGAGATATAAAAATGCTTTTGAAAGAGCTCATAAAGCATTAGATATATTGGAGAGCAGATCAGGCAAGGGAAATGAATTTCTTGGCTGGCTTGATTTACCATCCTCAATATCACCAGATATTGTTAAAGAGATTAAGTCCATTTCTGATGAGTGGAAAAGGAGATTTGAAGTAGTTGTTGTTATTGGTATAGGAGGCTCATATTTAGGGTCAAAGGCAACTATTGAAGCTTTGTCAAATCCATTTCAAATTCATTTAGGAAAGGGATTAAATCCTGCTATTGTTTTTGCAGGACAAAACATGTCTGAAGAGTATCTCTCAGAGTTAACTGAACTTTTGGATAAAAAAGAGTATGCAGCTATAGTTATTTCAAAGTCTGGTACAACTACTGAACCTGCTGTCGCTTTTAGAGTAATTAAGAGACACCTTGAGGAAAAGTACGGAAAAACAAATATTGCTTCAAGGATTGTTGCAATTACAGATCAATCTAAAGGTGCATTAAGACAATTAGCAGATAGAGATGGTTACAGAACTTTTGTAATTCCTGATGATGTAGGAGGGCGGTTCTCTGTATTGACACCTGTAGGCTTACTTCCTATTTCTATTGCCGGATTTAATATTGAAAGAATGCTTGAAGGAGCTGCAGAAATGAGAAGAATCTCCTCTCAAAAATCAGATAGGAATCCGGCATTGCAATATGCAGCAGTAAGAAATGCTCTTTATGAATCCGGTAAAAAAATTGAGCTTTTTGTAAATTATAATCCAAAATTACAGTATGTAGCCGAATGGTGGAAGCAGCTTTACGGAGAGAGTGAGGGCAAAGAGGGAAGGGGGATTTTTCCAGCGTCAGTTAACTTTACTACAGACCTCCACTCAATGGGACAATATGTCCAGGACGGGGAAAGGATTCTTTTTGAAACTGTAGTCAGCGTGGATAATGTTTCAAGGAGTCTGAAAATTCAGAATGATCCAGATAATTCTGATGGTCTGAATTTTCTTTCTGGCAAAAGATTAGAGGAGTGCAATAAAATGGCAGAATTGGGGACCAGGATAGCACATATTGACGGAGGGGTTCCAAATATCAGAATTTCAATTGATAAACTTGATGAATTTAATCTTGGAGCACTCTATTATTTCTATGAAAAAGCATGTGGAATAAGTGCCTATATGCTAGATGTTAACCCTTTTGACCAACCGGGCGTAGAGGACTATAAAGTAAATATGTTCGCACTTCTTGGGAAACCTGGTTTTGAAGACAAGGCTAAAGAATTGAAATCAAGAAATATCTGATGGAGTTTCTTGGAAAAATTGCACAAGCTTTTCTTGAAAAAGAGCGGGAGGATATCTCAAAATTATGTTTTGTTTTTCCCGGCAGAAGAGCTGCACTTTTTTTTCAGAGAGAATTGGGGGCATTGATAGACAAACCAATATTCTCACCCAAACTAATTACTATTTCAGACCTTTTTACCGAGCTGTCAAGACTGAAAAAGGCTGAGAAACTGGATTGTGTTTATAAACTCTATAAAATATACTCTTTATTAAACGAATCTCCTGAATCATTTGATGATTTTGTATACTGGGGGGAGACACTCCTTTCAGATTTTGATGATACTGATAAGTTTCTTACCGATGCCAGAAAGCTGTTTTCAAATGTAAAGGATCTAAAAGAGCTTGATGCCGATTATTCATTTTTAAGTGAAAGACAGTTTAATGCAATAAAGAGCTTCTGGTCTAATTTTCATAATGGTGAGGAGAGTATAAAAAAAGATAAGTTTAAGTCTCTCTGGTCTCTGATGCTTCCTCTCTATACTAAACTTAATGATGATCTTCAATCTGAGAATTCCGGTTACGAAGGGATGATATACAGGAAGATTGCAGTTGCAATACTCAATGGAGATACTTCTGAAATAGATAAGTTTATAAAAAAATATAAAAAGATAGTATTCATTGGTTTTAACGCATTGAATGAATGTGAAAAAACAGTTATGAACTATATAAGGAGTTCAGACAAGGGAGATTTTTACTGGGACTATTGTGGAGAGATGGTAAATGATTTTTCAAACAAGGCTTCAGTATTTATCAGAGAAAATCAACTTAAGTACCCATCATCCATAACACTTAATTTTAATGCGAATTTTACTCCTGAAATTGAAGTCATAGGAGCCCCAACATCAGTGGGACAGGCAAAAATTGCCGGAGAAATTGCGTCAACACTTCCAGCAGGTATAAATAGTGCAATAATTCTCCCTGACGAGTCACTTCTTACTTCAATGATTAGATCACTGAGTGACAGCGACGGGGATATAAACATTACAATGGGATATCCTTTAAGAGAGGCCTCCGTTGTATCTCTTGCAGAGGCACTTGTTGAACTTCAGGCCGGTGGTATGTACTACAGGAAAGTACTTCCCATACTCAGGCATACATATGTTAAAGGGGTAACAGGAGATAACTCATTTAAAATTGAAAAGGAGATTATCACCAATAATATGATATATGTACCCCATTCAATTTTTGAAAATGATAATTTACTGAGTCTAATATTTAAAAAATTTAATTTTACTGAGGAAATCTCTGAGGAGAATATTAAAATATTGTGTACCTATATTCTTGAAATACTAGATTATATAGTTATAAATAAAGAGATTAACAAATTTGATAAAGAGTTGATATATTATTTCTACACACTTGTTGTGAAAATAAAGGATTTGAATATTTCAATGTCTTTCAGAACATTCCTCAGACTATTAAAACAACTCGTAAATACAACATCTGTACCATTTAAGGGTGAACCTTTAGCCGGTTTGCAAATTATGGGAGTTCTTGAAACCAGGTGTCTGGATTTTGAAAATTTGATTATCTGCTCCATGAACGAAGGGGTATTTCCGGCAAGAAATTTTAACACTTCATTTATTCCTGTAAATTTAAGAAGGGCATTCTCACTTCCAGACAATGAATATGCCGACGCTGTCTCTTCGTATAATTTTTACAGAACAATTTACAGGGCTAAACGTGTTTGGTTATTACACGATACAAGGAGCGAGGGACTTCTGAGTGGTGAGCAAAGCAGATTTATCCTTCAGTTAAAATATCACTATCGGTTACCTCTGATTGAAAAGGTATCATCCGGAGTTGTTACAAGAAAAGTAAAAAAGAGGATAATTATTGAAAAGAGTACAAGAATAATTAAACAACTCAACTCTTTTGTCAATGGGGAGAGAAGCTTTTCTGCATCATCATTATCTACTTACATCACATGTCCGCTTAAATTTTATTTTTCACAAATTGAGGATGTTAAAGAGGAGGATGAATTGACTGAATCTGTTGAGGCTAAAACGTTTGGTACCATTTTGCACAATTCAATGGCAATTCTCTATAAAGACTTTGAGGGGAAGATTGTAACAGCAGATGATATTAAGCAAAAGATAGCCGGGAGTTCTTCTATCAGATCGCTAATTGACTCAGAGTTCAAAAAAGAAAAAGGCATTAATGAGATTAAGGGTTACAACTATATTATTTGCGGCTTAATAGAAAGATATATTCAAAAAATTCTGCAATATGATTTGTCACTAACTTCATTCAAATACATTGAATCTGAAAAGAGAGTCAATAATGTAATTAAATTGAAAGATGGTAATAATGCCTATCTGAAAGCATTTATTGACAGGATGGACAGACAGGAAGGGGTGCTGAGAATTGTGGATTACAAGACAGGAGGGAGCCCGGACAGTATGGAGTCTATTGCATCTCTTTTTGAACCCAACTCAAACAAAAAGACATCTGTATTTTTTCAACTATTTCTTTATGCTTCTATGGTTGCACCCGAAGAGAACACAATACTCTCTCCATATTTCTTGCGGGAATTGGGAAGTAAATATGATAAATCATCAGGTTCTGCAGAGGTTTCAGAGTTCAGGGAACTTCTAACAGAAAAAATATCAGAAATACTAAGTCCAAGTATACCTTTTGTACAGACAGAGAATCTTAAGAGTTGTGAATATTGTCCGTTTAAACAAATATGCAGATAAGATGGGAGAGATAAAGATATACAGAGCATCTGCAGGTTCAGGTAAAACACACAGGCTTACTCAGGAATATCTGAGACTCCTGAGGGGTGACGACAGGGCATACAGAAAAATTCTTGCGGTCACATTTACAAATAAAGCAACAGAAGAGATGAAGAGGAGGGTCATTGAATATCTTTTTACAGAAGCAACAAAAGGGGACCATTCGGCTGATATGCTTCTTAAAAATATATTGCATGATTATTCGTCTTTTAATATAAGTACAATTGATAAGTTTTTCCAGCAAACGTTAAGAGCCTTTGCTCGTGAAATAGGAAAAAACACATCCTATGGAGTAGAACTGAATAGTGACATGATTCTTATTCAAGCTATTGACAGAATTCTTTATAATCTTGACAACGAAGAAAACAGGAGACTTATTGAATGGATTATGGAGCTCTCCGTGCAAAGAATTGATTCAGGGAAAAGCTGGGATGTTAAATCTACAATAATTAGCTCTGCTTCTCAACTTTTTAAAGAGGCATTTAAATCAGCGGTTAAAGGGGAGGGAACAAACTTTCTTGACAAGGAGATAATTGCAGATTACTCATCTGTGTTAAGAGATATTTCCAGGAGGTATGAAGATCAGTTAAGAGAATTTGCATTGGCCGGATCTAGTATTCTTAAACAATCAAATTTAAGAGCCGATGATTTCAATGGGAAGGGAAGATCATTTGCACATAGATTTAAAAAAATACTTAATGGTGATTATTCTGCATCAAAATCTGCATTTTACAAGGCTGCAGAGGGATTTGATGCCTGGTTTACCAAAAGTAACCTTAAAGATTATCCGGAATTATCTGCTAAGGGAAGATTAGCTGAAAGGTTGAAATTAGGGGAGTTAATAAATAATATTATTGAATTTGAAGAGAGTAGTTACAGAGATTATTCAACAGCATGTGTTATCATTGATAATCTTTACGCACTAGGACTCTTAACAGATGTTCAGGAGAGTGTTAACGCTGTCACAGCAGAAAATGGGGTCATGCTCATATCTGAAACATCAGAGCTTTTAAATTCAATAATAGATGGCAGTGATACTCCCTTTATATTTGAAAAGATTGGTTCAAGAACAGACCATTTTATGCTTGATGAGTTTCAGGATACCTCTCTGATGCAGTGGGAGAACTTTAGACCCTTGCTGTTAAACAGTTTGTCGTCCGGATTTACGAACTTAATTGTTGGTGATGAAAAGCAGAGTATATACAGATTCAGGGGCTCAGACTGGACCTTATTGAATAAGGGTGTTTTTAATGACTTTAGGGAGGATGAGATTAGTTATTCATCTTTAACTGAGAACTGGAGATCAGGAAAAGAGATTATTGAGTTTATCAATGAGTTCTTCCCTTTTGCTGCAAAATCATGTGATAAACTCCTGGAAATAGAATTTGCTGAAGAAGAGAGCGTTGCTTCAATCTACTCCTCGGTTGAACAAAGGCAGCCAAAATCCCGTGAAAACAGGAAAGGCTATGTAGAGATCAAGTTAATTTCAAATCAGATTGATGAACCGGTTGATGCAGCACTTTCATTTGTCAGGGAATCTGTTGAATCAGTAGTGAAATGTGGCGGAAGATTAAGTGATATTGCAGTTTTGGTTAGAAAGAATACCGAAGGATCTTTAGTTGCAGAATATCTGATTGATTCAGGTTATAAAGTAATTTCAGGTGACTCACTTTTTTTGTCGTCAGCATCATCGGTCTCAGCAATAGTGTCTCAGCTAAAGTATTTTAGTAATCCGTCAGATGCAGTCAATAATATATATGCAAAATTTTCCGGATTTGATTTAGATGTGGTAAACAGTCTGTCATATTTGCCATTATATGAAATGTGTGAAAGCCTTGCCGAATTGCTGCCCGTAGAGATTAAAATCTCTGAATCTGCATATATAATCTCATTTATTGACCAGGTAAAAGACTATATTAAAACAAACCGGGCAGATATTGCCTCCTTCCTTGAATGGTGGAATACAAATTCAGCCAAATTAACTGTCCCGGCACCTGAGGGGGATGAAGCTGTAAGAGTAATTACCATCCATAAATCAAAAGGATTGGGATTTTCAACAGTTATTGTGCCATTCACTGATTTTGAGTTCAAAGGTAAGTCTGATATTATCTGGTGTAAACCCAACCTTGAACCGTTTAACAAATTGTCGATAGTACCTGTTTTGAAAAGTGAAAAGCTTGCCGACACTCATTTCTTTGACGATCTTAAACGTGAAGATTTTCTAAGGGTAGTTGATAATATGAATTTAGCCTACGTGTCATTTACCAGGGCAAAAGATAACATGTATATATGCGTGAAGGAGCCATCCGGATCTGCAAAAAAAGTTAAGGGAGTTGGAGATATTCTCTACTCTTTTTATTCACAAAGAGCTTCTGGTAGCGACAAAGTTGTCATCGGCAGATCTGTCATCATTCCTGAAACAGAGAGTAAATTGGCAAATATTAAATTAATGCCACTATTCAAATCTAACTATAACTCTGAAAATCTGAAGCTAACTTTAAGATCCGAAGAGTTTTTTAACAAAGAGGAGATTTCAAGGGCAAGAGGAGTAACTATTCACTCAATACTGTCTCAAGTTATTAGTGAAAATGACATAGAATTTGCTGTAAAGCAGGCAGTATCATCAGGAGAGCTAGAGAGATCTGAGGAAAAAGCCATGATTAAGTTTTTATCAGAACTGATTAAATCTGTAGAAATATATGGTTGGTTTAATTCTGAATCTGTAATTATGAATGAGCCGGAAATAATCTTGCCCGGAGGGAAAATTTTCAGACCGGACAGAGTATTGATTTCAGAAGAAGTTACATTAGTAGATTTTAAAACCGGAAAATTCAAATCAACATCGCATTATACTCAAATGAAAAAGTATTCTGAGTCTTTACGGCTAATAACAAATAGAAAAATCCGTCCATTTTTGTGGTATCTTGATATGGGAGAGGTTGAGGAGGTTATTTAGTCAAGATAATGTTTATCAACTCTTCTGCGCTTTTAATGTCTCCGTCTTTCATAAGAACTTTTTTATCTTTATCAAGTATATATACAGAGGGTGACGCTCTGCGATCATAGAGTCTTTTAACAGTAATAGTATTATTCAAATCTTGACCTACTTTCCAGCCAGCCGGAAAACTATGTGCCACCTTTTCATATGATGAGATATCCTGACCTGTATATATTGCAATAATTTGATATCTGTCTTTGAAAATGTTTATAGCTTGAGAGTTATTTGCATAATTTATTGACTCTTTACATACGCTGCAATCTGGTTCAAAAAAGAAAATTAATGTATAATCTGATAATATTGAATGGAGGGATTGTACTGGTCCGTTGTAAAAAACAATTTGAAAATCTTCAGCTAAATCGCCAATTCTATTTTTAATGAGGAGATCTCTGTCCCATAAAAGCTTATTCTTTGCAGGATTACTTTCATCTAGGTTTTTTATATATACTTCAATCACAGATATATATAGTTTTTCTTGTCTCATAGGAGAATTTGGATGATCAAGACTCTCTTCAAAAAGAGATAAAAAAGATTCAGAGATATCTTTTGAAGAATTTGAGGTTTTTTCAGCCAGCTCAGATAATCTATCCTGGGCTTTTGATAATCCAAGTCCGTTAATAACAGATAGATACTCGTAATAAGGCTGTCTTAAATCTTTTTCATTTATGTTTATAGTAGAGTCATTCCAAGGCATGCTATCCCAGAAATGATGTGACAAATACTCCCTCTGTTCCGCTTTGTCCTGAATAACAGATGGAATATGGACATGTTCAAAAACAAATCTGGTCTCATCTGTTTTACACCCTGTAGTAAGTATAAATAGTGAAACAATAATCAGCAGGCCTTTTTTCATAGATCCGGTTATAATAAACTTGTTGTTATAAAGTTTGTTTATGACTATATTTATGCAAATGTAGACAAATTAAAAAAATGGAAAAATCAGATATAGGATTGATAGGTCTTGCGGTAATGGGAGAGAATCTCGTGCTGAATATGGAGAGTAAAGGATTCAGGGTATCTGTTTACAACAGAACCTTTGATGTAACACAGAAATTCATTAAAGGAAGGGCCTCCGGTAAGCAAATTATGGGGTATGAAAATATCCAGGACATGGTTTATTCTCTTAAATCACCAAGGAAGATAATGTTGATGGTAAGAGCAGGAGCAGTTGTTGATACTGTTATTGAGCAAGTTATTCCATATATGGATTCCGGAGATATTATAATTGACGGGGGAAATTCTCACTATCTTGATAGTGAGAGAAGAGAGAGTTATCTTTCCTCAAAGGGTATTCTGTTTATTGGAACGGGTGTCTCAGGAGGTGAGGAGGGGGCGTTAAAGGGGCCATCAATTATGCCGGGAGGTTCAACAGAAGCTTGGCCTTTAGTTCAGCCGATACTCAGCTCGGTTTCAGCAGTTGCAGAAGATGGAGAGGCTTGTTGCGCCTGGACAGGAAAGGGGGGAGCCGGCCATTTTGTAAAAATGGTTCACAACGGAATTGAATATGCAGATATGCAGCTGATTTCAGAGGCATACTCTTTCATGAAGAGTGTAATGGAAATGGATAATGAGGAGATATCAGCCACTTTCAGTGAGTGGAACAAAGGAAAACTCAAAAGTTACCTTATTGAGATAACAGCTAAAATCATTAACCATAAAGATTCAGATGGCAGTTATCTTTTGGATAATATTCTGGATGCGGCCGGACAGAAGGGAACTGGAAAATGGAGTGTTGAAAGTGCAATGGAATATGGAATCCCTTTAAATTTAATAGCTACTTCAGTATTTGAGAGATCACTCTCTGCTATGAAGGAAAAAAGAGAACTTGCATCTTCACTATTTCCCGGAAAAGTAAATCCAATAGATAGACCTCACCTGGATGACGTAAGAGACGCACTGTTTGCTTCTAAATTAATTTCTTACACTCAGGGATTTGAGCTGATGCAAAGTGTCTCAGATGAGAAGGGATGGAGTCTGAATCTATCTTCAATTGCGAAAATATGGAGAAACGGATGTATAATAAGATCCTCTTTTTTGAATAACATTGCAGATTCATACTTGAAGAATCCAAATCTTAAAACACCGCTTTTCTCAGAGTATTTTATTAATGAAATAAAAATCTCCATGGAAGGGTGGAAAACAGTTGTTGCTAAAGCTGCAATATCCGGTATACCTCTTCCTGCATTTAGCAGTGCATTAAACTATTATTACTCATACACATCAAAGAAATTGCCTGCAAACCTTATACAAGCTCAGAGAGATTTTTTTGGAGCCCATACATTTGAACGGACAGATTATCCACGAGGTCAATTTTTTCATGAAAACTGGACCGGAGAGGGAGGAGAGACAAAATCCGGAGTTTACACCGTTTAATGTATGCAAAAAATGAAAAGCAAAACCATGGTTATTTTTGGAGGATCAGGAGATCTTGCAAAAAGGAAATTGATTCCTGCGCTGTACATGCTCCATAAAAAATCATCACTTGACCCTGACTTTACTATTGTTGCAACGGGCAGAACCTCAATTTCGGTTAATGAATACAGAATCAGAGCAAATGAAGCATTGAACAGGTATCTTAATGCTTATGATATTGATGATTCTCAGGTCTCTTCTTTCCTTAGTCGTTTAAATTACTTTATCTCTGATCCAGAAAAGCTTTCTGACACAATTCAGTTAGGTGATTTTATAAAGAGCATCAGTGAAAATAAGCATAATGTACTTTACTACCTGGCAACTCCTCCGTCATTATACGGTGTAATACCTGCCAATCTTAAAGCTGCCGGGTTAATCTCATCAGAAAGCAGAATAATTGTTGAAAAGCCCTTTGGTTATGACCTCTCTTCGGCAAAGAGAATGAATGATCAATTAAGAGAGGTATTTGAAGAGAAACAGATATTCAGGATTGATCACTTTCTTGGCAAAGAGACAGTTCAGAATATACTTGCACTGCGGTTTGCAAATGGAATATTTGAACCTTTGTGGAATAGAAATTATATTGAGAGAGTGGAGATTACAGCCGTTGAGAACATGGGCGTTGAAAACAGAGGAGGATTCTATGATAATACTGGAGCATTGAGAGATATGGTTCAGAATCATCTTATACAGCTTCTTGCATTAGTTGCAATGGAACCGCCCATTGCGTTTAACGAGAAAGAATTCAGGAATGAGGTTGTAAAGGTGTACAGATCTTTGAGACCTCTTACAGAAGATGAAATATGCCATAATGTAGTAAGGGGACAGTATATTGAATCTCATTTCTCCGGAGGTAAGAGGGTCGCCCCATACAGGGAGGAGAAAAATATAAATCCAGCATCTATGACAGAGACTTTTCTGGCCATGAAGGTAAATATATCTAACTGGAGATGGGAGGGTGTCCCTTTTTATATAAGAACCGGAAAACAAATGCCTACTAAGGTTACAGAGATTGTAATTCATTTCAGGCAGACACCTCACAGTCTATTTAGTAGCAGAGACAATCAACCGGCGCAGAATCAGTTGATAATTAGGCTGCAACCTAATGAAGGTGCCGTTCTGAAATTTGATGTTAAAATTCCCGGGTCAGGTTTTGAAATTAAACAGGTTCCTATGGAATTCACTTACGATAAATTGGGGGGAGTTCAATCTGGTGATGCATATTCAAGACTTATTGAAGATTGCTTAAATGGTGAATCTGTTCTGTTTACGAGAAGTGATGCAGTAGAAGCTAGTTGGTCATATTTTGATCCAATTTTAAGTTATTGGAAAACAAATGAAAAAGTTCCTCTCTATGGCTACCCAGCCGGAACGTGGGGACCAGTTGAGAGCGATAAAATAATTGAAAATCAAAAAAAATGGATTAATCCATGCAAGAACCTTACAGACACAGATAAGTATTGCGAATTATGAAAACTCCTTCTCAACTGCTAACGGAACGAATAATTGCAATTCATTCAAAATTTAATGTTGAAAACAGAATGAATCTAGCAATTTCCGGTGGAAGTTCACCTGACACATTGTTTAACCTTTGGAGTGGAGCGTACTCACAGTTAATTGACTGGAGGGCTATTAATATTTATTGGGTAGATGAGAGATGCGTACCTCCAGACCATCCTGAAAGCAATTATGGCAGAGCTTTTTCCAAATTTTTAAGTAAACTGTCTATCCCTGAAAACAATATTTTCAGGATAAAGGGTGAAATAAGCAATCTTGATGCGGCTAAAGAATATAATGAAATTATCAGAACCAAACTTGGAGACAAGGGATTTGATATTGTAATACTTGGAGTTGGTGAAGATGGTCATACATCTTCAGTATTTCCTGGTCAGACCCAGTTGTATTATTCGGATTATTTTTATATGCCGTCCTTTAACCCCAAAACAGGTCAAAAAAGAATCTCTCTTACACTTTCAGGCATTTTAAAGTCAGGAGAGATAGTTTTTTATCTTGAAGGACCATCAAAATTTGGGATTATTAAAGAGATATCAATGAATAGATCCTCAGATAGTTTCTTACCTGCTGAATTTATTATTAAAAAGGCAGCAAAAACCTGGATTTATTGGGACAATTCTCCATCTCTTGCCAATATTAATATAAATTCTATATTTGTGATATAGATTATGGAAAACGATAATATCATAATTTCAAACAATTTTGGATGTGATGCAGAGACATTTGAAACTCTGATAGGTGTCCTGCCCGGTTTTGTGTACAGATGCAAAAATGATGCAGACTGGACTATGCTCTATATCAGCAGCCAGTGTTCAGATATTACCGGCTATTCACCGAATGATATTATCTACAATAATAAAATATCTTTTAACGAAATTATTTCACAAGAATACAGAATTTATCTTCATGAAAGATGGCATGGTATATTGAAGATAAGAGGAGTTTTGAAAGAGGAGTACAAGATTACTACAAAAGATGGAAAAGTTAAGTGGGTGCTTGAACAGGGAAGGGGTGTATTTGATTCTGACGGTAATTTAAAATATTTGGACGGATATATTACTGATATAACTTCGCGTAAAGAGGCAGAAGACAGACTTGTACAGAAGAATATTGAACTTCACCTGGCAAAGGAGAGGGCAGAAGAGAGTGAGAAACTGAAAACTGCTTTTCTTGCTAACCTCTCTCATGAAATAAGAACTCCCATGAATGCTATAATGGGATTTGCAGAGATGCTTAAAGAGAATGATCTTGAAATAAATCAGCGAGATAGTTTTATTGATATTATAAACAGAAGCGGCACTCATTTACTATCAATTATCAACGATATAATTGAAATGTCAAAAATTGAGTCAAAACTTATAACACCAAATTATGAAGAGGTTGATATTGATCTCTTGTTAGATGTTGTATATAAGACAATGCTCGCAACAATAACTAATGATAAAAAGTTAGACTTAAGATATTTGTCTTCAGACAAACAACTTGAATACAAAATTAGCACAGACCCGGTTAAGTTAAGACAGATTATATCAAATCTTATATCAAATTCAATTAAATACACAGATGATGGTTATGTTGAATTCTGGTATGAAATATCAGAATCAGACAAAGAAAAGGATATTGTTTTCTATGTAAAGGACACTGGTATTGGAATTGATAAAGCACATCAGGATGAGATATTTGAAAGATTCAGAAGAATTGACAGTGATAAACAAACTATAGGAAGAGGCGGCTCCGGATTGGGGCTGGCTATATCAAAAGCCTATGTTGAGATGTTGGGAGGGGATATTGAAGTTGAATCAGAATATGGAAAAGGTTCTCTGTTTAAGTTTTCAATACCACTTATAATTTGTGCTAAAAATAAGAAAGCTAAGGATACAGAACTATTAGAAAAAGGATTTGAGATGAATAATCAAATGAGAATTCTGGTAGCTGAGGATGAGGACACGAATTATTTATACCTCTCAGCGCTGCTCTCCAAGTGCCATCACACTGTTCTGAGAGCTGTAAACGGACAAGAGGCTGTTGAGATTGTTAAGGAAGATAACAATCTGGACCTTGTTCTTATGGATATAAAAATGCCTATACTAAATGGATATGATGCGCTTAGACTTATTAAAAAGTTAAAGCCCGCACTTCCAGTCGTAGCTCAGACTGCGTATGCTTTATCTGATGATG
Source organism: uncultured Bacteroidota bacterium (assembly GCA_937901965.1). Classification (GTDB taxonomy): domain Bacteria; phylum Bacteroidota; class Bacteroidia; order Bacteroidales; family UBA932; genus Bact-08. The sequence continues at coordinate 94,097 of CALGSW010000010.1, forward strand.
AACAAAATATTCGTGCAGCCGGTTTTGACGGCTATATCGCAAAGCCAATTATGAAAAATAAACTTGTATCAATACTGGAATCAATTACCAAACACTTATGAAATTTTCAAAACTCATTTTATTGCTCGTGATTATCTTCATGAACACTGCTCCTTTTGCATCTGTCAATGCACAGGAGAATGTTAAATTCCAAATCCCCCCTGCTGAAATATTAGAGCTGGCAGATTATGAGAGAGCTCCCTCTGTAATGACAGACTCTAAGAATGAATATTTCATTTTTACCTACAGAAATACATATAAAAGCTTAGATGAACTAAATCAACCTGAATTAAAGCTTGCCGGCCTCAGAATTAATCCCATTGTTAATATATCTTCAGCTGTTGTATATGTTAACAATATTAAAATCAGGAAATCTACCGAGTCTACGGAATATCAGCTTGAAGGTCTTCCATCAAATCCAAAAATTTCAAATATTCAATTCTCACCGGATGAAAGAAAACTTCTTTTTACAAATACAACGTCAAATGGTGTGGAACTTTGGATTGCAAACCTGGATTCAAAAAATGCAATAAAGCTATCAGACAAACTCCTTAATGCAAATATGGGCAATCCGGCAACTTGGTCAAGAGACGGAAGCTATGTTATTGCCCGAATTTTACCTACCGACAGAAAACCTCTGATTGATGAATCAAAAAATATCCCTGATGGACCGATTGTATCTGTAGGAGAGGGGAAAGTTTCGCAGAACAGAACATATCAGGATTTACTCAAAAACAAAAATGATGAGCAGAATTTTGAAACGATTGCAACGTCTGAATTATGGAGAATAAATATCTCCGATGGGAGCAGTCAACTTTTTCTGGGAGCTGATATTTATGCAGGTGAAAGCTTTTCACCTAACGGGGAGTATCTGATGATTACAACAATTCAAAAACCATTTTCTTATATAGTTCCCCTTAGCAGATTTCCCCAGGTTTCTAAAGTATATTCTAAAGAGGGAGAATTTATAAAAGAGGTTAATAGCGTACCATTGATAGAGATTCAACCAAAGGGATTCAGCTCTACCAGAGTGGGAAAAAGATCAATGGATTGGAGAGCAGATAAAGCTGCATCTCTGTACTTTGTTGAGGCTCTTGATGGAGGAGACCAATCTGTTGAAGTACCATTCAGAGATCTTTTGTTTACATGGGACGCCCCATTTAATACAGAACCGAATGAGATTGTTAAAATACCTCAGCGTTTTGCAGGTGTAATCTGGGGAGATGATGCTACTGCAGTATTAAGAGATATGTGGTATGATACAAGGATGTCCTCTACATACCTTTTTACACCATCATTGTCAAATCAGGAACCAAAGTTAATTAACAAAAGAAACAGACAGGATATTTACTCTGATCCCGGATCTTTTGAAACAAGAAGAAACCAATACGGAAGATATGTTCTGGCAATTGAAAATGGAAACTTACTCCTTATTGGAGAAGGGTACACTAAAAATGGACAATTCCCATTTATTGATGAATTCAATTTGAAAACACAAAAAACTAAGAGACTATACCAGTCAAACTATACGAATAAAAAAGAGGATATCCTTTCTGTGACTGATTTTAAAAAAGGGATTGCTTTAGTACGAATTCAATCAAAAACCGAGTATCCTAATTATTATTTTATAAACTTCCGCAAGAAGACAGATCCTCAGCAACTAACGAATTTTAATAATCCTTTCAAAAAACTTGAAAAAGTTCATAAAGAGGTTATAAAATATAAAAGGAGTGATGGTGTTATTCTTTCAGGGACTCTTTATATACCGGAAGGATTTGATAGAACAAAAGATAATAAATTACCATTGCTAATCTGGGCATATCCAGAAGAATTTAAGGATGCTGCCTCTGCAAGTCAAAGCACACATAATCCTAATGAATTTACTGCTCCGTCATATGGATCTTTCGTTTACTGGGCAGCAAAAGGTTATGCTGTTCTGGATGATGCATCCTTCCCTATAATTGGTGAGGGAAATAAGGAGCCTAATGATACTTTTATACAGCAGTTGGTTGATAATGCAAAAGCAGCAATTGATGCTGTCGATTCACTTGGATATATTGACAGAACAAGAGTAGGTGTGGGCGGGCACTCATATGGTGCCTTCATGACGGCAAACCTTTTGACTCATTCAGATCTATTTGCTGTTGGTATTGCAAGAAGCGGCGCTTACAACAGAACCCTCACTCCATTTGGATTCCAGAATGAACAAAGAAATTACTGGGATGTCCCTGAAGTGTATAATACTATGTCTCCATTTATGAATGCATCAAAGATGAAAACTCCATTACTTCTTGTTCATGGAGAGGCCGATAATAATCCGGGAACATTCACTCTTCAGACTGAGCGATATTTTCAGGCTTTAAAGGGCCTTGGTGCTCCTGTCAGAATGGTAATTCTACCAAAGGAGTCGCATGGTTATTCAGCAAGAGAAAATATTCTTCATTTGCTTTGGGAACAGGATCAGTTTTTTGAGAAGTATCTTAAAAAGTAAAGTGCTAAAAAATGAAGGGTGATATTTAATGTCACCCTTTATTTTATTACTTTTGCGCTCTGCTGATTTATGGAACAGATTAGAAAAAGTTTTCTAAAATATCTTGTCTTAATATCGTTTATCACTTATTATAGTGGTGCTACGATGTTTTATCATGCACACATTCAGGGAGACGGTAAGATTGTCCATTCTCATTTTTATCTTACAGGTGATGCCTCAGCTCCATCCCACTCCCATTCAAATTCATCTCTTTCATTACTAGCTCTATTACTTTCGTCATTAAATTTTATAGTTTCATCTCTGTTATTACAGTCTGTATACAATAAAATACAATCAATTATCAGTATCAGTGATCAGCGAAAGCCATCATTATACTTTAATTTACAAATTCAATCAAGGGCACCTCCGGCAGTTAGTTAGCTTGCTATAATTAAATTCTTCAACTAACTAATTAACATATATTTAAATGAATTTTAAAAATATTTATTTAACAATAATCATATTGTTATGCTATGGTGTTGTAAAATCACAGCCAAATTCAAACAAAGACAAGATATCTTCAATAGCGGGTCACATTATTGAAAAAGAGACAGGAGAGCATATACCATTTGCCACAATAAAGATAGAAGAACTGCGAATAAACTTTTCAGCAGATGCATCGGGACATTTTCACAGAAACAATATTCCGTCAGGAAGATATAAATTCAGTGCATCTGCGCTAGGATACTTAATAAATGATACTATTATAGAAATTCAACCAGGCAGATTATCAACAATAAACTTTGAAATGAGCCAGAGCTCGTTTAATGTTGATGAAGTTGTTGTTACTGCAACGAGAAATGAATCCAAGAGAAAAGAATCCCCTTCTGTTATAAACGTTATAGGTAAGAGGTTGTTTGAACAATCAGCTTCAACGAACCTGAGTCAGGTTCTAAATTTTCAGCCGGGTGTAAGAGTTGAGGTTAGCTGCCAGAATTGTGCTGTCACTCAGGTTAGAATTAATGGTCTTGAAGGTCAATATTCTCAGATTTTACTTGACAGCAGACCTGTTTTCAGCTCACTGGCAGCTGTATACGGTATAGAACAACTTCCTGCAAGTATGATTGAAAGAGTAGAGGTTTTAAGGGGCGGTGGTTCTGCTGTATTTGGCTCAAATGCTATTGGAGGGGTTATTAATATAATAACAAAAGAACCAATTAAAAACACTCTCTCAATTTCAAATCAAACCGGTTTAACTGGTAAAGGTTCAATGGATTATACAACTTCATTAAATAGTTCGTATGTTACTAGTGATTTTAATACAGGTGTTTATCTATTTGGAATGATAAGAGACAGATCTCCTTATGACAGAGATGGAGATGGATTTAGCGACATACCTGTTCTGGATGCTGAAACTATCGGTTTTAGAGGATATCATAAGTTTGCTCCAAATTCAAAACTAACATTGGAGTATCATCATATGAACGAGTTCAGAAGAGGTGGAGATTCTCTTTCTAAACCTCCGCATGAGGTGACCGTTGCAGAGCAGGTTAAACACAAAATTAATGGAGGTGCAGCAAAATTTGATGTAAACTCAAAAGATTATAAACATAAGATTTCAATATTTACTGCAGCTCAAAAAATTGGAAGAGACAGTTATTTTGGAACGAATAAAGATTATAACGCATACGGAAGAACTGATGATATTACAATCTCAGCAGGTACACAATACTCAACTCAAATAAAGAGACTAATATTTATGCCCTCGGAATTTACGGCAGGGTTTGAGTATAATTATAATTTTCTTAAAGATGCAATGCTGGGATATGATCGGATCTTAGAACAAGAAGCAATAACATTTGGTGGTTATATACAGAATGAGTGGAAAAGTGAAAATGTTAGTGTCTTAATAGGTGCCAGGCTGGATAAAAATAATCATGTTAGTAAACCAATATTTTCTCCCAGACTCAATTTAAGGTATACTCCAAAGGAGAACCTTATTTTTAGGGGTAGTTTCTCCAGCGGTTACAGAGCTCCTCAAGCCTATAGTGAAGATCTCCACGTAGAAGCAGTTGGTGGATATGTAACTTTAATAGTAATTGATCCATTGCTAAAACCAGAATATTCAAATAGCTTAAGCGCATCAGCCGACTACTCCTTCTTTGCCGGGCCGATTCAGATGAATCTATTGGCTGAAGTTTTTCATACTAGTTTAAAGGATGTCTTTGCTCTTGAGGCAATTGGCAGAGATGAGGCGGGAAATATCTTACTACTTAGAAAAAACGAAAAAGGGGCATTAATATCTGGTGCTAATATTGAATTAAAAGCAAATTATGGTAATTCTCTTTCTGCACAGGCCGGTTTCACAGTTCAGTCCAGCAGATATAAAGAGCTTTATAAATGGTCAGAAGATCCTAGCCTAACAGCTGATAAGCGCATGCATAAAACTCCTGGAAAATACGGTTATCTGACAGTTTCCTGGAACCCTTATACTCGTTTTAATACTTCATTCACATGTGTTTATACTGGTAGTATGTTAATGCCGCATTTTGCCGGTTATATTGACAAGGACAGACTACAAGTAACGCCTTCATTTCTTGATCTAGGTATAAAATTTTCATACGATATAAATATAAGTGGCGACCATATTATTCAGTTAAACGCAGGAATAAAAAACTTTTTGGACTCTTACCAAACAGATTTAGACAGAGGTGAATTCAGAGATGCAGGATATGTATATGGACCGGGTAATCCCAGAACCTTTTTTGCAGGAATTAAAATTGATTTATAAGTCTAATGCTCTGCTCATTGCATCATATCCCATTTTAAATATTATATCCACTTTTTTAAGATCAAAAGTTTTAAATTGCATAGCGCTCTCAACTTCAACAAGGATATCACACATCTTTTTATCCTCCAGAGTATTTGCTCTGAACATAAAGTGATATGAACGCTCTGCAATTCCAACAATATTCTTTGAGTATTTTTCAGTGACGAGGGGGCTTGCGTTGACGCCAATAACTTTATCGCATTCACCCCTTATTACTGAAACCGGGAAATTTTTAAAGATCCCGCCGTCTGCATAAAGCTTACCGTTAATCTCAACAGGGTTAAATATAACCGGAACGCATGCAGATGCAGTAATTTTTTTTATTAACTCTCCTTCAGAGAATACTTCATACCTGCCATCATCAAGATTTGTAGCAACAACTTTTACAGGTATTTTTAACTCCTCAAATGTTTTTACAGAAATACTCGATTTAAGAAGTTTAATAAAACCTGTAGGTTTGAAGAGTCCTTTATTGGGAATATTTAATTCTACGAAGTAATTAAAATCCTTATCGTTGAATAGTTCAACAATTTTTTCCGGAGAATTTCCACCAGCATAAAGAGCAGCTACAATTGCTCCTGCACTTGTACCTGCAATAATATCCGGAATTATGCCTCTCTCTTCAAGAGCTTTGATTGCTCCCGCATGAGCAAATCCTTTTACACCACCTCCAGATAAAACAAGCCCTAAAGGATATTTCATTGCTTAGCTGATAGTAAAGAAAAATCTGGCTCCTTTGCCTATTTGTGATTCAGCCCACACACTGCCACCATGCCGCTCAATAACTCTTTTTACTGTTGATAAACCAACGCCGGTTCCACTGAAATCATCACCATGATACCTGACAAATGGTTTAAATAATTCATCTGCTTTATCTGAATCAAAGCCCGCTCCATTATCTTCAACACAAAAAACCACACTTCCCAGACTCTCTTCTGAATAAAATTTAATTACCGGAGAAACAGTTTTTGAACTGTATTTAACAGCATTCCCCAACATATTATCTAATACAATACGGATTAAATTTGGGTCCGCATTTGCTTTGAGCCCGTCTTGTATTTCAATAGTTGGTTTAACCTCCGAGTATCTCAGTAAAAGATTATCTATTACATCTCTTGCCATGCTTGAAAGATTAACATCTTCTCTTCTCAGCTCGGTTGTTCCGGATTGTGAAAATGCTAGCAAATCTTTGATGAGTTGTGCCATCTCCTCTGCCGAATCCTTTATGTATCCCATAAACTCCTTATCATCTGAAGACATTTTACTGTCTGGATTATCAAGCATTGCAGATGCAAACCCCATTATTACAGAGAGGGGTGATCGCAGATCATGGGAAACAGAACGCGAAAATGATTCCAAATCACTGTTTGCCTGCTTAAGTTCAGTGTTAGATCTCTCTAGTTGTAACTTTATATCTGTAAGTTCATTGTTTCTTTTTGTTGCGGTCTCATAAACAGAGATTAGAAGATCAATAATTTGTCTTTTGGAAGATGTTATGGAGTATTCGTTACCTCTGAATTTTAATCTGATAACGTCATTATCTCTTATCTCTGTTGCAATCTCTGCATTTATTAAAAGATGTTCGATTCTTTCCAGTATCTCTCTCTCCTCATAGGGCTTTGTAACAAAATTATCAGCTCCACACTGCAGCCCTTTGATAATATCGTCAGGATCTTGAAGTGCAGTGAGTAGCATTACCGGAATATCCTTTAATTTATCATCAGCTTTTATTTTACTGCAATAACCAAAACCATTCATTCCAGGCATTATGACATCACTTATAATTAATGCCGGCTTTGAAAGACAAATTGCTTCATAAGCATCTGATGCATTGTAAAAGATTTTGTATTTTATTTCGTTCTTCTTAAACAGATATTCAAGTCGTTTTGCCTGGACCAATGAATCTTCAGTCGCAACAATATGTCTGTCTCCAAGTAATCTTGATATACTGCTATTGCTCATTTTATATAAATATGATTTAGTTTTCTTGCAATTTCATCTGGATTGAGTACAGCACAGGCAGCTCCAAGTTTAAGAGCTTCTCCGGGCATACCATAAATTAAAGCAGAGCTGATATCCTGAATAAATGTAAAAGCACCGGTGTCTTTCATGAATTTTAATCCTGATGCTCCATCTCGTCCCATCCCCGACAGAATTATACCAACAGAGTTTTCACCGTAATATTTTGCAATACTTTTAAAAAGAATATCAACAGATGGTTTGTGAAGTGAATCAATATCATTCCCGTTCAATATTGAAATAACTCCATTTTCAATAATCATGTGAGAATCGGGTGGGGGTATATAAATTTTACCGGATAAAGGCTTCTCTCCATTAATCGCTATTACTGCTTCAATATTTGAAAAGGTATTAATCCATGTTGTAAATCCCTGTATAAAATTTTGGTCAATGTGTTGTATTAAAAGAATGGGTAACGGGAAATTTGGAGAGATTTCTGTAAGTAATGTTTTTAAAGCCTCGGGACCACCGGCAGAAGCACCTATTGCAACAATCCTGGCATTCACATTTATTTTACAGGTTTCGCCAACTGTTGTCATTGATTTTTTTAAATCAAGATTGTATGCTTTACCATTATTGCTCCTTCTTACAACCTTGACTTCTGCCATTAATTTAATTGAGTTTATGTATTTTACTGCTGATGATTCAAAAGTTTCATGACCTGGACCATGAGGTTTTGGCAGTACCATTACAGCACCTGCCTCTAGCTCACGAATGGCTGTAAGCACATCATTATCACGATATATGCTACTAACAATTATGACAGGTGCCGGGCATAAACTCATAATTCTTTTTGTAGCTTCAATCCCATCCATTACGGGCATATTAATATCCATGCTTACTACATCCGGCTTGTGCTTCATAGCCATTTCCACTGCCTCTTTCCCATCTGTTGCCGTAGCAACTACATCAATCATTGGATCTTCAGACAGGATACCGGCGAGTAACCTTCTACCCACAGAAGAGTCGTCTGCAATTAATACCCTTATAGGTGATCTGATCTCCTTTTTCATCCCTAAAATGTTAAATCAATCTTCTTATAGTATCTGTAAGGTTACTCTTCTCAAAACTTCCTTTAACTATATATGCATTTGCACCTGCATCTAACCCTCTTTGCATATCTTTAGGAGACTCAAGTGTTGTTACCAAAATTACAGGTATTTCTGAATATCTGCTATCTCCACGGATTTTAGTTGTTAGTTCAAAACCATTCATATTTGGCATCTCAATGTCCGTTACCACAGCATCATAAGTTGTTTCCTGAAGCATTTTATATGCTTCAACACCATCAACAGCAACATCTGTTTCGTAACCTGCATTTTCCACAATACTTTTAAGCATGCTCCTTACAGTTATTGAGTCCTCAACGACCAGGATTCTCTGTTTTTGATCCAAAGTAGTTGTAATTTTGGAGGTGTCAGTGAAACCTCCAAAATCTCCTCCGGTAGCCCCTTCAATAAGTTCATTGACGTTAACAACAGGGATCAGCACTCCATTGCCCACCATTGTAACGCCTGTAATTTTTTTTATACCTTTCAACTGTTTCCCAAGTGGTTTGATAATACCTTCAACCTCTTCAATAATTTTATCAACTTTAAAGGCCATCCTTTTATGATTAGAATTAAGAATGAGTGCAGGTTTAAATTTTGAATCGTTTTGAACAGTTTCAGTAAGTCCCAGAGATTTACCTAAATCCATAAGTCCTACGTAATCACCGGAAATAAGTACAGATGTCCTGTGACCTGAGTTAATTATTTCACTATCAACTACTCCAATAACTTTTTCAATAAAATTTGATGGGATAAGAAATTGCTGATTGAAACTTGTAACTAATAAACCTCTGAACGTGGCAATCGTCTGAGGTATTTTAATTATAAACTTAGTCCCTTTACCATACTCAGAGTCAACAGAAACTGTTCCGCCAAGATTGCATATTTTCTCAGAAACAATTGCCATCCCAAGCCCTCTGCCGGAAATTTCAGTAATCATATCGCTGGATGAAACTCCAGAAGAAAATATCAGGTTCATCTTTTCATGTGAAGAAAGAAGTTCAGCCCGCTCGTGATCAATAATACCATTCTTGATTGCAGATTTTATAACCTTATCAATTTTTATTCCTCCTCCATCATCACAAACTGATATTGATAGTTTTGCATCAGCATCCTTTGATATTACTATTGAGATTTTGCCAGTAGTAGACTTCCCTGAGAGAGATCTCTCTTTGGGACTCTCTATTCCATGATCTGCACAATTCCTGATTAAATGGATAAGAGGGTCTTTCAACTCCTCAAGTATACGTTTATCAATTTCATAGAAATCTCCTTTAATCTCAACCTCAATCTCTTTTCCATTATCTCTAGTCAGGTCTCTGACAACTCTTGGAACAATATTTAAAATAGTTGAAAAAGGCAAAAGAAGTGTTGACTTTACATCAATTATTATATCATCAACCATCCTGTTTGCAACATGAATAAATCTGGTTAAATCTCCATAAAGATATTCCAGTTTATCATCTTTAATTCTGACTCTGATTTCTTCCAGCTCACTTTTATAAAAGGCTAAAGTTGTTTTAAAAGCTATGAAATCTTCACTTTGGGCCAATATTTTATTTAGTTTCTGAGATGAAATCCTAATAGTTTCGCTTTCTGTTTCAACCTTTTTTGGGACTTCAAGGATTTGGGTATTCTCTTTTCCTGATGTTTTTTGTTTTGTTATTTGTGATTCATTTTCTTCTTTTTTTACAACTTCTTTGTGGATGAATTCAAGATTCTTGATTAATAAAGGAAGATTTGGAAGCTTTCTTTCTGTTCCGCTCTCTTTTATATTTGATAGCATAAACCGTAATGAATCTACTGATTTATGCATAACATCAAACAAAGAGTTAAAGAGACTTCCTTCACCATTCTTAAGGGAGCTCATCACGTTTTCCATAAGCATACAGATCTTTTCTGTATCAGTAAGGTTAACAGCTCTAGCAGCACCTTTTAAAGAATGGGTCTCTCTATAAACTTTTTCAAGAACTGATTTATCCGGATTTTCACTTCCATTTTCCAGTACAATTAAACCTTCGTCAATAGAAGAAAGATGTTCTTCAGCCTCAATTTCAAAATCCTGAAGCAGTTCCCGTAAAAGCTCATCCTGGTTAATTGCCATTTGAATTATAAGTTGTATTTAATTATAATAGTCTTCAAATTTCGTCCGAGCTGATGGATTTTTTGAGCAGTGTCCTGAGTGTGATTAATTCCAACAACATTTTGTTCGCTAGCCCGTTTAATATTTTCCATCGCAGGGACAATCTGATCCATACCTGCCATTTGCTGCCTGGTAGAGGATGAAATTTGAATTGCGGCCTCAACTGCATCTTCAACATTGTCGGCTAATATATCTATAACCTCACCACTCTCTTTAACTCTCCTGATTCCCTCCTCAACACTTTTAGCCCCTTGATCTGTAACGCCAACTGTAGAATTCACCGACTTGTTAATTTCATTCAAAATTTCTTTAACTTGTTGAGTCGCTCTTTTTGACTGGTCTGCCAACGAGCGTATCTCCTGAGCCACAATAGTGAATCCCCTTCCATGTTCCCCTGCTTTCGCTGCTTCAATTGCTGCATTCACAGCAAGTAAATTTGACTGATCAGCAATATCCGCAACAGTAGAAGTGATTTCAGCAATTGTCCTGTTTTGCTCTGATAATTTCACAACAGTATCTGAAATGAGATGCATTTGATTATCAATATGCTGAATAGCAGATGTAAGCTTCTTTATGGAGTCTCTGCCTTTATCTGCTGAATCAGAGGCTTTTTGAGAACTCTCCATCAGAGATTGAGCTTTCTGATTTGATACATTTGCAGTCTGCCTTACCTCCTCAATTGTTGTAGTTGTTTCAGTAACAGCAGTTGCAGTCTCAGCTGCACCTGCTGAAATCTCTGTTACAGCGCTCAAAATATCAGATGATGCATTTCCCAGAATTTCTACTCCAGCTTTAATCTCGGCTGTTATTTTTCTAACTATCCTTAAAGTCCAGATAGCAATTGCAATAACCAAGAAAACTAAAATGCTGCCTAAAACAAGTAGTTGCCATACTACAATATTTTCAGCTTTCTCGCTAAGAGCATGAGTTTTAGCCTTCATTTCTAACAAATTTAACTCAATCTGTATTGACTTTTCACGAATTCTCTCATATAAAAGATCTTGCTCCTCTGAAACAACTTTTTTTGCATCATCTGTTCTACCTTCAGATATCAGTGTCATCATGATTTTCCGATTTTCAACGTATTTTTCAACGTCAATTTTCAAATCACTCATTAAAATTTCCTGATCTGGATATGCATTTAACATACTATCAAGCCCGTTAGTTTTTTTCAGTATATCTATATGTTTCTGTTCAATTTTTTGCTTAAAGTCAATATTGTTAAGTTTTTCAGGATAAAATAGAGCTTCAAGGCTTAGTGCCCTAAGTCTGTTTTCGTCTGCTCTTAAACCTGTCAATTCATATGCAAGCGTGTCAAGAAGTGAATTTTCTTTTACAACATTGCTCATTCGTCGGTGATTTGTGTAAGAGATTATGGAGAAGAGTATTGTAGCAACAACTATTACAACAAACCCAATAATCATCTTGCCTCTGGTTCTAAGTCTTAAGAAGTTTTCCATATTATTCAATAATTATTTTTTTATTTTCAGTTAAAGCTTTCCCATTTAAAATCAATGCACCTGAATCACAAATCCCGGAGATAAACTCTTTATAAAGGCTATTGTAATTATCAGGTACATCTGAAATTGCCGATATTAATTTTTCAGAAAATCCCAGTATTTCATCCGCCACTATTCCAAATTCAATATCACCATTTGAAATGATAATTAATTTATTTAGCTCAGAAAGTCCATATTCTTTAGATGATAAAAAACGGTTAATATTTACTGCGGAATAAATAATCCCCCTGATATTTGCAACACCCACAACAAAGTCTGGAGTCCCCGGAATTGTAGTAAAGGAGCCAACTCTTACGACCTCTTTAATCCACTTATTCTCTATTGCATATGTTTCTTTTACTACCCTGAATACTAAGTAATTGACGCTATCAAAATGATCTTTAATAATAATTTTTTTAGCATTCTGTTTAGCCCTGCTCTTTAATAAAATTTTATCCCTGTTCATTTTGTGGTTCAATAAGTTTAATTACCATCTGTTTTAATCGCTCCTTGTTCATACCACCGGTAACCTTGATAATATCATCATCTTTAATTTTTTCAGTAATCTGAATTACATTTCTGTAGTGAATTGATGCAGCCCTCTTATTCCCCTCATTATTTAAAATATTACCTAGCATAAGGTGAGAAAGCAGATGCTCGGGATTTAAGTACAAACCTTTTCTAAACATTTGTTTAGCCTCTTCAATCTCTTTCAGTTCTGTAAGAACTGTTCCATAAAGGTAAAAAATATCGTCTGATGAAATATTCTTTGATATTAATTTATCCAACACAAAAATTGACTCCTTGTACTTTCCTGTATTTGCATAACTTCTTGCCAGGAAGCTTAATAAAGTACTGTCTTCATTACCTTTTTCAACCTCCTTTAAAGCAATATCTATACATTTTGAATATTTTCCTTCCGAATATAGTAGCTCAAGTTCACTATTTAGAAAAGATGTATCAATTACCTCTGATTTAATGAATTTTTCAACAGATTTTTGTTGTCTCGGCAGTTTTACAGAAACATGTGAATTATGCAAAGGTTCTTTTAAAATATGGAAATTGGTTCTCTTAATATTTATGTTGCTGTTTTTTGAATAAAAAACGCCATCATCAAAGTATGACTTTGTAAAATGGCCAAAAAAAGTGTCGTTTAGCTCTACCTGACTTGTTATCAGCCATCCACCCTCGTTTAATATGTTAAAAAAGCGCTGAGATATATTCTTAATTAATTCTTGATTCAGATACATTAAAACATTCCTGCAGAAAATAACATCAAGATACTTCTCTTCTGGGTCCTCGCCAGGAAATGAATCAACAGCAAGATTCAAATATTCAAATTGTACCAGCTCTTTAACTGAATCAGAAATTTGATAATTATCCCCAATTTTTAGGAAAAATTTTTTTATATAATTTTCAGGAATTTCTCTGAACGACCACGGAGTGTATAATCCTTTTTTAGCCTTAGCGATTACATTTGGATTTAAATCTGTTCCAACTATTTTCACACTGCCTTTTGGGATATAGGGGAACATCTCTAAAAGTATCATAGCCAGAGTATACGGTTCCTCTCCGGAGCTGCAGCCAGCACTCCATATCCTAATCACATCTCCCTTTTTCTTTTTAATAAGTTCAGGAATAATTGTTTTACAAAACATATTGATTGCAGGCTTTTCCCTGAAAAAATATGTTTCATTAACTGTAAGATGCGAAGCAAGCACTTTTCTCTCATCTGGTGTGAACTTTCCCCCAAATAGTGTTACTTTTGAGTTAAAAGAGTCAATGTCAGCATATCCAAGTGTTTGGACGGCCTCTCTTAAATGCCTTGAGAATTCCTCAACGCGGTTTGCCTGATAGGCCAGCCCCATTGATGATTCAATTAGTTTAGCCAGATTATGTATTGATCCTTCACACTTCATTTGAATATAGGTTTCTTACAGTCTCCTCTTCCTCCTTACTAAGTAAATTCTCAGCGTTGTAGATATAGTAAATACAATCTGATTTAGTAAAAAATTCAAGTTCACTCATTCCCGGGAGTATATCCTTGTAAAATTTAATATCAGACATATTAATTACCTCTAGACCTTCAATACAATCTGCAATTAATGCAACCTTTATACTTTTGAAGGAGATTATTAAAAAGAAGCAAGAAGAGGTCAGATCAGTTTCAGGCAATGAAAATCTTCTTCTTAACGAAACAACCGGGATAACTTCACCATGTAAATTAATTAATCCCATTACATTGCCTTCCGGATTGTTATATGGAATAATTTCCTGAGCAAGTATAACTCTGTTGATCATATCAACAGGGAAAGAAAACTTAAGATCAGATATGGTAATTAAAAGTACGTTAAGTTGATCTTGATTCATATTGTTCTTAAATACATCGGTAAATATAAACAAAAGATTTGTAAACTTTTCTTTATAACTAATGTTATAAAGCATGTTAATGGATTTAAAGATGTCTGAATTTTTTACTGTTGAGAGGAAGCTCTCATCAATAGTTGAAGAGAATTTTAAAATTGTAAGAATACTTAAAAGATTTGGGATAATGCCCGGATTTGGGGAAAAGAGTGTAAAAGATGTTTGCGCTGCCTACACTATCTCTCCTCAATTATTCCTTACTATTGCAAACATGACCACTTTTAATGACTATGTACCGGATATTGAGTATGTTAAACAACTGCCAACGCTTCAGCTTGTAAATTATCTAAAAGCATCACATAGTGAGTTTATTATACGGGATATACCTTTAGTAGAGAATTCAATAAATGAAATTGCAGCCAGCAAAGATTTCTCAGACTCACATTCTTCTGTATTTGTGAATTTCTTTAAAGAATACAAGTCAGAACTTTTATCTCACTTTGATTATGAAGACAGGACAGTGTTCCCATATATTTCAAGCATTACTGAAGGGAAATCTTATCCAGGATACTCAATTGAGAAGTTTGAAGAAAATCATACTAATATAGAATCAAAGATCAGTGACTTAAAAAATATACTCCTTAAGTATTTTCCATCGGTCAAACCTCATCCTCAACTATATGATTTGATTGAGAAGCTCTATATTCTCCAGGCTGAATTTGAAAATCATGCAAATCTTGAAGACAGAATCCTTGTCCCTCATGTAGAGTATCTTGAGCTAATTTCAAAATCAGAAAAGAGATGAAAAAATCAATATGTTTAGCTATTGTAGATCCATCACTTTTGATTAGGGAGGGCCTTTCGAAAGTAATTAATGATGCTTCCTCTCTTTTTTACCCTTTGTTGAAATTTGAATCTGCTGAACATTTTTTAGGTCATAACTCAAGTGAAGGATCTTTTGTTTTAATTATAAATCCAGTTTTATTACATGGCGATGCTTCTTTAATTAAAAAGATTAAAGAGAATGAATCCGATTCAAAGATTGTCGCACTAATCTCTGCATGTGTACCTCAATCTCTTTTGGCCGGTTTTGATACATCCATTAATATTTATATGTCTGGCTCTCAAATTACTCATATCCTTAGGAATATTGCTGAACCGGATGAAGATGTGAAGAATGATTCAAATTTAGAACAGTATGATCTATCTGAGAGAGAAAACGAGATTTTAGTAATGGTTGCAAAAGGAAAAACGAATAAAGAAATTGCCCAGATGTTTAACATTTCTGTTCATACAGTCATGTCTCACAGAAAGAATATTGCAAAAAAGACCGGAATAAAAAGTATATCCGGTCTGACCGTGTATGCAATGCTTAATGGATTAATTGAGAATTAATTAGTCTCTAATTTTATAATACTTGTTCTAGAATTTCTTTTGCAATAATTGAATTCACACTTCTATTCTCTCCATATCGTGCATTCCTTTCTCTAAACCTTCTTTCAATCTCATCAATCGTTGATTTTCCGCCACCATTCTCAGAGAGTTTTGTCTTTAACCCCAGTGAGTTAAAAAACGATTCCGTTTTAGCTATAATTAACCTGATGGTTGAGTCTCTGTCATCGCCCTCAATTCCCCATACTCTTTTCCCATATTGTAGAATTTTATCACCTTTCTCCTCTCTTAATACCCACATTGTCCCGGGTAATACAATAGTTAATGTATGTCCATGAGTTATGCCAAGGAGAGCAGTTAACTCATGACCAATCATGTGAGTAGCCCAGTCCTGAGTTACCCCCATAGAGACAAAACCATTAAGAGCCATAGTGGCAGAGAGCATAAACGTAGACATAGCATCATAATCTTTTTCACCTGAAAGTGCTTTTGGAGAAATTTCAATTATTGTCTGAAGTATGCCCTCAGCCCATCTGTCCATTAAAGGTGACTGCCCCGTTGTTGTAAGATATTGTTCTATAACATGAATAAATGTATCTGCCAATCCACATGCAATTTGATGTTTTGGAAGAGTGTACGTTGTCTCTGGATCAAGAATTGAGAAAACGGGATGTTTTGAATAGAAAGCAAATTTCTCTTTATTCGCTCTGTTTGAGATTACCGCTCCGCTATTCATTTCAGAACCGGTAGCCGGAAGTGTAATAACAGATGCAATTGGCAAAGATATCTCTTTTGTCCAGTCTCTCTTCAAAACAATATCCCAGGCATCACCTTCGTAAAGAATTCCTGATGCGATAAGTTTAGAGCCATCAACAACTGATCCGCCACCAACAGCCAGAACAAAATTGCAATTCTCTTTTTTCCCAATCTCTATAGCCTTTCTAAGAGTGTTAATATCAGGATTAGCTTCAATTCCCCAGAATTCAATAAAATTATGATTTTTTAGAGAATCAATTACTTGATTATAAACTCCGTTTGTTTTGACGCTCCCTCCTCCAAATGTAATTAATACTTTTTTGTCAATAGGAATCTCCTCTTTCAATTGAGAAATTGTACCTTTTCCAAAAATAATCTTAGTGGGATTTTGAAATATGAAATTTGTCATGACTATTTGTTTTCACTGATAACAAAATACAGAAACAGATTGTTCAAGAAAAAAGCCGAAGTAAACCTCGGCTTTATGTGGTCCCGGTGGGGATCGAACCCACGACCCCAACATTAAGAGTGTCGTGCTCTACCAACTGAGCTACAGAACCATTTTTTTAATTCTGGCTGCAAAGGTAGAAAAAATCCATCCACAGGCTAATATTTTTATTGTTTTTTTAACAGATCCCTTATTTCCTTGAGTAAAACTACATCTTCAGGGGGAGGAGGAGGGGTTGCCGGTGCAGTTGGTTCAGCCTCTCTTTTGCGAGTAAGATTATTCATAAATTTAATCATCATAAATATTGCAAATGCAATAATTATGAAATCAAAAGTAACCTGTATAAAGTTGCCGTAATTAATTGTAACAGATGGTATTATTTCACCAGCAGCATCAAGAGCCTGATCTTTTATAGTGATTTTTAAATCTGTAAAATTTACACCGCCAATAAGTAACCCCAAAGGAGGCATTATTACATCGGAAACAAATGAAGAGACAATTTTACCAAAAGCACCACCTATTATAATACCTACAGCCATATCCATCACATTTCCGCGCATGGCAAACTGTTTAAATTCGTTTAGCATTTTCATAGAATTAGATTTTAATTGATTGTTATCAAATATAGATATTTAATCTTATTTTTGAAAAAAATAGTGACATGGAATGGATTTCAAAACTTCTTTTCAGTGAGGGTATTGCGCAGACGATTTTGGTTTTGTCATTAGTTATTTCATCAGGTATAATACTCTCAAAATTTAAGATAAAAGGAGTTTCTCTTGGAATAACCTGGATACTGTTTGCAGGTATAATTATTTCAAAAGCAGGATTTAACCCATCATCTGAAATCCTCCATTTTATAAAGGAGTTTGGACTAATTCTATTTGTATATTCAATAGGTCTGCAAGTTGGCCCCGGTTTCTTCTCATCTTTCAGAAAAGGTGGTATTAAATTAAATTTATTATCAGCATCCATAGTTATACTTGGTGTAATAACTACAATTTTGATACATTATATTTCAGGAATTCCATTACACACTATGACAGGTATAATGTCAGGAGCAATCACAAATACGCCCGGTCTTGGTGCTGCTCAACAGGCATTTATTGATATTAATGGCATAAATGATCCCTCTATAGCCACAGGTTATGCGGTAGCTTATCCACTTGGAGTTGTCGGAATAATTCTTTCAATCATCTTTTTAAAGTTTATTTTTAAAATTGATAACTCCGATGAACACAAAAAATATTTGGAAAGTGATGGGGATAATCCGGAGGAGACCATTAAGTCATCTTTTAAAATCCTAAATCCTGTAATTATCGGAAAAAATATAAGTAGCATAAAAAGATATTCCGACAGGCCTTTTGTAATATCAAGATATAAAAATTCTGAAGGAGAAATAATTATTGCAGGTGCCGAAACGATTTTGCAGGAAGGTGGAGAGGTTCTGGTGATACTCAGAAAGTCTGATAAAGATAATCTGTCAGCTCTTTTTGGTGGCGAGTCTATGCTAAAAGATGAAGATTGGATGACATATGATTTTAATGTTGCTCCAAGAAGAGTACTTGTAACAAAGGAGCAGATAAATGGTAAAAGTCTTGCCAATCTTAAGCTTGGTAAAGCATTCGGAATAATTGTAACTAGAATTAACAGAGCTGGCGTTGACCTTCTTGCTAGGCCAGACTTTAAACTTCAGATAGGAGACCGCCTGACAGTACTAGGAACACCTGAAGCTGTTGAGGCTGCAGCAAAAATTATCGGCAATTCACAAAAAAGACTTAAAGAGCCAAATCTAATAGCAATATTTCTTGGTATAGCAGCTGGTATAATCCTCGGTAGTATCCCCTTTGTTCTTCCTGGAATCCCACAACCCGTAAAGCTTGGGCTTGCGGGAGGACCTTTAATTGTTGCAATCCTGATTAGCATATTCGGACATAAGTTAAAGCTTATAACCTATACTACTACTAGTGCAAATCTTATGCTAAGAGAGGTTGGAATCTCGCTTTTCCTCGCTTGTGTAGGTCTTGAGGCCGGTAAAGGATTTTTTGACACTCTTGTTTATGGGGATGGATTAATTTGGATACTCTTAGGTCTTATTATAACAATACTCCCTATACTTTTTACAGGAATAGTTGCCAGAAAAATCTTTAAACTGAATTATTTTGCAATTATGGGGTTAATAGCAGGCAGTACAACCGATCCTCCGGCTCTTGCATTCTCCGGAAAAACAGCAGGAAATGATATTCCTGCTGTTACCTATGCAACAGTCTATCCTTTAACGATGTTTTTAAGAGTTCTTTTTGCCCAGCTACTCATAATGTTCTCCTAATTATTCTATCTTAATACAATATTAACTCCCTCATTCTGAGAGAAGCTTATATTAAGCACTCTTCCGGCATCAGTTGTCATTTGTATTGATTTTCCCTCTTTTTCCTTAAGATTAAACCCAGATGCAGATGCAAATTCTGATAGAGCAATTGCAATATCCGTCTCTTTTCCTTTTAGCTTTCCAAGCAGCTTAATATTTGCATAGATATCCTGGAGAGATGAATTTTCGTTAAATGCATATCCTTTTATTACATTATCCCAATAAGCTCTTCCCCACATATCTCTTAACATCTCTCTCTCAGTTATCGGAAGAGAAATCTCTGAAGAGAAACCAACTGTTATAGACGATTCAATATCTTCAGCAACTCTTTTTGTACTCAGCGTTCGGGTAGATTTAAGGAGTTCAGCACTTCCGGAACCAAGAATACCAGTCACTTCCTCTGCCGGGGTTCCAATTTTAAGTCTCCATAACTGACCTGGAGCAACAACCTGAAATAAATCAGATATTGACTTTCTGAAGTTTAAAAGACTTAATTTAACTGAGTAGGGAGGCAGATTTCTGATAACCTCAGAGTACTCTCCTTCACTGTTTCTCACTCCTTTTGAATTGACTGATATAAACTTATCTCTTACTTTAATAAAAAGGTTACCGTTTATATTTCCTGTATGTTCTGTAAAATCGGAGCTGCCTGTCTCTTTATTTTCTTTGTTTACAATGTACCATACATCCCCTTTTTTAACCAAAAAGTGACTTTTACCTGAATGTTCAATATCATCATAATCAGCAGGGAGAACTCTTTCTCCCTTTATACCGGCTACTCCAATTTTACTTCCGTCACTATAGATGAATTTGTTGAATAGTACTGGTCTGACATTATAATAATCCCTGGATGGTTTAACAACCTCTTCTCCATTTGTTGAAATAAAACCCCATGAATCTGAATTGACGGAATTTGTAAAGCCAAGTAAAGAAGATGATATTAAATTATGAGTGTCATACGTTTCTGAACTAAGCTCATATATAATTTCTCCCTTTTTATTGATTATCTGCCAGTATTTTTTTTCAGACTCCTTTTTTAAAATAACTGCAAATCCAGACTTAAAATCACTTGCTTCATCATACTGCGGCGCAATAATCACCCTCCCTTTTTTGTCAATGAAGCCTTTTAAACCATTTTCATCTTCAATAAGAGCGATTCCATTTGAATAAGAGGAGCAGGAGACAATCTTTTTTCCATTAACCTCTTCTAATGAAAACACGACTTCACCTTTAGCGTTTATAACAGAAATCAAATCCTCTTTTTCCAGTACTGGAGCTAAAGACTCACTAAATGCTGCAGCCTTAATATACTCTCCTCCAATTTTAACAGGAGAAGATTCAGCTTTATAATACTCAAACTTTCCGTTTTGGGCTCTTAAAATAAAAATCCCATCAGATGCGGCATATGGAGGATTTTCATATGCTCCAGATATGATAATTTTCCCACTAGTGGATATTACTCCCCAGTCTCCACCTTCAGAGATACGAAAGGGCAGGTGTGTAATGTGTGACCTATTTTCAAGCGTACATGAAAACAGCAGTGTGACTTCTATAATGAGTAACACTGCCCATTTGATTAAATTTTTCATAATAAAGGGGTTTAGCTACTCAAATTTAATTAATTATTTGATTAAAATAAAGATTCTTTATTTTTCGCTATTGTATAAAATTAAAGAAGCCAAACTGATGCGCTTGGCTTCTTTTTTGTGATCCAGCTGGGGCTCGAACCCAGGACCCCAACATTAAAAGTGTTGTGCTCTACCTGCTGAGCTACTGAATCTTCCGTTTTGGGAGTGCAAAGATATGCCAACAGAATTATATTTCCAAATTTCTTTCAAGAATTATTGCCAAACCCTTAACTTTGCAAGCGATGGAGACTCTTTTCCCTTTAGAATTCAGATCATTCCTTGATAATAGTAGAATTTGCTATTCTCAAGAAAAAAATCTTTTTATAATAAACAGGGGTTCGTTTTCCATAAAACTTATTACCAGAGAAGATTTGAACAATAATGATTTTGCTTATAATGCAGTAAAATCAGATTTAACTTTACATTTTGACAGATGGAATACCAGGAGAGAGATTGTACAAAGCATGATAATGGTGAAAGCCGGCTTATACGAATCAGTATTTGCCAGAAACTGCTTTGTAAGAAAAATTGACAAGATTTCAGCAAGTTTATTTCATTTAGAAAACCATCTGCTTGGAGCGGCAAATGCAAAATATTATTACGCACTTTTCAGAAAATCAGATTTTAAGATAGTTGCAGTTTCTTCTTTTTCAAATTCACGGCGTTTATCAAGAGGAGACGAAACTTTACAATCTTACGAGTGGGTTAGATATTCATCCCTTAAAGGAGTCAGAGTGGTTGGTGGAATGAGCAAATTATTAAATTATTTTATAAAAGAGGTTTCACCTGATGAGGTTATGACCTACTGTGATTCTGACTGGTCTTACGGTACTTCATATGAAAAATTAGATTTTAAAATATATTCTAAACCTCAGGAGTCAATGTATTTTATTGATAAAGTTACATTTGAACGAATGAGTTTAAATAAAATCCGGCGAAAGTTTAACTCACTAACGCCGGATATAATGGATGAAAAATACTACTGTTTAAGAACCAAGGGTAACTACAAGTTTCTTAGAAGGATCACCCTCTGACTCTTGTGTGGCAGCGTCTATAAGAAGTTTATCTCCCTGTTTAAATTTCCCGCTGATTATTGCCTCTGCAACAAGATCTTCAATATTGCGCTGAATAGCCCTTTTAAGAGGCCTTGCCCCAAATTGTGGGTCATAACCCTCCTCAGCAACTATCTCTTTGGCCTTATCAGTAATATCCAGGCTATAACCGGCTGTTTTAATCCTTTTTAGGAGATCATCAAGTTCAATGTCAATTATTTTACATAAATCTTCTCTGCCTAAAGTATTGAATAGTATCTGTTCATCTAATCTGTTCAGAAATTCAGGAGAGAAAGTTTTTTTCAGAGCCTTTTCTATAATGTGTTTGGTATTATCGTTTACATTACGTTTTGTTGCATTTGAAAACCCAAGACCAGCCCCAAAATCCTTGACCTCTCTGCTGCCAATATTAGATGTAAGAATCATTAGAGTGTTTCTGAAGTCAATATGCCTTCCGTTGCTGTCTGTAAGTCTACCCTCATCCATCACCTGAAGCAACAGATTAAATATATCCGGATGTGCTTTTTCAATTTCATCAAGAAGCACAACAGAATATGGACGTCTTCTTACCTTTTCACTCAATTGTCCACCCTCTTCATAGCCTACATATCCCGGAGGGGCACCAATGAGCCTGCTTACCGCAAACTTTTCCATAAATTCACTCATGTCAATTCTAATCAGATTATCAACAGAGTCAAAAAGATATTCAGTAAGAATTTTAGCAAGTTGTGTTTTACCAACGCCGGTAGGGCCTAGAAACAGGAAGCTCCCGATTGGTTTATTCGGATCCTTTAGACCTGCTCTGTTTCTCTGTATGGCTCGTACTATTTTGTCAACAGCCTCATCTTGTCCGATTAGCCTCTTTTTCAGGTTATCTCCCATTTTAGCGAGTTTATCTCCCTCTTTTTCAGCTAATTTTTGTATTGGTACGCTTGTTATCATTGACAATACTTCCGCTACATCATTTTCATCAACTATCTGAGGATGTAGATTTTGTTCTTCATTCCATGACTTCTGAGCAAGCTCCAGCTCTTCCAGTTTTTGTTTTTCAAGGTCTCTAAGCTGGGCAGCCTTTTCATACAAGCTTTGACTAACAGCAAGTCGTTTCTCTACTCTTATTGGTTCAATCTCTTTTTCTATTGCTGATATAAAGTCAGGCACCTTGAGATGCATAAGATGCACTCTTGATCCCGCTTCGTCCAGAGCATCTATAGCCTTGTCCGGCAGACATCTGTCAGTAATATATCTTTGAGATAATCTAATGCAGGCAATTAATGCTTCGTCAGTATACTTTACGTTGTGATGTTTCTCATACCTCTCTTTAATATTTTGAAGTATTACATGAGTCTCATCAAAATCAGTAGGATCAACCATTATTTTCTGGAATCTCCTTTCCAGCGCACCATCCTTTTCAATGTGCTCACGGTACTCGTCCAACGTAGTTGCACCTATACACTGTATTTCACCTCTGGAAAGTGCAGGTTTTAACATATTTGCAGCATCCAGAGACCCGGAAGCACCGCCGGCTCCCACTAAAGTGTGAAGCTCGTCAATAAATAGTATTATATCAGGATTCTTTGTAATTTCATTTAAAATAGATTTCATCCTCTCTTCAAACTGGCCTCTGTACTTAGTACCGGCTACAATAGATCCAATGTCAAGAGTAATAATCCTTTTATTAAGTAGTGCTCTGGAGACTTTTCGCTGAGCGACCCTTAATGCAAGACCCTCTGCAATAGCCGATTTTCCAACACCCGGCTCACCTATCAGTACAGGATTGTTCTTTTTCCTTCTTCCCAGAATCTGTGCTAAACGCTCAATCTCTTTGTCTCTTCCTACAACTGGATCCAGTTTGCCATCAGAGGCCGCAGCAGTTAAGTCAAAACCGAAACTATCCAGCACAGGAGTGTCACTTTGAGGTTTTGAAGATTTTGCAGGTCTTACTCTTCCTTCACCTTCAACATCGGCACCAGTATTATATGTATCTTCAACTCCGGAACCTGACAGAGGTCTTCCAGAATCCTTCCCTTTAATTAAATCTTTTACCCGCTCATAGGTCATACTGTGTTCTCTGAGGATTGTCATACCAACACCCTCATCACTTCTTAGAATTGCGAGAAACAGGTGGAGTGGCCCCGGCTTTGTCTCTTTAAGGGATCTTGCTTCAAGGTACATAATCTTTAGTGCACTTTCAGCACCTTTTGACAGGTTTAGCTTTTCAGCCTGATCAAAAGGTACAACCTGTCCACTTTTAAGTTGCTCTTCAATTTTTGACTTAAGAACTTTGTAATTGATTCCAAATGTAACAATCGCTTCAAAAGCAGCATTATCCTGATGCCTGATAATTCCCAGCAAAAGATGGTCAACACCAATCGTATA
This sequence comes from uncultured Bacteroidota bacterium, assembly GCA_937901965.1. GTDB lineage: Bacteria > Bacteroidota > Bacteroidia > Bacteroidales > UBA932 > Bact-08. Next base: position 118,533 of record CALGSW010000010.1, read on the forward strand.
GCTCCCCATTCTCATGGCCTCTTCTCTGCTGTATGAGATAATTTCATTTAATTCGTTTGATAATATAAGATTCATCTTGTAATTGTAGAATAATGTGCAAATTTACTCATTTTAGACAAATAGAATTTCAATTTGTTCAATCTATTTTTTATTCCTAATTTTACACCTCATTTTTTCAAGGAAAGATTAATCTACAATGATGCAAGAGTCTGAAAATAACCAAAGAATAATTAAAATCAACATAGAGGACGAAATGAAAAGCGCATACATCGATTATTCGATGTCTGTGATAGTTTCGCGTGCACTGCCGGATGTTAGAGATGGATTGAAACCTGTCCACAGAAGAGTCCTTTTTGGGATGTCTGAACTAGGTCTGACATCTGGTGCCTCATATAAAAAATCAGCACGTATAGTGGGAGAGGTTTTGGGTAAGTTCCACCCCCATGGAGACTCAAGTGTATACGAAGCAATGGTTAGGATGGCTCAGGACTGGAGCATGAGATATATGCTTGTAGATGGTCAGGGAAACTACGGCTCAATTGACGGAGACTCGGCTGCCGCTATGAGGTATACAGAGGCAAGATTCAAGAAAATAGCTGAAGAGGTGTTAGCAGATCTTGATAAGAATACAGTTGACTTTAAACTGAATTTTGACGACTCACTCCAGGAGCCCACCGTATTACCTGCAAAAGCACCACTATTGCTCCTAAACGGAGCCTCCGGGATTGCAGTAGGGATGGCTACAAATATGCCTCCCCACAATTTAGGAGAGGTGGTAGATGCTATATCGGCATATATTGATAATAATGACATTTCTACAGAGGAACTATTACAATATATTAAAGGTCCGGATTTCCCTACAGGAGGAATTATAACAGGTATCCAGGGAATCAAAGATGCCTTTGAAACCGGCAAGGGAAGAGTTGTAGTAAGAGCAAAAACAGAAATTGAGGTAAGTGAGAGTGGAAGAGAGACAATTGTAGTAACTGAAATCCCTTATATGGTTAATAAAAGGGAGCTTATTGAGAAGATTGCCGAGCTTGTCGAAGAGAAAAGGGTTGAGGGCATTGCTTATATCAATGATGAGAGCGACAGGAGAGGAATGAGGATTGTAATAAAGTTAAAGATTGGAACGGTTGCAAATGTTGTTCTGAATACTCTTTACAAATATACACAGCTTCAGTCCAGTTTTTCAGTAAACAATATTGCACTTGTTGACGGAAGACCAAGACTCCTTAACTTAAGGCAGATTATAAAGTATTTTATCAGGCACAGACATGATGTAATTGTAAGAAGAGCCAAATATGAACTAGAACAGGCAGAGAAAAGAGCTCATATTCTTGAGGCACTTCTGAAAGCTCTTGATCACATTGATGAAATCATAACATTAATCAGGGAGTCTAAAACTGTTGATGAAGCTAAGAGCAGATTAATTGAGAGATTCGCATTTTCTGAGATACAGGCGACAGCAATCGTTGAGATGAGGCTGAGACAGCTCACAGGGCTTGAAAGATCAAAATTGCAAGCTGAGTACGATGAACTTATTAAACTAATAAATCACCTAAAAGAGATACTCGCAGATTTTTCTCTTCAGATGCAAATTATTAAAGATGAACTGGCAGATCTTAAAAACAGATTTGGAGATTCTAGAAGAACTGAAATACAGCCATCTGCAGAAGACTTTAATCCTGAAGACTTTTATCCTGATGAGGATGTCGTTATAACAATTTCGCATTTAGGCTATATCAAAAGAACTCCACTGGCAGAGTACAGAATCCAGAACCGGGGAGGGGTAGGAGCAAAGGGCAGCACCACTCGTGATGAGGATTTTATACAACATATTTATGTTGCGAATATGCATAGCACTATGCTGTTCTTTACCCAGAAGGGAAGGTGCTTCTGGCTGAAAGTGTATGAGATACCTGAGGGCTCAAAAGCTTCAAAAGGCAGAGCAATACAAAATGTCCTGAATATTGATTCAGATGACAAGGTTAAGGCTTATATAAATGTCAAGAAGCTTAACGATGAAGAGTACATTAACTCAAATTATATTATTCTCGCTACAAAAAGAGGAATTGTTAAGAAAACATCTCTTGAAGCCTACTCAAGACCTCGAACAAATGGAGTTAACGCAATTACAATCAGGGATAATGATGAGTTACTGGAAGCAGTATTAACAAATGGTAACTGCGATATTCTTCTTGCCGCAAGAGATGGAAAGTGCGTAAGATTTAAGGAAGAAGATGTTAGAGCAATTGGAAGGACAGCCTCAGGAGTTCGCGGAATTAACATATCAGATGAGGATGAGGTGATTGGTATGATTTGTGTAGATAGCACAGGTAATGATGCTGAAGAGAAGCATATATTGGTAGTTAGCGAAAATGGATACGGAAAAAGATCAGACCTTCAGGATTATCGTATTACAAGCAGAGGTGCCAAAGGTGTTAAAACTATTAACATTACCGATAAGACAGGGGCTCTGATTGCCATAAAAGATGTTAACGATGAAAACGACCTGATGATTATTAATAAATCTGGAATAACAATCAGAGTAGCTGTTGAAAATATCAGAGTTGCCGGAAGAGCAACTCAGGGTGTGAAGTTAATTAACCTGCGTGAGGGAGATATGATTGCGGCTGTTTGCAGGGTTAATAAAAGCGAAGAAAAACCTTTAGAAACGGAAGAATAAGACAACAATAATAACAACGATTAATCAAATTATCGAAATCTCAATGAAAAAATTATTATTAGCCCTTACATTGATATTATCAATCTCATTGGGCGCTCAAAACAAAGATGCGGAAAAGGCAATCAAGGATTTAGAGAAGGCTCAGAATGACGCAAATAATCCTAAAAAAGTATCAAATCCGGCAACTTGGCTTAAGATGTCTGATGCCTATGCAGCTATTTATGATGCACCTATAAAATCTGTTTGGCTTGGAGCTTCTCAACTGGAGCTTAAAGTTATTCTAAAAGATCAGAGAATTCTCTCTTCTGAAGCTAAAACAGTGAACGGGGTAAACTACAATGTTGATTCATATATTGACAAAGATCTTTATTATGGTGCAGACGGAACATTAGCAGCATGGGTAGTCACCAAACCTTATATGGATGGTGATTTACTGAAAAAATCTATGGAATCGCTGGATAAGGCTCTTGAAACAGCAAAGGGTACTAAAGACAAAGATATTAAAGACAGATTACTGCAGCTTAAAGTAAGACACTATAATGAGGGCATGAACAGCTACACACTTGGAGACAATAAATCAGCTTCAGAGCACTTTGAGTCCGCTGCTTTGATTAGTGTTAATCCATTGGTAAACAGTGCTGATACAACTATGATGTACTATGCAGGTCTAACAGCAAATATGTATGGTGACCCTAACAGGGCAATAAACTTTTTTGAATTGGCTTTGAAAAACAATTTTGATTCAAATGGTGATTTATTCTCAAATCTTTCAGAGGCTTATAAAAAGATTGAGAATCCAGACAAAGCAAAAGAGACATTATTGGCAGGATTTACAAAATACCCACTCAATCAAAGTATTCTGGTTTCATTGATTAATCTCTATCTGGAGACTAATGACGATCCCAATAAGGTTCTAGATCTGATAAGAAAAGCTCAGGAGAACGAGCCTACTAACGCTTCCCTTCATTATGCAGAAGGCAATGTATGGAAGAAGCTTAACAATATGGAGAAAGCTATCGCATGCTATAGAAAATCAGTTGAAGTTGATCCTAGTTACGTTTTTGGCTCTTTTGCAGTTGGAACAACATACTATGATACAGCTGTTGATATTCAGACCAAAGCAGCTGATGAAATGGATGACAAAAAATATGAGGCTATGCTTAAGCAATTAGAAGAGTATCTTGAATCTGCTATTGAGCCGTTTGAAAAAGCTTACGCTGTTGCACAGGATTCAGATGTTAAAGCAATTGTAGCTGAATATCTTAAAAATATTTATTTCCGTTTCCGTGAAAAAGGAGACTCTTATAAAGCTGGTTACGAAAAGTACAATGCTATATACGAAGCTAACAAACAGTAATTCTCAGATTATTATTAACATAAAAAGGTGACCAAGTTGGTCACCTTTTTTATTTTGAAAAACATCTAAGTTTTATTCAATTTTTTCTGTGAGTTTTTGTACAAGTTTGAAATTTGAAAAGAACTCCTTTGCAAAAACTCTTATAACAGTATATGCAGGTATAGCAACCAACATTCCTATTATCCCTCCGATACTTGCAGCTATAAGAATAACAATAAAGATTTCCAGTGGATGTGCCTGGACGCTGTTTGAATATATATAAGGCTGAAATAAAAATATATCAATCATGTGTGTTATAAAGAATATAAGAGCCAATGTTATTATTACCACACCTGCATCCGGAATATTAAGTCCAATTTCTGTCATTGATATCAAAACGCCTATGATTCCACCAAGCCATGGTCCAATATAGGGTATTACATTTAGAATTCCGGAGATTAAGCCCAGTACAATCGCCATTGAGAAATGTACACCTGCAATAAAATAAAGACCAAACCCGTTAAGAATTGTAATAAGAACTGTTTCTAGAGATATCCCGATGAAGTATCTGGCGAGAAGATTAAAGACTGAGTCCAGAGCTCTTCTAACATTTTTCTCATATTTATCAGGAAAAAGAGCAAGTACCATATTTGAAAACATATCTTGCTCTTTTAGAAAAAAGAACGTTATGAAAGAGACTATAAATACGCCAATTGCAAAGTCAAAAACGAATGATGTTATTGACGTAAAAAAATTGGTAATAGTTTCTGCATTAACTAAATTCTGAAACTCCTTAAAAATGACATTTTCAATCTTAAAATCAGGTGAAAGTCCTGGAAATGTATTTAATAAGTATGTGTTAAAGTTTGACAAAGGGATACTTATCTTCTCATTAAGTGTATCCATATTCATAGAGCTAACTGTGGCAATCAAATCTCCAACCAACGGGGCAACAAAAAAGAAAAAGCTGAAGAAAAGTCCGAGAATAATAATAAGAGTCATCGCAGCTGTGAATGTTACAGGGAGTGCGTGCCCTTTGATTCTGACTTTTGACATGTAAATCATAAGAGGCTTGCCAATCAGTGATAATACTGCAGAAATCAGGATGTAAATCAAAATATCAGCAAAAAACCAGGCAAGAAAAGCAATGATTAGAGCCCCGGCTATACCGGCAATGAATTTGGCCAATTTGTTCATTTTCCACTTTTCTTCAAAAGTAAGAATTTTTCGTAATTTTGTGATTAATGTTAAATAATAATCAATTACACCAAATGAAGAGATTTTTAATAATTACTCTGTTTTTAACAACGGCATTTTCTAATATACGGGCAGATGAAGGAATGTGGTTACCCTCTCTTATTAAGGAGAGGATAGTTGATATGCAAAAGAATGGATTTAAACTTACTGCCAGTGATTTATACGATATAAACAAAGCTTCTCTCAAAGATGCTATTGTTCACTTTGGTGGTGGTTGTACAGGTGAGCTGATATCTCGGGATGGACTTATTATTACAAATCATCATTGCGGATTTGGTCAGATTCAATCGCACAGCAGTGTTGAAAATGACTACCTGAGAGATGGCTTCTGGGCAATGTCCAGAGAAGAGGAGTTGCCTAATAAAGGATTAACTGTTAGGTTTCTAGTACGAATGGATGATGTTACTTCAGAAATTCTGAATGGTTGTAATGAAGGATTAAGTGAAACTGAGCGTAATGAAATTATATCTAATAATTCTTCATCTTTGATTGAAAAAGCTAAGAAGGGTACGCATTATGATGCCAGGGTTGAGTCACTGTATTATGGTAACCAATACTTTCTTTTTATATATGAGACATTTACAGATGTAAGGCTGGTAGGAGCCCCACCTTCATCAATCGGTAAATTTGGCGGAGATACAGATAACTGGATGTGGCCAAGACATACCGGCGATTTCTCATTGTTCAGGATTTATGCCGATAAAAACAATTTACCTGCTCCTTACTCAAAAGACAATGTACCGTATAAAGCAAAGAAATTCTTTGCGATATCTACATCTGGCGTAAATGAAGGAGATTTCACACTAGTTTACGGCTTTCCCGGAAGAACCCAGGAATATCTTCACAGTGAGGCTGTAAGATACATATCAGAAATTTCTAATCCTCACAAAATTCATTTAAGAACCCTAAGACTGAACATTCAGCAAGAGGAGATGTCAAAAAGCCAGGAGGTGAGAATAAAATATGCTTCAAAAAATGCATCAGTTGCAAATGCATGGAAAAAATGGCAGGGAGAGACTAAGGGAATAATTAAAATGAATGCTGTTGATAAAAAAAGAGATTTTGAAAGTAATTTTAAAACATGGTCGGCTTCTAACGATGAATATTATGGACTTGTTGACTCTCTGTATTCTATATATATCAAACTGGAACCATATAATTTTGCGAGTGACTATTTAACAGAAGCTATTAACTCAAACGAGATTATAAGATTTGCAGGAAGTGTAAAGAGTGCGCTTAACAGAAATTCAAAAATGACCCCGGAGGTTAGTGCCCAAAATATATCAGATTTAGCAGACAGATTCTTTAAAGATTATCATACAAATATTGACGAACGTTCATTTAAAGCTCTGCTTAATGAGTACAATAAAAATGTTCCTGCTGAATTTCAACCTGAGTTGTTTAAAGAATTACTACATAAATTTGGGAGTACAGATAATATTGTAGCAGATATTTTCACTAACTCAGTTTTCGTTTCTAGAGAAAAACTAATTGAGTCGCTTAAAAATAGTGCATCATTAACAATGTTTGAGAATGATCCGGCCCTTTTGTTTTATCAGTTATTTAATGATCACTTTACCCATGATATAAAACCGGTAATTGACAGTTATACAACCAGGCTGAATCTGCTATATAGAAAATTCATGAAAGGGCAAATGGACTTTAACTCAAATAAAGTTTTTTATCCCGATGCAAATTCAACTTTAAGAATAACATATGGTAAAGTCAAGGGATATAGTCCGTCTGATGGTGTATACTACAAACATTTATCAACCCTAGAAGGGATTATGGAGAAAGATAATCCGGAAATTTATGACTATAATATACCTCAAAAGTTGAGGGATGTATATAAGACTAAAGATTTTGGAAGATGGAGTGTCAATGGCACAATTCCTGTCTGTTTTATAGCATCAAATCACACTTCAGGTGGAAATTCAGGAAGTCCTGTTATTAACTCAATGGGCAATTTAGTAGGAATTAATTTTGATAGGGTATGGGAAGGTACTATGAGTGACATCGTGTATGATCCGGAAATTTGCAGAAATATTTCTTTAGATGTAAGGTACGTACTTTTTATAATAGATAAAGTTGCCGGTGCAGGTCACTTATTAGAAGAGATGAGTCTTGTAAAATAGTACTCCTATACTAATAAAAAAGGCTGCATAAAATTAAGCAGCCTCTTTTATTAATTATGAATATTATCTACTCTTCTCTGGGAGGCCTTTCGTTTGCAACAGCAACATTAATTGTACGACCCATGTGTTCAAAGCCGTTCAGTGCTGCAATAGCAGCATTGCCCTCTGATTCATTAGGCATTTCAACGAATCCGTAGCCTTTTGAGCGACGAGTTTCGCGATTGAAAATTATCCTGGCAGATGTTACTTCGCCGTATGGTGCGAATAGTTCGGCTAAATCTTCTTTTTTAGCACGGAAACTCAAACTTGAAACAAAAATGTTCATAAGAACCGAAGTGAATAAGGTTAAGAAATTGTTAATTATGCATAACAAAGATAATTAAAAATCTTAAATACCAAAATTTTACGAATTTTTATTAATTACCATAGCTTGTCCCATCAAAACAATGTGTACAAATGGAACTTTTATCAAGACCTATTGAGGTTACCAGATCTTCAATAGTGTTAAACTGCAGACTGGATAATTTCAGCTCTTTCCTGATATATTCAATCATTTCTTTATGCTCAGATGTTGTGTTATCAGAATATTTACTGAGATAAACTTCGTGATTATTCTCCTTTTGCTGAATAAATCTGCGGGTAATTAGCTCTAAAGGAGATCTGGATGCTGAAAAATTCAAAAAAGGACAAGGGTAAACTAATGGCGGACAACTAATTCTTATGTGTATTTCACGGGCTCCGTAATCAATCAAAGTTTTTGCATTATCTCCCAGCTGAGTCCCTCGAACGATAGAATCATCGCAAAATGCAATTTTCTTCTCTCTCAGTAAGCTTATATTAGGGATTAGCTTCATTTTGGCAACAAGGTTTCTTACAGACTGATCAGATGGCATAAAACTCCTTGGCCAAGTAGGTGTGTATTTTACAATGGCGCACCTGTAAGGTATGTTTTTACCACTGGCAAAACCAATCGCCATACAAGTTCCGGAATCGGGAATTGCAGAGGATATATCAAGTTCTGTATTATCCTTTTTTCCAAGTAAATATCCTAGTGAAAACCTTACATCATCAACATTAATTTTTTCATAAGAGCTTGTTGGATATCCATAGTATACCCATAAGAATGAACATATCTGCATTTTTTTACCTGGAGGGGAGAGTTGTTTAAAGCCATTTTCATTAATTAAAACAATTTCACCCGGGCCAAGATAGTACTCCTCTTCGTAACCCAAATTTAAAAACGAACAAGTTTCAGAGGCGACAGAATATGAACCGTCTTTTTTACCAATAATCAGTGGAGTTCTTCCATATTTATCTCTTGATGCAATTATTCCCTCTTCACATAAAAGAAGTAATGTTGACGACCCCTTGATTTTATTTTGTGAATTAATAATACCGCTTGTAAAACTATCTCCTTCCGTTATAAGGATTGATGTTAATTCAGTTGGGTTTGTTTTTCCAGAGCTTAATTCAGTAAAGTTTTTACCCTTTTCAATTAAATCATTTTCAAGTTCCTGAATATTGTTAATTTTTCCGACGGTAGCTACTGCAAATTTCCCAAGATGGGAATTTAAAATCATAGGTTGTGGGTCTGAATCGCTTATAACCCCTATACCTGAATTACCGTCAAATTTCTTTAGATCATCTTCAAATTTTGCTCTAAAGTGAGAATTTTCAAGATTGTGAATAGATCTGGAAAAGTGCCCCTCTGAATTTCTAGTCACTAGTCCACCTCTTCTTGTACCGAGATGGGAATGATAATCTGTTCCATAAAAGAGGTCCGTTGCACATCTCCCGTTAGAAATGACACCAAAAAGTCCGCCCATGATTTATTATTTGAATTGACGGACACAAAAGTATATATTTTAAGTTTTATCTTCGCACTAATTTATCAACATAAATATTATGAATCTTTTTTATCTTATAATTCACATAATTTTTGCAATTGGGATGTTTCTATCCCTCAAGGTAGTAAACTCAAAAAATATTAACAAGTATCAAGCAATAACAATAAACTATATTATTGCATTTGTTCTGACTGCACTTTTTTACGGAAAACCATTGTCTTTTGCAATATCTTCTATGAGCCAGTCACTAATGATTGCTTCATTATGGGTTGGATTCCTCTTCATTTTTTCTTTTATATTGATGTCATTCTCTACAATAAAAGCGGGTATCGGGATAACTACAGCTCTGAATAAAATGTCTGTTGTGATTCCAGTGTTGGTAGGGATGCTGTATCTTAACCAAACTGATGAACTTCTGCTGAAAATTGCAGGTATAATTCTTGCCGTAATCTCTTTTGTTTTAATTCTCTTTAATTCAAAAGATGATAAAGTAGGTTTAAAGGCACTTTACTTGCCTCTTTCTGTTTTCCTTGTCTCTGGACTTATTGATACATCAATGGAGATTGTTAACAAGAAACTTATAAATCCTGATACTCCCCAGGAACTATTCTTATTGGGTATTTTTGCTACAGCATCAATTATAGGAGTTTTATCAATTATATTTGATTTGTTTAAGAAAGGGAATAACTCAAAACTAACCATGAATCCTATTTTATGGGGAACTGTAATGGGGATTTTTAATTTCCTCGTATCAAAAATGATTCTTGTAAACGTTGGATTAATGGGTGGTTCTGTAGTTTTCCCTGTTCATAACGCCTCTGTTGTTATGATTACTGCCCTTTCCGGTGTTGTTTTTTTTAAAGAAAAATTTACAAAACGTCAGTGGATTGGTGTTGGAGTTGCAATTATATCCGTTGTTTTAATAGCAACTACTATTTGAAATTTATAGTTGCGTATGGCAATGATTCAACTGTTTTCACAACCCATAATAAAAGGCTGCATAGGTTATCAAGCAATATAATGGAATAATCACAAACTATGCCATCAGGTAGTACCAGAGAGATGGCTGTGAAAACGATTATTAAAGCACTCAATGGTATTGCAGCTAAATTACATATCATAAAGTATACCGGCAGGTATCCAAAATATGTCAATGTCAAAGGGAAAGTTCCTAACTGACAACTTATTGATATTGAAATGCTATTCCATAAATACTTGAATATTTTACTCTTAAAATCCCAGAGTTTGACAAATTTCACGTGAATAATAATAATTGACAACGTAGCAAGAAAAGAGAGTCTGAATCCGGCATCATAGAATGATTCCGGGTCAATTATACATATAAGCAAAAATGCAAATGAAAGAGAATTAAGACTTCTGTTACTTCTAGCAGATTGTTTTGAAATTTCTAAACAACTGATCATTATTGAAGCTCTTAAAATGCTTGCAGCCATCCCTGTAAAAATAGTATAGAACCATATACAGGCAAGAATAATTATTGTTTTTAAATATCTTAGCCATCTTGTATTTCCAAAAAAATACAAGATGTAGCTAAGGAGCAGGTATATGTAATTAACGTGTAGACCTGAGACGGCCATTAAGTGCATGGAACCGGATTTTGAAAAGGCCATGATTGTCTCTCTATCCAGCTCTCCTTTATAGCCTGAGGTTAGAGCAATAATTACAGAAGCATTTTCTTTGTTTGTAAACTTTGATTTTACGATATCTGCAAAAATAAATTTTAAATTATTTATCCAATCTTTTTCATTAAGTGAGATGCATTTTTTTACGTTGTATACTCCCGGAAAAATGTATGCAGTTGTGTATATCTGTTTTAAAGCCATATAATTTTTGTATCCGGAACCCTTTGAGTTGCCTCTTATTGGATATATGTAGATTGTCCCTGTAATTGTATCACCAACTTTTATATCATCACGATTCTCTTTTATAATAAGCCTTACTCTTTCTTTATACTTTAAGATTTTGGCTTTGTAATAAGTATTATTGCCTTCACTTTTTTCAACTTCCTCAATAATCAGTTGAGTATATTTCATCTTCCCTGAAGGAATTGAACTAATTTTTGTAATTTTGTATTGGTAACTACTAAAGTTCAGGTTTAACTGGGCTAGCAGAAAAAATGAAATAACAAAAACTGCTGCCAGGATTTTGTCATTTACCCTGTCTTTGATAATGTTACAACCGGAGTATATCAGGTAGAATATCATAATTGAAGCTAATACTGCCGATGATACCACAGCTGTAAGAGAGTCAGTATCTGATTTAATCTTTGAAGCTAAAATTAACCCGGTCAGATATGAAAGTGACGCAAGTAGTAATGGAAATCTTAAAAACATCATTTAGTTTAAATGATGAAATTTATGATAATTTATAACTAAATTAAGCCATTTGTGATTATATTTGTACGATTTTAGACAATAATTAAACAAATTCATAAATAAAACCAGTAATGATAATTCTAGTATTGAACTGCGGGAGTTCATCCCTGAAGTACCAGGTACTTGACATGCAAAGTGAAACACAATTTAAACTTCTGGCCAAGGGCCTGGTAGAAAGAATTGGCCTTGAAATGGGTATACTTTCACATAGGGTAGAGGGGAGAGATAAATTTGAATCGGAGTCTCCAATTCCTAACCATACAGTTGGGATTAAAAAAGTTCTGGATATACTTGTTGATACAGAACTTGGAGTTCTTTCATCACTTTCTCAGATAAATGCAGTTGGTCACAGAGTTGCTCATGGAGGTGAACTATTCAAACAGAGTACTGTAATAGACAATAATGTTATTGAGGGTATTAAGCAATTATGCGAGCTTGCACCTCTTCACAATCCTGCTAACCTATTAGGCATAGAAGCTGTTAATACTTTAATGCCAAACGTTCCTCAGGTAGCTGTTTTTGATACATCTTTTCACCAGACAATGCCTGATTATGCTTATATGTATGCTATCCCATACGAGTATTATACTCAGCATAAGATTAGAAGATATGGATTTCATGGCACAAGTCATAAGTTTGTAGCTAAAAAGGCATGTGATCTTGCTGGTTTGGAATTTGAGAAATCTAAAGTTATTACTTGTCACTTGGGCAATGGAAGTTCAATTACTGCAATTAAAAATGGAGTCTCGTTAGACACTTCTATGGGATTCACACCACTTGAGGGTTTGATAATGGGGACAAGAAGTGGTGATATTGATGCTGGTATTATCTCTTACATTATGGAGAGAGAAAATCTTGATGCTGCGGGAATAAACTCTTTGTTAAATAAGAAAAGCGGATTTTTAGGTGTATTTGGTAAATCCTCAGATGCGAGAGATATTGAAAATGCTGCAGCACAAGGAGATAAAAGAGCAATTTTAACTTTGAATCTTCTTTATTATAGAGTGCTAAAGTATATTGGATCATATACCGCTGTGATGAATGGATGTGATTTAGTTGTTTTTACAGGAGGAATTGGTGAAAATGACCCACATATAAGAGAGATGGTTGGAACTCACCTTGAATACCTTGGAGTTGAATTTGATAAAAGTGCTAATGATGGTGTAAGAGGAAAGGATGTAATTCTTACAAAAAAATCATCAAGGGTAAAAATGGCAACAGTTACAACAAATGAAGAGCTTGTTATTGCTCAGGACACGATGAAGCTTATTTAATAATATTAATTATAAATAATAGTATGATTACAACTTTTGAACAGATTTATGATAAACTGAGGTCAAAGCCCAAGAAGAGATTAGTTGCTGCATGGGCTGTTGATGATCACACAATTAATGCTGTGAAACTTGCTGTTGAAGCCGGTATTGTTGATGCAACATTAGTTGGTGACGAAAAAATAATTCGCCAGGTCTGCGCTCATGAAAAAATTGACCCTTCAATTTTCAGAATAGTACCCAATGATGACGAGATAAAAGCAGTTTCTATGGCTGTGGATTTAGTTAATTCAGGAGAGGGAGATATATTAATGAAAGGCTTATGCAGTACAGATAAGTATATGAGAGCAATCCTCAATAAAGAGCGTGGACTTCTACCTCCAAAAGCAGTTTTAAGTCATGTTACAGTTATGTCTAATACTCAGTATCATAAGCTACTAGTTTTAGGAGATATTGCGGTTATACCTGCACCGGATCTTTCGCAGAAAGTAGCTATAACAAACTATGTTGTAAAAACGGCCCATGCTCTTGGCATTCAAAAACCTAAAGTTGCTGTTATTGCCGCAACTGAGCAGATGTTACCTGGAATGCAGGCATGTGTTGATGCTGCAATTATCTCAAAAATGGCAGATAGAGGACAAATCACTGGATGTTTTGTTGATGGCCCTCTTGCATTAGATGTGGCAATATCAGCAGAAGCTTGTGCTGTAAAAAAATTAGTGAGCCCTGTAGCTGGAGATGCAGACTGCCTTGTTTTTCCTAATCTTGAGTCAGCTAATGTTTTTTATAAAGTCAATTCGCAGTTATGCACAGGTAGCCGCCAAGCAGCTATTGTCGCGGGAGCGAAAGCACCATGTGTTTTATCCAGCAGAGCAGATAGCATAGATACAAAGCTATATTCTATTGCTCTTGCTGCTTTAACAGCTAAATAATTAACATATGCGATATAAAATATTGGCTATTAATCCGGGATCAACTTCTACAAAAATTGCTGTTTTTGAGAACCATAATCAAATATTCACACATACCCTAAGGCATTCAAACGAGGAGCTCTCTCAGTTTGAAAAAATATCTGATCAGTATGAGTTTAGAAAAAATGCAATTGTCAAAACACTACATGACAATAGTATTGCTCTTGATGAACTTTCTGTTATTGTTGGAAGAGGTGGGCTGCTTAGGCCAATTAAGTCCGGTGTATATGAAGTGAACGAGAAAATGGTTGAAGATTTGAAGAATGGGGTTTCCGGAGAACATGCAAGTAATCTTGGAGGCCTGATTGCAGCAAATCTTGCAAAAGAATCGGGTAGGTGTAAGGCCTATATCGCAGATCCTGTTGTTGTTGATGAACTTGAGCCAGTCGCAAGAATTAGCGGACACCCGCTTTTACCAAGAGTATCAATTTTTCATGCATTAAATCAGAAAGCTATTGCCAAGATGTATGCAAATTCAGAAGGTCAAAAATATGAGAATCTTAATCTGATAGTAGTGCACTTGGGTGGAGGAGTATCCGTAGGAGTTCATAAGGAAGGAAGAGTAGTTGATGTAAATAATGCCCTAAACGGAGAGGGCCCGTTCTCCCCTGAAAGATCTGGAACCTTACCGGCTCTGGGGTTGGCTGAGATTTGCTTTTCAGGGAAATATACATTTTCTCAGGTTAAAAAGATGATAACAGGAGAGGGAGGACTAGTCGCTCACCTTGGCACAAATTCATTTAACGAAGTTGAAAAAAGAGTAGCAGAGGGTGATGAAAAATTTTCTCTTATTTCAGATGCTTTCGGTTATAACGTTGCAAAAGCAATAGGTGCTGCATCAACAGTACTTTCGGGTAATGTTGATGCAATTCTTTTAACAGGTGGAATAGCATATAACACAAAGCTTATGGAGAAAATATCTGATATGGTCTCCTTCATTGCTCCTGTAAAGATATATCCGGGAGAGGATGAAATGGCAGCATTGGCGATGAATGGTCTTGCTGTTATTTCCGGAGAGGAGAAGCCATCAGTCTATTAAATGTTGAACAATTTCTTAGTTAGTAAAGCATTCTGTTAATAAGTCAGAATGCTTTATTATTTTAAATGGATGTAATATTTAGGGATGTAATTTTTTAAAATATCAGGATGAAGAATTGATATTAAATCTTTTAAGATGATATCTGGTTCAATTACGCCACTTTCCCAAAACTGACTTCCCCCATCAGGAGTACTTAGTTTAATATTATTATAAACTCTCTTATTAGTAACTGGATATATATTACTGAATAGAGGAGTAGCATTTGTAAGTTCTTTCATTGAGGAAATTGAATTTGGATTAACCCAAACTTCAGCATCTTTTGAGAGAATAAAGACCTCTTCAATACTAAATGCCTGAGTGTAAGAAGAATTATCGGCAGCACCCAGAATCATTCCACCGGCATCTTCTATTAATAAATTCATATAACTCTCTTTGCCAGGAATATACCATACCTCTTTCCAGGGTGCATTTATTAATACCTTTGTTCTATTAAGATCAGATGTAATCTTTTTTAAATCTAAGTATTGTAACTTTTTTTCATTGTAGATGGAATCTGCCTCGTTCTCTTTGTTCAGCAAGGCACCGAACAGTTTAATGTATTCAAGCTTTCCCAGAGGATGATTTTCCAAATAATCACCGAGAGCAATGACGTTTATGTCAAATTGTTTAATTTTATCAATGTATTGATTGTTTTCACCATCAATACCATATGTCAATACAAGATCAGGGTTAAGAGATAATAAAAGTTCATAATTTAATGAACCTTCATAGCCAATATCTGCTATCCTGCCGTCTGAAAGTCCTTGTCTAATGTAACTACTTGACACGTATTGTCCACCAGAAACACCAACAATTCTTGAAGCCTCACCTAAAGCCTCAATATATGAAATATGACTTGTAGACATGCAAACAATCCTATTATACTCTATATCAGTATTCAATACAGTCCAACCTTCACTTCTCCCTTTCTCAGGCATTGACTTTATAGATATTTGAGAGTGATCAGATTTCTTATGAATGCCAAAGTTTGCAGCGTATTCACAATTTGGACCTGCAGAATTGGTCGTTTTGTTTTCGCCGGCTCTAATGCATGAAGAGAGGGAAATAATGATAAAATATATAATGAACGGATATAATTTCATTACTCTAAATTTTATCCAAAGTTACTAATATTTACTTTCTTTGCATTATGAATGATTATGATATAGTAGTTGCAGGAGCAGGAGCAGCCGGTCTTATGGCATCAATAGCTGCTTCTCAGATGGGAATGAGGGTGCTTCTTCTTGAAAAAATGGAGAGACCCGGAAGAAAAATTTTAATCACAGGAAAGGGGAGATGTAATATTACAAATACAAAAGTTTGGAACGAATTTTCAAGACATATATATCCAAATTCCAGTTTTTTTAAACCTGCTTTCAAATCATTTTCAAACAAAAAATTAATAGAATTTTTTGAGGAAATTGGACTAAAATTAGTTATTGAAAGAGGAGACCGGGTTTATCCATCATCAGGAAAGTCTCAAGATGTTGTAAATGTGTTAATTAATAAATTAAACTCGCTTGGGGTTGATCTAAAAACTCATTCTAAACTTACTAATATTGAGATAAAAGAAAACAGGATTACTGAAGTTAAATATGAAACTCCGGAAGGCTCTTTGGCTATTTCCCCTAAAGCATTAATTATTTCTACCGGAGGATTTTCATACCCATTAACAGGTTCAACTGGTGATGGCTATATAATTGCAAAAAAGTCTGGAATTGAATGTACTAAATGCCTGCCTTCATTAACTGCATTGATGCCATTTAAATACAATAGAAAACTTGAAAAGTTGGTACTTAAGAACGTTAAAGTAAGACTTTTTATTGGCAAAGATTTGGTCCAGGAAGAATTTGGTGACGCAGAATTTACAAATAATGGTTTTGAGGGTCCAATCGGATTAAAAATCAGCAGAAAAGCTGTAAAAGCATTTTCAGATGGAAACAAAGTCTCTCTCTTAATAGACTTAAAACCTTCGTTAGATGAGACTCAGCTTATTAATAGAATTATTAGAGAGTTCGCTGACAGTGACAAAATTCATATAAATACATTGTTGAGAAGACTCCTTCCAATTCAATTGGTCGACCAATTTATTAATGAGCTAGGGATGGGTAAATCAAAAATACTATCAAAAAATTTACCTGGGGAGATTCATAAAATAGTTGATTTAATTAAAAATTGGACGTTAAATATTTCTTCATATACAGGATTTGAAAGATGTGTTATCACTTCTGGAGGTATTGCTCTTGATGAATTAATCTCTAAATCAATGGCTTCAAAAAGAATTAACAATCTCTTTTTTGCTGGGGAGGTAATTGATTTAGATGGAGATACTGGTGGATATAACCTTCAGATTGCCTTTTCAACAGGACATCTCGCAGGTATATCTGCGGCTTATTTAATTGAAAAATCGAGGAGTTTCGTATAATCCTCTCTCATATTACTTTTAAATAATGTAATTAAGTTTCCCTTATTTATATCAAGGTATACATTATCAACCAGCACTACCAGGTCTCCACTTTTAAGAATAAATACTCTTGATATTTTTTCAATAGCAAGGTTAATCTTATTTGTAATATTTGAATCAAGATTTAATTTAACAGTATTTATGCCATTTGAAAGTAAGATACATTCGTTACCATAATTTTCTGTTAAATCCATATTGATATCAATATGATAGAGACTTTTTTCCAGAGATGAAAAGTGTGTAAGCTCCTCAAGGACTATGTGCTTTTTAAGTAAACTTGAATGAATAATATTTGCAGCAAAATCTATTTGATTGTAATATCTTTCTGAAAACTTTGCGTTGATTCCTTTTCCACTTTTCGTAATCCTTACTGCAAACCCCGGTTGAATTATTAAGTCGTTAATATAATCAGGGTAATAAAAATCATCATTGTTATTACACAAACACGTATCTGGCTTAAAATAAAAGTTTCCGTCAGTATTATTTAGAATGAATAAATTCATAATACAACCTTGTGAGAACTTGTTTTGTGTCAAGCGTGAAGTCACCTTTCATCATCCAATCGTAATAACTTTGTTCATTTTTGAAGATTTCAAACACTGGTTTTCCCTTATGCTTACCAAAGTTAAATACAGGCACTTCCTTTTCGTTAAGAGCAATTCTTCCGGCATAATCTAACAAGTTGCTTCTAGTTGAAAATTTAGATAAAAAGTCAACATTATTCTCAAGAGTTGTTGAATACATGTCAAGCTGTGACTCAAGTATTTCAAATGTTGCAACTGTGTCAGCTTCTGCAGAGTGTGCATTGTCAAGATTTTTGTTACAATAAAACTTATAAGCAGCTGACAGAGTCCTTTGCTCCATTTTATGGAAAATTACCTGGACATCTACCAGCTTTCTTTTTCTGAAATCAAAATCAATACCAGCTCTCAGAAATTCTTCAGCAAGCATTGGTATATCAAATTTAATTGAGTTGTATCCTGCAAAATCACAACCTTTCATCCAGGTTGCCAGACTTTTTGCTACCTCTTTAAATGTAGGACAATCCTTGACATCGGCATCTGAAATTCCATGAATTGCCTGAGCTTCAGGGGAAATAGGGATTGTGGGATTTAACCTTCTGGTTTTTAGTTCTTGATCTCCGTTTGGTAATATTTTTAAAGCACTAAGTTCAACTATCCTGTCAGAAGATATGTTTAAGCCCGTACTCTCTATATCAAAAAAAACAATTGGATTTTTTAAGTCAATCTTCATTTAAGGATACTTTATGCATTAACCATCATTGGCATGAGAAGTGCTAAAATTTCCTCTTGAGGATCCACCGGTCCGGCAGCTAATATTAACGCAGCCCTTGATGGTTCGGATAATTCAAGTGAGATATCTGTATATGGTAAATTTGTCAGAATTTCTATAAGGAATGTAGACTTAAATGCAATTTCCATGTTATCACCCTCATACTGGCAAATTAAATTTTCGTTTGCAGATATAGAGAAATCAAGATCCTGAGCGGAGAGTGTTAAAGTATTATATGTTAACTTGAGCCTTACCTGGCTGCTAGCCTGATTTGAACAAACTGCAACTCTTCTTGCTGAATTCAGAAAATCAAGTCTGTTTATAACAAGTTTGTTAGTGTTGTTTTTAGGTATGACTGATTTATATGCCGGATAGTTGCCTTCCACAAGCCTACAAACCAGATTGAATGACTCAAAAACAAAAGTGGCATTGCGATTATCAAATTTTATGATAACATCTTCGTCCGCTTTTCCAAGGATGTTTTTTAGTACAGATGATGGTTTCTTTGGCAGTATGAATGAGGAGCGACTCTCTGACTTTATGTCATGCCTTGTGTAACATACAAGTTTATGAGCATCTGATGCAACCAGAGTCGTGTTTGATTCATCAATATCAAAGTAAATTCCATTCATTACTGGTCTAAGTTCCTCTTCAGCTGTGGCATATAATGTTCTGTTAATGCCTTCAAGAAGTATTCGGGAATTAATTGTAATAGTTGTGCAACTTTCATCCAGCTCTGGAATAGATGGATAATCTTCAGCTGTAGTATATGGAAGCTTTGCATTACCTGTTGCCCAGGTAATGTCAAGAATTAATTGATTATCATTTGTTTTAAATTCAAGTGGCTGGTCAGCAAATTCCCGGAGGGAATCAACAAGAAGTTTAGCAGGAACTGTTATCTCTCCCTCTTCAGAAACATTCTCAATAGTCATACTTGTCTTAAGTGTAGTCTCAAGATCAGATGCTGTAATTGATAATGTTGAATCCTTTAATATGAAAAGGAAATTGTCAAGTATGGGTAGTGAGTTTTTTGAAGATATAACTCTGGTAACTGATTGAAGTCTTGCAAGAAGTTCAGTGCTCGATACAACGAATTTCATATTATTCCAATTTTAAACAAAGATAATAAAAAATAGTTATGGCATATAATTTGATTTTCCCACTAAAAAAAGAGATATGTATGAAAAAAGTATTTGTTTATTTATTAGCTACAGCATTAGTAAGTGCAATTACAGCATTTGCAGTTGTTAAACTAACAGACACAAAAAACAGACATTTTAATGAGAGAGAGAGTAATGTTCCTATTCACAATGTAACCCTTTCAGATCAGTTGTATCCCGATTTTACATTTGCGGCTGAAACTGCAGTTAAGGCAGTTGTACATGTTAAAGTAACTAAAAAGGGGAATGAGCAACCATTTACCATTTATGATTTCTTTTTTGGTTACGGAAACCCCGGAATGGCACCAAGAAGCCAGATAAATTCCGGCTCAGGAGTAATTATTACATCTGATGGTTATATTATTACAAATAACCATGTTATTGATGGAGCGGACGAAATTCTTGTAACATTAGACGATAACAAATCATACAATGCAAAACTAATTGGAAAAGATCCAGTTACAGATATAGCACTACTTAAAATAAATGAAGATAATCTTCCATACCTGTCCTTTGGAAATTCTGATTCTCTTAGATTAGGAGAATGGGTTATTGCAATTGGAAATCCATATAATCTAAGATCTACCATAACTGCAGGAATCGTGAGTGCCAAGGCAAGAAGTATGCCTGATGGCGGTGAAGATTTTAAAATAGAGTCATTTATACAAACAGATGCTGCCGTCAATCCTGGGAACAGTGGTGGAGCGCTTGTAAATACAAAGGGAGAACTAGTTGGAATTAATACTGCTATAGCCTCAAGAACAGGGTCATATACAGGTTATTCTTTTGCGGTCCCATCTTCAATTGCTAAAAAAGTAGTTGAAGACTTAATTGACTTTGGAGTTGTTCAAAGAGCACTATTAGGAATATCAATGCAGGACATTGACGGACAATTGGCAAAAGAGAAAGGGTTATCAAGTACCTCAGGTGTATTTATCGCAGAAGTCGTCAGAGGTGGTGCCGCAGAAAAGGCCGGCGTTAAGGAGGGAGATGTTCTAACAGCAATAAACGGTGTTAAAGTTAATTCCGGACCTGCTGTTCAGGAGCAGATTAGTAAATTCAGACCAAAAGACAAAGTTGATTTAACTCTAAATAGAGATACTAAACAAATCAGTCTCACTGTTGTTTTACAAAGCAAGTCAGGGTCAGATGGTGCTGTATCGGACAGTAATGATGGTTTATATAATCTGTTTGGAGCACAACTTAAGACTGCCAACCCTGAAAAATTAAAGAAGCTGTCACTTAAAAATGGTGTTGAAATTGTCTCAGTATCAGGGGGTAAATTCAAAGCTACAGGCATAAAGAGTGGATTCATTATAACATATGTAAACCAAACTCCTGTATATAAACCTTCTGATATTGAATTAATAGCTCAGTCCAGCAGACGTTCTCTGTTAATTGAGGGTGTATACCCAGACGGTTCAGTTGTTTATTATGGAATGGGGCTTTAATTTTTGCTGCTTCTCTCATTTTTTTATAGCTTTGCAAGATAATATGTATACATGAGACAACTTAAGATTACAAAATCA
Source organism: uncultured Bacteroidota bacterium (assembly GCA_937901965.1). GTDB lineage: Bacteria > Bacteroidota > Bacteroidia > Bacteroidales > UBA932 > Bact-08. The sequence goes on from CALGSW010000010.1 coordinate 139,959, forward strand.
ATTACAAACAGAGAGAGTGCCTCTTTAGATAAATATTTACAAGAAATAGGAAGAGAGGAACTTATAACTGTTGAGGACGAAGTAGAATTAGCCCAAAGAATAAGGAAAGGAGATCAGGAAGCCCTGGAAAAATTGACCAGGGCTAATCTTCGTTTTGTGGTTTCTGTTGCGAAACAGTATCAAAACCAGGGACTTAGTCTCCCAGATCTTATAAATGAAGGAAACTTAGGTTTGATAAAAGCGGCCGAGAAATTTGACGAAACCAGAGGATTTAAATTTATATCTTATGCTGTATGGTGGATCAGACAATCAATTCTGCAGGCCCTGGCAGAGCAATCAAGAATTGTCAGACTTCCTCTTAATCAGGTAGGTTCGCTTAATAAAATTAATAAAGCACTTTCTAAGTTTGAGCAGGAAAATGAGAGACTTCCTTCTCCTGAGGAGTTGGCGGTAATATTGGATATTCCCAGAGAAAAAATTGCTGATACACTCAGAGTATCGGGGCGTCATGTTTCAGTAGATGCTCCTTTTGTAGATGGTGAAGATAATAATTTGCTGGATGTTCTCCCAAATACAGACTCACCTAATGCAGACAGAGGACTACTAAACGAGTCTTTAAATAAAGAGATTGAGAGAGCTCTGTCTACACTTACTGAAAGGGAACGTGATATTGTTAAATATTTCTTTGGAATAGGCACAACTGAGATGACTCTTGAAGAGATTGGGGAACATTTTGGTTTGACAAGAGAGAGAGTAAGGCAAATTAAGGAGAAGGCAATCAGAAGACTCAGGCATAGCGCCAGAAGTAAACTGCTTAAATCTTATCTTGGCTAATTAATAACAATAATAACCTAATTATTTATGAAAAAACTTCTATTTGCTATGGTTGCTGCCGGAGCACTTTTTACTTCCTGCGGTCCCAAATCGGAAACCAATCCTCTGCTTGAAGATTGGAACACACCATTTGGAATTCCACCTTTTGAGAAAATTAAAATTGAGCACTTTATGCCTGCTTTTGTTGAGGCAATGAATCAACATAAGCTAGAGATTGATGCAATAGTAAACAATACAGAAGAGCCAACATTTGAGAATACAATTATTGCTTATGACAATGCTGGCGCACTTCTTGACAAGATTTCACCGGTATTTTCACATATAAGTGGCACAGATTCTAATGATGATGTCTTAGCATTAGAAAAAGAATTATCTCCATTGAGAAGCAAACACTTCAATGAAATTAGCCTCAATCAGGGACTTTTTGAAAGAGTAAAGGCTGTATACAATAAAAAAGACTCTCTCGGTCTGGATGCAGAGCAAATGAGACTCTTGGATGAGATGTACAAAGGTTTTGTAAGGAATGGTGCTGATCTTCCTGAAGACAAAAAAGCTGAATTGAAGAAAATTAATGAAGAAATCTCTGCACTTCAACTTCAATTTGGTCAGAATCTACTGGCGGAAACCGGTTCCTACAAGCTCATCATAGATAATGAGGCCGATCTATCTGGCTTATCTGATGCTATGAAGGCTGCAGCTGCTGCAAGAGGAGACAAGGATTCAACTACAATGGGAAAATGGGTTTTTGGTCTTGATAATCCAAGTATAATCCCATTCCTTCAGCAGGCAGACAACAGAGAGTTAAGAAAAGAGATTTTAAATGCATACCTCAACAGATGCAACAACAATAACGAGTTTGACAATAAAGAAGTCATAAAAAAACTCATAGACTTAAGGCTTAAGAGAGCTAAATTGCTTGGTTTTGAAAATTTTGCACAATACCAGCTTGAGTCCAGAATGGCTAAAACTGAAGAGAACGTTTATAATCTTCTTAATCAACTTTGGACACCGGCACTGGAATCTGCTAAAAGAGAACTCTCGGATATGAGTATAATAGCAAAAGAGAGTGGTCTTAGCGGAAATCTTGAGGCATCTGACTGGAGGTACTATTTTGAAAAGGCAATGGCGAAAAAATTTGATCTAAGTGATTCTCAGCTTAGGCCATATTTCAAACTAGAAAATGTGAGAGATGGTATATTTTATGTTGCAAATCAACTTTACGGGATAACATTCACACAACTTTCAGATGTTCCTATGCCTCACGCTGAGTCCACTGTATATGAATGCAAGGACGCAGATGGATCTCACCTTGGTATTATTTATATGGACATGTTTGCCCGTCCCGGGGCAAAAAGGGGTGGCGCATGGTGTAGTGGTTTCCGTTCACAAACTTATAAGAATGGAGAGAGAGTTGCTCCTTTAGTTCTTATTGTTGGTAACTTTACAAGACCTGCTGCAGAAGGACAACCGGCACTTCTTAGCACTGACGAGGTTGAAACATACTTCCACGAGTTTGGTCATGCTCTTGCCAGCTTACTTAAAGACGTACATTATTATGGAGTTGGAGGTATGACAAGAGATTTTGTTGAACTTCCTTCACAGATAATGGAGCACTGGGCTTTTGAACCACAGGTTTTGAAAGAGTATGCAAAACACTATGAAACAGGTGAAGTGATTCCACAAGACCTTGTTGAAAAGATAGTTAACGCAGGGAAATATGGTCAGGGGTTTGCTACAGTTGAGTACCTGGCAGCTTCTCTTCTTGATATGGATTATCATATTCTTAAGGAGATACCTGCAGATCTGGACGTTACCAAGTTTGAGGCAAAAGTACTTGGAGATAGGGGGTTGGTGTCTCAGATTCCACCAAGATACAGAAGCACATATTTTAGTCATACATTTGGAGGTGGTTACACTGCTGGATACTATTCATATATTTGGGCGGAAGTTCTTGACAGTGATGCATATCAAGCCTTTGTTGAAACCGGTGATATTTTTAACAAAGAGGTTGCAACTAAATTCAGAAAAGAAATTTTAGCCAGAGCAGGCCAGGACGAAGCTATGAATTTATATGTTAATTTCAGAGGAAAAGAGCCTGGAATTGAACCACTACTTAAAAATAGAGGTTTAAAGTAAAATATTATAAGAGTTTAAGGGCCGGAATTTTCCGGCCTTTTTTATTATATTTGTAATTATGCAATTGACAGCTGAGAACATTTTACTTATTGGTTCTGTACTTATATTTGTCAGCATTGTTGCCGGAAAGGCAGCTTACAAATTCGGCGTACCGTTACTACTTCTCTTTTTGATGGTAGGTATGGTTTTCGGTAGTGATGGAATAGGCATCAAGTTTGACAGTCCTTACATTGCTCAATTTATTGGAAATGTAGCTCTCAGTATCATTCTCTTTTCCGGAGGTATGGATACTCAGTTTAAAGACATAAGACCTGTAATAGCTCCCGGGATTTTGCTCTCTACTCTAGGAGTTTTATTGACAACACTTTTTACAGGAATGCTTATATATTTAATTACAGCAATGTTGTCATTTTTCCCCGGACTTACCATTGCTGAATCCATGCTACTGGCTTCTGTAATGTCTTCTACTGATTCTGCATCTGTATTCTCAATTCTACGATCTAAAGGAATTAGATTAAAAGAGAATCTTAAGCCTCTTCTTGAACTAGAGAGCGGGAGTAATGATCCAATGGCTTACATGCTAATGTTGATATTTCTTAACATGGTTGTTACAGGAGATTCTTCGGCATCTTCATTTATATCTTCTTTTCTCATCCAATTTTCTTTAGGAGCAGTTTGCGGTTATGGTTTTGCAAAGCTTGCCCTGTTCTTTATTAAAAGATTAAATACTGAAAATAGATCTTTATACCATGTTTTACTTCTGGCAACATTGTTTTTTGTCCAATCTGCAACTGGTCTCATAGGCGGTAACGGATTCCTTGCTGTCTATATTGCCGGATTAGTCATAGGAAACAATAAAATACAATGCGATCCTACTGCATATACATTTTTTGACAGCATTGCATGGTTGAGTCAATTAGTTTTATTTCTCACTTTAGGATTGTTTGTTAATCCTAATGAGTTGATTGATATAGCTATTCCAGGTATTTTAATTGCATTCTCTCTAACTGTTATCTCAAGACCTCTCTCTGTTTTTATTACTCTTCTGCCATTTAGAAATTTCTCTTTGAAGGCAAGACATTTTGTATCCTGGATAGGCTTAAGAGGGGCTGTCCCAATTGTCTTTGCAACATATCCATTAATTGCGGGTATAGAAAACGGGCAATTTATGTTTGATATTGTGTTTTTTGTTACTATAGTCTCTCTATTATTACAGGGTACTTCAGTTAGTTTATCTGCAAGAAAATTATCTTTATCTGAAGAATCAGATTCATAAAGAGAATCATTAGCTTCTTAATATTATCTTTGCAGAAATCTAAAAAGATTATATATGTCTCAACTTTTAAATGAAGTGGGAGTTATGATTGTCTCATTTGGCAACTGGCTCTGGGGGCTTCCCCTATTTTTACTGCTGATTGGAGGCGGTCTTTGGTTTCTCGTTTACTCTGGCTTTGTTCCATTCAGATACTTTGGAAGAGCTATAAAATCTTTAAGGAAGAAGGAGGATAGTGCACCCGGACAGATTAGTTCATTTGAAGCACTGGCAAGTGCTATTGCGTCTACTGTTGGAATGGGAAACATATCTGGTGTCGCCGTTGCAATTACAATGGGAGGACCAGGTACTATATTTTGGATGTGGGTAAGTGCTGTTGTTGGTATGGCAACAAAATTCTTTGAAGGAACACTTACAATTATGTTTAAAGGTAAGGATTCATCCGGAGAGGTACAGGGCGGACCAATGTATATGATTACTGAGGGATTAGGGAAATCATGGAAGCCCTTAGCCGTCTTTTTCTCTATTTTCGGATTGATTGGGACATTATGTTTAATGCAGGCTAATCAATTAACAGAAGCAATAACAACAGTTATTACTACCCCTATGGGTATTGAAAGCAGCATGTTATTAAAGTTTATAATTGGTCTCTCAATGACTATTATAGTTGCAGTAGTTGTACTGGGTGGAATTAAAAGAATATCTAGAGTTGCTGCAAAATTAGTCCCCACTATGGTACTCATGTATTTTTTACTTGTAGGATACATTTTAATAACTCATATTTCATCAGTACCTGAAGTTTTTGCATCAATATTCAGAGAGGCTTTTCAGTTTAAAGCAGGATTAGGCGGACTGGCCGGATCGGCTATTATCATCGGAGCAAGAAGAGCTGCTTTTGTAAATGAAGCTGGTGTGGGAACTGCCTCAATGATGCATGGAGCTTCAAAAAATACTGAACCTGTAAGGGAGGGACTGGTTGCAATGATTGGTCCAGCTATTGATTCAGGATTAGTGTGTACACTTACAGCCCTTGCAATCCTGATTAACGGAGATTATGAAGTTTCAAAGTTGCAGGGAATTCAGATGGCAATGAACTCTTTTGAGCAGTCAATTCCCGGAATTGGTCAATACCTGTTATTGGGAATGGCTGTAATATTTGCATTTTCAACAATGTTTTCTTATTCGTACTATGGAGTAAAGTGTACAAACTACCTTTTTGGTGCGAAGTATGCCCATTTTTATAATTATTTCTTTCTGATAATGTTGGTAGTTGGAGCTGTTATATCGTTAGATGTTGTTGTTGGTGTTATTGATAGTGCGTATGCTCTTATGGCAATACCAACAATGTTTACCTTATTAGTTCTGTCTCCAAAGGTAAAGAGAGAGATGAAGATTTATTTCAATAATCAAAAAACAAAGTGATGAGTTTAGAGTTTCATATAGCTAATAAATTAACGGAAGCAGTCAAAGTCTTGTACGGATATGAAGTTTCAGGAGAAATACTTCAAGTTCAAACAACTAGAAAAGAATTTGAGGGTGATTTAACTACAGTTATCTTTCCTCTATTAAAGATTTCAAAAAAATCGCCAGAAGAGACTGGTCATGAAATTGGAAAATTCCTCTTTGAAAATGTGACAGAAATTTCTTCTTACAATGTAGTAAAGGGTTTTTTGAATCTTACAATATCGGATGAGTACTGGATTAATTCTCTTAAAACAATCATCTCTTCTGAAAACTGGGGCACATTTCCAAGGTCAGGTAAAAAAGTGATGGTTGAATTTTCTTCGCCAAACACTAATAAACCGCTCCATTTAGGTCATATTAGAAATAATTTACTGGGATGGTCTGTCGCAAAATTACTTGAATGTAACGGACATGAAGTAATTAAGGTTAATTTAGTTAATGACAGAGGTATTCATATCTGCAAATCTATGCTTGCTTGGAAAAGAGAATCCAATGGAGAAACTCCAGACACTTCAGGATTAAAAGGAGATCATTTGGTAGGGAAGTATTATGTAATCTTTAATGATCTGCTTAAAAAAGAGATTGAGACACTGGCAGAGTCCGGGATGACAAAAGAGGAGGCAGAGAAATCTTCACAATTATTAAAAGATGCCCAGCAAATGCTTTTAAAGTGGGAACAGGGAGACAAAGAGACTGTTAACCTGTGGAAGAAAATGAATGGCTGGGTTTATGATGGATTTGATCAAACTTACAACAGGCTGGGAGTTTCATTTGATAAAACTTATTATGAATCTAACACTTATCTTCTTGGCAAAGAGATAGTTAACAAAGGATTGAGTCAAAACGTTTTTACAAGAAAAGATAATGGATCTGTCTGGTGTGATTTAACATCTGATGGACTTGATGAAAAATTACTATTAAGATCAGATGGAACTTCAGTATACATGACTCAGGATTTAGGTACTGCTCACCAACGTTATTCTGAATATTCTTTTGATGAACATATATATGTTGTTGGAAATGAACAGAATTATCATTTTCAAGTTTTAAAACTCATCCTTAAAAAGCTCGGTTATAAATGGGCTGACAATATTTATCATCTCTCATATGGTATGGTAGAATTACCCCAAGGAAAGATGAAATCAAGAGAGGGTACCGTTGTAGATGCAGATGATCTTATTCAAAATATGGTTACAACAGCAAAAGAGACATCTATGGAACTGGGCAAACTTGAAAACATGGATGAAGATTATAAATCTACTCTATTTGAACTACTTGGGCTTGGAGCATTAAAATATTTTATACTGAAGGTAGACCCAAAAAAAACGATGCTTTTTGATCCAAAAGAATCTATTGATTTCAATGGAAATACTGGTCCATTTATTCAGTATACACATGCAAGGATTAAATCAATATTAAGAAAAGCAGAGGAACAAAACATCAAAGCGGTTTTCAATTCGGCCCCTGTTAATCCAATTGAAATTGAAATAATTAAGCTTCTTAATAGTTTTCCGGCAAAAATTAAGGAGGCTGGTGATGCCCACTCTCCAGCTTTAGTTGCAAATTACTGTTATGATTTGGCAAAAGAGTTTAATCATTACTATCATGAAATTCCAATTTTAAAGGAGAGTGATCTCTCTGTAAGGTCTCAAAGACTTGTTTTAATTGATACTATTGCAAAAATTCTTTCCAGAGGTATGGCAATTCTAGGAATTACCCTTCCGGAGAGGATGTAATTATTATAATGGTTCTAAAAGACAGAGATATATTTCCGATTCCTACATCTAAAAAGGAGATGGAGGCCCTTGGGTGGGACTCTGCTGATATTATACTTTTTTCAGGAGATGCCTTTATAGACCATCCATCTTTTGGAACAGCCGTTATTGCAAGAGTACTTCTTGATAACGGATACAAAGTTGCTGTAGTTCCACAACCAAACTGGAGAGATGATTTAAGGGACTTTATAAAACTTGGAGAACCAAAGCTGTTCTTTGGTGTAAATGCAGGTGTAATGGATTCAATGATTAACCATTACACTGCAAATAAAAGATTAAGAAGTAATGATGCTTATACTCCCGGAGGAGAATCCGGTAGGAGACCTGACTATGCAGTTATTGTTTATACACAAATTCTAAAAAAACTTTATCCCAATACTCCGGTCGTAATAGGTGGAGTTGAGGCCTCATTAAGAAGATTATCTCATTATGATTATTGGCAAAATAAATTAAAACCATCCATACTTGCTGATTCAGGTGCTGATTGGCTAGTATATGGAATGGGGGAGAAACCTGTCTTAGAATTAGCATATAAAATTGCAACAGGCGTTGATATTGAAATTATTAGAAGAACAAAGCAAATATCATATCTTTCTGACAAAAATGAGTCATTTTTCACTGATGCTATAATCTTGAATTCATATGAAGAGTGTGTAAAAAACAAAATTGCTTTTGCTGAAAACTTTAGAATAATTGAATCTGAATCTAATTCCTGGAGTCCAAAACATATAATTGAGCCTGTAGGAGAACTTTATGTTCACGTAACTCCTCCGCATTCGTTGATGAGTTCCGATGAACTAGATAGTATTTATGATTTACCATATTCCAGAAAGCCACACCCCAGATACGGCGATAAAATAATTCCGGCATATGAAATGATTAAGTTTTCAATAACAACTCACAGAGGGTGTTTTGGATCCTGCACATTTTGTACAATTGCTGCTCATCAGGGAAAGTTTATTAATTCAAGAAGCCATAGATCCATTATTGATGAAGCCGTTAAGATTACAAAAATGGATGATTTCAAAGGGTATATTTCAGATTTAGGAGGGCCGTCAGCAAATATGTATAAGATGGCCGGGAAAGATTTGACTAAATGCCACAAATGTAAGAGAGACAGTTGTGCTTTTCCTGTAGTATGTGCGAATCTTGACACATCACACCAGCCACTCATTGATATGTATAAAGGAGTCAAAACAATAAAAGGTATTAAAAAGGCTTTTATCGGAAGTGGTATCAGGTATGATCTTTTCCTAAACGAAAAGGGGTTCTTTGATGAAACGGGGAGAATGTATCTTGAAGAAGTAATACTAAATCATACTTCAGGATGGTTTAAAGTAGCTCCCGAACATACAGAAGAGCATGTTCTTAAAGCAATGGGAAAACCATCATTTAAATTATTTACTGTTTTGAAAAGAGAATTTGACAGAGTAGTAAAAAACAAGGGGTTAAAGTATATGATTAAACCCTATTTTATTTCAAGCCACCCAGGATGTAATTTAGATGATATGAAATCACTGTCACAAAATGCTAATCTGAAGAACATCAGTCTGGAGCAAGTTCAGGACTTTACACCAACTCCTATGACCCGATCCTCAATTGCATTTTATACAGGAATAGACCCTAAAACTCTGAAAACAATATTTGTAGAGAGAGATCCCATTATGAAGCAGAAACAAAAATCTTTTTTTTTAAATAAAAAATAAAAAACTTGTAAAAAACTTATTTTTTTGCACTATAATTGCACCCCTAATAAACCTGACAAAATTTTATGGAGAAAAAGTCAAATACTACTAAGGACAAATCAGTGAGCAAGATAGCACCAAGTCAGTCAAAACGCAGATCGGTGGTAAGTTATAATAATCTAAGCCCAGAACTGCTTGCATTCCTTAAGGAGAAATATCCAAGAGGATATGCGGATTATATGGGTGAAATATTCAAAGTAGACAAACCAGACGGATCTTTTTTCTATGCCATATCACTTGAGGTTCCTGATGCAGTATATTTAGTTAAGGTTGATGTCAAGATTGATGACTACGAAGAGGCTGCTGATGAGCTTTTCGGCGGTGGATCAACAGATGTTGATGGTGCTGATCCGGATGAATTCCCAGAAGATGATTCTGCAGGCTCATTCGCTGAAGAATCAGATGATTCAGAAGAGTAGTACAAAATGAGTTTTGAACATATTTACAAGGCTGAATTATCAGCCTTTTTTTGTATTTTCGCATATGGCCTATCTAAAGAATATATCTCTTAATTTATTATGTAAAATTAGAGAGCTCCCGGAAAATAAGTTACTTTTCCTTATGGCTCTTATTGTGGGTTTAGGCAGTGGTATAGCAGCGGTTTTATTAAAACATGCAATCCATTTTGTTGCCTGGACTTTAAAAGGTTGGTTTAATACTCCGGCAGAGAGTATTCTTTATATATTTTACCCTGGGCTTGGCATGCTATTATCACTTTTATTTGTAAAATATATCATAAAAGATAATATTGGTCACGGAGTGACAAAAGTATTGACTGCAATTTCTCGAAATGAATCAAAAATAAAACCTCATAATACTTGGAGCTCCCTGGTTGCCAGTTCTTTAACTATAGGGTTTGGCGGTTCTGTTGGAGCAGAAGCCCCAATCGTATATACAGGTGCAGCAATTGGCTCTAATGCTGCTAGATGGATGGGACTCTCCAGTAAACATATAACAATTTTACTTGGTTGCGGTGCTGCTGGTGCTGTTGCAGGAATTTTCAAGGCTCCTTTGGCAGGTATACTATTTACTTTAGAGATATTGCTCTTTAATATCTCAATGACTTCAATACTACCTCTGTTAGTTTCTGCTGTTACTGCAACTACTGTCTCTTATTTATTTCTTGGTGAGAAGGTTGTATTTGCAAACTCAATTCTCCCTTTTAGTATGGCTAACATTCCATTCTATATTGTTTTGGGTGTTATTTGCGGTCTTATATCTCTATATTTTATAAGAATGACTTTAAAGATGGAAGATAAAATTTCATCAATAAAAAGGACTTTTAGAAGATGGATTATCTCTGCAGCCTCTTTGGGTATACTTATATTTTTATTCCCGCCTCTCTTTGGTGAGGGGTATGAATCTCTTACATATTTATTAAATAACAACACAGTTGGTGCTATTGGCCCAAGTTTTTTTTCTGAATTATTTAAAATTGACTGGTTCGTTCCTGTATTTTTTACTGCCATTATATTTTTTAAAGTGTGGACAATGTCTTTTACTAACGCAGGGGGAGGAGTCGGCGGAACGTTTGGACCTACACTATTCATTGGAGGTGTTTCCGGATTTGTAATTGCCAGAGTTATAAATTTATCCGGACTGTACATATTACCAGAAGCAAATTTCGCACTTGTAGGAATGGCTGGTTTAATGGCAGGAGTTATGCAAGCTCCTATGACTGCAATTTTTCTGATTGCTGAAATTACAGGAGGATATACACTCCTTACACCACTAATAATAACATCAGCTATTTCTTTTGCTACAATAAGAACATTCGAGCCATATTCTATCTATACAAAGAGAATTGCTAAACAAGGTGCTCTCTTAACACATAACAGTGATCAGGCTGTCCTGACACTCCTGAAGACTTCAGACCTGATTGAGACAGATTTTAAAATATTGCCTATAGATGGAACGTTAGGTGATATTATTAAACAAGTAAGAGTGTCAAAGAGGAACATTTTCCCTGTTTTAGACGGAGATGGGATTTTAAGGGGTATTATTCTTCTTGATACAATACGCCATATAATGTTTGACTCCGATAAATATGATACATTAAAAATATCAGAATTAGCACAACCGGTTGATAACATGGTTTATGAGGAGGATTCGATGGAAAAAGTTATGAAAGTGTTTGAGGCAAGTTCAACTTGGAATCTTCCTGTTTGTGGTAAAGATGGAAAATTCAGAGGGTTTGTATCAAAATCTAAAATATTCTCTTCTTATAGAGAACAACTTCAAAAAGTATCACATGAATAAGCTTTACATTGAATTAATCTCTAATGATTTATCAATCAATAAATGGCAAGTAGAACATTGTATAGAGTTACTTGGAGATGGATCTACAGTGCCTTTTATTTCCAGGTATAGAAAAGAGAAGACAGGCTCGTTGGATGAAGTTCAGATAGCACAGATTAAACACTATCAGTCAAAATTCGTTGAGCTTGACAAAAGAAAGAAAACTATATGTTCGTCAATTGAAGAGCAGGGGAAACTAACTGATCAATTAATATATCTAATTGAAGAGTGCGTTGACATACAAAAATTGGAAGATATTTACTTGCCATATAAACCAAAAAGAAAAACTCGAGCTTCCATTGCGAGAGATAAGGGACTTGAGCCACTAGCTGAGATTATATTTAAGTTTAATACAACAAATCCCGGATTAACAGCAGAGAAATTTTTAAACGAATTTGTTTTAACGATTGATCAGGCATTGGAAGGATCAAGAGATATAATTGCAGAATGGGTTTCGGAGAACGTAAAAGTTAGAGAAGCACTCAGAAATCAATATTTAAAATACGCAAAGATTATTTCAAAAAAGCATAAGGACATAGAAAAGGATTCTGAAAGTAAATTCAGTAACTACTTTGATTTTTCAGGTAACATTTCCAATACGCCCGCGCATAGAATTCTTGCAATATTAAGAGGCGAAAGAGAGGGTGCTTTGTCGGTAAGATTGGAAATTGATTCATATTATTCTATTGAGGCAATAAAACGCATAATTTATTTTGAAAATAAATTGATTAATAGCCAATGTAAAGAACAAATAGATATTGCTATTGATGATTCTTACAAAAGGCTTCTTCATCCATCAATTGAGAATGAAGTTTTAAAAAATTCAAAATATAGAGCAGATATTGAGTCAATTAAAGTTTTTGGGGACAATTTAAATAGTCTTCTGTTAGCTCCCCCTGCAGGCCAAAAAAGAGTTCTTGCAATTGATCCCGGATTTAGAACTGGTTGCAAAATAGTGTGCTTAGGCAATCAGGGCGAATTACTTTATAATGACACAATCTATCCTCATCCACCGGTAAATGAAAAAATTCAGGCAATCAAAAAAGTTTCAAATATTGTAGAATCTTACAAAATTCAACTTATTGCAATAGGTGATGGAACTGCAAGCCGTGAAACAGAGGCATTTATTAAGAAAATTCCACTACCTGAAGGGATTCAGGTTTATTCTGTCAGTGAAGACGGAGCCTCGGTATACTCAGCTTCTCCCGTAGCAAGAGAAGAGTTCCCGGATTATGATGTTACAGTAAGAGGAGCAATATCAATCGGTAGGAGAGTAATGGATCCTCTTGCAGAACTGGTTAAAATTGATCCAAAATCAATCGGAGTTGGACAATATCAGCATGATGTTGACCAAAGCCTGTTAAAAGAGATGCTTGACAACACTGTGATTAGTTGTGTTAATAAAGTTGGCGTAAATTTAAATACGGCAAGTAAACATCTATTAAGTTATGTCTCTGGTATTGGTCCTGTATTGGCAAAGAGTATAATTGAACACAGAGATAATAACGGTCCTTTTAAAACAAGAATGGAATTGCTTAAAGTTAAAAGATTAGGAAATAAAGTATTTGAACAATGTGCAGGTTTTCTTAGAATTCCTGGCGCAGAAAATCCTTTGGACAACTCGGCAGTGCATCCGGAGAGATATCATCTTGTTGAGAGAATTGCTAAAGACAACAAAGTGAACGTTAACACACTTATCAATGATAAAACAATTAGAGAGTCAATAAAAATTGAAGATTATGTATCTGAACAAATAGGTATGCCTACTCTTAAAGATATCTTTGAAGAGCTTTCAAAGCCTGGCAGAGACCCGAGAAGTATTGCTAAAATGATGGAGTTTTCACAAGAGATTCACTCAATAGATGATTTAAGAGAGGGGATGATACTTCCAGGAATCGTATCTAATATAACAAATTTTGGCGCATTCGTAGATATAGGGATTAAACAAGATGGGTTAGTTCACATTTCACAACTATCGGAGAAATTCATATCCTCTCCTCAGGAAGTTGTTAAACTACATCAGCACGTATCTGTGAGAGTTATTGAAATTGACAAAGTCCGAATGAGAATTCAACTATCAATGAAAAATATAAAAAGCTAAATGCGTTTTTTTTCTCTTTGTGCAATTATAACTCCTGATACAACTATAGCTATTCCTGTAATTTTGTATATACCTAGCCCCTCCTGACCTGTCATGAATGCACCAAAGGCGGAAATGGCAGGAACCAAAGATGTAAAAATATTTGTTCTGGCTATACCTAAAGCTTTTATTGAATTGATAAAGAGAATGAAAGCCAAACATGAACACAGAGCTGCAAGAAAGAGCAGTGGTTTCAAAGTATTAATATTAAGGCTGCTTAAGCTAAAATCCCCCGAATCAACCAAAAGGAATAATGGAAGAAAATAGAGAGCTCCCAAAAGATGCTGATATGTTGCAATAGTAAAGCTATTATAATTTACTGCCAGCTTTTTTACTACCATAGAGTATCCAACAGCTGAGAAAACGGCAACAAACAATAGAACTAATCCCCAGTAATGGTCAACCGATATTTTCCCTCCATCAAAAACAACTAATAAGATACCGGGCAGAGTGATAAAGACTCCTAGAATATTTATTGTGGTTATACGTTCTTTATATATGAGAATACCTGGAATCAAAGCAAATATTGGTATTGTGGCTATAATAATTGAACTTAGGGTAGGGGAGTTGACAATCTGAAGCCCGTATGTTTCACCAATGAAATAAATAAATGGTTCAAGTAATACTAATAATAAGAACCATTTATAGTCCATTTTATCAATTCTCTGAATTTTTTTAGCTGTCAATGATACTGCCAGTAGTAATATAGCAGCAAACGACATCCTGAAAAAAACAAGTGCCATAGGAGGGAAACCCTGTAACAACAGTGAATTAGTCCAAATGAATGAGAATCCCCAAAAAATTACAGCTGCAATAATTGACAGGTAAATAACAATTCCAGATGCGTTATTTTTCATGTTTAAAATATAATCTTTCTCCTGCTCGTTTTCCTGTTAATTTACCTAAGGCAACTGTATGTGTGCCGTTTACAAAAGTATGAACAACTGATGCGTTAAAACATTTACCTTCAAAAGGGGACCATCCACACTTGTAATATATATTATCGGAATTTATTTGCATCTTTTTATTAGGATCAACTAAAATTAAATCTGCATAATAGCCATTTCTTATATAACCTCTTTTGTCTATTCCAAACCTTTCGGCCGGTGAGTGAGCCATTCTGTCGGCTATATCTTCCATAGAAAAGTGGCCTTGAAGAAATAGTTCCCACATTATTTGGAAACTATGTTGAATTAGCGGCAAGCCGGAAGGGGCATCTGAATATTTTCTCTCTTTCTCCTCTTTTGTATGTGGCGCGTGATCTGTTGCAAGAACCTTTATCACGCCATCTTTCACCGCTTTTATTAAAGCTTCTTTATCTGATATGGATTTAATAGCAGGATTACATTTGATCTTTGTTCCCATATCATTATAGAATGTGTCGTCAAATACAAGATAATGAACACAGACTTCACCTGTAATTTCAGGATTGGTTGTACTTGCCTCCCTTATCAATTCAATTTCTTCTTTTGTTGATATATGTAAAATATGAAGAGAAGATTTGTGCTTTTTTGCTAGTTCAATCGCTTTAGAAGTAGATTGTATACATGCCTCTCTGCTTCGTATTATTGGGTGAAAATTAATAGGAATATCATCCCCATAAATCTCTTTTGCATTTCTCAAGTTCTTTTGAACAGTACTCTCTTCCTCACAATGAACGGCAATAATCATGCGTGAATTCTCAAATATTGCCTCTAATGAACTTAGGTTATTTACAAGCATATTTCCCGTAGAAGAACCCATGAACAATTTAATTCCACATATTGTATTTGGATTTGCACTTAGTATCTCGTTAAGGTTGTTATTTGTACCGCCAAGATAAAATGAGTAGTTGGACAATGAACACTTACTGGCAATGGAATATTTCTCCTCAAGAATTTCAAGTGTTGTTGCTGGTGGATTAGTATTTGGCATCTCCATAAAAGAGGTAACACCTCCGAGAACAGCTGAAGAACTTTCTGATGCAATATCGCCTTTATGAGTGTTTCCGGGCTCTCTGAAATGGACCTGATCATCAATCAATCCGGGAAATAAAATCAACCCATCTGCTTCAATAATTTTATCTGCAGATGGTAGAGATTCACCACTTTTGTAAATATTACTTATTATTTTTTGATTAATCAGAACAGACCCAATAAAGTTAACCCCCTCATTTACGATTGTGCAATTTTTTATAAGAGTCCTCATTTTATGATTGTTGTCTTGGTTTAATTCGTCTCATTTTCATCTTCAGTACCCCCCAGAATGCTTCGCCAAATATTCCACTACTCATTTTTGATGTTCCTTCAGTTCTGTCAATAAAAATTATTGGAACTTCTTCAATTTTAAACCCTAGTTTAAAAGTATTATACTTCATTTCAATTTGAAATCCGTAACCTTTCATCTTGATTTTATCAAAATCTATTGTCTCAAGAACCTCTCTTCTATAGCATTTGAATCCTGCAGTAGTGTCGTAAATTTTCATTCCAAGCACAGTCCTTACGTAGGCAGAGGCATAATAAGACATTATAACTCTTCCAATGGGCCAGTTAATTACACTTATACCCTTACAATATCTTGAGCCAATAGAGAGATCGGCACCATTCAGACATGCCCTGTAAAGCTTTGGAAGATCATTTGGATTATGAGAAAAGTCTGCATCCATCTCAAAAATATAATCATATTTATGAGTTATTGACCAATTAAATCCGGTTATATATGCTGTACCGAGACCTTGCTTTCCGGCTCTTTCAATTAAATGAACGGACTCAGAAAATTCAGTTTGTAGCCTTTTTACAATTTCTGCAGTTCCGTCAGGAGAGCCATCGTCAACAATTAATACATGAAAACAATCAGTTAAGCCAAGAATCTCCCTGATAATTTTTTCAATATTCTCCTTTTCATTATAGGTAGGGATGATGACGATTTTTCTGGAGTTCATTGTTAAAGCATTAATTTATCCCGCAAAAGTATTAAATAATTTGCATTATTTTTTGGTTAATTTCAAAAACTGAATACCTTTGCAGCCCCAAAACGGAGAGGTTTGAATTAAAACAGAAAAATCTCAAAGATATTTTTGGAAATGAAAAAAAAGTGCTTACCTTTGCACTCCCCAAAACAACGGGGGAAGTTCATTGAAATATTGGAAGACAAGTACAATTTAAAGTAGTACGATAAAT
>CALGSW010000011.1 GCA_937901965.1 uncultured Bacteroidota bacterium
ACAAAGAAGTCCGCAAAACTGAAGGAGTCTCCGCCACAGCGAATGAAATGAGCGATGAGGAAAAACTCCTGAAGTGAAGCGGATTCTTTGTGGATGGAGTAAGATTGCCGTATGACACTAACAAAACCTCCTCCACTTCAAACGAGTTGAATTAGAGGAGGTTGAAGAATTATGGCTGCTTATGACTAGTTTTTCCAGTCTTCGCAGCTGCACATCAGATTTCTGTCTCCGTAGCCGTTGTCTACGCGGGTTACGTGAGGCCAGAATTTGTTGTCACGGATCCAGGCAAGTGGATAGGCGGCCTGTTCGCGTCCGTATGGGTGGCTCCAGGTGTCAGCAGAGACTTCTGCTGCTGTGTGAGGCGCGTTCTTAAGCGGATTGTCGGTTTTGTCCATTTCACCGGCCTTAATGGCTTCGCACTCATTCTTGATTACAATCATTGAATCAATGAATCTGTCCATCTCAGCTTTTGATTCGCTCTCGGTAGGCTCAATCATTAAGGTTTCGTGAACAGGGAAGGAGAGTGTAGGGGCGTGGAATCCAAAGTCCATCAATCGCTTGGCTATGTCCGAAGCATCAACGCCGTATGTTGCTTTATAATGGCGTACATCAATAATGCACTCGTGTGCAACTCTTCCGTGAGCGTTCTTGCCCTTTCCTACAGGTTTTCCAGTGTAGAGAGTAGCATAGCCTGCCTCGGCCAGTTTTGCCGACATATAGTTAGCATTTAGGATTGCCACCTCAGTAGCTTTCTTAAGCCCGTCAGCACCAAGAAGCTTGATATATGCATGGGTTACAGGAAGGGCCATTGGGTATCCGTAAGGGGCAGAGCTGACTGCCTTCACACCGTTGTGGTCGCAATCGGTTAGGAACGGATGGCAAGGAAGGTATGGTGCAAGCTCTTTTGTACAGCAGATAGGGCCGATTCCGGGACCGCCGCCGCCGTGAGGAATTGCAAATGTTTTGTGCAGGTTCAGGTGGCAAACATCAGCTCCTATGAAGCCGGGATTTGTAAGACCCACCTGAGCATTCATATTTGCTCCGTCCATATATACCAATCCGCCGTTTTTGTGGACGATATCCATCATCTCCTTTATCTTGACTTCAAATACGCCGTGAGTGGATGGGTAGGTTATCATTGTACAGGATAGTTTCTCCTTGTACTGTTCTGCTTTTTGGCGGAATTCATCTACATTGATATTTCCCATCTCATCGCATGAAACAAGGACTATCTCCATTCCGGCCATTGCTGCCGATGCTGGGTTTGTTCCGTGAGCAGATGTAGGAATAAGCACTACGTTCCTCTGGGTTTGTCCATGGGCAATATGGTATGCACGAATAGTCATAAGACCTGCAAATTCACCCGCTGAGCCGGCATTCGGCTGAAGTGAAGTTGCATGAAAACCGGTAATTACTGCAAGGTCATGCTCAACCTCTTTTATAAGCTCCATATATCCCTGTACCTGGTCGGCAGGAGCGAAAGGGTGTACATTACCTAGTTCAGACCAGCTCATAGGGAACATCTCAACCGCCGCATTAAGCTTCATGGTACAAGAGCCCAAAGGAATCATTGAGTGGGTTAGAGAGATGTCTCTTCTCTCCAGCTTCTTGATATACCTCATCATTTCAGTCTCTGAATGGTATTTGCTGAACACCTCGGCAGTCAGGAAACTGCTTTCACGTGCCATGAATATCTTTCCCTCTGGGAATCCGGGACAATTATACAGATTTCGTCCGAAAATTTCCAGAATTGTAGTAGCCTCAGCGCAATTTGATAGTTCGTCAAAGCTGATAATTACCGAATCCTCAGAAGGGTAGTAGAAGTTAATTCCCTTTTGTTCGGCTTTGTATTTTATATCTGCCGCTTTTACCCCTTTTACATGAATTGTATCGAAGAAGTTTTCTGCTGCAAGTTTAAATCCTACCTTTTTCAGTTCCGATGCAACCGCATGGGCGTAACCATATGCATTCATTGCAATTGATTTCAGCCCCTCAGGTCCGTGGTAAGCTGCGTACATACCGGTCATTGTTGCCATAAGAGCAGTTGCAGTACAAATATTTGAGGTAGCCTTTTCGCGTTTGATATGCTGCTCCCTTGTCTGCAGAGCCATACGGAGAGCCTGATTTCCCAGTCTGTCAACAGAAATACCAATGATTCTTCCCGGCATATTACGTTTGTACTCATCCCTGGTAGCCATAAAACCGGCAGTTGGTCCGCCGAATCCCATAGGTAGTCCGAATCTCTGTGCTGTTCCCACAGCAATATCAGCACCCCACGCTGCTGGTTCTTTAAGAATTGTAAGTGCAAGGAGGTCAGTTACAGCTGTAACAAGAATACCCTTTGCATGAGCGTTTGTGCAAAATTCTGTATAGTCGCAAACCTCTCCGTTACCGGCCGGGTACTGGAGCACTGCTCCAAAGAACATATCATCAAATTTAACATTGTTGAATTTGCCTAATACAACCTCTATTCCAAGAACCTCTGCACGTGTCTCAATAACAGCAAGTACATGAGGGAAGATGTTCTCATCAATGAAAACCTTGTTTTTACCGGCCTTTACAGCGTCACGGGAGCGAAGTTCATACATCATTCTTACCGCTTCACCTGCAGCAGTTGCATCATCCAGCATTGAGCTGTTTGCCATTTTGAATCCGGTCAAATCTGCAACCATTGTCTGGAAATTAAGCAACCCCTCAAGACGACCTTGTGAAATTTCTGCCTGATAAGGAGTATAGGATGTATACCAGCTAGGGTTTTCAAAAATGTTTCTGATGATTACCGGAAGTGAGGCTGTGCCGTAAAATCCCTGCCCTATCATTGAACGGAAATTCTTATTTTTGGATGCCATTGCCTTAATCTTTGATAAATATTCGTGCTCAGTAAGAGCCTTGTCAAGAGCAAGTGGCTTGTCCAGCAAAATATCTGACGGAACTGTTTGTTTTACAAGTTCCTCCAAGCTGGAAACTCCCAAAACGGAGAGCATTTCTGCCTCATCTTTTGGTCTTGGTCCATTGTGTCTGTCGACGAATGAAAGTGACATATTATTCTATTTATTAGATTGTTATTACAAGGGTTATCCTGCAAATTTATACAATATTTTCTGAACATTGCGAATTAAAATATTTTCATATTTTTGTGTGAACTAAAACAAAAATCTATGAGTTTATTAAAGAGAAAAATCTCGGAGCTGCAGGACAGGAGAGAAAAAGCAGTGCAGGGCGGTGGTGAATCTGCCATTGCCAAGCAGATTGCTATGGGAAAGCTTCCGGCGCGCGAGAGAATAAACCAACTCTTAGACGCCGGTTCTTTTTTTGAGTACGATCTCTTTATTGAGCACGAGGCTCGGGAGTTTGGAATGGAGGGTAAAAACCTTGCCGGCGACGGAGTAGTTATTGGTACAGGAACCATCAATGGAAAGCCTGTTGCTATTTATGCACAGGACTTTACGGTTGCAGGCGGTTCTCTGGGGTCTATGCATGCCAGAAAAATCACAAAGATTATGGACTACGCCCTTAGAATGAAGATTCCACTCATAGGAATCAATGATTCAGGCGGGGCACGTATTCAGGAGGGTGTGAACTCTCTGGCCGGATATGGCGAAATATTCTTCAGAAATACTCTTGCCAGCGGTGTTATTCCTCAGCTGTCAGTTATTCTGGGACCATGCGCAGGTGGAGCCGTATATTCACCGGCACTTACAGACTTTGTGTTTGTAGTAGACAAAATTTCTAAGATGTTCATTACGGGTCCGGAGGTAATTAAGTCAGTGCTTGGTGAGGAGATAGACATGGAGTCACTCGGAGGTGCAAGGGTTCACAGCGAGATAACAGGTAATGCTCACTTTTTTGCTAACAGTGAGGCCGATTGCTTTACTCAGATAAAGACTCTGCTGGACTACATCCCATCTTGCAACGAGTGCAAGGGGCAGATCAAGAAGAATGCAGAACCTCTCAAGAAATACAAAATAGAGAAGGTCGTGCCTGTTGAGCCTACCAAACCGTATGATGTAAGAGATGTTATCAAATCGCTTACAGACGCTTCTGAGTTCTTTGAGGTACAGGAACTTTGGGCTGCAAATATTGTAGTGGGCTTTGGACGTATTGAGGGTAGAACCGTAGGATTCGTTGCAAACCAGCCGCTCGTTCTTGCGGGAGTTCTTGACTGTGACTCTTCAGACAAAGCAGCTAGATTCATCAGGTTCTGCGATGCGTTTGAAATTCCTATTGTAACGCTTGAAGATATGCCTGGTTATCTGCCGGGTGTAGACCAGGAACACGCCGGTGTAATCCGTCACGGTGCCAAG
Organism: uncultured Bacteroidota bacterium; assembly: GCA_937901965.1. Taxonomy (GTDB): domain Bacteria; phylum Bacteroidota; class Bacteroidia; order Bacteroidales; family UBA932; genus Bact-08. The sequence goes on from CALGSW010000011.1 coordinate 4,305, forward strand.
CTCCTATATGCATACAGTGAAGCTACCGTACCAAAGATTACCGTTATTCTTAGAAAAGCATATGGGGGAGGCTATATTGCAATGAACTCAAGACACCTCCGTGCTGACTTTGTATTCGCATGGCCACTTGCAGAGATTGCTGTTATGGGTCCTGAGGGTGCTGCCAATATCATTTTCCGTAAAGAGATAATGGAGGCCGAGGATAGTGAGGCTATGAGAAAGCAAAAGGTTGAGGAGTACAAGCAGAAGTTTGCAAATCCATATGTAGCTGCTGCAAAAGGATATATAGATTCGGTTATAGATCCTACCGAGACCAGAAACTACCTTAAGCATGCACTAAGTGTTTCTGAAAACAAAGTTGTAAAAAGACCAAATAAGAAGCACGGTATTCCACCATTTTAATATGAAAAAAACAAAAATAAACAAGGAGGATATGGGTGTATATGAAACACTTCAGATCTTCCCCGATGCCAGAAAATACAAGACAACCTTTACTAAAAAATATAAAAACAGAAAGGCGTGGCAAAGGCCGGACCCACAGGAGATTCTCTCTGTGATTCCGGGAGTTGTTACCTCAATTACTGTTAAAGAGGGAAGTCATGTAAATAAAGGGGAGCAAATCATGGTCTATGAGGCTATGAAGATGCAGAATATAATCAGAGCACCTTTTGACGGAACGGTTGAGAAAATTTTTGTAAAACCGGGAGAGAAAACAGCGAAAGGAGTCGTTATGATTTACCTGAAATCTGATATTGAGTTTGTCTATGAAGGGGTAGACGGTGATCTTAGCGCCATCGTTCCAGATCCAGTCGTATAAAGATAAACAGAAATATAGTAAATGCCCATAATGAGGAGCCCCCGTAGCTTATAAACGGCAACGGAATCCCTATTACGGGCATTATTCCTATTGTCATACCTATGTTTATGAAGAAATGCAGGAAAATCACAGAGGCCAGGGCATATCCGTATATTCTTGTAAATGAATCTTTCTGCCTCTCGGATAGGGTAAGGATTCTGTAAATCATGAATACAAATAATCCTATTAATGCAACAGAACCAAAGAAGCCCCACTCTTCTCCCACTGTACAGAAAATGAAATCAGTGCTCTGCTCAGGAACAAAATTGAATTTTGTCTGTGTCCCCTTCAAAAACCCTTTTCCCATTAGCCCTCCTGAGCCTATCGCAATCTTGGACTGGTGTACATTATAACCGGCACCCTGTAGATCCTCGGTTACTCCAAGAAGATTTTCAATTCTTGCCCTCTGGTGATCCTGAAGTATCTCTTCAAAAAAGTACTGAACTGAAAATATAAGAAGAACAGAGGTTATGAATGAGATTAAAATATACTTCATATACCTGGCTCTATCTCTGAATGTTTTGTAAACCATATAGATGAAGATGGGAGTCATGACAATTGCCAGCCACTCTACATCGTTCATTTCAGAGGCAAATGAGAGGAGCTTAACCCTTCCGAGAAGTGGTGAAAATATTAAGAGAGGGATAGATATTACAAGGAATAGAGCACCTTGTATAATTTTTCTGGAGAAGAGTGCTACTGCAACCACAGCTAAAGCAAACAGGACAATAACAGATGTAAAAGGAGAGAATGCCAGTGTCAGGACAAAAAGAGTGATGGCCAGCAACCCAAATAGAAGCACCCATCCGCTGACCCCCTCTCTGTAGAGAACGAATATAAATCCTCCGAATACAAGTGCAGAACCGGTCTCCTTTTCCATTATTATTAATGCCATAGGGGCCAGGATTGTAAGGCCTGTCTTGATAAGGGACGTGAATTTTTTCAGCCGGAAATTATAAGCACTCATCATTGAGGCCAGAGCCAGAGAGGTTGTGATTTTAGCAAGTTCGGCAGGCTGGAAGCGAAACGGTCCCAGCATAAACCACGATTTTGAACCATTAACCTCAACTCCCACAAATATAACTGCAAATAGCAGAAACAGACTCAGGAAATACATTATCCAGGCCAGAACAGCATAAAGCTTAGGATTAACCACAAATAATATAAGTGTGGCAATCACCATTGATGTTACTATCCAGATAAATTGCATACCGTATCTCTGAGAGAGATCAAGAATATGGGCATGCTCTTCATCAAAGACAGAGGCAAAGACAGAAATCCATCCAATAAGAATCATTGCCAGATAGGTAACTATCAGTGGCCAGTCAAGCTTCTTGTACAGAGCGATGTTTGTCTTCATCTCTTAATATTCTCTATAAGGTTTGCACTTATAATATAAGCCTCCATATCTTTTCTGTCAACAACACCCTTAAGATACTTTTCAACAAGCAAAGAGGCAATGGGGGCGGCCCACGTTCCGCCAAAACCGGCATTCTCAATATAAGCCGCCACTGCAATTTTTGGATTGTTTCTAGGGGCAAAACAGATGAAAACTGAGTGGTCCTTGCCATGAGGATTCTGTGCAGTACCTGTTTTTCCGCAAATGTCAAGTCCGGGTACGGCAACCCTTGAAGCTGTTGCTCCGGATCCCGGAGGGGCATTCACAGCCAGATACATCCCGTGAATAATCTTCTTGAAGTTTGACGTATCTACCATAGTGTAATGCCTTTTGGAGAAGTCGTTTTGAATCACTGTATCCTCAACACTCTTTATTATGTGAGGTGTGTGGTAGTATCCTCTGTTTGCAATTGTGGCAGCAAGATTTGCAAGGTGAAGAGGAGTTGTTCCAAGTTCTCCCTGCCCAATTGACAATGAGATTATTGATAGTGATTTCCACTTGTTTAAGCCGTGTATCTTGTTGTATCCGTCAGTAGATGGGAGCACTCCTCCCTGCTCTCCGGGAAGGTCACTTCCCAGTTTCACACCAAATCCAAAACTCTCAACATACTCCCTCCATTTGATGAATGCAGATGTTACATTTGGATAGTCCGGGTTATCAATTATCAGCCTGAATGCATTTGCATAATATGCATTACATGACATCATAATTGACGTAGTAAGGTTTGTGGGAGAGGGGTGTGCATGGCAGGCGATGCCCCGGCCTACTTTGTAACCCATATTGCAAGGGTATGTCGTTGTTGTATCAATAACCCCCTCCTGCAGGGCAATCAGGCCATTCACAAGTTTGAACACGGATCCGGGAGGATAGGGAGACATCACAGCCCTGTTGAACATGGGCTTAAGAGGATCATTAACTATCTCATTATAGTATTTGTTTATTGAGGCAAGTTTTGAAACTTCAAGACCAGGGCTTGAAACAAGCGTAAGAATCTCTCCTGTAGAGGGTTCAATAGCCACTACGCTTCCCGCCTTGTTCTGCATCAGAAGCTCTACATATTGTTGCAGTTCAGCATCAATAGATGATACAATGTTTTTTCCCGGGATTGCAGTTTTGTCGTATTTACCTTCGGCATAGCTAGATTTAACCTTGTTGTGAACATCTCTCAGAAAAATATTGTATCCCTTTTCACCCTTAAGAATCCCCTCATAAGAGAGCTCAATGCCTGTTCTACCCACATAATCGCCCCGCCTGTATTCAGGATTTTTTCTTAGAAAGCTGGTATCTACCTCAGAGATATATCCCAGTAAATTTCCACAGGCATTGTAAGGGTAGGTTCTTATTGTTCTAGGAATTGCGCTGAATCCGGGGAATTTGTATGCCTTTTCAAGAAAGACCGAATACTGTTCAGGCGATATCTGCTTTACAAAAGGAAGCGACTGATACCCAATCCTTCGTCTGAATTTCCTGTATTCGGCCAGAGTTTTCCTGACGTCATCAATATTAAGATTAAAGATAGAGCACAAATCAAGAGTATCCAGGTTTTTTACCTCATACGGGGTAATCATTATGTCATAGGCAGTCTCATTTCCTACCAGAATGTTACCATTTCTGTCGTAAATGATACCCCTTGCCGGATAACGGATGTCATATCTGAATGCGTTGTTACTGGCTGTTATTTTGTATTGTTCATCCAGAATCTGCAGATTAAAGAGCTGGAGAACCATAACTGCGGCAACCACTATCAGTCCTATAGTGAGTACGCTCTTTTTGTTCTTAAGTTCAACCGCCATATCATCTCCCCCTATTTCCAGTTTTTGTAAAAGACACCAAACTCAATCAAAAGTAGTAATGTTATATTCACTATCATGCTGATTAATAGTCTGGGTATGTTGCCCGAAAAATAGATGAGTGAAAAGCTCTCGGCAAAAATGTAGGTAAAATGGTGAATTGACAAACATACAGCAGCGTAAACGACAAATCTTCTGAACCCTATTTCATACATTCCGGGCCTGATCTGGCTATCCAGCTCCCCTTTTCGTATGAGGATTGCCTGTACAGGTTGCCTCAAAAATGCCATCATCACTGCTGAGGCCGAATTTATGCCGGCAGCTCCGTTGTAAAACAAGTCTGTACCCACTCCCATACCAAAAGCCCATAACATCACATAAACCGGCCGCATACCTACCGGGAGCGTGAGTATAAACAGAGGATACAATACGATAAAGACCATTGGACCAAAGTCAATAAAACTAGAGACCAACAGCTGGGCTATCAGAAAACTGAAAAAGATTATTGTGTGGTTAACTCCTTGCTGCATTATTTGTCATTAAACTGTCAAGCTCAACTTTATTAACATTCTTTATAACTCTCACAAATTTAAGAGTTTTAAAGTCCTGAAAAAGTTCAACCTCAATCTCCTTGTGCGTTCCTCTTACCGTTTTTGATTTCCCTGCACTTCCAATTGGAATCTGGGGAGGGAAAATTGTTGAGAAGCCACTTGTAAAAACTGTATCGCCTACATTGAACTCAATATGCTGTGGGATATCTGTAAGGATTGCTCTCTTGGCACTTTTGCCATCCCAGAACATTGGGCCAAACGCCCCGTCTCTCCCTATTCTTGCACTTACGCTATGGTTAATGTTTAACATGGATATCACATATGCAAATCTTTCAGAGACCTTACTAACAACACCTACTACTCCGGATGGTGAGACAACTCCCATATCCTTTTCAATCCCGTCCCTGCGACCCTTGTCCAGTATGATAAAATTCTGAGTGTTATTTGTGCTGTTTGCAATAATAGTTGCCGGGATATAATTGTATTGAGCCTCCAGAGTATCTAAGCTTATTCCGGTGCTGCGATACTTCTCCAGTTCAGCAAGCAGCATCTCATTCTCTTTTGCAAGGGTGCTGTTTACATCTGCAAGGTTAAAGTAGTATTTAATTTCAGTACCTGCCCGTGCAAGGGTACCCCTGACACTCATATATGCCCCGCTTATCTTCAGTTGCTGAAAAAACGAACTCTCTGAAATCATAATCAGAGAGATTGTTTCAAGAAGAATGAAGATTAGCAGAGATACAAGCCATTGAAAACGGGGAGACCTCTTGTTTGTCATTTCTTGCTTCTATCTTATCAGATATGGTAATTTGTCACAATTCTTAAGGGCTATACTTGTACCTTTTGCAACAGCGTGCAACGGATCCTCCGAGACATGGAACTTGATATTAATCTTTTCAGTCAGTCTCTTATCCAAACCTCTGAGAAGTGCGCCTCCGCCGGTTAGGAAAATACCCTTCTGAACAATATCTGCGTATAATTCAGGAGGTGTTTGCTCCAGAACTGAAATTACGGCAGCCTCGATTTTTGCAACCGACTTATCAATGCAGTGGGCAATCTCCTGACTTGTAACACTCACCTCAACAGGATGGGCAGTCATAAGGTTTGGTCCCCTCACAACATATGGCTCCGGATACTCATCCAGTTCACTCAAAGCCGCACCCACTCTCAGTTTAATATCTTCGGCAGTGAGTTCTCCTATCTTTATATTGTGCTGCTGGCGCATATATTGCTGGATTTCGTTTGTAAAGACGTCACCGGCAACTCTGATACTCTGGTTAAAAACGATACCACCAAGTGATATAACAGCAATCTCAGTTGTTCCGCCTCCTATGTCAACCACCATGTTCCCTGAAGGAGCCTCAACATCAAGTCCAATTCCTATTGCAGCAGCCATTGGCTCGTAAATAAGATATACATCACGTCCTCCAGCGTGTTCAGAAGAGTCCCTCACAGCACGTATCTCAACCTCGGTACTTCCTGACGGTATGCAAACAACCATCCTTAAGCTAGGTGTGAAAAGGGTGTTTCTGTAGTTTATCATCTTTATGAAACCTCTAATCATTGCCTCAGCAGCATTAAAATCTGCTATGACTCCGTCTCTTAAAGGTCTGACTGTTTTAATATTTGCGTGTGTCTTTCCATGCATCATCCTTGCCTTTTGTCCAAACGCAATGGGTTTGCCGGTGTTCTGGTCTATTGCTACGATTGAGGGCTCATCCACAACTACCTTATCATTCATAAGGATTATTGTGTTTGCGGTCCCCAGGTCAATTGCCAGCTCCTGTGTTAAAAATGAGAATGCCATATTTTGTATCTTTTATTTTTCAATGTTTAAAATGTCTTACACCGGTAACCACCATGGATATTCCATGTTTATTGCAGTAATCAGTGCTCTCCTGATCTCTTACTGAGCCGCCCGGCTGAATTACAGCCTTAATCCCCGCCTTATCTGCTATCTCAACGCAGTCAGGAAAAGGGAAGAAAGCATCTGAAGCCATTACAGCCCCATTCAGTGAAAATCCAAAGCTCTCCGCCTTTGAGATTGCCTGTCTCAGCGCATCTACCCTTGATGTTTGCCCCACTCCGCTTGCCAGTAGTGTTTCATCTGCGGCTAGTACTATAGCGTTTGATTTTGAGTGCTTTACCAGTTTGTTTGCAAATGTGAGGTCTCTCAGTTGTTTTTCATTTGGTGAGGTTATTGTTACAACTTTGCAATCGGCAGACTCCTCAACAGCCATATCTCTCTCCTGAACAAGAACCCCTCCCAGAAGTGACCGGAATTTCCGGGATTTTTTAAGGTCTTTATTGTTAATGAGAATAATTCTGTTCTTTTTCTCCTTAAGAATTTCCAGTGCTTCATCTGAATACTCAGGAGCAATCACAACTTCAAAAAAGAGTTTGTTCATCCCTTCGGCAGCTGTCTTGTCAATCAATCGGTTAGAAATTATTATCCCTCCGAATGCAGATACCGGATCACATGCAAGTGCCGCTTCCCAGGCCTCTGCCACAGTCTCCCTTGAAGCACATCCACAGGCATTGTTATGTTTAAGAATGGCAACTGTTGTCTTTTCAAAATCTCCTATGAGTTCTATAGCTGCCTCTATATCAAGCAGATTGTTATATGAAATCTCTTTGCCCCAGATTTGCTCTGGTAAAGAGTGCTCCTCTCCGTAGAAGAGTGCGCTTTGATGTGGATTTTCTCCATATCTGAGTTTTTTTGATTCTGAGCAGCTCTCACGGAAGCTCTCAATTTGCTCTGCTCTGTTGAAGTAGCTGAATATTGCCGAATCATATCCGGAGCTTGTCTCAAACGCAAAGGCTGCAAATCTTCTTCTCTCCTCAAGCGAACTGTGTGCTCCGTTTGCGAGCAGCTCCATAAGTGCAGGATAGTGTTTCATTGATGGAACAATAATTACATCCCGATAGTTTTTTGCACCTGCTCTTATAAGAGAGATGCCACCTATGTCAATTTTTTCAATTATCTCCTCATGAGAATATCCGGAGGATACATATTTTTCAAAAGGGTAGAGGTCTACAATCACCAGATCAATTGAAGGAATATCATACTCATTAATCTGTCTGCTGTCATTATCATTATCTCTTCTGTGAAGTATACCGCCAAAGACCTTTGGATGAAGAGTCTTAACCCTGCCGCCAAGTATTGAAGGGTAGCCGGTTACATCTTCTACACCTCTGACAGGAAGGCCGAGTGACTCAATGTAGTCGTATGTTCCTCCGGTGGAGAGCAGTTCAACACCTGCCCCTACCAGCCTTTCAGCTATTTTGTCAATTCCATCTTTGTGATATACAGAGATTAATGCTCTCTTTATTGTTCTTTGCTCCATACTTGTTAAATAGACACAAAAATAGGAAAAAAAGGGCAATTAATATGTAATTTTGCAGTTATAAACATTGTGACAAAATGGAGAGAAAAAGATATGCCATTATTGTGGCAGGTGGTTCGGGTACAAGAATGGGTGGCAGTGTGGCGAAACAGTTTATGTTACTGGGAGAGAAGCCTGTATTGTTACATACAATTGACAGATTCTTCTCTCACTCAAAAAGGCCGGAACTTATTATAGTTGTTCCGCAGTCACTAAGGGAGGACTGGAAGCAAATATGCAGGGACTATAAATTTGCTGTAAGCCATATTCTGGTTACTGGTGGCATTACAAGATTTCATTCAGTGAAAAATGCGCTTAAATATGTAGAGCCGGGCGGAGTTGTTGCTGTGCATGATGGTGTAAGGCCATTTGCAACAACTCAGTTTATTGAAAATATGTATGAAGAGGGAGAGAGATCAGGCGCTGTAATTCCTGTTGTAAAAGTTACGGACTCTCTCAGAATAGTTGAGAATGACGAGAGCAAACCTGTTGATAGAGAGCTGTTTGTTGCAGTGCAAACGCCTCAGGTGTTTTGGTCTGAGTATCTGCTACAGGCGTACGAACAGGCCTACTCTCCTGAGTTTACTGACGACGCCTCTGTTGTTGAGAGCAATGGTGTGAAAATAAAATTTGCCGTGGGGTTGACGGCAAATATAAAGATTACAAAACCTGAGGATATGACTCTGGCTTCTGCTCTGCTTACTTCTTTTTAAGTGAACTGCCCTTCTGTGGGAAATCTTTTACCCAAACTTGTCTCTCAATTGCTTGATCCAGCGAAATGAAAGTCTCGGTTTGTTCTACGGATGGGATGTTTTGGATAGTATTTATCAGGATTTCCATCAGGTGATCATGGTTCTGACAGTAAATCTTGAGCATCAATGCATGTTTTCCTGTTACAAAGTGACACTCCACAACTTCAGATATGTTTTTGAGTGCCTCTATCACTTGAGGATAGTGGTTTGCCTGAGCAAGACTTACGCCTACAAATGCACAGACATTAAGTCCCAGGGTTTGCGGCTTAACTAGAAGCCTTGAACCTGTGATTATTCCCAGGTTCTCCATCTTTTTAACTCTCTGGTGAATAGCCGCTCCGGAGACGCCGCACTCACGTGCTATCTCAAGAAAAGGCATCCTTGCATTTTTAACAAGGAACGAGAGAATTTTCTGATCAATTTGATCAATTTGATATTTAGGCATATGAATTAAATTTGTTAACTAAACACACAAATATAATAATAAATTATAATTAAGATGGATTAATTTTTTGATAAAAGAATAGCCACCTTAATGGAATTTCTCCTGAATATGCCGTTAAATAATCAGAATATGAGCATGCAATAAATTGATTAACATTGTTTTTCATATCCGGAACAATCATCCACCATCTTCCGGTAGTTGTACTAGAAATGAAAACCAACTCCTGACCATCTTGCCCCATACTTACAATTTTTTTGTTAAACATCTCCTCAGGAACGGTAACGCCGGGATCTTCTGAGATGCTTGCTGCCATTGCCTCAAACAGGTGCCATAACACTTCGGCGGTCAACTGAGTGCTGGTTGTGTTATACTTACTTTTTGAAACATAACCATAAAGAAACAGTGATTGAAATCTCTGCCCCATGCCTATATACCTGGTAAGCTGACACATCTCCTCACCATAAAGACCATTTGGAAGGTGATGTGAGTTGTCCGGGAAATCGGCCTGACGGACACTACTCATATCAACAAAAAAGTGAGTTGAGTTTCTTGTAAGCGGCTCAGCATTATTTATTCCTCCCCTGAGTACCCCTAATCTCATCTCCTCAAAAAACCTCTCTCTCAAAGTTTTGAGTTTTTCCGGGCTGAAATGGTATAGCTGATATCCTATAAGTGAGAAAGAGCCTGCGTTTTTATCAGTAAGTATGTGTGAAAGCAGATCGCAACCTGTAAATTCGCTGCCGGGAGCTACAAGAGTTGCTGAATAGTATTTTTCAGGAATGAATCTGTCAATTGGAGGAAGCTCCTCTCCTGTAAGAACAATAGTCTTCAAATTCATCTCACTGCATAAATCAAGTGTTTTCCTGAGCTGATTTATACCTGGTTCAACATAGTAAACCTTGTATGACGCATGACAGAAAAGTGTTCCCAGAGCCTTTAGTATATGACTCTCTCCGGTAGTGTTGATAATTACTGCAAGAGCACTTCCGGTTGTTAATTCACTTAAGGCGGCTGCCGGAATTGCTTCAAAATTTGAACTATTCGCTTTCATATTTTTGTATTACGAATTATCGCTTTTTTGCAGGTTTATCCGGGCTATCCTCAATTATCTTTAAAACAGTCTCCAGATCAAGTGAAGCAGGGTCTTTTCCTTTAGGTATCTTGAAGTTTTTCTTCCCCATCTTTATATACGGGCCGAATCTCCCGTTCAGAATCTCAATTCCCTGTTCGGTAAAGGATTTTATCTGTTTCTGCTGCTCCTTCTTATCGTTTTCTTCAATTATTGCAACAGCCGTTTCAAGCGTCACATCGTAAGGGCTGTGATCTTTGCCCAGAGAGATGAATTTACCGTCATATTTGATATATGGGCCAAATCTTCCGGAAGAGGCTACTATCTCTTTGCCGTTGAACTCTCCTACGACTCTTGGAAGTGCGAATAGCTGCAATGCCTCTTTAAGGGTGATTGTCTCAAGGAGCTGGCCTTTACCAAGAGAGACAAATCTCTTTTCCGGGTCATCGCTCTCGCCTATCTGAGCAAGCGGGCCAAATCTGCCAAGTCTCACAATAACTCTCTTCCCCGAAACAGGGTCAAATCCAAGCTCCCTCTCTGCATTTTTTGGTCTTGACTCCTGAAGAGTCTCTTCAACCTTCTTGCTGAAAGGTTTGTAAAAATCATCAATGAGTTTACTCCATTTTAATTTCCCCTGAGCCACAACGTCAAACTGCTCCTCAACCTTAGCAGTGAAACCGTAATCAAGTTCACTTTCAAAGTTTTCTACCAGAAAGTCGTTAACAAGCATTCCAATATCTTCAGGGAAAAGCCTGCCCTTTTCTGCGCCCCACTTCTCTACAATAACGTTGCTCTTAATTTTGCCCTCTTCCAGAACAAATACTTTGCAGTTTCTCTCAAACCCCGGCCTGTTGTCTTTTGTTACATAGCCACGCTGAACAATGGTAGAGATTGTGGGTGCATATGTGGATGGCCTGCCTATGCCCAGCTCCTCAAGTTTCTTTACCAGACTAGCCTCAGAGTATCTTGGAGGTTTCTGAGTAAATTTTTCTGAGGCAGACATGCTAATCAACTCCATTCTCTGCCCCTCTTTTAATTCAGGAAGATTAAATGTAGTTTCAGACTCCTCCTGGTCGTCGTCTGAGGACTCAGTGTAAACTTTCAGGAATCCGTCAAACTTTATTCTGTCTGCAGTAGCAATAAAACGGCTTTCACTCTTATCGCTTCCAATAGTTATCTCAGTTCTGAGAATTGAGGCATCTGCCATCTGAGAGGCAACAGTCCTCTTCCATATCAGAGAGTAAAGCTTTTTCTCCTGAGGCGAGCCCTCTATCTCGGTATTGCTAATATAGGTAGGCCTGATTGCTTCGTGTGCCTCCTGTGCTCCTTTGCTTTTGGTTGAGAATTGTCTTGTTTTAGAGTACTCTTTTCCATACAAATCAGTAATTACCTGCTTTGCTGTTCCCAGAGCAAGCTTTGACAGGTTTACCGAATCTGTTCTCATGTATGTAATATATCCGGACTCGTAGAGAGACTGGGCTACCCTCATGGTCTGGTTAAGGGAGAAGCCGAGTTTTCTTGATGCCTCCTGTTGAAGGGTAGATGTGGTGAATGGAGGTGATGGGCTCCTTTTTGCATCCTTCTCCTCAACGGAGAGGATTTTGAAACTTGCACCCTTGCAGGACTCAAGAACTAACAGTGCATCTTTCTCTCCCTCAAATTTTTCAGGGACCTCTGCTTTTACCCTTACACTGGTTCTGGTCCCCTCCGGATGGAAAAGCCCCTCAATTCTGAATTGAGATTTGGGTATAAAGGCGAGGATCTCCCTCTCTCTCTCAACTATTAATCTTACAGCTACAGATTGTACCCTGCCGGCAGAAAGTTTTGGTCTCACCTTCTTCCACAGAAGCGGTGAGAGCTGAAATCCTACTATCCGGTCAAGGACTCTGCGAGCCTGCTGAGCCATCACGAGATTCATGTCAATGTCCCGTGGACTTTTGACTGCGTTATCTATAGCCTCTTTTGTAATTTCATGAAAAACAATTCGTCTGGTCTTAGAGTGGTCAAGTTTGAGTGCTTCGCTGAGGTGCCATGCGATAGCCTCCCCTTCGCGGTCCTCGTCAGATGCCAGCCATATTAAAGATGATTTTTTGGCCAGAGCCTTCAACTCAGCCACCACCTTCTTCTTATCATCTGAAATCACATAATTGGGCTCGTAGCCATTCTCCAGATCAACGCTGAGTGAATTTGAAGCTAGATCTCTTATGTGACCAAAACTAGATTTTACCGTAAATCCTTCCCCCAGAAATTTGCCGATAGTCTTGGCTTTTGCAGGAGACTCGACAATTACTAAATTCTCACCCATATAGTCTGTAATATACCTTGATGGTTGCAAAGTAAGGTATAAAATAAGGTATAATCAAAATTTTTATTCCTAATTTTGCTCCTTAAGACACCATTGATTCTCGCAAAAATATGGAGATAAAAAACAGAGAAAAATTTATTAAGTGGTTTAGAATCATTGTTTTGGCACCATTTGCATTCCTGTTGGTTGTATTACTTCTGGTAGGGATATTTGCAGACATACCATCCTTCAGCGAACTGGAAGATCCTAAGAGTAATCTGGCAACAGAAATCATATCAGAAGAGGGGGAGATACTTACAACATTTCACATTGAAAACAGATCTTATGTTACCTACGATGAGCTCTCTCCAAACCTGATCGCAGCAGCTATTGCAACAGAGGATGCGAGATTTATGAGCCATAGTGGTATTGATTTTAAGAGTCTTGCCCGTGTGGCAGTGAAATCGATACTTCTTGGGCAGGCTCGTTCCGGAGGGGGGAGCACAATAACACAGCAGCTTGCCAAGACTCTGTTTCCAAGAGACACAGTAAAGAGTAATATCCCGGGGGCAAGATACGTTGTGCTGGGAGTTAATAAATTCCGTGAGTGGATAACAGCTGTAAAGCTGGAAAGGAACTATACAAAGAATGAAATTCTGAGTATGTACATGAATGCCATCTTTTTTGGCAGTAATGCATACGGTATAAGAGCTGCCTCAAATACTTTTTTTGCAAAGCAGCCATCTGAGCTGAATATTGAGGAGGCTGCCCTGCTTGTAGGGATGGTGAACAAACCCACAAAATTTAATCCTGTTATTAATCCGGAACACTCCCTGCAAAGAAGGAATCATGTTCTTAATCAAATGCGCAAATATGACTTTATTGACAGGGCTGTTTACGACTCTGTAGTTAAGACACCCGTGACTCTTGCGTATTCTCAGCAAGATCACAACTCCGGCCTCGCCCCATACTTCAGGGATATGCTCAGAAGGGTCATGAACGCAAAAGAGCCTGACAGATCTGATTACAGATACAGGGAGGATTATTCTGCCGACTCAACACTTTGGAAGAATGACCCTCTGTATGGCTGGTTGAATAAAAATCTTAAACCTGACGGTTCAAAATACAATCTGGATAAAGACGGGCTCAAAATCTACACGACTATCAATGCCAAAATGCAGCAATATGCAGAGGAGGCTGTTGTTGAGCATTTGGGCAAGGATCTCCAGCCAGCATTCTTCAGAGAACTTAAATGGAAAAATAACAGGCCATTCTCAAACGGAGAGCCTAAATCTGTAACAGATAACATACTTAAACAGGCAAGAAGGTGGAGTGACAGGTGGAGGATGCTCAAGCAGGAGGGTATGACTGACAGGGAGATTGAGAAGACATTTGATATCCCTGCCAAGATGAGGGTCTTTTCATGGAAGGGCAAAGGATATATTGATACAACAATGACCCCTAATGACTCCATTAAATATTACAAGTCATTTCTCAGGGCATCATTTATGGCTATGGAACCACAAACCGGTTTTGTAAGGGCATATGTGGGCGGGCCGGACTACAGATATTTCAAATACGACAATGCAAGGCAGGCAAAAAGACAGGTGGGATCTACCATAAAGCCCTTTCTCTATACCCTTGCAATGCAGGAGGGTTACACTCCGTGCGATAAGGTTGTTAATGTACCTCAGACATTTATTGTGGGAGACACTACATGGACACCGGAAAGTACAGATAAACCAGAGTGGATTGGCAGACATGTTACCCTGAAGTGGGGGCTGACACGGAGTTCTAATAATATATCGGCCTACCTGATGAAGCAGTTTGGCCCGTTTGCAATGGTTGACATGGCCAGACGGCTTGGCATAAAGACACACCTTGATCCCGTGGTATCTCTTTGTCTGGGACCTGCTGACATAACGCTGTATGAGATGGTGGGTGCATACAATACATTCCCTAGCAGGGGGGTATATGTTGAGCCTACATTTGTCCTGAGAATTGAGGACAAAGCAGGTAATGTTCTGGGCAACTTCACAGGAAGAAAGAGGGAGGCCATTAGTGAATCAACGGCATTTCTGATGGTAAATCTGATGCAGGGTGTTGTTAATGAGGGTACAGCCGCAAGATTGCGATATAAATATGTACCGAGTGGGCCTATAGCAGGTAAGACAGGAACTACAAACGATCAGTCTGACGGCTGGTTTATAGGATATGTACCCAAACTTACAGCAGGTGTGTGGGTAGGAGCTGAGGACAGGCAGGTCCATTTTGAAGGGCTTGCACTAGGCGGGGGATCTAACATGGCATTACCAATATGGGGAATATTCATGCAAAAGGTTCTTGCCGATGGTACTCTCGGAATTTCAGAATATGACACATTCCTTGCACCTGCAGGATTTTCGGCAGTGCTTAACTGCAGCGGGGCAGAAGATGAAATAGAGGGGACCACCTTTGCAAATGATCCATTTTTCCACTGATAATTTAACCTCATGAATAGAAAAGTTGTAGCTCTCGTTTACGGGGGCGATTCCTCAGAGGCAGAGGTCTCTGTTAAGAGCGGCAAGCATGTTGCGTCTCATATTGACAAAGAGTTGTTTGAACTGCACGAAGTGATGATTAAAGGTGCGGAGTGGCTGGTTGTAACAGATCCTGACGTTACTTACAGGATAGACAAGGCCGATTTCTCTTTTAACAAGGGTGGATCAAAAGTAACTTTTGATGTAGCACTGATTATGATACACGGGACGCCGGGAGAGAACGGACTGCTCCAGGCATATTTTGAGATGATAGGAATGAAATATACAACTTGTCCCTCAACTGTATCTGCAATTACATTTGACAAATATGCATGCAAGTGTTACCTGAGAGATACCGGGCTTTCGCTTGCCAGGGATATTCTGCTCCATAGAAATGACAAAATTGATGAGGCGGCAATCATTGAAAAACTTGGACTCCCCCTTTTTGTAAAACCAAATGTAGGAGGAAGCAGCTTTGGGGTAACAAAGGTTAAAAGAGCGGAAGATTTAAAAAAGGCTATTGACTCTGCCTTTGCAGAGGCTGACTCTTTAATTGCAGAAGAGTTCATTGAGGGCAGGGAGATGACCAATGGTGTCTACGAGTCGGATGGGAACCTTGTACGGCTTCCGGTGACAGAAATAATACCGGACAATGAGTTTTTTGACTACGAAGCAAAGTATCTGGGTGCTTCAAAAGAGGTTTGTCCGGCTAATATACCGGAGGAGCTCTCCACAAGAATACAGACAACCACGCACAGTATTTACAGGTATCTTGGCTGTAAAGGAGTAGTAAGGGTAGACTACATTGTGAGAGGAGAAGATGCTTTCTTTCTTGAGATAAATACAGTCCCGGGGATGACAGAGATGAGCCTTGTTCCTCAGCAGATAAGGGCTGCCGGGATGACTGTCAGGGATTTCATTACAAATCTTATCTATTCGTCAATCTTATGAATAAAATAAAATTATTTGCCATTCTGCTTATTTTCCTCTCTCGCTCCATGGCTGCACAGCAGTGGATAAGTGGTAAAATTACGGATACAAAAGGAGCAGGCCTTAAAGATGTTGTTGTTTCTGACGGATATACAGTTATAAAAAGCGACTCTACCGGCTCTTTCTTCTTTGATACACGTCCGGGTGCTAAGTTTGTTTTTATTTCAACCCCAAATGGGTATGATCACGATGGCCCGTATTATCATAAGCTGGATGCACAATCAAGTACATACTCTTTTAAGCTTGTAAAAAGAGAGAGCTACCCCTCCTTCTTTATTCATACAGGTGATACTGAAACAGGAGTTTATAAAGAGTGGGTCAATCTTTTCAAGAGTCATGTAAATAATACAAAGCCTGCATTTGTACTTTTTAATGGAGACATCTGCTATGAGAAGGGACTGAGATTTCATGCAGCAGAGATGAATCAGTCAAAGCTGGGAGTCAGAACCGTATTTACACTGGGAAACCATGATCTTGTTGATGGTGAAAGCGGGGAGGCTCTTTTTGAGGAGCTTTTTGGACCTGCATGGTACTCTTTTAATATTAACGGAGTACACTTTGTAGTCCTCCCGGTGCTTCAGGGAGACAGAAAGCCCCGTTACACAGCGGATATTCTATACTCATGGCTCAAGAGTGATCTGGAGCAGCTCAAAACAGGCACTCCCGTAATAATTCTCAACCACCATCTTTGGGCTTTTGAAAATGACTTTGTTTTTAAAACCAAAAACATTGAACTTGATATGAGAGCTCAGAACTTAAAAGCTTATCTGTACGCTCACTACCATACCAATATTTTTCACAAAACGCTTAAGGGTGGCGTTGCAACTATCTCCACAATGTCTCCAAACAAAGGCGGCAAGGACCATGCTCCCTCATCCTTCCGCCATGTAAGATTTACATCAGAGGGTAATGTATCCACTAAACTCATCTACTCTCCCATTGATAAGCTGGTAAGGGCAACAGCTTTTGAGGATGAAGAGGGGAGAGGACGCTCCCTGCTTGGAAGGGAGAGGAGAAATGTTAAGGTAATTGCAACTGTCTACGATACACCTTCTGAGGCTTCAAATGTTTTTACAGTCGTGGGCAAAAGGGAGTTCAAAATGTCAAAAATTTCTGACTTCAACTGGATTGTGTCATTTCCTCTGAGTTCAGTAAAATCGTCGGAAGCATCAGATGCTATTAAAATTAAGGCTGAATTTAATGATGGCAGTGTTATTTATAAATCTGCAGACTTCCCTTCAGCTCCTCGTATCTCATGGAGTACAAACCTTGGAGGCCCTGTTTTCTTTGCCGGTCCGGTCATTACAGATAAATATATTATTTCTGCAACAACTGATGACGAAGGTGCTTCAGGAGCGTCCGTTGTAGCACTGGATAAATCATCGGGAAAAGAGGTGTGGAGAGTAAAGGCATCTAACTCTGTAAAAAACCGAATAGAGTACTGGAACGGGATGGTTTTTGCATCCGATGTTGAGGGTAAGGTTTATGCAATTGATGTGTCAAAGGGTGCTCTCAAATGGAGCAGGGAACTCAGAAGTAACACCATTCACCCGATATATACTCAGGGAGTTGTAGTTTATGACGGCGTTGTTTATGCAGGTCAGGGAAATTTCCTTACAGCAATGCGGGCAAAGGATGGCAAGGTTTTGTGGGTTAATGACTCATGGAACGGAGGAGTTTCAACAATAGCTTCACCGGCAGTGGAACCCGGAAGTGGTGTATTGCTTACGGCCGGCTACTGGAGCGGAAGATATGCCCATAATACGGAAAACGGTAAGCTATTGTGGGAAAAGAAAGATAATATTACAAGGTATGCAGATAATTCGCCGGTAGCTTTCGGCGGGTCATTTTTCTACACTTCGCCCAATTATATAACAGAGGTTGATCCTAGGACGGGTGATGAGAGAGTTAATATTAGAATTCCTTACACTGTAAACAGCTACTCAAGACCACTGGTAACTGAGAAATATTACATAGTGGGAACAACAGACAAAGGTGTTGCTGCCTTTAACAGGAAAGAGGGTTACAAAGAGATGTGGAACTTCAGACCAAATCCCGGTATATTTTACACCGCACCGTACACAATGGATCATCAGCTTACAGTTGAGTCAAGCCCATTAATCCATTCAGGGAGTGTCTATTTTGGGGCAAATGATGGTTATCTCTACTGTTTAGATGCAGAGTCCGGTGTTTTTAAATGGAGACTGAATATTGGGACACCACTGCTATCATCACCGGTTGTGGATAACGGCATCCTATATATTGCGGATTTTGGCGGAAACTTGTGGGCCATTCAGCTTTGATGATGAATACTTATAACAGATTCATAAAAGATACCGTTCAGGCTCTCTCATCCTTTTACAGTAAAGAGGAGGCGAAAGCAATAGCAGTAAGAGTGCTGAACAGAGTCTGCAACCTTACTCCCAACGAATATATTATTGAACCGGAGACTATCATTAAGGATAATTATCGGGACGAACTCTTAAGAGTAGTCTCAGATCTTAAAACAGGCCGTCCGCTGCAATATGTTACAGGAATTCAGGAGTTTTTTGGAAGAGAGTTTAAAGTCTGTGAAGGGGTGCTAATCCCAAGGCCTGAAACAGAAGAATTAATCTCCTGGATACTAAAAAACAGAGAGCAGGGGAAGGACCTCAGGATACTTGATGCTGCCTCAGGCTCCGGATGCATTGGGACAACTCTTGCATGTGAGCTTCCCGGTTGTCAGGTTTATATGCTTGATATCTCAAAAAAAGCAGTTGAGATCTCATGGGAAAATTCCGAGAAACTTTGTACGTTTGAGAAGATAGTAAAAAGTTCTGTTAAACTACCGGTAGTCTTTGAATCCGATCTCTTTACAGGCCCGCTCAGTCAAAATGTTATTGGTGGCAGAACTCTGGATATTATTGTAAGTAATCCCCCATATGTACTGGAAAGTGAGAGGGTACTGATGAGCCGTAATGTGATTGATTTTGAACCTCAGGAGGCTCTCTTTGTACCTGACAGAGATCCTCTCCTGTTTTATAAGTTTCTTGCTAACTGGGCCCAGAAATTATTAAAGAATGGGGGTGAAATTTTCATGGAGCTCAACGAAGCTAAGGCGGTAGAGACTGCAGAGCTGTTTATGGAGAGGGACTTCAGAGAGGTTGAGCTGAGGTCAGATATAAATGGAAAACAGAGGATGCTGCGTTGTTTATTCAGGGAAAATATGTAGATTTGCAGAGGATGAACATTATTATATCAAATACTCAGTCATGGTGGTGGCACAAATCTATCCGGTTTGTGAGTCGTCTGCCGTAATGTGTTATTTGTAATTCAGATATATTATATCAAAGAAACGCAAGGTCCGGAGCTCACACTCCGGGCCTTTTTTTATTAATAAACCAATATCATGAGAACAAGAAAAAAATTCATGCTGGATGAGAAAGATGTACCAAAAATGTGGTACAACATTAAGGCCGATTTGGTTACTTCGCCTGAGCCACTGTTGAATCCTTCAACCAAGAGTCCTCTGAAACCGGAGGAGATGGAGCCACTTTTTGCAAAAGAACTTGTAAAACAAGAGTTTTCAAATGAGAGATGGCATGAAATTCCACAAGAGGTAATGGAATATTATAAGTCTTACAGAGCTACTCCCCTTGTAAGGGCATATGGATTGGAAAAGGTTCTTGATACCCCTGCAAAAATATTTTTCAAAAATGAGAGCGTAAGTCCTGTGGGATCTCATAAATTAAATACTGCCATTGCACAGGCTTATTATAATAAAATCCAGGGAATCAAACGAATTACCACAGAGACAGGTGCGGGTCAGTGGGGCTCTGCAATGAGTATTGCGTGCAGTCACTTTGGTATCTCTTTGGATGTCTTTATGGTTAAGCAGAGTTTTGAAGCAAAACCCTACAGAGAGTTATTAATGAATTCTTATGGTGCATCTGTCCATGCCTCTCCTTCATCAGTAACGGAGTATGGACGAAGCCTTCTTAAATCAAAACCGGATGAGAGGGGTAGTTTAGGGATTGCAATATCTGAGGCTGTGGAGATGGCTGTCAAATGCAGTGGTACAAGGTATGCTCTGGGAAGTGTGCTTGATCATGTTCTTCTTCATCAGACTATTATTGGCCTTGAGGCTGAGAAGCAGATGGAAATGGCAGGAGAGAGGCCGGATAAAGTTATAGCCTGCTTTGGTGGCGGATCAAATTTTGCAGGTATAGCATTTCCCTTTATCAGGCACAATATCAAAGCTATAGCTGCAGAGCCCTTGGCCTGTCCCAAGCTTTCAAAGGGAGAGTTCAGATACGACTTTGGCGACAGTGCCGGCCATACTCCTCTCATACCTATGTTCACACTGGGACACGATTTTTCACCAGAACAGATACATGCAGCCGGATTAAGATACCACGGTGGTGGACGAATTGTAAGCCATCTGAAAAAAGAGGGGATTATTGAAAGCGTTACAATTGATCAAAAAGAGGCATTCACTGCCGGGCTCACATTCGCAAAAAGTGAAGGGATAATACCGGCACCGGAAAGCAATCATGCAATTGCATCAGCATTAAGAGAGGCATTAAAGGCTAAGGAGAGTGGTCGCTCAGAGGTTATACTTTTTAACTTATCCGGCCATGGTTTACTGGATTTACAAGCTTATAAGGAATTTTTATAATAGTTTTCAACAAATACTTACATTTGCAACTCTGAAAAATATATATGCAATATTTTGGTGAAATTATATCAATAGCGGTAGCTGTCTCCTGGACTTTTACCGCTCTTTTCTTTGAATTTGCAGGAAAGAGAATAGGATCTCTTTCAGTAAATTTACTAAGATTGGTATTTGCCTTTTTTCTGCTTGGCGGGATGCTGTTGATAACCACAGGCTCCTTTTTTCCATCAGAAGCAGATGGCAAAACATGGTTATGGATGTCTCTCTCTGGACTGGTTGGATTTGTTTTTGGGGACTTATGTCTCTTCTACTCTTACACCATTATTACTGCGAGATTTTCTCAGTTGCTCATGACTCTGGCTCCCCCGTTTGCAGCCTTTTTCGGATGGATTTTACTGGGTGAAAAACTATCACCTATGGGCTTCCTTGGGATGGCCGTGACAATGTTTGGTATAGGGATGTCAATTCTGAAGAGAAGCGCACCCAGGAACGGGGATGCTACTGCAATTGCAGGAACCAGCCACATGGCGGTTGTCACCAGCTGCGAAAAGGAGAATAGAAGCTTTGTGAAAAAAATAATGCCGGACGTTGAGTTACATCTGCCCATAAAAGGTGTTTTGCTTGGGGTTGGTGCCGCACTCGGTCAGGGTTTCGGGATAGTGCTCAGCAAGGTTGGGATGAATCATTATGCTCTCTCGGCAGAGGGGACTGAGATATCATCCTACATACCTTTTGCCGCTACTCACATGAGAATAATAAGCGGAGTAATAGGTTTTGCGCTGATTATCGTGTTAACCGGCAGAATCAAGATGCTCAGAGATGGGGTTAAAGACAGGAGAGCCATAGGAGCAACATTCCTTGGTTCAATCTTTGGCCCTTTTATAGGTGTCTCACTCTCTCTGCTTGCTGTTCAAAATGCAAACACTGCAGTAGCGTCAACTATCATGGCAACAACACCCATAATAATACTGATACCTTACATATTCATTTACAAGAAAAAAGTTACCTGGATAGAGGCTGCCGGAGCAGTACTGAGTGTTGTGGGTGTCTCTCTCTTCTTTATGTAAAAGAATACCTGTCTCTTTTTACCGTAAGGCTATCCCTTAAAGAGCTCCCTTACAAGCTCAGGAATATCCTTTATTTCAACAACCTTAATTCTCTGTTTACCCATTTTCGGGTGTCTGCTGAAAGCAGAAACAAAGATTTTCTCAAAGCCGAGTTTTTCAGCTTCTGCAATTCTTCTCTCTACCTGGCTGACAGGCCGGATCTCTCCGCTTAGCCCCACTTCTGCAGCAAAGCAGAACCCGGATGGTATGGAGTAATCAAAATTTGAAGAAAGTATTGCACACACAACAGCAAGATCACAAGCTGGATCCGTTACTCTGAGACCTCCTGCCATATTAAGAAAAACATCCTTTGATGCGAGTTTGAATCCGGCTCTCTTCTCAAGTACTGCAAGGAGCATATTGGTTCTTCTTGAATCAAAACCGGTTGCAGATCTCTGTGGTGTTCCGTATGCAGCAGTACTTACAAGTGCCTGGGTTTCTATGAGGAAGGGTCTGGTGCCGTCAAGCATCGCTGCCACAGCAATCCCGGAAAGATCCTCCCCGTGCATGGGTATAAGCATCTCAGACGGATTAGAGACCTCGCGCAGCCCCTGGGCAACCATTTCAAAAATTGCAAGTTCGGCAGTGGAGCCAAATCTGTTCTTTATGCTTCTTAGTATCCGGTAAGAGTGCCTTGTGTCTCCCTCAAACTGGAGTACAACGTCAACGATATGTTCAAGCACTTTTGGACCGGCAATGCTTCCATCTTTAGTAATATGGCCTATTATTAGTACGGGCACCCCGCTCTCTTTTGCGTATCTTAACAGCAGTGCCGCACACTCCCTTACCTGGGATACTGTGCCCGGAGAACTCTCAAGCGCCTCTGAGTACATTGTCTGAATAGAGTCAATAACTATAAGCTGAGGTGCGGTCTCCCCTGCCTGTAGCAGTATGTTCTCTATAAGGGTCTCGCTAAGGATTAAACAGTTAGAATCATCTCCTCCCAGCCTCTGTGCCCTGAGTTTAATCTGTCTTGTGCTCTCCTCTCCTGATACATACAGAGTCTTTATATGCGGGGCATGAAGTGGCACCTGCAGAGATAGGGTAGATTTACCGATTCCCGGCTCCCCACCTATAAGGACCAGAGAACCCCGGACAAGTCCACCTCCAAGAATTCTGTCCATTTCGGACATACCAAGCAATATCCTCTGCTCATCAGATGTTGTTATTGATGAAAGTGATTCAGGACGGGGAGAGTGACCGGAGGCTCTTCCGCCGCCTCTGCCAAATGGCGTTGAAGATCCACCCTCTCTTGTTACTATCTCCTCCTGCATTGTGTTCCACTCTCCGCAGGCGGGACATTTTCCAAGCCATTTAGCACTCTCGTTTCCGCATGAAGTGCAGAACCAAGCCTTTTTCACCTTTGCCATCCTCATATAATTTATTACTTTACAAATATAATTATCTTTGCTGAAATGACTTTTACAATGAAACTAACCCACACCTTTCCAACAGCACTTCTGCTGTTGCTTTCTTTCTGCTGGTCAGAAGGATATGCTCAAAACAAGAGCGACGTTGATATTAACAACTTCAGAGACTACGTCATTAAAGTTAAAAATGAATGGAAAATACCCGGAATTGCTGCCGGTGTAATTAAAGATGGTAAAATTGTTATGGCCGAAGGATTCGGTATAGCAAGACCGGATGGAACTCCTGTAAATGAAACCACACTATTCCAGATAGGATCTGTTTCAAAATCATTTACAGCGGCAATAATGGCAAAACTCGTAGACGAGGGAAAGGTTAAGTGGGAAGATACAGTAAAGAGAATACTGCCTGATCTGGATCTTTATGACAACTGGATTGAAGAGAACCTTCAGGTTAAGGACATCATGACACACAGAATGGGGATGAAGGGCCAGCAGGGGACATATATCCCAAATCTTGGATACTCCAGAGATGATGTTTACAGGATGATGCACCTTCTGAAACCAGGTTATAGTTTCAGAGGGTCTTATGAATACAACAATATTACCTTTATAATTGCTCAGAAGATAATTGAAAAACTCTCCGGAAAAAGCTGGGAGGATAATCTTAAAGAGGTAATACTGGATCCTTTGGGAATGTATAATACATCGGCCAACGGAGAACCTTTTGCCGCATCTCCTTATGCAGCTGTGCCGCATGACTATGGATGGAGAGACTCTATATACTCGGCACCGCTTCTTGGAGAGGAACAAGCCCTGCACTGGCTTACTGTAGTTGGTCCGGCAGGTTCTGTCAACTCAACAGTTCCTGATATGCTCAAATATGTTCAGTTTCACCTGGATAAGGGAAGGGTTGGTGAGAAAGAGGTAATATCCGTAAAGGGTATGAATTATCTTCACAGAGGTCAGACTATAACATCCCAGGACTCTGCCCGCACTACTCTCTATGCACATTGCTGGTTTGTAGAGCAGAACAGCAGATACAGATTGTGGTTCCACACAGGGACAACATGGGGATTTACAACTCTTGCTGCATTCGTACCGGAGTTAAACCTGGGTATGGTATTTCTGGTTAATTCAGATGCCCCTGCAAATCTGAGATATTCCCTTATGAGACGTCTTATAGATATGTACAGAGGCGAAAAGGATCTGAAAGACTATAGTGCCGGATATCTGGAGGAGTGGATAAAGAGTTCTGCCGAGAGCAGGGAGAGAGCTCAGAAAAGAGAGACTCCTGAGAGGGTAAGTGCTCCATCGGTAGAGAAACTTGCCGGAGTTTACGATAAAGGTGAGCTTTTTGGTAAGGCCGTAATTGACATTGAGGACGGAGATGCATACATAACCGTTGGCCCAAAAGCATGGAGGCATAAGCTCAGTCATGTAAACGGAAATGAGTTCATATTCAGAAGCGACGGGCACGCATTCAGGGTGAAATTTGAATTAGGGGAAAATCCTTCACTTGACATTGATTTTGGGGGAGATGAGAATTTTGGGCCTTGGAAAAAACTAAGCAACTAAAAATAAATTATTAACTAAAAACAACACAACTACAAAATGACTAAAAAAAGCCGTTTTGCAAGAGTATTAGACACAATTGAAGTGGTAGGGAACAAATTACCACACCCGGCCACACTTTTTTTTATGATGGCAGTAATAATTGCTCTCCTCTCATGGTGGGCATCTGCCGTAGGTCTTCAGGCAACTCACCCCTCTACCGGTGAAGTAATTCAGGTGAGAAATCTGTTGAGCGGAGATGGAATCAGATGGATTTACACAAATGTTGAACACAATTTTGTTGAATTCCCTCCTCTGGGCCTTGTACTGGTGATAATGATAGGGATAGGTGTGGCCGAGGGTTCCGGCCTGTTTACGGTTCTGGTAAGACAGCTTGTACTGGGAGCACCTAAAAAGTTAATCACAGCTTCAATAATTGTTGCGGGTATATTCTCCCATCTGGCATCTGAGGTTGGATATGTGATTTTAATACCGTTGGGAGCTATGATTTTTCATGCTCTCGGAAGGCATCCTATGGCCGGATTTGCTGCCGCCTTTGCAGGGGTAAGTGCAGGGTTCGGTTCAAATTTTTTGATAGGATCAGTTGACCCAATTCTTGCAGGTCTCTCAACTTCAGCTGCAAATATTATTGATCCGGAGATGAATATTAATCCTATGGTAAACTATTTCTTTATGTTTGCCAGTGCTCTAATGGTAGTGTTCGTGGGAACATGGGTTACCGAGAAAATTGTTGAACCAAGGCTTGGGACTTATCATGGAAACGAAAAACCACTGGAGATAGAGCAGATTACTCCTCTTGAGAAGAGGGGTCTTAAATGGGCCGGCTGGGGGACTCTTATATTTATGGCAGCAATGGCCTGGACAATAATTCCTGAAAACGGCCTTCTTAGGGATCCGGAAACAGGAGGGATTCTAAGGTCTCCGTTTTTCTCAGGGATAGTTGTGGGTCTCCTGCTTCTCTTCTTTGTTCCGGGTATGATTTACGGTGTCATAGTAGGAACTATAAAGAATGACAAAGATGTTATTAAACACATGACCCACTCAATGAAAGGTCTTGGAGGATATATTGTACTTGTTTTCTTTGCAGCTCAGTTTATATACTGGTTCAACTATTCAAATCTGGGGCTGGTCCTTGCAATAGACGGGGCCCAGTTCCTTAAAAATATCGGTTTTACAGGAATTCCTCTGATTCTGGCCTTTGTTCTGCTGGCTGCATTCCTAAATTTATTTATGGGTAGTGCATCAGCTAAATGGGCAATCATGGCTCCGGTTTTCATCCCTATGTTTATGCTTTTGGGATACCATCCCGGACTAACTCAGGCTGCCTTCAGGATAGGAGATTCTGTGACAAATGTAATCACTCCAATGATGAGCTACTTTGCACTTATAGTTACTTATGCTCAGAAATATGATGAGAAAAACGGTATAGGAACAATTATCTCCCTTATGATTCCATACACTGTGATATTCCTGATTGTATGGGCCGTTATGATAACTATCTGGCTGTTACTGGGAATTCCGGTGGGATTTGACGGGCCTGTTCATATGCCTTAAGGTTGCGGTTCTAAAGATTAATTAATTCATATAATATGAAAAAAATATTTTCTGTTCTTATGCTCTTCATGCTCACAATGAGTATGTCGGCTCAAAGCTCTAAAAAACCGGTAATTGGAATCTCCTCTACATGGGGAGAGGGAACAACAACTCAGGTTCCAATTACATATGTTAATTCTGTTCTGAAGGCAGGAGGTGTGCCGCTTGTATTGCCGGTAACATCAGATCCTGAGTTGCTTTCAGCAATGCTGGAGAGGGTTGATGGTGTGATTATGACCGGAGGTGAAGATATTGATCCACTTAAATGGTTTGGAGAGGAGCCTGTATCAGCTATGGGCGAAATTGCTCCCAAAAGGGATGATTTTGACATAGCTCTGATAAGAATGGCGGTAGAGAAGGGTGTTCCTCTTCTTGGTATCTGCAGAGGTCACCAATTATTGAATGTGGCATTCGGAGGGAATCTTTATCAGGACCTTCCATCTCAGCTTAAGGGATATTCAATTAAACACAGACAGAGTACGCCGGGATGGTATGGTACCCATTCAATTCTTATTGAGAAGGGATCTCTGCTAAATAAACAGATAGGTTTAGATAGTGTAGCTGTTAACACATTCCACCATCAGGGTGTAAAGGATGTGGCCCCTGGTTTTAAGGCAACAGCCTGGTCAAAGGATGGTGTGGTTGAAGCAATGGAAAAGGTAGGGAGTACTAAAGTGTTTGGTGTTCAGTTCCATCCGGAGGTGTTCACATCAAATGGATATGATACCTTTATTGGAATCTTTAAGCATCTTGTAAATGAAGCCTCTATTTACGGAGCTTCGCGTAAGATAAAATAAGTCCCAGAACAATTGAAAGGGATGCAGCAAAAAGCACCCTGTATTGATCCGGAAGTAGGAATGTTATCGTGTGGGCGGGCACCCAGAAAAATGGGATTGTCTTGCCCACTACGAATTTAATGAAACCACTCCAGTCAATGTCTGAGACTACTCCAGATATGCCGCCTCCGTTCTCAATAACTGAATCTGTAATCCTGTGTAGTGCCATGAATACAGTTCCAAATGTGAAGTTCATAATGAAGGAGACGTAAAAGGCAAAAATTATCTTACTTCCGCCGGTCCAGAGGAGTCCCTTTTCCGATGCTCCGCTCACTCCGGCAGTGAACAGTGTAAACATTGCCACAATCATCATACCTAGAAAACCCCAGACGGCCATTTTTGGAAACATGCCCTTTACGGCTTGCCACTCCCCTTTAACCAGCCGTACAGCAAGGAACTCTCCCATCATAGAGAGTATAGCAAACTTAGTAAATCCCATAATGTAAGGGTGGGAGGCGGTAGCCTGTTCAAAGATCTCCCTTGTCTGAGGGATTGCAAGAAATGATACTATTGCAGCAAGAAGCAGGGTCCATATTGCCCATCCGTATTTAGCCATAATTTGCAGTTTTATTTGCAAATATAAGCTTTATCGTCTTCTGCTCCTACGTTCTGGTTTCTGAACTGATTCAGATATTGCAAGTTCGTGCTCCAGAATATTTAGTTTTTTACCTATTAGCTTCTGGATACTCTTTAGCAGAGCTCTCTCTTTTGTGTCGCAAAATGAGAGGGCGACACCTGTCATACCTGCTCTGCCGGTACGTCCAATTCTGTGAACATAACTCTCCGGGTCCTCGGGGAGGTCATAGTTAATCACATGTGAAAGATTATCGATGTCAATTCCACGTGAAGCTATATCTGTTGCAATAAGTACTCGGATTTTCTTGGCTTTGAATTTCTTCAGTGCAATTTGTCTGGCAGTTTGTGATTTGTTACCGTGAATAGCGTCACTCCTGATCCCCTCTCTAAGAAGGTTCTTCGCAATTTTGTCTGCTCCGTGTTTTGTTCTGGAGAAAATCAATACAGACTCCTTACTCTCATCTTTCAGCAGGTCAACAAGCAGAGGCATCTTATGCTCTCTGTCTGCGTAATATAAAAACTGTTCTATAGTATCTACAGTAGAAGCTGCAGGTGTAACTTCAATCCTAACCGGGTCTCTTAGAATGCTCTCAGCCAGATGGGCAATCTCATCAGGCATTGTTGCAGAAAAGAGAAGCGTCTGTCTCTTCTGAGGGATTTTTGATACAATTTTTCTGATATCATGTATGAATCCCATGTCAAGCATTCTGTCTGCTTCGTCAAGGACAAAAAACTCAACTCTGCGCAAATCTACGTAACCCTGATTCATTAAATCCAGAAGCCTTCCGGGAGTTGCAACCAAAATATCAACGCCTCTTCTGAGAGCGTCGGTCTGGGCTCTTTGGCCTACACCACCGTAAATTACGGTGTGTCTTAAATCTGTGAATCGTCCGTATGATGCAAAACTTTCATCAATTTGAACTGCCAGCTCCCTTGTGGGAGTTAATACAAGTGCCTTTACCTCTCTTCTCTGACCTTTTCTCTCGGCCTTGTATATATTTTGAAGAATGGGTATGGAGAATGCAGCCGTTTTACCGGTGCCTGTCTGTGCGCAACCAAGAACGTCGTGGTTATTGAGAATTACCGGAATAGCCTGTTGCTGAATGGGTGTGGGGGTAGAATACCCCTCGTGATTAAGAGCTCTCAATAGAGGCTCTATAATTTCAAGATTGTCGAATGTCATTAGGGGCGCAAAGGTACTATAATATTTTTATTTACAAATACAGACGGCTCCTTTCTTTTAATTATTACAGGTTCTTCATTATCAGGTACTATATCCCTTACATCGCACGTAATCCCTTTTATTCTTCCAATATTGTAAGGTTTGTAACCATCCTTTGGTTTTGAGAAAATTTTAAGTATCCAGTCGTAGAGTTTTGAAGGATCGTATACTTTATAAGGAAAATAGTCTACATTCTTAATTCCGTCTCCACTATGCCACCCTCTTGCATACTCAATGTCTGTACCTCTCACCTTTTTCCCGTTATTAAATATTCCGCCAACAATATTTTGGGGAATATTTACTGAAACATACCAATCTGAATTATCAACAGGTATACCAGCAACATCCAGAGTAGCAATTGCAAATGCAGAACATCCCGCCCCCTCATTTTCAAATCTTGGCCAGTAGTCCCCTCCGTATAGTTTATATGGCTTGTAATCAGGGTCTTCTTTTCCTGAATAGATGGACATAAACTTTAATACCCTTTTGGTTGAGATATCGTTTAGTATGTATCTTATAAATGATATCCGCCGCTTTTCCCGCTTCTGATAAAAATCCAGAAAATCTTCAATCTCCCTATCCGTCTCCAGTCTTCCGGTCATTGGAGCTCCAAGTATTCCAAGACCTACCCCATCTTTAATAAACAGATCAATCTTTTCTCTGTTTGATGTTGATCTCATAGCCATTTTAACTGACGAATCTGCAAAAGGGGTATTTAACACAATTATCATATGTCCTATTGAATATGATTTTTTTGAAAATCTTGACAGGATAAAACTGTCAATTGATTTTTTCATGAGAGACGAAGGAGAACTCCAGTCAAGCTTAATGTATGAGGGGACTGTATAAAGAATGAGTTCGTTTAACCTTGATGTGTCTTGATTAAGAGTAATACCTAACCCGGAAGATTTGATTGTAAGGCAAATAATCAAAAGTGTCAGAGCACTCTTTATACTCGGTGTTTTCATGATGCCTGTGTTTTTAAAGGATAAAAACTGACGGGCTTTCTCTCTTTTTGAATATTGGACCATCGGGTGTCTTAATTCCGGTGGCGTCAGAAGAGAGGCCAGTTATAATTTTCCCATTAGGTGCCTTTTTAGTGCATCTTTCAAATCCGTCCGGTAACTCAGTTGCCGAAAGCTGTTTCAGTATCCAGCTATATATGTAGCTGGGGTCGTATATGAAATGTGTATAGTAGTCTCTCCATTTTTCTCCGGAGCCATCGTGCCACTCTTTTCTCTTAAGCACATCCATTGGCTTTACCTTTGTCATATTGTTATACTTTCCACCCACCAGATCATAGGGAACATTGACCCTTATATACCATTCCGGGTTGTCAATGTTAACCCCTGTCAACTCCAGGGCAGCCATTCCGAATGCACTGCACCCTGCCCCCTCGTTGTGGAACAGAGGCCAGAAAGAACCTCCGTATCTGTCAGAAGGGCTCTTTCCAAGGGAGTCTCGTGATGTAAATTTTTCAACATACTTTATAACCCTATCAGCAGCCTCCGGAAGTATGGAGTAAGATATAAATGCTATTTTCCCTTTTCTTGCAAATTTGTCAATCTTGTCTGCCAGCTCCTCTTTGCTCTCCATTCTGGCTTCAACAGGTGCGCCCAGCATTCCAAGTCCAATTTTATCTTTCAAAACCATTTCCCTCTGCTCTGATGGCCTTCTGCTTGCAATAGAAGTTCTTATAATTGTCTCATCAGCCGGGTTTCTCAGCTCTATGAACAGATGACCAATAGGGTATCGGTTTTTATTAAAGGAGGCCTCCATAAAACTGTTTACAGTTGACTTTATAAGAGTAGCCGGAGAGGTCCAGTCAATTGTTCTGTATGAAGGGATTACATATATAGTAAGTTCGTAAGATCCATCCGCCCCATTGGAGGATGCCCTCTCATCCCTTATCTCCGCAACAAGCAGAGAACTCAGGATAAGCAGGAATACTGCCAATAGTGAAGCTCTCTTAAAAAAATCAGACATCAGTCCCGCTAAAATATTTTTGGAATAAACTTAGGTACTCTTTTTATGTAATCAGAGTACACAGGATATTTGCTTTTGCTAATTCCTTCTGTAATCCAGGCACTGCCCTGAAATAGCATAAGTAATAATGCAGCACCGGCTATGCTCCAGTTAATCCAGAGCCCGGATGCCGATATGCTGAACAGGTAAAATGCAACCCAGACGGATTGTTCTCCAAGCCAGTTTGGATGTCTTGATATGGAAAATAGCCCATCACACATAAAACCACTATTAAGTGAGTTTTCAAATCTTTTCTCTTTTAACGCAAACCCTTTTTTCTGTTTTTGAAAACTGAATAGTTGATTATCGGCAATTGTTTCAAGAGTAAGTGAACCAAGTATAAGTATTGATGCAACAATGTCAAGCCAGCCCAGAGGCTTATCTGGATATGAGGCTGCCACAAGCAGAGGTGTTGAAAAAAGCATTATGAGGAACATTTGGTAGAAGGAGATAAAGAGGAGGTTGAAAACGCCAAATTTTACCCTTCCGTTTAATAGCGGTTTCTTTCTCAAAACGCCCCATCTGTAATCCTCATCACCTCTCCAAGGAATTAAACTATAGCCTCCTTTTCTCGCAAAATTCCAGGTTAGTCTTGTCCCCCATGCTACAGCCAGGATAGTCATTATTAAAATCCTGCCCGAGTGGGGAAAGTGTGCATATGTAATAATTGCATACAATGGTGGCATTAAACTCCACAATTTATCAACCTGACTATAGTTCTTCGCAATTTCAGAAATAACGAAGCATGCTGCGGCAGTTATTAACATAATTTTCACCCACAAGAGTGCCAGTGAAGCTACTGTCTCATTGCCCCAAAATAGATTTACCAGAAAATCTTCCATTATTAAACTAATCTGTAGATTTTGTCACTTGCCAGCTCCTGGCACTGGACCTTATCGTAGCCGTTTACAAACTTATTCTCATTTTTGAAGTTCTGAAAAGCCTCAGATTCGGTGCTGCCCTTAGCCCATCCCAATATTTGACAGTTTTCAGTTTCGTTTCCGTCCGGGTCCATTGTTGTACCGTCACAAGTAAAAAAGATGTAATTTTTCATATATTGGTTCTTATTTAGTTAAGTGACAAGCAATATAAGAAAAAAATCCCTTTGATGCAAATCAGAACTTATATCCTATGCGGATGTCCGGCCCCCAGAGAAACCTGTTTATTACTTTTGAGTTTATATTAAGGTCCTTGAAAATGACATGTCCCTGGTAGCTGCTACCCAGTATTGCAAAAAAATTGTTCTGTTTGAAAAGTGAAAAGTCTGCTCCTATATATGTTCCGAACGAAACTCCAAATCCCTCTCCCGGTTTATGTCCGGAGCTGAATGTATAACCGGCATTCATTAAGAAAAATGGAGAAACTTTAGCCTCAAGAAAATAGAATTTCATTCTTGCATACACAGGAAAAATGAACCGGTCAAATGTGCCGTCTGTAACACCCACTCCCACACCTGCTCCTATCGTTGAAAGTTTGGATATTTTGTAATCATAATTAAAAGCTGCAATTCCATAATCATGTCTCTCAATACCAACTCCTTTTACAAATCCCAACTCAGCAGACATAACAAAGTCACTGCTTTTTTGAGAAAACGACATGCTCGAAATCAAGATAGCAGAAGCTAGTAGTAAAAACTTTTTCATCTTGTTAAACAATTATTCGCAAACTTAATAAAAAATTATCATAAAGGGTGTGTGAAGCAGAATCTTGCGCCATTTGTGTATTCTGGATCAATCCAGATTTTTCCACCCATTCTTGTCACAATCTGTTTGGAAATTGCAAGACCCAGTCCTGCCCCCTGTGTATAGTCATCCAGTTTCTCAAATCTTTCAAAGAGGCGGGACTGCTTCTCCATAGGTATACCCCTTCCTGTATCTGTAAGGGTGAATAGTACATCCCCATATTCAGCTCTGAGTTTGTATTCAAGAGTTATTGAACCTCTGTCCGTAAACTTGTTAGCATTTGAAATAAGATTTATCAGAACTTGAGAAAGTCTGTGCAAATCTGTTTTGAGAATAAGCTCTCCTGAATATGGTTTACAGATATATTCAACAGAGTCCTTTTTCAAGTGCTGAGTTGTTTGAAACAGTCTGTCGCACAACTCTTTTAGGTTTACCTCTTTAATATCCATCTCAAATTTACCGGTATCCATTTTGGATATATCCAGTATGTCGGATATAAGTGTAAGGAGCATTTCAGAGTTTTGGCTTATAACCTCACTATACCCCTCTCTCTCGCTCTGCGTGCACTTCTCCTCACACATCAGCTGGGAGAACCCTACTATTGCATTGAGTGGAGTTCTTATCTCATGGCTCATATTTGCAAGGAAGGCCGATTTTAATTTGTCTCCCTCCTCCGCTCTGGTTTTTGCCTCTAGTATCTCCTTTTCGTTTCTCTCAAGGGCTTTTCTTAGTGTCTTGTTTTTCATATAAACAATAGCCAGGAATACAACAAGGATGGCAAGAATTAAAACTATTGATACCGCAAGAAAAAGAATCTGCTTGTACTGCCTTACCTGAGGATCTTCACTGTTTATTATAACACTGTTAGATGGCAGCTGATAACTCTCAACCCCCAGTTCATCCATTTTTCTTTTATCAAAACTATACTGGCCGTCATTGATTATAAATTTTACCTCTCCCTTTTTTCCGCTGTAAAATTGCTCAATCTGCCTTGCAATCTCCCGGCTGTCTACAATGTATTTAGGTACATAACCACCAATTGCAGCACTCCCTATTCCCAATCCGCTCATTGAAAAGACAGGCAGTTCTGGCCTGGTCTGAATAATATTTTGCAGTGAGTTCCCAAGGAAATACTGACCTTTATTATTTACTCGCCATGTACCCAAAAGTATAACACTATTCTGAGGCAAAGCCTTGATTTGGTTTGCAATCTCCTCCTCAGTATATATCCGCCCGTCAAGATAGTGGAAATCAAGGTCGGAATATAGTTTTGCTTCGCTCTTTGAAAGTGCTTTAAGCGAAGCCCCTCCGTAAGTGTTATCTGTTAGAATTGCAACAGTTCCGGTATTTGGGTAAAAAGTCTTTATCAAACCAATATTTCTGCTGAAATCATACATATTAAGATATCCACCGGCAGCCCCCGCTTTTTTCATCCTGAACTCCGGATTTACAGGTGCCGGATCCCAGTACTGAGTTATTGAGTCTTTGGGAATGGCAATACCGTTATAACTCGCGAAAGCTGTAAATACCGGGACATCTCTGAATTTCTCAGCAAATAAAGAGTCTTTCTCAACGATAGTCACAAACGTAGCCCATGCCTCCTGACCCAGAAAGACGATAGACCTTAGCTCTCCTTTATTGTACTCTGCAATAGTGTTCTCCAGCTGATCACACCAAAGGTGAGATTCTGTCTGGAAATTTTTGAACCCCATGTCCAGCAGCATAACTTTGTTTGCCGGGTTTCTTGCCAAAAGTGTGTTTTGGAATGAGTTTACGAAGTCACTCATCCTTTTTGTATCCGGATTGTATGAAGCCACTACAAGGTGGATTCCGCTTTTGCTGCCGGGTGTATCATAAGGAGAAGCTGAAAGTCTTGTACCGGCAAACTCTGTCAGTATTAAAAAGAGAGCGAGAACAATAATTTTCTTCATTTTTTTAATGTGATTTTCAACAGGGAGAGAGCTCCGAATATTAGCATTGTGATTGTTTGAGCACCGTGAGAAATAGTTGCAAAGATTACTCCTGTAGTCTGAGAAATTCCGTAAACAGATAGTAGAGCAAGAGATATTATAAGGTGATAGGCACCTATTCCGCCCTGAACAGGAATAACCCAGCCAAAACTGCCAACCATCATAAGAAACAGTGCGTCATCGGCACCGAGACCGGTATTTAGATTGTCAAAAGCCAGTATAGTGAAGTAACTCATCAGCCAGTAGCAAACCCAAAGGAGTACAGTGTATATAATAAATGTCCATTTCTGAGGCATTCTGAATCCTGAAGAGAGACCGGCAATAATGCCCTTTACAATTTTTACAATTTTCGCAAGAAGAGGATGGCTCTTTCTGTATCTCCAGATCATGTAGAGGAATATTGCAGAAGCAATAAGTATGACGAATCCGGTGATAATGAGTTCTGTGGAAAATTTGTCTTCCAGTGATGATAATATTTGTTTATCAATAAATCCACCAAAACTATCCCAAAAAAATAGCATCACTCCGGCGGAGACAATTAAAAGAGAGAGCATGTCAATGCTTCTCTCCAGAACAACAGTCCCAGCTACCGTCTCAAATGGGAGTCCTGTTCTCTTTGATATAACACCGCACCTGGCAAGTTCACCTGCCCTGGGAAGTGCAAAATTTGTAATGTATCCCACATTAATGCCGTGCCATGAATCCATCCTTGAGACCGGTTTTCCAAGAGGCAGCATAATAAGCCTCCACCTTAGTGCCCTTATCAGAAAAGCCAGTACACTAACAATCATTGAAAGGCCAATCCATCTCCAGTCTGCATCCTTAATTCCGTTTACAAAGCTTTCCCACTTAACCTCCCTGAATGAGAGCCAGAGAAGAACACCGGCAAGAGAGAGCAGCACTATATATTTCAAAACAGACAGAAGCCTGCCGGAGAGGTTGTTCATAAGGATTAAACCATTTTTTTGCAAACCTACAAAAAAATATGAACTTTGCGGGAATGAAATCAATATTGGGAATAGGCAACGCTCTAACAGACATCCTCGCAGTGCTAGAGGATGACTCATTACTGGAACACTACCATCTGCCCAAGGGCAGTATGCAGCATGTAGACCGCGAAACCGGTGACAAAATCTGGCAAAGACTCAGAACAATGGGAGTTCAGCTGGTAGCCGGAGGATCAGCGGCCAATACTATTGCCGGAACAGCAGTACTTGGAATGCCATCATCTTTTATAGGGAAGGTAGGCGCTGACGAACTCGGCTCACTATTTAAATCCGACCAGGCCAGAAACGGGATAAATTCAACTCTGCTTAAAGGGAAGGCTGCATCTGGCAGGGCCATGGTATTTATTACAGCTCCAAATGCAGAAAGAACATTTGCAGTTTATCTCGGAGCTGCCATAGAGCTTGTTCCTGAAGATCTTACACCGGAGATGTTCAGAGGGTATGATTATTTTCATATTGAGGGTTATCTTGTACAGAATCAGGAACTTGTAAGAAGAGCTGTTGAGCTGGCGAAGGATGAAGGGATGATTATTTCTATTGACATGGCCAGTTATAATGTTGTGGAGAGTAATGATGCTTTCCTGCATGACATTATTGAACACTATGTAGATATTGTCTTTGCAAACGAAACTGAAGCGGAAGTTTTTACAAAAAAGCAGCCTAGAGAGGCCCTTGATGAAATTGCTAAAATCTGTAAAGTAGCTGTAGTAAAAATTGGTAAAGACGGCTCAATGGTAAAGAGTGGAGACGAGTATCACTATATAGAGGCATGGCCGGCAGATACCATTGATGCAACAGGTGCCGGGGATATATATGCAGCTGGATTTCTGTTTGCACATTCTCACGGACTCTCTCTTAAAGAGTGTGGAGATGTGGGGTCAATAGTAGCTGCAAAGGTAGTGGAGGTGATAGGTCCAAAAATTGATATTCCGCGATGGAAAGATGCTAAACAGCAGATCCGCGAACATACCGGACTGCTTCAGTAGACTAGAACAGACCGTTTAGTCGTGCATCAATCTTATCTATCACCAAACTAAGATCTTCCGGTCTGTCTTCAAACTTGTTCTCATCAACATCAATGATGAGGATTCTGCCATCTTTATAACCTGTAATCCACTTTTCATACCTTTCATTTAACCCTGAGAGGTAGTCGATTCTTATACCACTTTCATAATCCCTTCCCCGTTTGTGAATCTGTGAAACCAGATTTGGGATGGATGAACGAAGGTATATAAGTAATTCCGGCGGTTTAACCAGCGAGAGCATCAGATCAAAAAGGGAGTTGTAGTTCTCAAAATCTCTTGTTGACATTAATCCCATGCTGTGAAGATTTGGGGCAAAAATCCGGGCATCTTCGTATATAGTTCTGTCCTGAACTACATTAATGCCGCTTCTGTCTATTTCAACAAGGCCTTTGAACCTCTCCTTGAGAAAGTAGATCTGCAGATTAAATGACCACCTCTGCATATCATGATAAAAATCAGAAAGGTATGGATTGTTATCAACCTCTTCATATTTAGGTTCCCATCCGTAATGTTTTGAGAGGAGTCTTGTAAGTGTAGTCTTTCCGCTTCCTATGTTACCGGCTATAGCAATGTGCATGGTGATCAGTTTAAGTGTAGATTGGTGGTTCTAGTTGCTGCAAAATTAAGAAAAGATTTTAGTAATTTTGTGGAATGTTAGACACTTTACAACACAGAGGGAGAAGGAAACAACTGATAGCGCAACTTTCCGGGAAATATCAGTTTAGAAGGGAGATACTTGAAGCCATGGAGCGTGTCCCCAGGCATATGTTTCTTGAATATGGGCTTGATCATCTTGCATATCTAGACAAACCGCTTCCCATAGGTGCTGGTCAGACCATTTCTCAGCCATTTACGGTTGCAATGCAGACAGAGCTGCTTGGACTATCCAGGTGGGATAAAGTACTTGAGATAGGTACAGGTTGTGCATACCAGACAGCAGTACTTGCAGAACTGGGGTATAGAGTTTTTAGTATAGAGAGGCAGAAGAGTCTTTACCAGCTTGCCCAGAAGAATCTTATGAGACTTGACTACCACTCGCCAACACTCTTTTTTGGAGATGGATTTGCCGGTCTGCCTAAATTCGCACCCTTCAAGGGTATACTTGTAACGTGCGGTGCTCCGGATGTTCCTCCCGAATTGCTTCAGCAGCTTGCGACAGGAGGGAAGCTGGTGATTCCAATTGGAAATGGAACTCAGACAATGACAGTAATTGAGAGGGTGAGTGAAACAGAGTTTATAACAAGTGAACATGGAGATTATAAATTTGTTCCTATGCTGGAGGGGACAGAACAATAGAAAAAATTAAACTGTATGACAGAGATTAAATCATTTTATTTTAACGATCTGAGAGAGTGTTGCTACATTGTCTGGGACGATACCAAAGAGTGCGTAATTATTGATCCGGGTTGTTTCTCCGCAAATGAGCAGGAGCGGTTGGCTAAGTTTATTGAACAGAATAACCTTAAGCCTGTTAAACTGCTAAACACTCACGGCCATTTTGATCACATAATGGGCAACGCATTTGTGGTATCAAAGTGGAATGTTCCATCTTATATTCATAAAGAGGATAAACATCATCTTATAAGAGCAAAGCAATACACAGAGATGTTTGGGTATAAAATTGAGCAACCTCCTGTTGATACAATAGATCTTGAAGATGGAGCAGAGATTGATTTTGGCAAGAGCACTCTCCGGGTTCTGCACACACCGGGACACTCTAAAGGCGGTGTATGCCTTGTCTCTGATACAGACCGATTCGTAATCACAGGAGATTCTCTCTTTGCCGGAAGTATAGGACGAACAGATCTGCCGGGAGGTGATTATGAGCAGCTGATGGATAGTCTTCTTGGAAAAGTGGCAAAGCTGGGTGATGACTATAAGGTTTATCCCGGTCACGGCCCGTCTACTACAATAGGCAATGAGCTTGCAACAAATCCATTTCTAAGGTATGAGTAAGTTAATAATGACAGTAATGAGATTAAAATTTTTACTTTTTCTTCCCCTTCTGGTGTTTTGCACCGGATCAGGAAATGGTTCGGCTAATGCAGCTGTTGCAGGTATTGATCAGGTAGAACAGGTTGTAAAAATTCCTGCAATCCCAAAAACACTCTCATTTGCAGGGGAGTCAGTTCCTCTGAACTATTCAGATGTAAAGGAGTCACTTCAAAGAGAGTTGATGGTAATCTCCTACTGGCATGCAAGTATAACATATATAATTCAGCTGAATAACAGGTATAAGGATGAAATCATGAAGATTCTCAAAGAGGAGGGCCTTCATGAGGATTTTTACTATTTATGTATTGCAGAAAGTGGTCTTCAACCTGTAGTATCTCCTGCCAATGCAGGGGGATACTGGCAGTTTCTTGCCGGGACTGCTAAGGAATACGGACTGATAGTTGACGCTGAAGTTGATGAAAGGTACAATATTGAGAAGTCAACAAAAGCTGCTGCTGCTTATTTTAAGAAAGCATATGCAGAATTTGGCTCATGGACAATGGCTGCAGCCTCATTCAATATTGGACTTAGCAATGTCAGATACAGAATGAAGATTCAGTCACAAAAGAATTATTACGATACACAATTTCCGGAGGAGACAGCAAGGTATGTGTTCAGAGCTCTGGCATTTAAAATATTACTGGAGGAGCCCAGAAATTTTGGTTTTTATATAGGTAAGGATGACCTGTTTAAGCCACTAAAGTATAAAGAGGTTACTGTAAAAGGCAGCATTGAAAACTGGAGCGACTTCGCGGCTGAACACAATACCAATTTCAAGATGCTTAAGCTCTACAATCAATGGATTAGGTCCAATAAGCTGGATAATAAGCAAAAAAAGACATTCGTTGTCAGGGTCCCTGCAGAGGGGGCAAGAGAGCTTTAGAGGGCTCAAACTTATATGAATGATATAGAGGTAAGAGGAGCACGAGTCCATAATCTGAGGAACGTAGATGTTACTATCCCCAGAAACAGGCTTGTAGTAATAACCGGACTTAGCGGAAGCGGGAAGTCCTCTCTGGCATTTGACACCATTTATGCAGAGGGTCAGCGTCGCTATATGGAGACATTGTCTGCTTATGCAAGACAATTTATGGGTACACTGGAGAGACCGGATGTGGACTCAATTGATGGTCTGAGCCCTATTATTGCAATTGAACAGAAAACCACCGGAAGAAACCCACGCTCTACAGTGGGTACTATTACAGAAATATACGACTTTCTCAGACTATTGTACGCCAGGGCCTCAAATGCATACTCTCCGGTTACCGGACAGGAGATGGTTAAGTATTCAGACGAACAGATTGTCTCAATGATAATCAGGGAGTACGAAGGGAAAAAATCAATTCTTTTGGCACCTCTTGTTAAGGGCAGAAAAGGTCACTACAGAGAGCTCTTTGATTTGTATATAAAGAGAGGTTATGTACAGATGAGGGTAGATGGAGAGATATGCGATCTCCTTACTTTAAAACCACTTGACAGATATAAGTCTCACTTCATAGAGCTGGTTATAGATAAACTGATTCCTGCAGCTGATTCAGAGAAAAGGGTAAGAGAGTCGGTTATATCAGCCCTCAATGTGGGTAAAGGATCTCTTGCTTTATTGGATTTGGAGAGTGGTAAACTGCGACATTTCAGCAAGCACCTTATGTGTCCGGAGAGTGGATTGTCATATCCGGAACCTGCGCCATTTACATTCTCCTTTAACTCCCCTCAGGGTGCCTGTCCGCATTGTAAAGGGCTAGGGATGATCTCAAAGGCAGACATCTCAAAGATAATTCCGGACAATTCAAAATCAATTGCTTCCGGAGCAATTACACCCATAGGAGCATTTAAAAATAACATGGTCTTTGCCCAGATAGAGGCAATCGCAAAAAAATACGGATTCTCAATTCACGATCCGGTAAAGGATATCCCGGAAGATGCTTTTAATACAATAATTTACGGCTCAGACGAGCTATTCAGGGTGGGTTCAACACCCTCTGTCTCTCACATGATGAGCTTTGGGGGGATAATATCAAAAATTGAGCAGGATGAGAGTGACAGCGATGAGCTTACAATGAGGAAAGAGCGTTTCACTGAGGAGGTGCTGTGCCCCGTTTGCAAAGGATCAAGGCTATCAGAGGAGTCCCTGAACTTTAAGGTGGATGGTCTCAATATCAGCGAAGTTTCCAATATGGATATTGACCAGCTCCATTATTGGGTAAGTAATTTAAATGAGAGGCTGAGCAAGAGGCAGCAGGCCATAGCACGAGATATCCTTAAAGAGCTGAAGGACAGGACTCAGTTTCTGCTGGATGTAGGACTTAACTACCTTTCACTATCCAGATCAACAAGAAGCCTGAGTGGCGGCGAGAGTCAGCGGATTAGACTGGCAACCCAGATAGGTTCAAAACTTGTAAATGTTCTTTATATTCTAGATGAGCCAAGCATAGGTCTTCACCAGAGAGATAATATCAAACTCATCAGATCTTTGAGAAAACTGAGAGATGAAGGGAACTCCATTATAGTTGTTGAACATGATGAGGAGATGATGACGAGCTCAGACTGGATAATTGATCTGGGACCCGGAGCCGGAGAGAAGGGCGGAAAATTATTATTCTCCGGAACTCCGGATGAAATTTCAAGAATGGATATAGCTGAGGCTATTGCTACAAATAGCTTGAGCATTGAATATCTGAAGAAGATAAAAAATATTTCCACCCCTGTTACCAGGAGGAGAGGTAACGGACTCTTCCTTGAGTTATATGGTGCTTCAGGGAACAATCTTAAAAGTGTGGACATTAAAATTCCTCTTGGTTGTTTTGTGGGTGTAAGCGGAGTAAGTGGCAGCGGAAAATCATCTCTTATAAACGAAACTCTGATGCCCATTCTGAGCAACCATCTCTACCGGTCATTATATACAGCTCTCCCGTACAGTGATGTTCGGGGAATTGACAATATTGACAAAATGGTAGAGATTGATCAGGCACCTATAGGAAGATCTCCCAGAAGTAATCCTGCTACTTATACAAATGTTTTTTCTGATATCAGAAAGCTTTTTTCAGAGACGCCGGATGCTAAAATAAGGGGTTTTAAACCAGGGAGATTCTCTTTCAATGTCAAGGGGGGAAGGTGTGAAGAGTGTAAGGGCGCAGGGCTGCAGACAATAGAGATGAACTTTCTTCCCTCTGTCTATGTTCACTGTAAAGGGTGTAACGGAAGAAGGTATACTCAGGATACTCTTGCTGTTAAGTATAGGGGGAAATCCATAAGTGAAGTGCTTGACATGACTATCAGCCAGTCTGTTGAATTTTTTGAACATATGCCATCTATTGTCCAGAAAATAAAGGCGATGGATGAAGTAGGACTTGGTTATGTAACCCTTGGGCAATCTGCCACTACCCTGTCCGGAGGCGAGAGCCAGAGAGTAAAGCTTGCGGCTGAGCTGGCAAAAAGAGCAACAGGGAATACTCTTTATATTCTTGATGAGCCCACTACCGGACTGCATTTTGAAGATATCAGGGTTCTGCTGGGTGTGTTGCAAAAACTCGTAGATCAGGGGAATACAGTAATTGTAATAGAGCATAACCTTGATGTTCTTAAGTCAGTTGATTATATTTTTGATATGGGCCCTGAGGGGGGAGCTTCAGGTGGTAAAATTGTAGCACAGGGCACTCCGGAAGAGTTAAAAAAGAATCCGGCATCAGTAACAGGCCAGTATTTACAGGCAATTAATTAATGAGAGTATGGCAACTATTAAAGTTTTTTGTGAGAATCTGAATGCAATTTTTGATTGTGAGCCTGGAACAAGCCTGGGAGAGATGCTTGAAATAACAGGATATGTTCCGGAAGGACGGGTTCTTGCTGCAATTGTTGATAATCAGCTAAAGGAGTTAAGTTTCCAGATATACGTTGAACACAATATTCAGTTTATAGACTATTCTCATCCTGATGGTCAGAGAACCTACAGCAGGTCTCTCAATTTTATTGTTCAGAAGGCTGTTGCAGATTTGTATCCTCAGTACTCCCTGGTAATTGATTACAACCTGCAGAATGGTATGTATGCAGAGATAAGGGACCTTCATAGAGATGAAGACGGGACACCTAAAGAGATACCTCTGAGCCAAAACGAAATTGAGGCACTAAAGAGCAGGGTGCAGCAGATTATTGATGCAGATCTTCCTTTCACAAGGCACAAAATTAAGACGGAAGAGGCTGTTAAGATGTTCAGACATCATAACAGACCGGAAAAAGCCCTTCTTCACGAGTTTAGAGGCAAGTTTTTTACCACTGTATATTTTCTGGATGGGTATCCGGACCATTTTTATGGACCACTGGTAAACAGTACAGGTGTAATAAAGGCCTGGGATATGGAGTTTTTTAGCAGAGGCTTCCTTATCAGGACTCCAAATGTGTCTGATCCGGATAAGATTATTAAGACCCCTTACCAATATAAACTTTTTGATGTTTTTAAGGAGTACTCAGACTGGTGCAGCATACTAGGTGTAAGTGGTGTAGGGACCTTAAACAATGCAATTAAAATGGGTAAGGTGAGGGAACTGATTCAGATTTCCGAGGGTCTGCACGAAAGGAAATATGCTGCTATTGCCGATGAGATTTTCAAAAGGCGAGATAAGGTTAAACTTGTTCTTATTGCCGGCCCTTCAAGTAGTGGAAAGACAACAACATCAAAAAGGGTGGCCCTTCAGGCGCGGGTTCTTGGGATGAACCCGGTAGTTATTGAAATGGATAACTACTTTGTTGACAGGGATAAAACACCGCGAGATAAGGATGGTAACTTTGATTTTGAATCACTTGGTGCTATGGATACAGAGTTTCTGAATCTGCAGCTCAATGAGCTGTTTGAAGGGAAATCCATAGATCTGCCAAAATTTGATTTTGCACAGGGTAAAAGGTTTTTTCCGGGAGAGAAGCTAAAACTTGGTGAAAAGGATATACTGATAATGGAGGGGATTCACGGACTTAACCCGGAACTGACAAACCATATACCGTCAGAGAAGATGTTCAGGATATATGCAAGTGCCCTCACTTCTCTCTCCCTTGATGAAAACAATAATATTTCAACCTCAGACAGTCGCCTGATCAGAAGGATGGTAAGAGACAACCAGTTCCGGGGAGCACGTCCTGAAGATACAATATTAAGGTGGCCAAGCGTGAGAAGGGGTGAGATTAATAACA
This sequence comes from uncultured Bacteroidota bacterium, assembly GCA_937901965.1. GTDB lineage: Bacteria > Bacteroidota > Bacteroidia > Bacteroidales > UBA932 > Bact-08. Next base: position 48,157 of record CALGSW010000011.1, read on the forward strand.
TATTCCCCTATCAGGAGAATGCGGACATCATGTTTAACTCTGCACTGATTTATGAACTACCTCTTCTAAAATACTTTGCGGAGCCACTACTCAGAAGAATTCCCGCAAATTCACCGGCCTCTACAGAGAGTATAAGACTTCTTAAATTCCTGTCATACATTGTTGAGATGCAGCCTACAGAGATGTCTCACATACCGCCGACATCGGTTATGAGGGAGTTTATTGGGGGGAGTAGTTTTATCTACTAATCCAGTTTTCAGGATTCTGTTTATTTGTTCCATGCCATAGCTGGAAATGAATTACGGAGCTATTGTCATCTGCAGCAGCCAGGCTCCCGAGACTCTGACCTGTTTTTACCTTCTCTCCAGATTTAACTGTAACCTTATCAAGTTTTGTATAGAAGGTGTAGAAATTTCCATGTTGAACAAGTACACACTGATTATAGCCCGGCATAACAAGAATCTGTTTGACAACACCATCAAATACGCAAAAGACCTCGGCATTTTTATCAGTAGCAATGTTAACTCCGTTGTTGAACGGAAGCTTTACGTTTTTGAAAACGGGATGGTTGTGCTGACCAAATTCCTCAACAACAGCACCTCTTTTTACAGGCCATGGAAGTTTACCCTTATTAAGTTCAAAGTTGTCAGATAACTTTCTGTCTGCGGCACTCTCTTTAAAGTCCGGGCTCTCTTTGGCCTTCATAGCAGCTGCAAGAATCCTCTCAATCTCCCGGTTCAGTCTCTCAACCTCCCTCTTCTTTGCATCAAGCTGGCTCCGGAACTGTTTCTCCTGTTTTGACAGCTGAGTAATTGTCTGTCTTGCCCCCCTTTCATCTGTCTGGAGCTTTTTAAATTCATTATTTCTTTGTTGCTGACTTTTTAGAGATTTCTCCTTCATCCTCTCCAGTTCGTCAACTTTATTGCTTATCTCTTCAGAGGTAGCCTTTATCCTGATTCCCCTCGCCTGCATAGACTTATTGAAATCCCTGAAATATACCCACCTCTTGTATCCCTGATCAATATTCCTGCTTGCAAGAACATACATAAGCCATGAGGATTGATCACGGTGCTTGTATGCTTCATAAACAAGATTTGAGTACTCCCTTTTCAGCTGGTCCAGATTTCGGTTGAGCTTGTTTATTTCGCTCTCATTTCTGGTCATTTCATTATTTATTTCACGAATCTCTGTCTCAATCTGTGCAAGAAGTTTTTTTCTGTTTGCAATTTTTCTGCGGATAAAATTAAGCTCTTTGGTATTATCGGCCTGCTTTTTCTTTGTTGATGAGAGCTGACTGTCAAGAAATGCAATCTCCTCCTCTATCTCTCTCTTTTTTTTCTCCTGCTCCTCAATATTCTGACCGAATACTGCAGCAGGCAGAATAATCAGAAGTAATATCAATATGATTTTACCCTTGATTGTCATCTTTGGCCTGCTTTAATCTTTTCAACTTTAGAGGCGATACCCAGCGATGGGTCCAGCTTATCTGCCTGAATCCAGTACATATATGCAAGATCTTTTTCACCCAGAGCAAAAAGAACTTCCGCATAGTGATCAATTATATCGGCATTTTCATTTCCCCCAAAAACCATAGCCTGTTTAAGGACTGTCTTTGCCTCATCATTCCTGCCCAGCTTATGGAGTATCCATGCATAGGTGTCAAGATATGTAGAGTTTTCAGGCTCAAGCTCTACGGTTCGCTTACTCATTCTGAGAGCGAGTTTAAGCTGCTTATTCTCCTCGCTCAGATAATATGCGTAATTATTCAGAGCAGGAGCATGATCGGGCTCCAGCCTGATGGTCTTTTTGTAATATTTGTAAGACTCTTTCTTGTTCCCGGCCATATAGTATGTGTCTCCCAGGATTGAGAGAATTCTTACTGTAGAAGCACTGTCTCCTTTTGCAAGAGGTAATATCCCCAGAAAAGTACTGATTGCCTCATTTGTTTTATTAAGCTGTAGCTCACCTATTCCCTTTAACTGCATGAAATCAAAGTCTTCCGGGTGGGTTGTCAACGCCTCTTTGCTTGTATTTACAAGTTCGTCCCATCTCTCAAGATAGTATAGAAGGGAAAGGTACTGATGAACCGGTCTCCTCTCTCCGGGAAAATGGTCTACATTCTTTTTTAGTACCTGAAGCCCTGAGTCAGCTCTTGAAGTCTGAACAAGGAAAACAGCATAATTATATGCTACAGAAGTATCTGCAGGGTGCGCGGTATAAAGATTCTGCATCATAGTATCCACTTGCGGATAGAATGTCTGAACAAATTTCTGATTCGCCATCAATTCATTCATATACTCAGATTTCATTACCGGATTAACATCGGTATTTGCCATAAAAGGGAACATATGCTTAAAGTACAAATCAAACTGTCCCCTCATTCTGAATCCCTCTGCTAACCCAAAAATTGCAGGTATATAACCCGGATCAAGAGCCAGTGCTGTAGAGTAATGCTCCATGGCGGTAGTGTCACGCTTAACTGAAGAATAGTAATCTCCCAGCAACGTTGCGGTTCGTGGGGTAGGTGTTGAGTTGCTGAACTCCTCAAGCATCCTGATAGCGGGCTCCTGCTTACCCTGATTGGCCATAATATTGTATCTGGTCAGAACTATAGCCTCATTTAAACCATTCTTTCTCTCAATATCCAGTAATGCTGCAAGAGCTTTGTCAAACTCTTTGTTTCTGGAGTATATCTCAATAAGTTCAATATTCAGTGCTGTATTTGCTCTGTTTCCGGAGAGTATCCTTTCGTATACCTCTGCAGATTTTTTGAAATCTCCTGTTGCAGAGTGTATCCGTGCCAGCTGAATTCCATACCAGTAATTTGTGCTGTCCGATGCAACTGCCTTCTCTGTGTATGCGAGAGCCTTTGTTAAGTTACCGCTCTTGAGACTGATATCTGCGAGGTAGTAATATGCAGCATCCATATCCGGATACTTTGCTGTAAGCTCAGTAAAAATCTTTTCAGCAGCTGGCATATTACCCAGATTGAGCATTCTCAGCCCCTCAATGAACATAAAATTTTTCTCTCTTGCATCTCTCTTGGCCTCAAGGGTTAGTGATGAAAGAGTTGCGGTAAGCAAAAATGAAATTGCCACTACAAATTTTAAGACTCTGTTTTTCAAATGACGTTCCATAAAAACATTAGACTCACAAAATTAATCAAATAATCCCGATACAAATATCAAACCAACATTCATTTCTCGTTGCAAATGCAGCAAAAAGCCTTTAAATTGCATCTATTAAAAACAACAATGGCAACCCGCAAAAGAGAATATTCCACACAGCAGGAGTTAATAGAGGGCTGCATAAGGCGGGAACCCCCTGCTCAGCGGAAACTCTACGAAACATACGCTCCAAGAATGCTCACCCTGGCAACTCGTTATTCGGGAGACAGAGAGAGAGCTAAGGATATTCTTCACGATGGGTTTATAACGCTCTTTAACAAGATTGAAAGCTATAGCGGAACCGGGTCATTTGAAGGATGGATGAGGAGAATTTTCGTCAACACAGCCCTTATGTCCCTGCGAAAGGCAGATGTTCTCAGGAATACTGAGGAGATAAACAATGCTGTTGGAGAGATAAGCGAGAACCCCGGACCCGTTGAAACACTAAGCTCAAAAGAGCTTATGGAGCTTATAGCTTCAATGCCGGATGGATTCAGATTTGTTTTCAACATGTATGCTGTTGAGGGCTATAACCATCAGGAAATTGCAAAAGAGTTGAACATTAGTGAAGGCAGTTCCCGCTCTCAGTTAAGCAGAGCCAGAGCCTGGCTTCAGGAAAGAATAAGGAGGCAGAATGAAGGAGAGTGATTTTGATAAAAGCATCAGAGACATGATGGAGAGCTACGGAGAGAGTCCGGAGCCTACGTCATGGGATAGCATTGAACATAGCCTTGCTTCAGGTAGAAGAAGGATTATTTTCTTAAGGAGTGTAAGCGCAGTAGCTGCCGTAGCTGCTGTTGTTGCATTGTTTTTAATTATTGGAAAGGATGCGGTTAAGGAGCAGATAAAAAGGCCGGTTGATCAGATAGCTGTTGTTGAAAACAGACCTGAATCAACCCCTGTTGCTATTGAGAAGAGTCAAGGTATAGCTGACCAGATTCAGAAAAAAACCGCTATAAAAAGTAAAACACAGAATGAGCCCAAGGTAATCTTAAACAATGATGAAAACTTTGAAGAGGAAAATGCTCCTCAAAAGCTGAAAAAGACAGATTTATCCCCACAGGAGGAGAAAGTGGACAATAAACCAAAGGAGGTAACACGCACATCACCTGCACAGCCTGCAGAGCAGTGGAACTTCCCTATAGAGGAGCAGATTAAATCAAAGAGGAGAAAACCTTCTCTGGCATTCTCTACCCTTTTGACACCTGGAGTAGGAAGCAACGAGAGGATTTTAAATACTTATATGCAATCTGACTTTATGCAGTTCACCTCATCACTGGACAGACAGCAAAGCCAGATTGAGACGGTTTACGATACAAAATACCTGCCTGCTGTATCAGTTGGATTGCAGCTTATGGTTCCACTGAGCAGAATGTTATCAATAGCTACAGGGCTTAACTATACTATGCTTTACTCCGCTACTGAGGAGCAGAGATTCAATGAAACTGTTACCAGAGAGCAGACTCTGCACTACATCGGATTACCCCTCTATCTTTATGCTAATATCTTTTCAGGTGAAAAGCTGATGCTTTACGGAGGAGCCGGAGCAACAGTTGAGAAGGGGTTGGCTGAAAGAGTGGAGAGAAATGGTGTGTTACCGTTGGATGAGACAAACCCTGTTTCAGGGCTCCAGTGGTCTGCCGGAGCAACTGTAGGTGGTGAATACAGACTGGGCAAACATATGGGACTTTACGCAGACCCTATGCTCGTATACTACTTCAGAGGCAATCAGCCAAAAAGCATAAGGAGCGTACAACCACTGCAGTTTAAACTTGAATTAGGTTTGAGATATCGCTTTTAATCCTAATTTTGCGTATTCTCAAAATTCTTGCACATTGCCATCAACAGCTGTCGTAATATTAAACTGGAACGGGAGGCACTATCTTGAGCGCTTTCTTCCGGGTGTGGTTAAATACTCCACATCAGAGAGTAATTTTGTTGTAATAGCAGATAACGGATCTACTGATGGATCTCTGGAGTGGGTCTCTCATCATTATCCCACTCTGAGAGTTATCAGATTTGAAACAAATCTTGGATTTACAGGCGGATATAACAAAGCTCTTTCTCAGATAGATGCGGAATTTTTCATTTTGCTCAATTCAGATGTAGAGGTTACTCCCGGCTGGATAGAGCGGATGCATGAGGGGTTTGCTGCCCATCCAAATGCGGGTGTTGCAATGCCCAAGATATTGTCGGCCTTTGAAAGAGATTATTTTGAATATGCCGGAGCATCCGGGGGATATATTGATATATTGGGTTATCCCTTTTGCAGAGGACGGATCTTGTCCTGTATCGAGAAGGACAGGGCTCAGTATAACAGAGATACTACAATTTTCTGGGCAAGCGGAGCAGCAATGATGGTTAAAAGCTCTTTATACAGAGAGCTTGATGGGCTTGATGAAAATTTCTTTGCACATATGGAGGAGATAGATTTTTGCTGGAGGGCGCAGCTTGCAGGGAGTGAAATCTGGGCCTTTCCGTCATCAGTAGTATACCATGTAGGCGGAGGTACTCTTCCAAATAATTCTCCCAGAAAGCTTCTCTATAACTACAGAAATAATCTGTTTATGCTTTATAAAAATCTTCCTGCTTCAAGGCGTTATCCTGTTTTAATACTGAGGATGATTCTGGATGGAGCCTCTGCAATAGTTTATCTTTTACAGGGTAAGAGAAGTTTTTACAATGCGGTTCTGAGTGCACACAAAGAGTTCTGGTCAAAAAGAGGTACCCTTAAGGTGACAAAAAACAGAGGAATAAAACCATCCGGAGTACTGAGCGGTTTGATTGTGTTGTCATTTATACTGAAGGGTGGCAGACCAAAATTTATTGATATTGCCCCAAAGATTAAGGATAGAATAGTATCATAAAAGAGCAGGTATAGCTCTTTCAAGTCTTGTACCTCTTGATCCTTTTACAAGTATAGTCATTCCGGTTACATGGCTTTTGTCAAGTCTCTCTCTGAGTGCATCTGAATTCTCAAACAGCTCTACAGTCGGGTCTCCCTGTGCACTCTTTATTGCAGCTTTGCCAAACTCCTTTCCAATAAGAAAAACTTTATCGGCAGAGATACTTAAAGCAAGGTTCAATATTTCAATATGCTCTTTTTCAGAGTGCTCGCCAAGTTCAAGCATGTCTCCCAGAACCAGTCCCTTATTATTTGCAGCCATATCACGGAAATTCTCAAGAGCGGCCCTCATGCTTGTTGGATTTGCGTTGTAGGCATCAATTATGAGAGTGTTTCTGTCCCCTTTTGAAAGTTGTGACCTGTTGTTGGATGGATAGTACTCCTCAATTGCATTAATACAGAGTTCCGGTTCCACCCCGTAGACCGCCCCGGCAGCAAGTGCTGCCAGCACATTATCGGCATTGTATGAGCCTATCATCTTTGTGTTGATAATTGAACCAGAGCCCAGTCTTAGCCTCAGAAAAGGATTCTCAGGTGTGACCGTAAGTACAGATGCGTCTGATAAGCTCATTCCATATGGAATAGCCCGTATCCCACCCCTTTCTGAAATCATTTCCTGAAGGATAGGATTATCAATATTATAAAGAGCCCGGCCGGAATTCTTCGCCAGATAATCATACATCTCCCCTTTGGTTTTCCTTACACCATCAAACGAACCAAATCCTAACAGATGTGCCTTTCCCACATTAGTTATAAGTCCTGTGTCAGGTGCTGCGATATTGCATAAAAGATTAATTTCGCCCGGAGCACTTGCTCCCATCTCAATAACGGCTATTTGAGTGTCTTTATCCATTTTAAGGAGTGTCAAAGGAACTCCTATGTGGTTGTTTAAATTTCCTGCTGTAGAGAGAACTCTGTACTTTTTTGAGAGTACAGAAGATATCAGCTCTTTTGTTGTAGTCTTGCCATTTGTTCCGGTAAGTGAAATCAGAGGAATCCCATAGTACCTCCTGTGGAATGCCGCAAGATCCTGTAAAGCTATAAGTGAATCACAGACATTTATTATCCTGCTTCCGGTTACTCCTGGTCTGTCACACACACTCCATGAAGCTCCCAGTTCAATAGCCTTTTCAGCAAAATCATTTCCGTCAAAATTCTCACCTTTTAGGGCAAAGAAAATTGCACCCTTTTTTATCTCCCTGGTATCTGTTGTTACTCCGGATGATTCCAGGAATAACGAATGCAGTACTTTAGTTTCCATCTTTCTACTTTTTACCTGTTGATCCAAATCCCCCCTCACCTCTCTCTGTTTCGCTCAGAGAGTCAGTCTCGGTCAATATGACTCTTTCATATTTTGCAATAACCATCTGCGCAATCCTTTCGCCCGGATTGAGTGTAAAATCTTCATCAGACATATTCACAAGAATAATCTTTATCTCTCCCCTGTAGTCTGCATCAATGGTTCCGGGGCTGTTCACTATGCCAATACCGTGTTTTGCTGCCAGACCACTTCTTGGCCTTATCTGAGCCTCGTATCCTTCCGGAAGTTCAATAGAGAGACCAGTGGGAACCATTATCCTCTTTAGCGGTTTAAGGATTAAACTTTCCGGGATATCTGCCCGTAAATCCATTCCTGCCGAGTGCTGAGTCGCATATGAGGGGAGCTCATTCTTTGAGCGGTTTACAATTTTAACTTCCATAGAGATATCTTTTCTACTTTTAAATACATTAAGACAAAAATTATAATCAGAGTTGTATTGATGGCATATCTGAGAACAAGAGCACTCTCTGAGAAAGGAACTGAAATCAGATACAGGGCAATTCCGGTAAATATAAAGAGAGCGATTCTCCTCCAGTTATATGGGATAGGATAGTGTCGCTTACCAATAAGAACGCTGAGAATAAACATTGCCAGGTAACTTATCAGATGCCCCCAGGCCGCAGCGTGATAGGAGTATAATGGCATAAATATGATATTTATAGCAAGGGTTACCGGCAATCCGGCGGCTGTAATAAGTATGGCGTACCTGGTCTTACCGGAAAGCTTATACCACATTGAGACGTTGAAGTTCATCCCCAGTATTACGTATGACATAAGCATAACCGGGACTATATCCATCCCGGATCTGAAATCTTTGCCAATTATAAGGGCGATAACATCTATGAACAGGGTTAACCCGAGAAACACCACCATGCTGAATGCGGTAAAGTGCTCCATTACCATTGCATACTCCTCTTTTGACCTCTCCTTTCCCTCTCGTGCAAAGAAGAAGGGTTCTGCGGCATATCTGAACATTTGAACAAACAGCATCATTAGCGTAGCTATCTTTACCCCTGCCTGAAATATACCCAGTTCAGAGTTCCATTCCAAGCCCTCCGGAGTAAAGAATCTGAAAAGGGGACGGTCAATAGTGTCATTTATTATTCCGGGCAGACCAGCAATCATCAGAGGTATTGAGTATAACATCATGTCTCTCCATAGCCTCTTGTCAAAAGTGAAACGCAGTGCTGCTATATCAGGGATAAATACAAGCAGAGAGACAATGCCGCTTAAGAATATGGCAAATATTATATATGTGAAATCAGGAGTTGAGGATATAAATCCGCCAAGGAGAGAGTCCGGGTGAGATTTAAAATATGCCGGAACTGCAAAAAACAAAATAAAGTTAAAGGCTGTCTCAGAGAGAATCTTTATTGTCTTAAAGAGAGCAAATTTATATGCTTTATTCTGATACCTCAGCCTGGCAAAAAGAATTGATGTAAAAGAATCTATAGCCAGAATGCTACCTATATAGATGATTACATATCCATAACCACTGTAACCCATCCATTCAGAGATATCTCCGGAAAAGAGTGATAACGCAAAAAAGAAGAGCAGAGAGACAGACCCTACAGTTATAAGAGCATTTGAGAAAACCTTGTTTGGCTGCTCCTGCTTGTTTGCGAAATTAAAGCATCCCGTCTCCAGACCAAGGGTAAGGAGTACTTGCAGAATTGCAATATATGCCAGAAATTCCGTGGCAATTCCATAACTTCCGGTTGAAAGCATGGTCGTATATATTGGAACAAACAGGAAGTTGATAAATCTTGCCAGGATTGTACTCAGTCCGTATACTGCCGACTCACCTGCCAGTTTTTTTAGAATGGAACCTCTCATTTTAATAATTCAATGATTTATTTCTGAAAATCAGAAATCCAATGTTAAACTGCGGATACCATTTCACGTCTGCACCCGGGTAATATGAGGCCGATAAACTTACAGGCCCTACAGGTGACTGCCATACTGCAGCTATATTTGCCATGAAATCTCCTTTTGGAAAAATATCGTTCATACCCCTTCCTCCGTTTGTCCCACTTGTCACCACTTTGTAAGGCTGGAAATAGGAGACAAGAGTACTTATGAAGATAGTACCTGAAATATGTACAATAGGGTTTACTCCAAGTGCAAGATATGAATTAGCTCTGTAATCCTTAAGTAGTAGTGTTTTACTATGAGGAGTAGGCTGAAACGCAGGAGTTATAATTAGTGAAGAGATGTAATCACCAAGGGCAACTTCTGTTGACAGGTTGAAGTCAATGAGTGAGCCGATAGTAAGCCATTTGTTAACAGGATGGTATATTTCCGAGTAGAAATTCAATTTAAATCTGTTATCAATTCTGTTTACATACGGTACCATCTCTTCTGATGTACTTCCCGGAGTATAGTCAGATGTAATGAATGCGTAACTTGCAGTTAGTTTTTGTTTTATGCCGGCAGTGGGATATATCTTGTAGTTTGTTGTATTTCTTTCAAGAATAAGGGCCGGGGAGACATAGGTTATCCCTGTCATATCAGGAACATCATATGATGTGAAGTTGTCTGTAAGATAATATGAGTATGAATTTCTTCCGGATGTAATACTGAATTTTCCCATTATGCTTCTGTTCAGGTCAATGGGTGTGCCCACCTTGAAATTTCCAAAAACCTCGCTCTCTTCAATACTTGTAGGGAGTCTGTCGTGATAGTACTCTGTTTGCCCGCCTCTGAAATAATCAAACCTGTGAGCAACAAACGAAGCTTCGTAAAAGAGAAGAGGCCTGAATGAGAAGTCTTTTCTGAAGGAGAGGGATGCACCTGTATAGAACTTCCCAAGGTCAATATCCAGTGATGCTTTCCATGGGTAGAGGCTGAAATGTCTGTATTCAAGGCCTATATATCCCTGATTGAGAGATGATGAGGAGATATTTCCCCCTATTGCAATTCTGAGAGGCGGTTTTTCGGTTACCTTTAATGTAAGATCAAACAGAGAGTCTCTGTTCATCATTGCAGTTGGGTAGAAAGAATTTACGCTTCCGGATGCCACCACTCTGTTGTACCCTCTCTTAATTACCTCAAAATTCACAGGATCACTCTTGTGGTTTTTAAGAGTGTTAACAATAAACTCCTTTTTGCTCTCCTTTAGTGTGTCGGGTTTAAATTTTATATTATCAAAAATGAGCTGAGGGCATTTCATTCTGAAGGCCAGTCTTTTATCTGCGAGTTCCTTTGCGCTCACTCTTCTTTTAACAGTCTCTTTGATCCTTGGCATACTTTGCATCGCAAGATTATACCCCCTTTTAACAACTTCATCCAGTCTTGTAAAGTCCAGCAGACTTATATCCGTATAATCCCCGTCTATCAGCTCCCCCTTATCACTGGGAATATTGTAATTGGTCTCTACCATCATCATGTTCTCAAGCTGAGCAAGGAGATCATCCGTATCCGGTTCGGACGGGTTTGTAGAGCATTTTGCACCTATGATAAAATCAGGATTGAAATCCCTCTCCATCACATCCCACGGGAAGTTGTTATAAAATCCCCCGTCAAACATAAGTGTTGAGTCAATCATAATAGGTTTAAAAGCAAGAGGAAAGGTCATGGAGGCACGGATTGCCTCTCCAAGAGCTCCCTTTCTTAGAACGTAAGGCTTTTTGTTGACAATGTCTGCCGATACGCATCTGAACGGGACCATCAGTTTGTTAAAATCGTATGAAGCAGCTGCTGAGGAAGATGCAAATAGCTGAATAAATGCAATATCCATAGGATAGGGCGAAATGAGGTTAGTTGGAAGTAAATAGTTGAATTTTCTATCCTTAGCACTAAAGTTAAATGTTGCCCCAAATAGCTCCGGAGTTGGGTCTCTCCTGTAAATGTAAGTTGCAAAGTTCCTGTCTGCCTGTCCCTGCTGCCAGGAGTTGAACTCCTCTGACCTGAAGAGAGTTATCATCTCATCCGGGGATAAGCCTATAGAGTATAAACCCGCTACAATTGCTCCCATTGAGGTTCCGGCAACATAGTCAATAGGTATGTTATTCTCTTCCAGTGCTTTGATTACTCCTATATGAGAAAGTCCTTTTGCTCCCCCTCCACTTAAAACCAGACCTACGCTTTGACTCAAAACCGGCATGGAGATAAGCAGGGCAAGCAGAGTGAAGTAGAGTTTTTTTACTTGCATAATAGGGGTAATTGAGGTAATTTTGCCCTCAATGCAAAGGTATTAAATTTTGTATAAATCCTATAACTTGAAAATATGAAGAAAATAATTTTTAACTTAATGATTATCACAGTATTGGTTGCCTCTTCATGTAAGGGAGGCAAACAATCTGAGGATAAAGACCAAATTAAACAAGAAGATACAACAGTTATGGCAACATCATTGGCATTCAACCCTACAGAGCTCTCTGCAGAGCCTCAGTTTGATATTGAGACATCAGCAGGAACAATCCGTATTAAACTTTACAAAGAGACACCTTTTCACAGAGATAATTTTGTTAAGCTGGCGTCTGAAAGATTTTATGACGGAATCCTCTTCCATAGGGTAATCAGTGGATTTATGATACAGGTGGGAGATCCTCTTACAAAAGACCCTTCTGCATCGGACAGGTATGGTACAGGCGGGCCGGGCTATACAGTACCGGCTGAAATCCTTCCTCAGTTCAAACATAAGAAGGGTGCACTAGCTGCAGCAAGAAGAGCAGATTCGGTAAATCCTCAGAAAGAGTCATCAGGCTCTCAGTTTTACTTTGTTGAAGACCCCAATGCGTGTGCTCAGCTGGATGGCCAGTACACAGTGTTTGGAGAGACTGTTTCAGGGATTGAGATAATTGATAAAATTGCTGCTGAGCCCACAACTCCAAGAGACAGGCCGGTAAACGATATCAGAATTATTTCAGTAAAACCTGTTAAAGAATAACTATTTATTCATTAGCTCTTTCATGGTCTTGGCCATATTATTGGCAAAGACAAACTCATTAAGGTTTGGGTTGTCGGCAGTAAGGATATCATTCCGGCTGCCCTCCCAGACCTTTTCTCCTTTGTGTATGAATGAGACCTGATCTCCTATCTCCATGACTGAGTTCATATCATGGGTGTTTACAATGGTTGTGATATTGTACTCCTGTGTAATCTCCTGTATAAGCTGGTCTATAAGGATTGACGTATGAGGGTCCAGTCCTGAATTTGGTTCGTCACAAAAGAGGTATTTAGGATTTAAAGCAATAGCCCTTGCAATCCCCACTCTCTTTTGCATTCCTCCACTCAGCTCATTTGGAAAAAGTTTGTTGACGTTTACCAGATTTACCCTCTTCAAACAGAAGTTAACCCGTTCTAACTTCTCCTCTATGCTCCAGTCCGTAAAAAAGTCCATAGGAAATCGGATATTCTCCTCTACGGTGGCAAAATCAAAAAGGGCACTGCCCTGAAAAAGCATCCCTATCTCTTTTCGTATCTCTTTTTTTCCCCCTTCGTCCAGTTGGGTGAAGTTTACATCTTCATACCACACATTACCTTTGTCCGGTTTGTGCAGGCCAACAAGAGATTTTAGCAGTACGGTCTTTCCTGAACCGCTTGCTCCAATTATCAGTGAACATTTGCCGGGAAGATAGTCTATTGAGATATTCTTTAAAACCTGCTTCTCTCCAAAGTATTTGTCAAGACCTTCAACTCTAATCATCTATCCAAGCATTAATTGTGTTATAACCAGGTTTGCGACGAGGATCATTACGGAGCTTACAACAATTGCCTTGGTGCTGGACTTACCTACACCCAGAGATCCACCTGATGCGTAATACCCGTAAAATGAGGAGATGCTTGTTATCACAAAACTGAAAACAGACATCTTAATCATACTGTAAAAAATATAGTACGCTCGGAAAGCATAGTGCAATCCATCAACATACTGGCTCATAGTAACAATACCGGTGAAGACAATAATCAGTGCTCCGCCCACAAGACCAAGAGCAAAACTGAAGAGCATAAGAAGCGGGTTAAATATGGTTGATGCAGCTATTTTAGGTAAAATCAAATAGTTTGCAGAATTCACACCCATCATATCCATAGCATCAATCTGCTCGCTTATTCTCATGCTGCCTATCTCGGAAGATATATTAGATCCCACTTTACCGGCCAGAATGAGGGCAATCATTGTTGAGCAGAACTCCAGAACCAGACTCTCTCTTGCCATATAGCCAACATACATTTTTGGGATGAACGGACTCTCAATGTTTGAGGCTGTCTGAATAACTATTACGGCACCAATAAACAAAGAAATAACTGCAACTATAGGAATAGAGTCAATAACAAGTTTCTCTACGTCAGTAAAAAATTGTTTAAAGAAGATGGTTCTCTTATCCGGTTTTGTAAAGACTCTCTTCATAAGAAGAAAATACCTTCCCAGAAGCTCCAGCGTATTTTTCATTTAAAAGTATTTGCTCCTGCAAAAATACCTAAAAAATAGTAAACCTCACTCCTGCACTGCCATTTATTCCAAATCCCCAGAAGCCGGTAAATGTATCCAGAGTGTGATCTCTTCCGTCTCTGCCGCGCTCAATGTAGTAGGTGTCCAATATGTTGTTCACCGTGAGGAAAAATACTGCCCTGCTTTTCCCTATACGTTCCCTGAGAGAAATAGTGGCATTTAGAAGATGATAATCGGGGATTCTGTATGAGTTTGACCTGTCCTGCGGATCTCTTCTGCTGACAGGGTCAAAATCGGCATAAAGCCTGGCATTAAACTTCCAGTCTGCGGATAGCTCAATCTTTGAGCCAATCCTTACGATTGCAGAGGCTCCAATTTGTGTCTGAGGAGCATCCCCCACAGCCAGACCATCGCTGTAGACAGCTACATTTCCCATTGCCAGTCCGGAGTATGGGTCATATACTATTGCCGATACATCGTTTTTCCACCTCCAGTCACCCAGAGAGAGGAATCCCCTGAGCTCGGCCCAGCCTGAGGGACGATAAAGTATCTCTGACTCCACTCCGTAGTGTATTGCATCCAGCCCTTGAACCATATATCTGTGAGGGATATCATCCATTTGCTGTTTATATGGGTCAGACAAAAGGCTCTTATTTTTCCAGAGTGCCCAGTAGACGGTTGTCTCAAAAGAGCCTCTGTCAAAAAGAATCCTCACCCCGGCTTCAGTAAGGACGTTCTTTTCATTCTTTACATTATCTGTGATTTTGTTGTTGCCGGAAGAGAAAAAGATATCGGAATAGGGGACCCTGCTGTAAACCGCTCCATTTAAATAAAGAGAAGTCTGGTGTGACACTCGGTAAAGAGCACCGCCCTTTACCGAGTAACCTGCTGCAGAAGCTAAATCACTGTGAATATTATCTGTATAGTTATACCTGTCCCATCTGCTGTTTGTGCTGCCCATAAACGAGGCTCCTCCTCTCAGCTCCCATGATTTGTTACTGTATGTAACCATTCCGTAAGCTGTAAGGTGGTTTATTATTTTTCCGTTATCTGTCCTGATAAGATCTCCCTCTCTCTTTACTGGGTTTCGGCCAGCAAGCCCGGAAAGAGACTTATGTTCGTAATCTTCATACCAGTATTCACCCCCAAGTAAATCTGTAATTCGCTCCTTCTCCCATGTTGAATAGAACTGGTAGTGGATACCTGCAGTATATGTAAGACCGTTTGGACGCTCAATTGTAAGATTGCTTTTTATTCCTGTTTGAGTGTGGCCTGCCAGATAATCAGACAGAATACTCAAAGAGGAGCCGTCCGGATTAATATTATTATCCAAAACTGATTGCCAGTCAATCCGGCCATTTTGCGAGTATTCAATTATTCTTTTTCCTTTAGATTCTGACCACCGGCCACCTCCGTTCCCGGAAGAGACATAGGCAGATGTGGCAAGTTCAACGCCTTTTGACGGTTTATAAAAATGGTGGAGAGTTATGTAGGGCTTATGATAAAAGTTTTTGCTCAGATTGAATGGCTCTGAAATTTCACGGTAGCCCCAGTTCTTGTTGTATCTTCTTCCGTATTGCTCCACCTCTGCTTCTGTTAGTCTGGCAGAACGCTGTTCGTGTCTCTCGGGAGAGCCCAGTGCTGTAAGAAGCAGGGAGTGTTTTGTGCCCAGTTTCTTGCTTATGTTAAGCATATAGGCCCATGAGCTAACATCGGTCTGTTCTACATAACCGCTTCCAAAGGCGTATGAACCCAGAAGGGAGATATTCCAGCCACCCTTCAGGTTACCGCTGTTTAAATTGATTGATCCTTTACCCTGACCATAGCTTGTGAAGAAAAGTGAACTGGTGAGTGAAGGATCGGGAGATGGGGATGATGTGATGATATTCACGGTGCCGCCTACCGAGTTGTCAGAGAGCATTGATCCGCCGATTCCCTTCTGCACCTGTATGGCGTATGTTGCATCGGCCAGCCCCAGCCAGTTGTTCCAGAACATATTTCCTGTTACCAGACCGGAGATAGGAATACCATTCAGCATCACAGATATGTTCTCTTGTTTGAACCCTCTTATGTTCAGCCTGGCATCACCATAGCTTCCCGATTCGCTAGTGGCATAGATTCCGGGGATCTCTTTAACGAGCTCAGGGTAGGTTGCTCCTATCGCCCGTTTCTCAATCTGCGACCTGCTTACAGTGGTTAATCTCAGCGGACTCCGCTTCTCATTGAGAAACGATGCCGTAAGAACCACCTCCCCCAGGTTGGAGGATAGGGTGCTGTCTTTGACAGCCATTAGATGTGTTGTGTCTTGTGAAAATGCAGATGTTTCTGCAGAAGAGGCTCCCGTCTGGAGCATGAAGGCAATGCCGCCGGCAATGACCCTCAGAAAAAGGTTTGTTTTCTGTTTCATAATTACTTCTTTCATCCAGACTCTAACTGTCGGTACCGTAGTTACAACGGTTCTGCCCTTTTACAGGCTCGCGGACTTTACCGCCGGTCGGGGATTACACCCTGCCCTGAAGATTATTTCGGCCGCAAAGATAAGTGGAAAAACCCGTACCTGCAAATTCTCTAATTCACGCCACCCACCTATTGTTTCCCAGGCCTGCCGCCTGTGCCTGCCGCTCTCCGCTCTGCCGCTCTCCGCTCTGCCGCTTAGCGCGGCTTTCGCCTTCCTGGCCTTCCTGGCCTTCCTGCCTGCTGCCTTGCTGCCTGGCTTTCGCCTCAGAGGAAAAGTGTCAAACACTTAGTGATTAGACTTTTACATAATTATTGAAATTTGGATAATACGTTGAATATAATATGTTTGACACTTTTCCTCTGAGGCAAGATGTTGAAAAATTGGAAAATTTGTTAACTTCGGGAAACTTTAAAATGTGGGGAGATTGAGGCGATGAGAAAAAAAAGAGTTATTACAGATGTGGGTATCTACCACATATATCAGCAAGCAAATTCAAGGGTTATTGTTTTTTATGATGATGAGGATAGGCTGCATTTTTTGTCACTTGTAGCAGAGAGTGCCAGGGCTAATGGTGCTGTAATTTATGCCTATGTTCTTATGGACAATCACTGGCATCTACTGGTTAACGTAAAGGATCTTACAAGTTTTGTCAAAAGATATTTGATGAGTTACGTAAGATGGTATAATAGAAAGTATAGCAAGAGGGGGAATTTATGTAATGGGCCATACTCCAGTTCACCTAAAAATACACTCCAAAGTATAATAAGTTGTACTGGCTATATTTTAAACAATCCGGTTAAAGCCGGGATGGTTAGCCAGCCAATTCACTATAAGTGGTCATCAGCAGATCAGTATTTTAATAATGATTCTAAGGGCTCTCGGTTACTTTATATTGACGATACTATAGTGAAAATACACTTTTCAAATTTGAAGGAGTTCAATGAGTATTTGCTTAATCCACAATCTGATATCAATGATTTCAGAGAGGAAAAGGATTTGGAAATACCAGCAAAATATTCTGATTTAACAAAGAGACTATTAGTACTTCTTAACAAAAGATCTTTATATGAATTATCACGAAATGAGTTAATTATAATGATTGAACAATTTAGTAGTGAAACCCGGGCAACTTATATTCAACTGGCAAATCTGTTCCACGTAAGTTATACATTTGTAAGAGACGTTGTTAAAGGAAGAATTACTCCCGATGAAGTGTAGCCCACACAAACATTGCCTAAGAGGAAAAGTGTCAAGCAGCACTGAATCAGGTTGTTACTACAATTTGAAATAATCAGTAATCTTCAGATAATTAATGGTTTGACACTTTTCCTCTGAGGCAACAGGGTCGGTCGCAAGGTTGCAGGGTTGCGTAGTTGGCGTGCACAAAAATATGCGAACAAAAAAAAAGGTGGCCATTTCTGGTCACCCTTTTTGTGTAAATTATTCCAGGACTATTGTCCGAGGATTAATAGCAGAAGTATTAGTCGTTCAGAGAGTATCTGAAGAAACCTGTTACTTTAACTTCAGGATCTACGGTTTTGAGGTACTGAGCTACGGAGATTTTGCCATCCTGAACGAATGTCTGATCTTCGAGTGTGCTCTCTTTGAAGAATTTGTTAAGCTTGCCTTGTGCAATTTGCTCAACCATATTCTCAGGTTTACCCTCTTCACGAATTTGTATTCTGTAAATTTCAAGTTCTTTCTCAATTACCTCTTTTGGACATGAATCTCTGTTTACAGAAACAGGATTCATAGCGGTAATCTGCATTGCTATTTCATCTCCCACAGTTTCGCTTACCGGCTTTGAGAAACCTACTACGGTTGCCACTTTGCCATTTGTGTGGATATAAGTTGCAATGTAAGGAGCCTCAAGTTTACCATAGAAAGGAATTGCGTGCTTCTCTCCGCTTTTTCCGGTTTGCTGAGTAACTGCCTCTTCAATTGTTTGTCCTTCAAGGTTCACTTTCATAAGCCCTGCAAGATCAGCAGGCATTTCAGTAAGAGCTACACTTGCAATTTTATTTGCCAGTTGCTGGAACTCAGCGTTTTTTGCAACGAAGTCAGTCTCGCAACCAAGGCATGTAAGGATAGCTTTGGTTCTGTCTGCGTTTGCAAGAGCTATTACTGAACCTTCAGTGGTTTCGCGGTCTGCTCTTTTAGCTGCTACTAGTTTGCCTTTTTCACGAATGATGTCTTTTGCTTTGTCAAAATCGCCGTTGGCCTCTACAAGAGCACTTTTGCAGTCCATCATTCCTGCGCCTGTCATCTGGCGAAGTTTGGCAACATCTGTTGCTTTGATTTCCATTGTTATATTAAATAAGGGAGTTATTACTAATTTTCTGGTTCAGCTTCAACCTCTGCTGCGGGAGATGCGTTGGTTTCTGCAACAGGGGCTGCTTCAGCTTCAACTGCAGGAGATGCACCTTTGCGGGCGCGTGTTCTCTTAACTTCAGGCGCATCTTTTGATTCACTCTGAACCTCTTTCTCTTTCTCCATCTTTCTGTCTGAAAGGCCTTCAGCTACTGCCTGTGAAAGTCTCTCCATTATGAGGGAGATTGACTTAGCTGCATCGTCATTTGCCGGAATCACGTAATCAATGGGACCTGGATCGCAACAAGTATCAACCATCGCGATTACCGGTATGTTAAGACGATTTGCCTCTTTCACGGCGTTCATCTCTTTCTGGATATCCACAATAAAAAGCGCAGACGGAAGTCTGTTAAGATCTGCTATGGAACCCAGGTTCTTTTCAAGTTTTGCCCTCTGGCGTGTCACCTGAAGCTTCTCGCGCTTAGCAAGAGTTTCAAATGTACCGTCGGTCATCATCTTGTCAATTGTGTTCATTTTTTTGACTGCCTTGCGGATAGTCGGGAAGTTTGTAAGCATTCCACCGGGCCAGCGCTCGGTAACATATGGCATGTTTATGCTTTTTGCATATTCAGCAACAATGTCTTTAGCCTGCTTTTTAGTAGCCACGAAAAGTATTTTACGACCGGCACGAGCCAGTTGCTTCATTACATTAGCGGCCTCATCTATCTTGATAACGGTCTTGTGCAGATCAATAATGTGTATCCCGTTCTTCTCCATGAAGATATAGGGAGCCATCTTAGGATTCCATTTTCTCTTAAGGTGGCCGAAGTGTACACCTGCATCAAGTAGTTCTTGGAAATTTGTTCTTGGCATTTTTTCTTGTAATAAATGTTTGTTTTTTTCTCTTTACTTCAATCGGGAGTAGCTTTTTTGGAGATCTCCCGGATTTTCCGCGGATGGACAAATTCCGGTAGCTTACTTAAATAAGATCCTGAAATTTTTTATCCTCTCCGTGCAAAAAATCAGCTTTTCAATAAATGATAAAATACTATCGTTTGCTGAATTGGAAGCGTCTGCGTGCACCAGGTTGTCCCGGTTTCTTTCTCTCAACCTCTCTAGGGTCACGAGTAAGGAAACCATTCTCTTTAAGGGCAGGGCGATAAGCCTCTTCGTCTATTTTGCATAGAGCGCGGGCTATTGCAAGGCGGAGTGCCTCGGCCTGACCCTTAACTCCACCGCCATCCAGATTAACTTTGATGTCAAACTGAGACTGAGTGTTTGTAAGGACAAGCGGTTGCATTACAATGTACTGAAGAGACTCATCTACAAAATACTGCTCCAGAGTTCTGTCATTGATTGTAATGTTACCTTTACCAGGATTAACATAAACGCGAGCAACTGCTGATTTTCGTCTTCCAAGGGCGTTAATTAATTCCATGCTCGTTTAAATTTCGTTTAAATTGATTTGTTTTGGTTGCTGTGCCTGATGAGGATGTTCCGGACCTTCGTAAACGAAAAGATTACGGAACAGCTGTGCTCCCAGACGATTCTTTGGCAGCATGCCCTTAACGGCCTGCTCAACTACAGCCAGCGGTTTGCGATCCAGCAACTCCTTAGGAGTGGCAAATCTCTGTCCGCCGGGATACCCGGTGTGACGAACGTACACCTTGTCAGTCAACTTTTTGCCAGTCAGGCGAACTTTAGTTGCATTGACAATAATTACATTGTCTCCGCAGTCCACGTGTGGCGTGTAGTTGGCTTTGTTCTTGCCGCGAAGGATTAAAGCAACCCTTGACGCAAGTCTTCCTAATACCAAGTCGGTAGCGTCAATCACAACCCAGTTTTTTGTAACTGTAGCCTGATTTGCCGACACGGTCTTGTAGCTCAATGTGTCCACTTTGTTGATTTTTAGGTTAATATATTAATTAATGTTGCGATTCCCCCATATATAGGGGGGTGCAAAGTTATAACTATTTTTTAAAGTGACAAAATACCTATATTTTTGCATTATGAAAATCGGAGATATTGAATTGGGAGAGAGACCCCTCTTCCTTGCCCCAATGGAGGATGTGACAGATGCATCTTTCAGATTTATCTGCAAAGAATTTGGGGCCGATGTCATGTATACAGAGTTTGTCTCTTCTGACGGACTCATAAGAGATGCCAGGAAATCTCTGGAAAAGCTCAAAACCTACCCATACGAAAGGCCCATTGGAGTTCAGATATACGGCCATATACCGGAGGCAATGGTTGAGGCAGCGCTAATGGCAGAGGAGGCCGCCCCCTCTTTTATTGATATAAATTTTGGCTGCCCTGTCAATAAAATAGCAAACAGAGGAGCCGGCTCTGGTATGATGAGGTATCCCGATAAAATGATTGACATCACAAAAAAGGTTGTAGATGCTGTAAAATTACCCGTTACAGTTAAAACCCGCCTGGGTTGGGATGAAAATTCAAAAATAATTGTTGAACTTTCCGAACGATTACAGGATACAGGTATTCAGGCTCTCACCATTCACGGCCGTACAAGAGCACAGCTCTATAAAGGTGAGGCTGACTGGACACTTATTGGAGAGGTGAAGAACAATCCAAGGATGAAGATTCCTGTCATAGGTAATGGGGATATAACATCAGACATACAGGCAAAAGAGGCATTTGAAAAATATGGAGTTGACGGGGTGATGATAGGGAGGGCAACATACGGCAGGCCGTGGATTTTTAAGGAGGTTCGTCACTTTCTTAATACGGGGGAGCATATGGATGCGCTTACGGTTGAGGAGAAAGTGGAGCTGGCAAAGAGACATCTCCTAAAGTCGGTAGAGGTAAAAGGAGACAGAGTGGGAGTTCTTGAGATGAGGAGGCACCTGTCTGCCTACTTTAAATCCCTGCCGGATTTCAAGGCTGTAAGAATGAAGCTTGTTACCGAACCTGATTACATTGAGTTACTAAATATTCTGGACTACATTAAAGCAAGATATACAACAGATGAAAAATCTTCTGATTAACCGAGTGCTGCTTTTCCCATACTATCTTATACTAAAAACCAGACACTTCCTCTATGACAGTAAAATTCTCAAATCAAGAGAGTACCCTATACCTATAATATGTATAGGGAATATTACTGCCGGAGGAACAGGCAAGACTCCATACGTAGAGTACCTTATCAGAGGCATGTTGTCAGAGGAGAGAATTGCAGTGCTCTCCAGGGGTTATGGCCGCAAAAGCAGAGGGTGGAGAGAGGTTGAGGTATCAGATACGGCAATCCAGGCTGGAGACGAACCGCTTCAGATAAAGAGGAAGTTCCCTGAAATTATTGTATCCGTTGATGAAAACAGAAGGAGGGGGATTGAGACGCTTCTCTCCTTTCCTCCTGAAAGAAAGCCCACAGTTATTCTTCTTGATGATGCCTTCCAACACAGAAGGGTAAAGCCTTCAAAGAATATAGTGCTGATAGACTCCAGCAGACCAATAGATGAAGATATGCTTTTACCCGTGGGCAGGCTGAGGGATCTCCCGGAACAGATAAAAAGGGCAGATAAAGTTGTTGTTACAAAATGTCCGCCTGAGATGGACGCTGCTGATATGTTTTTGTGGGAGCAGAGGATGAATCTTCCTGCGGGAATTGAGGTGGAGTTTTCTACTTTAAAATATGCAGATGCAAAACCAGTATTCCAGGATGCCGATAACAGATATTTATACTCAAAATTTGCGATTATGCTTACAGCTATTGCAAATCCAAGGCATCTGAGGTATCATTTGTTAAGTTTTTATAAAATAGGCTCAACCCTTGAATTCAGAGATCATCATAACTTCACTAAATATGATGTTAAGAGGATTACCAGATGGGCAAACAGAGATAAAAAGGCGCTTATCATCACCACAGAGAAGGATGCTCAGAGACTCTCTGCGCTTACAATTTTACCACAAGATGTAAAGGCAAGAATGTTCTATCTTCCGGTAGAATCGGTAACTCTTGAGAGAAAGCAGGGGTGAGTTATAAATTATAATCTCGCGTCTTAATATAATGATTTTTTATTAACAAACATTGGCTAAAAGTGTTTTTTTAACCTAGTTCAGTGTTTTTTAAAGAAAAAATTCATACTTTTGCGAATGTGCTTTTGCAAATATTGCATTAGATATAAAACCACTAAAAATTATTAACCTAAAATTCTTAAACTCATGCATGTTTCAAAGAATGGAAATCGTATCGCTATTAAAGTGATTTCGGTTTTTGCCCTACTGCTTTTTGCAGGTTCTATGTGGGCTCAGAACATCAAGGTTACCGGTAAAGTTACCGATTCTAAAGGAGAGCCGCTGGTAGGCGTAGGTGTACTTATCAAAGGTACCCGCACCGGCATCTCTACCTCACTGGACGGAACTTATGAAATCAACGCACAGCCAAGAGCAGTGCTTGTTTTCACATCTCTGGGAATGAAGACCCTTGAGATTCCGGTGAACAACAGAAACCTTATTAACGTAACTATGGAAGACGACGCGGTTCTACTTGAAGACCTGGTTGTGGTTGGTTACGGTACGCAACGTAAAGAGAACCTTACCGGTTCTGTTGCCACTGTTGACACCAAGGTTTTGGAGGCAAGACCAATTGCTGACGTTGGACGTGGTCTTCAGGGATCCACTCCTGGTCTTAACGTTGTTATACCAAGTGGTGAGGTGGGATCAGATCCTATTCTTAAGATTCGTGGACAACTTGGATCTCTTCAGGGAGGTTCATCGCCGCTTATCCTTATGGACAACGTTGAGATTCCTTCAATTCAGCTGATTAATCCTGATGATATTGAATCTATCTCAATTTTGAAAGACGCCGCTTCAGCATCTATCTATGGTGCAAAGGCTGCGTTTGGTGTTATCCTTATTTCTACAAAAAAAGGTGCTAAAACAGAAAGCGTTAATGTAACCTATTCAGGTAACATCTCTTTCCAGAATATCTCTAAAAAAATGGAGATGGGCGGAATTGATGCGCTTGAGTACACTTTGAACGCATTTGAGAGAGTGGGCGGTACAGTTGCCGGAGCTTTCTGGATGGTGACAAGAGAGGGTTACGAAAGAGCAGTTGAGTGGCAAAACAAATGGGGAAATGTTGTTCAGCCAAACGACCCTATGCTTTACGGACGTGACTGGTATGTAGATGCAAACAACAGAAAAATTGGTTTGAGAACATATGATGCATATGACTATATGATCAAGGAGTGGACTCCTACTCAAACTCACAATGTATCCCTTAACGGTAAGAGTGGAAAAACTGACTATAACCTCAGTTTTGGTTATCTTGATCAGTCCGGTATGATTAAACCTGCAAAGGTTGATGACTTCCAGAGATATAACGGCTCTGTAAGGGTAGGTACAGATGTAAACAACTGGTTAAGAGTATACGGAGGCGCAATGTATTCAAAACGTCTTAAGAGATATGCTTATGCAACCAGCTCAACTACTGCAGACCCTTGGCTTTACCTTTACCGCTGGGGACCAACTTATCCTATGACAACAGAGGACGGAAATCCGCTCAGGAATCCGGCTTATGAAATGTCAGCAGCAAATACAGCTTCGCAGGAGACTAACTACACTAGTCTTAACGGAGGTGTAACAATTACCCCTTTGAAGGACTGGAAAATCAACTTTGACTATACTCATGCAAATCAAGAGTATATCAACCTGAGACCTGGTACAAAATTCACTGCAGGTAATACCTGGGGTGCAGCTCTTCCTAAGCTTGATGAAAATGGTCAGAGAATATATGTAAACGATTCAGGTGAGGTGGTTAACTCTTCATTTATTGGAGCTATGCCTGCTTACAAACTTGATTACTTTACATATACTTCTAACGGTTCAAACCCGGATCATATTTACCGTTACTCAAGCAACTATCAGTGGAATACCATTACTCTTAATACAACTTATGACTGGAATCTGAATGAAAACAACAGGTTCAAATTCATGCTGGGTATAAACAGTGTTGGAGAGAAGAGTGCGTACAACTGGTCTCAGACAACTCAGCTGATTGATATCAACAACCCTCAGTTTGACCTTGCAACAGGTACTCAAACTACAAGTGGTGGTGCAGCATGGGAGTCTCAGTTTGGTGTATTCGGAAGGGTAAACTACAACTATAAAGATAAATATCTGGTTGAGGCTAACTTAAGATATGACGGTACTTCTAAATTCCCTGACGAACTTAAATGGAGGTGGTTCCCATCATTCTCAGCCGGTTGGAGACTAACAGAAGAGCCATGGATGGAGTGGTCAAAACCATACCTTACAACATTCAAAGCAAGAGCTTCATGGGGTACTATCGGAGACCAGACAGTGTCTAACTCCCTTTACATACCTACAATGGGAGGCTCAATGAGTACATTTATTATTGGTACAGCAAGACTATACCAATTCTCAACTCCTGCTGCCGCAGCTGCTAATATTACATGGCAGGATATCACAACTCTTGACCTAGGTTTTGATGCAAGATTGTTCAACAGTGACTTTGGTGTTACATTTGACTGGTTCAGAAGAGATACTGAGAACATGATTGTTCCTCAGGAGGGTCTTCCTGCAACTTATGGTACATCTGCACCTCAGGGCAACTACGGTTCACTAAGAACTAACGGTTATGAGATACAACTGGATTACAACCATAGATTCAGCAATGGTCTTGGTATTAATTTAGTAGCTACATTTGCAGATGCACAAACTAAGATAACCAAGTATGGTTCAACAAACAGTATTAACAGCTGGTATGTTGGAAAGACATATGGTGAAATATGGGGTTACAAAGTTGACAGACTGTATCAGAAAGAGGACTTTGAATATGATGCAAACGGTAACTTTATCCTAATTACATCTCCAGATGGTTACCTGAACGTTAACAAACTTGCCGGAGCTAATCCTGTATATCAGGGAAGACTTCAGGGTGGTAACTTCAGATTTGGCCCTGGTGACGTGAAGTTTAAAGATTTGGATGGTGACGGCGTTATCAGCCCGGGCAACAGCCTTATAAGAGACATTGATGGCAACCCAGATCATGGTGACCTTACTATAATTGGTAACTCTACTCCTAGATATGAGTATAGCTTCCGTGCAGGTCTTGATTTCAAAGGAGTTGACCTCTCGGTATTTTTACAGGGTGTTGGTAAGAGAGAGATCTGGGGTAACGGTTTCCTTGCTATTCCTGGATATAACTCTGCTGACGGTGCAATGCCACAGGCAATTGCCGGTAACTTCTGGAGAGAGGACAGAACAGATGCATTCTACCCAAGACCGTGGAACCTTGGCGGATCAAATTCAGGTTACAACATGCAGGTTTCAGACAGATACCTTCTTGATATGTCATACCTCAGAATCAAAAACATAACTCTGGGTTATACACTTCCTGAAAGCCTGATGGGCAAGGTTAAGATTAAAAAACTGAGAGTTTATGCAGCTCTTGAGAACTTCTTCACATTTGACCATCTTGGTGATCTTCCTATTGATGCTGAAGAGATCAGCGGGTACTCTATGTGGAATACCTCAAACTACAACTCTGGCCGTACAGGTGTGGGCGTACCTACATTCAAGAGTGCTTCAGTTGGTATACAGGTTAACTTCTAAAAGCTTTATAAGATGAAAAAATATACACTAATACTAATTGCAGTTGTTGCCCTGGCCTTCACCGGATGCAAGGAATTCCTTGACAGACCTTCATTGACTCAGATGAATGACGGCAACTACTGGACAAATGAAAACAACGTTCGTTTGTTTGCAAACGGCTTTTACGCCAACTACTTTGTAGGCTACAACTCATCGTGGACAGTTGACTATGCTCCTCTCAGAGGATATACCTTTAACGATGACCTGACCTCTACAGGTAAACAATCCGGTTTTGAAACTCAAGCTCCGGCTTCTAGATATGCAACTTCAGAAACTGCAGCATGGATGGCTCAATATAACGGACCTAACTGGAACTTTGCATGGGTAAGAAAATCAAATCTCTTCCTTGAGAGAATTGATATGATGAATGGCAAAGCTCTGTTAACTCCTGAGGCTTACAAGCACTGGAGCTCCGTTGCTAAATTCTTCCGTGGTTATGAGTACAGCAGACTTGTAAGTGTGTTTGGAGATGTTCCTTACTATGATAAAGTCCTTACTGATCAGGATATGGACCTTTTGTACAAGGACAGAGACAGCAGAACAGTTGTTATGGACAAGGTATATGATGATTTCGTATATGCCCTTGACAATATGAGGCTATCTGATGGAGGAAGCAAGCAGTATCTTAACAGATATGTAGCTGCAGGTTTCATCTCAAGATTTATGCTGTTTGAGGGAACTTGGCAAAAGTACCACCTGAACAATACTGAAAAAGCTAAGAAGTATCTTGAGCTTGCAGTTAGAGCAGGTCAGATAGTTATGGATAACAGTGCATTCAAGTTTACATCAGATTTCAGATCACTATTTGGATCAATGGATCTTGCAAACAATGCTGAGGTTGTAATGTATAGACACTATGATGCAGCTTTGAGTATCACTCACGCTGTGGCATCATACTCTAACACTACAGAGAGTCAGGCTCCGTCTGCTAACCTTGCACTTATCAAATCTTTCATCTGTAAAGATGGTAAACCTTACAAGACATCAACTGTTGCAAACGCAGACAAACTTGACATTGCAACACTGGTTGCTACAAGAGACCCTAGATTTGAGGCAACATTTGCGAACAAAACACTTAAAGAGGCATCTACACTTCTTTATGCAAATAAGTTCATTGACAGAAAAGGTCCTACATACAGAGGTGGTACATATCCTCCTGAGTATGGTTCAGTAACCAATACTAATGACTATCCCGTTATTCGTCTTGCTGAAGTTGTCCTTAACTGGGTTGAGGCTAAAGCTGAACTTGCAACAATGGGTGGTGCAGCTGTTACACAGGCAGATATTGACAAGTCAATTAACGCTATCAGAAGCAGGCCGCTTGATGCAGAAGCAATTGCTAAGGGAGTAACAAAAACTGCTCCTCTTTCAATAGCTGCTCTTCCAAACGATCCTGATCGCGATGCTGATGTTCCTGCACTTATTTGGGAGATTCGTCGTGAGAGAAGAATGGAGTTCTTCTATGAGCACACACGTCTTCTTGATATCAAGAGATGGAAGAAGATCAACTACATGAGTGGTACAATGAATCCGGATCTACTTCTTGGCCCATGGGTAAACATTGCTGCCGAGATGCCTGAGTGGCTTGTAACTGCAAAAGTTGGCAAGCTTAAGGTTAAGAAAGCAGACGGAACAGTTGTTACCTATAATGGCTCAAATGGTGCTGATCTTGTAGGATATTATATTCCTGAGAACATTGCTGACAGAGATCCTTTCACAGACAGAGTATATCTTGCTCCTATAGGAAAGAACCAAATCAGTGAGTACCTTGACAAGGGTTATACCCTTACTCAAACTCCTGGCTGGAACTAATCTGTTATATTATAACTTTACATCAGGTAGCCTCGTTTTACGGGGCTACCTTTTTTTTGTAATATGTAGGAAATAACCACATTATTTTTAGTAAAATATCCATATTTCCAATATATCAATACAAGTAACAATAATGTATTAATGCTAATTTGTGTTTGTATTACAACTTCAAAAATGATATTTTTGAGGCTGAATTACTTTAAAAAGTTTATTTAAAAGTTGGATATAATTACAATGTGATATATTAAGTATGATTTTATTGATTTATTACAATTGTATCAATATATTTTATAGTTTTACATGATAATAAAATGTACTATTTATTGGGCATTTCAAAGATTTTTAAAAGAGAAATTCAATATTAAGTTAACATTATTAACCTAAAAATTAAATTCATGCATTACTCACAAAAAAAGGCCGGAATGATGAGAGTGATCATTCTGTCGCTAATGGCCATTTTCCTTGTGTCTGGAAACATGTTTGCACAAAACATCAATATCAGGGGCAAGGTGGTCGACAAATCGGGGGAGCCTCTGATTGGTGTAACTGTTGTAATTGACGGAACAAGGACAGGAGTTGCTACCGAACTGGACGGCACATACTCGATTACCGCTCCTGCAAATGCAGTTCTCCATTTTACCGCTATAGGTATGGAGGATGTTAGAGAGCAGGTAAATAACCGCTCAGTTATTAACGTTACTATGAATGAATCTTCAATTTTCCTTGAAGACGTAGTAGTAACAGCTCTCGGTATAAAGAAAGAGAGAAAAGCTCTTGGTTATGCCGTTCAGGATCTTAAGAGCGAAGAGCTCCTTAAGAATAAGCAGACCAATATCGTTAACTCTCTTGCAGGTAAAGTTTCAGGTGTTAATATCACTCAATCAAGCGGTGCTGCCGGTGCAGGCGCAACCATCATTATCCGTGGTGGTAACTCTGCAAGTGAAACACGTGACAACCAGCCTCTGTTCGTTGTAGATGGTGTTATCTATGATAACTCTACAGTAAACACTGGTAGCTCGGGTACAGACGGTGTGACTTCAAATGCTACATCATTCAGTAACCGTGTAATGGACATCAACCCTGAGGACATTGAAAACATGTCTATCCTTAAAGGCGCTGCTGCTGCTGCCCTCTATGGCTCAAGAGCTGCAGACGGAGTTGTAGTAATCACAACCAAAAAGGGTGATGCAGGTAGTGTAAAGGTAAACTTTAATACTAAGTACTCCTATTCATGGGTTGGTAAATTACCTGAGATTCAAGGAACTTATGGTAGAGGATACTACAACGAATCAGGATCTTTCAGTGACATCACAACCTCTTCATGGGGTAATGAGATCACAGGAACAGTATATGATAACGTTGGGACCTTCTTCCAGGGAGGAAGTGTATATGATAACAGCTTAAGCATCAGTGGTGGTAGTAAAAACGGTTCATTCTACCTTTCAGCATCAAATTTTGAACAGTCAGGTGTTGTTCCTAACACAGGTTACAGCAAAACAACAGTTCGTTTCAATGGAGAACAGAAGTATGGTAAACTTACAGTTGGAGCAAACGCTGCCTATACTCTTTCCAATACAGACAAAACCCTTACCGCAGCAGGTCTTTACAATGGTGGTGGTACAGGTGCTATGACTGCTCTTTATGGCTGGTCAAGAAGTGACGATGTTACCAGATATCTTAATGAAGATGGTACAAAATACAGAATTTTTGAAGGCATTCAGGAGCTCTCTGCAGATGTTGAGAATCCATACTGGATTATTAACAAGAATAAACTTTCTGATAATCTGAACCGTTTCACAGGAGGTATCAATGCTTCATATGAATTTGCAGAGTGGTTTAATGTTCTGTACCGTTTAGGATATGACAATTATAACAGCGGTAACTATACATACATTGCTCCGGGTGGTGCTGTTCTCGATAAATATCAGAAGGGTCGTCTAAGCAAAGGTAAATCACAGTATGAATATATTACATCAAACCTGATGCTGAACTTCCAGAAGAAAATAGGTGATTTTGACCTTAGCTTGCTTTTGGGACATACTACTGAGCAAACTGAGAGGACAACCCTTAACCATTGGGGTTACAACTTCCTGACTCAGGGAACCATCAGTTTTGAGAACATTGTAAATGAAAATAAATTCTTCTCTGAGAATACAACACGTAAGAGAATGATAGGTGTTTACGGTGAGTTCAGAGGAAGCTACAAAAATATTGCTTACTTGACAGTAACCGGCAGAAATGACTGGTCATCAACTCTTCCAATTGAAAACAGATCATACTTCTATCCATCCGTTTCAGGTAGTTTAGTGTTCACAGAACTGATGCCTAAGAGTGATATTCTATCATTTGGTAAGGTAAGGGCTTCATGGGCACAAGTAGGTAAGGATGCCGATGCTTATGCAACAAACAACTATCTGTGGCCTCCTCAGATTGTTCACAATGGTATTATAGGTACAGGTAACAGCTGGACTGGCGGTAGCCCCTTCCTGGTTCCTGAAATTCAGCAATCTTATGAA
Source organism: uncultured Bacteroidota bacterium (assembly GCA_937901965.1). Taxonomy (GTDB): domain Bacteria; phylum Bacteroidota; class Bacteroidia; order Bacteroidales; family UBA932; genus Bact-08. The sequence goes on from CALGSW010000011.1 coordinate 78,675, forward strand.
TTGGGTACTGAACTGAAATTCTTTGGTGGCAGACTTGGCCTTGATTTCACATACTATAATAGTACAACTAAGAACCAGCTGGCAAGCCCACGTCTTGCACAGTCTACAGGTTACATCTTCCTTACATTGAACAGCGGTTCAGTTAATAATAAAGGTATGGAGTTGTCAATCAATGCAGTTCCTATTGATAAGAAAGACTTCACTTGGGATCTTACTCTTAACCTTTCCGGTAACCGTGGAACACTGGGAGATTTTCTTCCTGGTGTAGGTCTGTTCTATGTTACAGATGTTCAGATTGGTGGTGTTAAAGCTGCCTCAGTACCTAACGGAGGTTACTTCCTAGGTCTTACCGGTGACTACTGGCTGAGAGAAAAAGATGCAGAAGGTAAAGAGATTGCAAATGGTAGATATCAGGTTGATCCTACAACAGGTCTTTATAAGGCATCCAAGGTTACCACAAATATAGTGGGTAACCGTGAGCCAATAATGATTGGTGGTTTGAACAACAGTTTCAGATACAAGAATCTGAATCTGTCATTCCTTCTTGACCTTCGCTTAGGAGGTGATATTTATAACGGAACAGATTATGCAAGCACAGTTAGAGGTACAAGCATGCGTTCTCTAGACAGACAATCGGTAACTGTTGAGGGTGTATCAAGTGTAACAGGTGAGCCTCTGAGCTACACATATGAGGCTGGTAAAATGTACACAGTAGGCGGAGCTCAAAAATCCGGAAACTACATGATACAGCAGTACTGGAGTAATTATGGTGAAAACGCTTATAACTTCATAACTAAAACAAACTGGATCAGACTAAGATCTGTTTCTTTATCATATGATTTTACAAGTCTGTTTAAGAATAATAATATTGTTAAAGGATTGTCTGCGACATTCTCTGCTAACAACCTGTTTGTATGGACCAACTACAAGGGTATGGACCCAGAGGTAAGTGTATCTGGATCAGGTACAGGTGGTTCAGGCTCTATGGGTATAGACTACAATGGTATTCCTGCAACAAGGAACGTTACATTCGGTCTTAATTTCACATTTTAATTAATGGATTAACAATATCTAATCATGAAAAAAATATTACAAATTATATTAAGTCTGATGATTGTTGCGAGTTTTACCTCTTGCAACAAGTGGCTGGATGTCAACGTAGATCCTGATAATCCTACAGACAAAAGTGCCACACCGGTTAACAGACTGCCGTGGATTCAACACTACTACGGTTATGCACACGGAACCGCTAATATGCGTACATCTACTATTGCCGGTCTTATGACTCAAAGTTCAGCTACCGCTGCAAATGGTATGCTGGCAGCTTGGAACCCTCTACAGTCTAGTGCTACAACAATTTATCAAAACTGGTTTCTTGGAGCAGGTGTAAACATCGGTCCAATGATAAAGATGGCAGAAGAGACTGGTTCATATCACTACATGGCTGCAGGTTATGCAATGAAAGCTATGGGCTTCCTGATGATGCTTGACCTCCATGGTGAAATGCCTTATACTGAGGCAATGGGTGAAAAGTACAATCCTTCTTATGATCAGGGTGATGTTATCTATGCAGGTTGTATGGCCGACATTGAAAAGGCAATTGAGTATTTTAATAAAACTCAGGAGCCGGGTTCATTCAAGTTTGCAGATGGAGATACATGGAATGGCGGTAATGTAGACAAATGGATTAAATTGTGCTATGGATTGAAGGCAAGATATCTTAATATCATTTCAAAGAAGAGTACATATGATCCGCAAGCAATTTTAGCTGCTCTGGAGAAAGCTCCTAAATCAAATGCAGACAACACTTCACAGAAGCGTTACAATGTTGAGGGAGACGCTGTAAACTTCACAGTTTCCGACCCTTATCAAACTAACTTCACTTGGAACTCAGCCGGTTATGGTACAGGCCAAAGACTTACAAGATGGTATATCAACCTTCTGACTAATAATTTTACAGGCGGTTCAGGAGTTGTTGACCCACGTATGCCTAAGCTGGTTCCGGCTATGATGACAAATGTCAAGCTTAACAACGCTAATGAGATTGTAAGCTATGATTGGGCCAGAGATATAGGAGTTGATATGATGTATTCAGATATACGTCAGAACGGCGGCCCACTTCTTGCTTCGTATGCGACAGCCGATACAAAGGTTATTTATACAATCGCAGATGAAACCGCAAGAAATAACTTTATTGCCGGTCTTAAACAGGCATACACTGTAGACGGAACAAAAGTTACCGTAACTTACAAAAAAGGATCTTTCTTTATTCAGAATACAAACTACAAGCGAGCAGGTGATACAGTATATGTTAACCTGAGATCAAACTCACTTTCAACACTTGGCAGAGGTGTAAATGATACTTACTATTACCCTGTATCAACATCTAATGCAGTTGCAGGAACAGGTACATTCCACGCAAGACCGGATTCAGATTTTGATATCATGACATATGCTGAGATGTGCTTTATCAAAGCCGAGGTTTATATGAGAATGGGTCAGCCAGGACCTGCTCATACAGCATATCTTGAAGGTATCAGAGCATCATTCGCAAGGATGCAGGCCAAACTTAATGACTGGAAAGCAGCCGGAGTTAAAAATCCTGATCAAATGCCTATGAATCAGGCTGATATTGATGCATACATGGCAAGTGCCGCAGTTGCTCAAACCGCTGCTCAACTTAAAATGTCACATATTATCAAGGAGAAAATCATAGCTATGGGCTTTGACTTCCAGATTTGGAATGATATGAGACGTTTCAACTACAGTGCCGGTAACATAGGTAACTTTGGTGTGGTTTATCCGGACTATAAGAGACCTTATGAATTTACTGCAACAAATAAGATGACTGGTGCCAGTCCTGCAGATCCAACATACTGGTTTAGAAGACTAACTCACAGTACTCACGAAAGTAACTACAACAATGAACAACTTCTTGCCTCAAATCCACTGGCAATGAAAGATGCAATTTGGAGTGACCCTGTATGGTGGGACAAACCATAATGAGTATTGATTAATATCTCTGAGGAGAGCTTAAAAAGCTCTCCTATTTTTTTATATGCCGCCCGGAAAAATTGTATCTTTGTTAAAACGACTAAAACAGATTAATATGTTTTCAAAGGATGTATATGTAAACAGAAGAAGGCAACTCGCCTCAATGGTTAAATCGGGAATTCTTCTATTTCTGGGTAATTCAGAGGCAGGGATAAACTATATCGGTAATACATACAGATTCCGCCAGGACTCGTCTTTCCTCTATTTCTTTGGGCTTGATGAGCCGGATCTGGCTGCTGCAATTGATGTTGAGAATGGAGAGGAGATAATTTTCGGGAATGATGTGACTCTTGATGATATTATCTGGATGGGGCCACAGCCACTAATGAGGGATAAGGCTGCGTTGGTGGGTGTTGAAAAGGTTAAAGGAGCTTCAGAACTGACAAATTATCTGTCAAATGCAAAAAATATGGGGAGGGTGATACATTTTCTTCCTCCTTACAGATATCACAATCAGATTAGACTTTTTTCACTGCTTGGCGTTGAATTTGAAAAACAGAGAGAGCAGGCTTCCGCAGAGTTTATTAAGAGCGTAGTATCGCTCAGAGAGATAAAGGATTCATTTGAAATTGCAGAACTTGATAAAGCGGCTGACATAGGTTATGCTATGCATTATACAGCAATGAGGATGGCAAAGCCGGGGATGGTGGAGCAGGAACTTGTGGGTCTGATGGAGGGGATTGCGATTTCAAACGGGTATATGCCATCTTTTCCAATAATACTTTCTCAGAACGGGGAGACTCTTCACAACCACACACACCATCAGACACTCACAGATGGCAGGCTTCTGGTAATGGATGCCGGAGCAGAGACAAATCTTCACTATGCATCTGATTTTACAAGAACAATTCCGTCAGGCGGGAAATTTACCCAAAAGCAAAAGGATATTTATAACATAGTTTCGGCTGCAAATGATCTTGGAACAGCTTTGGTTAAACCGGGGGTTACCTACTCATCGGTTCACATGGCAGCGGTGAGACTTCTTGCTCAGGGGCTTATTAACCTCGGCCTTATGAAAGGTGATGTTGACGAAGCTGTGGCTGCGGGAGCTCATGCCCTCTTTATGCCTCACGGCCTTGGTCATCAGATGGGGCTTGATGTTCATGACATGGAGGATTTGGGTGAGAACTTTGTGGGTTATGACGAAATTCACAAAAGGGCAACTCAATTTGGACTGAAGTCTCTGAGAATGGGTAAGACACTCCGTCCGGGACACGTTATTACCAATGAGCCTGGTTGTTACTTTATTCCGGCACTTATTGAGAAGTGGAAGAGTGAGGGAATCAACAAAGAGTTTATCAACTTCTCAAAACTTGAAGATTATTATACATTTGGAGGTATAAGAATTGAAGATGATATCCTGGTAACTGAAAACGGTTCCAGACTTCTGGGACACAAACGCCTTCCAAATACTCCTGAGGCTGTTGAGGCTGAAATGTCACGCTGATTATTGCACAATAAATGAAAAACTTCACTAAACATTGCCATCTGCTCAAATTTTTGCAGGTGGCAATTTTTGTCCTCATCCTGCTGGCCTCCTGTTCTAAAGAGGAGCAGCCTAAGGTAAAGTCAAACCTTAACTCAATCTCCTCATTCTCATTTTCCAAGACGGAAAATCCGCAGCTTACTGTTGAGACATTGGGGATTATTGCGGACAGAACTATATACATTACTCTGCCTGACGGCATTTCGCTTAATTCTCTCACACCCCGTTTTGCCATCTCTTCGGCAGCAACAATATCTTATAACGGAGCTGTAATTGAAAGCGGAAAAAGGCAACTTGATTTTTCCCAGACTGTTACTCTGAGGGTTACGGCTGAGTCCGGGAGAACAGCAGATTACAAGATATTGGTAAAAAACGGGGAGAGTGCCTTTGACCAGGTGCTCTATTCGTTTATGCAGAAGTACTCAATACCCGGGATATCGTATGCTATAACGAAGGATGAGGAGATTGTTTATAAGTCCGGGCTTGGTTTTGCAGTTACTGAAACCGACACCCGGGCCACCCCGTCACACCTCTACAGACTGGCAAGCGTGTCTAAACAATTTACATCTCTCTGTATTATGAAATTGATGGAGAGGGGTAAGCTGACATTAGACCAGAAAGTGTTTGGGACATCAGGTATTTTGGCTTCTGAATTTACCGGAGTCACAGACAGGGCTGCCTCTGTTACAATCAGACATCTCCTGGAGCATACAAGCGGCTGGATAAGTGATCCTGACCCTATGTTTACCTCTTCTTTTTCAGGTCAAAGTCTTTCGCAGAGGATTGATTATGTGCTGAAATCTACACAGAAGGAGCCGGGAACTTCTTTCAGCTACTATAATATGGGATTCGGGATACTGGGCAAGGTCATCGAGAAGGTATCCGGGAAGGGATACGAGGCGTTCCTCAAAGAGGTTTTGGCTGAGGCAGGTGTAACTGACATCCATGTTGGGGGCGACAGATCTCAGAGAAGAGCAAACGAGGTGGTCTATTATTCGCAGAATGGATACAATGGATATGGTAATCCCATGGATGTTATTGCTGCCGCGGGGGGTGTAATTGCATCGGTGGAGGAGATGATGAAGCTGATGTTCCATATAGATGGAAGAGGCAAGGTGGCGGATATTATTACTCCGTCAACCAGAACAGTAATGCTTACGCCCTCTTCTGTTTATAACAGATATGCACTGGGATGGAGATGTAATCACAGCTCTCTTTTTTCAGGTTCATGGTACCATTCCGGGAACCTCGCAGGAACAGCCTCAATGTGGGTAATGGGAGGTGATGGTATTAATTGTGTGGTTCTGTGTAACTCCCGCTCCTATATTGAGGGGTTTGATGATGAGATGTATGTCATGCTCAATAATTTGCTGAGAATGGCATCTTCAACAACCTGGTAAAGCTCGCTTATAATCATTGCAGTAGCACCCCAGATAAACATACCATCATATTCAAATCCGGGGGCATCCAGCCACTCACCTGTGGGGCTCTGGAATCTCTTGTTTACTGCCTTTTGGGGATTAAGGTTCTTAAGTGGAACTAAAGAGTAACCGGCAACCTCTCTTGGGTCCGGAATAAACTCAATATCTCTTTTTGCCACAGCAAGTAGTGGATAGATTAGAAAATTGCTGGGGGGAACGTAAAGCTCAGTTAAGTATGAAAGAGGAATAATATCTTCTCTGGTTACAGCCATCTCTTCCTGAGCCTCTCTTAATGCTGTTTCAGCAGGCGACTTATCGGCCTTTTCCCTCTTTCCTCCCGGAAAGGCAGCCTGAGCTGAGTGAACACCATTATAACTGTTCCGTAATATAATCAGCACCCTCCAATCCATCAAGTCGTTGCCATGTGGGAACAGAAGAACCATTACTGCCGACTCTTTTGCTCCGGCTGGAGGATAATTATCAAGAAACATATCCGCCCGCCTCTGTTGAGGAGCCAGACGGATATGTGCCTCTTTACCCGGTAATGGAAGGTTATTTATCAATACCTACTCTGTTTAGAATAAATGCCCACTCAAAAGCGGTCTCTTTGATCCTGTCGTATCTGCCGGTTGCTCCGCCATGTCCGGACTCCATATTAGTGTGGAGGAGAATGATATTATCATCCTGTTTCATTGCTCGCAGCTTTGCAACCCATTTTGCAGGCTCATGGAATCCCACCTGAGAGTCGTTCAGACCACCGGTTGCGAGTATATTTGGATATTTCTGTGCTGTTATATTGTCATAAGGTGAGTATGAAAGCATATACCTGTAATACTCTTCCTCGTTAGGATTTCCCCACTCTTCATACTCCTGTGTGGTCAGTGGAAGAGATGTGTCAAGCATTGTGTTAATTACGTCAACAAACGGAACCGCTGCAACTATTGTATTAAAGAGATCAGGTCTCATGTTTGCAACTGCACCTACCAGCAGACCACCGGCACTGCCTCCCATTCCTGCAAGTTTATCTGCAGATGTGTATTTATCTTCAATAAGCTTTTCTGCACATGCAATGAAGTCTGTAAATGTATTCTTCTTTTTCAGAAGTTTACCATCCTCGTACCACTGCTCACCAAGGTCACTTCCACCTCTGATCTGCGCTATTGCAACAACAAATCCCCTGTCTATAAGACTATAATATGATGGGCTGAAGTATACATCGGAACTTGAGCCGTAGCTACCATATGAATAGAGAAGAGCCGGGCTCTTACCGTTCTTTTTAAGACCTTTTTTGTATACGATAGCCATAGGAACCTCAACACCATCCTGCGCTTTTGCCCACAATCTTTCAACTATATAATCATCGGCATTAAATCCTGAAGGGATCTCCTGCTCTTTCAATTTTGTACTCTCTCCTTTAGCAAGGTCAAATTCGTAAAGAGTGCTTGGTCTGTTCAGAGATGTGTAGTTATACCTCACTGTTGTGGCATCAAACTCTGGATTGCCATTTAGACCTGCGCTGTAAACCGGTTCAGGGAATGTTATCTCACCTGTTGAACCATCTTTAAGAGAGAAATACTTGAACTGATTTAGTCCGTTTTTCCTTATATCAATAACAACATAATCTTTAAGAACATCAAGTCCCTCCAGTCTCACTGCAGGGTCGTGCGCCAGAAATACCTTCCATGTTGACTTGTCCTGGAAACCTTTAAGAGGTAATTCGTAAATCATACCGTTGAGGTTCTGGCTGTCTTTATACCACAGGAAGTATTTGTCGCTATGCGCTATAACAGAGTAATCAACTCCCTGTTCGCGTGGGAGGAACACAACAGGCTTTGCTGAAGGGTTATTTGCATCAAGGGATCTGTATTCAGTAGTGTAAGTGCTGGATGAAATTATGAATATCTCCTTGTCTGTCTTTGTTTTTGACAAATAAACATTATATCTGGCATCACTCTCTTCATAAATAAGTTCATCTTTTCCTGAGCTTCCGAGCTTGTGTCTCATTACCTTGTATGGACGCAAAGCTTTGTCTACCCATACATAATAAAGAGTTTTGTTGTCATTTGCCCACTGATATGAAGTGGCCATAGGTATGTTTACACCCAAATCCTCTCCTTTATCCAGGCTCTTAACCTTGATTGTATAATCTGCAAAAGATCCGGTTTCGTTATATGAGTAAGCAGCCAGCTTATTGTCCGGGCTAATGTTATATCCGGCAAATCTCATAGCTTTCTTACCCTCTGCCATCTGATTGACATCAAACAACAACTCCTCCTGAGCCCCCTCTTTATTAGCCTTTCTGAGATATATTCTGTACTGCTTACCTGTCTCGGTGCGGCTGTAGTAGTTATACTCATTCATCAGGACCGGGTAGCTCTCATCGGCATCCTTTATTCTACCTATAATTTCGTTGTAGATTGCATCCTGAAGCATTTTGGTAGAGGACATTACACTGTCTGTGTAATTGTTCTCCTGTGTAAGGTACTCAATGACAGCCGGACTTGTCTTGTCTCGGAGCCAGTAGTAGTTGTCTACCCTCTCATTGCCGAATTCATTAAATACCTGAGGTAGAATTTGAGCAACAGGAGGCTGTGGAAAATCTGATTGTTTCAATATTTCTGTTTTTTCAGGACCACATGATGTTAATAACATCAAGGCGGCTCCCATTGTGATTAGCTTAACGCTTGTTTTCATATTTTGTTTGATTAATAGCAGAAATTAAGTTTTGAATAAAGATAATAATTAATGATAAAAACTTCATAACTTAGTTAAGAATTTAATAGTCAACCTTTATGTTAGAGTCATTAAAAAGGAAGTTTCTTAACCGATGCGCATATTATACAAGTCTGATTAAACTCCGTCCTATTCTTAAAAGGGTTAACAGTTCATTTCTCTTTGTAGACTGCGGAGCAAACGTAGGAGACATAAGTGACCTGTTCCTTTCAAAGGGGGCATCTGTTAAGTCTTTTGAGCCCGATTTGCTTGCACACTCTTATCTGCAAAGACGCTTTGCGGGAAGGGAAGGAATAGAGCTTATTAATAAAGCCGTGGCAGACTCAGACGGGAAGGCTATGTTTTACTACCACAAAGAGAGACTGAACAAAGAGGGTATAGAGTTTACCGTAAGCTCTTCTCTGCTTAAAGAGAAAAAAAACGTTGACAATATGCACGGAGTGGAGGTTGAGACTGTAGATCTCTGCAGATACATAGATTCACTCGGCAGGAAAGTTGACATCCTTAAGATGGATATTGAGGGGGAGGAGATAGCTTTGCTTAATAAAATGATAACAGAGGAGACTTATAAAAAAGTGGGCCTTATTCTGGTAGAGACCCACGAAACAAAAATACCCGGTCATAAAGAGAAGGTTGCATCACTAAAACAGTTAATTCAGGAAAAACGAATTAACAATATCAAACTCAACTGGATTTAACCCCTCTGCGCATCCGGAGTTTTTCTCCTCGCTCACTGCGTTCGCTGTTGCGGAGACTCCTTCAAATTATACCTGGCAATCTTACTGCATTCACAGAGTAGTCCGCATAACTTCCGGAGTTTTTCCT
>CALGSW010000012.1 GCA_937901965.1 uncultured Bacteroidota bacterium
CCATCTTTTATCAAAGAGTCTGATGACCAAAAATCATCAGACTCTTTTTTTTTGCCCGATTTCCACTGCACTTTGCATCCCTCCCCGGTCAACCGCAGCCCCTGCGGAACTTTTCCTCCTCGCTCTCTTCGTTCGCTGTGGCGGAGGTTCCTTCGTTCAAAGTACTGTCATTCACACCTTCCCCAGTCAACCGCAGCCCCTGCGGAACTTTTCCTCCTCGCTCACTTCGCTTACTGTGGCGGAGGTTCCTTCGTTCAAAGTACTGTCATTCACACCTTCCCCAGTCAACCGCAGCCCTTGCGGAACTTTTCCTCCTCGCTCACTTCGCTCACTGTGGCGGAGGTTCCTTCGTGCCTCGGTTGACTGGGGAAGGGTGTATTACATAGCTTTTCACCAAGTACGAGGAGTTGCGGACGTATTTGAGCGGTGCTTCGCCGTGTTAAGCCGTTCGGCAGAGCGATTTGTTCCGGTCTGTGCACAGGATTGGCCAGTCTGAGCACAGGCGTGGGTGGGACGAACCTCTATGGGGTTGAATCCCATGGTGTTTCAAAACATAAATCTTTCATAATCAATAAATTGAGTTTTGTAATTAGCTCATTACGACATTGATGGAGGTTCGTCCCACCCAAACCCGCAACCTCCGGAGTCAGCTATCCGGCCGAAGGCCTTAAAAACCGCGTAGCACCATATAAATCTTTACAAGGCGACTTGCACCCGCACGGCTGTAACAATCAGATTAAGAAAGAAATGACAATCAACCCGAGGGATCACCCCTCGGATAAAGTGTCAAACCCCTGCTATTCAGCTCATCCGCAGTCATCCGCTTCCACTCCGGAACGATTCCTCCTCGCCGGCTTTGCCGTCTGCGGCGGGGGTTCCGTCGTGGTAGCGGATGACTGGCAAGAATTCCTGCATACCCTTTCAAAGAGTAGTCCGCATAACTGAAGGAGTCTCCGCCACAGCGAACGAAGGGAAGGGAGCGAGAAGGAAAAACTCCGGAAGTTATGCGGATACTCTGTGAATACAGAGTAAGATTATTAGCTTATGTTCTCTTATACAGGCTAATGTATGATGTTACATACCGGACACATAAAATATCTAATATTTTTGTGATAAATCATAAGTTCTTTGCCTACATTTGCGGCCGAAAAATCAATAAATATATGTACCATCAGGCAACAGAGATTAGAAGAGAATTATTGAGGAGAGTTTGCGAATTGACTTTCAATGAGGAGCTGGAAGCGGAAATTGACAGAATACCGCTGCATATGAGGCCCCGAATTACTGAATTAAGCCGTTGTTGTGTTCATAAAGACAGAGCAGTAATTAAATACAGGGTAATGACAATACTCGGATTTAATGTAACAGATGAGACGGATGAACTAACCAGACTCAGCGAGTATGCCAGGATGTCCCGCGAGAGAAAAGACTTTACAGATGTAATGCTCACAGTTGTTGATGAAGCATGCAGTTCTTGTGTAAAGCAAAATTATACTGTAACAAATCTTTGTAAGGGTTGTGTTGGTCATCCATGTACGTACGCATGTAATAAGGATGCAATTACAATGAATCGCAGGGCAAAAATAGACCCCTCTATGTGTGTGAATTGTGGCAGATGCCTCTCTGCATGCCCTTTTCATGCAATTGTCTATACACCGGTACCATGCGAGGAGGCATGTCCTGTGGGGGCAATTTCTAAAAATGATTTAGGGGTAGAGGTAATTGACTGGAATAAATGTGTTTATTGCGGCAAATGTAAAGAAGCTTGTTCATTTGGAGCAATAATGGAAAAGACTTATCTGGTTCAGATTGCTGAAGAGATGAAAAATCCGGCAAAGAGGCTTGTAGCAATGGTGGCCCCTGCATTTGCAGGACAGTACGACCAGCCATTTGAGAGGGTTTTGGCTGCCGTAAAAAAGAGTGGATTTGATGAGGTAGTGGAGGTTGCAATGGGTGCAAATATAACATCCAGAAAAGAGGCCGATGAATGGATCGAGCGGGTAAAGGAGGGTGGCACCCCTTTTATGACTACATCCTGTTGCCCGTCATACAAAGCCTGGGCAGAGAAGCACCTCCCCACATTAGTCCCTTATATCTCACATACAAAAAGTCCTGTGGCATATACAGCAGAGTCAATTAAAAAGTCAGAGCCGGATTCAGTTACAGTGTTCATTAGCCCATGTATTGCAAAAAGAGTAGAGGGTTTTTATGATGAAAATATTGACTATGTAATAACTTTTGAAGAGATGGCCGCAATTATTGAAGCAAAGGGAATTAACATTGAGGCATGTGAACCGCAGGGACTATCTTCAGAGATTGAAAAAAGTGGACGATATTATGCAAAGACAGGCGGTGTAGCTAATTCGGTGGCACAGTATCTGCAGGAGAAGGAGGGATTTTCATCGCTGGTTGTTAACGGACTTGATAAGGAGTCCGTGAAAATGTTAAAAAATATTGCTCAAACCGGTAAAGCTGAAGCCAACATGATTGAAGTTATGATGTGTCAGGGAGGATGTGTAAACGGATGCAGCACAATATCGGATTATAAGGCGGCTACCAGAAGGCTGCAAAAAATATGATGTTATGGAACGGGATTTAGTAATTTACACAGAGAAGATCAATTGTCAGGATTGTTACAAATGTATAAAGGTTTGTCCCGTAAAGTCAATAAAGGTTGAGGACTTCAGTGCCTCGGTTATTAATGATACTTGTATTTATTGTGGTCAGTGTATAAATGCCTGTCCTGCAGGTGCAAAAAAATACAGAGAGGAGCTAGAGACGGTTCGTGATTGGCTTAATCATGGTTATGATGTTATTGCGTGTCTGGCTCCCTCTTTTGTGTCTGATTTTGACAATGTTTCGTTTGTTAACTTTATAAAAGCCTTTCATGCGCTAGGATTCTCTGCTGTATCTGAAACAGCTCTTGGAGCAGATCTGGTTGCAAAGGCAACTGCCGGGCACCTTGATGAGAGGCAAAGTGGTGTTTTGATTGCCACTTGTTGTCCATCTGTCGTAAACTATATAAAGATATACTATCCGGAACTTGAGGAGTCTCTTGCGCCATTCGTCTCACCTATGATAGCTCACGCAAGAATGCTCAGATCAGGCGGCTGGAGAAATTCTAAACTTGTGTTTATTGGACCCTGTATTGCAAAGAAGCAGGAGTCTGATGTTTATGGAGGAGAAATTGATGCAGTTCTTACTTTTGAAGAGTTGAGAGAGCTACTGGAGCTTGAGGGGGTTAACTTCCAGGACATGGACAGAATTGAACTCCCGGATAACTTTGTTATAGGGGCCTCAGAGAGGGCTGGCCTTTTTCCGGTTGATAGCGGAATGATAAGCACAATGTGCGGAGAGATACGACCTGTAGATTCAGGATATATGAGTTTTTCGGGGATGCAGTCTGTAATGGAAATTTGCGGTGAGTTGTCTTCATGGACACCGGACAAAAGAGTTTTTATTGAGCTAATGGCATGTGATGGTGGTTGTATTAAGGGGCCGGCTACTGCTAAAAGCCCGGGAGTCGCCGGTAAAAGGAATAGGTTGCTCAATGATTTTGATATTTTCAAACGTTCCGGACTTTCTGTTCCCCTGAGTCACTCAGAAATTGATATCTCAAACAGTAAATATAAGATACCATACAAAATTAACTGTTTATACAGCGAAGAGGAGATTAAAGGGGTGCTTGTATCTATGGGAAAACAGAGTAAATCAGACGAACTGAACTGTTCAGGTTGCGGTTATGATAATTGCCGTGCATATGCATTGGCTATTCTGGAGGGGAAAGCAGAAAGAGAGATGTGTATATCTCAGATGAGAAAAGAGGCTCAGAATAAGGCTTCAATTCTGTTAAGAAAAATGCCGTATGGAGTTGTGTTAGCAGATGAAAATTTAAGGGTTGTCGATACAAATGAAAAATTCATTGAGATGGGAGGAGGGGAGTTAAAGATGATATCTGAAGCATTAGGTGGTCTTGCCGGTGCAGATTTGAAGAAGATAATTCCATATTATAAATATTTTTCAGCGGTTCTGACTTCAGGCGAAGAGAACAGAGAATTTGATGTCAGAGAGGAGGGTAGGAATCTGTCTCTGTCTGTAATATCAATTCAGCCGCATAAGCTTGTATGTGGGGTTATTCAGAATATGGATGACTCACAGGTTATAAAGGATATAATTTCCGATAAGATAAAAGAGGTAATCAGGCATAATGCTGAATCGGTACAGAGAATTGCTTTCATTCTGGGAGAGAGTGCATCATTTACTGAAAGTGTACTTAACTCTGTCGTTGAGAAGAAGAGATAACAAACAATGATAAAATCTGAAGTTATGTTCTTTGGAACAGAAGAAGATCAGTTCTTTATAGAAATAGCACATACTCAGGAGTATAAAAGCGGACATATAGTTGGTGGAGATACTTTTCTATCCAAGAGTATCTCGGGAGGAGAGAGATTTGGAGCAATTTTATCAGACGGTCTCGGCAGCGGTATCCGGGCGAATGTTCTCAGTACACTTACTGCCTCTATGGCTATGAATTACATGCTCCATAACAGACCGCTATCAGATTCTCTTAGTACCATTATGGATACTCTACCAGAGGATGCAGGTGAGAAAATAAGTTACGCAACCTGTTCAATGTTTGACATAGATAAAAGTGGTGAAGCTCATATTGTAGAATATGATAATCCGGATTATATACTTTTAAGAGGATATAGGCACTTTGAAACGAGAAAAAAGTCGGTAAAGATTAAAACCAGGCAAGGTGTCAGATCAATGTTAGAGAGCAGAGTAATGTTATTTAAGGGAGACAGGCTGGTCTTCTTAAGTGACGGAGTAACTCAGAGCGGGCTTGGCAGTTCTCAGCATCCTGCAGGTTGGGAAAGAGGAGGAGTCATATCATTTCTTGAAGATTTTGTAGCAAAACATCCGGAGGTATCTGCTAAAGAACTCTCAAAAGTTGTTATGCAAAAGGCTCTTCATAACGATTTCTTTATTGCAAAAGATGATATAACCTGCGCAGTGGTTTATTTGCGTGCTCCCAGAAGAGTTCTGATTTGCACAGGCCCACCCTTTGATAATGGCAGAGATAAAGAGATGGCTCAGATTTTTGAGAGCTATCCCGGAAAAAAAGTTGTGTGCGGGGGGACAACAGCGCAGATTTTATCAAGAGAGTTGGGTAAAAGAATTTCAGGAGATGGTCGGCAACAGGTAAAGGCAATGCTCCCTTCAACAGCTAAAATGGATGGAGCAGAATTTGTCACAGAAGGTATACTTACTCTCGGTCATCTGGCTGATTTACTTCAGAACTGGAGAGAGGGGGACAAAATAGAGGAATCTCCTGCCGGTGATATCCTTAGACTGCTTCTTTCAAATGATGTCATTGATATTCTCATGGGTACAAGGATTAATGAAGCTCACTATGACCCTTCACTACCCGTAGAGATGGAGATAAGAAGGAATCTTGTACGCAGACTTAAAGTGCTCCTTGAGGGTGGAAATTTTATGAAACGTGTAAGAATTAAGTATATTTAAGAAATTTTTATAATCTCTTAAATATACAATTATGAGAAGCTTCAGATACAATTATTCACAGCTGCCAATCTTTTTGTTAATTCTCTCTTTACCTGTTTTAGTGCAATGCGGTCAAAGAAGAGTTGAAAACGTGTTAGTAGAGGATCTCCTCCCTGAGTGGACTTTTACTAAAGGGATAGAGGGTCCTGCAATTGATATGAACGGTAACCTGTATGCTGTAAATTATGCTGAACAGGGTACTATTGGGGTGGTCTCTCCAGATGGAGAAGCCTCTCTTTTTATAAAATTGCCTGAAGGTTCTGTAGGGAACGGAATCAGGTTTGACAAGGAGGGGAATATGTATATTGCAGATTATAAGAAGCATAATATTCTTAAAGTAAGCAGCTCAACAAAAGAAATTTCTGTTTTTGCACACGATAGCACAATGAATCAGCCAAATGACATTGCAATCTCACCTGTCTCAGAGTTTCTGTATGCAAGTGACCCAAACTGGAAAGACTCTACTGGAAAGTTATGGATGGTTGATCGTTTAGGTAAAGTTATTTTACTTGAGGCTAATATGGGTACTACAAACGGTATTGAAGTGAGTCCTGATGGTAAAAAACTTTATGTAAATGAATCAATCCAAAGGAATGTATGGGTTTATGACATATTAAATGATGGAAGTATTACCAACAAAAGACTTTTTATGAAATTTGAGGATTTTGGGATGGATGGTATGAGGTGTGATTCAGCAGGAAATCTTTATATTACACGCCATGGAAAAGGTACTTTGGCAATTTTTTCGCCACAGGGTGAGCTTGTAGAAGAGATTCCTTTGAAAGGCAAGCTGTGTTCAAATGTTGTACTATCTTCAGACGAGAAAAAGGCATACATTACAATGGCAGACAGAGGTATGTTTGAAATCGCGAATTTGATGTAAAATAAATTTACGCAGTGTAAAAAAATATTTTACACTTTGCTTGGAATGTAAAATATTTTTTTTACTTTTGCTCTCAGAAAGACGAGAGCATGTTACACACAACATTCATAAAGATTTTAACAGTTTCAGCAGCGATGCTACTCTCGTTTGCCGCTTTTTCTCAGGTTAAAGTAACAGGTCAGGTGTTTGCAGAGGTTGTGGAATCAGTGAGTGCAAGATCAAATGTTGTTACTGATATTAAAGCTGATATTTCTCAAAACGGAAATAATAATTTAGATCTGGGATCAATTACCCTATCTTCAGGTTCACAAATATCTTATAATGTCATGATGTCAAAATCATCTATTTCTGATTCAAAGGGTGAAATGCTGAACATGGATATATATTCAACAACTACAGAAAACTCAGTTGTTGAGATTAAAGGTAGGATAGCAGATAGTAACCATAATGGTGAATATAAGGGTTCCTATACAATGATATTCGCTTATAATTAGGTTGACAGTAAAGTAGTTTTTCTAAGTAAGGTAAGGCGGCCGTGAGGTCGCCTTTTTTGTTATTTGTTCGCAATAAAAATGTCTTTGACGGTATAAAAATTTTACGTTGATGTAAAGAAATCTTTGGCGAAAAAAAGTCTAAAAAATAATTTTTAAGAATTTTAAAAATTTTTAGCACGACTTAAAGCACAGTAGTACAATTAGATAGAGTTGTTTCTGATAATATGGCAATCATCGTGCCACAATTTTTTTTGTTCACGGCATATTTTGTGATTTATAATGGTCAGAAGTAAAATTGAAAAACAAAAAAGAATAAAAAAATAACAATTATGAAAGCAATTAAAATTTTCGCACTCGCAGTAGTTTTTTCAGGAGTATCAGTAATGGCAACAGCACAGATTACTTCATCATCAGCAACAGCATCATCATCGGCAACAATTATTAAACCTATTAAAATTGTAAAGAATCTTGATCTTACATTTGGTTCAATTGCTACAAGTTCAGCAGCTGGTACCGTAACAATTTCAGCAGATGCTATTGCAAATCCTACAGCAGCATTGGGAGTAGCTCTAGCTCCAACAACAGGAACACGTCAGGCAGCTAAGTTTACTATTTCAGGTGAAAAAGGAGTTAATTATGGTGTAACCATGCCGGCTACAACTACACTAACAAGAGATGGCGGATCAGAGACGATGACAGTAACATTGTCAAAGAATCTTGCAACCACAGGTAACACCCTTGGAGCATCAGATGCTACACTTTATGTTGGCGGTGTACTGGCAGTAGTTGCTAATCAGGCATCAGGCGTTTATAATGGTGAATTCGCAATAACAGTACAGTACGAATAATCGTTAGACCGGCTTAAAATAACAATACACTGTCCCTGCGGACAGTGTATCGTTGCAGATAAATCCTGTTAAATTCACCTCTAAGTAAATATGCAGAATAATTAAACAAACCCGTAACACAGTATATGATGAGATCACTTATATATAGGATACTTATAATTAATACACTGTTTATCCTTCTTTTTTCCGGTTATGGCATCGCACAGACAAGTGTTACAGCAACTGCAACAGCAGAGGTAATTGAGGCATTGAGAGCTGCAGAGGTTGCTGCGTTAAACTTTGGACGTTTCTCTCCTGAAACTTCAGGCGGAGAGATAAAGATTACTCCTGACGGAATAAGAACATCTCAGGGCTCAGTAAGCTTAAGTGGCGGACAGTATAATCCGGCCAGTTTTCAGTTAGCGGGCCAGAGTGATGCAACGGTCACAATTAATTTACCTCAGACAGCAACAACTCTGACAAATCTTGCAACTGGTAAAACGATGGAGGTTTACCGGTGGGAAACTAATAATGTCACTAATACAGGGACAGGAGTTTTAACAAAAGGTACACTTCTTCTAAGAATAGGGGCCACATTAAAAGTTGGTACTGTTGCAGATAATCCTGTAGGACAATATAGCGGCAGTTATGTAATAACATTCTCCTATAATTAGATTTTTCCGTATTAGGATTGAATTTAAAAGGCGGCCGTTAGGTCGCCTTTTTTGTTATTTGTTCGCAATAAAAATGTCTTTGACGGTATAAAAATTTTACGTTGATGTAAAGAAATCTTTGGCGAAAAAAAGTCTAAAAAATAATTTTTAAGAATTTTAAAAATTTTTAGCACGACTTAAAGCACAGTAGTACAATTAGATAGAGTTGTTTCTGATAATATGGCAATCATCGTGCCACAATTTTTTTTGTTCACGGCATATTTTGTGATTTATAATGGTCAGAAGTAAAATTGAAAAACAAAAAAGAATAAAAAAATAACAATTATGAAAGCAATTAAAATTTTCGCACTCGCAGTAGTTTTTTCAGGAGTATCAGTAATGGCAACAGCACAGATTACTTCATCATCAGCAACAGCATCATCATCGGCAACAATTATTAAACCTATTAAAATTGTAAAGAATCTTGATCTTACATTTGGTTCAATTGCTACAAGTTCAGCAGCTGGTACCGTAACAATTTCAGCAGATGCTATTGCAAATCCTACAGCAGCATTGGGAGTAGCTCTAGCTCCAACAACAGGAACACGTCAGGCAGCTAAGTTTACTATTTCAGGTGAAAAAGGAGTTAATTATGGTGTAACCATGCCGGCTACAACTACACTAACAAGAGATGGCGGATCAGAGACGATGACAGTAACATTGTCAAAGAATCTTGCAACCACAGGTAACACCCTTGGAGCATCAGATGCTACACTTTATGTTGGCGGTGTACTGGCAGTAGTTGCTAATCAGGCATCAGGCGTTTATAATGGTGAATTCGCAATAACAGTACAGTACGAATAATCGTTAAACCGGCTTAAAATAACAATACACTGTCCCTGCGGACAGTGTATTGTTGCAGTTAATGATCAATATTTAGGTATAGCAGAATAATAAATTTTGTAATTTTGAGAATGTTGAAATTAAAGAACAAGTATTACTTCTCCTTAATAGTGTCATTATTGATATTATTGAACGGGACTGATTTGTATTCTCAGGATAATAGTGGTTCATTTAATTCAAATATCTATGCTACAATAAGACCCAGCTCTAAAAAGGACCCTATCTCCGTACAAAAAATACTTGATTTAACCTTTGGGGATATTGCTGTAACTTCTTCAGCTGGAACAATTACAATAAATCCTCAGAATAACGTAATATCAAATACAGGAGGTATTGTTCTACAGCCTTCAGTCAGAAACAGAGCCGAATTTCAGTTAACAGGAAAGCAAAATCAGAACTTCTCCATATCAATTAATCAGTCATCAATAGTACTGCAAAATATTGACTATCCGGGTTCTTCTCTGAACCTCTCTTTGACCAGCTATACTATTGGACGATTTAACACTTCCGGGAGGGCCTCTTTATACGTAGGAGGGACATTAAATATTGGAGCAAATCAGCCTAAAGGAACATACCGGGCAACATTTGTTATAAATGTTAACAATAACTGATATCGTTTTTTTTAATATATTTGATTTAATATTTCTTAAGCGATTCTATTAAACTTAAACATTAATCACCATGTACCCTCTTATAAAAAAAGTATCAGTTAGAAATTCAATCTCTCTGCTTTTTATTCTGTTTTTTACGACTTCTCTTTTTGCACAGGGAGATTTGCTTATTACACCCAGAAGGGTAGTATTTGAGGGAAATAAAAGGGTTGAGGAGTTGAATCTTTCAAATACGGGAACAGATACCTCTACTTATAATGTGTCGTTTGTGCAATACAGAATGACGGAAGACGGAACATTTCAGGAGATTACCGAACCGGATCCGGGACAGAATTTTGCCGATAAAAATCTACGCTTCTTTCCAAGAAGTGTGACATTGGCTCCGGGTGAAGCACAGACTGTAAGAATGCAGGTTGTAAATAAAGAGAGACTAGCACCGGGAGAGTACAGATCTCATGTTTATTTCAGGGCTGTGCCAAAGGAGGGAGCATTAGGTATGGAGGATGCAAATGCAGATACAACAGCACTAAGTATTAGACTTATACCAATATTTGGCATAACTATTCCAATAATTATAAGAACAGGGGAGAACAACACTAAAGTCTCTTTGTCAGGGCTGGAGCTTAATCAGGTCAATGATACAACTAAAGTTTTAACCATTACATTTAACAGGACCGGGAGTATGTCTGCTTACGGAGACATCAGAGTTACACATGTATCTCCTGAAGGGACCAATACCCTAATAGGCAGTATAAATGGAATAGCTGTGTATACTCCAAACACAGTTAGAAAATTCAACTATCTGCTAGATAAAAATATTCCTGTTAATTTGTCTGCAGGCTCAATAAAAGTTGAGTATTTTTCACAAAGTGACCGTAATCCTGATAAACTTGCAGAGGGTATCTTAAAGTTAAAATAAATGAAAATTGCCAGATGAGAAGAGCTCTATTATTTTTTACATTACTTTTAGCCGGTAATTTTGCTATAGCACAGCTTAGGATTGTGCCTGGAAGTATTGAGGAGATGAATTTTGGAGTTTTTTATCTGACCGGTAACGGACAGGGTTCAATTACCATAAATCCGGCCTCTCCTTCAAGTTCTTCGTTTTATGGAGTGGCTTATGACGACTTATCAACTATTAAACCATTTACTTTTAGGCTTGAAAAGACTGTAGATGAAAAGCTTACAGTAATATTTGGAAAGGGCGGTGCCGGCAGCAACTTAAATTCTCAGGCCCCCAAATGGGGACATGTTTTAAGAACACTTCCAAATAGCTATGAGATTTATGTTGAGGGTGATGTTCTTGAGAGTTTCAATCAAAATAAACTAAATTTCAGAGAGGGTAGAGGCACTGTAACTGTTAAAGTAGGAGCAACTCTGATAATCCCTAATAAAGCACCGGATGCTGAATATATTGCAAATAGTCAGTATATATTGCACTATTATACAAACTGGCAATATATACCATAGGAGCAAATCTAAATGGTTGTTTTAAAAAGGAATTTAATAAATATTCTGCTGGTCATCTTTGTTTTGACAGGAATACCGCTTCTTTCATATTCACAGGAGGCTGAGAATAACGATTTTGATGAATTGTCGGTATTTCTCTCAATACCAAGAGTAGGTTCAGCAGAAGTTCCTGCTGCTATAAAGAATAATGAGGCCTACCTTTCTGTAATAGATCTTTTTAATTATCTTAAAATTAAAGTAGATTACACACCAGGTTTTGATGAGGTAACAGGATTTATTGTATCACCTGATGCTCAGTATTCAATTCTAAGACCTCAGAACAAAATAATCTATCAGAAAAAGGAGTATTTACTGAC
This sequence comes from uncultured Bacteroidota bacterium, assembly GCA_937901965.1. Lineage (GTDB taxonomy): Bacteria > Bacteroidota > Bacteroidia > Bacteroidales > UBA932 > Bact-08. Next base: position 11,766 of record CALGSW010000012.1, read on the forward strand.
TCATGAAGATTTTATCAGGACTGAAAGTTCCCTGTATATTAATGCAAGGGTTTTTGGAGATGTCTTTGGGTTGGTGATGTCCTTTAATTTCCGATCTCTGTCAATTTCACTGAATACTCAGGTAGAGCTTCCAATAATCAGAGAGATAAGACTTGAACAGATGAGAAAAAATATTTCTCAAATTCAGAGTGAAGTTAACCCGGATACAACATACTGGATGCGTAGGTCGTTTATTCATGCCGGGAATCTGGACTGGAATGTCAATTCAAATCAGCAACTGGATGGAGATATTAATACAAGATTTAACCTCAGGGCAGGGACGCAGTTATTTGGAGGCGAAGCAAATTTTACATTAAATTTTGATACAGATAACCCATTTGACATAAAACAGCAGGATTATCTCTGGCGATATGCAAATAATAATAACAAGGTAATAAGACAACTATCTCTGGGTAGGGTATCATCTTCCGGAAAAGTAAGTCTTGCTGCTCCTCTGGTGGGAGCACACATTACTAATGCACCTACTACATACCGCCGCTCTTTTGGTACTTATATATTAAGTGATATGACTGAACCAGGCTGGATGGTGGAGTTATATGTTAACAATATCCTGATTAATTATATGCAGGCCGATGCCTCCGGATTTTTCAGTTTTGAGGTTCCCCTCGTTTATGGAGAGACTAATGTAAAATTACAATTTTATGGTCCATATGGAGAGGAGAGGTCGGAAGAGAGAGTACTATCAATACCATTTAATTTTCTTCCAAAAGGAACTCTGGAGTATAATTTGACAGCCGGTATAACAGAGGACTCGCTTATGGCAAAGTATGCCAGAGCAGATTTAAACTATGGATTTGGCAAAAGCCTCTCAGCCGGTGCCGGTGTGGAATTTTATTCTGCGTTATCTGAAAACAAGTTTATGCCATATGTGAAATCTTCACTTAAGATTCTTCCTGAAATGCTGCTTAATGCTGAATATGTACACAAAGTTAAATTTGAATCAGTTTTGAGTTACAGAATTGCAAAAAATCTGAATATTGAGCTAAATTATCTTAAATATAACAAGAATCAGAAGGCCTATCCAACAAGTACTCTTGAGGAGAGGAGAGTTTCACTTGCACTTCCAATAAGAGGAAAAGGGTTCTCTATGTTTGCGAGGGTAGCTGCAATGCAGTTAATTCTTCCAAATGCAAATACTTTTGCTACCGAGATGATTCTTTCTGCCGGTTTTAGAAGTGTTTCAGCAAACCTCTCTACTCAGGCCAGATTTTTTTCCGGTTCAAATCCTTTTATTTACAGTGCTTTGTCTATGGCTTTCAGACTACCAGCCGGATTTATTATAACTCCTCTTACTCAATTTAATTATACATCAGGTTCATTTGTTAATGCAAAGGTTTCAATAGACAAGCAATTCTCAAAAATTGGTTATGCAAACCTCTCATATGAGCAGAATTTCGCTACAAAAACTTCAAATATTGAGTTAGGAATGAGGTTTGAACTATCATTTGCCAGATTCTCCGTAAATGCGAGAAAGAGCGGGAAGAGCTATTCTTTCTCAGAATCAATTGGAGGCGGTGTTATTGTGGATGCAAAGAATAAATATATTGCCTTCCGCAACAGAGGTTCCGCAGGGAGGGGAGGAGCAATCATCATCCCATTCCTGGATATCAATTGTAATGGTACTATGGACGAAGGCGAGAATGCTATAAGCGGAATTTCAGCCAGGGTTAGCGGCGGGATTTCTCAGTTTGATGAGAAGAGTTCCACTATAAGGGTTACCGACCTGGAGCCATACACTGTTTATAATATTGAGGTAAGTGCAAGTTCAACTGAGAATATTTCCTGGCAAATACCATTTAAAGTTATTGGTGTTGAGGCCGAACCAAATAAGATGAAAAGGGTTGAGATACCTGTATTTCCACTGGGAGAGGTGTCAGGTATGGTTTATCTGAAGCAAGGTGAGAGACCTGAAAGTGGACTGGGACGGATGATTGTTGATGTGTACTCCTCTGATGGCAGAAAAATAAAATCACTTCTTTCTGAGCCTGACGGATACTACAGTTACTTAGGTCTTAAGCCAGGCAGATACTACGTTTCACTAGATTCTGTGCAACTTGGCAAATTAAATATGAATATCTCAGATATTTCTATCCCATTTACAGTGCAACCATCATATGATGGTGATATTGTGGGAGGGCTGGACTTCACTGTTTTTAAAGAGGAGGAGCCTAAGCAGGAGGTTCAGCAGATAAAGAGAGATACCGTAAAGAGAGAAAATCTTATTGAAGAGAAGGATGAACAACCAAATACCGGCCAACAATCATTTAATACTTATTACAGGGTACAGATATATGCTCTTTCTGGAAAGATACGGAATGAGAAAATTCTAAGAAAAATTGAGAGATTCGTACCAGGATTAAAAATCGTGGAAGTAAAAGGAGTTGGCGGAGTTTACAGATATATGTCAGAGCCCATTCTGGAGATTGAAAAGGCACAGAGAATAATTTATTACCTCAAGAGAATTGGGTATACGGACAGTTTCATTAAAGGAGAAAAGTAGTCTTATTGTTGCTCAAGCTTGTACTTTTCAATCTTGGCATTTAGTGTAGGTCTTGTGATTTCCAGGATTCTGGAAGCTTCAATTTTATTCCACTTAACCTCATCAAGAACACGTTTTATATAATCTTTTTCTACGTCAGCCAGACTCCTTAAAGGACCGGCATCATGCATCTCAACAGTTGAAGAATCTGTGCCTCTTGGATTAAGTTTAATGTTATCAACTTCAAGTACATCATTTTTTGACATAACAATAGCCTGCATTATTGTGTTTTCAAGCTCTCTAACATTACCCGGCCAGTGATGTTCCTGAAGCATTTCAATAACACCGTCTCCTATTTTTGAGACATTTTTATTGAATCTTTTATTAAGTTTTGTTAGGAAATGGACGGTAAGATCTTTAATATCATCTCTTCTTTCACGAAGAGGAGGAAGCTGAACAGTAAATACCTTAAGTCTGTAATACAGGTCTTCTCTGAATTTTCCTTCTTCAATAAGTTTTTCAAGCTTCTTATTAGTAGCGGCTATTATTCTGGCCTGCATAGGAATTGTTGTTTCACCACCAACCCTTTCAAATTCCAGCTCCTGGATAACCCTAAGGAGTTTAACCTGCGTGTTGAGATTTATTTCAGAAATTTCATCAAGGAAAATTGTCCCATCTTCTGCAAGTTCAAATTTTCCTTTTTTAGTCTTAAGAGATCCGGTGAATGATCCCTTCTCATGGCCAAATAGTTCACTTTCTAAAAGAGTTTCAGTAAGAGCACTGCAATTTACCACAACGAGCGGTTTATCTCTTGTGATTCCCGAATAGTGAATAAGTCTCGCAATAAGTTCTTTGCCGGTGCCTGATTCTCCCTCTATAAGTACGTTTACCTTATTTAGTGATACCCTGCCGATATTTTTAAATATCTCCTTAATTTGAGGAGATTTGCCTATAAGAATATTTTCCTGAATCTTTTTATCAATTGAGATTCCCTCTTTAAGGACATCTTCGTGCTTTTTGCTGCTCTGAACAGAACTCAAAGCACTTGTTACAATGCTCTTAAGCTGAGGAGCGTTAATAGGTTTCTCAAGAAAATCAAATGCTCCAATTTGGATAGCCTTAATAGTAAGCGCGATATCACCAAAACCGGTAAGCATGATAACAGGAGTCCCTGTAGTAATGTTGCGGATTTCTGAAAGGAGTCTCAAGCCGTTCATGACAGGCATCTGATAGTCTGTTATAACAAGGTCTGGCTTCTCTTTCTTGAATAGTTCAAGAGCCTGAGAGCCATCTTCACCCTCGATTACCTCATAACCACCTCTGCTGAGTATCTCCTTAATCAGTCTTCTGGTAATCTTGTCGTCTTCAACTACAAGTATTTTCTCCATATAGGTGTGAAAATTTGAATAACCCAAAGATACAATTATTTTATAAAAAACAGACCGATTAAAAAATTATTTTAATCGGTCTATTACAGCTAATTACATGTTTAAACTACTCAAATTTCTGCAATAACAGCTCCATTAATTTCACTGACGCTGCAGAGACCGATGTTCCTGGACCAAAGATAGCTACTGCACCTGCTTTGTACAGAGCATCATAGTCCTGTGCGGGAATAACTCCACCCACAATTACCATGATATCTTCACGACCAAGTTTTTTAAGCTCACTTACAATTTGCGGAACGAGTGTTTTGTGACCAGCTGCAAGAGAAGAGACTCCTACAACGTGTACATCATTTTCCACAGCTTGTTTTGCAGCCTCTTCTGGAGTCTGAAAGAGTGGACCCATATCCACATCAAATCCACAGTCAGCATAACCTGTTGCAACAACTTTAGCCCCACGGTCGTGACCATCCTGACCCAGTTTTGCAATCATTATACGAGGCTGGCGACCCTCTTTCCTGGCAAATTCAGTAACAAGCGATTTTGCCTTTTCAAATTCGCTGTCATTCTTTACCTCACTTGAGTAAACACCTGTATTCATACGGATTATTGCTTTATATCTTCCTGCTACAGCTTCGCATGCGTCAGAGATCTCGCCAAGTGTAGCACGAACTCTTGCTGCTTCTATTGCAAGCTCAAGCAGGTTTCCAGATTTATTTGCAGCGGCTTCTGTGATGGCAGCCAGTGCGGCTTTAACTTTTGACTCATCACGATTTGCGCGCAGCTCTTTTAGTCTGGCAATCTGAGACTCTCTTACTTTTGTATTGTCAACATCAAGGATTTCCAGAGGATCCTCTTTTTCAAGTCTGTATTTGTTAATACCTACTATTGTGTCAAGTTTAGAGTCAATCCTTGCCTGTTTACGGGCAGCTGCCTCTTCAATTCTGAGTTTAGGAATGCCTGTTTCAATTGCTTTAGACATACCGCCCAGTTTCTCCACCTCTTCAATGTGTCCCCAGGCGCGTTCAGCAATCTCAGCTGTGAGTTTCTCAACATAATATGAGCCAGCCCAAGGATCAAGAGATTTGGTAATATTAGTCTCCTCCTGAATATATATCTGAGTATTTCTTGCAATACGGGCAGAAAAGTCTGTAGGAAGAGCGATAGCTTCATCAAGGGCATTTGTGTGCAGAGACTGAGTATGGCCGAGTGCCGCTCCCATTGCCTCAATACAAGTTCTTGCAACGTTATTGAAAGGATCTTGCTCAGTAAGTGACCAGCCTGAAGTTTGAGAGTGTGTTCTCAAAGACAGAGACTTTGCATTTTTAGGGTTGAACTGTTTAACAAGCTTGGCCCAGATCATTCTGGCTGCACGCATTTTTGCAATCTCCATGAAGTGATTCATACCTATAGCCCAGAAGAATGAAAGTCTCGGAGCAAACTGGTCAACATCCATACCGGCAGCTATACCTGTTCTAAGGTACTCCAGACCATCGGCTAATGTATATGCCATTTCAATGTCGCATGTAGCTCCAGCCTCCTGCATGTGGTAGCCGGAGATAGAGATTGAGTTGAATTTAGGCATGTTCTTAGCTGTAAATGAGAAGATATCACCTATGATTCTCATTGAGAATTCAGGGGGATATATGTATGTGTTACGAACCATAAACTCCTTAAGGATATCGTTCTGGATTGTACCCGCCATTTCGTCAAGCTTTGCACCTTGTTCCATACCTGCAACAATGTAAAAGGCAAGTATAGGAAGTACTGCGCCATTCATTGTCATGGAAACAGACATCTTGTTTAGAGGTATCTGATCAAACAGAACCTTCATATCTTCAACACTGCAAATACTTACACCTGCCTTTCCAACATCTCCCACAACTCTTGGATGATCTGCATCGTATCCTCTGTGTGTTGCAAGGTCAAATGCTACTGAAAGACCTTTCTGACCGGCTGCAAGATTTCTGCGATAGAATGCATTTGACTCCTCTGCTGTTGAAAAACCTGCATACTGGCGTATTGTCCACGGATTCATTACATACATAGTACTATAAGGTCCGCGAAGGTAAGGAGGGATACCTGCAGCATAATTTAAATGCTCCAGCCCTTCTAGGTCTGCAGCTGAGTAAACATTTTTTACTCCTATCTGCTCCGGAGTCATCCATACACTCTGCTCACCCTTTTTCTGAGCAGCACCTCCGGTATATTTTATATCTGAAAAATTTGGACGCATATTCAATTTTTTAAATCATTACTACTAAATACCCAGCTTAGACTGATATTGCTTCAGGGTTTCCAGCACATTGCTTTTAACACTGATAAAGTTTTCAATACCTTTTGCCACAAGATCATCTTTGCATGAAGGTTCTCCGGCTACAACCAAAATGGCCTTGTTGCCCAATAGCTCTTTAATTTGAGGAACTGCTTCTGCGTACTCTTCATCTGATGCGCAGGCAACAACTATATCTGCATTTGCAGATAAAGCTGCTTTAACACCCTCTTCAACCGATGAGAAGCGGTTATTGTCAATAACCTCAAAACCGGCTACTGCAAAGAAATTACAAGAGAACTGTGCTCTCGCTCTGCAAAAAGCAAGATTTCCAAATGTTAGCATGAAAGCTTTTGGAGTTTTACCACTTGTTTCGGTAGCAAATCTGAGTGCTTCAAACGCTTGTGCACCGCGGTATTTCTCCAGAGGTTCAGCTATAGGATTTGTACTTACATTTTTATTAGAACCTCTTGTAACAACATCGTGGGTAACCTCTTTATCCGCAACTTCTGTGAAGTTTGGATATTGATTTGTGCCTACAAAAATCTCTCTTCTTGTAGCGATGTTAAGGTCTCTTTTTGCAGTAGTAGATTTAATCTCTGATTGAATGAAACCAGCTTTGAAAGCCTCGGTGTAACCACCTTTCTCTTCTACCGAACGGAAGAGTTTCCAGCTCTCTGCAGCAAGTGAACTTGTAAGAGATTCAATATAATAAGAACCAGCAGCAGGGTCTGCTATTTTGTCAAAATGAGATTCCTCTTTAAGGATAATTTGAACATTCCTGGCTATTCTGTTACTGAACTCTGATGGCTCACGATACTGATAGTCAAATGGCAGTACCTCAAGTGAGTCAACTCCTGCAAGTGATGCACTCATTGCCTCAGTGGTAGCCCTGAGCATATTTACATAAGAGTCATATACAGTCTGATTCCACTGGCTTGTTACGGCGTGAATGTTTATTTTTTTAGCCTCATCACTCTTAGCACCATAGGTATCTGTAATATTAGCCCATAACATTCTGGCTGCACGGAATTTTGCAATTTCCATAAAGTAGTTAGGACCCACAGATAGTGTAAATTTAATCCTGGATGCCGCTTCGTCGGCACTGAATCCCATTTCAATGAGGGTATTCATATACTCACTTCCCATAGCGAGAGCAAAACCAAGCTCCTGAACAAGTGTTGCACCGGCGTCATTGAAAGCGTAGCCCTCTACTCCGATAACCCTTATACCCGGGAAATCGGATGCCAGCTCCATGCACCTGTTAAAGTTTTTGATGTAGTTTGAGCAGCAGAAGTTTCCTGTTGTAGTCAGGCTCCTAAGCGGGTCAAAATCAAAAGAGGCCTTGATTTCATTTGCTTTAACACCCCTTCCCACAGCTACAGAAATAAATGAATCAATTATTGCAGGAGTTTCGCATGAGCATCCCTCAAAGTTCACCTCTGTTTTTGAGAGGTCGATTCCCTTAAGCAATATCTCCATTTTCTCTTTTGAAACCGGTTTTGCACCATCAATGCAGAAACCTACTGATTCAACTCCTTTAGCAAGACCATCAACAGCCTGTGCATTTGCCTTCTGAAAGCTCTCGTGTGCGCAATAACCCTGGCGGATTTTCCACTTATTCTCGTTTTTTGTACCCCTTACATAGGGAAATTCGCCAGGTCCTGATTTCAGATGATTCAGTTTGTCAAGATCCTCGGCTCTGTAATAAGGACGAACAGAGATCCCCTCCATGGTCTTCCATACGAGCTTTTTCTCGTAATCGGCTCCCTTTAGATCCTTGGTAATCACTTCTTCCCACTTCTCTGTGGAAACCGGTGAAAACTCATCAAATAATTTTTCTGCCATATTGATTTATTTAATTATTGAAAGTTGCCAAAATTAATTCGGCAAAGGTATAAATTCTTTTACTTCAATTAAACCTTTTTTGACCATTTTAGTCCTAATAACAGAGTAACATAAAAAACCTCAGAAAATGAAAAAGGTATCTACATTATTGGTAATGATTTTATTTGTCTTTACCATGTCTGCACAGGATCAAAATATGATTGTCAAACGTCAAGGTCAGGGGTACATGAGGGCAAATCCTCATATGGTAGCTCCAAAAATCATTCCTGATCTGACACCTGAGCAGCAGAAAGAGATAGAGAGTATTAAAATTAAGTTCCAGAAAGAGTCACTTCAGATCTCTAATGAAATCAGAGAGAAGAGAGCACAGTTAAGAACGCTGGAGCAGGTGGACAAACCAAATCTTAAAGCAATAAATGCAAAGATTGATGAGATGACCAACCTTCAGAATAAAAAGTTAAAATTGATTGCTGAGCATAAAAGTAAGGTAAGGTCTCTTCTTACTGATGAACAAAGGGTTCAGTTTGACCTTAGGGGCGAAATGCATAAAAACCGCAAGTTTAGAAACCGATAATTAAGTTAGGTTAAGTTTGAAATTCAACTTGTGTTTTATGGAGAGGGGCTATTTGCCTCTCTCCATTTTATTTGCTCTGGAGCTATAATCTGATAAGTCAGAAACACTCTTTTGCCTCTCTGATACATTATCTGATTCTGACCCTTTTTCTGGTTTGGCTGTGTTGATTTTAGTTTTTGCCCCTCCGCGGGTTTTTAAAACAGCTTTTCTGAGTTCAAAATTCTCACCCAGATATTTCTTTCTTACCTCAGGATTATTTGCGAGTACTTCGGCAGTGCCACTTTCCAGAATATTGCCCTCATATAAAAGATAGGCTCTGTCAGTAATGGCAAGTGTTTCATGTACATTATGGTCTGTGATTATGATCCCTATATTCTTTGTTTTAAGATTAGCAATGATGTGCTGTATATCCTCTACGGCTATTGGGTCAACCCCTGCAAAAGGCTCGTCCAGAAGAATAAATTTGGGGTCAATAGCAAGAGCTCTGGCAATCTCACATCTCCGTCTCTCTCCACCTGAAAGTTGAATGCCAAAACTTTTCCTGACTTTGTGAAGACTAAACTCGTCCAGTAGAACCTCAAGTCTTTCCATACGCTCTTTTTTAGGGATATCATGAAGTTCCATCACAGACAGAATATTATCCTCTACGCTGAGTTTTCTGAAGACTGAAGCCTCCTGAGCCAGATATCCCAATCCCTTCTGAGCTCTTTTGTACATTGGCAGTTCTGTTATCTCTTCATTGTCCAGATAGATTCTGCCTTCATTAGGTTTAATAAGACCTGTTATCATGTAAAAAGTAGTTGTCTTCCCGGCACCGTTTGGCCCCAGCAGCCCCACTATCTCTCCTTGCTCAACTTCAATGGAAACCCCCTTTACCACTGTTCGGGCTCCGTATTTTTTAACCAATTGGGTACAGTGCAATCTCATATATCTACTTTATCTCAAGTTTTAAGTCCTTTTGAAGTTCCTTAAGTTCAGGATGTTTTTCCATTAAAAACTTGGCCTTCTCTTCAGGCATATAAGGTTTCTCCTCTCTATTTTCATCAATAGCGGAGACCTCCACTAAAAGTTCTGCGTATTTGTTATTTAGCCTCTCTTTAAGAAACGTCTCAAGCCTTAGTTTGCATTTACTGTTAATCCATTCTTTCTGAAGATCATTGCTTACATAAAAGATGATAGTATTTGGATTTTCAGAGATTACAGGCTTAGTCCCCAGAATTGCATTTGCAAGCCTCTGCAGATTTTTTTCAGAGTCGGCCATATCTTTCCATGCCAATTCCAGCTCTTGTTGTCCGAAGGTATCCTCGCCAATTTCACGTGGTTTGCTACCTTCAGATTTTTCAGTCTTCTCCTTTGCCAACTGCATCATCTCTTTTATTGATCGGGTGCCCTGAGGTTTTGTTTCCTTGGGCCTCTTTTCCTCTGTAATTTCCTGTTTATCTGTTTGCTCCGGCTCAATATTAATTGAGGATTTCTTCTCCTGTTCTCCGCTGAGCCTTGATAGTTTAACAAGTGTAAATTCAACATGCAACCTCTGGTTACCGCTTGCCTTGTAGGTTGATTCACAAAGCGACGTCAAATTGAGAGCGTTGAACAGAAATTCAAAAGAACACCTGTTTGCCTGTTCTTTGTACTTTTCAATCACAGACGGTGCAAGTTCCATCAGTTTTGCACTTGAAAGATCCTTGCAAACCAATAAGTCCCGGAAATGGCTACTCAGCCCGCCTACAAAATGGAGGGCATTAAAACCTTTTGACAGAATTTCATCAAAAAGGAGCAGTGAAGATGAGTGGTTACTATTTAGGAAAATATCTGTAAGACGCAGATAGTAATCGTAATCCAGAATATTAAGATTTGTTATTACCTGATCATAAGTTATCTTTTCACCGCAAAATGCAACAGACTGATCAAAAAGAGTTAGTGCATCTCTCATCGCTCCATCAGCCTTCTTTGCAATAACATGTATTGCCTCTTCCTCAATTTCCACCCCCTCTTTTGACGCAATTTCCTTAATGTTTTTTACAATATCCGGTACGGATATTCTGTTAAAATCATAAGTCTGACACCTGGAAAGAATGGTAGGTATGATTTTGTGTTTTTCTGTGGTTGCCAATATAAATATTGCATGTGCAGGCGGCTCTTCAAGAGTTTTGAGGAATGCGTTAAATGCCGCCTGAGAAAGCATATGCACCTCGTCAATTATGTAAACGCTGTACTTTCCTATTTGAGGTGGGATCCTTACTTTCTCATTCAGACTTCTTATTTCCTCAACTCCGTTGTTTGAGGCGGCATCAAGCTCGTGTATAGAAAAAGATCTGTTTTCATCAAATGCTTTACAAGATTCACACAAACCACAAGGATCCATATCTGCAGAAGGGGAAAGGCAATTGATTGTCTTTGCAAAAATTCTTGCACTGGTTGTTTTTCCAACCCCTCTGGGGCCACAAAACAAATAGGCGTGTGCAAGCTGATTCCTGAGAATTGAATTCTTAAGAGTTTTTGCAATATTCTCCTGACCTATAAGGGTTTCAAAGCTCCCTGGTCTGTATTTTCTTGCTGATACTATAAATCTTTCCATACTTCACAAAAGTAAGAATTTTTATCTAATTTTGCATTTATGAGAATAATGGGAATTATACAATTGGCAATACTTTTGCCTGCCCTTCTCGTCTTCTCTCCGGATGCAGATGCGCAGGAGCTTTTTGGCAAAGCCAAAAACAATTTCAGGAATTTTGCAGCGAAGAAAACGCTGGTTGTGGTAAATCAGGCCGATTTTACTGATCTCTCAATTGCAGATGCCGTTAAAAGCGGTTGGAGAATTTCTCTTTATGAACTTTGTTCACAAGAAAAATTTCACAATTTGAAGACAGACACAAACTACTTTTTTCTATTGAGGGTAGATGGTAAATTTAAAGCAGAAAAAGAGGCAAGTCTGGAGTATCTTACACTGGTAAAGGGAGGACCCTCTGCAAAAAAAGGAATTGAAAAAATGCAGGAGATTGTCTCTATGCCTCTTCAGGCTGTGGGAGACGAATCCGGAAAGGCTTTTATTTTTATGCCGGCATTAATAAACATTATGCAGGAACACATAATGAATGTAAGTGAGGATATCCTTAAAGCATATGTCGGGAATTCTTTTTACACAAGCAGAATAGACAAGATTGGGAATAAAAGTTTGCTGTTTGATAAGTCAGATATTGGATACACATATACAGATGAGGAAATTTCTGAATTATTTGGAGATAAATTTACAGCAGGAGGCTTTTCTGATATTTCAAAGGCATTAAAAGAGTCAGCGGCAAATACTGTTGTGAGTTTTACAGTATCTCCTGCTGAAAATAAGAGTAAAGGATATTCATATCAACTGCTGATTGATTCAGAGAACCTTGAATTACTTTTTTACAGAAAACATAAAATTTCACCAAAATTACCAGCAGGCTTTACACAAGAGGACCTTAGAAGAATTTCAGTTCCATACAGAACAAAATAATGACTACATACACTAAGTTATTTGAAAACGGTTTAAGATTTGGTTTCAGACATGCATCATCACCTGTTGCGTACTGCGCACTTACAATAAATGCAGGTACAAGGGATGAAAATCTATCACAAGGTGGAATCGCACACCTAACAGAGCATATGCTTTTTAAGGGAACAAAAGGGAGAAGTGCACGCAGTATAAATAATTTTCTTGAGAAACTGGGAGGAGAGCTTAATGCCTATACTACAAAAGAGGAGACTGTTATTCACGCAACAGTTTTAAAGGAGGATCTTCCAAAAGCCATTGAACTTCTCCATGATCTTGCCTTTAACTCAATATTTCCTGAGACTGAACTGGCAAAGGAGAAGGATGTTGTTCTTGAAGAAATAAAATCTTACAAGGATACTCCATCAGAGCAAATATATGATGACTTTGAAGAGCTTCTGTTTGGAACTCATCCTCTTGCCGGAAATATTCTTGGAACACCCAAAAGTGTCAGGAAAATAACAAGAGATGACCTGATTAATTTTACAAAGCTTCATTACAGATATGAAAATATGTCCTTTTCAATTGTTGCAGACTCAAAATCCGAAAGATGTGAAGCTTTGGCAAAAAAACACTTTGGACATTCTGAGACATCTGACCCTCCCGGGATTGTTCCATTCAGAAGTACTCAGATTCCACCGGGCAATTCAGGAGGTATTCATATAGTATCAAAAAAAAGTTACCAGGCTCATTGTGTTTTAGGAGGAAGGGCATATTCACTTTATGATACAAAGAGATTACCCCTTGCACTTTTAGTGAATGTTCTTGGGGGGCCGGCATTAAACTCAAAGCTCAATCTTCTTCTTCGGGAAAAACATGCTCTTGCATATACGGTGGATGCATCTTATACACCTTTTTCAGATACCGGTTTGTTTACAATATACTTTGGTACAGACAAGTCAAATCTTGACAGGTCACTTAAGCTAATAAACAAAGAACTGAACAATATTATTGAGAAGGGATTATCATCAACACAGCTGAAAGCTGCTAAAAAACAGCTTGCAGGTCAATTGGCAATCTCAACAGATAATGCTGAATCTCAATGTCTGAATATTGGAAAATCTCTTCTTGTTTTTAAGAGAGTGGAGCCAATGGAGGAGGTAATGAATAAAATCAACTCAATTACATCTGCCCAGATAAAAGAGGTAGCTTCAGAGATTTTTTCTGATGATAATCTTATAACACTTATCTACAAATAGGATGTCAAATCTGAACAGATATCTGGAGGATAATGAATCCGGTCTTCATGAAGCTTTAGCGTGGCTTGAAAAAGAGACTCACTTAAGGACAAATCATGCAAGGATGATTTGTGGTCCTCAGGTGGGAAGATTTCTTACTACATTCTGCACTATTCTCTCACCGTCAAATGTGCTTGAAATAGGAACTTTCACAGGTTACTCTGCAATCTCAATAGCTCTGGGGCTAACAAAAGGTGGACACCTTGATGCAATTGAGATTAATGATGAACTGGAGGATTTGATTCTTGAGGGTTTCAGAAGGGCAGGGGTTGAGGAACGAATATCTCTCATAATAGGGGATGCAAAGGTGATTCTGCCCAAGCTTGATAAGGTTTATGATCTTATTTATATTGATGCAAACAAGAGAGAGTACCCGCTATACTATAACTTAGCGATGGAGATGCTGAGACCGGGTGGCTACATAATTGCAGATAACGTATTATGGGATGGTAAGGTATATATGGATAATCCGCCATCAGACAAACAAACCTGTGCAATCATGGAATTTAACAGGATTGTAAAAGAGGATCCCCGGGTAGAGAATTATATTCTTCCACTCAGGGATGGTCTTAATATTATTAGAAAACAGGAGTAATCAGGAGATCTACAGATACTCAATCTCCATCTTATAACGCCACCTTCCAAAATAGAGATTCTCACCTCTCCACTCTACCTCTCCTCTCTGAAAATCTACTGTTTCGCTTCTCGGGTGAATTTTTGCAGGATAAAACGGTGCTGAAATTCCTTCATTTACAATCATTCTGTATGCATCAAGTCCTTTTGTAAAGAACCAGTGGGACTCTTCATCCGGAGCTCCAAATACCCTGCCGAAAGACTGATCTACAGGAACCCAGCCAACCCCTTCATAATAGACCTCAGCCCAATCATGCAGATTTTTATTACCCGGGTGCATCATCCAGCCGCTCTCCCATTTGGCAGGCACACCGGCATATCTGGCCATAGTAATAAACAGCAGGGACACTTGTCCACAGTCCCCGTGTCTGTTTGCGAGAACATATTCCGGAATGTTCCGGATGGTTGAGTATTCACGTGCGCTAGCCCATGGGAAATTTTTGTTAATCCAGGAAAAGATTCTTTTTACTTTATAATATGGATTTGACTCATTGCCAACAGCCTCCTCTACTGCTTTCTTAATTCCATCACTGAAATTTATATGATCACCCTCTTCTGAAGTGTATTTCTTGAATATTTCTGACTCTTTTTCATAATCCCTCAAATCTTCAGGAGTAAATGAAGGGTATTGATTGTATGATGAATAAGATAATTCATATCCAAAAACAGTTGGTTCACCCTTTTTAGCGATACCCTCCATATAAATACTCTTATGGATGTTATTATCAGGGGCAATTATATATTCAGGCTGAGAAGCAGTTATAAGTTTTATGTCTTTATGAGCAACCACATCAGTTCTCGGATATGGCATCCAGACTCTTATGGTCTCTCCGTCAGGAACTTCATCTGCTTTAACAGTTATCGTGTATTTTATCTTCATTCTGACTGGTTTGCCAGGAGATTTTATTGCCAAAGGAACATACCACGCAAGGAATCTGTCTAGAGAGTCACTCTGTCTTCCATTTGCCCCCTCATAGAATTTTGCGGCAATTGAGTCAATTCTGAAGAGATTTCTTCCCGCTGAGTGAAAATATCTTTTCTCTCCGTCAATAACCATATTCTCCATGGCATTTGTGCTTTCCCACATATTAATCTCTTCCGGAGTTACTTGTGGGTGAAATTTCTTAATGTAGTTTAAAACAGAAGTGTCTCTCTCAGAAAAATCGCGCTCAATCCTGTCCATCCTCTCAATTTCAAAATTCATATCCCATCGCTGATTGGGTGTGAGGGTATCGTTTGTGAGGGCGAGACGAATCATTTTTCTGGCTTCTGAAAAATTACCCATCTCAATTGTCTGCTTTATCTGCTCCTCAGATGGGAGCATGTCAGAAACAGAATCTCCGCATGCATTTAGCAGTACGGAGACAATGATTATGGAGAGAAATCTCTTCATTATATGATTGTTAAAAATTTATTTACATCTTTCGTGATACGAGCGGTCCCTAGTGTCAACTCTGATTCTCTCTCCCTGATTTATAAAGAGGGGAACCATAATCTCTGCACCTGTCTCAAGAGTAGCGGCTTTCATGGCATTTGTTGATGCGGTGTCACCCTTAACAGCAGGTTCTGTATATGTAACCTCCATCTCAACGAACTGAGGTAATTCGCACGTAAGTGCTCTCTCTTCGTCTGCATGGAACATCATCTCAACATTCTGCCCCTCTTTCATTAAGTCTGCGTTCTCAATCATCTCTTCACCGAGAGAAATTTGTTCAAAAGTCTCGTTGTGCATAAAGTTATAGCCCATATCATCCTTGTAAAGAAATTGATACGGTCTTCTCTCAATACTTATGATATCAATTTTCTCGCCTGCATTGTATGTGTTTTCAAGGATTCTGCCACTCTCCAGATTCCTGACTTTTACCTTTACAAAAGCTCCTCCCTTTCCGGGCTTTACATGCTGGAACCACACTATAGTACATGGTTTTCCATTGAAGTCAATACATAGTCCGTTCTTAAAATCTGCTGTTGTTGCCATATATATGTTTTGTAATTTGGCGCAAAGATAAAACAAATAGAGAATTATTTTTGCAAAAATGAAAATAAGCATTACTTTTGCACTCCCAAACCTAATGGTGCCATAGCTCAGTTGGTAGAGCAAAGGACTGAAAATCCTTGTGTCCCCGGTTCGATTCCTGGTGGCACCACACAAAAGGTTAAAAGACCGCTAAGCTTTATTGCTTGCGGTCTTTTTGTTATTGAATCTAAACGACTATAGGATTATCTCCTTGCTCTCACCAATTACATGCTTGCCGTATTTGTACTGATAGAGTCCTATATGCAATTTTCTCTTGTCTGAATTTACAGGAGCTACTATTATAAAATTCATCTTTTGTGCATCCTGGTCTATTGCTGTGCTTTTATCACGTGTCTTCAAATCTTCCCAGGTACCGGAATTTGCATAAATACAATCTTGACCATCCAGATTCTTCATTGATTTTATCATCGGCTTATGGGTATGGCCAAAAATCACGACTCTAACATTGGATAAAGGATTTTGGAAATATTGTGTTTTAGATTGATCATCTAAAAATTCTGTTTGCAGACTTCCCACAATCGCCTTGTTAATATCAGTCATAACAGGAACATTATTATACCTGGAGCGCAAATTCCAGTTTGTCTGTGTAAATAATCCATTGTAGAGGTTCATCTGTATACTGCCATCTGAATCGCTGTTTCGGGGCATTATATCGTTAATGGAGTATGTTTTAGTAAAGTTACCCACATTTGTTTTAATAATAGGTTCGCTAAAATTGTCATTAACGAATATTACATCCTCTATAACTTTCTTCCATAATAAGTAATAGATGTGTTTACTTTTCTGTTCTGCATTTCCCGGATTGTTCAGAGTAACCTCAGGAACTTTAGTAGATGCCTCAGGAGTAGTGGGGTTTACAAAGGAGTTGGCGGCAATTCTTGCAAAAAAATAGCCGGGAGGCAATGTCGCTCCCGGAGCTTCAGTTTCATTTGCCCCCGGGGCAAGTGAACAGAAAAAATCGTATCTGTGTCCATGTTCTATGGCTATCTCTGGGTAATCGTCAGGTTGATAGGTGCCTATTCCGAATTTCTCTCCTCCGTCCCTGGCCTGATTTACTCCCGGCATTGCGATATTAATATTTTCCGCCGTAAAACCCATATCGTGGTTTCCCGGTATATAGGTAACTTTTACCTTCCGTTCCTTAATTATTCTGTTCAGAACATCAAATACTTCCTTATTCGATGCTACAGTCTTTCTTACAAAACTTGCCTGAGTACCTCCTCCATACGTGTCGGTTCTCGTAGGTATATACCAATCATCAAACATATCGCCGGCAATGACAAGCTCCTTTACAGTTTTTGATCTACGAACCTCATTCAGAAACTCCTCAAGTCTCTTTAGATGTGCTACGGTCTCAGAATAACTAAGATCGTTGCCTAAGTGCAGATCGCTTATAACAACTATTTTATCTCGTGAATCGTTTTTACTTACGGCCAGAGCGTCAAATGGGACAGAATCTGCAGGATCCTCTTTTGTACATGAGGAGAGATTCATACATAATAAACTGAATAGAAGAAGATTAAATATTTTTTTCATTATTTAAATTTGAGTTAGTGCTTCATTTTAGTTATCCGATTTACAAATCTAAAGTAAAGCCTTGCCTGCCATGTGCCATATTTACAAAACTGCTGTTCCGTTTTTACAAAATACGCCCCTATAATTATTATCTTAGCGTCTCCAAAATATTATTAATAATAGTTAATGGAATACTTGTATATAGCAACTGTTTTTGCCGGCGCCCTGGTATGTCTGCTAGCTTCGGTATTATTATTTCTTCGCCGAAGGGCAGGAGAGAGGTCTAGGATTATACTGGCTGTTATTGTTTCGTTTTCTGTGTTCAGCTATATTTCAAGATTTATTGCTCTTTGCAAGGGTGAATTGCCTGATGTGGTTGCCTCTCCAAAAATGTTACTTATCGCAAATTTTATGGTGGTTTCGTACATCATGTATCCAATTGAGATAATATCACCGGGGTGGCTTAATTTAAGAAGGATTCTGAAACTTTATTCTGTTTGGATATTTTTAACATTAGTCTATTTAGTCACTGTAATGGCAGATGTTTACTATACTCCATACAGTTCCCTGCTGCAAATGTTTCAAAATGCAGTAAGATTCGAAGTATGGTTTCGCCTTTTACTTAGCCTTCTGTTCTTTTTGCCCGGACTGTTTATCTTTTTTATACACAAGACGAGACGATACAATAACACAGATTTAAAGTGGTTAAAAAAATATTCCATAGTATTCTTTATCAATATAACAGCATATTTTTTGGTGCTGTTATTTGATTATCAGGTTCTACATATAGTCTATTACTATCTTAGTGTTGGATGTAGCCTGTTTATCGTTTACATGGAGTTATTTGATAGGTTAATAGTTAAGACAGAGGAAGATACAAATATTAAGAGAGCTGAGCAACATAGTAATGAATTCAAGAATGAGCCTAAGAATTCAGCATTGATTGAGAGGCTTGAAACATACATGAATAAGAAGTATGCCTGGAGGGATCCCAATTTAACACTTAATATACTTGCATCAGATTTGTTTACAAACAGAACAACACTGGCAAAGGTTATGCGTGAAAGTGGTTATGATAACTATACAAACTATATCAACAGATTACGTATAGAGGATTTTCTGTTCCAAATCAATTCCGGACAGACTGATAACTTTCAGGAGGCATTTTTTATTGTTGGTTTTCGCTCTAGAACAACAGCACTTAGAAATTTCAAATTAATTACAGGAAAAACCCCCTCTGAATATTTTCAGAAGGGGGATTTACAATAAATCAAAAGCCTTTCATAATTATGGAGTGGTTGTAGTAGCAGGTGAACCGCTCATCTTATCATCTGTAGTTGCTTTCCGGGCCTTCTTGACATTCACGTTAAACTTGCCGAACCTCCAGTAAAGACTGATATTTGCAGACCTTCTCACATAAACGCTCTCAGTACTCATTTTATATGTTATGTCTTCTGAATTATATTTATAACTCTTTGTTTTGCTTAATGGCTCTGATACATAAAGAGAAAGAGTAAGTTTGTCCTTAAAGAATCTTTGACTGAAACCTATTGAAGAAGTATAATTAACAGGATTTCTCCCCTGCAGTGATACGTCACCGCCATACACAAATCCGTTCAGATTTACAGTGCCCTTTTCCCAGACTTTAGCGGAGAGACCTGCACCACCAAAGTAACTTAAACCATCATTTGAAAGATTTAGCTCAGGAGAGGAGATTGTTGTGTACGCGATACCACCGTTTACATATATATTTAACTTCTCTCCCCTGCGATATGAATAGTTAAAATTCAGTCTGTAGTTTCTGTTGATTCCAATATTTTCATATGTTGACCTGCTAATACCATCTGCATCAACTCTCCTTATTCTCTCAATATTGTTCCTTGTAAAGTTGCCATTTAAGTTTACGTTAAGATTCCAAGTCTGAGATGATTTCCTGTAACCAAATGTTATTGAGTTTCGTCTTACTGTTTCCAGATTGGGGTTTCCATATGAGATATTCATTGGATCATTATCATTGACATATGGATTGAGATGCCAGATTCCCGGTCTGTTAAGCCTCTGTGTAAATGATGCAGATACTGAATTCCCCTTTTTAAGCATATATGAGAAGTTTATATAAGGAACTACATCAAACTGTTTATTTGTAAATGTTATATTGCCATCTGAACTCTTAGAAATTCCATCATTGATGGTATATTCCATCCTAAAACCACCTTTTAGTGAAAGAGATTTATGTTTAAAAGCATAACCACCGTACATATTACCTATATGCTGGTCATAATCCAGATCATTGACTTTCTCCGGAGCCTCTTTCCATATACCGTCTATAGGGTTGAAAATCTCCACATCTGTATCTGAAAAATTTTGTCTTAAAATATATTTGATACCTGTTTCAATGTTGTGCTTTTTCCCAATTGGATTATAGTAATCAGCCTGTAAAGTGTGCTCAAGACCCATTGCCTTGTTCGCAGATTTTTGAGAGTATTGGCTGAAATTAAGTTCAGGAACTACGTTATTAGTAAAATCCGATTCAGTTGGACTTGCATCAATGCTATAGCTGAATGTAAGATTCTGATCAGGTTTCTTAAACGTTTTCTGATATGATAAGGACCCAGATCCTGCTCCGTACAGATAATCTGAAATATTTGTGGTAGAGTATTTACGGGATAGTATGTTATTAGCGTTACGTGATTCCATTAAACTAGTACCAATACTTGTTGAGTTGCCAAGATACCCCCATCCTGACAGGGTAATCAGATTGAGAGAGTCAATTTCATAACTAGCCTCAATACTTAAATTGTTGAATTGACTCTCTGAGTTAGAGGTGCCTGAGCTCAAAGAATATTTGAAATCATCACTAAGATAATTTTCAGATTCACTGGTATAATATGACCCTTTAGATACTTGCTTCCCAGTATAAATATTTGTACTTAAGGATAACTTACCTAATTGAGCAGATATATATCCACCGCCATTATAACCTCCTAATGTGTTCAGTCCAGCATTAATACTTCCATTATAACCACTTGTGGTTTTTCTGTTTGTTATTATATTGATAACACCTCCAATACCCTCAGCATCATACTTTGCAGGTGGATTAGTAATAACTTCAATAGATTTGATTGAACTGGCAGGCATAGCTTTTATTGCATCCTTAAAATTCTTCACAAGCAATCCTGAGGAGCGTCCGTTTACCAGAACTTTGAAGTTTGTCTCTCCATTTAGTCTTACGACATCTTCTCCGTCAACGCTAAGCATTGGTACCTTCCTTAATATATCTACAAGAGGGCTTGATGCTGTTTGTGGATCAGATTCAAGGTTATATGTAAGTTTATCTGGCTCATTTTTAATAAGAGGTTGTACTGCTGTCACGGTTACCTCTTTTAATTGCATCCCTTCAATAAGTCTAATAAGTCCAAAATCAATTTTTTTATCCGTCTCTTTAATTGTAAGCAGGTCTTTAGAATTTGAGTATCCTATCATTGACCCTGATATATAGTAACTACCAGGAGCGGGTGCCTCAATGGTGAATTTCCCGTCAGCTCCACCGGCTACTGCTTTGATTAATTTTAGTGAGTCACTGAAGAGAGCAACTGTGGGGTATTCAATTCCTTTCCCTGAGAGAGAATCAACCACAGTACCCGTAACAACAATTTTGGTGTTTTCGTTTTTTTGAGCCAATAAAGACTGAACCGGGCATAAAAGAGCCATAAAGATAAACAGATGTAATCTTTTCATAAGATAAATGTTAAAATAACGAATTGGAACAAATGTAGGTTGTGGTCAGAATGAATATTTAAAGGACGACAACAATAATAGTGCCTAATTATCAGTTGAAAAAACTATTATAAGTTATTACATTTAAGCCAGTGGCTTAATAAGCAGAACGTCTGAAAATTATCTTGCAACTGCTGATGAAGAATTTTGTTTGTCGCCACTTAATCTGTCGTCAATTATTGCCCTTTTTGCCTTTTTCACTGTTGCCTGAAACTTTCCAAACCTCCATACTATGCTCAGGTTTGCAGCTCTTTGGAAAGTTGTGCTTCTGGAATGCATTCGGTAAGTTATATCCTCCGAATCAAATTTGTAAGTTTTAGTTTTGGTGAATGGTTCTGTTATATTGAGTGCAATTGTAAGTTTTTCGTTAAGAAGCTTCTGGCTTATACCAAAAGAGGTTGAAGAATTAACCGGATACCTGGATTGCAGGGTGATGTTGCTTCTGAACAGGAATGCGTTTGCGTTAATTGATCCGCCTTTCCATAAATTCAGATTTGCCCCAAACCCCCCACTATAGCCAAACCCACTATTCCGGAGATTGAGCTCCTGGGATGAAATTATTGTGTATACTATTGAACCGTTTAAATAAAGATTTATCTTGCTCCCTGCTCTGTAGGAGTAATTGAGATTCAGTGTGTAATTCTGATTCTTACCAATATTTTCATAGGTTGATGTGCTTACTCCTGATACTCCCACACGTCTGATATTTTCAATATTATTTCTTGTAAAGTCTGCACTTAAAGTAATTCCAAGATTCCAGCTTAACGATGCCTTCATATAGCTGAAACTTAAAGCATCTCTCTTTACACTTTTCAAATCGGGGTTTCCATATGATATACTCATTGGATTTGAGTCATTTACGTAAGGATTAAGATAATATATTCCGGGTCTGTTCAATCTTTGTGTGTAAGAGAGTGAGAGGATATGCCCGCCACTTTCCATATATGAAAAATTTAAATATGGAACTATATCAAATTGTTTATTTGTAAACGTGACATCTCCGCTACTACTCTTTGAAAGTCCGTCGTTTAACGTAAATTCAGCTCTAAATCCCCCTTTTAGTGTGAGTTTTCTGTATCTATATGTGTATCCCCCATATATACTTCCTATATGCTGGTTATAGTCAAGGTCATTAACCCTGGTATTGTCTTCCTGCCACTCTCCAGAGTCTTCATCCATCTTGAAGATAGTTGTATTTGAAAAATTCTGTCTGAGAGTGTATTTTGCACCTGTCTCTATGAAGTGGCTGCTAGTTATTGGATTATAATAATCAACCTGAAATGCATGCTCTATTCCATATGCATCATTTATAGAATTTTGCTCATATTTTGTGTAGTAAACAATTGGATTAATCAAATTTTCTGTACGGGTATCCATTGGACTCCAGTCAGCACTATAACTTATTGTTAAACTCTTTTCCGGTTTCTTAAAATTTTTCTGCCACGAAACAACTCCCGATCCGGTTCCAAATTGATTGTCAGTTACAGATGAATTGTTGTATTTTCTTGTAAGGACTCCTGTTAAGTTATATGCCGAGTATAGGGAAGAACCGGTATTAACAGTGTTTCCAAGATATCCCCATCCGCTGAGAGTAATAAGATTAAGCGTATCAATTTCATAACTGGCATCCATTGAGAGATATGAAATTTTATTTTTCATATCAAAAGCAGCTTCTGTTACAGACCTTCTGTACTCTTCACTAAGAAAATTCTCGGAATCTGAAAAACTGCTGTTCCTTTTCATAACTATATTACCGTGAAACAGATTTGTGCTTACTGCAAACTTTCCTGCCTGGGCAGAAATATAACCTCCACCGGTATATGTGCCCCTTGTATTAACAGACGCACTGACACTCCCGTTAAAACCATTATTTCCGCGTCTGTTTGTAATTATATTTATTATGCCGGTAATTCCTTCTGAATCATACCTTACCGGAGGGTTTGTTATCACCTCTACAGATTTAATTGCACTTGCCGGAAGAGCCTGTATAGCCTCTTTGAAATTTTTTGCCAAAACTCCTGTTGATCTGCCATTCACCAGTACTTTAAAACTCTTCTCACCATTTAAACGCACCTCATTTTCCCCATCAATACTAATCATAGGTATTTTTCTCAAAATTTCTGCAGCTGTACTGGATGCAACCTGAGGATCAGAATCAAAGTTGTATGTAATTTTATCAGCTTCTGCCTTTATCAGAGGTCTTACGCCGGTAACCATAACTTCAGCAAGTTCTACACCCTCTACAAGCAATAAATCAGCTGTTTCAACTCTTCTCTGATTGCCGTTTATCTGCAGTTTTCGTTTTACTGTTGAGTAGCCTAACATTGAAGCTACAATTGTATAATTACCATGCTTAATGTCAGTAATCAGAAAACGGCCATCTGCACCACCGGCAACAGCAGATACAATTTTCAAAGAGTCATCAATAAGAACAACTGTGGGATACTCAAGACTTTTACCACTAACAGAATCTTTTACAGCCCCCCCTAGTGAGTATTTAAGATTATTATTCTGTTGAGGAAGAGCAATATTGTTTACAAAAAATGAAATAAATAATGTAAGTAGAGTCAATTTACCCTGCATATAAGTAAGATGATTTGAAATTTTGCATAAGTAACAAATCTAGTTACATTATTCTATCATTGTTCTTTCCAAACCAACTTTTTTAAACCCTATCTCTTACATACGCGAACATAATCAATGTCATGGAATTGAGGGAATACACATGTAAACAAATTATTGAATCATAAAATCCATTTTAAGATATATGGTAACCCATTCGGATGTCTTCACTAAACCTAATAAATCATCAGGAGGAGTTAGTCCAAAATCCTTTATGGAGATTTTTACATTGCCGGCAATAGTGAGCAAATTATTAGTGAGTTTTTGCTGATAGGGTATTTCGTATTCTTTAGATACTCCGGTTATTGTAACCTTTACCCTTACTTTTTCTTGGTTACATCTGGAATCATCAATACTTATGAGTTGAATTTCATCTGTTTCAATATACATTAATGGATATTTATTAGCTTTCACTAATTTAAAAAATCCCTTTTCTGCTATTGGGTTGTGAGATTTGAACCTTTTAATTTCAAGCGTAAGTTTTGGACTTACAAGACTTGTGCAGTTCCCCTTCTTATAAAGTGTAATAATGTTTTTTTCAACTTTATCCAATTCATTATTATAAGTTAATCTGAATCTAGATATGTTTGTTGTACCATTGACTTCTACCAGAGTAGATTCTAGAATAGCATACCTATTCAGATTCTCTGCCTGAACAGATAAAGTGCAAAGAATTAGAATGATTAATAAAGCCCCTTTTTTAATCATTGTGACTATTTAAAAAATAACCCGGCTGATATTTTCAACCGGGCTATTGATTTATGTTAGTTAAAATCCTATTACGGCTTCAAGTACCACTCCGTTGAATTCCCCTCCGTTACGAAGGTCATTTGTAGGGAATCCATTGTATTTCTGATTAACATATTCAAGTTTTGCCATGATATTCTTGGTAACATACCATCCCCCAGAAACGGCTATCCTGTTAATATCAATCTTCTCTTCTGTAGGCAAAGTAGAAGATACTGTATTATATCTCGCTCCAAACCAGAGATTCTCCTTTTTACCAAAACGATAGACAAGATCAGTAGCAAATTGGTTTGCACTACGCTCAACCGTTTCAGTTTTTGATCTTCCTTTAGCTGTTTCAAATGTAGTGAACCATTCAAGACCGCCAACCTTCAAAAATGCGTTTGCCATTAAAGCACCAATTTTATCAGTAAACCCTGGATTGAAACGTCCGGAAGTGAAAGTTGAAGTAGTTAAACCGGCATCAAGAACTCCATAGTAATGTGAACCCCCACGGTCTCCTCCATATAAGGTGTTTGCAATAGAGCCTTTTGTATAATAACCGGAAGCTGTTATCCTGAGACGGATTTTTTCATTTATTTGATTGTCATAGCCAATTTTACCAAGAAATGCAGGTCTGCTCTTTCCGTCGCTTCCGCCTGCATATGCAACTCCTTTAGCAATGTCTCCTTTTATCTTTCCGGTTGTAACGCCTGCTACAGCAAGAAATCCCTTGTGCTGGAAATCAATCTCTGCACCAATTTCAGTAGTAAAGGCATCCATAATATAGTTCTCAACGAATGGATTATATATTGAATTACCGTTATCTGAGCGTCTGTAGTGGGCATCCCCGTAGTTTATCTCCATATGTCCAACTTTAATTGTGGTATATTCCATTACTTTGTCAATAATTGGACTTTTCAAAAATGGAAGTTTGTCAAATTGGATGTAACCACCTTTTACCCATGTCTCCTGATGGTGACGTGACGAGAGGTATAGCGCCATACCAAGAGTGATACCATCAGCCAGATAAGCATCAATATACAGATTTGCTACGGCATTGTTAAAGCCGGGGACTATAGCTACGGGGGTGCTTGTTGATGTAGAGCTATGTTTCAGAGCCTGAAAAGATTGTGTGAAGCTACCTCCTAGCTTAACTTTCATCTTTTCAAATTTTGCAAGGTCCTCCTTTTTCACCTCAAAAACATTAAGGCCATATTTATTATAAGGTCTAATCTGACCAAACGTGAAAGTCCCTGTTAATGCAATTGCCAGGAACGTTAAAAGTGTTTTTTTCATTTGATATTTTTGTTTAGTTCAATATTGCAAGGTTATTTGCAGGTAATGTAACATCAACCTTTATGGTTACGGCATCACCAGCTTTTATTGTCCCCAGCAAAGCTGTAGGGATTTTCATTTTGAAATCAGTGATTTTCACAGGCAATGAACCACTCAATACATAATCACCATTAGAATTTTTCTTTCCGCTTGATTTGAATGAAATTCTTTTTGTTACGCCTGCAATTGTCAGATTACCAGTAAGAGTAACCTGAACTTCAGATGGAGTAACATGGGCTATAGTTGGTTCTGTCAAGCTGAAGATAATTGACGGATGTTTTTCATGTAACATTGTTTCATAAGTCTTTTTATCCATCATTTTGTCCCCGCTCTTTAATGTTTGAACAGGAATTTTTACTGTTAAAGATTCAATCTTATTATCAGGGCCTAATACAGCCTCTCCGTTAACTTGTTCAACTTTTGAATTCCAATCATGGATATTTGAAGTCCCATTAACTGTGATAGAGGACTTAAATGTTGCTGTTCTGTTAGCCTGAGCATGCAACTCAAAATGCGACAGTGCAAATAGAGCTGCTGTGATTAAAATTATAAATTTTACTTTCATATTTTTTTAATTTAGTTCTCAATGATTTGAGCTATTGTTCTTGATTTTAGTAGATTCTCATAGTCTTTTCTAAGCTCTATCCAGTAGTCTCTGGATGCACAGTTACAAGACATATCACAAAAGCTTCTGTTATCAATACACTCTAATAATGTAATAGGTTCAAATGCGGTATAAACATCCCAAACTGAAATCTCTTCAGGTGAACGGGATAATTTATAGCCTTGTCCCTTTCCTCTTGAGTTGGCAATTATACCTTTAGCTTTCAGCGATGAAATGATACTGTCCAGGTACTTGACTGAAATTTTTTGATTTAATGCGATATCTTTTTGTAAAATACCTGCAGAATCTTTTGACTTAGCAATTTCAATCACTGTTCTGAGCCCATATCTGATTTTTGTGTTAATTTTCATAGCCAAATTTTTCTCAAATATTTATACAAAAATTTCAAATCCTACAACATTGGTAGGATGTTAATGTAAATAGTTCATAATGAGAAATAAATACTTTTAATATTTTCTGATTTTTATGTAATTTCATAATAGTCAGAACTAATTTTTACCATCATTGTTATTATTAAAACTCAAATAATTATGAAAAGATTTTTTAAACTTACAGGGTTAATTGGATTATTACTCATTACTTATGAGATATCTGTCGCTCAGATTAAGTACAATGTTCAGGCAGGTCTGAACATTTCAGAAATGACAAACAGCTTACTGGGAACCTCTTCAAAAGTTGGAATTCGTGCAGGCTTGGGTCTGAATTATAACTTTTCATCCCACTTCTCTGTTGATCCATCATTATTAATTGTATCTAAAGGATTCAGACAATCAGATTTATCATATAGCGTTACACCTGTTTATTTGCAAATTCCTGTAAATGTAACTTTGAATCTCCCGCTTAATGAGAAAATATCTATACTTATAGGTGCGGGCCCCTATGTAGCTTATGGAATTGGAGGTAAAGGCACCATGAGGGCCGAGTCAGGAGAAATTTTAACCGAACAGCCACTCTTTTCAAAAAATATGTTATCAATGGCAGCTTATAAGAACAGATTTGACGCCGGATTGAATGGAAATCTTGGTGTTAAGTTTGATGATATTGTTGTTTCAGTTGGAGGAGATTTTGGCTTTGTTCCGGTTAACGACCTTGATTTTGAGGACAAAAACTTTAACACAGGATTTTACGTTATGTTATCATACAGATTTTAAAACGACATAAAATGAAACTATTACCTACATTACTATTATCTCTGACTTTTTTAGTCAATACTTCAAATATTATTGCTCAAAATAATACAGCAAAACCGGGAGTTGACTTTTATAAATTGTCTTTCAGAACAATAACCGGCGAAAAATTTGATTTTTCCACCCTTAAGGGCAAGAAGGTTCTTATTGTTAATACAGCTTCAAAATGTGGTTATACTCCGCAATTCAAAGAACTAGAAGAGTTACACAATAAGTATGGCAACAAATTGATAATTTTAGGATTCCCTTCAAACGATTTTATGAATCAGGACCCTGGTTCCAATGATGAAATACTTGCATTCTGCCAGGAAAATTATGGAGTTACATTTATTATGATGGAAAAATCTTCTGTTAAAGGGCAGGAGAGGAATGCGGTCTATAAGTGGCTAACTGAAAAAGATCAGAATGGCTGGAACGAGGTTCAGCCGGCGTGGAATTTTAATAAATATTTAGTTGATGAAAAAGGGAATTTAGTTTCCCATTTTGGTTCAAAAGTAAAACCACTTTCAGAAGAGATAGTCTCAAAACTCTGATTATCTGATTAATTCATTCGTTTATTGTTGCGGAAAGATTGATTCATAAATTTTTCCGCAACTTTTTCTCTGTAACTTTTAGACACAGGAATGTCTTGAGCGAATTCTGCATCCAGTTCAAGGAAAATATTCTCTCGCTCTCTTCTCATCACCTTTACTCTTGTGAAATTTACAAGGAAAGATCTGTGACACCTTGTTACCGGTGTGCCTGACAGCTCATCTTCCAGCTTCTTTAGAGTGTTTCTAAGTAGAAAATATTTTATTTTTCCTCCAGTGGTATAGTGAATTGTTACATAATTGTCATCAGATTCAATATAGAGTAAATCTGAATATCTTACAGATAATCTGAGCGTTCCTTTGTCATCAGTAAATAATATGTTATCCGGAATGTTTTCAGTATCCTCTTCTGATTGATTTTCAATTATTGCCAGTCTTTTTTTGCTCTCTTCCCACCCTATATAAAACCAAAGTGTGATATACGGCAGAAGCAGTACCAAAGCCGTGTTGACCATTGCTGATTTGAATGTCGCAATCACATCTCTTGCGTGATTTGTATCCAGCGAGAGAGTAAAAATTGTATAGAACAGCGACATGAACAGTATCTCAAAGAAGACCCACAAAAAATAGGTTACATATGATATTTCATGCTTCCTGGAGAAGTAATACATAATTATCCTGCTGATAACCACTACTAAAACACCTGTGAGAATAATAGGTGCCGAGAATAAGAAAAATTCAAAGTCAGAAACCTGATACCAGTTTTCCGAACCGAATGGTTTGTATATGTTGATGAATAGCAAAGCAAAGGCTGCAGTAAAAATTATGAGCCTAACAATGTTACTTTTCCTGAGTGTATAATCTGGAATTTTCATCTCTTTGCAAATTTAATTAAAAATATCGTTTGCCACTTATTTAAGATTTTCACCCCTCATATTATTTTTCTGCCATTTTGCTGCATTAAAAGCACCAATTATTTTATGTAGTGACTTAACATCTCTTTATTTGTAAAAAAGCACAAAAAGTTATGAAAATTGATGTCTTGAAATTTAAGGAGAAACTTGGTTTTGAAGAGATATTAAGCAAGAGGAGAGAGGTTGCCCCAGTGGAGAGACTATGTATTAAAGAGGAGGATATTTCTGAAAATACAAAATTTGACTACTTTGTTGTCTCTCCTGAGGGTTTTAACAGTTTTAATAAAAAAGCAGATTCAGCAATATTACTATTTCATGGATTGAATGAGAGAAACTGGGATAAATATATGCCTTGGGCAGACTACCTTGCAAACAACCTTGGGAGGCCTGTTATTATGTTTCCTTTATCAATGCATATAAACAGATCCCCATTGTTCTGGTCTAACTCAAGAGAGATGCAGAAATTAATTGATGAGGAGTTTCAAGATAAACCCAAAACAGAAAACCTCACTTTTGTAAACTATGCCCTTAGCAAAAGGCTTCAGGCAGACCCATTCAGGTTCTACCTTAGCGGCAGGGAGACAATCTATAACGTGCATCAGCTAATGAACGATATCAGAGAGGGTAAAAATCCACTTTTTGCAAAGCAATGTAAAGTGGATATATTTGCTTATTCAATTGGTGCACTGATGTCTCAGGTGCTAATCTCAGCAGATGTAGAAGGCCACTTTGAAAAGAGTAAACTATTCATGTTTTGCGGAGGAGCCCTGTTTAATGAAATGAATGGAAGTTCCAGAATGATTATGGATGGTGATACTTTCAGATCACTCAAGAACTACTTTACAACAAAATTCATCTTCCCACAGCAAGAAAAAAGAATCATTGGAGATAATCTGGAAAATGCCTTTATTGCCCATATTGACAGAGAGCTTAACAGAGACAGACGGGAGTCCTTTTACAGACGAAACAGTTACAGAATATGTGTCATCTCTTTGAAAAATGATAGTGTTATACCCACCTCAGGTATCAAATCTGCGCTAGGTAAAGAGGCGGAACAGTGTCTGGAGGAGATGGATTTTCCTTTTAAATATTCACATGAAAATCCTTTTCCTGAGGGTGAAAAAATAGCCGCCGAGCGTAAATACCATTTTGAAAAAGTATTCAGCAAGGCGGCAGATTTTTTAAGGTAAGGCTCTTCTATATCATTGATTTAGGGTTAAGATTGTCCTTCTCAATATCTTTAAAATAGTTAACAGTTCCAACCATAAGTTCGTCAGTTGCAGCATCATCGCACACAATGATTCCTTTTGGATGCATTTGCATAACACTTATTGTCCACATGTGATTAATACTTCCCTCAACAGCCATTTTCAATGCTCTGGCTTTATGATGTCCGTTAACCAGAACCATCACCTCTTTTGAATCCATTATAGTACCAACCCCCACGGTCAATGCTGTCTTTGGAACCTGAGTAATATCGTTGTTGAAAAATCTTGAGTTAGCAATAATGGTATCTGTAGTCAGTGATTTAATTCTTGTCCTGGAAGTAAGAGATGAACCAGGCTCATTGAATGCAATGTGACCATCGGGACCAACACCACCCATGAATAAATCTATTCCACCGTATGAATTGATTTTCCTTTCATAATCCTCACACTCTTTTTCAAGATTGAGTGCATTTCCATTAGGTATGTTTGCATTTTCAGGTTTAATGTCAATATGCCTGAAAAAATTATCCCACATAAAAGTATAATATGACTGAGGGTGCTCTTTTGGTATCCCGATATACTCATCCATGTTAAATGTAACAACATTTCTGAATGAGACTTTTCCCTCTCTGTAAAGTCTTATGAGCTCTTTGTAGGTTCCGTATGGAGTAGACCCTGTTGGCAGACCGAGAATAAAAGGTTTTTGCGGTGTAGGCTCAAACTCTCTTATCCTTTTTACAATGTATGCAGCAGCCCATTGTGAAATCTGCTCATACGAGTTCTGAATAATAAGTCTCATATTAGGTTTTTGTTAAGATTAGTTAATTTTTTAATAGTTCTTTTGCATTTGCAAATGCAGCCTCTGTGGTTTTGGTTCCACTCAGCATTCTTGCAATCTCTCGTATTCTATCATCTCCGTCAATTCTCTTGATAAGGGTTCTGGTTCCAAGGCTGTCATCACTCTCCTTATAGACAAGTAAATGGCATAATCCTTTAGATGCAATCTGTGGCAGGTGTGTAATTGCGAAGATCTGCATCTCTTTTGACATTTCCAGAATAAGCGTTCCCATTTTATCAGCAATACTACCTGATACACCGGTGTCAATTTCGTCAAAAATCATAGTTGGCATACCATTCCCCTTTGCCAGTATTGATTTTAGGGAGAGCATTATTCTTGATAATTCACCTCCGGATGCGACTTTCTGTAATTCCCTTTGCTCAACCTCTTTGTTTGCAGAAAAAAGAAATGATACTAAGGAATTTCCAGTGTCAGAAAATGATGATGTCCTTTCAAGATTTGTGGAAAATTCTGCATGAGGCATCTCTAACTCCCTGACGGAACTCTTTATAACATTGGAAAATTTCTCTTTTATCTCTTCTCTTGAGAGATGAAGTTTATCAGCAAGTTTGTTACGCTCATTGATAAGAGTTTTAACCTCAATTTCAAGATTATTCAGGCCTTCTCTCTCTACATCTGACGACTCTAATTTTTCTGCTAAAGAATCTCTCAGTAAAATCAATTCATTAACATTGGAAAGATGATGCTTACTTAAAAGTTTGTATAAATCAGAGATCCTGCCCTCCACTTCACTTGCTCTATCTGGAGATACAACAATTTTTTCTGATAATCTTGCAACCTCTTCCAGTATATCCTTTAATTCAATCCTGCAACTTTCAATCCTCTGTGAAACCTCTGATACAGGAGCGAAGTTGGGGGAGATTTTTCCGGTGTAAACCAGTGAGTCTTTTAAGTTTCTGATTACTGAGTATTCTTCATTATCAATGAGATGTAAAATATTTTGAAGAGCTAGTTTTATCTCTTCAGCATTTGAAAGCAGTTTGAACTCCTCCTCAAGCTCTTCAAGCTCACCCTCCTTTAGGTTTGCGTTGATTAATTGTTCAAGCTGAAATGAATTAAATTCATTTTCGGCATCAAGGGATTCCACCTTTTTCCTTAGTTTAGCAAGATTAGACTCCTTAATGAGAAGTTGTTGATGAATATCTGAATATTGTTTTAAAATCTGAGTGTTACTTGCGAATGAATCTAAAACAGAGAGCTGAAAGCGGCTCTCTCCCAGTAAAAGGTGCTGGTGCTGGGCATGAATATCAATAATTTTACCTGATAATTCTTTAAGAAACTGAAGTGTAACCGGTTGATCATTTACAAAGCTCCTTGATTTTCCCGCAGGTGTTACCACTCTTCTTAAAGTAAGGTCGCTATCTGTGTCAATTCCCTCCTCTGAAAGTAATTCAGTCATCTCTCTTCCGCCGGGACTGGTGAAGATTGCCTCAACTATACAATTTTTGTCGGGATTTTTAAGTGTGTCCGGATCAGCTTTGTTCCCGAGGAGTAGAGACAATGCTCCCATAAGGATAGACTTGCCTGCGCCTGTCTCCCCTGTTATGATAATCAGCCCGTCAGGGAAATCAATTTCAAGATTTTCAATGAGGGCATAGTTTGTTATTGTCAGGCTCCTGAGCATTACCGGTTAGCTACGCTTATGAAAAAGCTTTACTCTTCAATTTTTCTGTAGTGAATCCTATCCTCTTCAAACTCGTTGACAGCAATTAAAGTCGCTTTAGGAAGTCTTTCGTAGTAACGCGAAATTTCAATTTGCTCACGATTCTCAAATGTCTCCTCAAGTGTGTCGGCGTAATTTGAAAACTCCTCAAGTTTTTGTGTAAGTTCAAATTTCATTTCAGCAGAAATTTGATTTGCCCTTTTAGAGATAATCATTACAGACTCGTAAATGTTCCCAGTTGGCTCTGCCAGTTTTGAGATATCTCTTGTTACAGTATTGCCTGGTACATTCTTTCTGATTTCCATATTCTATTGATTTATTTTTGTTTCTTCCTGTGCCTTTTTAAACATTCCCTCAAGTTCCTTTTTATACTTAGATTCCGGGAATTCACTTATGAAATTGTAGTATTCATCAATCAGAGCAAGATACCTCTCCCGTTGCTTTTCTTTAATGCTTTGATTAGCATATTTGTAGTGAGAAGTAACAAGATAATACATTATATCCTCTCTGTATCTGTTGTCTGGATTCTCTTTAATTGCATTTTTTAATGCAAATGTTGCAGCTTTATAATCTTCAATCGTATAATAAATCTTAGCAGCTTCATAACTTTTTCTGTCAATCCTCTCCTGCAGATCAACAAGCATATCTTTACATTTAACAAGATATTCAGTGTTAGGAAAATCGTACAGGAATTCGTTAATTGCAGCCATTGCAGTGTAAGAAGGGATTTGATCCAGTTCATACCTGTAGGTAGACTGATACAAACAGTCAATTCTCAGAAAACGCGCCTCTTCAGTAAAAGGGCTTCTTGGAAAAACCTTTGTAAACTGATCAAAATTTGCCTCAGCTGTCTGTAAATCTCCCCATTTGTAATTGCTTAGTCCAAAATAGAATTGCACAGTATCATCCTTTGACGTACCCTTGGTAGCCATAAGAATCTGCTCAAACAAATCGGCTGCTTTTTTGTATTTTTTCTGATTGAAATACTCAAAAGCACCTTTGTACTTTAGTTCCACATCTGCGCTTCTGTAAAGCAATTCATACTTTGATGCACAGGAGGTGATAAGACCACCCAGGACAACGACGATTAAAAGCTTGGCTTTGTTCATTTTTTTTATTATTTGTTCTCTGCAAGAAAACGCTCGGCATCTATAGCAGCCATACAACCCGAACCGGCTGCCGTAATAGCTTGCCTGTAAACAGGATCCTGAACGTCACCGGCGGCAAAAACACCCGGAATATTTGTTTTGCTGCTTTTACCCTCGGTAACAATGTATCCCTCTTCGTTGGTTTTAATCCACTTTGAAAAAATTTCAGAGTTTGGATGGTGCCCAATAGCAAGGAAGAATCCGTGTATATCAATTTTTTTCTCGGTACCATTCTTATGAACAAGAATCGCACCATTTACTCCTCCAAAAGGAGTTCCCACAATCTCTTTTGTATTACTGTTCCAAATTATTTCAATATTCGGAGTATTCTTAACCCTCTCCTGCATTGCTTTAGAAGCTCTGAGTTCATCTCTTCTCACAATCATATACACTTTATTGCAAAGACCGGCAAGATAAGAGGCCTCTTCACAAGCAGTATCACCTCCTCCAACAACAGCAACATCCTTGCCCTTGTAGAAAAAGCCGTCACATGTAGCACAAGCTGATATTCCCTGACCCTTGAATTTCTCTTCACTCTCAAGTCCAAGATATTTTGCAGTTGCACCTGTTGAAATAATTATTGTCTCGGCAAGAATATCCTTCTCCTCATCAATCCTAACTTTAAAAGGTCTTTCAGATAAATCAACAGATGTTACAGTGCCGAATCTTACATCAGTACCAAATCTTAAAGCCTGATTTCTTAAATCTTCCATCATCTCATTTCCCGATATGCCTTTTGGATATCCGGGGAAATTATCAATTTCAGTAGTTGTAGTCAATTGTCCACCTGGTTGTATACCTTCATACAATACAGGAGCAATATTAGCTCTGGACGCATAAATGGCTGCAGTATATCCTGCCGGCCCGCTGCCTATGATTAAACACTTTATCTTTTCTGCACTCATCGTAACTTTTTAAATTAATTATTTTCAACCCGCAAAGGTACAATTTTTTTTCTGATAGCCATTTCAAGCCTAAGCTCCCAGACCAGCAGAAATGACATAGTCCACCTAGATACCAGGAGCCAGGGTATAGATGCACCTACAGAGGCAACCAGAAATACATCCTCAAGGTTACTGTGAGATATACTTATATGGTGGTTTAAAAGATCAATATCTTTCTTGTTAATTTTTCCGGATTCACTTTCGTCAATCATCACAGCTGCACCATATGCAAGACCTAAAGTGTTTGCTACAATCCATAGAAATGAGGTTTTAGCCGGTAATCCAAAAAATGCCATAATAGGTCTCATAAATTTTGAAAGCCATCTGATTACACCAAATTCAGCCAGTAATCTCTGTATTATAGACAGTGTAAAGATCAAAACAGTCATCATTACAACCAGCTTAAGCGTTTTGAAAAACCAGATTTCCAGCATCTCAATCAGAGTAAGGTCAGAAGGTCCCGCTTCAATAATTGCCATCTTACCACCCCCGGGAATAATAAGATTGAGAACATATCCTATTATTAGCGATGAAATAGTCCTTATCATAACCATTCTAAAAGCAGACGATCCTGTTTTTTTCTGAACAGCGGTCTCAGTTATCATGTTGTGAGAAGCAAGTATCATGGCAGCCAGAATAGTAACTGTTCTCACATCTAGATTTAACGTTGCCATAACTGCAATTGCAGAATATACATTGACGAAATATCCCGATACATATGCCAGTGCTGCTTCACCCGGAAGCCCCATAAGATTAAAAACAGGACTCAGAAAATCTGAGATATAAGGAAGAATATCAAAATATTCAAGGAACAGAACACCCAAGGTAACAAGTACCGTTATACGAACAAGCCAAAGACACGTTTTAAGTGTCTTTGGCAAGATCTCTTTTACTGAGCTTACAGCCCTATTTATTGCAGATTTATCCATTTTAAAAAATAATCTGCAAATATAGGCTAAATTTCAACTCTTAGTAATTATTTTTCTTAGGCTCAAAGTGAGCTTTAGGATGGTTACAGGCAGGACAATTTTCCAGAGCCTTTTTCCCTTTGTGAACATATCCGCAATTTCTGCACTGCCACTCAATCTCCTCATCTCTTTCAAAGACTTTGTCTGCTTCTACTCTTGCAAGAAGAGTCCTGTATCTTGCTTCGTGTTCAGCCTCTACTTTAGCTATCATCTTAAATGCACTTGCAACTTTTGGGAATCCCTCCTCCAGCGCAATTTCAGCAAAAGCAGGATAGAGTTCTGTCCACTCCTCATTTTCGCCTGCCGCTGCTGCTGCAAGGTTCTCCTTTGTAGTACTAATAATCCCGGCCGGATATGAAGCAGTAATTTCAACCATTCCACCCTCCAGAAAGCTAAAGAACCTCTTTGCATGCTCTTTTTCCTGCTCAGCAGTCTCGGCAAAAACTGCCGCTATCTGCTCAAATCCCTCTTTTTTAGCGATACTTGCAAAGTATACATAACGGCTTCTTGCTTGTGATTCTCCGGCAAAAGCTTTAAGTAGATTCTGTTCTGTCCTAGTTCCTTTAATGCTCTTTTCCATAATTGTTTATATTAATGATCAGTTCTAACAAAAATAGTCAATATATTTGTAAATATAAAGGGTGTAATATCAAATTTTGCCATGGAAAATTTAAAACTGAACCTTATGAGAGAGTACATGAAAGATATGGCTATATCTGCTTTCATTGTACCATCAAATGACCCTCATTTTGGAGAGTATATTCAGGAGCATTTTAATGCAAGAGCATGGTTGTCCGGCTTTACAGGGTCTGCGGGGACTCTTGCAATTACAGCAAAAGATGCTGCTCTATGGACTGATTCCAGGTATTTTATACAAGCACACAAACAACTTTCTGGAAGCGGAATTGAGTTGAAGAAACTTAAAACAGAGGGTACTGAGAGTATGGAGCAGTGGATATTGGAGAGGCTGGAGAGTAACCAGAGCGTAGGGATTGACTCTTCGCTCTTTTCACTGTCTGAATTCAACTCACTTAGGTTGTCTCTTAGCACACTTAATATCCAGCTTTGCAATGATCCTTTTTTGTCCGTTTGGAGAGAGAGACCAGCTATGTTTTTTAATCCCATTCAGTTACTCTCTACTGACTATTCAGGTGAAAGCACATCTTCAAAACATAAAAGGCTGATTAAACTTCTGGGTGTAGAACCCCCATCTCTTTATCTGATATCAAATTGTGATGATATTGCATGGTTATGTAATATAAGAGGGACCGATATCCCTTATAATCCACTACCTCTTTCGTATGCAGCAGTGTCATGTGAAAAAATATTCCTTTTCATTAATAATTTATCATTAAAATCTCAGGATAAAAAGATTCTTGAGTCAGAAGGTGTAGTTATTATGCCATATGAATCTTTTACATCATTCATTTCTGAGTATCCTGAAAAAGCCCTTAGGATTGCACATCAGGACAGGATTTCAATTAAAAATTATAACAGTGCATTAAAGGGAGGGGCCAGGTTCCAGCTTGATCAGATAAGGGGAGGGGCAATCTCTGCATTAAAAGCAATTAAAAACGAAACCGAGCAGGAGGGTTTCAGGCAAGCAATGCTTCACGATGGTATTGCCTGGGTGAAAACACTTTTTGAAGTAGAGTCAAAATTGGAGTCAGATGAAGTACTTACAGAAAATCAAATTGCAGATTTATTTGCGTTAAATAGGGCTGTTAATCAGGATTATAAAGGAGAGAGTTTTTCACCTATCGTAGCAACAGGTGCAAATGCTGCATTACCTCACTATTCACCAACAGGAAATGAAACAGAAGTTGAAAGAAAGGGCTTTTTGCTTATGGATACCGGTGGGCAATATATAAGTGGTACTACAGATACTACAAGAACAATTGTTACTGGAGAAATATCAGATGAGCAAAGAGTTGATTATACTCTTATTCTGAAAGGAATGATCTCTCTTTCAACAGCCAGATTTATCAAAGGGACAAGGGGTTCGCAACTTGATATGCTTGCAAGAGGGCCAATTTCATCTGCAGGAAAAATATATATGCATGGAACCGGTCATGGAATAGGGCACTATCTTTGTGTTCATGAGGGACCTCAGAGTATCAGGATAGAGGAGAATCCGGTTACGATTGAACCTGGAATGGTTATTTCAAATGAACCTGCTGTTTATCACGAGGGGGAATATGGCATAAGAATAGAAAATGTTCTGCTTTGCAAACATTGGAAAGAGACAAAATGGGGGCAATTTTATGAATTCGAAACTCTGACAATAGTCCCAATTGATACAAGACCAATAGAAATAAAATTACTCTGTTCCTCTGAGA
Source organism: uncultured Bacteroidota bacterium (assembly GCA_937901965.1). GTDB lineage: Bacteria > Bacteroidota > Bacteroidia > Bacteroidales > UBA932 > Bact-08. The sequence goes on from CALGSW010000012.1 coordinate 50,182, forward strand.
TTGAGTGGCTCAACAATTACAACAAAGAGGTAGTTAGAAAACTCTCTCCTTTTCTAAGTGATAAAGAAAAAATCTGGTTATCTGAAAGGTGTAAGGAGCTCAACTGAGAAATCCGGTCTGTAAATGATTATTCTTGTGCCGCAATTTGACAGACCATCTCCCTCTCTTTTCCTTAAAAAACGAAAGTCAGACTGCAGTAATCTTTCAGGGTAGTTGTCTTCAATATTGTCAGTAATACTTCTTCCATACACTGAGAGTTTTTCTGAAAAATACTTTCCAATATCGTATGCCTGAAACGAATATGGCGTTGGTTCACTACCATAAATAGCCCTGTATCTTGCAAGAAATCTTTTAACATCCTCACGTTTGTAGTCAACAAAGTATTGCATGGCAAGATGTAGATTCATTGAGTGATAATAATTAATATCAACGCTTTCAAAATTTCTCCATCTTGAGAGGCCATAAAGGGTTACTTTATAACCATTTCTTGTAGTAATGAGATTCAGATTTCTGAGTACATCAGAGACAAAAGCTTCTGAATTTGATACTACTATAACATGATTTTCTTTTTGAAAATCAAGTTGCTTAATTAACAGTTCTCTTACAGATCGTCCTTCGAGTAGTCCATAAGATAGTGATTTATACTCAATTCCGGAGTTGTCAAGAAATGCTTGAGTTACAGCGAGCATCTTCTCATCCCTGCCTCCCTTCTCATAGAACAGGGCAACATGTGAACCGGCAGGAATTGCTTTAAGCAAATCTTTTTGCTGATTTGTATCATCAACAGAAATCTGCATGAAATTTGGATTGCCTTCAATAAACTTATTTGCAGAGGGATCCATTGGAGAGACAATGGTAATGTCACGTTCATTTGCATATGGTATTATTCCCTCAATTTCAGAAGCAAATACAGGACCAATAATTATATCACTATCCTCAAGCCTGCCTGAATATATAATTTGCGAAGAATTTTGATACTCCTTGCTGTCAATTACCTCAATTCTCATGGATATTCCTGCCTCCTTGGCATCGTTGACTGCAAGTAGAAAACCATGGTAAAAATCAAGGAAATTATTCCCTGTTTGTGATGATAAAAAGTTTTTTGAATCAGCCGGAATAATCAGCGAAATATTATGAATATGGTCAGAAGCAGGTCTGAATGAAATGTTTTTTTTGTTTTCAGTAGCAACTGTGTTGTCCACGTCTGATACAACACTATACGTAACCTCCGGTTCTGTTGCAACATCTCCGGTTTTGATCAGAAGAATATCTCCCGTTTTAAGCCCGTTAGCTACTCCGGGATTATCCTTTTTAATACTGTTAACATTTATACTATATGCTTTTGCAATTGAAAAAAGTGTCTCTCTGGGCTGAACCTTATGTACAAGAAACTCACCATGTTCATTTCTGACAATTTCATTTGAAACATTCACTTTTACAGGAGCATACTGAGCTGTGGCGCAACCACCGGCTGTAAGCATGGTCAAAAGCATTATAATGTATAATCTGTTCATAATCTGGCCAGCATATTATTTATATTAGTTTCAATTCTTTCGTAAATATCCTCAGAATAGTCAGCTTTGTCAAATTTGTTCCCGGTTATATGCTCATAAAGTTCAATATATCTATCAGAGATTGAGTTGACAATTTCATCAGTCATTTCAGGTACTCTTTGACCCTCCTTGCCGGAGAATCCATTATCCATAAGCCACTCTCTGACAAATTCCTTAGAAAGTTGCCTCTGTTGCTCACCCTTTGCAAACAGTTCATCATAGCTCTCTTTATAAAAGTACCTGGAAGAATCAGGAGTGTGAATTTCATCAATTAAGTATATTGTATCTCCCTTTTTCCCAAATTCATATTTTGTATCTACAAGAATAAGTCCTCTTTCAGAGGCTATCTCTGTACCTCTTTTAAAAAGTGCAAGTGCGTACTCTTCCAGTTTGTTATATTCTGATTCTGAAACCAGCCCCTTAGAAATTATATCTTCTCTTGAAATGTCTTCATCATGAGCACCAAGTTCTGCTTTAGTAGTAGGAGTAACGATAGGATTATCAAAAGCCTGATGCTCTTTCATTCCGTCAGGGATGGAAACACCGCAGATTTGTCTTGCGCCGGCTTTGTATGCTCTCCATGAACTACCGGTAAGGTAAGCTCTAACTATCATCTCAACGGGGTACCCAATACATTTATGACCTATAGTAACCATTGGATCAGGCGAGGCAATCTTCCAGTTAGGGACAATATCTGAAGTAGAATCCAGAAATTTGGCAGCAATCTGATTTAAAACCTGTCCTTTGTATGGTATACCTTTTGGCAGCACAACATCAAATGCAGAAATCCTGTCTGTTGCTACCATAACAAGATAGTCATCTCCAATGCTATAAACATCTCTCACTTTTCCTGTGTACTTTCCTGATTGGTTTTTAAAGTTGAACTCTGTTCTGGTTATTGCCTTCATAAATGGGTATACAAATTAATCAGTTTGTTAGTAAAATTTTTCCAAGAGAGCTTTTCTCTTTCTCTCTCAATATTTCTTTGGTATTGTTCTCTTTTTCCTGAGTTGAAATACTCAATAATTGCATCTGAAATCAAATAGGAGTCTGCGCTATCCACAACAACTCCCGTGCCCGGAATTTCTATAGCCTCCTTTAACCCTCCTACATTTGTAGTAATCATTGGCAGACCAAAGTGGTAGGATATAGCACTTATTCCGCTTTGTGTTGCACTTCTGTAAGGAAGAACACATACATCGGCAGAAGAGAAGAAAAGAGGTACTTCGCTATCTGCAATATACCGGGTAAAAAGTTTGATTCTCTCTCTGTTAGGTGATAATTCTATCAGTTTTTCATACTTGTCAAAACTCCCATAGGGTTCACCGGCTATAACAAGCTCATAGGAATCATCAAGTTTTGAAAAAGCATTTAGCAATATATCCAAACCTTTATATTCCCTTATGAGTCCAAAAAACAGGATGATTTTTTTGTTAATATCCAGACCCAGTTTCTGACATGCGCATTCTCTCTCCAGCTTTTTACCAAAGTGGTCATATAAGGGATGTGGGGTACTGATATATTTTGCATCCGGTTTCAAATTAAGTAAATCTTCTCCAACTGCATCAGATAGTACAATGAATGCATCAGATGAGCCGAGAAAGTATTTAGTAAAGGGCTTGTCAAAAAAACGCTGCTCATGAGGGATTACATTGTCAAGGATAGATATAACCTTTGTCTTTGCCGGCATATGCCTGGCAATATATCCCAGTGACGGAGCAAACCATGACATCCAGTACCTCATTATAAGTAAATCAGGCTCCCATTTGCGAATTACGTTGGATGTTTTTATGTATGTGACTGGATTCGCAGTATCAAGAATTCTGACACTGGGAATTCTTGTAGCAGTATCCTCCTCTTCCACCAGTTGTGTTTTGCCGGGGAAGAGTATGGATGGATATTGTCTGCTGAAATTAAATGCTTTTACCTCGTGAGTTTGAGATAACTCTTCAAAGATATTTGCATTAAACTGAGCAATCCCACCTCTATATGGGTAAAAACAGGATAAGATTGCAATTTTCACAAGGAGATTTTATTTACTCTTTGATTTTATTTTAACATACTCTTCATTAAGACCCGCAACAACCTCATTAGTTACATTCAGTGCTGAATCAGCCTGCAGTACTGTGTTCATGGTTGCTGAAGAGTTAATAATAAGTGAGAATTTCTTCTCTTCGTTGTATTTCTTAAGATATGTATTGAGTGCGTCCATCACTTTGTTAAATAATACGCGCTCCTCTTCTGCCATCTCCATCTGTTTTTGCTGACCGAGTGACTGAAGTTCCTGCTGGCGGGCTGCCAGTTGTTGCTGCAGAGCCTCTGCCTGAGCACGTGTGATGAGACCCTTTTGAATCTTCTCTTCCCAGTCTTTATAGTCACGTTCAAAAGCACGCCCTCTTTTGCTTAGGTCATCTTGTATTACCTGAGCCTTGCTCTCAAGTTCAGACTTAAGATCGTTAAACATGTCATATTGATTTAACAAAGAGTCCATCTGAATGTAAACCACGCTACCCTGACCGGCAACCATCCCATCTCCGGATTGTCCGGCCGGAGTTGTTCCAGTTCTGGATGTGAAGTGAAGGACAAAAAGTACTATAACCGCAACGGCTAAGACAGAATTCAAGATAATAGAGGCATTTTTCATTTTTGTAGTGTTAAATAAGGCACAAATATAATTAATAATTGTTTAATTGTCTAAGGTACGCTTGTATGGTATTTTCAAGACCAAGGTAAATTGAGTCGCATATAAGAGCATGCCCTATTGAGACCTCATCAAGCCAATCAATATTTTTTGCAAAATAGTTAAGGTTCTCCAGATTCAAATCATGTCCGGCATTGAGCCCCAGTCCTGACTTTTTAACAGCAAGTGCTGTATTGTAATAAGGTTCAAGTGCTTTATCTCTGTTCTCCTTATATCCGCTGGCGTATGCTTCTGTGTAAAGTTCAACTCTGTCACAACCACTTTCTGCAGCATAGTAGATCATTTCAGGGAGAGGATCAACAAATATTGAGGTCCTTATTCCGTTACTTTTAAAGATTGAGACCACCCCCTTCAGATAACTGAGATTTTGTTTAGTATCCCATCCGCAATTAGAAGTTATAACATCGTGTGCATCCGGAACCAATGTTACCTGAGCCGGTTTTACCTCTAAAACAAGATTTATAAAACTGTCAACAGGATTGCCCTCAATATTGAATTCGGTTGTAATAATACTCTTCAGGTCGCGAGCATCCTGATATCTTATATGCCTTTCATCCGGTCTTGGATGTACAGTGATTCCCTCAGCTCCAAAACGTTCACAGTCAAGAGCTGCTTTAAGTACATCAGGAAGATTGCCGCCTCTTGCATTACGAAGAGTAGCAAATTTATTTATATTTACACTTAATTTTGTCATAGTGGCGACAAATTTATTTAATTTTGGCAACTTTTAATAATTGAGATGAAGATAGCAATTTTTGCAAGAGAAATTGATAAAAAGTGGCATGATAAGCTTACGTTTATTATCAATTCTCTTTCTCACAGAGGAGCTGAACTCATCTTTTACGCTCCATTCTTCAAAAGAGCTACAGAGGTATACAAACTTGCTCTTCCCGCCTCTGCGCAGTTTCGTAGTTATGAAGATATGGATCCTCAGACCGATATTTTTCTTTCACTCGGAGGTGATGGAACTTTTCTGGAATCACTTACATTTATCAGAGAGAGAGGCATCCCTGTTGCAGGAATCAATTTTGGAAGGCTCGGCTTCCTTACGACTACCGATTCGGAACCCAGCCACTACTGGATTGAAAGACTGATAAACAAGGACTATAAAACAGAAAAGAGAAGCCTGGTTAAAATAAGTTCAGGGAGCTATCTTAACGGGCTTTACCCTTATGCTCTGAATGAAATTTCCGTGCAAAGACAGGATCCCTCAATGCTCTCTGTTAAGATTGCAATAGATGGAACAGAGTTACCTCCTTACTGGTCAGACGGAATTGTAATTGCTACGCCTACAGGCTCTACAGCATATTCTCTCAGCCTGGGAGGGCCTATTATGATTCCTGCATCAAAAGCTGTGATAATTGCACCTATCGCACCTCATAACTTAAACATAAGGCCTCTTGTAGTTTCTGATGAATCAGTAATCAAAGTAACCGTGAATTCCAGAAGATCCGGTGCAATATTGAGTCTGGACAACAGGTCTGTAATAGTGTCTTCAGGAGAAAGTTTTACCGTGAGTAAAGCTGAATTTGATTTGAACATCATTTCACTTTCCAGTAATAATTTTATTGAAGCATTGAAAGAAAAACTTTTTTGGGGCGAAGACAGAAGAAATACATAATATCAAGATGACAAACGGAATTAATATACCTGTCCATGTAACTATAATTATGGATGGAAACGGAAGATGGGCAAAAAAGCAAGGTCTGAAAAGAATTTTCGGACACAGGGCAGGTGTGGAGTCTGTGCGTCAGGCAACTGAATTTGCTGCTGAGAAGGGTGTTAAATATCTGAGCCTTTTTGCATTTTCAGAGGAGAACTGGAACAGACCTCAGGAGGAGATAAGCCTGCTGATGGAACTTATGGTGGATGCAATCCTGAAGGAGACTCCTAAACTGGTAAAGAACAATGTGAAATTCAGAGTTATAGGAGATATATCAAAGCTTCCGCAAAGTGTTCAGGATAAAATTTCATCAGCTGAATATGCTACAAAATTATCAACAGGACTTACTTTGATAGTATTTATGAGTTATAGCGGTAAATGGGATATTTTACAGGCAGCGGAACGATATTTCAAAGAGAGAGGTTTAAATGAGTGTATGACCTCTCCTGAGTTATTTGACAAGTATCTGGCAACGGCCGGTATACCTGATCCTGATTTGCTCATCAGGACAAGTGGTGAGCAGAGGATTAGTAATTATATGCTTTGGCAGACCGCATATACGGAATTTTACTTTCCTGAAGTGCTTTGGCCCGATTTTCGCAAAAATGATTTCCAGCAAGCACTGGAGGAGTACTCTGCCAGAGAACGCAGATACGGCAAGACTGGTGAACAAGTTAATAATCTATAAACCATTGGGCTTTGAATCCAAATAAAAACCTATATTTGCAGTTTTACCCACAGAGTGTGCAAATGAAGTCTCTTTCACTTTTATTACTATTAGTATTGTTGTCTCCTCTCGGAGCCTTTGCTCAGGAGCAGAATCAGCAGAAAACCAATGTTGTTATAGACTATAACACCCCCAGAGAATATATTATAGGTGGCCTTGAAGTGTCAGGTATTCAGTATCTTGGCAAGGACCAAATATTGTCTCTTACCGGGCTGTCTGTTGGAGATAAAATAACTTTGCCGGGTGAGGATATATCTTCAATTATTAAAAGAATTTACATGCAGAGATATTTTTCAGAAGTCTCTGTATACATTGATTCACTTGTTAAAGATACAGCATATGTCAGGCTGGATTTGCTGGAAAGACCCAGAGTATCAAGATGGGAGTTTGAAGGGATAAAATCCGGTGAAAAGAGTGATCTCAACGAGAAGCTGAAATTAAGAAGAGGCAGTGAGCTTTCAGAGTATCTGGTAAATTCATCATCTGAAATTATCAGAAAATTTTATGTGGAGAAGGGCTTCCTCCAAACGGTGGTAGACGTTGTTCAGGAGCAGGATACGCTTATTAAGAATGCTGTTAAGGTTACATTCAAGGTAGACAGAAAATCAAAGGTCAAGATTAAGAGGATTACGTTTGAAGGTAATGATAACGTAAAAGCATCCAAACTCACATCTGCCATGAAGAAAACAAAGGATATGAGGATTCTGAACTTTTTCAGTTCAAAGAAATTTGACGAAAAAGAGTATCCTAACGACAAGCGTCTTCTTCTTCAGGCATATGGTGAGAGAGGTTACAGAGATGCAAGAATTGTTAAAGATTCAATGTACTATATTGAGGATGGAAGACTTGGTATTCATTTTAAAATTGATGAAGGAAAGAGATACTACTTCAGAAATATTACCTGGACAGGAAACTCAATATATGCGGCAGATCAGTTAAATGGTATTCTCAATATCAAAAAAGGAGACATTTATGATGTTGTCTCAATGGAAAAGAGGTTGTTTGATGCCGAGGAGGGTAACGTGTCAAAGCTATACAGGGACAATGGTTATCTCTTTTTTAATATATCTCCGGTTGAAGTTAGAATAGATGGTGATTCAGTTGATGTGGAGATGAGAATGGTTGAGGGGAAACCTGCAACATTTAATAAGATTGTAATCAACGGCAATAATATCACTAATGAAAAGGTGGTAAGGAGACAGTTGTGGACAAAACCGGGTTACCTTTTCAGTCAGACAGAACTGGAGCGCTCTCTTAGAGATCTGGCATCAATGGGCCATTTTGAGCCGGAAAAGATAATGTCTCCTTCCGGGTATAATATTCTGCCCAACTATAATGCAAACACAGTTGATGTTACCTATAATGTTGAAGAGAAGCCGAATAGTCAGTTTGAGCTGGCCGGGGGATGGGGCGGAAATACTTTTGTAGGTACTTTAGGTTTAAGTTTCAATAACTTCTCTATAGGCAGAGTTTTCAAAAAGAGTTCGTGGAGACCGGTTCCGCTGGGAGACGGACAGCAACTCTCAATAAGATTCCAGACGAATGGTACTTACTATACAGCATTCTCAGCAAGTTTTTCTGAACCATGGCTTACCGGCAAGAAACCTACATCTTTGAATATCTCTGCTTACTATACGAGACAGACCAATTCATACTACTTTTACCAGAACTCCGGTCAAAGTATGGAGGTTTACGGATTTGCTGCCGGTATCGGTACAAGGCTTAAGTGGCCGGATAACTGGTTTGTACTGTACAACGAACTTAGCTGGCAAACATACAGGCTCACGGACTGGCAATATTATTTCCTCTTTACTGACGGTTTATCAAATAACATAAGCTGGAAGATTAATCTTACAAGGAACTCAACAGACCAGGCTATTTATCCTAGAAAAGGCTCTGATTTTCAAGTTGGATTGCAGATTACCCCCCCTTACTCACTCTTCAGACCTAAGGATACAAATTATAACGGCATGAAAGATGCCGAGAAATATAAGTGGATAGAGTATCACAAATGGACTTTCAAGGGCGCACTCTTTACACCAATAGTTGGAGATCTTGTATTGATGACCAGAGCACAGTTTGGATATCTGGGTTACTACAGCAGAAAGCTTGGCTACTCTCCTTTTGAAGGATTTATTGTGGGTGGAGACGGAATGTCAGGATACTATACATACGGTTCTGATATAATAGGTTTGAGAGGTTACGAAAACAACTCGCTTACACCTAGAAAGAACAATGGTTATGTTGGTAATGTATACGATAAATTTACAGTTGAACTCAGATACCCATTAGTATTGCAACCACAATCAACTATTTATGCTCTGTTATTCCTTGAGGGTGGAAATTCCTGGTCAGATATAAAAGACTTTAATCCATTCCAAATTAAAAGATCTGCCGGTGTGGGCGTAAGAGTTCTGTTACCTATTGTAGGTATGCTTGGTATTGACTGGGGTTACGGATTTGATCCGGTTGGAGACAAACGCAGAGGAGGAAGTAACTTCCACTTTGTTATAGGACAACAATTCTAAATAATATTAAATTTGAAGTTATGAAAAGGTTTTTGACAACAATCGCAATTGTACTGGCCTCCCTCTTTACATTGAATGCCCAGAATTACGGTTACCTGAATACACAGGAGATTCTTGACAAAATGCCGGAATATAAAACTGCTCAGAGTGAACTGGATCGTTTAAGAGAGAGTTATGAAGCAGAGATCAATACTGAAAGTGAAAGGATTGAGATGCTTTTCAGGAAATATCAGTCAGAAAAGTTAAGACTAAGTGAGAATGTTCGTCAGTCCAGAGAGAACGAAATTATTACGATGGAGAGGAACCTTAAACAAAAGCAACAAGAGATTTTTGGACAGGAGGGCTCTTTTTCAAAAAGAACAATAGCTCTGATGGAACCTATACAACAAAAAATACAAAGGGCAATTGACACTGTATCAGCTGAAATGGGGCTGGGCATAGTTTTTGATATCAATGTGACTCAAGGGGTATTATACAAAAATCCGAGGCTTGATATTACCGGCAGAGTGATGAGCAGACTAAACCTGAAATAACAAACACAATAATCAATAATTCATTTATGAAACATTTACCGAAAATTCTACTGGTACTTCTGGTTGCAGTATCTACAAGCGCTTTCTCACAGACATTCAAATTTGGTCACCTGAACTCTCAGGAACTGGTGGCTTTAATGCCTGAAAGAGACAGTGCAGTTGCTAAACTGGAGAAGTACTCTGCAGATGTTAACGAAACAATAGAGGCAATGCAGGTTGAATTTAATACTAAACTCAATACTTATCAGCAAAAACAGGCTACATGGACTGCAGCTGTGCTTGAGGCGAAACAGAAAGAGCTTCAGGAGATGCAGGCAAGATTTGAGCAGATACAGCAAAGCTCAGGACAGGAGTACCAGCAATTACAAAACTTATTGTTTGCCCCTGTACTGAAAAAGGCTAACGAAGCAATTCAGAAAATAGGAAAAGAGCAAGGCTTTACTTACATCTTTGATGTCTCTTCAGGTACTCTGCCTTTCATCAATGTTGATCAAAGCGTTGATGTTATGCCGCTTGCTAAAAAGGAACTTGGAATTCCTGCGGATAAAAAACTTCCTGCACAGCAACAGCAGTAGAGAATTATTTTATTAACTTTACAATCGTCCTGCAAATCAAACTGCAGGACGATTGTCTTTTTGTAATATGAACAATTCTATTTCACAAAATAATATTATTGGTATTTTTGATTCTGGTGTAGGTGGTTTATCGGTTTGGAAAGAGCTGATAAAGCTAATTCCCGGAAACAGAATGATATATGTATCTGATAATGCCTATTCTCCATATGGCCCCAGACCCCATACAGAAATTATTGCCAGAGCTGTAGAAATATCTGAGTTTCTGATAAAAAACGGTGCAGGTATTATTGTTGTTGCTTGTAATACAGCTACAGCAGCTGCAATTGATGAATTGAGACAGAGATTTGATATCCCCATTATTGGGATGGAGCCGGCCGTTAAACCCGCTGCCGAAATGTCAAAGACAAGGGTGATAGGTGTTCTGGCCACAAAGGGAACTTTTATGGGAAGACTATACAACAGCACTTTGAGACGATTCGGAACAGGGGTTAAGGTTGTAGAAAAGGTTGGAACTGGTTTGGTTGATATTGTTGAGTCGGGGAAAGCGGATACAGAAGAGGGAAGGAGGCTGATTGAAAAATATATCAGACCCATGATTAAAAAGGGTGCAGATCACATTGTACTGGGATGCACTCACTATCCATTTTTAAGCGAGCAGATTGCTAAAATTGCGGGAGAAGGGGTAACTCTTGTTGATCCGGCTCCGGCAGTTGCAAGACATACTCTGGAAATTCTGGAAAAGAGAGGACAACTATGCGATGAAAGCATTATCAGGTCTGAGCAGACTAGATTCTATGCTACAGGTACAGTTGAAAACCTCAAAAGAGTTGCCAGGACCATTTTACCCTCACTTGATGAGGGTTTTTTTAACAATATGGAATAACCAAACTTCAAACTATGAAAACTGAACTTCTTTTCTATCTAGTGCCGCTAGCCGCAATAGCAGCACTCTTTTTTGCAAGATATTTCTTTGTGGAGATGATGAAAGAGAGCGAGGGGACGCCCCGCATGAAGGAGATTGCCTCTTATGTAAGAAGTGGCGCAATGGCATATCTTAAGCAGCAATATAAGGTTGTTATACTTGTGTTTATTGTGATTGCAATATTCTTTGCAATTCTGGCTTATGGATTCGGAGTTCAGAACAAATGGGTGCCATTTGCATTTTTAACTGGTGGTTTCTTTTCCGGACTGGCAGGATTTATAGGGATGAAAACAGCTACCTATGCATCTGCCAGAACTGCAAACGCTTCAAGGAGATCCCTTAACGACGGTCTTAGAATTTCTTTCAGATCAGGAGCTGTAATGGGACTTGTTGTTGTAGGGCTTGGACTTTTGGATATTTCTTTGTGGTATATAGTGCTTGATAATTTCGTTGATGCAACGCAAGGACAGAAACTCATAATTATAACAACAACCATGCTTACCTTTGGAATGGGAGCATCTACTCAGGCACTGTTTGCCAGAGTAGGAGGGGGAATATATACGAAAGCAGCAGACGTTGGAGCAGACCTCGTGGGTAAAGTTGAAGAGAATATTCCAGAGGATGATGCAAGAAATCCTGCTACCATTGCTGATAACGTAGGAGATAATGTTGGTGACGTTGCAGGCATGGGGGCCGATCTTTACGAATCTTACTGTGGTTCAATACTTGCGACAGCGGCATTAGGAGCTTCGGCATTCTTCATTAATCCTGAATTACAATTAAAGGCGGTATTTGCACCAATGCTTATTGCTGCCGTAGGTATTATTTTATCAATAATCGGGATATTCCTGGTAAGAACGAAAGAGGGTGCCGGGATGAAAGAGTTACTGGGTTCGCTCGGTTTAGGTGTAAATGTGAGTTCTATTCTCATTGCAGCAGCAACGTTTGGAATTCTGTACATACTCGGAATTGAAAACTGGGTAGGTATATCTTTTTCAGTAGTGGTAGGATTAGTTGCAGGTATAATAATAGGGTACTCAACTGAATATTACACCTCACACTCATACAAGCCAACAAAAAGCATTTCTGAGAGTGCTCAAAGCGGTCCGGCTACTGTTATTATATCGGGTATAGGGATTGGAATGGTCTCCACAGCTATACCGGTTCTTACTATTACTGCGGCTATCATTCTGGCCTTTCTGAGTGCTACTAATTTTGATGTCAAAAATATGCTGATGGCTGAGAATCTGAGTATGGGCCTTTACGGTATAGGAATAGCGGCTGTGGGAATGTTGTCAACTCTCGGAATAACACTAGCTACAGATGCGTATGGCCCTATAGCTGATAATGCAGGCGGAAATGCTCAGATGAGTGAACTTGAACCTGAGGTAAGGAAAAGAACAGATGTCCTTGATGCTTTAGGGAATACCACAGCTGCTACAGGCAAGGGTTTTGCCATAGGCTCGGCAGCCTTGACAGCTATGGCTTTACTCGCATCATATATAGAGGAGATTAAAATCGGATTGATCCATTTAGGTCAGACAACAATTGACATTGCAGGAAGAACAGTTGAAGTTGCCAGTGCCACGATACCTGATTTCATGGAGTACTACAATATTTCTCTGATGAACCCCAAAGTGCTTGCAGGAGTTTTCCTGGGTTCAATGATGTCATTTCTTTTCTGTGGGCTTACAATGAATGCTGTAGGGAGAGCTGCCCGTCAAATGGTGGAAGAGGTGAGAAGGCAATTCAGGGAGATTCAAGGTATCCTTGAGGGTAAGGCAACACCGGATTACGCCAGATGTGTTGAAATATCAACAAAGGGTGCGCAAAAAGAGATGCTTTTTCCCTCTTTGCTGGCAATAATTGTCCCTGTTGTTACAGGTGTGGTCTTTGGAGTTTCCGGCGTAATGGGATTACTTGCAGGAGGTCTTGGAGCAGGATTTGTTCTGGCAATATTCATGGCTAATGCCGGAGGAGCATGGGATAATGCCAAGAAATATGTAGAGGAGGGTAATTTTGGCGGTCCCGGTTCATTAAGCCATAAAGCTGCAATAGTAGGAGATACAGTAGGAGATCCATTTAAAGACACCTCCGGACCTTCACTTAATATCCTTATTAAGTTAATGAGTATGGTGGCTATTGTGATGGCTGGACTTACAGCAGCATTCAGTTTACTATAGTTCCTGCTGACTCAAAATCAAAAGGGGCTTACAACACAAGTTGCAAGCCCCTTCATAATTTCAAGAATTTTTATATGATGTTATTTAGCTTTAACACCCAGATACTCTTCAAGGAAAGGAACTAATTCCTCTTCAGAAACTTTACGCTTGATAATCTTACCTTCACTGTCAACAAAGATATTCTGAGGAATGTATTTTACATGGTAAAGCTTGGCAGCTGCACTCTCCCAATACTTAAGGTCCGAAACCTGAGTCCATGTTAGTTTATCATCTTTAATTGCGCTGTTCCACAGCTCGGCATCTTTATCAAAAGAGACTCCCAGAACACCAAATCCCAGCTTATTGTATTTCTTATAAATCTCAACAAGTGTAGGGTTGAAACGGCGGCATGGTCCACACCATCCAGCCCAGAAGTCAATCATTGTAATCTTGTTTTGAGGATATACAGATGACAGAGCAACAGGATTTCCCTGTGGGTCGTTCATTGTGAAGTCAGGAGCTACCATACCCACTTCAAGAGTTTTTAGTGTTGCAATACTCTCTTCAATTTGAGAAAGATATCTGTTCCCCTGGAATTCAGGAAGTGCTTCAAACGCAGCTACCTTCTCCTCCATTTCAGCCATAGGAAAATCCTCAACTTTCTGAGCAAGCTGAATTATTGAATAGAACGAAGTAGGATTTGTAGCAAGGAAAACTGAATCAATAGAATTTGACTCCTTTTCTGACTGATTATAAATAGCAATAATCTCAGCTTTTCTTTCAGGAGAGGTCTCTTTGTTTCCGTACTCCTTCATTAAAGAGTCCAGACCATATTTAGCATTAACTTCCTGGTGCTGTTTCCTTAATGCCGATACAAGGTCATTTGTAACGCCACCTGTAACAGTTGCATTTGGGAAATCTTCAGCGGCAGCTTCAATTACTATGTGAGAGTTGTCAAGGAAAAATTGGATTCTTCCGTCAATTCCCTCAATTGTGATTGCGTAATTTTCCGGAGTTACAACCTTGCCCTCGAATTTGAATTTGCCACCGATGAAATCAGCTGTGTCTGAAATTTGCTCAGCTCTTGCAAAGTTTGTAAGGATTGCCTTTCCCTCAGGAAGATTTTCACCTGTAATCGTACCTTCGATTACATATCCGTCGTGCTTGGGCTGGCACGCAAATAGCCCCACCAGGGCTGCGAACAATAGAATTTTTTTCATTTAAAGTTGAATTTTTGATTAATTATTTATTTTTGGTTACACTTCTTCGTATGAGTTTAGGAACCACTCCTTGTACTTCATGTAGCCGGCAGCATTTTTTCTGGCCGACTCACCAATTTCCGGAGTACCCTCCTTCACCTTCTTAGCCGGAACACCTGCATAGACTCCGGGTTCAAGCTTTGCATTACTCAAAATAACTGCTCCTGCAGCTATAATTGTATTATCAGGAACAACAGCATTGTCCATTAAAATTGCACCCATTCCCACAAGTACATTACTTCCCACAGTTGCTCCGTGAACAATTGCGTTGTGCCCTACAGAGACATCATCTCCAATCTCTACAACAGATTTTTTGTGAAGTGTGTGAAGTACAGCACCATCTTGAATATTAACCCGGTTACCCACTCTTATGGGGTTTACATCCCCTCTTAAAACGGCACCGTACCAAATACTGCAATCGTCACCAATTACCACATCTCCAATTATTGCAGCATTTTCTGCAATGAAACAGTTTTTCCCGATTTTAGGGGCAATACCGTTAAGTTTTCTTATAATAGCCATAATAATATCCTACAAATATAATAAAATATAACAATTCAGAAGAGTTAAAGTTCTCTGTCCCAAATATTGGCTGTTTCGTTTTAAACTGTAAGAGTGGAGATTGTAAATCCTTAACAAATAGTATCAAATATTCAATATTTTATAATAATTTAAAATTTAGGCAAAAAAGTTTTTTGGTTAAGAATAATGTATAAATTTGTCTAGATTTTGAAAACAAACTTATATGCAACACAAGGTAATTGACACAAAAGAGGTTGTGATTCGTTTCACCGGTGATTCCGGTGATGGTATGCAGTTAACAGGAACGCTGTTTGCAGACGCCTCAGCCCTTTTTGGAAACGACTTTTCAACATTTCCGGATTTTCCGGCAGAGATAAGGGCCCCTCAGGGGACAATCTCTGGTGTATCAGGATTTCAGGTAAATATTGGCAGCGGAGAGATCAGGACCCCAGGAGATCTTTGTGACGTACTTGTAGCCATGAACCCTGCAGCTTTAAAAGCAAATGCAAAGTGGACAAAAAGTACAGCAACCATTATACTTGATTCTGACACATTTGATGAGAAAGGTCTGAAGAAAGCAGGATTCGCTACAGAAGATCCTGTTAAGGAGCTCAAGATAGAGGACAGAACAATAATTTTTGCAGCAATAACTTCTCTTACAAAAGAGAGTCTGAAGGATAGCGGTCTTGATCCTAAAGCGATTGTAAGATCTAAAAACATGTTCACTCTGGGAATGTGTTATTATATGTTTAACAGACCACTTGAGTTTACTTTCAAATACATTAAGAAGAAATTCAAAAAGAGCCCGGTACTGATTGAAGCAAATCAGAAAGTTCTTCAGGATGGTTATAATTATGCATCAAATATTCACGCTATTCCAAATACATACAGAATAGAGCCTGCAAAGCTTAAAAAAGGCTTGTACCGTAACATCAACGGAAATCAGGCAACTGCATGGGGATTACTTGCCGCTTCTGAAAAATCGGGAAGGCCGCTTTTCTGCGGATCTTACCCCATTACTCCTGCAACAAGCATCCTTGAAGAGCTTGCACTCCATAAAGAGTTAAATGCAAAAACACTACAGTGCGAAGATGAAATTGCAGGAATATGTACTGCAATAGGTGCTGCATACACCGGAAGCCTGGCTGTTACAACAACTTCAGGCCCCGGACTTTCTCTTAAATCGGAAGCACTGGGACTTGCAGTAATGACAGAGTTACCACTTGTTGTAGTAGATGTACAGCGTGGGGGTCCGTCAACAGGAATCCCTACAAAAACAGAACAGACAGACCTTAATCAGGCATTGTACGGAAGGAATGGCGAGTGCCCTATAGCAGTTATTGCTGCTCACTCTCCATCACATTGTTTTGATGCAGCATTCTACTCTGCAAAATATGCAATGGAGCATATGATGCCTGTGATGCTTCTTACTGAGGGATTCCTTGGGAATGGTTCTGAACCTTGGAGAATACCAAAAATGTCTGACTATCCTGAGATAAACCCTCCAATTATAGAAAAACCTGAAGAGACACCATTCTGGCCATTCAAACGTGATGAAGAGAGACTTGCCAGAAGATGGGCACTGCCGGGAACAGTTGGTCTTGAGCATAGGGTTGGAGGTCTGGAAAAGAATAACAATGGAGCTGTTTCATCGGATCCTCTGGTGCATGAGAGAATGGTGGGAGAGCGCGCAGAAAAGGTAGCCAGACTTGCAAATTATATTCCTGACCAGAGTGTTATTGGAGAGGAGAGCGGAGACGTTCTGATAGTAGGGTGGGGAGGAACATATGGCCATCTTTATACGGCTTTAAAGGAATTACAAGCAGAGGGAAAGAGGGTAAGCCTCGCTCACTTTGATTATATATTTCCTCTTCCAAAAAATACTGCAGATGTATTTGCAAAGTTCAAAAAGATAATTGTTTGCGAACTTAACAGCGGTCAATTTGCAAATTACCTGAGAGCATGTCATCAGCAATTCAATTATTTCCAGCATAATAAAGTACAGGGGCAGCCTTTTACTGTAGCTGAAATTGTTGATGCAGTAAATGCAATACTTTAATCTCTAACAAGAAAAATTATTTGAAATGAAATATACACCACAGGATTTCAAAAGTAATCAAGAGGTAAAATGGTGTCCGGGTTGCGGAGATCACGCCATTTTAGCCTCAGTTCAGAGAGCAATGCCTGATATATGCGAAGCTCTTAACTATACAAAAGAGAGATTTGTATTTGTTTCCGGCATCGGATGCTCATCAAGATTCCCATATTATATGGATACATATGGATTTCACGGTATCCATGGTCGCGCATCTGCAATTTCGACAGGTGTAAAAGTTGCAAATCCTACACTATCAGTATGGCAGGTCACCGGAGACGGGGACGCCCTTGCAATTGGGGGCAATCACTTTATACATGCAATCAGAAGAAATATTGATATAAATATTCTTCTGTTCAATAATCAAATCTATGGCCTCACAAAGGGGCAGTATTCTCCAACTTCTGTTCTGGGAAAGGTTACAAAAACCTCACCTTACGGAACTGTTGAACATCCGTTTAATCCGGGTGCCCTCGTGCTGGGAGCCAGAGGTACATACTTTGCAAGAAGTATTGATGTTGAACTTAAGCTTACGCAGGATATTATGCTGGAGTCGGCAAAACATGACGGAACGGCAGTAGTTGAGGTTCTGGTGAACTGCGTGATTTTCAATGATAAAACCCACTGGAATCTTGTGGATCGTGAGTACAGATCTGACCGTACTATAGTTCTGAAGCATGGAGAGCCAATGATTTTTGGTAAAGACAGAGATAAGGGTCTTATGCTGGACGGAATTAAGCTAAAGGTTGTAAAACTGGGTGAGAATGGTATTACAGAAAAAGATATTCTAGTGCACGATGCCCGTGAGGAGAATCCGGGCCTGCATTCCATGCTTATTGATATGCAATATCCTGAATATCCGGTTGCACTTGGAGTTATCCGTGCCGTAAAGGATACAACTTACGATGATAATGTCAGAGATCAGGTAACAGAGGTTCGTTCAAAATCACCTATACAATGTATGGATGACCTGCTGGTAAGCGGGGCAACCTGGGAAGTTGAATAATATAGTACCATAATAACTAACATAAATAACAAAAAAATCTATTATGAAAGTAGCAGAAGTAATGGCCAAACTTGAAAAGAAATATGGCCATGAGAAAGAGTACCTTCAGGCAGTTCACGAAGTGTTGGAGTCAATTGAGGGGATTTACAACCAGCATCCTGAATTTGAAAAGGCAAAAATTGTTGAGAGACTGGTTGAGCCGGATAGAATCTTTACATTCAGAGTTACCTGGCAGGATGATAAGGGCGAAGTGCAGACAAACCTTGGTTACAGAGTTCAGTTTAATAATGCAATAGGTCCTTATAAAGGTGGTTTCCGTTTTCACCCTTCAGTAACCCCTTCAATCCTTAAATTCCTTGGTTTTGAGCAGACTTTCAAGAATGCCCTTACAACTCTCCCTATGGGTGGCGGTAAAGGTGGTTCTGATTTTGACCCTAAAGGTAAATCAGATGCAGAAATTATGCGTTTCTGCCAGGCATTTATAACAGAGTTGTGGAGACACTTGGGCCCTGATACAGACGTACCTGCAGGTGATATAGGTGTAGGCGGACGTGAAGTTGGCTATATGTTTGGATATTATAAGAAGCTTGCACGCGAAAACACCGGTGTTCTTACAGGTAAAGGTGCAACATGGGGAGGCTCTCTCATACGTCCTGAAGCAACAGGCTTTGGCGGTGTATATTTTGTAACTCATATGCTTGCTACAAGAGGAATTGATATCAAAGGAAAAACCGTATCTGTTTCAGGCTTTGGTAACGTTGCATGGGGTGCCGCTCTTAAGGCAACAGAGCTTGGAGCAAAGGTTATTGCCCTTTCAGGACCAGACGGTGTTATTATTGACGAAGAGGGTATGAATGCAGAAAAAATTGCATACATGCTAGAGCTCCGTGCTTCAAATAATGACGTTGTAGCTCCATATGCCACCAAATTCCCGGGCTCAAAATTTATTGCAGGTAAGAAGTCCTGGATGGTAAAGGTGGATATTGCACTCCCATGTGCATTCCAGAACGAACTTAACGGAGATGATGCAAAAGAGCTTATCAAAAACGGAGTTACTTGCGTAGGTGAGATTTCAAACATGGGATGTACTCCTGAAGCTATAGCTGAATTCGTAAAAGCTAAGATTCTCTATGCTCCGGGTAAAGCAGTAAACGCTGGCGGAGTTGCTGTTTCTGGCCTTGAAATGACTCAAAATGCAATGCATATAAGCTGGACTGCAGAAGAGGTAGATGCAAAGCTGAAACAAATTATGAGCAGTATCCACCAGGCATGCGTGAAATATGGAAAACAGAGCGACGGATATATTAATTATGTTAACGGCGCAAACATTGCAGGCTTTATGAAAGTGGCACAGGCTACTCTTGAACAGGGACTTGTGTAACGTTAGGAATTATAAGCAAATATCGCTGAGGTGGCTTGAAAAAGCCACCTTTTTTCATTAAAAAAGTGGCTGTAAAGTTAGGAAGTGTAATATATTTTTCTATATTTGCTATGCCTTAGTTAATAAGGTTAACCTAAATTTCAAACTTAACAAAAACTTATTTATGAATGTAAAAGAGAATTTTACAAGGGTCGGCAAGTTAATTGCCGTTACTCTTCTTCTCCTGTTGGCAGGAGTCTCTTCTTGGGCGCAGGGACGCATTACCGGAAAGGTAATAGACGTTAATGGTCAGCCACTGGGTTTTGTTACCGTTGTTGTGAAAGGCACTACAACTGCAACTAACACAGCAGAGAACGGTACATTTACCTTCAACAATGTACAAAATGATGCGTCACTGATTGTTAGTTCAATCGGTTACAGAACTCAGGAAATTGCTCTAAACGGAAGGGCATACGTTGAGATTGTTCTGGAAGAAGATGCAATCAAAATTGATGAGCTGGTAGTTACTGCCCTCGGTATTTCACGTGAGAAAAAGGCTCTCGGCTATGCAGTTCAGGATGTTAAGGGTGACGAACTTCAGAAAGTGCGTACAACTAACGTTGTTTCTGCACTTTCAGGAAGAGTTGCCGGTGTACAGATTAAGGCTGCTTCAGGGCAGATGGGCGGTGGAGCAAAGATCAATGTCAGGGGTAATACATCACTGACAGGCAGCAACCAGCCTCTGTTTGTTGTAGACGGTATTCCTATCAGTAATGCTGACTTCTCATACGGCGCAACAGGCGGCGGCGGTTATGACCTTGGTAACCTTGCTTCAGACTTAAATCCTGATGATATTGAGTCAATGTCTGTTCTTAAAGGTGCCTCTGCAACTGCGCTCTACGGTTCAAGAGCTGCAAACGGTGTTGTAATGGTTACAACAAAAAAGGCTAAAGCTTCACAGAAAACTTTTGGTGTAAGTGTTAACTCATCTGTTACGATTGACAAAGCTGCCTATATGCCACAGCTTCAGAAATTGTACGGTGGTGGTTTTGTTTACGAAGGTGCAGGAACGCTGGACGGTTTCCTTGCTGCAAACATCAACGGTAAAACTTACAGACTTGTTGACTATGCAACAGATGAAAGCTGGGGACCTAAATATGACCCTAACATGAAGGTTCTGGAATGGAATGCTTTTGATCCTTGGGATACTAAGAACTACCTGGTTGAGAGGCCTTGGGTTTATCCTGAAAATGACTACAAAACATTCTTCCAGAATGGAGTAAACTACACAAATAATATTCAGATTGCTAAAGGTGGCGAAGATGGTACATTCAGGTTATCTTACACTAACAGTGAAATAACTGGTATCACACCAAACAGTAAGTTGAGCAGAAATACAATCAGCTTCAGCGGAACTGCAAATATGAATAAATATCTGGATGTTTGGGCAAATGTGAACTACGTTAATAACGCAGCTACCGGTCGTCCTGAGACAGGATACGGAGACAGAAACCCGGTTCAGAAAATGTGGCAGTGGTCACAGACTCAACTGGACTATTATGATTTGAGAGAGTACCTCAATCCTGACGGAACACAGAGAACATGGAACAGAACATCATGGGATGATGGTACTCCTATGTACACAGATAACCCATACTGGTCTGCATACAGAAACCATCAGAATGACAGAAGAAACCGTGTATACGGAAATGCAGGACTTAACCTGAAGCTAGCAGACTGGATTAAAATTACCGGTCGTGTAGGGGTTGACTATTACAATCTGGCAATGGAAGAGAGATTTGCTGTGGGATCGCAGGCAACTTCTGAATACTACCTTGACGTTAGAGAGGGACTTGAAACTAACATGGAGCTCTTCGCAAGTCTGAACAAGAGGTTTATTGATGACAAGATGGGTGTGTCTGCAATTATCGGTACAAGCAGATCAGACAGAAAAAGCTGGAGAACAGGCGGTATAACAGTAGGTGGACTGGTAATTCCGGATCTTTATACACTTTCTAATTCAAATGTTAAGGCTACTGCATATGACACTAAAACTCAAAAGAGAATCAACTCAGTATTCGGCAACCTGACACTTGACTGGAATCAGTTTATCTATCTTGATGTTACAGCCAGAAATGACTGGTCATCTACACTTCCTTCAAATAATCGTTCATACTTCTATCCATCAGTTAACCTTAGTGCGGTTCTCACATCTATTGATGCTCTCAAAGATCTGAGCTGGCTCAATTTTGCAAAGGTTCGCGGTGGCTGGGCACAGGTTGGTAATGATACAGATCCTTATAACCTTGAATCTTACTATGCAGCATCAACTGGTGGCGCATTTGATTCAAATCCACGCTACAATCCTCCTACAACAATGTCTAATCCATACCTGAAACCTGAATCAACAAGATCTTGGGAGGTTGGTTTAGAGGCTCGTATGCTTGATAACAGAGTTGGTTTTGACATTTCATACTTCCAGAAGGATACATATGATCAGATTGTACCTGTTATGATTTCGGGAGCATCCGGTTATGCAAGCATGTATATCAACTCAGGTCATATGTCAAATAAAGGTATTGAAGTTACATTAAATCTTGTTCCGGTTAAGATAAAAGACTTTACATGGGATATGCAGATTAACCTAGGTACACTTGAAAATAAAGTTATTGAAATTGCAGAGGGGCTAAACTACCTTAACCTCCAGAATGCTCCATTCCGTGTTAAGTCAGGAGCATTTACAGGAGCTTCATATCCTGTAATTTATGGTACAGGTTATGTATATGATGATCAGGGTAATAAACTGGTTAATCCGGCAAACGGATATTATGCAGCAACCCCTATCAGAAACATTGGTAATGCAACACCTAACTTTACTGCAGGTATGTCAAATACATTTAACTACAAAGGTTTTGACTTGAGTATTCTTCTTGACATGCAGAGAGGAGGACATATGTATTACACATCTTATATGTGGGGTATGTACTCTGGTATCTTTGAAGAATCTGCTTTGCAGAACGGAAAAGATATCCGTGAAGAGGGTGTGCTGATTGACAGTTACTATGGTAAATGGGATGCCGCTGCCGGCAAGTTTGTCTACACAGATGCAACCGGAGCAGTTACAACAACACCGGTTAAAAATACTAAGGTATTAGGTGCTGAGACTTACGGAGCATACCACTACGACAGAAATGACGAACAGAACGTATTTGACACAGACTACATCAAACTTCGTGAAATCAGATTGGGTTACACAATTCCAGCCAAATTTACAGGTCCAATCAAACAACTTCGCGTATCTGCATTTGGACGTAACCTTGCTATATGGGGAGAGGCTACCAAACACTTTGACCCTGAATACTTACAAATGGCGGGATCAAACGCTCAGGGTATTGAGGGTGGTTACATACCATCAACAAAATCATTCGGTTTCAGTCTGAGCTTTAACTTTTAATTAATAGGAGATGCTATATATGAATACAATAAAAAAATTATTTTTTGCACTTTTGGCACTTCCTGTTTTATTAACAGGCTGTGACAAGGAGTTTGATGAGATTAACAAAAGTCCAAACTCAACTACAAGTGTTCCAACGCCTTATATTATGACCTATGCTCAGAGAGAGCTCGGGTTCTACCTGTATGATGTATGGCGTTCAGGCCGTCAGTCAAGTATTGCCTGCCAGCACCTTGCACAAAGAAACTATACATCTGAGGACAGATACCTTTTCAGACAAGAGGTTACCGATGGTTTCTTCAGAAACACATACTTCATCACCCAGAGTTTTCAGGATATTATAAATCTGAATACAAATGAAGCAACCAAAGGAAATATGGCTGCATATGGCGATAATTCAGTTCAGATTGCAACTGCCAAACTGATGCAAATCTGGGCAATTGAACTTCTGGCAGAAACCTTTGGAGATGTTCCGTACACTCAGGCATGGCAAGCTCCTGACATAGTAATGCCCGCATACGACAAACAGAGTGACCTGTTCCCTAAACTTCTTGCTGACGCAAAAACAGCTGTTGATGCCATTAAAGCAGGAAACAAAGGATGGACAAGCGGTGATGTGATTTTTGGAGGTGATCTTGATAAGTGGGTTGCTTTTGGGAACTCATTAAGATTGAGAATTGCATTAAGAATGTCAAATGTAAAGGCAGACTGGAAAACAACAGCAAAAGCCATCATAAATGAAGGCGTTATGGCTTCAAATGATGATAATGCTATTATTCAGTTCACCGGCCCCGGAGCTCCTAATGAAGCACCATTCTATAATGGATTTATTGTAGGTAAACGTAATGACTTTACTCTTACTAAACAATTTGTAGGTCTACTGGCAGGTGTTAACGATACTGATAAAGGGTATACAAATCCATTTGCAGGACTTGAAGATCCAAGATTCAAAGTCTATATTGGAGAAAGTAACTATACAACAGGCAGAAAAACCGGTGTCCCTTACGGAATGCTTGATGCTGCAACCGGTGGTTTCGTTAATGCAAACAGTGCAACTGTTATTAACATGACAAGACAGCCACTTCCGCTTCTTATTCAGCCAAACTTCTGGTCAACATTCCTTGATTATCCTACTGTTTGCTTCATGAAGAGTGAGGTTAACGATTTTGACAAAGTTAACCTTGAAGAGGGAATCAGAGCTTCACTAGAAATGTGGGGAGCTGAAGTTGACGAGGATTACATAGATGAAGTACTTGCAAGATATGATGCCGCAAACGCTGAAGGTAAAAAAGAGATTGTACTTACACAGAAGTATATTCACCTTTTTGCACAGTCATTTGAAGCGTGGGCAGAGTATCGCAGAACAGGTTATCCTAAATCAATTGTTAAACCTAATGAGGTTACCTACAATGGTGTTAAATTTGTGACTGCTAATGACACAGGTACTGATATAGTACCTCGTCTTAAGTATGATACAAATGAGTATACTCTTAATGCAGATAACGTAAAGGCCGCAGCAACAAGCATTGGCGGAGACGCATACAACACAAAACTGTGGTGGGCTAAGAAGTAATTATTACACTATTTAATGGTTTGAGGGTGGCTAACGTTAGCCATCCTCTTTTTTTTTAAATAAAATTCTTTATATTTGTAGTTAACATTTCTAGAAACAACTTCAATCAAGGAATAAACAACTTAAACCTAATAAACTTTTTATTAACCAAAAATTAACTAAATGAAAAAAATCAGATTAATTCTAACGGTTCTGATAGCTTTCGTGACAAGCGTTGCTTACTCACAGAGTATCAGTATTACCGGTACTGTCACTGATGCCAGCACAGGTGAACCAATTCCGTTTGCATCTGTACTGGTGAAGGGAACCCGTACTGGAGTCTCTACGGACATTAATGGTAAATACACCATTAGTGCAGCTCCGAATGCAGTACTTACCTTTAGTTCCATAGGTTACACCGAGAGTGATATACCTGTGTCAAACAGAACAGTGATAGACGCTGTGTTAAGCCCATCTGCAATCGCTCTTGAAGACGTATTGGTTGTGGCTTACGGTACAGTTAGAAGAGAGGCTAAAACAGGCTCCGTTTCTACTGTTAAAGGGGAGGGAATTGCAGAAGTTCCCGTTACATCAGTTGACAAAATGTTGGCTGGTAAAATGGCCGGTGTGCAGGTTACTGCTGCTTCAGGTCAGCCGGGTGCTGCTTCTCAAATTCGTGTTCGTGGTACATCTTCCATCAATGCTGGCAGTGAGCCTCTATGGGTGGTTGACGGTATTCCGGTTATGAATGGTGACCAGTCCTACTTTACAAATACAGGTAACGCTATTGCATCAATTAACCCAAGTGATATTGAATCAATAACAGTTCTTAAAGATGCTGCTGCTGCTTCGGTATACGGTTCTCGTGCTGCTAACGGTGTTATCCTTGTAACAACTAAGAGTGGTAAAGAGGGAAAAGCAAGATTCAATGCAAGAGCAAAATACGGTATTTCTCAACTTTCGAATGACAATAATTTCGGCATAATGAATGCTGAGCAACTGTTAGGTTTCCAGAGAGATGCTGCTAAGAACAGGATGGAGATCGAATCTGCTGCAAACAAGAGCAAATACGATCCTGACAACGCAGCTGGTCTTTACTATCGTCCAATGTCTTTGCTTGATAAACCATTGACTGACTGGATGGATCATTTCTCTCGCCTGGGTAAACTTTCAGAATTTGAGATTAACGCATCTGCCGGTAATCAAAGAGGTAAGTTTTATACTTCTCTCTCTTACCAGGAGAACGAAGGTGTATTCTACGGTATTGATTTCTCAAAATTAACAGCTCGTGTTAACTCAGATTATAAATTAACTGACAAACTTGAGATTGGAACCCGCGTTAACTTAGCTTATACAGTTGCTAACGACGTTCCTATGCAATCTTTGTACTATTCCAACCCTGCTTTTTCAGGAATGACTCTCCTACCTTGGACTCCTGCTTATAACGAGGATGGTACACACAATATCAATATTCCGTATAACAGTTATACCAACCCAAGGGCAACTGCAGAATATGATGATCAGTGGGAAAAACAGTACAGAATGCAAGGTTCATTCTACTTACAGTGGAGCCCAATTAAGAACATTACTATTAAGACAACAAATGCTGCAGAGGGTACATTTGGCGAAGGCCGCCGTTATTGGTCACCTGAGACAGATATTGACGGAGCAACAACACTTCAGTCATCAACTTTGCAGTATATGCAGCTAACAACATCCAATACAATTACTTACAATAATATCTTCAATGATCAGCATAATGTAAGGGCACTGGTTGGACAAGAGGCGATGAGAAGGACTTATAACTCATACTATATTTACTCACCTAACGTTGACCCTGCTATTCCTTATCCAAATACATCTACTCCTGCTGATGACGAAGGTGGTTACGACTATAGCGCTCGTACACTTATGTCATTCTTCGGAATTTTTGATTATAGCTATGAGTCAAAATATCTGCTACAAGGATCTGTAAGGTATGATGGCAGCTCATTGTTCGGTTCTAACAAAAGATGGGGTCTCTTCTGGTCAGCCGGTGGATCATGGAATATCCATAACGAAAGTTGGTTTAAGAACATTAAGATGGTGGATCTGCTTAAGCTTCGTTTAAGCTATGGTGTTAATGGTAATGATAATATCAGTGCATATCGTGCTTATGGTGTTTATGCATCTACTGCATATAACGGGTATACCGGTATGCTTCCTTCAACTCCAAGTAATCAGAATCTTTCTTGGGAGCTTAACAAATCATGGAACCTAGGTCTGGACTTTGGTCTCTTTGGAAGACTGAATGGTAGCATTGATGCTTACAGAAGGCTTACAACTGATATGTTGCTTAGCAAAAACGTTCCGCAAACTTCAGGTTTCTCGTCGAACTTCCTTAACATTGGTGAGTTGCTGAATACAGGTCTTGAGTTCCAGCTGGAAGGAACTATCCTTCAAAACAAGGATATCACCTGGAATGCAGGTTTGAACATAGCTTACAATAAGACAGAACTTTTGAATCTAGGTGATAATACAGAGATTACATACTCGGGTGACTCACGTTTGAAACACACAGTAGGAAAGAGTATGTATACATTCTACCTGAAAGATTACTACGGAGTTAACCCTTCAAATGGTGAAGCACTATGGAGAACTGCTGATGGCTCATTGTCAAACGACTACAATAAAGGAGCCTGGATTTATGCAGGTTCTCCTGAGCCTAAATTTACCGGTGGTTTCAATACTTCACTTTCTTGGAAAGGATTTAACCTGAGTGCTTTCATTGAATTTAAGACTGGAAATAAAGTTCTGATTGTTGAGAATAGATACATCAATGCTGATGGTAACCAGATGAGTATGAATCAATCTACAGCTTCATTGAATTACTGGAAACAGCCAGGTGATGTAGGAGTGAATCCTAAGCCAATTGCAGGTACTGCAAGTAACTCATATGCATTCGCAAGCACAAGATGGCTGCAGGATGGTAGTTATGCACGTATTAAAGATATTACTCTGTCATACAGTTTCCCTAAAAAATGGATGGACTCAATTAAGATGTCCGGTCTGAAACTATATGTAAGCGCATACAACCTTTACACTTTCCACGATGTTGATTTCTGGGATCCGGAAAGAGGTGTAACAGGTATGGGTACAGGTATTTATCCTATGACTAAAACCATTGTAGGTGGTTTGGAATTATCATTCTAAAAATATAAAATTGATTAAAGATGAAAAAAACAATACTAATAGCAATTTTATCGTCAACACTGCTTGCTGCCGGTTGTCAGGGTTTCCTAGAGGAGGCTCCTAAACTGACGCAAAGTTCTGAATTGACACTTTCATCATACAAAGGTTTGGATAAAGCTGTTGCGGGTGCATATTCACCTCTGACAAGTACAAACTGGTATGGTGCTTACTTTGTACTTGAGGCAGAAATGCGTTCAGGTAACGCAAAGAAAAGTCCTGCTCCGTTTGACTCAGGACGTATGACTGTTCCATCTGATCTGACTTACAACGAGAACTCTACATCTGGTTTGTGGGGAACTGCATATTTTGTAATCTCTGCTGCAAATAATGTAATTGACAATCTAGAGGGTAAAGTTGCAACAGGTGTTACTCAGGATATGCTTGACAATCTTCATGCTGAGGCTTTGTTCTTAAGAGCACTAGCCCATTTTGACCTTGTTAGACTATTTGCTCGCTCGTATGCATTTGATTCAAATGGCCCTGGCGTTCCGATTATACTTCACACTGATGCAACAGGAACTGAGATGCCTGCAAGAAGCTCTGTTAAACAGGTTTATGAGCAAGTTATTGCGGACCTTCTTCAAGCTGAAACTCTTATTGACCCTGCTTATGAAAGAGCCGGTGTTGCTGATCCAAGATCAGTTGTAACCCTTCCTGCTATCCAGGCTCTGCTTTCAAGAGCTTATCTCTATTCTCAGCAGTGGCAAAAAGCAGCTGATTATGCAACTAAGGTTATTAACAATCCTAAATTTACAATGTGGACTGCTGATGAACTTTATGATGTATGGGGAGTAGAAGCTCACACAGATGGTGAGGTAATTTTTGATGTATACGGAAAACCATCCAACTCATATCATGGTCAGTGGGAAACACCTGCTCAGATGACAAGTCCTAAAGGTTATGCAGACTGTGGAGCAGCTTTGGATATCGTTAATCTTTACGAAGATGGCGATGCTCGTGGTGAATTGTTCCAGACAGACAGCAAAGCTCCTGGTCACCACTGGACTACAAAATATATTGGTAAGGGTACTTCTCCTCACAATACAAGCAACGTTGTTGTTCTGAGACTTTCTGAAATGTATCTGAACAGAGCAGAGGCGATTATTAACGGTGCAAGTATTGCTGGTGTAACAGCTCTTGCAGATATAAACAAAATAACTTCCAACAGAGGTGCTGCAGCATATACAAGTGTAGGTGCAGATAACGTTTATCTTGAGCGTCGTAAAGAGCTTGCTTTTGAAGGTCATTACTGGTTTGATGCTTCACGTACAAGAAAAGGCATCGTAAGAAATGATTATGATGGACCTGCTGCGAAAAAGACTATAGCTGCTGACAGTTACATGTTTGCACTTCCTATCTCTAAGAGAGAGCTGGACGTAAACGAGAATCTTGTTCAAAATGAAGGTTATCAATAAATTTTAAACTGATTATGAAAAAACTAATAAAATTTCTCAATATTTTTATCATAGGAGCATTAGTGCTAGCTTCTTGTGATGTAAACAAGACGCCTGTCTTCCAGGATAAAGATTCATTCGTTGGTTTTACAACCCCAACAGTGAGTGTGAAGGAAGACGGTGGAGTAGTAAGATTGCCTGTTACTTTTGCATCTCCAGATGGTAAGACTGTTACAGCCACATATACTGTTAAGGATATCTCTGCAAAACAGGGTACAAACTACACATTAAAAAATGCTGCTGCAACAATCACATTTGATGCGCAAAACAGAAACTCTTTCATAGAGATTAACATTGTCAACAAAGCAGGTCTGTTCACAGGTGACCTTAAGTTCTCTGTTGAGATTACTGCTGTACCGGGTGCTAATGTTGGAGGTGATAAAGTTTGTACAGTTACAATTAATGACTTAGACCACCCGTTAACTCCAATACTTGGAAGCTACAATGCCACAGGTACAAGTTATTTTAATGGAATACAAGGATGGACTATGACATTTGCAAAAGATGCATCTGACGTCTCTAAAGTTTGGATTTCAAACTTTGTTGTTGATGGAAGTTCGTTAGCAGTATATGGAGTTGTTAACAAAACTATGACTGAAATCAAAGTGCCTAAAGGACAAAGAATTGCAGAAAGTACATCTTACGGATTCATTGAACTAAGAGGATACTATGGTCCAGATGGAGCAGTGGAAATTGCAGACGGTGAAAATATTACAATCAAGATCAACCCTGATTTCTCAATGGATATCATGGATGAAATTGGTTCATATGTTTGGAGAAACGCAGATAAATCTGGCGGCGCAGGCTGGTATAATATATTTGCTGCTGATATTAAACTCAAGAGATAGAGTTTACTATAAATATTTCGATTAGGGCAATTCCCAAAGAATTGCCCTTTTTTCTAATATAAAATTAGAATATCATGAAAAAATTATTGTTATTGTTAATTTCAGGTTTATTCGCCCTGAGCAGTTATGCACAAGAGTGCTCTACTCTTTGGCCATATATTTATCCTGAGTTTAGAGACGCCACAATTTATACAAAAGGCGGGACAAAATTTGACAGAAAGATTAACATTCATGTACAGGGTAGTACAGTTCATTACATAGATGACCAGGGTATTGTCAGAGAAACTAAGAGTGAAGATTTACTCCTGGTAGATACCGGCAATGACAAATTTATGTATGTAGATGGCAGAGTGATGAAAGTTGTAGGTACCGAAGAACACGGTTTTATTGCAACGCTGGTATTAGGTGACTTTGCTAAGCTTAATGCAACAGAAGGGGCATATGGCTCTTCTGCAAGTAGCTCTGCTGTAACTAAATTAACATCTGTTGAAGCCGGTGTAGTTGGTCAGAACCATATGCAATTAAAACAGAACCGAGACTATGGAAAATTAATAGAACTTAGAACTTCATATTTCATAGTTGTTGATGGTCAGGTATATCCTGCATCAAAGAAGGCAATTGAAAATAAACTGCCTGAAGACAAAAAGAGTGAATTTAACCAATTCTTAAAGAGTAATAAAATAAGATGGAACAAAGTTGAAAGTCTACAAAATGTCTTAAAATTCTTTAATCAATAAACATCAGGAAATGATAAGAAAATTATTACCTCTTATTGCAATATCATTACTTATCATCTCTTGTCAGAAGGATGACAAGGGAGAGAAGAGTTATGAAAACAATTATAATAGTTTACAATTACAAGATAGTACAAAAATTGCTCCCGGAACGGTGCGAGTGTTGGTAACAGATGATTTTGCAAAGAATATTGAAAATTCTGTTGATGAATCCGGAATCATTACCAAAACTTCAGATAAGTCTATGAGTGAAATGGTTCAGTTATTTGGAGCTGCAAAGTTCAAAAGGACATTTCCACATGCAGGTAAGTTTGAGGCCAGAACAAGGAGGGAAGGGCTGCATCTTTGGTATGATCTCTACTTTGATAAATCAATTACACCTACTAAAGCGAATAAAGATCTAAGACAGGTTAAGGGAGTCGTCGAAGTTGAGTTCAAAACAAATATAAAAAGAATGGATGTGGCCATTCCTTTTAATGATCCTGATTTTTCTAAACAATGGCACTATTATAACGATGGCTCAGGAACAGGTTATATAGCCGGCTCTGATATTAATGTTCTTCCTGTATGGAAATCTTATACAAAAGGTAATAAAGAGGTAATTGTTTCTATTGTAGATGGAGGGGTTGATTTTAATCATGAAGATCTCAAAGCAAATATGTGGATTAATACCGCTGAATTCAATGGCTCAAGATCTCAGGATGATGATGGGAATGGATATATTGATGATATTTACGGCTTTAACTTTATCAGAAATATGGGCACCATTACAGCTGATGATCATGGTACTCACGTAGCAGGGACTGTTGGTGCTGTAAACAATAATGGTAAGGGTGTTGCAGGAGTTGCCGGAGGTGATGCTGCCAACAACATACCTGGTGTTCGTTTAATGTCTTGTCAGATATTTTCAGATGAACCTGAAGATGAAGGTGTAGGTGCAAATACAGCTGCTGCTATAAAGTATGGAGCAGATAATGGTGCAATAATTTCTCAGAACAGCTGGGGCTATGAAGATCCCATTCCACTGCCAAGCTCAATTAAAGCTGCAATTGATTATTTTGTAAAATATGCAGGTGTGGATGAGAATGGAAACCAGTATGGTCCAATGAAGGGAGGGATTGTAATTTTTGCAGCAGGCAATGATAACCGGCAGGAATCAACACCTCCCAGTTATGAAGGAGTACTTTCTGTAGCTGCGATAGGACCAAATTTTGCAAAAGCAACATATTCAAACTATGGAAGTTGGGTTGACATATCAGCACCAGGAGGAGAAAGTGGTTATGGAAGGATTTATAGTACTTATCCGTCAAACCAGTATGGTTATATGAGGGGAACATCAATGGCATGTCCACATGTATCAGGCGTAGCGGCCCTTGTCGCATCATACTATGGTGCCCCTGGTTTTACAAACGAGATGCTATGGGATAGGCTTGTAGACAATACCACAGATATTTATGAATATAACAGAGGTTATGCTGGGAAACTTGGAACAGGAATGGTTAATGCACTAGCAGCCATTGCCTCTTCAAGTGTTATAGCACCGAGTCCGGTGTCATCGGTTGAACTTACCACTCAATCTAATAACATAACAGTTAAATGGAAAGTAACAGCAGATCAGGACGACGTAAAAGCATACGGATTTACTGTTTACTATAGTACAGAACCAATTCCTACTGGATCTTCAAAAAGTTCAGCAAATATTTACAGCAAGACCGTTACAACAGGAGACCTTAATGTTGGTGATGAAATAGGGACAACCTTAAATAATCTGGAATTCTCTAAAAGATACTATATATCTGTGGATGCTTATGACTTTTCAAGCAACAGATCTGCTAAATCACCAACATCAAATATTGTAACAGAGGCAAATAAAATTCCTGTAATTGTTGCGTTAGACGGAATTACCAGAGATATAAAAGCATATCAAACTACATACATAAACTTTAGCTATTCAGATCCTGATGGCCATACAATGACATGGAAGCTTGTACCCGGTTCATCAGCTGCAACAGCGACAGAGAGCAATGGTAAGATACAGGTTTCAATTACAGGCATAAATACTCCTGCCGGAAGCTATACCGGGTCAATTGAAGTAAAGGATGTATATGGAGCTGTAGCAATAAAGAGCTTTGATTATATTATCAGAGAAAATAATCCTCCATTGGTTGCCGGACAACCTGCAAATGTATATATAGAAGGCATTGGACAAAGCTTTAATTTTGATCTTTCATCTTTTATTACCGATGCAGACGGAGAACCTTTGAGTTATACAGTACAGTCAGTCCCAAGTACAATAGTACATGCAAATGTTGCTGAAAACAAAATCTATTTAACCTCACTTGGGTACGGATTAACAGAAGTTACTGTAACTGCAACTGACGCTTTAAATAAGAGTGCATCAGTGACTTTTAAATCTCTTGTAAGGGATGGTTCCAAGGAGATAGACCTTTATCCTAATCCAGTAAAAGATTACCTCTACGTCAGGGCGGGATCACAGAAACCTGTTGAAGTTTCAATTTTCTCATCTTCAGGAGCAAAAGTTTATAATAGTAATCTTGCTATTTCTCCATTTGATCCAGCAAAAATTGATATGAAGAGCATAGCGGGTGGAGTATATAATGTAGTTGTAAAAATGGACGGAAAGGAGATTAAAAACAATATTGTCAAGTTATGATGAAGAAAGTATTTTCCCTGTTAGTAATGCTAACAGTATTTATTAGTTCCAATGCTCAAAGTGTCTCTTATCTGGGATATTCACATGATGCAAGATCAATTGCTCTGGGAGGTTCCGGAGTTGCGACAAGTGCAGATGCATATAGTTTTTTTAATAATACTTCCGCAACAGCATTCTCAGATTCAAAAGCTGCGATAGCAGCATTATATACAAAGTGGATGCCCGGGAGTACTGATTTGACAATGATTGGAGGCTCAGGGTTTTTTAAATTAGGAAATAGTTTTTCTGTTACATTTGCCGGAAGACAGATTCAATATGATGAAGTTCCAACATCAGATGAAAACGGACTCTCTACTGGCATATTTAAACCATCAGATTTTATTGCGGGTTTAGGAGTTGCATATAAAATTACCGGAAATATCTCTGCCTCAGTAAATGTAAATATGATCTCTTCTAAAATTGATGAAGAAGCTTCAGCTAATGCTTTTAGTGGCGATCTTGGCTTTACTTATTCAACTGATAAATTTAACATTGGATTAAAAGCTGCTAATTTGGGCTCAAAGCTGGATTATGGTAATGGACCTTACTCTTTACCAGCACATCTTAGCGCCGGCTTTGCCTATAAAACAGTTCTAAAAGAGAGCAGCAACCTGACTGCTTTGCTGAATGCGGGCTATCTGTTTACATCTTCAGGGCTGATGGCAGGTATAGGTATTGAATATACATATAATAATCTTATTAATGTTAGGTTAGGAGGACACTATGGAGATAGTTCAAAGAGTGTTCCATCCTATATAAGTGGTGGACTTGGGGTTTGTCTCAAAGGTGTAACGATTGATCTCTCTTACATTTTATCGTCAAACGAATCTCCCATAAATAGAACATTAAGTCTAGGTTTAGGATACAGATTCTAAAATTTTAACCCGGCCTATGCCGGGTTTTTTAATGCTTTTATTAGAAAGATTTTTTAAATTTGGAAAAACGTACAAATATGAAGTCAATTTTGAGATATTTTCCAATTCTGTTATTGATAATTTTGTCAAGCTCTTGTAAGAAAGATCCGCCACCGGTTCTAACAATATCTTCAGAACAGTTAACACTCGCATACACTGCATCAACATCAACTTTAACCATAAAATCAAATTACTCATGGACACTAAGTTCTACTGCTGATTGGTTGACTGTGACGCCTTTATCTTCACCAAGTGAGTCCACTGTCACGATTGTATCAAAAGAGAATAAAACCTATGATAGCAGATCTGCAGATATTATTGTCTCTACAGGAAAAGAGGGCACTGAAACATATTTAAGAAAAACAATAAGGGTAACTCAGGCAGGAAAGACAAACGCAGCTCCTGAGGCTCCAACAATTACTTACCCTGAAAACAATACAACAGACTTCAACAGATTGGCTTTATTCAGGTGGAATAAAGCTTCAGATCCTGATAGTGATGTTGTAAGGTATGAACTTCAATTTTCTCAGCTCAATACATTTGATGAAGGTCCGCAGACAATTGTTATGAGGACTGACACTCTTTTATATGGCTATTCACCTGCTCTTCTTAAAGAAAATACTAAATACTACTGGAGAGTATACTCAATTGACACACAAAATTCAAGAACAGTATCTTCAGTTTATTCATTTACAACAGGAACAAAAGGGGGATATGTAAACGGTGAGTACAGAGTAGCTTTTACCAATACAAAAGGGACCTATCCAAACGAGATTGTATTTACCGGTGACGGTTATGCAGTTGAAAATTTCTTAGATGGCGCCAAGTTTGAAAAGGACATGAATGATGGTATTGAAGCATTCTTCTCCGTTGAACCATATAAATCATACAGGGAATACTTTAAAGTTTACAAGCTCGCAGTATATTCTCAAGATAATGGTGTTACACAAACAGATCAGAATATAACTAAAAAAACAGCTTTCAGCACCGTTTTTAAAGGGGGCTCCAGTATGGAAACAGACGATGCTCTTGTCTTTAAAAAAGTTGAAACAATACCGGAGGTAAAGGGGAAACTTAACAATACTCTTGTTGTTCTTGTAGTTAATCAGGACAGATATGCCGGTACATGCTGGATGTGGAGTGATGGCAGAGCTATTGCAATTTCACCTGCGAGTACATCAACCAGGAATTATATAAACTTCAAAAACATAATTAACCACGAAGCAGGAGGTCACGGTTTTGGCAGATTAGCCGATGAATATGTTACTGCTGCAAATAAAGATAAAACCATTACCGAATCAGAAAAAAATTCATTAACATCATGGTCAAAATATGGTTTCTATCCTAACGTAGATACTACATCAAACTTAGTGCAAATAAAGTGGAGACATTTTATTGATAAAGTTGGGTATTCGGTAAGGGCATATGAAGGTGCATATTATTTCACATTTGGTGTATGGAGGCCTGAAACTTCAAGTTGTATGATTGATAACAGGCAGTACTATAACGCACCCAGCAGGGAACATATTGTAAAGAGAATTTTGCGAACATCAGCTGGCGTTAGAATCAATGACTATTCTAACGGTGTTATTACACCAATCCCAAATGATCCTTTTAATTTTGATGAATTTGTAAGACTGGATGTTAGTAAGACTGAGACTCCATCTCTTTTCTATAAAGAGACTTACAATCCACTTACATTTATACATTTAGCACCACCTGTAATGATAGAGGTTAAATAACTAAGTTCTTATTATAAAAAGAGGAGGATGACATTTGTCATCCTCCTCTCATTTTATATAACAAGCATAAGATATTACTCTTTCTTGCTCTTCATCAGCTTCATATGGTCTTCCATTGAGCTTACCACCATTCTGTCAAACTCTCTGGTGCCGGTACCGGCAGGAATCAGGTGTCCGCAGATAACGTTCTCCTTGAGACCTTCAAGAGTGTCTTTCTTACCAAAGATAGCAGCTTCGCTGAGTACTTTTGTAGTCTCCTGGAAGGAGGCTGCTGACATAAAGCTGTTTGTACGGAGTGCCGCTCTTGTGATACCCTGAAGTATCTGATTTGAAGTAGCAGGAACCGCATCTCTTGCCTCTACTGTCTTAAGATCACGGCGTTTGAGCATGGAGTTCTCCTCTCTGAGCCTTCTTACGGTAACTATCATTCCCGGTTTCAGCTCAGCAGAATCACCCGCATCAAGAACCACTTTCTTATCGTAAATGGTATCATTCTCTTCCATGAATTCCCACTTATCAACCAGTTGTTCAGGGAGGAAGCGGGTATCACCAGGATCTACGATCTCAAGTTTACGCATCATCTGACGAACAATAATCTCAAAGTGTTTATCATTGATCTTAACACCCTGCATTCTGTACACCTCCTGTATCTCGTTCACAATGTACTCCTGAACCCTTGTAGGTCCCTGAATAGCTAGAATGTCGGTAGGGGAGATGGCACCCTCTGATAGAGGCATACCGGCTCTTACGTAGTCATTCTCCTGAACAAGAATCTGTTTGGTAAGTGGAACAGTATAGGTCTTCTTCTCCCCGCTCTTTGACTGAATAATTATCTCACGATTTCCACGTTTGATTTTACCCATAAGAACCTCACCATCAATTTCAGTTACCACGGCAGGATTAGATGGATTACGAGCCTCAAAAAGTTCAGTTACCCTTGGAAGACCTCCCGTGATGTCACCGGACTTACCGATGGCTCTGGGAATCTTAACAAGAATATCTCCGGCTTTAATCTTCTGACCGTTCTCAACCATGATATGAGCACCCACAGGTAAGTTGTATTGCTTGAGTTCAATTTTATCCTCAAGAATCTTAATTGTAGGATTCTTTGATTTATCCCTTGACTCAATGATAACTTTCTCTTTATGGAGTGAGTATTCATCTGCGGCCTCTTCTCTGTATGTTACACCTTCAATCAGTGAATCAAACACAGCCTTACCATCTGTTTCAGCTATAGTTACTGCATTGTATGCATCCCATTCGCAAATCAGATCTCCTTTCTTCACTAAATCTCCGTCTTTCAGATAGAGAGTTGCACCGTAAGGGATGTTGTGATTATAGAGTGCTATACCTGTGTTTACATCAACTATCCTCATTTCAGCTGTACGGCCGATGACAATAGTCTCCTTCTCACCAAGATCGTTTGTTCTTGTAAGAGTACGAAGCTCTTCAAGTTCAAGGCGACCTTCATATCTTGCAACGATTTCATTTTCAGATGCTATGCTTGATGCAGTACCCCCCACGTGGAAGGTACGTAGTGTAAGCTGAGTACCAGGTTCACCAATTGACTGAGCTGCAATTACCCCTACAACCTCTCCCTTCTCAACCATTCTGCCGGTAGCAAGGTTTCTTCCGTAACACTTTGCACAAACACCTTTACGGGATTCGCAAGTAAGAACGGAGCGAATTTCAACGTGCTCAATAGGCAGGGATTGAATCAGTTCGGCTATCTCTTCTGTAATTTGAGCTCCTGCTTCAATTATCTTCTCTCCGGTGAGAGGATTGTAGATATCGTGAACAGAGGTTCTGCCCAGAATTCTTTCATAAAGCGATTCAACAATTTCGTCTTTATTCTTAATTGCAGTTGCAACCAGACCTCTTAAAGTACCGCAATCATCTTCATTTATTATAACGTCATGCGAAACGTCAACAAGTCGGCGGGTCAGGTAACCGGCATCAGCTGTCTTGAGAGCTGTATCGGCAAGACCTTTACGCGCACCGTGAGTAGATATGAAGTACTCAAGAACTGAAAGACCCTCTTTAAAGTTAGAGAGAATTGGGTTCTCAATAATCTCAGCAGAAGAGGCTCCTGATTTCTGAGGCTTAGCCATCAGTCCCCTCATACCGGAGAGCTGACGAATCTGCTCTTTTGATCCACGGGCACCGGAGTGTAGCATCATATAAACAGGATTGAATCCCTGTTTATCTGTTGCAATTCTCTTTTCTACTATGTTAGTTAATTTGGAGTTTGTAGTAGTCCAGATGTCAATTATCTGATTGTAACGCTCATTGTTTGTGATAAGACCATTGTTGTAGGAGAACATAATGTTCTCTACCTGCTTGTATCCATCTTCAATAAGTGTCTCCTTCTCCTCAGGAACAATAACATCTTCAAGGTTGAACGACAGGCCTCCTCTAAATGCCATTGTGTATCCTATCTCTTTTATATCATCAAGGAACTGAGCAGTTCTTGCCACTCCTGATACCTTAAGTACATTGCTGATAATATCTCTCAGAGATTTCTTAGTCAGAATCTCATTGATGAATCCTACCTCTTTTGGTACAACCTGATTGAAGAGTATTCTACCAACAGTTGTTTTCTTCATTTCATAACCCTGAGAGACATCAGACATTACCTTAGGTAATCTCACCTCAATCTCAGCGTGAAGATCTACACTCTTTTCGTTGTAACCAATTATTACCTCTTCAGGTCCGTAGAATCTTCTCCCTTCACCTTTAGCACCCGGCTTTATTTTAGTTATATAGTACAAACCGAGCACCATGTCCTGTGACGGAACAGTGATAGGGGCACCATTAGCAGGGTTAAGGATATTATGGGAGCCAAGCATAAGTAGTTGAGCTTCAAGTATAGCAGCGTTTCCTAAAGGGAGGTGTACAGCCATCTGGTCACCGTCAAAGTCAGCATTGAATGCTGTACATGAAAGTGGGTGGAGCTGAATAGCTTTTCCTTCAATTAGTTTTGGCTGAAAAGCCTGTATACCTAGTCTGTGCAGGGTAGGAGCACGGTTTAGAAGCACCGGATGTCCCTTCATCACATTCTCAAGTATATCCCATATTACCGGGTCTTTTCTGTCTACTATCTTCTTGGCAGATTTTACGGTTTTAACAATTCCGCGTTCAATCAGCTTACGGATAACAAATGGTTTAAACAGCTCTGCAGCCATATCTTTTGGAAGACCGCACTCATGCATCTTAAGTTCAGGACCCACAACAATCACGGAACGGGCAGAGTAGTCCACCCTTTTTCCGAGGAGGTTCTGACGGAACCTACCCTGTTTACCTTTAAGTGAATCTGAAAGTGATTTAAGTGTACGGTTTGCCTCAGTTTTAACTGCATTAGACTTACGAGAGTTGTCAAACAGTGAGTCAACAGCCTCCTGAAGCATCCTCTTCTCATTTCTGAGAATTACTTCCGGTGCTTTAATCTCGATAAGTCTTTTAAGTCTGTTGTTTCTTATGATAACCCTTCTGTAAAGGTCGTTAAGGTCAGATGTTGCAAACCTTCCTCCGTCAAGAGGAACCAATGGACGAAGTTCAGGTGGAATAACAGGAATTACCTTCAGTACCATCCACTCAGGGTTGTTAATCTCTCTTGACTCCCGGAAAGCCTCAACAACACTGAGTCTTTTAAGAGCCTCGGCTTTTCTTTGCTGAGAAGTCTCATTTTCAGTTTTGTTTCTGAGCTCGTAAGAGAGATCGTCAAGTTTAAGCCTCTGGAGCATCTTAAGAATTGCTTCTGCGCCCATTCCCGCGATGAACTTGTTAGGATCGTCATCCTCCAGCATAGAGTTCTCCTTTGGTAGTTTGTCAAGCAACTCCAGATATTCATCCTCATTAAGGAAGTCGTTTACACGAACACCCTCCTGAGCAAGAATTCCTGGCTGAATTACAACATACCTTTCATAGTATACGATAGCTTCCAGTTTTTTTGATGGTATACCAAGCAGGTAGCCTATCTTATTTGGAGTTGAGCGGAAATACCAGATGTGAGCAACCGGTACTGTAAGGGTTATATGACCCATTCTCTCACGCCTTACCTTTTTCTCGGTAACCTCCACACCGCAACGGTCACATATTATCCCGCGATAACGAATCCTCTTGTATTTACCGCAATGACATTCATAGTCCTTGTAAGGACCAAATATGCGTTCACAGAAGAGTCCATCTCTCTCCGGTTTGTATGTACGATAGTTAACAGTTTCCGGTTTGAGCACTTCACCAGAAGACCTCTCAAGAATCTCCTCGGGAGATGCCAGACCAATGGAAATTTGGTTGAAATTACTCTTTACCTTTATCTCTTTTTTGAAAGACATATTATTCTCTTTTCAAATGTTCAAATACTTAATTATGATCAGTCAAGATTAACGCTGAGTCCCAGACCGCGAAGTTCATGCAGAAGCACATTCAGAGATTCAGGAATACCCGGCTGAGGCATGGTCTCTCCTTTAACAATGGCTTCGTATGCTCTTGAACGTCCTGTGACATCGTCAGACTTGATAGTGAGAATTTCTTGCAGGATATTGGCAGCACCAAATGCCTCCAATGCCCAAACCTCCATCTCTCCAAAACGCTGGCCTCCAAACTGAGCCTTTCCGCCCAGCGGCTGCTGGGTAATAAGGGAGTAAGGCCCAATTGAACGGGCGTGCATCTTATCATCAACCATGTGGCCGAGTTTAAGCATGTAAATAACACCCACTGTAGCCGGCTGGTCAAACAATTCACCAGTACCTCCGTCGCGAAGATAAGTCTTGCCGTACTTAGGAACTCCTGCTTTATTTGTCTCTGCGGTAATCTCATCCAGAGTTGCTCCATCAAAGATAGGCGTACTGTATTTGTGTCCAAGGTTCTTACCGGCCCAGCCCAGAACAGTTTCGTAAATCTGCCCAAGGTTCATACGGGAAGGTACACCCAGTGGATTAAGTACAATATCTACAGTAGATCCGTCCTCAAGGAATGGCATATCCTCATCACGAACTACCTTGGCAACAATACCCTTGTTCCCGTGTCTGCCCGCCATCTTATCTCCCACACGTACCTTGCGTTTCTTTGCAATATAAACTTTCGCAAGCTGCATGATACCGGTTGGAAGTTCGTCTCCGATTGTGAGGTTGTATTTAATTCTCTTTAACTCAGCATCAAACTCTTTATGAGCAATTAAATAATTGTTAATAAGTTGTTTAACCAGAGTGTTTGTATTCTTGTCAGATGTCCACTTTGCAGGATTTATATTCTCATAAGACAAAGCGTTGAGTGCTTCGTAAGTGAATGGCTGATCCTTGGTAATAAGTTCAACACCATACAGGTCACTAACTCCATTTGAGCTCTTGCTCTTAAGTAGCTCAAGGAGTTTTGAAAGGAAAGTCTGACGCAGAGCTGCTGCTTTGCGGTCAAAATTCTCTTCTGCCTGCTGCAATTGGTTCTTAGAGGTTGATTTACCACGTTTTGAATTCTCTTTGGCAACCTTTGAAAAGAGTCTCTTGTCAATTACAGTTCCTCTTAGTGAAGGAGAAGCCTTTAAAGAGGCATCTTTAACGTCGCCGGCCTTATCTCCAAAGATTGCTCTGAGCAACTTCTCTTCCGGAGAAGGATCACTTTCACCTTTAGGAGTAATCTTTCCAATTAGAATATCACCAGGTTCAACATTAGCACCTATTCTGATAATTCCATTTTCATCAAGGTCTCTTGTGGCCTCTTCACTTACGTTAGGAATGTCTGATGTTAGCTCCTCCATACCACGTTTAGTATCACGAACCTCCATGATGTATTCGTCAACGTGAATAGATGTGAAGACATCTTCTCTAAGTAGTCTTTCAGATACTACAATAGCGTCCTCAAAGTTATATCCCTTCCAAGGCATGAACGCAACTTTAAGGTTTCTGCCAAGGGCAAGATCACCGCCCTGTGTGCCATAACCTTCAGTCATTATCTGCCCTGCGACAACTTTGTCACCCTTTTTAACAATAGGTTTAAGAGTTATTGAGGTATTCTGATTTGTTTTTCTGTACAGAGGAAGTCTGTAAATAGTAACTTCAGGATCAAAGCTTACAAAACGTTCGTTTTCTGTCATCTCATATTTGATATGAATTTCACGAGCGTCTACATAAACTACTTCACCTTTTCCTCTTGCTACAATCTGAGTTCTTGAGTCCTTAACAACGGGTCCTTCAAGGCCTGTTCCAACGATAGGCGATTCAGGACGAATCAGCGGAACTGCCTGACGCATCATATTTGATCCCATCAAAGCACGGTTGGCGTCATCATGTTCAAGGAAAGGAATGAGTGATGCTGCAATTGAAGCTATCTGATTAGGAGATACGTCCACAAGGTCAACTTT
Source organism: uncultured Bacteroidota bacterium (assembly GCA_937901965.1). Classification (GTDB taxonomy): domain Bacteria; phylum Bacteroidota; class Bacteroidia; order Bacteroidales; family UBA932; genus Bact-08. Next base: position 92,785 of record CALGSW010000012.1, read on the forward strand.
GGATTTATCTACAACAGGATAGTCTGCTTCGTAGCGGCATTTTATCCTCTCATCAGTAATGAGACCGTCTTCAGCTATATGTACGTTTGCCTGCGCCACCATCTTCTGCTCTTCATCTTCTGCGCTCATATAAACGCAACCTTTAGCAGTCATGTCAACAAAACCCTCAACAACCTTTCTATATGGAGTTTCAATAAATCCCAGGTCATTGATTTTTGCATATACACAAAGTGAAGAGATAAGACCGATGTTTGGTCCCTCAGGAGTTTCAATTGGACAAAGCCTTCCGTAGTGTGTATAGTGTACGTCCCTTACCTCAAAACCCGCGCGGTCTCTTGAGAGACCTCCTGGACCCAGAGCAGAGAGCCTTCTCTTATGAGTCATCTCAGCCAGAGGATTTGTCTGATCCATAAACTGAGAGAGCTGACTGGATCCAAAGAAAGAGTTGATTACAGAAGAGAGTGTCTTTGCGTTAATCAGGTCAATAGGGTAGAAGACCTCATTATCACGGACATTCATCCTCTCTCTGATTGTTCTGGCCATTCTTGATAAACCTACGCTGAACTGATTTGCAAGTTGTTCACCTACGGTTCTGATACGTCTGTTGCTCAAATGGTCAATATCATCAACTACTGCTTTTGAATTTATAAGCTGTATGAGGTAACGTATAATTTCAATTATATCTTGTTTTGTAAGAACTCTGGTTTCGTCAGGAATATTGAGGTTAAGCTTGTGGTTTAACCTGTATCTTCCTACCTCTCCCAGGTCATATCTCTTGTCTGAGAAGAAGAGTTTGTCAATTACGTCACGTGCAGTTGCCTCATCTGCCGGTTCTGAGTTTCTGAGCTGACGGTATGTATAGTATACTGCCTCTTTGCCGGTGTTGCAGACATCTTTTTGAAGAGTATTTGCAATAATGGCAAAGTCGTTAAGATTTACATCTTCTTTATGTATAAGTATGGTGCTTACACCGGATTCCAGTATCTCATCAATATGCTCCTCCTCAAGAATAGTCTCTCGCTCAAGAATTACTCTTACCCTCTCAATGTATACAACCTCTCCGGTATCCTCATCAACGAAATCTTCGTTCCATGAAGTGAGAACTTTAGCAGCAAGTTTGCTGCCTACACACTTCTTGAGATTTGCTTTTGTGACCTTTACTTCATTAGCTAAACCAAAGATGTCTAAAATCTCCTTGTCGCTTTCGTATCCTATGGCACGAAGTAAAGTAGTTACCGGAAGCTTTTTCTTCCGGTCAATGTATGCATACATGACATTATTAATGTCAGTTGCAAACTCTATCCACGATCCCTTGAACGGGATTATACGTGCAGAGTATAGTTTTGTTCCGTTGGCGTGCAAACTCTGTCCAAAGAAAACGCCAGGAGAACGGTGGAGCTGGGAAACGATCACTCTCTCCGAACCGTTTATTACGAATGTCCCGCGAGGGGTCATGTATGGAATGGTTCCAAGATATACATCCTGGATCATTGTTTCAAAATCCTCGTGGGTGGGATCTGTACAGTAAAGCTTAAGTTTTGCCTTAAGCGGAACACTGTATGTCAGACCTCTGTCAAGACACTCCTCAATAGAATATCTTGGCGGGTCAATAAAGTAGTCAATGAACTCAAGTACAAAGCTATTACGTGTATCCGTAATAGGGAATATCTCCTGAAATACTTTATAGAGACCTTCATTTTTCCTGTTTTCAGGAGTTGTGTCAAGCTGAAAAAAATCTCGGAAAGATTTTAGCTGCACCTCCAAAAAATCTGGATAATCCAGAAGGGACTTTGAAGTCGCGAATGTAATCCGCTGATTAATATTTGTTTGCGACATTTTATTCGGATTGGTTGAAATTATGTTAAAATAACGACAAAAAGGTTTAGAGCCGTTTTGGGCTCTAAACCTGATATTGGTACCCGATCAACGGGATGTAGAGTTATTTAATCTCAACTTCTCCGCCTGCTTCTTCTAACTGAGCTTTTACTTGTTCTGCTTCCGCTTTAGAAACTTTCTCCTTGATAGGTTTTGGTGAAGCATCCACTAAATCTTTAGCCTCTTTAAGACCAAGACCTGTAATCTCTTTCACAACTTTTACTATCTGAAGTTTTGCCTGACCTGGTGATTTAAGGATAACATCGAACTGGGTTTGCTCAGCTACTTCAGCTACTGCAGCAGCAGCAGGGCCGGCAACAGCTACAGCAGCAGCTGCAGGCTCAATGCCATACTCCTCTTTGAGGACTTTTGCCAATTCTTGTACTTCTTTTACAGACAGGTTTACTAATTCTTCTGCAAATTTTTTGATATCTGCCATGGTTGTAAATATTTAAATGATTTTAATTTTCTTTTTGTTACTCTTTTTCTGATAATGTCTTAACGATACCTGCAATTTTACCTCCTCCGTTTGATTCAAGAGCTGAGATAACATTACGTACAGGTGCCTGGAGAAGACCAATGATGTCTCCGATGAGTTCTTCACGAGACTTGATTGCTACGAGGGCATCAAGTTGGTTCTCACCAACGTATGCACACTCCTGTACATAAGCACCTTTTAATACCGGTTTGCCATGTTTTTTTCCAAACTCTTTGATTAGTTTGGCAGGGGCATTTGCAGCCTCAGTAAACATGATAGCGGAAGGTCCTTCAAGTATAGGGAAGAGCAGCTCTACTTCTGCATTTCCTCTCTTTTCAAGAGCTTTGCGAAGCAGGGTGTTCTTTACAACAACCAGTTTAATCTGTTTTTCGAAGCAAGTACGGCGCAATAGGGCTGTCTTCTCGGCGTTAAGGCCGGAGATGTCTGCCAGGTAGAAGTGAGGTGTTTGCTCAAGTTGCGCTGCCAGGCTTTCAATAATCTGTGTTTTTTCTTCTTTTCTCATAAAACAAATTTATTATTCAGCAGCACTAAACGACTTGCTATCGATGTTAATTCCGGGACTCATTGTAGAAGAGATACATATACTCTTTACATAGGTACCTTTTAGCGCTTGTGGCTTAAGTTTGATTACAGTATTGATAAACTCAAGAGCATTTTCTGCAAGGTGGTGAGGGTCAAATGACACCTTACCAACAGAAGCATGTATAATACCTTGTTTATCAACTTTGAAGTCAATCTTACCGGCTTTTACCTCTTTAACAGCCTGTGCAATATCCATTGTCACAGTACCTGTTTTAGGGTTAGGCATTAAACCACGAGGGCCGAGGATACGACCAATGGCTCCAATTTTGGCCATTACAGATGGTGTACATATAATAACATCCACATCGGTCCATCCGCCCTTTATCTTTTCGATATAGTCATCAAGTCCAACGTGGTCTGCACCAGCTTCCTTTGCTTCGGTCTCCTTGTCTGGAGTACAAAGTACAAGTACACGAACGGTCTTACCTGTTCCGTGAGGAAGAGTAACCACGCCGCGAACCATTTGATTTGCTTTACGTGGATCTACACCAAGGCGCATTGCAACATCAACTGAAGCGTCAAATTTTGTAAAGGTAACCTCCTTTACAAGACTGCATGCCTCAAGAAGTTTATATTGCTTCTGCGGATCAACCTTTGCGTATACTATTTTTTGATTTTTTGTCAGCTTACTCATTTTCGCAGGATTTATTAGTTTACATCTTCAGGAAATGTGCCAGTAACATTGATACCCATGCTGCGTGCAGTTCCGGCTACCATGCTCATGGCAGACTTCAAAGTGAACGCGTTCATATCCGGCATCTTGTCTGTAGCAATTTCGCGGATCTGCTCCCATGTCACGCTTCCCACCTTCTTCCTGTTAGGTTCTGCAGAACCGCTCTGGATTTTGGCAGCCTCTTTTAACTGAATTGCTACCGGTGGTTGTTTTACAATAAATGTAAATGACTTGTCACTGAAAACAGTGATAATGACAGGCAGAACTTTACCGGCCTTATCCTGGGTGCGTGCATTAAACTGCTTGCAGAAATCCATTATGTTCACACCCTTTGAACCGAGAGCCGGTCCTACAGGAGGTGAAGGATTCGCTGCACCGCCTTTAATCTGCAATTTAATGAGTGCGGCAACTTCTTTAGCCATAATTATTGATTTTTTATTCTTTAACTACTTGAACAAAATTTAACTCCAGGAGAGTTTTTCTTCCAAAAATTTTCACCATTACTTTAACCTTCTTCTTGTCTTCGTCAATCTCTTCAACAGTTCCGTCGAAACCATTAAATGGACCGTCAACAACTTTTACGGCTTCTCCAATGATGAATGGTGTAATATTCTCCTCCTCTCTGTCTGCCATCTCATCAACCTTACCTAAAATACGGTTGACCTCTGCCTGACGAAGCGGAACAGGATTGTTATCCTTTGATGCCTTGTCTGTCAGGAAGCCGGAAACATGAGGAATGTCGCGTATTATATGCTGGATTTCCGGAGTTAATATAGCTTCAATGAGTATATAGCCTGGAAAGAAAATCCTGTCCGCAGAGACCTTTTTACCGTTTTTTACCTGGTAAACCTTCTCTGTAGGAATGAGAACCTGGAAAATCCTGTCCTCAAGCTTTAGTCTTTTGATTTCTCCCTCTATGTACTCCTTGGCCTTCTTCTCCTTGCCACCGGCAGATCTTACGACATACCAATTTTTGGTAACTTCACTCATATTAGTACAACATGTTGTAAATGGTTGTCATAATGTTCCTGAAACCAAAGTCCATAACAAAAATGACCCCGGCAAAGATAAGAGATGCAACCATAACTACTATGGCCGAGCTCTGAAGCTGCGCCCATGAAGGCCAGCTAACCTTGTTTACCAATTCGGTGTACGATTCCTGAAGATACAACTTTATCTTGTTCATCTTTATTTAATTGTCGGCCTCTTGCAGGTGGAAGCTTCTGCTTTTGACCGGATTGTTTAAAAACGACGCGTAACCATCGATTTTGCAGGGGCAGAGAGATTCGAACTCCCATCAACGGTTTTGGAGACCGCTATTCTACCCTTGAACTATGCCCCTAGATAAAGTTAGCCACCTTTAAGGGGTGACTAACTCTTTATTAAGTTAATTAGTCAATAATCTCAGTTACCTGACCCGCTCCAACTGTACGTCCACCTTCGCGGATTGCGAAACGGAGACCGATGTTCAGAGCTACTGGGTAGATAAGTTCAACTGTGATTGTAACGTTATCACCCGGCATAACCATCTTAGTTCCTTCAGGAAGCATGATTTCTCCTGTGATATCCAGTGTACGGATAAAGAACTGAGGACGATATTTGTCATGGAATGGAGTGTGACGACCACCTTCATCTTTCTTAAGAACGTAGATCTCAGCTTTGAACTTCTTATGAGGAGTGATGGTGTTAGGTCTTGCAATTACCTGACCACGCTTGATCTCTTTTTTGTCAATACCACGGAGAAGAAGACCTACGTTATCACCGGCTTCACCTCTGTCAAGTATCTTACGGAACATTTCAACACCTGTTACAGTTGATTTCTTTGGCTCTTCACCAAGACCGATGATTTGAATCTCTTCACCGGTTTTGATAACACCTGTTTCAATACGACCTGTAGCAACTGTACCACGACCTGTGATTGAGAATACGTCCTCAACCGGCATCAGGAATGGTTTTTCGTTTTCACGTGGAGGAATTGGAACGAAGTTGTCAACAGATGACATAAGTTCCATTACCTTCTCTTCCCACTGAGGATCTCCGTTAAGTGCACCAAGTGCTGAACCGCGGATTACAGGAGCGTTATCTCCGTCAAAGTTATAGAAGCTGAGAAGCTCACGAACCTCCATTTCTACGAGGTCAATCATCTCAGGGTCATCAACGATATCTACTTTATTAAGGAAAACAACGATTCTAGGAACGTTCACCTGACGAGCAAGAAGGATGTGCTCACGTGTCTGAGGCATAGGACCGTCAGTAGCGGCAACAACAAGGATAGCTCCGTCCATCTGAGCAGCACCTGTTACCATGTTTTTAACATAGTCGGCGTGACCAGGACAGTCAACGTGAGCATAGTGACGATTTTCAGTCTGATACTCAACGTGTGAAGTGTTAATAGTAATACCACGCTCTTTCTCTTCAGGAGCATTGTCAATTGAATCAAATGAGCGAACTTCAGAGAGACCTTTTCTTGCAAGCACCATGGTGATTGCAGCGGTCAGTGTGGTTTTTCCGTGGTCAACGTGGCCAATGGTGCCTATATTGACGTGCGGCTTGTCCCTTTTAAAAGTTTCTTTTGCCATAATAGTAAAATTAAATATTAATGAATTTATTACACACTTGTAGAGCCGGTGATGGGAATTGAACCCATGACCTCTTCCTTACCAAGGAAGCGCTCTACCTCTGAGCTACACTGGCTTACTAAGAGCGGAAGACGAGGTTCGAACCCGCGACCCTCAGCTTGGAAGGCTGATGCTCTACCGACTGAGCTACTTCCGCAAATAAAAAAAGTGGGGAGAGCAGGATTCGAACCTACGAAGGCGTAAGCCAGCAGATTTACAGTCTGCCCCAGTTGGCCACTTTGGTATCTCCCCATTATTGCAATCGTTCAAATAACTTTTTTTAGAGCCGATGGAGGGATTCGAACCCCCGACCAGCTGATTACAAATCAGCTGCTCTGGCCAACTGAGCTACATCGGCATTTATGCTCAACCCTTTCAAATTTAGGGACTGCAAAGATATAGGTTTTTGATTAATCTGCAAAAAAAAATGAAAAATTATTGACTGCATAATTTTTTAATATCCTACAATAGTAGCAGCAACCCCATTTTGTAAGCAAAGAATGCTGCAATCCAGGCAACTGCGACCGTGCTGAAAATAGAAACAAGAGCCCATTTCCAGCTTCCTGACTCCTTTCTTATTGTAAACGCAGTGGCCACACATGGCATGTATAAAAGTGAGAATATCATGAATGAAAGCGCATTTGCCTTATTGAAAACTTTCTCTTCGCGTATTCGTGACATTAATGAGGTATTCATCTCCTCGCTGCCTACAGTACTCTCTTCTGCTTGATACACAACGCCTAATGTGCTTATAATAAATTCTTTTGCAGTAATACCGGTTACAAGGCTAACTGACATTTTCCAGTCAAAGCCCAGTGGTTTCATTGTTGGTTCAATTACCCTTCCAAAGTGTTCCAGGTATGAAACTCTGTTTGGATCCGGATTATCCCGGTCTTTTAGCGGAAAATAATCAAGTGCCCATACAATTATTACAGCCAGCAACACAACGGTACTAATTTTTTTCAGATACTCCGATGCTGCGTCCCACATGCTTTTAACAGAATGTATAAACGATGGCTTTCTGTATGAGGGCAGCGGGATGGAGTAGTCTTTTATTCCAAAATTAAAGAAGATCTTTTTAAAGAGAATTGCCATCAATATTCCTGTAATGATTCCTCCAAAATAGAGAAGACTGAGAACCATTACCTGATTTTCAGGGAAGAATATTCCGGAAAATAAAAGGAATGTTGGGATTCTGGCACTACATGGTATATAAGGTATCATCAGCATCGTAAGGATGCGGTCTGATTTTCTCTCAATTGTTCTTGTGGCCATTATAGCAGGAACATTGCATCCGAAACCCATCAGAAGAGGTATAAAAGAGCTGCCATGCAATCCGATATGGTGCATATACTTATCCATAATGGTTGCCGCTCTTGGAAGGTACTCGGTCTCCTGCAACAGGGAGAGGAAAAAGAAAAGAATAAGAATGTTTGGTAAAAATGCCAGTACGCTTCCCACACCCATTATCACACCCTGGCTTATAAAGTCATTTACCCATCCGGCAGCCATATGATCTCTTATATAAGCCGCACTCTGATCCATTAGCCATTCGATTCCGTGCTGAGGATATGAACCAAGGGTGAATGTTGCGTAGAAAATAAACCAGATAATGAATACAAAGGATAACAATCCCCAAACTGGATGAGTCAGATATTTGTCAAGTTTTTTGCTCCTGCTATCTTGTTCGGGTTTGAAATGCTTGTATTTAAGGCCTTTAATAAGGTTGCCTTTGACTATTGGTCTCTTATCTTTTAGATGACTCATCCAAGATTGTTTTTAAAATTCCATCCTTGTCAAATCCGCACTCTGCCTTTAATTGAGGGATGGTGCCCTGTTCAATAAACGTGTCGGGTATTCCAAGGCCTTTAACTTTGACATTAAGAGAGTTTTTTGCGACTAACTCTGAAACAGTGGAAAAAAGGCCACCCACAATGGTGCCATCCTCAACTGTAATGATTTTGCCACATCTCTCAGCTGCCTTTAGAACAACATTCTCATCAAAAGGTTTAAGGAACCTGATATCAATATGCATTGGATTTAATCCTTTGCTTTTAGCCTCTTCAATTGCCGCAGCGGCAGCATTTCCTGCTGTACCGATTGTTATCACGGCTATATCTTCTCCCTCTGACAGAGTTCTTGATGTACCGGGTAAAATATCTTCAAATGGTCTCCCTTTCCATGGAAGTCCCTCACCATTTCCTCTCGGATACCTTATTGTAGACATTCCCCAGGATGGTGTCTGTGCAGAGTAGAGCATATTCCTCAGTTCAAATTCGTTCATGGGAGCTGCAATGATCATCCCGGGGATACATCTCATATATGCCAGGTCGTAAGCTCCGTGGTGAGTAGCTCCATCTTCGCCTACAAGTCCTCCTCTGTCAAGACAAAATACTACTTTTAGATTTTGAGTTGCAACATCGTGGATAACACTGTCAAAAGCCCTTTGCATAAAGCTGGAGTAAATGTTGCAGTAGGGCAGAAGACCCTTTGCAGCCATACCTGCCGAGAATGTTACAGCGTGTTGCTCGGCAATTCCTACATCAAATGACCTCTCCGGAATCTCTTTCATCACAATGTTCATTGAGCATCCGGTAGGCATTGCCGGTGTGACACCTACAATTTTATTATTCATCCTGGCAAGTTCAAGAAGAGTCTCACCGAATACATCCTGATATCTGTCGGCTGTGGGGGTACCATTTGTTTTCCTTACGCCGGTATTTTTGTCGAAATTTCCCGGAGAATGCCAGACTACCTGGTCTTCTTCAGCAGGTTTATATCCCTTTCCCTTCTTTGTTACTATATGAAGTAATTTTGGACCCTCAATCTGTTTAAGCTGGGCAATTGTTTCAAGAAGTTGTTCAGTATTGTGGCCATCTATCGCTCCAAAATACCTGAATCCAAGAGATTCAAATACTGACCCGGACTTGAAGAAAGCCGCCTTTGTGCTGAAAAGGAACTTGCCGGCCAGATTACGAAGTTTCTCTGATCCAAGATACTTCCATATTCTGGTCTTAGTCTTATTGTAGAAATGTGACGTTGTGAATTTTATAAGATAGTTATGCATTGCACCCACGTTAGGGTCAATAGATATCTGGTTGTCGTTAAGAATAACCAGAATATTACTTTTGTTTGCCCCTGCATTGTTCAGACCTTCGTAGGCCAGGCCGCCTGTAAGTGCGCCATCTCCAATTATTGCCACCACCTGTTCGTCACTGTTTTCAAGAGAGGAAGCAACTGCCATACCAAGTGCAGCTGAAATGGATGTAGAAGAGTGACCTACTCCAAAAGCATCATAGGGTGACTCGCTCATTTTTGGGAAACCACTAATTCCCTTGTATTTTCTGTTATTTACAAATGCGTCTCTTCTCCCCGTCAATATTTTATGCGCGTATGCCTGATGACCAACGTCCCAGATAAGTTTATCCTTAGGTGTATTGTAAAGATAATGGAGGACAACAGTGAGCTCTATGGTTCCAAGGCTTGCGCCAATGTGACCCGGATTCTCGGCACAGGAGGAAATGATAAACTCTCTCAATTCAGAGCAAAGCTGGGGTAACTGTTCGGGTGCAAGTCTCCTCAGATCTGCCGGTGAATCTATCTTGTTCAGATACTTCATGTCTTTTGCTACTATTTTCTATTAACAACCAACCCCGGTGTTTGTTGGGGAGCGGTCATGAAAAACGTGGCAAGTTACAATATATTTCCAATATGGAGCCTTCAAAACTTTATTTTGCAAATAGGATAAAAAGTAATAGTTTAGCTAATCCTTTGTACACTTAACTAATCTAAAATAATTAAACTGTGGAAACAAAATCTCTATTGTTGAAGGACAAGTTTTATATAAGGTGGACCGTCCTGGTTCTGCTTGCCCTGATGATGTTTTTTGCCTATATGTTTGTGGATGTGCTTTCGCCGCTGCAGAGTCTTCTTGAGAGTGAAAGAGGCTGGTCACCTGAGAATTATGGAACATTTGCAAGCTCGGAGTATTTCCTTAATGTATTTGCTCTATTCCTGATTTTTGCCGGAGTGATTCTTGATAAGATAGGAGTAAGATCAACCGCACTCCTCTCAGGAGCACTTATGGTAGGGGGTGCAGCATTAAAGTATTATGCTGTAAGCCCTGCATTTGCCGGAACTGAAATTGAAACCTGGCTGGGAACCTGGTGGACATCTTTTCCTGCATCTGCAAAACTTGCTTCTCTGGGTTTTATGATTTTTGGTTGCGGAGTTGAGATGGCAGGAATCACTGTTTCAAAAGGAATAGTGAAATGGTTTAAAGGCAAAGAGATGGCCTTAGCAATGGGTATTGAAATGGCAATTGCGAGACTTGGCGTTTTTGCAGTATTCAGAATATCTCCAAGAATAGCTGAAAGTTATTCAGAATTAAGCGCACCTGTACTTTTTGTGCTTATTCTTTTGCTTATAGGTTTGATTTGTTTCACAACTTACTTTTTCTTTGATAAAAAGCTTGAGAAACAGCTTGGAGAACGAGGAGATGAGCCTGAGGAGCCGTTTAAAATCAGTGATTTGGGAATACTCTTTACAAGTAAAACGTTTCTGATAGTTTCCGGCCTATGTGTATTGTATTATTCTGCAATTTTCCCTTTTCAGAAATTTGCCGCAAATATGCTTGAGTGCAGGCTGGGAATATCAAATACAGATGCCAGTGATATCTTTTCATATTTTCCACTTGGAGCAATGCTTCTTACCCCTCTTCTCGGTGGATTTCTTGATACAAAAGGAAAGGGTGCCACTATGCTCATGCTTGGTGCAATACTCATGACCGCTTGTCACCTTGTTTTTGCTTTAACTCCTGATGCCCTTTTCACAAAACCTGTTGCATATTCTGCTATTGTTCTGCTGGGTGTAAGCTTTTCACTAGTTCCTGCCGCATTGTGGCCATCGGTACCAAAACTTGTTGAAAACAGGTATCTTGGAAGTGCATACTCTGTTGTTTTCTGGATTCAGAATATCGGTCTGATGCTTTTCCCTATGTTAATTGGCTTTGCGCTTGCATCTACCAATAAGGGTATAACAAATCCACTGGAATATGATTACACTGTTCCAATGCTCATTTTTGCCTCCCTTGGTGTATTTGCATTTGTCCTTGCAATTTGGCTTAAAGCTGAAGATAAGAAGAAGGGCTACGGACTTGAATTGCCAAACATCGTAAAATAGTTTTTAATAATAACCCCTAAAATATAACTAATGAATTCAGCATTAAAACTACTGAAAGATTCAAAGAGTGCCAGATGGATAGTGTTGCTAACATTATCAATCCCAATGTTTGCATCCTATTTCTTTGACGACCTCTTTACCACAATCTCCCACATTTTCCAGAATCCCGATATGGTTGCCATTGGATGGAATATCAGTGACTATGGTTTTTACGGAGGTGCTTATTCGCTTCTCTGCGTATGGGGAGGACTTGTAATTTGCGGTATGCTCCTTGATAAATGGGGCGTAAGGATTACCGGTTCACTCTTTGTAGGACTTATGGTAATAGGATCTATAATAGTTGTTTATGCAATTTCAGAGAGTTTCTCTCAGAGCTCATTTGCTACATGGCTGGGACGTTTTTTTGACAAACCGTCACTTGCTCTTGCATATGCAGGTTGTGCCATTTTTGGACTCGGCAGTGAAATAGCAGGTGTTGCGGTAACGCGTTCAATAGCTAAATGGTTTAAAGGTAAGGAGATGGCTTTAGCCATGGGTCTGCAACTTGCTTTAGCCAGGTTGGGTACGGCAACAGCTCTTATTGTTGTTCCAAGACTTGTTAATATTGACCAAAGCTTTGTTCCTTTTTCCGAAACCAGCAAACCTGCGGTTGTTGGGCTAATCCTTATGACCGTCGCAATTGCATTATGGGGATTTTTCCTCATTATGGATAGTAAACTTGACCGGCAGACTGCTGATGAGGCAAGGAGAAACAATACACAAACTGTTAAAGAGGATAAATTCAAGTTTTCAGATATTTTTAAAATCCTTGGTAACAAGCATTTTATTCTGGTATCCTTGCTTTGCGTTTTCTTCTATGCATGTATAATCTCTTTCAGAAGATTTGCGACTACAATAATTATCCCGAGGTTTGAAATAGACAGTGAGATAGCCTCTTTAATGGTCTCTCTGATTCCGTTTTCAACAATGATCTTTACCCCAATTTTTGGTTCATTGGTTGACTCAAAGGGTAGGGCTACCAGATTTATGATATTAGGCTCTTTCCTTGTGCTTGTATCACACCTTATAATAGCCTTTGCTCCTGGTATTCCGGCCTTTGGATATGTAGGTATTGCTATTATGGGAGTTGCTTACGCATTAGTACCTGCAGCAATGTGGCCTTCTGTTCCAAAGATTATTCCTGAAAAGAATCTTGGAACAGCATATTCTCTAATTTACTGGATTCAGAATATGGGAATGTTGCTTGTCCCTATAGTTGTAGGACTTATTATTTCAAGAACAACAGAATCTGTTGCAGATCCGGCAATGGCCGGCGTAAGATCTGCGGTAAATGCTGAATATTTCTTTATCCTGTTGTCCTTCATAGCAATTGCAGTATCTTTTGTACTTGGACGCTCTTCAGACAAGAATCCTCAGCTCGGACTGGATGTGCCTAATAAAAGAAGATAATCAGAAGCTTTGACTTTACATTTATGTTCTCCTCCTCAACGGCTATGAAGTTGGGGAGGAGATTTCATTTCGCTGTGGCGGAGACTCCTTTAAATCATATCTGGCAATCTTCCTGCATTCACAGAGTATCCGCATAACTTCCGGAGTTTTTCCTCCTCGCTCTCTTCGTTCGCTGTGGCGGAGACTCCTTCAGTTTATGCGGACTACTCTGTGAAAGAGTATGCAGGAATCTCTGCCAGAAATAGTGAAATACGGGCCGCTGTAACTTACTAATTGTGTGTGATTTGACACTTTATCCGAGGGGTGATCCCTCGGGTTGATTGTCAAAGCGCTTTTAATCAGCGTGTTACAGCCCTGCGGGTGCAGTTTGTCTCGCGCAGATTTGCGGAGCACATCGTATGGAAAAGAATGTTTTGAGAAGATTTATATGGTGCTGCGCGGTTTATACGGCCTTTGGCCGGAAATCTGGGTTGAGAAGTTGAGGTGTTGGGTGGGACGAACCTCCACGGGGTTGATTTGAAGGCCGTTTAATAACACAAATCCCACAGTGTCAACAAAATACGATTTGTAACACTATCAAAATGAAGGCCATGGAGGTTCGTCCCACCCATGCCAGTGAACTACAATTCGCGTTTTTTCTTTTCCATATTTGCAAACTGGAGTCTGTAGCCCATCTTTTTATCCGTGTATTTTAGAATCAGAGAGAGGATGATGGATATTGAGCAGATTGCTGTGAAGATGGTCATAGTTAATGTATAGTCATATTTGTTTACCTCTGTGCCATCTTTTATAATGGTGCCCACGATACTGTATTCATTTATTACAAAACCTACCAGTATGGGAACTATCATTAATCCAATATTTTGAATGTAGTAAGTGAGTGCGTAGGTTGTTCCCAGTTGTCTCTCAGGGATTATTTTAGCAAGTGATGGCCACATTGCTGATGGTACCATCGAGAATGCAATACCCAGCAAAATCATAAGCACTATTGCAACCCACCATTGGTCCAGAAACGGAAGTGTAAACAGTAGATGAACCGATGTCAGTAATACAGATCCACCAATCATCAGGTCAGCTCCGTGGCCGATTTTATCGTAAATTCTTCCAAACAACGGAGTAAGAACGATTGCCCCGAAAGGTAGTAAACTGGGAATAAGACCGGATAGCTTTGGATCAACTCCAAATTTAAACTCCATCATACCTGCAGCATATTTCAGATATGGGAAGACGGCAGAGTAAAAAACCACGCAAAGTGATGCGATTAGCCAGAAACCTTTGTTGTTTAATATAGCTTTGACATCTTTAAAGTTAAAACTATCCTCTGCTTTTGTCTCCTTCTCTTTTATCTGTGTATCTAGTTTTTTATCGTAAATGGTAAAAATAATAAAGGTGAGAAGTCCCACAATGAGAAGACTTAATCCAAAAAGAACAGATGAACTTACATTCCCAAAGTGTGAAACAATCATGGGTGAAAGAGCCAGAGCTGCAGCGGAGCCAAGGCGGGCAAGTGAGAGCTGCATCCCCATTGCCAGTGCAAGTTCTTTTCCTTTAAACCACTTTACAATAGATTTGCTTATAGTTATTCCGGCAACCTCAGATCCAACACCGTAAATTCCAAATCCAACTACTGCCCAGACAACCTGCATTTTGTATTCGCTTCCAAAAAAAGTCATAGAGGTGTTTAAAAGTGATTCGCTTGAAACAGCCCAGTATTTCAGGGCAATCCCACCAACCATCAAAATACATGATAAAATCCCGCTAAACCGGATTCCTTTTCTGTCCAGAATAATACCTCCGAATATAAGCATGCCGAGGAACACATTAAAGATAGAATAGGAGCCGGAAAACCATCCGTATTCAGAAGGATTCCACTGATTGTGTCTTTCAAGGATTGTCTGAAGCGGAGAAAATACATCTGATGCCACATAGGATGCAAACATCGTAAATGAAACCAATAAAAGCATCAGCCACCTTACGGATGTTGACTCCCTAAGTTGCACAGATTTGTTTTCCATATGTCATTAATTATTAATTTGACCGTAAGATAGTCTGATCCCTGTCCGGTCCTACTGATATGATTTTTATTGGAATACCGGTCTCTTTTTCAATGAATCTGACGTAGTTCATGAATTCAAAAGGTAGTTCACTCTCTTCAGTTATTTTGGTAAGGTCTCTTTTCCAGCCTTTAAACTCTTTATAAAGTGGCTCAACCTCAGCAAATGTGTCAAATGGGACTTCATGGCTCTCTTTTCCGTTCACCTTGTAACCTGTAGCCACCTTAATTGTATCAAAAGTGTCAAGTACATCAGATTTCATCATGATGAGCTGATCTACCCCGTTGATCATTATAGCATATTTAAGTGCGACTAAATCAAGCCATCCGGTTCTTCTTGGGCGGCCGGTGGTTGCGCCGAACTCAAAGCCGAGTCTTCTCAGATCTTCGCCGGTTGAATCATTTAACTCTGTAGGAAAAGGACCGCTTCCAACTCTTGTGCAGTAAGCTTTGAAAATTCCGGAGACTACCCCGATTTTTGACGGTGATATGCCCAGTCCTGTGCAAGCTCCTGCGCAGGTAGTTGTTGAAGATGTTACAAACGGATATGACCCAAAGTCAACGTCAAGTAATGATCCTTGTGCCCCCTCTGCCAGAACACGTTTGTTTTCCCCGAGTAAGCTGTTTACCAGGTACTCGCCGTCAACGAGATTAAATCCTTTAAGATACTCAATGGCTTCAAGCCATTCAGACTCTCTTTCGTTGATGTCATATGTATAGTCAAACTGCTTCAGGAATGAGATGTGTTTGTTTTTAAGTGTGTTGAACCTGTCTATAAAGTTACTGGCGATTATATCACCCACCCTCAGTCCGTTTCTCCCTGTCTTGTCCATGTATGTAGGCCCGATTCCTTTCAGGGTTGAGCCTATTTTTGATGCCCCCTTTGAAGCCTCAGAAGCTGCGTCAATTATTCTGTGTGAAGGAAGAATAAGATGAGCCTTTTTTGAGATAGCTATTCTCTCCCTTACAGGAACTCCACTGTCTTCAATCAGCTGACACTCTTCTTTGAATATTATGGGATCAATAACAACTCCATTTCCTATAATGTTAAGCGTCCCTTTCCTGAATACTCCGGAAGGAATAGTGTGAAGAACAAATTTCTTTTCATCAAAATGCAGAGAATGTCCTGCGTTTGGTCCACCCTGGAACCTTGCCACCACCGGGTAGCCCTTTGCCATTACATCAACAATTTTTCCTTTCCCCTCATCACCCCACTGAAGGCCTAGAACAACATCAACTTTCATAAAGTTATTATTTTAAAATGGTAGATCCCCATCATCCTGGGGAATTATTTCCTGAATATTTGGCTGATTTTGCGGAGTAGCGGCATCATCCTGCCTCCTGCCTAAAACCTGTATAGAGTCAGCTACAATTTCAACAGTGTACCTTGCCTGACCGGTTTTATCCTCCCAGCTTCTTGAACGGAGCCTCCCCTCAATAAAAAGCAGAGACCCTTTTTTTACATACTTTTCAGCCCTTTCGGCAAGTAATCTCCAGCACACAATGTTATGCCATTCTGTCTGCTCCTGAAACTCACCGTTTTTATCTTTATACCTCTCAGTAGTAGCTAATGAAAAACGGGCTACGACGGATCCCCCTTCAAGATGGCGCACCTCAGGGTCTTTACCGACATTGCCGATAAGCATTACTTTATTTAATGACATAATTTATGATTTTTTTAACAGGTTACAAAGATAGCAAAATTTACCAGTTTCTTGCCAAGTTTTGCATAGCCTCAATATCGGGTTCTCTTCCTGTAAAAATCCTGAAAGAGGGGATAGCCTGGTTCAAGAGCCAGTGCATTCCGCTGATGTAAATTC
The DNA here is from genome assembly GCA_937901965.1 of uncultured Bacteroidota bacterium. Lineage (GTDB taxonomy): Bacteria > Bacteroidota > Bacteroidia > Bacteroidales > UBA932 > Bact-08. Next base: position 109,535 of record CALGSW010000012.1, read on the forward strand.
CGCCATCATTTATTACGGATCTTTTTAAAGTTGGATTCATATATCTTGCCTCCAGTACTACTTTATCGCTGAAGTTGAATCCGGAAAGCTTGAGGTGTCTCACAGGGATTGTGTCAACGATAATATGAGCATCTTTTGCGCACTCTTTTACTGAATCCATTCTGCAATATGCTGTTTTTGCAGACATTGCAAAAATCTCACCCCTGAACTCCTCTCTGTTTGATATGACAACATCGACACCCATGTCCTTTAAAGCAACGGCTGCAGATCTCCCGGCACCTCCGCATCCCAGCACAACAGCCTTCATCCCCTCAAATGCATACTCTTTCAGTGAATCCATTACTCCTTGATAATCAGTATTGAATCCATGAATTTTACCCTTTTTGAAATATAACAAATTTGCTGCCCCAGACCTCATTGAACATCCGTCCAGAGAATCAGCAATATCTGCAGCCCTCTCCTTGAAGGGTGTTGTAACATTTATTGCAGTGAAACCATTTGCAATGGCATATTCAATTCCACTCTCTATTGATTCAAAGTCTAAAAGATCATAAGTATGTTCCGTAAGCGGGTAAGCAGCACTGAACAACAGCGGGCTTTTGCTATGGGATATTGATTTACCTAGCAGACCAAATTTCATACATCTCTTTGTCTTAATGCTTCAAAACAAATAATTGCAGTAGAGACAGATACATTCAGTGAGTCAAGTTCACCTCTCATTGGAATCTTAATTCTTTGATCTGCTCTTTCACGCCAGAACTCTTTTAGTCCGTCCGACTCTGTTCCCATAACAATTGCCATCGGCTTTTTCATGTCAGTGAGATGGTACCAATCAGATGCTTGTAGTTCTGCAGTGAATACTTGTATCTTATTTTTTTTGAGCCATTTATATGTCTCTTCTGATGAACATGCTACTACCTGATTTGTGAAGATGCCTCCAAGGCTGGATCTTATTGTATTTGGATTATAGAGATCTGTAAGGGGGTCGCAAATGATAACGGCATCGGCTTTAGCAGCATCTGCCGTCCTGAGTATTGCTCCAAGGTTACCTGGTTTTTCAACAGACTCCAGCACTATTACAAGCGGATTCTCTGAAAGTATAATGTCATCTAGTTTCAGCTCTTTGTGCCTGACAATTGCAATTACCCCTTCGGTAGTTCCTCTGTATGCAACCTTCTCATATACCTGAGGTGAAATTGTAATAATATTGTCGGCTTTTAGAGAGGAGATGAATTTTTCATCAGAGAGACCAGGAACTATATACAGGGTTTCAAATTCAAAACCTGCCTTTTGTGCTGCTCTGCACTCTCTTGTCCCCTCAACAATAAAACGCGCCCTCTTCCGCCTCTCTGATGACTTTGATCCCAGTGAAGCAAGCTCTTTAATCCTCGGGTTCTGAGGAGAGGTTATGATTAATTCATTCACTTTTACTAACCGGTTTCTCCGGCCTCATCTGAGGGAAGAAGAGTACATCCTGAATTGATGTGGAGTTGGTCATGAACATAGTGAGACGGTCAATTCCTATTCCCATTCCGGATGTAGGCGGCATCCCGTATTCAAGTGATCTTACAAAGTCCATATCAATAAACATGGCCTCGTCGTCACCCTTGTCTTTCAGCTTTATCTGGTCCTTGAATCGTTCAAGCTGATCAATAGGGTCGTTTAGTTCACTATATGCGTTTGCAAGCTCTTTTCCGTTTACGAACAATTCAAATCTCTCTGTAAGGGCCGGGTTTGATCGGTGCCTCTTTGTCAGGGGAGATGTCTCTACCGGGTAGTCGGTTATAAAGGTTGGCTGTATCAGATGCTCCTCGCAGTATTCACCAAAGATGGCATCAATCAGCTTACCAACGCCCATACTCTTTGATACCGGTACATTTAATTTTTCACAGACCTTTCTAAGCTCCTCTTCGTCCATACCTGCTACATCAACTCCTGCATATTCCTTTATTGCGTCAAGCATTGGAAGTCTTCTGAAGGGTGCTTTGAAGTCAATCTCTTTGCCCCAAACTGTGACATTTGTTTTACCATGGAGTGTAAGTGCGACTCTCTCAATCATCTTTTCAACGAACTCCATCATCCAGAAGTAGTCCTTGTAAGCAACATATATCTCCAGTACGGTGAATTCCGGATTGTGTGTACGGTCCATTCCTTCGTTCCTGAAATCTTTTGCGAATTCATACACTCCGGTATAGCCGCCTACAATCAGCTTTTTAAGATATAGTTCGTTTGCAATCCTCAGATAAAGAGGAATGTCCAGGGCGTTATGGTGTGTTATGAATGGTCTTGCCGCTGCACCCCCAGGTATTGGCTGCAGGATAGGAGTCTCAACCTCCATATAGCCATGCTCATTAAAGAAGCTCCTCATTGTATTCATAATCTGAGTGCGCTTCATGAATGTCTCCCTTACCTGCGGATTTACGATAAGGTCTACATATCTCATTCTGTATCTTAGTTCAGGATCTGAGAATTCATCATATTTCTGCCCATCTTTCTCTTTCACAATTGGAAGTACCCTTAGTGATTTACTTAGTACTGTAAGCTCCTTTGCATGTATTGAAAGCTCTCCGGCCTGTGTGATAAATGCATATCCTTTAATTCCTACTATATCACCAATATCAAGTAATTTTTTGAAGATGGTGTTATACATTGTTTTATCCTCACCTGGACATATCTCATCTCTCTTTATATAAATCTGGATTCTACCCTTTTCATCCTGTATCTCCATAAATGCGGCTGCCCCCATGATTCTCCTTGTCATGATTCTTCCAGCAATCGAGATATCCCTGAGGTTGCCCTCTTCCGGGTTATATTGTTCTCTTATCTGACTTGTAGTAATATTTACTTCGTAAGCGGCTGCGGGGTAAGGGTCAATACCCAGTTCCCTCATAGCCTTCAGCGAATCTCTTCTGATAATTTCCTGTTCGCTGAGTTCTGTGTAATCCATACAATTGACTATTTTGTTAAAGTGCAAAAGTAGCTTTTTTTATGAACTTTTTGAAATATAATAGTTATCTTTGTCAGGATATGGCACTGGATAAGCAATGGATAGTAAAGGAACCGGGAAATCCGGCATTGGTAAGAAAACTCGCGGAAGATCTGGGAGTAGATGAGGCGTTGGCAAATTTGCTGGTTCAGAGAAATATAAAGACTTTTGCAGAGGCAAAGTCTTTTTTTCGCCCCAGGCTTGAAGAGCTACATGACCCGTACCTAATGAAGGATATGGAGCAGGCGGTTGAAAGACTAGACAGAGCTCTGAGCAACAACGAGAAAATCTTAGTATACGGTGATTATGATGTGGACGGAACTACTGCAGTGGCTCTGGTCTTCTCATTCCTGAGGAACCTTCATAAAAATATGGGCTACTATATTCCCGACAGATATGACGAGGGATATGGTGTTTCATATAAGGGTATTGACTGGGCACATGAAAACGGATATTCGCTTATCATAGCTTTGGATTGTGGAATCAAGGCTGTAGAGAAGGTTGCCTACGCACAGACTCTTGGTATTGATTTTATAATATGCGATCACCACTTACCGGATGAGAGGCTTCCGGATGCGGTTGCTGTTCTTGATCCCAAACGTGCCGACTGTACATATCCGTTTGATGACCTTTCCGGATGCGGTGTGGGATTTAAGTTTATGCAGGCTTTTGCCTCAAGGAGGCATATTGAATTCGGACAGCTCATTCCGCTTATGGATTTACTGGTTGTAAGCATTGCTTCGGACCTGGTTTTAATGACCGGTGAAAACAGAATTCTGGCCCACTTTGGTTTAAAACAACTTAATGAGAGCCCCAGGAAGGGTCTGCTTTCAATTATCAAACTTTCAGGCCTTGAAAAGCACGTTATTACGATAGATGATATAGTATTCAAAATAGGTCCCAGAATTAATGCTGCAGGAAGGATGGAGTCGGGTAAAACCGCTGTTGATCTTCTCATAAGCAGAAACGATGATGAGGCCAGAAATATTGGAGATACAATTAATACTCACAACAACGACAGAAAGAGCATTGATCGTGAAATTACTCAGGCTGCCATTGAGATGGCTGCAACTGCAAAGGATTATACTGAGAGAAAATCTACTGTTCTTTATAATCCTTCATGGCATAAGGGAGTTTTGGGCATTGTAGCTTCAAGATTGGTTGAGACCTACTATCGTCCCACTATTGTTCTTACCGAATCTAATGGTTTCATTACAGGATCGGCTAGAAGTATTCCAGGTTTTGACCTTTATGAGGCAATTGAGAGTTGTTCAGATCTGCTGGAAAACTTTGGAGGTCATATGTACGCTGCAGGTCTTACCCTTAAAGAGGAGAATTTTTCACAATTCTGCTTAAGGTTTGAAGAGTTTGTAAGAAATAAGATTACAAAAGAGTTGCTTACTCCAATAATCAATATTGATACATATTTGGAGTTCAGGCAGATAACACCTAAATTTTTTAGGATATTAAAACAGTTCCAGCCTTTTGGCCCCGGAAATATGTCACCAGTTTTTATAACTGAAAATGTTTATGACAATGGTAACGGCAGAAGGGTGGGCTCAGATGCAGGACATCTTAAACTTGAATTGATTCAGGAGGATGAACCACACAGGCATATCTCAGCTATTGCATTTAACAGAGCTGAACACTTTGAACATCTGAAGTCCGGTAATCCTGTTGATATATGTTACTCAATTGCAGAGAATTATTACAGGGGTATTGCCAATATCCAGTTAAGAGTAAGGGATATTAAACTTAGGGAAGAGATTATATAGAATTCATTATTGTTGATAATATCTCTCTAACACTGTAATTATCAACGTTTACTATTAGTTTTGCCGCGCTCTCATATCCTGGCTCTCTCTCTTTGAACAGCCTTTCAACCTCTTTTCTTAACTCTTTTTCATTTTTGTCTTTAACCAGAGGCCTGCTTTTGTGAGCTCTTGATAACCTTTCCGTTATTGTGTCAAGTGATGCCTTAAGATATATGCAAAAAGTCTCCTCAGCTATAGTAAATCGGTTTTTATTCGAGAGCAACGCTCCTCCCCCCAGTGACACAACAAGAACTTTATCCTTACATTTGTTAATCAAGTTTTCAAGGTAAAATTCCTCAAGTCTTCTGAATTCTCCTTCACCCTTTTTTTTAAATATTTCATCTACACTCATTCCTTCACCCTGTTCAATAACAGAGTCCAGATCTGCAAAACTGCAATACAGATGGTTAGCAAGTCTTGAGGCAATTGTACTTTTGCCTACTCCCATAAAACCTGTTAGGGTGATAATCATGTTTTGTTAAAAAAGGGTGGGAGAGTCTTGTTGCTCTTCAGGTTGAGTTAACTCCTCAATGTTATTCTCCTGTTCCTCCTGATCTTTTTGCAGAGGTTCAATAAATCTTATTGACTCTACTTCAAAATTTGTGAGTCTCTTGCCTTTTGCCCGTATACTTTTGCCTGCAATAAAACTCTCTGCATCAACTATCTCTGCCGGTCTCTTTGCGTGTTTACCGCCAAATTGTATCTCAACCTGAGGAAATTTGTCATTTGATATGTCCAGCATATAACTACCTGGCGCATCTGAAATAAATGAAGAGACAATGTTATCATTTGGTTCAAAAGGGAACCTTTTTATGTAATAACATGACTGCTCGGCATCAAAATAGATAACTGTGTATATTTTCTGAGTGTCCAGCTTCTCAACTAGCTTTAAATCTCCCTGGTATCTGTTACTTAAGTCAAAATTTGTGGTGTAGTACTCTCCATTTTTACAAATTGCCAGTATGTGATCTCCCTGGAGGTATTCGCCCAAAAATATCCCTCTTGAGTCTGAGTTTAATCTGTTTATATCTGTATCAAACCAGATGGACTGACCTCCAAACTGAGAAACACCTTTTGATTTTAGCTGAATTTTATGGACAGGATTTTTACTGAACACATTTCCTCGCGATCCTCTGTTTTTTATTGCAAGGGTTGAAAAATCGTATTCAAATATCAGCTTCTTGAGTTTTGGGCGTGGCTTTAGGAAAACCTTTAGTACTTCAGCCTCTCCGTTAGGGTTCTCTGTGAACCATAAAACCTGAGACCCATCCTTACCCTGTGTCAGGTCGTACTCTTTATCTCTTGTCATGCTGGTTACGGCAAACCTTTTTACGAAATATTCACCACTTTTGCCATGTCTGTACACAGCATTATATATAGTGCGTTCGTCGTTCTTTTTAAATACGCCCACATGAATTATCCCTTTACCTACAAAAGCCTTGTCCTGAATTTTTGTAACCAGATACTTTCCGTTTGACAAAAAGACTATAACATCATCAATATCTGAACACTCACAAACAAATTCTGCATTTTCATCTCTGCGAAGGTCCATCCCAACAAAGCCCTCCTCCTTATTTGCATAAAGTTTTGCGTTAACGGCAACCACCTTAGTTGCCTCTATTGTTTCAAAGCTGGTGATAGTGGTCTTTCTTGGAAATCTCTCTCCGTACTTTTTCTTTATCTGCTGATAATATTTTATGGTATAGCTATTAAGATGCTCAAGATTATTCTTTACTTCAGCCATCTCCTCTTCCATCTTCCTGATTGCATCTTCAAGTGCCTTCATATCAAACATGGAGATTTTGCGGACGGGCTTTTCAACCAGTTTCAGAATATCTTCCCTGATTATAGGTTTACGCAGTCTTTGCTGATATCTCAGGAGTTCTGACTCAATATTGTCCAGCTGATCTTTCCATGAATCAGTCTTCTTCTCAAGTTCTTTATATATTTTTTCTTCAAAAAATATCTTTTCAAGCGATGTGTAGTGCCATGAGTCCTCAAGTTCTGCAAGCCTTATTTCTAGTTCTCTCTTCAGGAGACTTTTTGTGTACTCAGCGTTATGTTTAAGAATTTCGTCAACACCAAGAAAACATGGGTGACTATCTTTAATCACACATGAATTTGGCGATATTGAAACCTCGCAATCGGTAAATGCATAAAGTGCGTCAATGGTCTTGTCGGGAGAGACTTCATTATGAAGATGTACTACTATCTCGGCACCCGATGAGGTATTATCATCAACCTTCCTGATCTTGATTTTTCCTTTATCGTTGGCTTTAAGGATTGACTCAATGAGTTTGCCGGTTGTCTGTCCAAAAGGAATCTCGGTTATTGAGAGGGTACGTTTATCAACTTTTGTGATTTTCGCTCTAACCTTAACCGCACCTCCTCTAAGCCCCTGATTATATTTACTGCAATCTGCAAGACCGCCTGTTGGGAAGTCCGGAAGTATGGTAAATTCATTATTATTAAGATAGGCTATACATGCATCTATCAGCTCATTAAGGTTGTGAGGAAGTATTTTTGAAGCAAGCCCTACTGCAATACCCTCTACACCCTGAGCCAGCAACAGCGGGAATTTTACCGGAAGGTTGACAGGCTCCTGATTTCTGCCGTCATATGACGGCATCCATTCAGTTGTTTTAGGATTAAAAACAACCTCGTTTGCAAATTTACTGAGCCTTGCCTCTATATATCTTGGAGCGGCGGCACTATCTCCGGTGAGTGTGTTGCCCCAGTTACCCTGGCAGTCAACTAACAGATCTTTCTGACCCAGTTGAACAAGTGCATCCCCAATGGAGGCGTCTCCGTGTGGGTGAAACTGCATTGTATGACCAATGATATTTGCAACTTTGTTATACCTGCCGTCATCCATTCTCTTCATTGAGTGGAGAATACGTCTCTGAACCGGTTTCAGACCGTCATTGATATGGGGGACAGCTCTTTCAAGTATAACATAGGAAGCATAATCAAGGAACCAATCTTTGTACATACCCGTAAGTTTGTACTTCTTGTCTCCCTCATTTATGAGTTTGTCATACTTACTGTTCTCAGATGATTCGGAAATGTCGTCAGATTCTTCCTGAAGTTCGGGTTCGTAATCAAGGTCAGGGGTGCTCATTCTGCTTGTTGGTTTTTCTAGTCTTGTATGTAACCAAACTGTTTAAGCTTTCTCTTATCTTCTCTCCAGTCTGGATTTACCTTTACAAATATCTGCAAAAAAACCTTTTTTTCAAAAAAGGATTCCATATCCTTTCTTGCCAGTGTCCCTACCTTTTTTAATGCCGAGCCTGCCTTCCCAATTATTATCCCTTTCTGGGAATCTCTCATAACATATATCACAGCCTCAATTGAATAGAGCTCTTTACTCTCTTTGAATGATTCAATTGTAACCTCGGTAGAGTAGGGAATCTCTTTATCATAAGTGAGAAGAATTTTCTCTCTGATAATTTCAGATGCAAAGAAGCGGAGATTTCTGTCTGTAAACACATCCTTGTCATACCATGCAGGACTCTCCGGAATCAGTTGGATAATCCTGTTCAGCAGTGGTGATATATTGAATTTTTCCTGAGCGGAAACAGGGAATATCTCAGCGCGGGGAACAAGTTCTCTCCATTTTTCATTGAGCATTTCCAAATCTTTTTGATTTGAAAGGTCAATCTTGTTGATTATCAGTATTACAGGAGAAGAGACCTTGTTCAGTTTCTCTATGTAATCTTCGTTCTTTGTGCTCTTTTCAACAACATCTGTTACATAAAGGATAACATCGGCATCACCAATAGCAGTCTCAACAAAGTTCATCATGCTCTCCTGAAGCTTGTAGCTTGGTCTGAGAATACCGGGCGTGTCAGAGAAAACGAGCTGATAATCCTCTCCGTTAACAATGCCCATAATCCTGTGTCTTGTGGTTTGAGCCTTTGCTGTTACAATTGAAAGCTTTTCTCCTACAAGAGCATTCATAAGGGTAGATTTGCCAACATTAGGGTTTCCGATAATGTTGACAAATCCCGATTTATGATTTTTAGGTGTGTTATTCATAAGAACCCATTTTGAGCATAGCAACTTCGTTTTCTGTCAGAAAACGCCATTGTCCTCTTCTCAAACTCTTTTTTGTAAGTCCGGCAAAGTAAACTCTGTCAAGTCTTTTTACTTTATAACCGAGATGTTCAAAAATTCTTCTTACTACTCTGTTTCTTCCGGAGTGAATCTCAAGCCCTACCTGGCTATTGTCTTCATCAACATATGAAAGAGAATCGGCATGAATCTCTCCATCCTCCAGAACAACACCCTCCAGTATTTGGTCAAAGTGTGGTTTAGAGAGGTTTTTATCCAGGACTACATGATAAATTTTCTTTCTGTTGTTTGATGGGTGCGTAAGAGAGTCGGCAAGTTCACCGTCATTTGTGAGCAGAAGTACTCCTGTGGTCTGTTTGTCAAGCCTACCCACAGGATAAACCCTTTGCGGGCATTTCCCGGCAATAAGCTCCATTACAGTCTTCTCAGCGTTTGGATCTGAAAGAGTAGTAACAAAGTCTTTAGGTTTATTCATCAAAATGTATACTTTTTCTTCACCTTTTAGCCTCTCTCCGTTGAATCTGATGTCGTCTGACGGGTTAACTCTTACCCCTAGCTGAGTAATTATTTCACCGTTAACAGTTACAAGACCTGCTGTAATATACTCATCTGCCTCCCTGCGTGAGCAGATACCTGAGTTTGCGATATATTTATTCAATCTTACCAGTCCGTCATCTCTTTTCTTGGCAGTGGCTCTCTTCTTAATGACTCTGGTGGGTTTATCAAATGATGGCCTCCTGCCAGCGGATCTTCCATATGATGGTCTCTCATCTGAGGAGCTTCTGTCATAAGATGGCTTTCTTGATGTTGATCTTCCATATGATGGCCTTTCATCTGATGATGAGCGTCTGTATGATGGTCTCTCGTCTGATGATGAACGTCTGTATGATGGCCTCTCTTCTGATGCGTTCCTGTCGTAAGTTGGCTTTCTTGAAATAGTTCTTCCTGATGATGGTCTCTCATCAGAGGTGGGTTTGCTGAAAGAAGGTCTGCCGGCAGATGGTCTGCCCGATGAAGGTCTTCCTGATGATGGTCTCCCTGACGACGGCCTTCCTGATGTTGGTCTTCCTGATGATGGTCTGTCAGAATTTCTGTAAGGTCTGGCATCACTGCGACCTCTTGATGGTTGTTCCTCTGACCTCCCGGCCTCGGAACCCTTTTTTAATTCAAATTTTCTCATTGATATAGAATTCGGGTGCAAATGTATGTTATTAAGATAGATTTTCCTACTTTTACAATCTTATTAAGCAACTTCCTGGTATTATGAATGGCCTTAAGGCGCTGCTTACGCGCAGATTTGGAATAAACCCTCTTATGAGGGAGAATCTTATAGTCTCTTTACGTTCAATTAAGAGTACGCGCCTGCGTTCATCTCTGACTATTCTGATTATTGCCATTGGGATAACTTCGCTGGTGGGCATTCTTACAGCCACTGATTCTCTAAAGGCACTTATGACAGAAAATTTTGGGAAAATGGGTGCAAACTCTTTTTCTGTGAGGTCAACTTTTTCTGATACTGAGACAGCGGGCAGGAGACCCAGGGTAATGAACAGAAGAAATATCTCATATGCTCAGGCACGAAGTTTTGCAGAGAATTACAAGGTTCCGTCAATCATTTCCATATCTGCCACCGCGATAGGAAATGCAACCATCAAATATTCATCAAATAAGACTAATCCAAATATCCGCGTAACAGCAACAGATGAAAATAATCTCTCGTTTACAGGGGCATCTATTGCAAAGGGAAGGAACTTCAGCAAACAGGATATTGAATCAGCAACATTTACATGCCTTATTGGCTCTGGTGTTGAACGTTCTCTTTTTAAGGGAGTAGATGCTGTTGGGAAAATTATCAGTGTTGGAGCAGCAAGGTATGAGGTTATTGGCACAATCGCCAGTCAGGGAAGTACTTTTGGAGGAGGGCCCGACAATCAGGTATGGATTCCTATTTCAAATGCCAGAGGTGTGTTTCTCACAGACAACTCTTTTTATGTTATTAACGTAATACCTAAAGATGGAGTTGATCAGGAGAAGGCTCTTGAGACAGCTGAACAATTATTCAGATCTATAAGAAGACTGAGTCCCATGGATGCATCGGACTTCCGAGTTACCAAATCAGATGCTTTTCTGGAAGATATTATGAAGATAATGGGGTATGTGACTGCAGCTGCATTTATAATAGGTATCATTACGCTTCTGGGAGCTGCAGTGGGTCTTATGAATATAATGCTTGTATCTGTTAAAGAGAGGACAAGAGAGATAGGTACAAGAAAAGCTATAGGTGCAAATTCAAAGACAATCAAACAGCAGTTTCTTTTTGAATCAATTGTTATAGGTCAGATAGGTGGTTTAATGGGAATTCTCCTGGGTATTATTATAGGGAATCTTACAGCTCTGATAATGAAGAGTCCGTTTGTAATGCCTTGGTTATGGATGTTTATGGGTGTTGTTGTATGTCTTATAGTCAGTATCTTATCCGGATATATCCCTGCCGTTAGAGCCTCTAAGCTTGATCCAATAGAGGCGCTAAGATATGAGTAGTTAATCTCTCTGAAAATACTACTTAAGCCTGAAATTATAAGTAATTGTTCCCTCCTGAACAGCCGGAGCAGATGAGCTGAGATTGAATTTTGCTTTTAAAGCTGCACGTTTTGAAGCTTCCCACAGTGTTTTGTTTTGAACAGTGGTTCCGGGAGCACCCGGAGTCGCGTCAATAACGCTTCCGTACTGATCTACCTTGATTTTTACAACAACCTTTCCTGAAGTATTTACAGAATAATCCGGTTCAGGGAGATTGCCCATCAGGCTTCTTCCTGCAAGCCTTGCCGAAGGCTCTCCCTCCACAGCACCCACCTGTGTATTCCCCTCAGCATGTCCTGCCGAGAGACTCTCAGATATCTGTCTGGCAACCTGGGGATCTGTTGTATTTTGATTTTTTGCACTTGGAAAGAGTGCCCGGTTGTCAATTTTAGGTCTTGGAGGCTCATAATGTTCAACATCTCCCTTATCTCCAGATGTTGACTCTGCACCTGTATTTGCCCTGCTACCCTGCATGGCGGACTCTGACCTCTGAACCAGTCTTACCTCATCTTCAGGTTTGGGATTTTCAACTCGGGGCTCATGTCCGCTCTTTACCTGTATAGGTTTTGGAGGTTCCATCTCAAAGTCAATTTCAATACCGGTTTCGGCAGGAGGTGGGTATACAACTTTAAATCCAGATGAAAAAAGCATTGTCATTGCCAGAATATGCACACCTACAGTTAGTCCGGCTCCGATTATCTTGGCCCGGGCCTCCTGAGGGGTGTCATGTTTAGGCACTTTTGACATGTTTATTGATTTAATATAATATATTAAGATTATTACTCAGCAGCTGTTGCAAGAATTATTCTGTACTGGTTCCTTTTTGCAATATTCATCACATTAACAACCTGTTCCATTGGTACGCTTTTGTCTACATGCAATGATATTGTAGGCTCCTCTTTGTCCATAAGCTCTTGTTGAATAAGACCCTCAATTTCATTAAAAGCTACTGGAGTATTCTTGCCGTTAATGTGGAATGAGAATGTATTTGAGGGTTGGTAGTGTTTTATGGAGATGCTCACCATTGGTTTTGCCGCAACCTGATTTGTACTTTTTGGCAGAAGTAACTTAAGTGCGTTTGGGTTTACCAAAGTAGATGTAACAAGGAAGAAGACCAGTAAAAGAAATACTATGTCTGTCATTGATGACATACTGAATGACGGATCTACTTTTGAACGACGTTTAATTGCCATTGTATAATTTATTTACCTGCAGGTTCATGCAGAAGATCCATGAATTCAATTGTATTACTCTCCATTTTGTATACAATGTTGTCAATTCTGGCAACCAGATAGTTGTATCCAAAATATGCAGTGATACCCACTATAAGACCTGCTACAGTTGTAACCATTGCAGTATAAATACCTCCTGAAAGCAGGGTTATATCAACATTGCTTCCTGCCTGAGACATATTATAAAACGCCTGAATCATACCTATTACAGTACCAAGAAATCCAATCATAGGTGCACCTCCGGCAATTGTGGCAAGCATGGGAAGTCCCTTTTCAAGCCTTGAGACCTCTACATTACCCATGTTTTCAACAGCGGTCTGGATATCACTCAATGGTCTCCCGATTCTTTCAATACCTTTCTCAATAAGTCTTGCGATAGGAGTCTCCTGAGTCTGGCAAAGATTGATTGCAGCCTTAATTTTGCCTTCATGAATATAGTCGTGAATGTTTCTCATGAAATTTTCATCAATCTGAGAGGCTTTTCTTATTGCCCACCATCTCTCCCCAAATATATAAATGGTAAGGATGGACAGGAGCAGAAGTGGTATCATAATCCATCCGCCCTTTAGAGCCATTTCAATAAGTGAAAAGGATATCTCCTCTTTAACAGGAATAACTGCCTGAACTGCAGCCTCTGCGGCATCCTGTGCCATTGCTGCTAAAATTGTGAAGGTCATAATTAATTCTTGGTTTTATCTGTAGTACGCAAAAATACAACAATTGGGCCATTAATTTAACAGCTCAATTATTAAAATTTTATTAAAATACTATTTTGTTATCTGTGTTCTTCGTAATTTTTATACTTTGCAAATCTTCCTGAACTCTTTGGGTGTAAATTATCCGGTCTTGGCCATGGCCACCCTCCGAATTCAGTCTTGCGGTAATCTTCAAAAGCCTTGAAAATTTCCTCCTTTGTATTCATTACAAATGGTCCGTATTGAATTACTGGCTCATGAACTGGCATTCCCTGAAGAAGTACAATAAGATTTTCTTCAGTGATACCCATTATTTCAATCTCTTTATCGGGAGTTACATCCAGTCCGTAACCAGCATTGACTATGATGCCGTTAACAGTTATGGAGCCGCCTCTGTAAAAATAGAGCGATCTGACAGACCCGGCTTTCGCAGGTGGAATTGTTAAAGTTGCCTTGCCTTTTAATTTTATGGTGAGAATCATTACATCATTCTCAGGGAATGCTGCCCATGAGTCCGGGGCAGGATCAAGGGCCTTCTTACCGCCGAACTCTCCCGCTATAATATCAATCTCCGCAATGTTATTATCTCCTTTGGAAATTGAGACTTTTGGGATATCCTCAGACCAAAGCATTTTAAAGTGCGGATCTGCAAATTTTCTGGACTTTGGCAGGTTTAACCACACCTGAAAAAGTTCTGCATGGTTATCACCATTTTCGTTAAGTAATGGGAACATTTCAGAATGCTGAAGGCCAGAGCCTGCTGTCATCCATTGAACATCACCCTCTCCGTAGCGACCAGCTTGCCCATGTGAATCAGAGTGGTCAACAAACCCCTTCTTAACAATAGTAATTGTCTCAAAACCTCTGTGAGGATGTACCGGGAACCCCGGAACCTTATCTCCGTGATACATCCGCCATCCGTCTTTTGGTTCAAAATCACTGCCGATGTTTCTGCCTTCAAGTGAGGCAACAGGCTCCATTCTTTCATTTCCGGCCGGGTATAAATCTAAATGATGGGCACAAAAAATAAATGGATTCCTAACCGGCCACTGGGGGCCGAGTGGAGTTTCTTTTAATATTATTGACTTATTCATTTTGATTTGGTTGGTATACCAAATCTACCAAATTTCTTGCAGAATCTGACAATTTTACCTCGGCTTTTACCTCATTTCTCTCACCCTCACTAATAACCTCTTTTATCCATAATCTCTCTGCCATTAGGTTATAATAAAAGATCATCTCCTCTTTTAATGAGTAATCCGGATTAAAATTCCTGGCAGCTCTTTTAGGTGAAGGTACTATGCTTGCAAGAAAAATTGATTCATTGATATTTAGCTGAGATGGCTCCTTATCAAACCAAAATCTTGAAGCCTCCTTTATCCCATAAATACCAGGCCCCCATTCAATAATATTCAGATAGACCTCAAACATTCTCTCTTTGGGGACTAGCCTTTGATTTTCAATAAGCCAGACCATAATCATCTCTTCAAATTTTCTTGCAAGGGTTTTGTGCCTGCTTAGATAAACATTCTTTACGAGCTGCATTGAAATGGAACTTCCACCTCTGGCAAAACGCCCCTTCTTAATATTGTCTATCATTGCCCCTCTTATCCCCTCAGGCACAAATCCGTTATGATACAAAAAGCCTCCATCTTCAGACTGAAGAACAGCCATCTGTAAAAATGGGGAGATATTATTAAGCGGGGTAAATGAATAATTTTCTCTCCCAACAACAAAACTTCTTACAGGTATACCTTTTTCATAAACTGTATGGGTAAAATCACTATTCATCTGGCGTAAGTCTGCTCTTCCCATATTTGTGATTCTGAAATTATTCCCTTTCAGAGACGATTCCAGTTTAAGACTGTCAATTTCAGACATGTCAAGGTGAAAAAGGAAGTGGTAGTTTAAAGATCCCCGGGTCCTTATCCCCTCCAGTCCCAAAAAAAGGCCGGATGGGAGTGATGAGAACAGATCCTGTGCCTCTTTAAACTCCTTGTTCAATGAAGCTGCAAAAATCCACTCCTTTTGTTTTTCAACCTTTATCCACGGAGAAATTTCAGTCTTGTTAATTTTGATTACGGATGATGAATCAAGTTCAACATAATTTTTTCCAATATTGATACAATAATTTGCTCTCCCTCTCTCTAGTAAAACAACCTCGGGTGAAATACCTGTATGAAAAAGAGAGACAGATGATGCCTCTGCAATTCCTGAAAATATTATCTTTTCATGACTCAGTTCGCTTGCTCTGATCTCCAGGGATAGTGTGTCAAACATAAGTTTTGCACTCCATCTGTAATCAAGAAACGGCACTCTGAACATTGAACTGTCTTTAGGGACAAAAATGGCCGATACACTTCTCTTTTTGTCACTTAGGGAGCCCTCTGCATACAATCTCTCTTTGGAGCCATTTTCGTCAGTAACTATGATTGATTTGTATTTGTCGTTCTTTACAGCAGACTCTTCAAGTGTAATCTTCAGGTTGTAATCACCATTGGAATAAGAGAGGAAAACATTTGACAGATTTGCCTTTGATGGCATAAGATTAATAAATAGCTTAAAAAGGGATGATGCCAGGGCAGAGTAGTCTCTCTCTTGTGTTTGTTCAATTTTATTTTTCTGATCTTCAGATGATTTAGAACGAATGGTGTACAAAAAATCAAAATTGGAGGTACTGTCACGTTTTACAAATGAGAGGCCGGCATCCTCCAGATCCAGGTAGGTCAAGTCAGGTCTAAGGATTAAAATTTTAATTGGATTTAGTCTGGCAACTGCTCTTTTTACCTTAACCAAGGTATCATGCCCTACAGGTGTGACATACAAATCAGCAATCTCAATTCCTGCCAGACCGGACATTCTCATTTTTGAATATCCAATATCCATTTTGAAACTTTTTTCAAGTTTGATAATCCTGCTGTTTACCGCAGTACGTATAATAAAACCCCTGAAAAGTAATGCTAATAACAGGATTAGAATCAGACCCTTAATTAATATGTATATTTTATTTTTTTTCATAACAGATTCAGCAGGAAACCAGCTAGGGCTCCTCCAATAACAATAAATGCACTGTTTAACCTCTTGAATTTGAATATTACAGCAAATGATAAAAGTGCAATAACCGAGCTTCTCCAGTCAGTTAACGCATCCATCCCCATTTTTATGCATACGGTCACTATAACTGCTACCGATGCTGCATTAACAGCATCCAGGAATGCTGTGAAAATCTTTGATCTCTTTAGCTTTGGGAGAATGGGATTCAGTAAAGCCACAAACAGAAATGAGGGGAGAAAAATGCCGATAGTGGCCAGTAATGAGCCCGATAGCCCACCCATCTGCCATCCAATGAATGTTGCTGTAGAGAGTACCGGACCCGGAGTAAATTGACCTGCTGCAACTGAGTCAATCAGAACCTCTCTTGATAATAGTCCGGTAGAGACAAGCTGAGCATCAAGAAATGCGAAGAGAACATACCCACTTCCATACAGAAGTGCGCCGGTTTTAAAAAAAATTAAAAGAATTTGAATTCCGGGAATTACTGAGAGTGTTTTCTCTTTTGTTTTTTTGCCCATATGTAGCAGTACACCCGCTGCACCTGCTGCAAAGAGGGCATAAATCTCACTGATACCTAACAATGTAGCAAGTAGAACACCTATACCCATAAATATGAGCATACTGTTTTTGAAGGCCTTTTTAGCCAGTGGGATGGCTGCATTTGCAATAATTGCGATTACGGCCGGTTTTATTCCGGCTATGAACCTCTCTGCATCCGGAAGTGTGCCATACTGCTGGTAGAGCCAGGCAATTATACCTGTAATCAATACTGCAGGAGCAATAAAAGATGCACCGGCTACCAAGAGCCCTCTCAAGCCTCTCTGTTCATAACCGCAGTGCATTGTCATCTCAGTTGAGTTTGGCCCGGGGATAAGATTTGTAGCACCTACAAGGTCAAGAAAGTGTTCGTGAGACATCCACCTCCTCTTTTTTACTATTTCGTCCTCCATCATGGCAATATGTGCAGCCGGACCTCCAAATGAGACAGATCCAAGTTTAAGGAAAAGAAGAGAGATCTCCTTAAGCGTTGTCATAATGTGATTATTTAGTGAGGCTTACTGCTCATCTCAAATACAAGATTGCCGCCACTCATAATATCATAGTGTGTTATATAAGGGAATTGCAGCAGTTTGCCATTAAGTAAAACCCTTTTAACGTAAACATTGTTCACTGATTGATTACGTGCCTCAATTGTGAATTTAGAGCCATTTTCCAGATTAATTGTTGCAGATTTTACCAAGGGGCTTCCCAGATAATAAATTACGCTGCCCGGCGCAACAGGATAAAATCCCAGAGAACTGAATATATACCATGCGCTCATCTGCCCACAGTCGTCATTTCCACTTAGACCATCGGGGCGGGATTTATATTTTGTCTCTAGAATATTCCTTATGTGCTTCTGCCCCTTCCAACTCTCATCTGTAAGGTTGTACAGATAAACAACATGGTGTGATGGTTCGTTACCGTGAACATATGTGCCCATAATTCCCTCTCTGGAAATATCCTCTGTGTTTTCAAAATATTTATCAGGAAGGTGCATAGTAAAAAGATTATCAAGATATTCTGTGAATCTTTTCTTTCCACCCATCAGTTCTATTAGTCCATTTGGATCATGAGGGACATAGAGTGAGTAATTCCATGCATTCCCTTCAATAAATCCTTGGCCATGAGTGTCCAGAGGATCAAACTCTTTCTTAAAATTTCCGTCCGAGAGCTTTGGCCTCATGAATCCGCTCTCTTTATCAAAAAGGTTCTTGTAGTTTATTGAACGTAATATGAATTCGTTGAACACTTGAGAGTTTCCTGTTTTTTCAGCAATCATTGCTATAGCCCAATCATCGTAAGCATACTCTAGTGTTTTTGAAACGGAATTACCGCTTATATCCTCGGGTACAAAACCTCTTTTAATATAATCTTCTAACCCATCATAATACTTGTTACCGGCAGTGGAAACAGCGGCAGAAAGTGCTTTTTCGTAGTCAAATCCTTTAATATTCTTAACCATGGCGTCTGCAAGCAGTGAGACTGAGTGATAACCAATCATACACCAGTTTTCATTTGCATGGTGAGACCATACCGGTAACATTTTATGGACACTTTGGTCATAGTGTGCCAGCATGGAGTTCATAATGTCTGAATTCCTCTTTTGCTGAATTATGTTAAACAGAGGATGAAGTGCTCTGTATGTGTCCCATAATGAGAGGGTTGTGTAATTTATGAATCCATCTGCTTTATGTACGTTCTGGTCAATTCCCCGGTATTCTCCGTTGATATCCATATATTCGGTAGTGCCTATAAATGAATGATAAAGAGAAGTGTAAAAATTTATAAGGTCATCATCTTTAAGTGCCTCTATCTCAATCTTTCTAAGTTCATTATCCCAGCGCTCAAAGGCCAGTGTCCTGTAAAGATTAAAATCCTTATGCGGAGCCTCATGTTCAAGATTTAACAGAGCATTATCAGTACTTACAGGAGAGAGGGCTACTCTTATCATAATCTCTTCCCCTTCGTTAGTGTCAAAATCAAAATAGGCTCTCAGCTGAGGAGCTGCCATCTCCGGGAAGTTACTCTCCTGATTGAATTTTCTCCAGAAGCCTTTGTATATCTGATTGTTGCTAAATGATTTGTACCCGTAACTTTTAAAGGGCTTTGAAAATTTAATGGCAAAATACTGTGTGCGTGTTCTTCCCCAACCGTTAGTCTGTCTGTAACCGGTTATTGTTGTTCCATTTTCTACTCTGACAAACGTCCAGATATTTTTGCCAGGATAGTTATAGATACCATGTACAAGATCAAGTATTATGTGCGCATTATCTGATTGAGGAAAAGTGTACTTATGAATTCCCACTCTGGTTGTAGCAGTAAGTTGGGCCTTGATTCCATAATCATCAAGCAGTACACTGTAATAGCCCGGCTCTGCATATTCTGTCTCATGCCTGAATAGTGACCGGAAGCCCTCCAGATGTCTGTCAGCTGTTCCCGGACTGAGTCTCAATGCTCCTGTGGCAGGCATGATAAGGATATCTCCCAAATCTGAATGCCCCGTTCCGCTAAAGTGAGTATGGCTGAATCCCACAATTGTACTGTCTGTGTACTGATAACCGGCACAATACTTATATACATCTTTGTTATACACTCCATTTTCTGAATAGCTTAATGTGTCGGTATCGGGACTTAACTGAACCATGCCAAATGGAACGGTGGCACCCGGGTATGTGTGCCCCATCTTCTCAGTGCCGATAAATGGATTCACATATTTCGCAGGAGATTTAACAATCCCGGTCTGCAATGCAGAAAACAGAGCCAGTATCAGTAAAAGATTCATTTTCCAAGATTATATGTAATCTCCCTTACCTCCTGAGCCCAGTCGTAAGCAGATTTTGATTTATCAAAAGTCTCCCATGATATCGGTTTTCCTATGGTTACCCTTATGGTTTTGCCCTTTTTTAGAAAAATCTCATGGGGTAGCAGCATGAGTTCTATGTTTGCCTTTATCCCAAATACTTTTCTGATGGAATTGATCCTGTAAAAAAGTTTTGAATTTGTACCGTGAAAATGGAAAGGAACTATATCACGTTTATGAGCTACAGCCTTTGTTATAAAGCTCTTTTGCCATGGCAGATCCTGGATTTTACCATCTCTGAATCGGGAGACGATTCCGGCAGGGAAGTGTGTGATTGCTACATCCATTCCGTATGTCTCCTCAATGGCCTTCAGGTAAGATTTTGAAGATCCGTCAAATACATTCACAGCAACAACAAATTCACTGAGTTGCGGTATGAATCTGAATGAATCGTTTGCAATGGCTTTTAATGTTCCATACTTTCCTGAAACTATGCTTGTAAGAACGAGTCCGTCGGCAAAACCAAATGGATGATTTGCCGCAAAAAAACACTTTTTATTCTCAGGCAGATTTTCAAGACCCTCAGCCTCTATTGAAATTTTAAATTCATTTTGCAGAGCCGTTAAAAATTCATGACCCTTTAAATGTGAATATTTATTAAGGATAATATTTATCTCATCTTCGTGTGCAATTTTTGACAGGATTCTTATTATCCAAAGGGGGAGGTGTTTGAGAAAACCTTTATCTCTCTCTTTTATAGCTTTCTCAATATCAATATATTTTGTCATGTATTCTGCTTGTTAAATTTCAATGCCGGTTATCTCCTTTGATACTCTCCAAAGTTCTTCCGCATCCGATTCTTTGTAATGCTTTTGTAATTCATTTGTTACTACAGGATATCCTCTCCAGTTGTCCCATCCATCAGGACCTATAAATTCTCCCCCCTTCAGACCGGGTTGGGTAGCAGCGAAAAGGGTAGGTAATGCACCCATAGAGGCCGGCTGTCCAATAAGCCTGAATCCCCATGATAAAATACCGGGAGATGGTTTTCCGGATCCTCTGGATGTAAGATTTGTAGCGGAGACACCCGGATGACAGATTATGCTGATAGTTTCTGCTCCCCTCTCTTTTAAAATATTATCCAGTTTCTTTCCAAAGAGTAAATTCGCATATTTGCTCTGACTGTAGAATTTAAATGGAATGTATCCCTTTTTTGCATCCAGATTATTAAAATTAATCTTGCCTCCCCTTGCTGCGATGCTGCTTACAGTCACTACTCTGGATCCTGGCACCCCTATCATAAGCGGTAGCAGAAGCCCGGTGAGAGTATAGTGGGCAAGGTGGTTTGTTCCAAACTGAAGTTCATATCCCTGTTTTGTATGTTTGAGCGGTGGAACCATAACTCCTGCATTGTTGATGAGCATATCAAGCTTTTTGTGTTTTAAAGCAAATGACTCTGCAAATAGCTTAACGCTTTCAAGATCAGAGAGCTCTATATGCATTACTTCAATTTTGGAGTCAGGCGAGAGTTCTGTTATCAATTTCACAGCCTGCTCTCCCTTCTCCATATTTCTTACAGCCAGAATAACATCAGCCCCTTTTGAAGAGAGTACCTTGGCTGCTTCCAGCCCGATTCCGCTTGAACCCCCAGTTATTATTATAGTTTTACCTTCAAGTGATCCTATGTTTTCTATCGTCCAGTGATTTTTCATAACTGATTACTTTAAGTTGTCAAGATACTCTTTAACAACTACCATTGCTCTCTCTTTAAACTCACCGGATACTATAACCTTAATGGCTCCCAGCCCTCCTGGAGTTGTGCCGAATGGCCAAATAGTTCCAATTATTTCATTCTCTAAATAAGATGGAATGCCCTCATTTTCTAAAAGATTTCTGACCATTTCGGCCTGCCACCCGGTACCGGCAAATACCTCAGCACTATTAGTTTTATCTTCCATAGTGGATAGTTAAAATTTACCAAATGTAAACATTCTTTCCTTACCAACATAATGTGTAACTTTGAGGAATGGAAAGAAAGGGTTTACCGGTATCACTCGGCACTGAAAATATATGGAAATTGCTTATGCAGTATGCAATTCCGTCTGTTATTGCCATGACTGCCTCTTCACTGTACAACATTACAGATAGTATATTTATTGGACAGGGGGTGGGAGCACTTGCAATTTCAGGTCTTGCAATATCATTTCCTTTAATGAATTTGTCTGCTGCGTTTGGAACACTCATAGGTGCAGGAGCTGCAAACTTGCTGTCACTTAGACTTGGCCAGAGAGATTATGGCAGTGCAAATAAAATACTGGGTAATGTTGTCTCTCTTACATCAATACTGGGAGTTGCCTATACTATTGTGGTAATGCTCTTTCTTGAAGAAATCCTGAGATTTTTTGGGGCAAGCAGTGATACTTTGCCTTATGCAAAAGAGTACATGACAATCATTACTCTGGGGAATGTTGTTACTCACATGTATTTTGGCCTGAATGCCCTCATCAGATCATCGGGGCACCCCTCAAAGTCAATGTATGCTACAATTTTTACAGTAATTATTAATGCTATACTCACTCCTGTCTTTATTTATGTGCTTGAGATGGGTATAAGGGGTGCTGCTGTAGCAACAGTACTCTCTCAGGTTATATTACTTGTCTGGCAGTTCAGGTTTTTTTCAAACAAACAGAACTTCATACATTTGAAAAGAGAGAATCTTAAAATTGACAGAAAAATATTAAAAGATACTACCTCAATTGGTTTGGCTCCTTTCCTTATGAATGCTGTCTCTAGTGTAATTGTAATTCTGATAAACCATTCACTTGTAAGGCATGGTGGCGATCTTGCCGTGGGTGCCTATGGTATCATGAACAGGATAGCAATGCTTTTTGGAATGATTATAATAGGTCTGACAATGGGGATGCAGCCTATTGCTGGCTATAACTACGGCGCAGGATTGTATTCCAGAGTAAATAAAGTTTTAAAGTATACAATATTGCTTGCAACCGGAGTTATAACTACAGGATTTCTCATAGGAGAGCTTATTCCAAGGGAGGCAGCATCGCTCTTTACAACCGATAAGGAGTTGCTTGACCTGGTAGTGCCGGGGATGAGAATAGCATTTGCAGCCTTTCCTATTATTGGTTTTCAGATGGTCTCCTCAAATTTTTTTCAGAGTATAGGCAAACCTGGAAAGGCTATATATTTATCACTCTCCAGACAGGTTATTTTTCTGATACCTGCAGTTATCATCCTTCCTCACTATTTTGGAATACTGGGTGTCTGGATGAGCATGCCTTTAGCGGATACTCTTGCTGCAATAAATTCGGCATTTATTTTATCACATCATTATAAAAAATCAAGTCATGAATAATCTGTTTTGCATAACAATAGGAAGGCAACTTGGAAGTGGCGGGAGAAAAATTGGTGAGATGGTTGCAGAGAAACTGAAAATCTCTTTTTATGATAAAGAGTTGTTGAGTATTGCCTCCAAAGAGAGTGGGCTTGAAAAAGATTTCTTTGAAAGAGCAGATGAGAGGCAGGCGTGGTCACTATTTGGAATTACAGAATATTATTCACTAAACCCTTTAAGCGGTGAATCACTTTTTGTAATCCAGAGCGATGTCATAAAAAAATTGTCTGAGGAGAGATCTTGTCTCTTTGTAGGCAGATGTGCCGATTATGTTTTAAAGGACTTTCACCGTAGACTTGATGTATTCATATCTGCAGATGAGGCAGACAGAATACTTCGTATCTCAGATAAAATGGATATATCAAGAGAGAAGGCAAAAGCTGTTATTGAAAAAACCGACAAACAGAGAAAGTCCTATTACAACTATTTTACCAATAAGCACTGGGGAAGGGCCGATTCTTACCACATCTGCATAAACTCTTCTCTCATGGGAGCAGAAGCTACTGCCGAGATGATATGCGATATAGCCAAAAAAAGGTTTGGGCTGTAATTGCGTGGGTGGGACAAACATCTATCTATTTGAAAACCTGCGTGTCACAAAACATATATTTCACATAATCAGCAAATTACATTTTGCAACCTCTTCAAAAACAACCCCATAAATGCTTGTCCCACCCACGCCTGTAGCGCTTCCTCGCTCAATTCGTTCGCTGTGGCGAGAAGCTCGTCGTTATATGATTGTCTGGTATGTATTACTCCATTTTTTCCACAAAGAAGTCCGCAAAACTGAAGGAGTCTCCGCCACAGCGAACAGAGTGAGCGAGGAGGAAAAACTCCTGAAGTGAAGCGGATTATTTGTGGATGGAGTAATACATACAGGCTAGAATAAAAGAGTCTCCGCCACAGCGAACGCAGTGAGCGAGGAGGAAAAGCTCCGGAGTCACATCGGGTAGATGAATATAAATCACGCAGTTATAGGTATGAACAGGTTGCAAAACTGAAGAAACCTCCGCCACAGCGAACGAAGAGAGCGAGGAGGAAAAGCTCCGGAGTCACATCGGGTAGATGAATATAATTCATGCAGTTGCTGGATATGAACAGGCGTGCAAAACTGAAGGAGTCTACGCCACAGCGAACAATGTGAGCGAGGAGGAAAAGTTCCTGAGTGGCTGTGGTTGGCTCAGGAAGTGAAGCGGATTATTTGTGGATGGAGACTTGGAATTGGATAAGTTGAGTACTAAGCCTTTTAGTTGTTTATTTCGTCAAGAATATCCTGAATGTCATCAATACACATGCCGCATACAGTGCCGGCTGTGGTCTCTTCACCCACCTGCTCTGTTGTTTTTAGCCCTTTTTCCTTGATAGCTGTTACGATTTCACTCTTGTAGATTTCGTTGCAAGTGCAAATAATTGGATCTTCCATTCTTTTGAATTTAAAATTAAAGACAAAAAACGTCTGATCTTATTTAAAGTTCAATTTAGCAGGAACTCTTCTAGTGAGAATGTAGAGGATAAATCCAGCTTGAATAACAATTGATGCCCAAGCAGCAGTAATAATCTCAGGATAGAGCGGCTCTGAAGCCTCTCGTTTAATTATGATTCCGTAGAATGCCCATATTACTACAAGAGCGTAAAAGATATCAGCCCTTTTAACCATCATTAAAACTGATAGTAAAGTTCCTGCTCCTATCATTATTAATGTCCAAATATTTTCCGGTATGCCGAATCCGTTCCAGTTCCAGTGAACGAGCAGGGCAGTAATATTTGCGATTGTTGCAACCAAAATCCATCCAAGGTAAATACTAAATGGTAGCTTAACAGAAAATCTTGCCCAGAAATCATTAATATTTTCACTGTCCATTCTTCTGACAATATACATCAGAGTTAGAAGAAGCAGTAACATTATTATCACAGACATAAATACCATCTGATAGTGCCATGTAAGTATCCACAATGAATTGAATATGCATGTAAGTGCAAACGCCCAGCTTGCAAGCGGAGAGAGCAGATATTTTGATGCTTTTTGGCTGAACGCAGCAATGGTTTGATTAACTATAAACACTAAGAGCAGTAAATAGATCAGACCCCATATAGAGAACGTTACACCGGCAGGAACGAAAAGGTTTGGATACATATCAGATAACTCTCCTGTGTTGTACCCATTTATAGGCAGAGCGTTAGCCAACCCATTTATTGTAACCATTGCAATAAACAAAATGAGATTGATTATAATGGTAAAATTTTTCATGATAATCTATAATAAAGGATTATTAATAATTTCATCTACAGTAAGTTTAATATAAGAGAAGTCACCTTCCGGCCTTTTATAAATGGCCTCTGCTTTTTTGGGCAATCTCATACCGTCAAATATTCCATACTCACTTACAGGTGTTCTCCACGGTAGGAGGCGGAAGCTTTTCCCCCCTACTGATTCATATCTCTCTTCACTCATGAAATCAATCAGCCTTCCGTCTTCATGAAACAGTAATTTTGCAGAGACCCTTGATGGCCCGTTGAATCTGGCAATAACACTGAGATTGTCAATTATCTCCCATTGTATATCAGGATTAATAAGCGTCCCGGGGGCAAGCAGACACATGTCATTTAAAAGAGTAACCGTTTCACTCTGATTCATTTCAGGACCCTTTGCATTAACTAATGTAAACAATCCAAGAAGTTTTATCTTCATTGTTGCTTCACCACCCTTATAAGAGTGCAGACCAAATGCAGGTATTCCGGATTTGATTGCCTTTATGTAGAAAAAACGTTCATACCGGTCCATGAAATTGTACTGTTCTGATATCAGTTCCATCCATGGATCTTGTGGATTTCCACGTATTTTTCCGTTTGTTTTAACGAAAAAATGGCTTGTCAAAGGTCTCCCGACAGCACCTGTAAAGCGAATATATTTTGCAACCACATCCGGGAGTTTTTCAAGATCACTCTCCTGTAGGATTGCTTCACTCTTGCGGACTCTGGATAGTCCATTTAATACTAGTGTATTGTAAGTTTTTTTCACGGTATAAAATCAATATGTTATATCATTAGTATCTACTTAATTATTGTTTTATTCTTTGGATACTTAATAGTATAATTCAAATTGAGTTCTTTGACGGCAGCCGGTGCCAGTGAAAACTGCCAGTTTACCTCACCGCTTTGAGGATCAAGGTTTCCTCCGGAAAGGTTTTGGCTGATTACTTCAATCTCTTCATTAGTAGACAGAGGAATCTGATCTTTAACCTCAATATCAACAGGAGTGTTTTTATTGTTCCGGATAGTTATTTTCCAGCCGACAGCGTCCTCTCTTTTATTTCCTATAAACCTCTTGCTCGTGAAGTCTGTTGTCTGCTCTCGCAATATTGATATTCCCTTATCTCTTCCGAGTGAGAAGTCAAGTGTATCAGAAGATGCTTCAGTATTAATATAAGCAGAACCAATATACCTCCCTTCAAAAAATATACTTGCCTCACCCGGGAGGAGATTGTATTTTTCACGGTCAGGTACTCTTGCCACAAGGAAAGCGTCTTTATCAAGTTTAGGAACGGCATAGTATTTAAATATTGCCGGCATCTCGTAAGATGTAAGGTCTGCAGTGTGCTTTTCGCCATCTGATTTAATGGTATACTTTTCTTTAACCACAAATTCAACTGAAGTTTGTCTCTCTTCAAGAGCTGCAGGAGGAGCAAAAGATTCAGGGGATTCCATAACATTACGTGCGACTACTACCTCTTCCAGCATCAAATCCTTTTTCATAGCTCCTCTGCCATATGCAATAATTTCAGGATATCTGAGGTAGTACGGAGTTATGACAGGCACCACTCCCGAGAGGTTAGGATTGGAAGAGGAGAGGCGTAGTGATATATTATCCCAGTTTTCCCCGGTTTTCTGTACAATTTCTGCTTTATAATTCAAATTTACCGGCTTGCCTAAACTCTCGGCCCTGATGTCATAAAGGGGTTTCCACGAAGCATTTGAAGAGACATACGAAAGTCTCATATTGTATTTGCCTGCGGTTGAGGCATCTATTTTTACGACAACCTCTCCGGCAGGCTGGTTATCCTCTTTTTTCATTATATCAATCTGCCTCACGAGAGAGTCCCTTTGGGATGAGAGCTCTTTAACCACACTGTTTTTTGCAATTTCCTTCATTTTGAGTGCCGAGAAACGGCTGCTGTAGTATTCGGAAATTTGCTGAAGCGAAGCGATTGTAAGAGTTGTGCTTTTACCGGTTATCTCCCTGTTTGCTCTCAAAAAATCCATCTCTTCTAAAATAACCGATAGGTTTGCTTGCTCTGTTGTGATTTTACCCTCCAAATCCTCCAGCCTTTTCTCCAGTTTGTTAAGCTCATCACTCATGTCGCTTTTACCCAGATAATTATTCCTTAGTGTTACGGAGAGTATGGTAATTTTGTTATCTGATGTAAACTGGACACTGTTTCTTATAATGTTGCGCGACAAGTTCTCAAATTTGATAAATGAGACCCCTTTGGGCAAATCGGCAGAAGCCTCTCTTGATATTTCAGCTCCGTCCAGGAAGAGAGTAACTTCAGCAATTTTTGAATAAACTTTTCTTGTGTCTGCTTCTGCAACCTGAGCAGATGTCTCAGCAGTAAGCAATGCTGAAAAGATTAAGGAGACAATGATTAGCTTCGTTTTCATTACTATATTTTTTGCATTATTAAGAACAATATTTGCGATTAAATTGTTGACTGAATCAGATAACTAAATTAGTCATTTTTCACCACTTGTAGCCAATGAGTGCAAATCTTGAATATTTTTTTAAAAAAATGAATGCAGGGCACATATTTTGCATAACATAGGCAATACTTTTTCTTTCACATTGTAAGCAAAAAGTAATAAATTATAACTTATTATTACTCAAAAGTTGCTATGAATAAAAAAACTATTGTAACCGGGGTTATTGGAGCTGATGTTCACGCAGTGGGCAATAAAATTCTTGCCTTTGCGCTTGAGCAGGCAGGATATAATGTTGTAAACCTTGGTGTGATGGTCTCTCAGGAGGAGTACATTGAGGCTGCTCTAGAAACAAATGCAGATGCTATTCTTGTATCTTCACTATACGGTCACGGAGAAATTGACTGTAACGGGCTAAGGGAGAAGTGTGAAGAGGCAGGGCTTAAAAACATTCCATTGCTGGCAGGCGGAAATCTCGTAGTGGGAAAGCAGGATTTTGCAGAGGTTGAAAAGAGGTTTATGGAGATGGGATTTACCAAAGTTTATCCTCCGGGAACACAACCTGAAACTACACTTGAAGATTTGAAATCAATGCTGGGATAGAGATGATCTACCTTACAGCAGATATCGGCAGCACTTATACAAAACTTGTCGCTATTGAAACAGAAAGCGGTGAGATACTGGGAACGGCGTGCGCCTTCACTACCATCGGAACAGATGTGAGAGAGGGTTTTCACGCCGCTCTCCGTAAACTTGAGGCTGGAACGGGAGAGCTGAAGTATGACCGTCTTCTGTGCTGCAGCAGTGCGGCAGGCGGATTAAAAATGGTAGCTCTGGGGTTAGTCCCGGATTTAACAGCAAAAGCAGCCAGACTGGCAGCATCCAGTGCCGGTGCAAAGGTTGTAAAAACATATTCATTTGAGATATCAAAAACTGAGCAGCAGGAGATTGAGGAGATTTCTCCGGATCTTATTCTTCTTTGCGGTGGGACGGATGGCGGCAACAGAGAGGTAATAACCGCAAATGCAAAGAGACTCTGTGACATCAAAGGGAACTTCGCGACTGTTGTTGCGGGTAACAAAAGCGCGTCTCATGAACTGCAGGAGATATTTGAAAGATGGGGCAGACAGTTTGTCATAACTGAGAATGTCATGCCTGAGTTTAATAAACTCAATATTGAGCCGGCCAGAAAATGTATTGAAGAGCTATTCATAAACAGGATAGTTGAGGCAAAAGGTCTCTCTCTTCTGCAGAAAATG
This sequence comes from uncultured Bacteroidota bacterium, assembly GCA_937901965.1. GTDB lineage: Bacteria > Bacteroidota > Bacteroidia > Bacteroidales > UBA932 > Bact-08. The sequence continues at coordinate 138,679 of CALGSW010000012.1, forward strand.
AGCGGATATGAGATTATTCCTACACCTCTTGCTGTAATGAGGGCTTGTGAGCTGCTTAGTAAGGGATATGGAGATGAGAATGGGTTAGGTGAATTAATGGCTGTAGATTTGGGGGGTGCTACAACAGATATTTATTCAATGAGTGATGGCAGGCCATCTCTTGAAAACATGCTTCCAAAAGGTCTTCCAGAACCCTATGCAAAAAGAAGCGTGGAGGGAGATCTGGGAATGAGGTACAGTTTGCCATCTCTTAAGGAGGCGACAGATTTGAGAATTATCTCTGCTTATGCAGATGCTCCGGTTAGCGAGGTTGAGCAGTGGCTGGAACTTTGTACTGCAAATCCGGATGTGATTGCAGATATGGGGTCACTGCAGCAGAGAGTTGAAGAGGCGCTGGCAAGAGTCGCCATTGAGATTGCTACAGAGAGGCATTCTGGTGTTGTAGAGAGTGTTTATACACCTCTTGGACAGATGTTTGCTCTTACCGGAAAGGATTTGTCTGAGGTTCCGGCGGTTATTGGAATTGGGGGTGCGCTAATTAACAGTGAAAACCCTGCAAAGATTCTGGAGGGATCAAAATATGACAGCCGGCGATTTATGTATGCAAAGCCAAGAAATCCAAAATACTATCTTGATTCAAGATATATTTTCGCCTCTATGGGTTTGCTTAGCCATGTTGATTCTAAACTGGCACTTAGAATAATGAAAAAAGAGATAAAAGAAATATAAAATCAAAACACGATGGAAATCAAAAACAAAAGGATTTCAGATGATCTGTTTTTTGCTGAACGTAAAGAGGTGCTTAAACAGTGGCCTACAGGGCAGAGTGTCAATTTTGACGAAGCTGTAAAGTACCAGAAAGCAATTGCAGAAAAGAGAAGATTCGGAAATAAACTTGCTGAGGCAGACAAAAGCGGGGAGACACTTATCCAGCCAAGAGCAGGGGTTGCACTTTATGAAGAGCACATTAAACTTTTAAAATACCTGGAAACAGAGGGAGAGGCAGATCTCCTTCCTACTACTGTTGACAGCTATACAAGGCTTAACAGATACACCGAGGCTCAGACAGGTATTGAGAAGAGTAAGGAGACAGGAAGGTCTATGCTTAATGGTTTTCCAATTGTGAACTACGGAGTGGATATCTGCAGAATGGTGACATCATCACTTGACTCGCCTGTTCAGGTGCGTCACGGAACTCCTGATGCAAGACTTCTTACAGAGATTTCAATTGCAGGAGGATTCACCTCTTATGAGGGTGGCGGGATTTCCTACAATATTCCATACTCAAAGAACCACTCACTTGAGAAGACTATTGCTCACTGGCAGTATGCAGACAGGCTTGTAGGTATGTATGAGGAGGCAGGTGTCTCAATAAACAGAGAGCCGTTCGGACCACTTACAGGCACATTGGTAGCTCCATGTATTTCCAACTCTGTAGCAGTTCTTGAATCACTTCTTGCTGCTGAGCAGGGTGTGAAAGATATTACGGTAGGATATGGTCAGTGCGGCAATCTGATTCAGGACGTAGCGGCTGTCCGTTCACTCAAAATGATGACCAGAGAGTATCTTGACAGATTCGGATACAGAGATGTTAAGGTGACTACAGTGTTCCACCAGTGGATGGGCGGATTCCCTCAGGATGAGTCAAAATCATTTGGCGTTATATCATGGGGTGCGGCAGCGGCAGTACTTGCAAAGGCTACTAAGGTGATTGTTAAGACTCCGCACGAGGCTATGGGAGTTCCTACAAAAGAGGCAAATGCATCGGGCCTGAGGGCGACAAAACAGCTGACTTCAATGCTTAAAGACCAGAGTTTCACTGAAATTCCTGCAGTTGTGGCTGAAAGCAATATAATAATGCAGGAGATGAGATGCATTCTTGGTAAGGTTGAGGAGCTGGGTAAAGGTGACTTTGCTCTTGGAACTATTGCCGCATTTGAAGCAGGTGTTATTGATGTTCCGTTTGCACCAAGCAGATTCAATGCCGGCAAAGTTATGCCTGCAAGAGACAACTCAGGTGCAGTAAGACTTCTGGAAATTGGAAATATTCCATTCACAAAGGATCTTAAAGATTTCCACAGAGAGAAACTGGAACAGAGGGCAGCTTTTGAAAAAAGGCCGGTAAGTTTCCAGATGGTTATAGATGATGTATACGCAATAGGTAAGGGATTCCTTGTAGGAAGACCTAAATAGTTATAAAGGGTATTAGTATGAAAATAACAAAGGTAATTTGTTCAGCCGGAAAGACCGGGTTTTTCTTTGACGACCAGAAGGCCATCAAGGCAGGGGCTAAAAATGACGGAGCATTTTATGAAGGTGCTCCTGCAACTGAGGGATTCTCAGCCGTAAGACAGGCAGGGGAATCAATATCAGTTATGTTTGTTCTTGAGAATGGTGCAGTTGCTCATGGTGATTGCGCAGCAGTTCAGTATTCAGGTGCAGGTGGAAGAGATCCTCTTTTTCTTGCTAAGGATTTTATCCCTCTTATAGAGAAAGAGATTGCTCCTCTATATACAGGAAGAGAGATAACCTCTTTCAAAGAGCTGGCGAATCTGGTGGACAAGAGCAAGAGCCCATCAACCGGTAAACAATATCACACTGCAATCCGTTATGGTATAACTCAGGCCTGTCTTGATGCTGTTGCCAAAAGTAAGTCAAAGCTAATGGCCCAGGTTATAGCTGATGAATATGGTACTGAGATTTCAGACAAAATGATTCCAATATTCACTCAATCGGGTGACGACAGATATCTGAATGCAGATAAGATGATTATGAAGGCTGCTCAGGTTCTTCCTCACGCACTTTTCAACCATGTTGAGGGAAAGGTGGGTTTTAAAGGGGAGAAGATAGCAGCTTATATAGAGTGGCTTAGAGATAGAATAATAAAGCTGAAACCATTTGAGTCATATCATCCCACTATTCATATTGATGTTTACGGAACACTCAGCCAGGTCTTCAATAATGATTTTGAGAAAATAGCCGACTATGTGGGTGAACTTTCAAAAATTGCAGAACCTTTCCACCTTAGAGTAGAGGGACCTGTAGACATGGGAGAGAGGGAGGCACAGATTGATGCATTAAGAACTATCAGAGAGCATATGGAGAGAAAAGGGATAAAGGCCGAGATAGTTGCCGATGAGTGGTGCAACACCCTTGAGGATATCATAGACTTTACCAAGGCAAAGGCCGGCCATATGGCACAGATTAAGACTCCGGACCTTGGAGGTATCAATAACTCTATAGAGGCAGTACTCTATTGCAAGAGCCACGGAATGGGTGCATACCTGGGCGGAACATGTAATGAGACAAATCGCTCTGCAGAGGTTTGTGCACACATAGCAATGGCTACCTCACCTGTTCAGTATCTGGCAAAACCGGGTATGGGAGTTGATGAGGGATATATGATAGTATTCAATGAAATGAGCAGAATCTCTGCTCTAAAAAATATTCTGTAGTATGGAAGAGATGAGAATTCTGTCGCCTACGGCGATACTTGGTTACGGATTCCCTATGGACTCCTTCAAGGAGGGAATGAAACGCAAGCCTCATGTTATTGCAGTGGATGCCGGTTCAACAGATCCGGGTCCCTATTATCTGGGTGCCGGCAAGTCTTTCACTGATAAAAACTCAGTAAAAAGAGACCTTGCCATCATGATTCCTGCAGCTCTGGAGGCCGGTATACCGGTTATAATAGGGACTGCCGGAGGCAGCGGCGGAAGGCCTCACGTAGACCTTACTCTGGAGATTGTAAAAGAGATTGCAAAAGAGCAGTCCCTTACATTCAAGCTTGCTGTAATCCAGTCTGAATTTGACAAGGAGTTTGTTAAGGAGAAGATACGTAAAGGAGATATTTCACCACTCTTCCCTGCAAAAGAGATTACCGAAGCTGATGCAGATGAGTCAGTGAGAATTGTTGCTCAGATGGGTGAAGAGCCGTTTATTAAGGCTCTTGAGGGTGGTGCAAATGTGATTCTGGCCGGCCGTTCATATGACCCGTCCGTGTTCTCGGCACTTGCTATCAAAGAGGGATTTGATAAAGGGCTGGCTATACACTTGGGTAAGATTCTTGAGTGCGCAGCAATTGCAGCATCTCCGGGAAGTGGCAGCGACTGTATGTTCGGCTATCTGAGAAAAGATAGTTTTGTACTGGAGCCGCTATCTCCTGCAAGAAAATGTACAACTCTTTCTGTTGCGGCGCATACTCTTTATGAGAAGACCAATCCTTACATTCTGCCGGGCCCGGGCGGTGCTATAAATCTTCACAACTCAAGTTTTACTCAGATTTCTGATAATATGGTAGAGGTGAAGGGAAGCAGATTTGTCCCAACTGATGAGTATTTTGTTAAACTTGAAGGTGTAAGGAGAGTGGGATTCAGGACAATCTCATGTGCGGCAACCAAGGATCCTGTCATGATTTCTCAGATAGACAAGATAGTTGAGAGTGTAAAGGAGAGGGTTAAAAACAACTTTGAGCATTATGGCATAACCGATTTCTTCCTCGATTTCAAAATCTATGGCAAGAATGGAGTTATGGCTATGTTCCCGAATCTTGAAACTCAGGTTGCTCACGAACTAATGATAATAATTGAAGCGGTTGCTCCTACACAAGATCAGGCAGATACTATCTGCGGTTTTGCAAGAAGTACAATGCTTCACTATGGTTACGAAGGCAGAATTTCTACTGCCGGTAATCTTGCATTCCCGTTCTCACCTTCTGACTGCAAAGTGGGTGAGGTATTTGAGTTTAATGTTTACCACCTGATGAGGGTGGATGATCCTGCAGAATTGTTCCCTGTTAAATATATTCAGTTCACAAAGGGCTGCTAAAAAGGAGACTATCATGGAATACAAATTAATTGATATTGCATCCGTAATAAGGAGCAAAAACTCAGGTCCGTACGAATTGACATTTGATATAATATTCAAAGATGTTGAGATGTACAAAAGAGTAAAAGAGGCAAAAGCAATTGACGGCAAACTATTTGCATCTCTCTATGAAATTGAGGAGAGCGATATAATAAGTCTCGTCTACTTTGACCCGGCAAAAGCTGTCAAGATTACAATTGTACGTCCCATACCTTCAGGGGCATTGGGAGAGACAGATGTGTACGGAGCTCAGCAGCATGCACCTCTGATGAAGATGAAACTCACACTTTAAAGAAGTTGCCTTATGCAAAATCTACTTCAGGAATATTCAGTCTCGTCACAATATTTTGCCCCCAGAGGGCGTGAGAGAATCATGTTTCTGGGCGAACAGATTGCACAGAGGCACCTCCATTTCAGCGACAGATTAATTGGAATAGTGGGTGATGCAGGATCGGGGAAATCCTCTTTGATAAAGGGGATGTTTCCCGGTCTTGAACTTTCAAATGATGATGATATCTTAAACCCCCGCAAGATTATGCAGGTAAGGGAGAGTCTTGAGGACCTTAAGGACTCGGGCTCATACCATATAGATATGAGGTTTCAGACGGCATTTACCCAGATGTATGAAATTGTGGACTTTGTAAAGAGTCTTTTATCAAAAAAGAGAAGGATTATTGTAGAGCATTTTGATCTTCTGTATCCCGCTCTTGGCATAAATGCAGACATAATTGTGGGGATTGGAGAGGAGATAATTGTTACAAGGCCCAGCGTCTTTGGCCCTCTCCCTACAAGTATTTATGATATTGTTCACAAGTCGCTTACATACAGAAAAATGGCCCATACGGCCGAGGATGTTACCATGCAGATTCTTGAAGAGGAGTTTGGTATTTGCAAGGATTGTTACTTTAGCTCGGATATAAGAAAGGGATTTGTGCTAAAGTTTCTGAAAGAGCCGCAGCTTGATCTGGACAGACTTTCCGTAAGAATAGCTGAGAAGCTTGCACTCTCTATGCCTGTCTCATACTATGATGAAAACCATATTAAAATTGGGGATAAGGTTGTGGTTTGTGACGGGCCGCGTCTACATGTAAATAATACATCTAAGGTTCTGAATTTCTCACTGGTTCAGAGGATGATTAAAGACCCAAAAACATCCACCTGGTGTTTAGTAGGGCTTATTGACAATAATTCAGAGGATCTGGAAAACAGAAACACTGTACATTTCCTCAAGCGTAAAGATTAAACAATATGAGAACCATAAATGCCTTTAGCATAACAGAGCTTACGGAGAAACTCTGCATTGAAGCAAATTGTGTAATTACTGAAGATATAAGAACCTGTCTGGGCAGTTGTATGAAGAGTGAAACCTCTCCCCTCGGCAGAGAGATACTGGGTACACTTGTTGAGAACGCAGAGATTGCTAAAAATGAGATGAGCCCCATTTGTCAGGATACGGGAATGACAGTTGTCTTTGTAACAATGGGACAAGATTTGCAAATTGAGGGGGGCTTCATAGAAGATGCAATTAATGAAGGTGTAAGAAGAGGATATGAGAGGGGTTTTCTTAGAAAATCCGTTGTTAGAGATCCGCTTGAAAGGGTAAATACAAAAGATAATACCCCGGCTGTAATCCACTATGAGATTGTACCGGGAGATGAGTTCCACATTATAGTTGCGCCCAAAGGCTTTGGCAGTGAGAATATGAGCCAGGTTAAGATGCTTAAGCCAAGCCAGGGGATTTCCGGAGTAAGGGATTTTGTAATCAAGACAGTTGAGGAGGCAGGACCAAATCCGTGTCCTCCAATTATTGTGGGTGTGGGAATAGGAGGTACAATGGAGAAGAGTGCAATTCTGAGTAAAAAGGCTCTTCTGAGGCAAGTGGGAACTCCAAGTGAAAAACCACATCTTGCAGCGCTTGAGGCCGAGCTCCTCAGTGCGGTCAATTCACTGGGAATAGGCCCTGCTGGTCTTGGCGGTGAGACAACAGCACTGAGCGTGCATATATTGTCATATCCTACTCATATAGCGGGACTCCCTGTGTCTGTAAACATAGGATGCCATGCAACCAGACATGCAGAGGGATCACTGTAACCATTCATCAATTGTTTAAACTGAACAGAAATGAGCGAAAAGAGAATTGAACTGACAACCCCTTTGGATGGAAATTCAGTAAAGAGACTTAAGACCGGTGATATGGTTTATATTTCCGGAACTATATACACAGCAAGGGATGCTGCTCACAAAAAACTTGCAGAGCTTATTGAGGCAGGGGATAAAATTCCATTTGATTTTAACGGATCTGTGGTGTTTTATGCAGGCCCGTGTCCTGCCAAACCGGGAAGACCAATAGGTTCTGTAGGCCCTACAACCAGTGGCAGAATGGACCTGTACTCTCCAAAGCTGATTGATAAGGGGCTAAAGTATATGATAGGGAAGGGGTTGAGGAGCAGTGAGGTTGTTGATGCCATTGTTAAGAATTCAGGAGTCTATTTTGCCGCCATAGGAGGTGCTGCAGCACTCATGGCAAAATGTGTGGAGAGTGCTGAAATAATTGCATTTGATGAGCTGGGAACTGAAGCTGTGAGGAGACTTGTTGTAAAGAATATGCCAGTAATCGTTGCCATTGATTCGGAGGGTAACGATATTTATAAGCAGCGTAAAAACCTATAGGCCGTAGTCCGGATATTTAATATCTGTAAGAAACAGAGGGTGAGCCGGAACCGAGTTTCCGGCTGAGGAGCGGTCTTTTAGATTGAGTACCTCTGTAATCCATTCGGGTTTGTGCCTCCCTCTCCCTATCTCAAGCATTGTTCCAACAAGTGCCCTTACCATATTTCTCAGAAAACGGTTAGCGGTAATTGTGAACTTCAAAGAATCATTAACATAGAGTGTTGACGGAGAACCTGTTTCCCATATTGCATTTGTGACAGTGCATATATTTGTCCTGGCATCTGTATGTAATTTTGCCATTGAGGTAAAATCGTGTGTGCCTAATATCAATTCCGCAGCCTTGTTCATTTTATCTATTTGTAAATCATAGGGATAAAACAAAGAGTACTCATTGAGAAAAGGGGCTTTGTCTGAATGTACATAGTAGTTGTATGTCCTTGAAATTGCATCAAAGCGGGCGTGAGCGTCATCAGGAACCTGCCATATTTTATGTACAACTATGTCAGATGGTAAAATGGCATTAATTTTGAAAATTGACTTTTGCATATCTTCAGACAACGTCATATTGTCACAGGCAAGGTCAAAGTGTGCTATATAATTGACTGCATGAACACCGGAGTCGGTCCTGCCGGCACCTGTAACTTCAACAGGTTCTCTGAACCAAATTGTTAAAGCACGCTCAAGCTGAGCCTGAACCGAGGGGTCACCGGGCTGAATCTGCCAGCCTTTGTAGTTTCTTCCGTTATATGACAATTTGATGAAGAGGCGCATCAATTAAATAGTTAAATTTGTCAGATACTCAATTTTGATACAAAAATACAAAAAATAGACAGACCGGTATGGAAAGCGTCAACATCAAAGAGCTCAATGAAAAAATTCAGAGAGAGAGTGCATTTGTAGACATGATTACTCTTGAAATGAACAAGGTAATAGTTGGTCAAAAACAACTTGTTGAAAATCTGCTTATAGGCCTTCTTGCCAACGGACACATTCTTCTTGAAGGGGTGCCCGGGCTTGCAAAGACACTGGCCATAAATACCCTTGCATCAATTGTGGATGCAAAGTTCAGCAGAATACAATTTACACCGGATTTACTCCCGGCAGACCTGATAGGAACGCTTATATACAGTCAGAAACAAGAGGAGTTTAAAATTAAAAAGGGACCCATCTTTGCAAATTTTGTTCTGGCAGATGAAATTAACAGATCTCCTGCAAAAGTTCAGAGTGCTCTTCTTGAGGCTATGCAGGAGAGACAAGTGACAATAGGGGATACTAGCTTCAAACTTCCAGAGCCTTTTCTGGTAATGGCTACACAGAACCCTATCGAGCAGGAGGGTACATACCCTCTTCCGGAGGCTCAGGTAGACAGATTCATGCTTAAGGTAGTTGTCAGTTACCCTAAGAAAGAGGAGGAGAAGCTTATTATAAGAATGAATAACAGTGGTAAATTTCCTGTTGCAAACTCTGTTATTAAACCGGAGGATATCCTGAGAGCCAGAGAGGTTGTAAGAGAGGTTTACATGGATGAGAAGATTGAGAAATATATTGTAGACATTGTTTTTGCAACTAGAACACCTGAAGAGTACGGACTTCCCAAGTTAAAAGATCTTATCTCATACGGAGGCTCTCCAAGGGCAAGTATCAATCTCGCAATGGCTGCAAAGGCATATGCGTTTATAAAGAGGAGAGGATATGTGATACCTGAAGATGTCAGAGCAGTATGTTATGAAGTGCTTAGACACAGGATTGGGCTTACATATGAGGCTGAGGCGGAGAATATCACATCAGAAAACATTATTACTGAAATAATGAACGCTGTGGAGGTTCCTTAATATGGAAAATGATCTTTTAAAAAAGGTTAGAAAGATTGAGATAAAGACCAGGGGGCTCTCAAGGCAGATATTTGCCGGCGAGTACCACTCGGCCTTTAAGGGGAGAGGAATGGCCTTTAGCGAAGTCCGTGAATATCAGCCCGGGGATGATGTCAGAAGTATGGACTGGAATGTGACAGCCAGACTTAACACTCCCTATGTAAAAGTATTTGAAGAGGAGAGGGAGCTTACCGTTATGCTCCTTGTGGATGTAAGCGGTTCAAGGATGTTTGGGACAAAAGCCAAAACAAAGAGAGATTTGATTACAGAAATCTCAGCTGTACTCTCATTTTCGGCCTCGGCAAATAATGACAAAGTGGGAGCTCTCTTTTTCAGCTCAAAAGTTGAAAAGTTTATCCCTCCCAAAAAGGGGCGCAGCCATCTTCTGAGAATTATCAGGGAGCTGCTTGAGTTTGAGCCGGAGGAGAGCGGGACAAATGTGGGAGAGGCTCTAAGATACCTTACAAATGCAATTAAGAGAAGATGTACTGCTTTTCTGATTTCAGACATGATTGACCTTGACGGAGAGTTGAATCCTAACTGGCACGAAGCTCTAAAGGTTGCAGTTAACAGGCATGAGCTTTCTGTAATCTCTGTTTATGACCCGGGGGAGAGGAGCCTTCCTGATATTGGGCTTGTAAGGCTGCGGGATGCTGAGACAGGAGGGGAGATTTGGGCCGATACCTCAAGTAAATCTGTAAGGGAGAATTTCCGCAGATGGAATGAGAGGGCATCTGTCAGTATTGATACTACTCTGAGAAGGTACGGAGTGGATAAGGTGGAGATTCCCACTGACGGCGATTTTGTTAAGGGACTTGTTACACTGTTTAAAAACAGATGAGAGAGATGATTCAGAAAGACACACTTCTTATAGGCGATCAGGCCTCGTTTTCTTTTAAAACCAAGGTTCCGCCGGGGTCAAAATTTTATTTACAGAATCTTCAGAGAGATGTTGGTAATGGTGTTGAACTAGCCGGCTCTCCTTTAGTAGATACATTGAAGTCTGATTCAGGTGGAACTGAGCTCCAAACAACATTTACATTTACATCCTTTGACAGCGGGTCTCATGTAATCCCAATAATAAACGGTTATCTGGAAAACCCGGACGGATCGATTGACACAGTTACCTTTGATGCCGGTAAACTTGAGGTCACAACAATTCAGATAGATACAACATCTTATAAGCCATTTGATGTAAAGGATCAGATGGTATATCCTTATACTGTAAAGGAGTTTCTTCCGTGGGGCGGTATGCTGATTGCTTTTGTCGCAATAGTGCTTCTTGTCTTAAGATGGTGGAAGAGATGGAGAAAAAAGAGGTCTCTCTTTGGTAAAGTTGTTGAGCCTGATTCTCCTTATATTGCAGCGCTTAAAGAGCTTGAGAAGATAAGAAACCAGAAATTGTGGCAGAATAATCAGATGAAGCTCTATTACACAAGAATAACTGATGTTCTCAGGGAGTATATAGAGGCCAGGTTTGGTCTGCAGGCTATGGAAAAAACTTCGGCGGAAATTTTAAAAGAGTTACTTCCGGCCGGAATAGATAAGAATGAATATGATTCTCTAAAAGAGCTTCTTGAGGTTGCGGATTTAGTGAAGTTTGCCAAATATGTTCCGTCTGAGCTTGAAAACGAAAACGCTATACCGCGGGCAATCAGATTTATTAGTTCAACTGCAATAAAAACGGAGGAGTAGTGATGTTTTTTGAATATCCGCAAATACTGTTTCTTGAGCTGGTGCTCATTCCCATGGTTTTACTCTATGTTTGGAGGGAACTGAGAGGCGGTACACCATCCATTAGGGTATCTAATTCTGCACCATGGAGTGGCAAAGGGGGAGAGTTGAAAAAGTACTCAAGACATTTGCCTTTTATCCTAAGGCTGACAGCAGTCGCAGCAATTGTTGCGGCAATAGCTAGGCCAAGAAGTTCTGAAGATTTTGAAAAGGTAGATACAGAGGGTATTGATATTGTACTTACTCTTGATATCTCAACCTCAATGCTTGCAAGAGACTTTAAACCAGACAGGATAAGTGCTGCAAAGGATATAGCAATTGAGTTTATTGCGCAGAGACCATCTGACAGAATGGGAGTTGTCGTTTTTGCCGGAGAGAGTTTTACACAGTGCCCGCTGACAACAGACAGACCTACACTAATAAATCTTATTAAGGAGATAGAGACTGGTCTCATTGAAGACGGAACTGCAATTGGAAACGGTCTTGCAACAGCAGTTGCCAGACTAAAGGATTCACCAGCTCCAAGCCGAGTGGTGATTTTACTTACAGATGGAGTTAACAACAGAGGTGAGATTACCCCACTTATGGCAGCTGAGATTGCCAAAACCTACGGGATAAGGGTATACACTATAGGAGTAGGTGCAATGGGCATGGCTCCCTATCCGGTAATGACTCCATTTGGAGTTGATATTCAGCAGGTAAAAGTTGAGATAGACGAACCGCTGCTTCAGGATATAGCAAATCAGACAGGTGGAAAGTATTTCCGTGCAACAGACAATACTAAGCTAATGGAGATTTACGGAGAGATTAATAAAATGGAGAAGAGCAGAACAACTGTAGACTCGTTTCCGGTATACAAGGAGCTTTTTATGAGATTTGCCCTCATTGCACTTGCTGCAATTGCACTTGAGCTGTTTTTAAAAATATTTATACTGAGAAGATTGCCATAATATGATACAATTCGCACAAATAGAATACCTTGCACTTATTCTGGTTATCCCGTTTCTCTTCATTTTTTACGGAATTTCCAGACGTATACGCCGTAAGAGATTGGAAAAATTTGGAGAGAGAGATCTAGTAGAGAAACTCATTCCTGATGCCTCTAAAAGTCGCGGATGGATAAAAATAACTCTTTGGTCTCTAGCAATATTCTTTTTCTCCATAGGACTCTCAAGACCTCAGCTTGGTGCCAGGTTAAAGGAGGTTGAGACTACCGGAGTTGAAATAATGATTGCCCTTGATGTCTCAAACTCAATGCTCGCAGAGGACTATACTCCAAACAGACTTGAACGAGCTAAGCTTGCAATCTCAAGATTAGTTGACAAGATGAAACAGGACAGGATAGGTCTTATAGTTTTTGCCGGCAAATCTTTTGTTCAGTTGCCAATTACCGCTGATTATATCTCGGCAAAGATATTCCTGAACTCTATATCAACCTCTTCTGTTCCCGTACAGGGTACGGCTATGGGTGATGCTATCCTTACATCAATCAGAGGTTTTAGTCTTGAGAGTGCAAATAGCAGAGCAATTATTCTTATTACAGACGGAGAGAATCATGAGGATGATCCTATTCAGGCTGCCACTGAAGCAAAAAATCTGGGCATTCCGGTCTTTGCGATAGGAATTGGCACAGACACCGGTAAACCGATTCCGGCGGGAAATGGTGAGCTTTTAAAGGATAAGGATGGGAACATAGTTGTCACTAAACTGGATGAGAAGACCCTCACTGAGGTTGTAGAGGCCGGTGGCGGGGCTTATGTAAGGGCCGGTAACTCTGATTTTGGATTGGAAGCAATTGTAGATAAACTTCATGATCTTGATAAACAGCAATATAAATCAGTAGTCTTTGAAGATTTTGATGAGCAATACATGTATTTCTTCGCTATAGCACTCTTTTTTCTCATTTTGGAATTTATTGTGGGCGAGAGAAAAGGAAGAAATCTGTTCAAAAGCATAAGGGGAATTAAATTATGAAAAGGGTAATAGTACTGATTTTTATACTACTCTCAGTAAATGTTCTCTCGGCCCAGAAAGAGAGGTGGGATGTGCGCAGTGGAAACCGCTCATACAAAAAAGGGGATTTCCAGAAGGCGGAGATTAAATACAGAGGGGCATTGGAGAAGGATTCTCTCTCTTGGAAAGCGAGGTACAATCTCGCCAATGTAAATTACAGAAACCAAAATCCGGCCTCGGCAGAGCAGGAGATAAAAAAGGTTTTATCTGACTCTTCCGGAGTGGCGATTCCTTCTGAAGATGCCTCAAAGGCATTTCACAATCTTGGGAACTACTCTGTTTCCCAGAAGAAATGGAGCGAAGCTGTTGAAGCTTATAAGAACTCATTGAGAATAAATCCTGATGATATGGAGACCAAGTCAAATCTTGCTTATGCTCAGAAGATGCTCAAAAATGAGCAGGATAAGAAAAATAATCAGGATCAGAACAAAGATCAGAATCAGGACCAGAATAAGAACAACGACAAGGATAAGAACAAAGATCAGAATGATGATCAGGATAAGAAAAATGATCAGAATAAAGATCAGGATAAGAACAACGACCAAAACCAGAATCAGCCACCTAAAATAACTCCTCAGACTGCACAGCAGATGCTTCAGGCTATACAGAATAAAGAGAATGAGACTCAGGAAAAAGTGAAGAAGGAGAAGGCTAAGCTATACGAAAGGCAGCAGAGAGAAAAGAATTGGTAATGAAAAATCAAGTAATAAAATGAAGAGATACTGGGCAATGCTCCTGTTTATCATAACAGGATTTACCTCTTTCGCACAAGTTTCGTTTTATATAGATGCTCCAAGAGTTGTGGAGCTAGATGAAACTTTCAGGGTAGTGTTTATCTCAAATGCAGATCCATCATCTTTTGATCCGCCTGCAATGTCCGGGTTTGATATTCTTGCAGGCCCCACCTCTTCAAGGATGAGCTCAACTCAGATAATAAACGGCAAAAGGAGTGAATCTTTTGAGGTGAGTTATACATATGTATTGCAGGCAAAGAGTACGGGTAAATATTCAATTCCTTCTGCATCAATAATTGTTGACGGGAAACGTTATTCAAGCCAGCCTTTCTCTATAGAGGTTGTAAAGGGGAGCGGTGATGGAAGTAAGAGCTCGGCTGCTGCTTCATCGTCAGGAATAGGAAGCAACGATGTTATGCTGCGTCTTTCGCTTAGTAAAACAAGAGTTGTTAAAGGGGAACCTCTGGTTGCAACTTTAAAACTTTACTCTAAAGCCCCGGTTGTGGGATTTGAAGATGTAAAATTCCCCTCGTTTAATGGTTTCTGGAGTCAGGAGATAGAGACCCCACAGAATATTGAATTTGTAAGGGAGAATGTAAACGGATCAATATACAGTGCTGCCGTTCTTAGAAGATACATCCTTATCCCTCAGCAAACCGGACAGATACAGATTGAACCCTCTGAAATGATATGCATTGTTCAGACAAAGGCTCAGAGCAGTGGAGCCAGATCAATGTTTGATGACTTTTTCAGCGACTATCAGAACATTAAAAAGAGGATTGTTGCTCCGGCAAACAGAGTGATGGTTGAAGCACTGCCCGGAGGAGCTCCTGCTTCATTCAAGGGAGCTGTGGGTGAGTATAAGATGGAGGCTGCCTTTTCCAAAGATAGTCTGAATGCGAATGAGGCTCTGTCTCTGATTGTGAAAATATCCGGAAGTGGCAACATCAATCTTGTAGAGGCACCGGCTGTGGTATTCCCATCGGATTTTGAACAGTACGATACCAAGACTACAGACAGGAGCACAAGAGGCGGAAGCGGCTCATCCGGAACAAAAGAGTTTGAGTTTCCTCTGATTCCAAGAGGACCGGGTGAATTTAAAATTGCACCGGTTGAGTTCAGCTATTATGATATAGCCAAGAAGAGATATGTAACCCTCTCATCGGGAGAGCTGACAGTAAAGGTAGGCAGAGATGCCGGTGGCAATGCATCCTATTCGGGGCAGGCGCTGCCGTTAGGGGTAAACAAACAGGCTGTTAAAAGTCTGGGAGACGACGTGAGATTCATAAAAACCGGAGCTTCCGGACTTACAAAGGGTAATCTGCTCTTTTTTGGATCTCCTCTGTACATCCTGATTATTATTTCAATACTTCTTTTGTGGTTTATCATAAGGAGAATTCTTGACAAGCACATAGAGAGGAACAGGGATGTTGCCGGAGTAAGAAACAGAAAGGCAGAGAAGGTGGCAAGAGGAAGGCTTAAACTGGCAGAATCACTCTTAAAACAAAATATCTATTCTGCATTCTATGAGGAGCTTTATAAAGCATTGCTGGGTTATGCCTCTGATAAATTCTCGCTCTCACCGGCAGACCTTTCAAGAGAGAAGATAAAGGATGCTCTTGAAAAATCAGCTGTTGAGGAGCTTGTCACCAAAGAGTTTCTGGAACTTATGGATGCCTGTGAATTTGCACGATACTCCCCTAATCCCGGAGGGGGAGAGATGGAAAATAACTTTAACAGAGCCGTTAGGATGATTACTTCTCTTGAAAGACGTAAGAGTGGCAACCGCAGGGTAAGTATGAAATTCCTGCTCACTGCTTTTGCATTAATGTCTGCCGGAATAATTTTCGCAGCAGGGACCCCCGGGCACAAAGAGCTGTGGAATACCGCTAACGATCATTATACTAAGGGTGAATATCAGGTTGCCCTTGAGAGTTATACAAAGATTGAGGAGATGGGCTTTAATTCTCCTAAACTTATGTATAATCTGGGAAATACATATTTCAAACTGGGTGAAAATGGCAAAGCTATTCTCTATTTTGAAAGAGCACTTAAACTTGATCCATCTGACAGCGATGCTGAGAGGAATCTCGCTCTTGCCAGAGAGTATACATTGGACAAAATTGAGAGTGTGCCTGATTTTATCCTTACAACATGGCTTAAAAAGATAAACTTTTCTATGTCCTCTAACGGTTGGGCTTTAGCTTCAATTATATTTGCGGCTGCCTTTGCCATTCTGATGTTATTTTTCAGATATGCGGCAACATCAGGAAGGAGGAAGCTGTACTTCTTCACCGGATTGGCTGTACTTCTACTTGGTATTACTTCAATTCTCTTTGCATGGAGTCAGAAGAGTAATTTTACATCTAAGGATTTTGCAATTGTGATGAGACCTGTGAGTTCTGTTAAAAGCTCTCCGGATACATCCGGTAAAACACTCTTTATATTGCACGAGGGTACTAAGGTAGAACTTCTTGAAAGAATTGGCGGCTGGCAGAGAGTTGAGCTCTCTGATGGCCGACAGGGATGGATACTTTCAGTTGATATTGAAACTATTTAAGAGTATTTTTTTCATCTCAGTTATTCCCGGTCATCCGCTTCCACTCTGGAGCTTTTCCACCTCATACGCTGCGGTTGACTGGGGATTAGGGTAGTACCTAGATGAGATTTCCACTGAGAGGATACTCTGTGAATGCGTAAGATTACAGTAGTATTATTTGTACAATCCCTTTCTGGATAGGTTTTTGTCCTGATTTGCAAGGTTGTAAAGCACTATAGCCATCACGGTTGAGGTATGGTCCATATACTCTGGAATTGACATATTGTATGTGTCACGTTCGGTGTGCCAGATTTCTCCGTAATTAAAGTCATACCCTTTGGGGTCTGCATTACCAAAACTTATTGTGGGTACTCCGTTAATTGCAAAGTGTGCATGGTCACTTCCACCTGCTGTAGTGGGCTTTGGTCTTGCTTCGCCATCTCTTTTGTTAAGGGTAAAAGGAAACTCGGGGTTGATCTCATTCAATCTGGATGTTGCCTTCTGAAACGATTCAAACATGGCAGGAGGAACGGTTATGCTGTTTGTGATTGTGGGACCTCCGTCTCTGTTGAAGTAGTTTGAGATTTTTTCAAGCTTCTCCTTATTGTTTTCAACCCAGTGCTTTGAACCCCAAAGGCCAAACTCCTCGCCGGCCCATAAGCAAAACACTATTGATCTTCTTGGCTTTCCGCCTGCTTCCATAATCATTCTGGCTGCCTCAAGATTTGGAGCAACTCCGGTTCCGCAATCAACACCGCCGGTTGCAACATCAAATGCATCAAGATGCCCTCCCGACATTACATATTCATCAGGAAACTCGGTTCCCCTTATAATTCCCAGAACATTATGGTATTTTACCGGACCGGGTTTAAAGTGGTTACGTATATCAAATTCAAGCTGGAAGTAACGACGTTCGTTTACCATCTGCTCAATAATTTTGTACTGATGCTCATCAAGTTTAATATCCGGGCAGGTTGGCAGCTCATCCCAGCTCATATACTCAACATTCTTCCTGTCATAAAGTGCTCTGATGGGAACCTGTGATGACTGGATAATACCTAGAATACCTGCTTCACGCATCTCTTTATAGAAGAGAGCAGGTGCATCTTTGTATGGTTTTGGTTCTAGCTGAGGTTTATCAGGATTTGCTCTGTTAATCCTCATGATGGAGTCATTGTATATTTGTATCTTGTTGTTTTCCTGAATAATCTGAGATCTTAATGTGTCAGCGTACTCTGAATAGTCTATCGGCCACCCCTCGTTCTCTCCGGTTATCAGTACCCACGCCCCTTTAAGCTTTCCTTTCATTCTGTCAAACTGAGCTTTGGTTTTGGGCTCTTTTACAACATGCCCGCGCTGAACACCTTTAGTGCCGGATGTATAAGAAGGAGTAGCAAAGTGGAGAATCATACCATTATCAGAGAGCATTCTGCCAAACCAGGGACCTCGGTTAAATCCTACCGGGAGCTGACCAACCTCCTGAACAACAACCTCCAACCCCCACTTTTTATATAAATCGGCAGCCCAGTATGTTGCATTTTCATAGGCGTCAGAACCAAGAAGACGGCCACCTATTCTGTTTGTTAAGACATCAAGATGGTGCATAGTTCTGTTATCGGTCTGGCCGATTTTGATGATTTTTGAGACCACCCGGTCGTGATCTTCCGGAGTCATTTTATTCTGAGCAGTAGCCTGAGTGGTCGCAGATGCAACAATGGCTAAAGTAAGCAGAAGTGCTAATCTTTTTGTGAAGTTGATCATTTTATAATGGTTTTGCACAAATTTAGAATTATTTTTACGCTATGGAAAAGAAAAAGCTTAAGATACCGCACACATTTGTGATAATTTTTGCACTGATTGTGATAAGTGCTTTTGTAACATTTTTTGTTCCCGGAGGAGAGTATGTGAAAATATCTGATGGGGATACGGAGAGACTTGAATTCAGATATATTGACAACCAACCCCAAAGCTGGCAGGTTATGACTGCCTTTTATAAGGGCTTCACCAGGCAGGCCGGTATAATTGTTTTTATACTTGTAATTGGAGCTGCTTTCTGGGTGGTTAATTCTGTTAAAGCAATTGATGCAGGAATTCAGTCTTTCTTAAAATTTACGAGTGGTCTTGAAAAGTACTCTTTTCTCAGAAGGCTGGGTGTTCATAATATAGTTCTTATACTTATTATGTTACTGTTCAGTCTGTTTGGGGCAGTTTTTGGAATGAGCGAGGAGACTATTGCATTTGCAGTACTGCTTATTCCGCTGGCAATCTCTATGGGCTATGATTCAATTGTAGGAGTCTCTCTTGTATATGTTGCTGCTCACGTGGGGTTTGCAGGGGCAATACTAAATCCTTTCACAATAGGGATTGCACAGGACATTGCCGGTTTACCTCTCTTTTCCGGTATTGAATACAGGTTTTTCTGCTGGATGGTTCTGAATGTTCTAACAATTGTTTTTGTCCTTATTTATGCTGCTAAGGTCAAAAAAGACCCTTTGAAATCTCCTGTCTATGAAGAGGACAGATATTGGAGGGAGAGGGCTGAAGAGGATGGTAAAAAGATTGACTATCACACTCCTCGCGCAGCATGGGTGAGTTATATTATTACACTTGCTGCTTTAATACTCTTCTCTGTATTTTATTATCACACAACTATAAAAATTGGAAACAGCACTTTTGATATTCCGGGACTTATTCCGCTTCTTACAGTCTTGTTTGCAATAACAGGTTTTCTGTCTCTCAGAAAATCGGTACATTTCTATGTGCTTAATCTGCTCTTTTTTACCATAATATTCCTGGTTGCAGGCGTGATGGGATATGGATGGTATATAGGGGAGATATCGGCACTATTCCTTGCATTGGGAATATTGAGCGGTATCTCTGCAGGGTACAACGGAAATGAAATTGTATCCAAACTTAATGAGGGTGCGAGGGATATTCTCTCTGCCGCAGTTGTGGTGGGACTTGCTGCAGGAATAATTGTTATTCTTGAAGAGGGAAAGGTTATAAATACAATACTTCACGAGATGTCGCTGGCAATGGACGGAGCCGGTAAGGGTGGCTCTCTTGGCGTGATGTACATGATACAGACCTTTATAAATATTGTTATTCCATCTGCCAGTGCTAAGGCCGCCATAACTATGCCCATCATGGCACCTTTCTCAGACCTGATAGGGGTCTCAAGACAGGCAACAGTACTTGCATTTCAGTTTGGAGACGGATTCACAAATATGATAACTCCCACATCAGGTGTCCTCATTGCTGTTCTCTCAATTGCAAGGATACCTTACGCCAAATGGTTTAAATGGGTATTACCGTTTATCCTGCTACTTATTGTAGTGGGCTTTCTGCTTTTGTTGCCTACAGTGTATATGAAACTCAACGGTTTTTAATCACTATCGGCTTTTAATAAAAGTGTATTTGCCATAGTTTGGAGAATCGCTCTCCTGCTGAATACGAAACTGATCCCCTTTTACCGGAGCCGATGCCCCTGCCGCCGGGAGTGGAGGGAAAGTTCCTGTTGCCGAATGGGTGAGGCATGCTTTAACCCAGTCTTCATTCAGGCCGAATTCGTGGTACAGATCATCCGGGCGGGAGTGGTCCGGCATTATACCGTCCAGATAATTTCCCTCATTTTCACTGTTAACTGTAAAAAAGGCAATCGGGAGAAATATGTACTCCGGACTTGTGTAGTTGTTTTCAGGATACGAGATTACATACATCCCGTTAGGTTTGCCATATGTCTGCCTTCCCACAAGGACAACATCCATGAGTGGCTGAAATCCGTTTATTATTACTTCACTGGCAGACGCTGTTCCGCTGCTGCCAAGTATATATAGCCTTTCAAGATTCAGAGAACCTGCTATTCTCTTGATAATAGTCATATTCTCAGTGCGGGTATCCATAGAGGCATATTTATCGTTATGCTTCCTCTTTGCGACAAGTTTTCCGTCAGCTGAGGCAGGAGCAATGTAGTTTGCAAGTAGTTCAGTTGCCTTTCCGTCTCCCCCTCCGTTATACCTTAAGTCAAGTATAAGATGTTTGATTCCGGCCGATTTGAACATTACCATTGCATCTTCTATATCTTCCAGCATATGTGCATTGAATGTGTAGTAATTAAAATATCCAACCGGCGCAGCAAGTCCCGGAAACTGAGCGGATGTGTAAACCTCTTTTGTCAGATATGAGCGTGTGTTAATTACTCTGGATGAGGCAGTGAAGGTGTGCACGGCATTAGAATGGTCTCTGAATGTAAATGTGTTTGTACTCTTGGCCATCTCTTCCTCAAAGGTCTTGGCTCTTACAAGGTCCATAACAGGTGTATTGTTGAGATGAGTAAGTGTCCATCCTCTTTTTACCCCCTTTTCTGAAAGAGGAGTGTTAGGAAAGACATACCGGACTCTGATAGAGTAATCGTTGTAATAGTCAATAGCCTGCCCGTAGCTTGCTCCATAGCTTGTTGATATCCCAGCATTGTCATTAAGAAACTCTTCACCGGTCATCATCCATGACCATCTGTCCTGCGGAACCAGGTGTTTTTTAAAATACTCATTTACATTAATTGATGTTACCTGGCTGATGTTTTCAGGAATATCTTTATACCAGTAATATATATCATGCATTGTTTCACTTACATAGTTGAACAGTTTTGTTCTTTCAGAAAGCCCTTCAAGATCGCATGACGAGACGAACCCTCCGAATGTTGTTATTGCCAGAGCGACAATAACGAAGCGTTTTCTAAACTGAATATTCATTTTTCTGGAATTATTTACACAAATTTAAACAAAATAGAATATTCTATGTTCTTAATTCAAGAATAGAAACATATTATAAAAAATATAAAAAAATCATGAAAGAACTTTCATCTATTGAGACAAAAGGAATTTTTGCAGCTAAGGGCAACCCTTTGACACTACTTGGAAACCAGATTAAGCCGGGAGATGTCGCTCCTGAAATTATTGCATCTGATAATACATTAAAAGATGTCAAACTTTCAGACTTTAAGGGAAAGGTGGTTGTTGTAAGTGTGTTCCCATCAATTGATACAGGTGTATGTGCAACACAGACACGTACATTTAATAAAAGAGCAACAGAACTATCTTCAGATGTCGTAATTCTTACGATGTCTAAAGATTTACCATTTGCTCTTGGAAGATTTTGTGCCGCTGAGGGCATAAACAACATTCATACTCTTTCAGATTTTAAATTTTCAAAATTTGGACTGGAGTATGGATTCCTGGTAAAGGAGAACCAACTGCTCGCCAGAGGTGTTGTGGTTATTGACAAGAACGGAGTGGTAAAGTACAAGGAGATAACCAAGGATATTCTGGATGAGCCAAACTATGATCTGGCAATAGCTGCTGTTAAGGAGCTTTTGTAGGTCGTGCTCATTTATTTGAGTGATTATTTGTTATTAGTTAAGTGGTGTGAGGCTAGTCAATTTTTTGGCTGGCCTCTTTTTTATTGGCGGATACTCTTCATCCTACTCTCCGTCTGCTGCTGCATCCTTCACCAAGTCTGCTACTTCATTCTTCCCCAGCCAACCGCAGCCACTCAGGAACTTTTCCTCCTCATCAGCTCCGCTACTTCCGGCGGAGGTTCCTTTGTGTCTCGGTTGGCTGGGGAAGGAGTACTACATTACTTTTCACTGACGAAAATCAGGCGTGGGTGGGACACCTCCTCGCTCACTTCGTTCGCTGTGGCGAGAATTTAATCGTTTAACTATTACCTGTTATGTATTACTCCATCGTTTCCACAAAGAAGTCCGCAAAACTGAAGGAGTCTCCGCCGCAGCGAACAGAGTGAGCGAGGAGGAAAAACTCCTGAAGTGAGGCGGATTATTTGTGGATGGAGTAATACATACAGGCTAGACGACGGAGTCTCCGCCACAGCGAACGAAGTGAGCGAGGAGGAAAAGCTCCGGAGTCACATCGGGTGGTTGAATATATGTCATGCAGTTGCCTGGGATGAACAAGCAGCAAAACTGACGGAGCCTCCGCCACAGCGAACAAAGGGAGCGAGGAGGAAAAACTCCTGAAGTGAATCGGATTCTTTGTGGAGAGAGTAAAAATATTTTGAAATAACCTCTGCTAATATTTCGTTTTCTTGATAAGCAAGTGGATTGTTACGGCGATAGCTACAATTATCAGGAAGATTCTTACATGTGTGTTCTCTGTGGCAAAAAAGAAGGCAAATAAGATGGTAATCCAGAGAAGAGATATTGTCTTGATTTTCAGCCTTAATGGTATTCCCTCTTTTGAAAGATAGGAGTGGATGTATGGTCCAAGGTATTTATTTCCCAGAAGCCATTTCAACCGGCTGTATGAGGAGTTCATGTAGAAATAGACGGCAAGCAGCAGAAATGGGGTAGTGGGAATAAGGGGCAAAAAGATGCCGATAGTTGCCAGTGCCACAAAAAAAGAGGCTAGTACTATATATATGATGCGTCTCAAAAGATCAATTTTTTTATATTTGCAAAGATACCTACTTTAAACTAAACTTTCCTTTTAACTAAACTTTCACTATGGAAAATTTTGCAGCCTTGATTGAGAAGGTCAGTGGAGCCCTTTGGGGTTGGCCTATGATTATTTTATTACTTGGAACGCACATCTATCTGACTATTATTCTCAAGTTCCCTCAAAGAAAAATTTTTACAGCCATCAGGCTCTCAGTAACCAAAGATAAAGCTGCAACAGGAGATGTCAGCCAGTTTGGTGCCCTTGCCACCTCACTTGCTGCAACAATAGGAACAGGAAATATTATCGGTGTTGCTACTGCTGTGGCATTTGGAGGACCCGGGGCAGTGCTGTGGATGTGGCTGACAGGGGTATTCGGCATAGCTACAAAGTATTCCGAGGGTCTTCTTGCAATTAAGTACAGGGTTAAGACTGCCGATGGTACAATGCTTGGCGGGCCGATGTATGCGCTTGAGAGGGGGTTGAAAATGAAGTGGCTGGCTGTACTTTTCAGTATTTTCACTGCTGTTGCGGCTTTTGGGATAGGAAACACTGTTCAGGCAAATTCAATATCCATGCTGGTTGATGAGACATATAATATAAGTCCTGTGATAACAGGCGCTTTATTAAGTTTAGCCACAGCTCTGGTAATTTTGTTTGGAGTAAAGGGAATCGCAAAGGTGTGCGGTGCCCTGGTCCCATTTATGGCGCTCTTTTATGTTGCCGGCTGTATAATTATACTAATGTATAACTGGTCTTATCTCGGAGAGACATTCAGCCTGATTTTTAACTCTGCATTTTCTGCAAAGGCAGCAGGTGGAGGTTTTTTGGGGACTACTGTTATGATGGCTGCAAGATTTGGAATAGCCAGAGGTTTGTTTTCCAATGAATCCGGATTGGGTTCTGCTCCAATAGTTGCTGCTGCTGCACAGACAAGAAATCCTGTTCGCCAGGCACTTGTCTCCTCTACCGGTACATTCTGGGATACAGTTATAGTTTGTGCTTTAACCGGTCTTGTTCTGGTAAGTTCTGTTATAGCCCATCCGGATATTGACCATACACAGGGTGCCGCACTTACAAAGGCCGCATTCTCTAAGATTCCATACATTGGATCCTGGATTCTTACTATAGGAATTATAACTTTTGCATTCTCAACCATTTTGGGATGGTCATATTATGGTGAGAAAGCTGTTGAATATCTGGGCGGTAAAAAAATCATTATATATTACCGACTCTTCTGGATTGCCGCTGTTTTCGCAGGCTCTGTCCTTAATCTTTCACTAGTCTGGGGCATTGCAGACAGTATGAACGCCCTTATGGCCATACCAAACCTTGTCGCCCTTCTGTTGCTCTCCAGGGTTCTTATTAAAGAGACAAACAAATACCTCTGGAGCAGACATCTGGATGATGAGGGTGAGTAGGGACAGACAGACACTACCCCAGGGGTAAAGTGTCAAACCTCATATATCCAGACTTATAGAGGTTTTGTTGATTTTTTGTATACAATTGATTACAACCTGTTTGACACTTTACCCCTGGGGTAGAGTGTCTGTCTTTAACGGTGGTGAATTGTATCTCTGACGAATGTATAGCTTACCTGAAAAAGATTTGAAAGTTGTATATATGAAGCTTTTGTTTCGCTACCGAAAAGTATTATATAATTCTTTATTTCTTCTCGGGTTAACTCATAAATAGATCTTCCCTTAAGAATTGATTTCAATTTCTCTGCAAGTTGCGAGTTAGTAATTTTTATACAAAAATCTTTCTCCTCTTTGAAATCATCTAGCTCTCCATTTGGGGTGTTAAGAAATATTTGGAACTCCGTTTTTGAACTAAAATACGATTTTACTACTGAATCATTTATTCGCAAGGAGCTCTTAGAATTAATAATATCTTCATAATATTGATTTGCTGAAGACCAAATGTAGTCACAGGAATAACTGACAATATTTGATTTTACAGGATTATTTAAGATATACTTTCATTACTGTCCACTAAAAATTTAAGGACAGTTGTTGGTTAAACAAAAGTTC
>CALGSW010000013.1 GCA_937901965.1 uncultured Bacteroidota bacterium
AGCAGGGGTTTCGTGCTTCGTAGGACAGTTAAGTGGTAAATTTAAAGTTCAGTTCTTCGTAGGAAGTTTAGTGGTTAAAATCCCTGCCTGCGTATAGCTGAGAACCGTTGTAGCCAATGTTAAAGAGACCCTGCATTATTATGAGAATAAAAGAATTAACGATAATATTAATTTTAGCTTTATTTGGATTAGCAAGTTGTAAACAACATGGAAGCACAGATAATTGGGAGAAATTTTTCCAAGAAAATTATGTTAATGGAACTTTTGTCCTGAAAAATATGAATACAAACGAACCGCTAATTTACAACAAGGAAAGAAGTAATGAAGAATTTGTTCCTGCATCGACTTTTAAGATATTAAATTCAATGATAGCTTTGCAAGAATCATCAATCGCAAATATCAATGATACAATTAAATGGGATGGAATAAACAGAAGCTTTGATTTGTGGAATAAAGACCAAACTATGAAATCTGCATTACCAATTTCTTGCGTATGGTTTTACCAAGAATTGGCACGTAGGACTGGAAAAGAGAAAATGCAAGAATGGATTGATAAAACAAATTATGGTAATAAAAAGATTGAAAATAAAATTGACAGATTTTGGCTTGATGGCAATCTTGCAATTTCTGCAAACGAGCAAATTGATTTTCTTGAAAAATTAGTTAGAAATGAATTACCTTTCGATAAAGACATTCAAGAAACGGTAAAAGGAATTATGATTTCAGATTCAACTCAAAATTATATCATTCATTCCAAAACCGGTTGGAGTCAAAATATTGGTTGGAATGTCGGATATGTTGAAACAAAAGATAATGTTTGGATTTTTGCATTGAATATAGATATGAAAAATTCAAGCGAAGGGGAACTAAGAAAAACATTGACTTACGATATTTTAAAAGAACAAAAGATAATTGAATAAAAACACTGGCTACAACATTTTGTATAAGTAATGGCAGGCGATGTGGTAAATATCAATCTTTGTAGCCCGCTCAAACTGCGTCGCGGTTTGACAGGAAACTACCACGCAATCTGCCACTACTCATACAATTTACCGTTAGGCAACATTAAAAAAGACACTGCGGAATGACTAATAAAATGAATGAAAAGAAAAAAAATATTTGGATTAGAGAAAAATGCTTTTTTCACCGGATTAACAAGTTTTTTCACAGACACATCTACCAAAATGGTATATAGTGTGATGCCACTATTCCTATTGTCGATAGGAGCATCAAAAACAACTATCTCCTTAATTGAAGGGATTGCAGAAAGTACGGCATCATTATTAAAAGCAATTTCGGGGTACTGGAGTGATAAGATTGGTAAAAACAAGCCATTCATGATTATCGGATATGGTATTACAGCCATTATAACACCTTTATATGCATTAGCAAGAATACCAATTCAGATTTTATTTTTTCGGTTTTTTGAACGCATAGGAAAAGGTTTAAGAGCGGCACCACGAGATAGCCTTATAAGTGGCTCTATTAAAAAAAATGAAGCTGGTAAAACTTTTGGGTTTCAGAAAGCAATGGATAATAGTGGGGCTATTGTTGGTCCTTTGATTGCTTTCTTATTGTTATCTATTTTTCCATTAAATTATTCTTACATATTTTTATTAGCAACCATTCCAGCAATTCTTGGTGTATTAACGATTATTATTTTCATAAAAGAAGCAAAGGCAGAAAAAAATGAAACCACCAATAAGATTTCATTAAAACTTTTACCCAAAAAGTTTTATTTCTTTCTTATTATAATTTTCGTGTTTACTCTTGGTAATTCAGCAGATGCATTATTGCTTGTAAAAACAAGCGAAACAGGTATAGATAAATCATACATTCCTTTTGTATATATGATATTTAATACAGTATCTGTTTTGCTGGCCATACCGATTGGAAAATTATCGGATAGAATTGGTCGTGAAAAATTGATTATTCTGGGTTTTATAGTATATGCAATTGTTTATTATTTTTTCGGTAGGTTTAATAGTATAAATGTTTTTATTTTCTTGTTTATGCTGTATGGATTTTACAGTGCATTGACTGATGGTAGCCAGAAAGCAATGATTTCTGATATTGTTAGTAAAGACTTAAAAGGGACGGGATTTGGAATTTATCATGCTGTACTTGGAATTACTTTATTACCTGCGAGTTTAATTGCAGGATTATTGTATGATAAGGTTAATTCAAATGCGCCATTTTATTTTGGTTCTATAATGGCATTAATTGCTACTATACTAATGATAATATTTACAGTTTTAGACAAGAAAAAAGAAAAAATTAACGTTGCCTAACACTCGGTCATAAACATAGCAGGTTTTGAGTGCAAGTTCAGCTCCGATGACAATGTTTTAACGGCAGACAGGGAATCGACCTCAATCATTAACAACAACAAGCTCAATCATTGTCGATAGTGTTAAAAATACACAGAATCCCATTTAGTCCCCGTTTTTGAAATCGGGGACTAAAACAGTGAAACTCTATGGCACTCTATGATACTCTATGACACTATACAAAAACCTTAATGTGCTGATTTGACACTCTATGACACTTTATGGAACTCTATGATAATCAAGGCTCAAGTACCCCCCTCACCGCCAAAGAAGAAAAAGCCGGGCATTCGCCCGGTTTTTTTATTTCCGGCAAGTGCAAAGCTTGCTTTAGCACGCAGACCGGAAGTAAAAAAAACTTATGCGCAGCATAAGGCTTTTTCTTCTTTGAAGCAACCCCACTGGGGGAACGCCGAGCGAAACGAGGCAATCCCAAACATTCACACAATCATACTCAAAAGTGGTCTTTTCTTTTTGCCGTACTGGCCAATGGCCGAGGCTTTTATCGCATTTTAGCTCCCCCACTCGGGGATCACGACGCGAAGCGGAGTAATCCCCACAGGCGTGCATGGGACAAACCTCTATCTAGTTAATAATCCGCATCTCTCAAAACACAAATTTCACATAACCAATAATTTACATTTTACAACCGCTTCAAAAACAACCCCATAGATGTTAGTCCCACCCACGCCTGTGAGGCCAAAAGAAGATACTACGGCCAAAGTCCCTATAATCCTCGCAGCACAATACAAATCCAAAGAAGGCAGCCTGTCTCCACATGGCCATAACAAACAGATTAAGAGAGACATGACACATTATCCCTGGGATCACCCGCCGGGTAAAGTGTCTAATTACACAAAACTATTGAGTTGCAACAGTTCGGCTTCGCTTCTTCCGGCAAAATCTCCTACGTAACTCAGTTGAATGGGAAAGAATTACGGCAGGCATGGGAAACTTTAGCCCGAGCATATGAGCTCTCCTACTGCGAGGACTCCCCGATCATCCATATTCAGCCATGAATAAAGTAAAGATCATTTTCCTGACATCGGGAAAACGATATCAATATCAAACATGAATTATAATATCGTACAGAGAGTGATATATTTTATAAATACAACTTCATTATGCCTGTTAAAATGTGGCTAAACTGAAGAGAACAGACATATTCTCGGACCATATCTTTGTTGTTACTCAAAAGACAGCCGATGGTATTAAGATTGAATATGATACTCCCCAATTTTCAACCACCGGGAATGGTTTTTAAGTTTAAGTGCTATGCTGCAAATTCATACCAATCAAATGGTGTTAGTCTGCCCAGACTCTGGTGAGTTCGCTGATTATTGTAATAGTTCATATAATCCTTTATACCTCTTACAAGTGTGTTTCCATCCTCCGCTGGCCAAATGTAAATGTACTCTTGTTTAATTGTTCTCCAAAATCTTTCTATGTAAATGTTATCAAGCGCCCTGCCTCTGCCATCCATACTAATGGTGATTCCTTGTTCTTCAAGATATTCTGTCCATAAGGGACACGTAAACTGTGAGCCTTGGTCGGAATTTATAATCACAGGCTTTCCGCATTCGTTAATAGCTTGTTTGAGTACATTAAGAGAGCATTCAGCACCAAGTGTATTGGAGAGGTTCCAACCAACGATGTAACGGCTGTAAACATCAATAATTGCTGTAAGATAAAGAAACCCTCGCTCCATTGGAATGTATGTAATATCAATGCACCAAACCTGATTTGAATGTGTTATGTCTAATCCTCTGAGTTTGTAAGAATGAATGTATTTTGCCATCCCCAACTTGCTGAGATTTCTCCCTGGATAAATGGCCATAACTCCCATTTTTCTAAGGAGTCTTCTTGCTCTTTTGGGGCCAATCAATATGCCAAATTTCTTTATGAAATCAACCATACCAAGAACTCCTTTGGTAGGATGCCGGTGGTGCTCCTTATCCATTTCAAGCATCAAATCAAGATCTTCCGGACTTTCTTCAACATGCTTGTAATAAAGAGTGCTCCTGTTCAATCCAAGCAACTCACATTGTCTGCGAATGCTAAGTTTTCCATCAGGGGATACTATTTCTTTGAGGACTTCAGTATCCCCAGTTTTTCTGAGGCCCTCTTGCAAAAATCCACCTCAACCTCCAATCTCCCTATCTTTTCATACAATGCCTGCTCTCTTTTTTCTCAGCCTCCTCATCAGGAGCTTTTGTTGAGAAGATCTCAGGACTGCGGGAGAGGAACTCCCGTTTCCAGGTTGAAATCATCTGCGGATGTATCCCAAAGCGTTTTGACAGCTCGCTGAGTGTCTCCTGTTCCTTGATTGCCTCAATGGCTACTTGCGCCTTGAAAGCGGCACTGTGTTTCTTTCTGCTTGTGTTCATACGAGTAAAATTAATCATTTTATTAAATTTACCCAGTGGTCTGAATTTGCGGGAGTATTATAGGGTCAATTTGAGTTGGATTTTCCAAAACGGTAAAAACTACGCAATCCGGATGCGGTAAAATATCTTTTGTATGATATAATCAAGGCGATTTTGCCCTACTGTGCAAACGAAAAAGAGTTTCAAAGTTATCTTCAAAGTAAGAATATCAATGTAGAATTTAAGCGGAAACGAACTACCGGAGAAATAGAGGGAATATCGTTCAACTATGACAATATTTCACTCAAAGGGTCACAGATTGACAGGAAATTCAGCTACGGAAATCTCAAAAAAGAGTTTGAGAAGAACGTAGAAGCGGAAAAAATACAGGGAGAAAAAGTGCCGGAGCAGCAGGAAAGTAAGCCGAAAATGCCACCCGTCGGAGGTGTTGAACTGACTGGCGGACAGTGGAAAACGCTGAGAGACGGCAGATTTATCTATCTGGAAAACATGAACCGGAGGAACGTTCGTAGTAAATTTTCAGCGTATGTGTTCCTGAATGACGAAAGTGATAAGGTATTTTTCAGCAAGGAGCATCTCTATACATTTGTCAATTACGGAAAATATGAAATGCGACTTCGGGATAAAATCCTCATTTAAAACGGCTATGTAACAAAGGCTAAAGTCAAATGGTACGGAGGTGGTTGCGCTTATCCCTATTTATGGAAAGAAAATAAATCTGACATGGAATACAAGGAAGCGTGGAGCGACCCGAGATTAGCCAAGCAGGAACAAAATCCGGAGGAAACAAAGCGAAAAGCACCTAAAGTACAGGAAAAAAAGAGAGGGAGGAAGATGTAAACTACCTTACTCGACTTCTTTATTTCAGTTTCGTTTATGATGTTTTCGTTAAAAATCAATATATTTGCATTTGGAATCAACTAAAGGAAGTGATATGAAGCCTATAAATCGGATAAAAGTATTGTTGGTCGAAAAACAAAAGACAGGAAAATGGCTTGCAGAGCAGTTAGGTAAAGATCCGGCTACCGTATCCCGGTGGTGTTCCAACTCCATGCAACCATCGATTGAAACATTCGCAAAAATAGCCGAGCTGCTGAATGTTGATATGAAAGATTTGTTTAATAGTAGCAATAGTAATTATGGCAACCAATAAACACGCTCAAATCAGATATCAAGCATTAGACAATTGCTTTCGTAATCCTGGTCGAAGATATTATATTGAGGATTTAATAGAAGAATGCAATAAAGCTCTCTTAAATCAAGCAGGTATTGTTGATGGAGTGAAAGAACGTCAAGTGCGTCAAGATATAAGTGATATGGAAAGTATTTGGAGTATTCCACTTGTTAAGCCTCGTGATGGTAAAAAAGTATATTATCATTACGAAGATATGCGCTATTCAATTAATAACCAACCGTTGAATGAAACGGAAATCAACCAACTGAAAGAAACGATATATATGCTGAATCGTTTCAAGGGTATGACCCAATTTGGCTGGATGGAAGAAATACTTGCACGATTTGAAAGCGCATTTAAGTTAAGAGGAACAACAACAAGTGTTGTTGGCTTTGAGCATAACCCGTACTTAAAGGGTTTAAACCTCTTTTCTGATATTTTTAATGCAATTATAAATCAGCAACCTTTACACATCTCGTACAAGAGATATGGGAAAGAGCCTAAACAACACATTTTCCATCCGTATTTTCTAAAGCAGTATAACAATCGCTGGTTCTTATTTGGGCTTTGTGAGCATCTGAAAGAAAAGAAATCGGTCACCAATCTGGCATTGGATAGAATAGAGCAAATCACTTCTGCTAATATTCCGTATATTGAAAATAATAACATTGAGTTCAATGAGTATTTCGAAGATGTTATTGGCGTTACTGTTCTTGAGAAGGAAGCGGAGCAGATTGTATTAGAAATAGATAATATTCTTTTTCCTTATGTAGAAACGAAACCCTTGCATGGTTCTCAAAAAATCAAAGAACGTAATCAGCAGACCACAACCATAGAGTTGAACCTGATTGTCAATTACGAGTTGGAGAATCTGTTATTGGGCTATATCGATAAGATAAAAATCGTAGCACCGGAATATCTTCGGGAAAAGATGATAGCACGGGCAAAAGAGGCAATTAAAAGAAATTCAGAAACTATGCAGATGTAGTGCATAGTAATATTTAATCTTTGCATCATATAAATTGTTCTATTTAATTTTTGTTTGTTATGAAACTCGAGAATAGCAAAAAAGAGTACAGAAATATAGCAATGCATCTCATACAGAGTCTATACATGAGTGGTAGCAATATTATTGCTACACTAGGTTTTTTAATAGCTCTTTCAAAAAAAGGACGATTATTTGACTATATGGATATTGCAAAATTTGATTATATCTATAATGAAACTATACAGCTTGACTACGAGACCACAGTTGGATTATATGATGTATGTGGCATGGTCCCTATGAGGAATACAGTATTGGAGATAGCAAGGATTATGGATAGCATTCATGATTTAGATCACATACTGTTATTCGAGGAGATAATTGCTATATATGCATCTCAAGAAGGACGCAGGAGAGATGCTTTTTTTCAACCCAAAGAACTAACTCGCCTTGTTTCATCTATCCTTAAAGAAAATAATGTTAAGTGTGCGTACAATCCTTTTGCGGGAATTGGGTCATATCAGATTGACAATAAAAATGTTAACTATACCTCACAAGAGTTAAATCGTGATACATGGATGATTGGTAAGTTAAGGATGTGTATTAATGATATTTACTATGAATATACATGTGAAGACTCTATACTGAAGTGGGCAGGAGAAAATAGAAAGTTTGATGCTGTTGTCGCAACACCACCATTCAATATGCCATTGAATAGAGAACAGGAGTCTTTACTCTATTGGGAAGATTTAGGTTTTCGTCATAAGACTATAGAGTCTCTATATTTTTCACGTTCTATCACAAGCATAAAAGAAGGTGGTGTAGTAATTGGAATAGTTCCGATTCGTTTCCTTTTTGATTCATCTTATGCGGCACGTGGTTTTCGTCAGCATCTTATAGACAATGGATTAGTGCGAGAAGTGATACAACTCCCGGTTAATATTTTTAATATTACTGCTATCAGTACGGCCATTGTTGTTTTATCTAAAAGTAGTCAAAATCAGATTCGATTTATTGATGCTTCAAAATGTTACACACAGAGAGGTAAAATGAATATTCTTGATTGGGAGAAGATTCTTGATCTGCGGAAATCAGGAAATAGTGTAAGTGTTCGTTTGGGAAGTAATATTGATGTGTCAGAGCAAGAATATAATCTAACTCCATCACGATACCTAGAGATTGATGATATTATTCCTGAAGGATATAAAGCAATATCATTAAAAGACCTTGTATGTGTTTACAGTGGAACTAGACATGACGATGATGAAGGATATTTTGTCAATATCGGAGATTTGTCATCAGAAGGACTTTATAGTAAGGTTGAAATAGGTCATCTACCTTTTGGGGAAATAAAACCAAATTTTAGACGTATTATATCTCCGGTATTATTAATTTCAACGGTTCGATTTTTAAAGCCCACATACATTGAGGCTTCAGAGACTAATCCAATTTATATTAGTCCTAATATTATGGCTCTTAGTGTGGACTCAGCTAAAATCTACATCCCATACCTAGCCTATGAACTGTCTCTTAAATCCGACAAGTTGCAAAAAGGAGCAGTTATTCCTAATTTCCAACGTAAGGATATTCTTAATCTGAAAATAGCCATTCCATCTCTATCTTCTCAGGAAGAGATGGTTTCACAAGAAAAAGCAATTATTGAGAGCCTAACTTTAGTAGATAAAAATGCAAAGATTAAGGAGCATGGCTTAGAGGAGATAATAAAGATGCGAGAGCAGGAACTATTTCGGTTAATAAGCCTTCGTAAGCATCGAATAAATCCTTACTTTTCAGGTATGCAGGACAATTTGGTATTGCTTAGAGATGAATTTAATACTTCAGGTGCTATTACGCTAAATCATAAAATTGCATCAAATTATACAGTTGAAGAGTTATTGAATAATTTTGAGAAGCAGATTACTGAGGTGAAAGACCTTTTCAAAAATCTAACATCAGAACTTGTCGTTGGTAAAAGTAAATCTTTCCTGCTAGGCAATTTTATTCAGTCGTATAAATATGTAGGCAAGAATCCTAATCTAAATTTAGTTGTTGAGGCAAGAAACGATGGTTCAATAGCTGACTCGGAACGAGAGATAGTGTCGTCAGAGAGTAGTTTGAAAGAGCTTCTGGACATTGTTATTGAGAATGCTGAGCGACACGCTTTCATTGGTCGTAACCGAGGCAGTATTGATATCCAATATGGCGAAGATGGTGATGGTATTTATATTCAGATTTTAAACGATGGAACACATTTAAATAAGGATTTCAATGAAGAACTTTCATTTTCAGAGGGATATAAACACGGGAAGAATGGTAATACAGGCAAAGGGCTATTTAGAGCAAAGCAGATTTGTATTGCTTTAGGAGCTGATATAAGTTGGGTGAATGACGATACAAGTGTCTTTGCTACTGGAATTTTAATCTCAATTAAAAAGGTTTAGTCTATGGATATAAGTGTTTTATGGCTTGATGATGAGTTTGATTCCGAAGCACTCAAATCAACCTTTATCAGAATGGAAAAGCATTTTAGATTGATTAAGTGCTATACAAAGGATGAGTTTCTTGATAAAATAGGGAGTGAGAAATGGGATGCGATTGTTCTTGACGTGCTTGATACTAACGGTCGTGATTCTGGGTTTCATACAGCAGTGAGGCGGATTCTAAAAGATTACAAAGATGAGCCGTGGTTTGTCTTTTCAGGGCAAGAAAATGTCACCAAAAAGGAAAGTGACATTAGAGTTATGCTTGCCGAAGAAGATTGTCAAAGAGAGTATGCAGATATTATTTATGTTAAGTCAGAGCACAACGATAAACTAATCGAGGATATCAAAGTAGCCGTAGGTAACAAACCAGAATGGCAAACCAGAAATAAATATATAAAGGTTTTATCCTCATTCGATGTGATTGGCAATACAAGTGAAGGCCCCTTTTTTGATATTCTCATGGCAATAGAGGGGTATAAAGAGATTGACCATAAAGTATATTATACTTCTTTACGAATAGTGTTGGAGTGGATGTTTAGGCATGCAAATAAAATCGGGCTGTTGCATAACAAATGTGTTAATATTAAAGTTAATTTGACTGAATCAAGTTTATTTATGGCTGGAAAACAGACCAAACACTTAGACGTGTATTGCGGCAAAGCTCATTTCCCAAAGGTAATAGCAGATAACATAAAAAGTTTGTTGGAAATAACAGGTGGAGCATCACATACTGCTGAGCCAGATGAAAAAGAACTCGTTAATCTTCATACATATTGGGAGCAAGTCAACACGCCTTATCTACTGTATAGCCTAACCTTTATGTTATGCGATATCTTAATATGGTACAAAGACTATGCAGATAGAAATAATGATTATACAGCAAATGTAGCATTGTGGCAAAATCTTGAATCGACATCCGTTCAAAGCTCTGGTAAAAATATTGTATCGGGAATAGTCACAAATTTTGATGTTTCGGGACGAGCATTCTTAAAACCTGATGGTACAACAAGCAAGAAAGAAAGTTGTAGTATCGATCCTAAAAGGTTTATGGATGAAAATATTAAAATAAATGACAGACTTACGGTTGAATTTGAGGAAAAAGAAAGAGTTGGTGGTGATTCGATACGTGTAGT
Organism: uncultured Bacteroidota bacterium; assembly: GCA_937901965.1. Taxonomy (GTDB): domain Bacteria; phylum Bacteroidota; class Bacteroidia; order Bacteroidales; family UBA932; genus Bact-08. The sequence goes on from CALGSW010000013.1 coordinate 10,490, forward strand.
AGTTAGGATAATTAAAGAAAATAACAATATATGATAGTAGGAGAAATGAAAAGCAGTATAGACAATCTTTGGCTCAGGTTTCATACTGGTGGTGTAACAAACCCGATGGATGTGATAAAACAGATTACTTATCTGTTATTTATCAAACGTTTGGATGATTTGGAAAATGCCAAAGAGAGCAAGGCGCGCACATTGGGCAAATCGGTTGAAAATCCCATCTTTGGCAAAGACCAACAGGAATTGCGCTGGAGCCAGTTCAAGAATCTGGAAGCACAAGCTATGTTTGATTTAGTACGGACAAAAGTATTCGACTTCATCAAAACATTGGGCGGAAAAGATTCTGCGTTTGCCAAATATATGAAAAACGCTTATTTGGCTGTGCCTTCGCCAGTGGTGTTGGAGCAGGTTGTTTCGATGATTTCAGCCATCCCAATGGAAGATATGGACACCAAAGGCGATGTGTACGAATATATGCTTTCGAAACTATCAACTTCGGGCGATAACGGACAATTTCGCACGCCCCGACACATTACCAAAATGATGGCGCAACTGATGAAGCCTACTCCCGAAGATGTGATTTGCGACCCGGCTTGTGGCTCGGCAGGATTTCTCGTTTCGGTTAGCGAATATATCCGCGAGCATTACGAGCAAGCGTTTTATAATAAGAAGTTTGTAGACTATTACAAAAACAATATGTTTCACGGATGCGAATTCGATGAAACAATGATTGCCATTTCGGCCATGAACCTGATGTTGCATGGTGTTGAAAACCCTGATTTGTACGATAAAAGTGCATTGGAGGATGGTTATGACGTTGCGGACAAATATTCGCTGGTATTAGCCAATCCGCCATTTAAAGGATCGCTGGAAGCTTCGTCAGTTGCCAAGAGTTTGACAGGCATTGTAAAAACCAAGAAAACGGAATTGCTATTTTTAGCGTTGATGCTCAGGATATTAAAAACCGGTGGGCGATGCGCCGTAATTGTTCCTGATGGGGTACTTTTCGGCTCCGACAAAGCGGCGGTAGGCATTCGACAAACTATTATCGACAAGCAAAAATTAGAAGCAGTTATTTCTATGCCGAGCGGCGTATTTAAGCCTTATGCTGGCGTGAGTACGGCTATTCTGATATTCACCAAGACCGAAAGCGGGGGAACGGACAACGTTTGGTTTTACGATATGCATGCCGATGGTTTTTCGCTCAACGACAAGCGCACACCGACACCGGATGCCGATGATATTCCGGACATTTTAAACCGTTACGCCCATCTCGACGCCGAACAAACTCGTACCCGACTCGACCAATCGTTTTTTGTTCCGGTACAGGAAATTCGAGATAATAAATACGATCTTAGCATCAACAAATATAAGGAGATCGAATATGAGCAAAAAACATACGATGCACCAGATGTAATATTGATGCGATTGGCTGAAATTGATAAGGAGATTTCGGAAACAACGCTGGAATTAAACGAATTAATTTCGAAACAATCATGAGTACAGGAGAAATAGTCATTTATCACAATCAGGAGGGCGACATCAAAATTGATGTTCGTTTAGAGGAGGAAACCGTTTGGCTCACGCAGGAACAAATGGCACAATTATTTGGCAAGGGTCGAAGCACTGTAGCAGAGCACATTCGAAATATTTTTGATGAGGGCGAATTGCAGGAAGATGTGGTATGTCGGAAATTCCGACACACCACTCAACACGGCGCAATTCAAGGGAAAACACAAAAAGTATCTGTCAATTGTTACAATCTGGATGTTGTCATCTCTGTTGGTTATCGAGTGAAATCGCAACAAGGTACGCAATTCCGTATCTGGGCGACACAACGCCTGAAGGAATACATCATCAAAGGCTTTGCAATGGATGATGATCGCTTGAAGCAATTAGGCGGTGGCAGCTATTGGAAAGAACTACTCGACCGCATCCGCGACATTCGTTCTTCGGAGAAAGTGCTTTATCGGCAGGTACTTGACCTCTATGCGGCCAGTGTCGATTATGACCCAAAATCCGACATATCAATACGTTTTTTCAAGATAGTACAGAACAAACTGCATTTTGCGGCGCACGGACATACGGCAGCCGAGGTGATTCATGAGCGAGCCGATGCGGATAAGCCATTTATGGGTTTAACCACCTTTTCAGGCGATTTACCCACGAGTAAGGATATAGCGATTGCCAAAAACTATCTGACGCCCGATGAACTTAAGATACTGAACAACCTTGTTTCGGGGTATTTTGATTTTGCGGAAATTCAGGCCATGCGCCGTAAGCCGATGTATATGTCGGATTATGTAACCCAGTTGGATAACATTCTCTCGTCCACCGGCGAGCAGCTCTTAACCGACAGTGGACGCATCAGTCACCAACGGGCAATCGATAAGGCGAAAGCCGAATACCGAAAGTATCAGGAAAAAACCATTTCACCTGTCGAGCAAGCGTATTTGGATACGATTAAATCGCTGGAAAAGAAAGTCAAGAAGAAAGGAGGAAAAGATGAGTAAGGAATGGAAGATGGTAAAATTAGGCGAAATTTTACAGCCACAACCAAAATCAAAAATTAAAGCAGGAGATGGCTTAAATAAAGGACAGTATAAATTTTTTACATCAAGTAATATACAAATCAAATTTATAGATAATTATACTTATAATAAATCTGCTTTAATATTTGGAACCGGAGGTAACGCCAGTATTCATTATTGTGATGAGTTGTTCGCAACGTCAACTGATTGTCTTGTTTTTTATGGAAAAGAAAATGTAAATATAAAATCTGTATACCAATACATCAATGGGAATATTCACTTACTAGAAGCTGGTTTTAAAGGTGCTGGACTAAAACATATCTCTAAAGAGTACATTTTAAATATTGAGATAAACCTTCCACCCTTCGCTCGACAACACCACATTGCCGCCACCTTAGACAAAGCCAACGAACTAATTGCTTTGCGCAAAAAGCAATTGCAAGAATTGGACACTTTAGCCGAATCGGTGTTTTATGATATGTTTGGTGACCCGGTGAAGAATGAGGAGGGGTGGGAATGTGAGCCTGTGATTAGTCATACAAGTTGCATAGTTCCGGGAAGAGATAAACCTAAAAGTTTTACCGGAGACATTCCATGGGTAACAACAGCAGAATTAAACCACTTAGGCTACACATTTCAATCTTCTATCGGGTTAAATGAGGATGAAGTAAACGAAGTGAGAGCCAAAATAATTCCCAAAGGAAGTGTAATCATTACATGTGTGGGAGATTTGGGAGTTGTTTCAATTGCCGGAAATAGAATGGTAATCAACCAACAACTTCATGCGTTTCAATGTTTGGATAATTTAAACAATATATTTCTTGCATATTGCCTTTCTTATAGAAAAGATTATATGTATAAAATGGCAAGCAATACTACAGTTCCATATATGAATAAATCAATATGCAATAGTATTCCCATTCTACTTCCTCCTCTCTCCCTCCAGACCCGCTTCGCCTCCATTATCGAAAAAATAGAAGAGCAAAAGGCACAGGTACGCAAAGCCCTGCAAGAGAGCGAAGATTTATTTCAGCGATTAATGCAGGATTTATTCAAACCCGATTAAATACAAAAGATATGGAAAGTAATTTCAGTTTTTTGGAAGATAAATTCGCCGAGTATTACAAGTTGGCAGTCGAGGCCGAAAAGAATATGTTTTCGATGCCGCGCACATCCGTAATATATGCCCGCCTCACGCTCGAAGAGTTAATCAAATGGATATACACTTATGATCCAAGCCTGTCGGCATGTACCTTCGAGAAACCCACACTCGAAGCCATGATGTATCATCCCGCTTTCAAACAACTGATTGCAACGGTTCCCGGCATGATCGATGGGCTGACCGCCATTCGCAAAAACGGAAATCAGGCCATCCATAACAAAAATGAAGTATTGCTCCGCTACGCCCACAACTCGGTCAACAATCTGTATGAATTTGCTAAATGGGTTTATTACACCTATATAGACAGTGCAGTTAAGTTACCCTTGTCGTTAGACAGTAGTCGTATTCCATGCGGCACCGGTGCAGAAGAAAGCATCGCTTCGGCCAAAGCTTTGCAATCGCGCTTAGATCAAATCAAAGCTGATGCTGAAAAGGCAATTCAGCAGAAAGACGACGAGCTTGAAAAGCTACGCGCCGAAATAGCCCAAATCAAAGCGGAAAATCAAACGAAACCAGTGGAAGGGTTTACACTCAACCCTCATACAGAAGCCGAAACGCGTCGTGTGCTTATCGACGTGATGCTACGTGAAGCCGGATGGGCACTCAACGGCGATAATGATACCGAATACGAGGTACAGGGAATGCCCAATAAAACAGGTATCGGTTATGTCGATTATGTGCTTTGGGGCGATAATGGACTACCATTAGCCATAGTAGAAGCCAAAAACTCGATTCACGACCCGCGCAAAGGACAACAGCAGGCCAAACTCTATGCCGATTGTTTGGAAAATCGTTTCGGACGCCGTCCGCTTATATTTTATACCTGCGGATATGATACGTGGATGTGGGATGATACACGATATCCACCTCGCAAAGTATCCGGTTTTTACACTAAAGACGAACTGGAATGGACGATTACCAAACGCAACTGCAAGAAATTGTCGGATGCCAAAGTAAACAAAGATATTGCCGGACGATATTATCAGGAAGAAGCCTTGAAACGGGTAGCCGCTACTTTCGACGACAAGCACCGCAAAGCATTATTAGTGATGGCTACGGGCACCGGAAAAACCCGCACGGCCATTGCTTTTGTCGATATGATGATGAATCAGGGCTGGGCACGCCGTATCCTGTTTTTAGCCGACCGCAACGCATTGGTTATTCAGGCGAAAAATAACTTCGTAAAACTAATGCCCAATCTCTCGTGTGCCGACATTACTAAAGAAAAAGAAAATATTGACACCAATCGGATGATATTTTCAACCTATCCTACCATTGTCAATAAAATCGACAGTGAGAAAATCAACGACCTGCTGGTGTATTCGCCCGGACACTTCGATCTGATTATCATTGACGAAGCACATCGTTCGATTTATCAGAAATATCAGGCTATTTTCCAATATTTCGATGCTTTGTTGTTGGGACTTACCGCCACACCTAAATCGGATGTAGATAAAAATACCTACGAATTATTCGATCTGGAAAATCACAATCCGACTTATTCATACGAATTGGATAAAGCGGTAGAAGATAAATTTCTCGTTCCACCTAAAAAGGTGGTAGTATCGACCAAGTTTCTGCGGGAGGGAATCAAATACAACGATCTTTCTGAAGAAGAAAAAGCCGAATACGAAGATAAATTCTGGGACGAGACTACCGATACCATGCCCGACGAAATAGATTCATCGGAACTGAATCAGTTTGTTTTCAATGACCATACGGTCGATCTGGTATTGAATCAGTTGATGACCGACGGATTGAAAGTAGAAGGCGGAGATAAAATCGGCAAAACCATCATCTTTGCCAAAAATCATCGTCATGCCTTACATATTCAGGAACGATTTTATAAACTGTATCCTAAATTTGGTGGCGATTTCATTCAGGTAATCGACAACTATCAAACGTACGCACAAAGTCTGATCGACGATTTTAGTATCGCTAAGAAAAACCCGCAAATCGCCATTTCTGTCGATATGCTGGATACGGGAATTGATGTTCCTGAAATATTGAATCTGGTATTTTTCAAAGTAGTGCGTTCGTCCGTTAAATTTTGGCAGATGATAGGGCGCGGTACGCGGCTTTGTTCGGGAATATTCGGAATACCCGAAAATGAAGACGATAAGTCGAAAGACAAATCATATTTTCTGATTTTCGATTACTGCGGTAACTTTGAGTTTTTTGGTGTGAATCCCGACGGTATCGAAACCAAATTGCCGAAAAGCGTATCACAACGCATTATGGAAACAAGGCTTAAAGTTGCTTTGGCTTTAGAGGGAAAAGGATTTGAAGACGAACAGCATCAATCTCTGCGGAACAAATTACTGGATATGGTACATCAAACCGTGTTGCGATTGAACCGCAACAGTTTTGTTGTGAAAGCAGTATTGCGTGAAGTGGATGAATTCGGCAAACGTGAACGATGGGACTCGCTTTCTAAAGATGACATTATGACCATTTTCAATAAACTAACATCATTGGCAGAACCGGATGATGCGGATGAAGATGCCCGTCGGTTCGATTTGTTGATTGCCAATTTTATGCTTTCAGCTATGGAAGCAGCCCCGGATGTTTACAAATATACGGCTCAGGTCAAATCCATATCCAAAAGTTTATTGAAGAAAACAAATCTTCCGGTAGTCAAACGAAAAGAAAACACATTGAAAACCATTTCAACTGACAATTATTGGATGGATGCATTTTCACTTTCCGGCTTGGAAAATATCAGGGTTGAAATCCGGGATTTGATTCGCTTGTTAGAAAAAGAAAAACGAAGAATCGTTTATTCCAATTTTGAGGATGAGATTACAACATCGACTGTTTCTGACGCTCTTGGCACTTATATTATTTCGGAGAACTACAAACAGCGTGTTGAAAAATATATCCGGGAAAATACGAACAATCCGGTCATTCAAAAATTGAAACAGAATATTCCTATTTCTCATTTCGAACTGCAAGCGTTGGAAAACATTTTATTTGATGGCAAGGAAAGAGGTACCAAAGAAGACTTTGTGAAATTGCACGGGCAACCACCGCTTGGAAAATTTATCCGTAGCATTGTCGGAATGGATACCAATGCAGCCAAAGAAGCTTTCGGGGAGTTTCTGACAGCCGGAAATCTTTCAGCTGACCAAATTCGTTTTATTGATATGATTATCGACTACCTGACTAAAAACGGTGTCATTGATGCTGAAATGCTTTTTGAAGAGCCATTCACCACTTTCCACACCGAAGGCATTGCAGGTTTGTTTGATGAAGAAAAAACAACAAAAATCCTCACTATTTTGAGTCGGATAGATGCAAATGCGGCAGCATAAATCATAAAAACCAATATAACGTAACTCGTCAAGTGAAAACTTGGCGAGTTTTTTATTGCTATGCAGATATGTTGCATAGTTGTATTTTACCTTTGTATCATAAACTTAAAAAATAAAGATTTATGGACTATTATTATGTAAACAAAAACGCTCAGCCAACCGGCGAGCATGAAGTACACAAAAGTACTTGCAGTTATCTTCCTCACTCAAGCAATCTGATAGGGTTGGGTTATTTCTCCAATTGCGCAGATGCGGTAAAAAAAGCAAAGGAATACTATTCAAATGTTGACGGTTGCTATTATTGTTGCAATGCTTGCCATAGGAGATAAAATCATCTACAAAGAAGGTGAGTGTTTTTTGCTCACCTTCTTTTTAATTATTAACCACAAAATTTGAAATAAAATGACAGCACAAGAAATCATACAGGAAATTAGTAATCATCTGACAAAAAGTTCAAAGCAATATTATAGTGATTATTATATAGGAATCACAAACGACATAGAAAGACGGTTGTTCTACGAACATAATGTTCCTCAAAATGGACATTGGCGAATACATAAGGTTGCTAATAATGAGGCTCATGCAAGAGATGCTGAGAAACATTTTTTAGACAAAGGAATGAAAGGTGGTACCGGCGGCGGTGGAACCGATTGCGTATATGTGTATTGCTACGAGATTTCAAACTTAACCATAGAATAAATATGAAGTACAACGTTTACGATTTAGGACAATTGAAAAGAGGTGATAGGGTTCAAGTCACTTTATCAGGCAATGCGGCTAATGTCCGCTTAATGGATAGTTCAAACTATCAAAGTTATAAAAATGGGAGAAGTCATCGCTATGCCGGCGGACTTGCAACAAAATCCCCCATTGTTTTAGGTGTTCCAAATTCCGGGCATTGGTATGTTACCGTCGATTTACAAGGGCTGAGAGGAACTGTTCGTTCATCCGTGCGGGTATTACCGAATGCTTTGCCGGAATATAGAGAACCTGCCCTGTCAACAGTTCCTTCGTTAGTGCATCGTCCAGATGATTTTCCCAATATGGACGATGGACAAAGTATGATTGAGTATGACGTATTCATTTCTCATGCATCCGAAGATAAAGACGATGTGGTCAGGCCATTAGCTTATGCCTTAAAATCAGAAGGGCTAAAAGTGTGGTATGATGAGTTTGAGCTAAGAATCGGTGATAGCTTAAGGCGAAAAATAGATATAGGTTTAGCACGTAGCAAATTTGGTATCGTTGTGTTATCCAATAATTTTATCAAAAAAGGCTGGACAAATTACGAACTTGATGGAATTATCACGAAAGCCAATACCGGCGAACAAGTGGTTTTACCAATTTGGCACAATATCTCCAAAAAAGAGGTTATTGACTTCTCGCCTTCTCTTGCAGACAAGTTGGCACGTAACACTGCTACGTATACAGTTGAAGAAATAGCTTCTGAGATAGCGGAATTGATAAAAATCAACTAAGTAATCTTTTTTACACATAGTTGAAAATAGTACCCCCAAATAAACCATTATTGTATTTCAGTGAAATATTTTCAACCGAAAGTCGGATTGTTATGGGAAACCATTATCTTTGCAGTTGAGAATTTTATTCTGAGATATAGTATGAATGTAGATGAAGGAAATAAACTCAACCTACTGTTACAGAAAAATAATCCCGGAGGGCTGTATTTCTCTGCTTGGTTGAAAGAAAATGGTTACTCCGATCAATTGCTGAAGAGTTACAGGGATTCGGGATGGCTGAAAGCTTTATCCCGAGGCGTGATGTATCGTACCGGCGACAAGTTACGTGCCTTTGCTGTACTGGAAAGTTGGAACGGGCAGTTGGGAAAGCATTACCATATAGCCGCTCATTCGGCTTTGGAACTTGCCGGATTTAATCATTATGTTCCGATGGGGAAGCCGGTGTTAATGGTCGGGTATCCCAAACAAGAGCCGGTTCCCGACTGGATGAAAATCAGCGATTTTGACTATTCATTCAAGTTCTTCACAACAGAGGTGTTTTCCAAACCACAACTGAAATTGTTTAATCCCGATTATCCCCATGTACATGCTTCTGTTCCCGAACAGGCGTTTCTGGAATGCCTGTTGCTGGCTACGAAGCAGTATTCGTATATGGATTTGTATTATATCATGGAACAGTTGACCACCCTTCGTCCGGATGTTGTACAGGAATTACTGGAAAGTACGGATAACCTGAAAGTCAAACGGATGTTCCTCTATATGGCTGAAAAAGCCGGGCATCACTGGTTCAGTTTACTTAAGACTGATAGAATAGAATTAGGATCGGCCAAACATAAGTTGGTGGAGAACGGCGCGTATGTGCCGAAATATAAAATAACGGTTCCCAAAGAGTTGTTCGAATATGAATGAGTTGTATAAAAAACAGGTGGCGCTGTTGATTAGAATAATGCCTTCCGTGTATCGGATTCAGAACTTTGCAGTTCATGGTGGAACAGCTATCAACCTGTTTCATAAGAACATGCCCCGCTATTCCGTTGATATAGACATTACCTATATCCCCGTTCAGGATCGGGACGAAAGCCTGAAAGCTATCAATGCTTATCTGGTTGAATTGAAGCAAATGATTGAGAAAACGATTCCGGGCATTCGGATTACTCACAAGCCCGATGTATGGAAATTATTGTGCGTTAAAGATGGAGCGACTGTAAAAATCGAGGTGAACGGAACCAAAAGAGGAATTATCGGAGCAACTGAAGATAAATCGCTTTGTGCAAAAGCACAGGCGGAATTTAATATGGGGTGCACAGCTCGGATTGTTTCATTTACACAGTTGTATGGTGGTAAGATTTCTGCAGCACTAAGCAGACAGCACCCGCGCGACCTTTTTGACTGCAAGTATATGCCGCTCGATTTACTCGATCAGGCGAAAGACGGTCTGATGCATTGCTTGTTGGGAAGCGACAAACCGATACTTGAATCTCTTCAACCTAATCCCATCGACCAGCGGGATGCCTTGCAAGGACAGTTTGATGGAATGACAGATGTGCCATTTTCGTATGAAGATTATGAAACAACACGAAAAGAACTGGTGGAGAAAGTAAACAAATTCCTTATCAAAGAGGATAAGGAATTTCTAATTTCATTTGAACAAGGTGAGCCGGAATGGGATAGGTGCTGTGCCGGAGATTTAAGCGAGTACCCGTCGGTCAAATGGAAACTTCAAAACATCCAGAAATTGAAGGAAACGAATCCCGAGAAATTTGAAGCCGGAGTAGAAAAATTACGCGAATATCTTTTCAAATGATTATTTTTGCTCTCAGAACTGTATTCTCAGTATAGATGCAGGAGCAAAAATAAACTGAAATAATATTTGTGTTCCTACCTAAAAATAACTATTTTTGTACCAATATGAAATGCGGTGAAGATCGCAGAATTTCCCTAAAACCTAAATCGGGGACAGCCTAATTTCAAAGATTGATAAAGCTTATATATCAAGTGGTTACAGGGGAATGAACGTTCCCTTCCTCACCGCCAAAGAAGAAAAAGCCGGGCATTCGCCCGGTTTTTTTATTTCCGGCAAGTGCAAAGCTTGCTTTAGCACGCAGACGTGAAATAAAAAAAACTTATGCGCAGCATAAGGCTTTTTCTTCTTTGAAGCAACCCACACTGGGGGAACGCCGTACGAAACGGGGCAATCCCCCAATTCCCAAAAATTTCCCACAGGCGTGGGTGGGACAAACCTCCATGGAGTTGATTTTGAAATGGTTACAAAATACAAATCATTGGCTATGTAAAACTTACATTTTGAGACGTGCGGATCATCAACCAGATAGACGTTTGTCCCACCCACGCCCGTGAGGCCAAAAGAAGATACTACGGCCAAAGGCCCTATAATCTGAGCAGCACAACATAAATCCGCAGAAGGCGGCCTGTCCCCGTATGGCTATAACATACAGATTAAGAGAGACATGACACAAAACTATTGAGTTGCAACAGTTCGGCTTCGCATCTTCCGGCTAAATCCCCTACGTAACTCGGTTGAATGGGAAAGAATTACGGCAGGCATGGGAAACTTTAGCCCGCGCATGTGAGCTCTCCTACTGCGAGGAATCCCCCAATTCTAAATATTTTTTTGGAATTCAACTCAAAACACTATCTTAGTACAACTTAGCAAGCTATACTATAAACAATGAAGAATCTTCTGTTTTTAACAGTAATCTTAACCCTATATTGCAGCTTAACAGCACAAAACTCCAATACCCAAAGAAGCCACAGTATTAAAGGACCATTGGTAGGGTTATCTTACGCCTACGAACATCCAATAGCCCAACAATCTACACTGAATATGGAACTTATCCTAAACGGAGGTTTTGGCTCAGGAGCTTTTTCCGGCAACTACTGGGTTATTGCTCCGTCACTCAGAATAGAACCAAGATATTACTACAATCTATTCAAAAGGTTCAATAAAGGCAAGAAAACCATTAACAACTCCGCAAACTACCTTGCAGTTTCTGCAGATTATCAGCCAGGTTTTAGTATTGGTAATAATGCAGAGGCAGACCAATACATTCTGATAGTACCCAAATACGGTTTGAAAAGAACAATGGGCGAGCACTTCATTTTTGAAGTAGCAGCAGGTGTCGGAACCAATATTATTGGAAGCAGCAATTGGGAAGCAGTGCTGGCAATTGACCTAAAGCTCGGATACGCATTCTAGAATTTATTTTAGTTTCTGTAAACAGACCCCATATTAAGAAATCCTCCTTGAAGAATCACTCTTAAACATATACATTCCCGTATCGTGACTTATCCTGCCGATAGCAATCCATTTATTATAACCTTTTACCCGCGCCCATTCTGTTAGCATTCGCTGGATAGATGCAGGCATTAGTTGTACTTGAGGAACTTTCTTCCATTCACCATCAGGAATAAGAGCATTTGCTGCAAACGCATTAGCCTTTTTTTCCTCAGGACTTTCATGATCATAATCAGCTAAATTTACACGAAATTCATCATTATCATGATTCTTAATATGCGCTAATTCATGCATTACAGAAAATGCCAGATTATCAATTTTGTCAAATCTGGTAGTTACCACAATACACGGATGACCATTATATTCAAACGAATAGCCATCAATAGCAGCACCATCAACTTTCTTAACAACGCCAAATAATATACCATATTTGGCAAATGTCTCTTTCAGCCGATTAATAGTATTCTGGTTTGAGTGAAGAATATCACTAATCTGAGGGATTAACTCGTCAAGTCTAGAATCATCATATACATTGGAAAAATTACTTGAATATGCAAAGTGCCTTGCAAGAAGAATCCATGTCATAATCATTCTTGGATCTTTCCCTACCTTATCTGACTTCTTGAACAATCCAATAGTTTGTACCTTAAGCCTTGCCGGCTCAGGTAGCATAAACGTTTCTTTAAGAAATGAGATGTTTTCAGAACATCGCGAAGATTGGAAACCCAATCTCATAGTAAGTGTTTTTACATCAAGCAACTTGTCATACTCCTTATATTCCTCATAAGCAGCCGTTTCTACAACCTCTCTCTCCTCTCCCTGTTTTGCATCATAATCAAATCTTATCTGCAAGTTTACCCAGTCAATTGAAGGAATGCCCAATACCTCTTCTAATCTGTCTGCCACCTGCTTTGAAATAGAGCGTCTGCCTTTAATAATTTCACTCAAATGAGATGGCTGCATCCCTATACTTTTTGCTAAATCTTTTTGAGAAATACCGCGCTCAAGAATCTCTTCTTTAAGGATGCTCCCCGGATGAATGGCCATCAAATTTGGAGCCTCATTTTTTGTTGCCATAGTGGTGGGTGTTTAATTCAATAATTGTGATTTCTATACCATCATTCGTCTCTTCAAACAAGAGCCGTTCTACTCTACCGTTAACAATTCTTACAGAACTAAGGTTAACGTTATTTGCAAGTTTTTCATAGTGCAGATAACTATATGGACGAAGACCTTCCGGATTTTCAACGATTTGCATAATCTTATATGCCCGTGCCAATCCTTCCATAAACTTCTTATCTCTGGAATACTTCTTATACTTACTGTTTTGACCAGTATTGATAAGTTCCTCGAGATCTTTGTCCGAAATATGAACTTGCATACATTAGTAGTGAATATTTAATGTACTGCAAATATAGATAAAATTCCCAAATTGTGGAATTTTTAAGAAAATTTCATTAATTTTAAAAAGAATTTTACCTTTGCCCCCCAATTCAGTAGAATATGAAAAAGAAGAAGTTAACAATTACAGAGGCCGACTTCCTCCTTGCCCACCGCAGAGCCTCAAGAGAGGAAGAGATTGAGGCCCACGGACACCCCGTCCGGTCAAGAACAATGGTCCACAAGTCCAAAAAGGTTTACAACCGCAACTTAATCAAAAGAGCTGCCATCAAGAGAGATGACAGCTCTTATTTTTATTATCTTTGGCTCAAACCATTAAATCATTCTGTCATGAAAACAATACTATTAATATTGTTCTCCCTCTCCTCAATATTAACATTCGCTCAGTTAAAACCAGATTCAAAGGTGTTTCTGACATTTGAACAAACCCAAAACGAAGTAAATGTAGATGGAGAAAATGCTATTGCCATGTTGAAGGAATACATTGTCGGAAAAACATCCCTAATAATTTCCGATTCAAAAGAATCTGCAGATTTCACATTTCAACTTAGAGTAATTGAGAAGAAGATCGGTAACAGAAGAGGGAAGTTGGATATCATAGATAACCAAACATCTAATACTCTTTTTGAATCAAAGTGGGTTACTGGAACATCAAATGCATTTTATGGATATTCAGGTTCAAGACACGCCATTGGTATTTTGGTAAAGGATCAACTAATAAAAGCTTTCCCTGATATTTCAAAATAACTAATTGTATTATCTTTGAACATCACCATACTTAACCATCAGCTTATGAAAAAGGCAATAATAGCCATTCTCGCCGTAATTGCTTCTATAGTAGTATTTTACCTCATTAGCCCCACAAAGTTTTATCAACTCCTGAAGATCAGCCCCTCATCAAAACTGATGGATATATCATATTCAACAGAAGCTCCGGATTCACTTTACCAATTTAAATACGCCGACACTCTTAATAACCCTTATCTGAAAGAACTCAGAACAGATTATAGCCTGGACCAGTTAATCGCAGGACAAACAAGTGATCTTGACAAGATTAAACTTATCCTTGACTGGACAAGTAAACAATGGGAGCATGACGGAAGCAATACCCCTTCAAAACAGGACGCACTCACAATCCTGAAGGAGGCCAGGGAGGGGAAACAGTTCAGGTGCGTTGAATATGGAATTGTAGCTACAGCCGCTCTTAATAGCATTGGTATGCACGCCAGAACCCTCGGATTAAAGACTCGGGATGTAGAAAAGGTTATGCGCGGTGCAGGGCACGTTGTATCTGAAGTGTACTCGGAAGAGTTAGGGAAATGGATTTATATTGACCCTCAGTTCAATATTCTCCCTACATTAAACGGAACACCTCTTAACGGCGTTGAGTTCAGGGAAGCCATATTCAATGAAGATCCAAATCTTAAGCTTATCAACAACCAGGGAGAGGTTGGAGAAGAGGATTCCAAAAATTACATAAAATGGATTGGAAAGTACCTCTTCTATTTTGACGTACTCTTTGATCAGCAGACTATGGATTCAGATGAATATTACAGAATCGACGGGATGTCTAAACTTACTTTAGTCCCAGTTGGGCACAAAGAGCCCCGAATTTTTCAACGCAGCAGCAAAATAAACTACAGCTACTACACAAACTCGCTGAATGATTTTTACAGAGCTCCGGTATTAATATAGCCCAATGTGTATTATTATGAACAATTATATATATATTTGTTCATTATTATAAACATTATAGAAGTGAAACGCCCACTACTTCCATCTCAATCAAGAATTCTTGCTGAATTTGGAGAAAATATAAAATACGCAAGATTGCGCAGAGACTTATCGTCTGAACAAGTCTCTGAGCGTGCATCAATTTCCAGAAATACACTTATTAAAATTGAAAAAGGGGACGAAAGTGTTGCTATAGGATATTATTTCAGAGTTCTGGCGATACTTGGACTTGAAAAAGATCTTCTTCTTGTAGCAAAGGATGATGAGCTGGGGAGAAGACTGCAAGATGCCCGGTTCACAGTTAAAAAGAGAGCTCCAAGAAAATAAATGATGGCTCAGAATAAAGAGATATATGTTTATATGGACTGGTTTATGTGTAAAGAACCAATCTTTATGGGCGTACTTTATAGTGAAGTAATTAGGGGCAAAGAGGTTTTCTCATATGAAAACAATAGGAACTGGATAAATAGTAGTAGTTTTCGCTCACTGGACCCCGATTTATCTCAATTTTCCGGAAAACAATATTTGAAAGCCGACAAAAATAACTTCGGACTTTTTCTTGATTCAGCTCCAGACAGATGGGGACGCACTTTAATGCGAAGAAGAGAAGCCATTTTAGCAAGAATAGAAAACAGAACTACTCGTACTTTAACTGAAGCAGATTATTTGATTGGTGTTTATGATGAAAACAGAATGGGAGCACTTAGGTTTAAAGTTTCTCCTGAAGGAGATTTTATGGATAATAACAAATCCCTGGCGACTCCTCCTTGGAGCTCAATACGAGAGCTAGAATACGCCAGTCTGTATATTGAAAACGACAATGAAATATACTCTTCTGAACATATTAAATGGATAAATATGCTGCTAGCTCCGGGCTCGTCACTTGGAGGAGCAAGGCCTAAAGCAAATATACTTGATGAAAAGGGTCACCTGTGGATAGCAAAATTTCCAAGCGGGAAAGACGAAAAAGATATTGGTGCATGGGAGTATGTTATTTCAAGAATAGCTGCAAATTGCGGAGTTATTATACCTGAGTGTAAAGCTCAAAAATTTGGCAGTAATCATCATACGTTTTTAACAAAACGCTTTGACAGAAATGAAGCAGGTAAAAGAATTCACTTTGCATCTGCAATGACTCTGCTAGGATATTCTGACGGAGCAAGCTATTCAGATGGAGTCAGCTATCTGGAACTTGCACAGTGGATTGCATCAAATTGTAACAATACAAACTTTAATCTGGAGCAATTGTGGCGAAGGATCGTTCTTAACATTGCCGTATCAAATTGTGACGACCACTTAAGGAATCACGGATTTATCCTCTCAGGCAAAGGTGGATGGGAGCTTTCACCCGCTTTTGATATTAATCCTGATGAGAGAGGATTTGGGTTAAAGCTGAACATTTCAGAAGACGAGAATTCGCTTGATTTTGAATTAGCCTTAAGCACAGCAAAATACTTTGGATTAGAAAATAATAGAGCAAAGGAGATTTTATTGGCAATAAAATCTGCAGTCTCTATGTGGCAAAAATATGCATCAGAGGCCGGAATTCCCCGAAGCGAACAAGAGTTAGTTGCAGGAGCCTTCAGATATTGAAATCAACAGGAAAATGAACAACAATCGTATATTTAAAATGCCTTTTGCTGATGTGTATCCCCTCTATATTCAGAAAGCCGGGAAAAAGGGGCACTCCAAAGAGGAGGTGGACCGGATCATTTTATGGTTAACCGACTATACAGAAGAGTCCTTACAGCTCCATATTGACAAAAGAACCAGTTTTGAGACATTCTTCACAAATGCACCACTGTTTAATCCTAATGCACACAAAATAACGGGGATAATTTGCGGATACAGAGTAGAGGATATTGAAGATCCCCTGATGCAGAAAATCCGCTACCTGGATAAACTCATTGATGAACTTGCAAAAGGCAAAGTGATGGAGAAAATTTTACGTAAATAGACAGTATCTTACTAGCTTACATTGTCCTTTATTGTAAAATAGAAACAGCTCCCCCTCCCCTCCTCTGATTCAACCCATATCTTTCCCCCTAAAATCTCCACATAGGCTTTAGAAATTGACAAACCCAGTCCGGCACCCTGATAGGCCATCCTGTCTGTAATATCTGCCTGTATAAAGCGTTCAAAGATATCTTTCTGTCTTATTTTTGGTATTCCTATACCTGTATCTTTTACAAAAAACTCTATATGAGATGCGCTGTTTTCATTCAGTATGCGGCATCCAAACTCAACTGAACCTTTGCTGCAGAACTTGCCGGCGTTATTAATCAGATTTGATAAAATTGCATCAAGTTTGTCACGGTCTGTCTTAATAAAAGGACATTCTGGCGGAAGTAAACTACTGATAGAAAACTTTAGCCCTTTACCTTCAATATCTGTTTTAAAGAAATCGTAAACATACTTAAGCTGATCATTAATATTAACCTCCTGAATATTTACCTCCATCAATCCCGCCTCAATCTTTGAAATATTAATTAAGTCATTGATAATACTGAGCATTCTGGTTCCGCTTTTTTCAATGATATTGATGTAGTGTTGCTGCTCTTCAGCACTTAGGTTGTGCTCCTTAAGCAACTCGGCAAATCCCATAATGCCGTTCATAGGTGTTCGGATCTCATGACTCATATTTGCAAGAAAAGCCGTTTTAAGTCTGTCACTCTCCTGCGCCTTTTCCTTTGCTTCAGTAAGTTCCGCCAAAATCCTTTTGTGTTCTGTTATATCTCTGTTAACAGATAAATAATGAGTTATTCTACCCGATTTATTCGTTACAGGTGCTACACTTACCCACTCCCAAAATGACTCTCCGCTTTTCTTCTTATTCAGGAATTCTCCTTGCCAAATTGATCCGGAAGAGATTGTTTCCCAAATATATTGGTAGTCCCGTTCACTCATTAATCCGGAATTAAAAATACTGGCTTTTTTTCCAATAAGTTCATCTTTAGAATATCCTGTTATTAAAGAGACTGCCGGATTACAAAATTCAATTTCTCCGGAAGTATTTGTAATAATAATTGACTCAGGGCTCTGCTCCACTGCTCTGGATAGTTTTCTCAGCTCCTCAGTTGCCGCCCTCCTTTCAGAGATATCACGAGATACTCCCACTATGCCTATAATATTACCATTATCATCATAATTCAGAGATGCTTTTACCTCAGCCCAGACTGTTGATCCGTCTTTGCGGATGATTTCCAGTTCAAGAACTCTCTCCGTAGGCGTTTCATGCCTATTTTCACTAAAATATGTAAAGTACTCATTGATTACCTCCATTGCCACAATATTAGACTCAGGGGTAAGTATATCAGAAATTTTTTGAGATAACACCTCCTCCGGATCGTATCCTTTCAGCTGCTTTACCGCCGGGCTTGAATATGTAAATTGAAGCTCTTTGTTTAAAGTAAAGATTACATCTCCGGAATTTTCTGCCAGCAATCTGTACTTTGATTCGCTTGCCTTCAGCTGGGCCTGCCTCTTTATGAGCTCGGACTGCTGATATGCGCCTTTTATTAGTAAAGGGAGCCTTGATAAATAGTTTTCATTCTTAATTACATAATTATTCGCACCAAGTTTTAAAGTCTCAACGGCTATCTCCTCGTCTCCCTGACCCGTAACAATAATTATTGGGATTTCCATCATCCTCTCCTGGCGAATTATCTTTATGAAGTCAAGGGCATTCATTCCCGGAAGCCTATAATCCATAAGCAAAAGATGGAAGTCTACGCTACATTTTTCAGACTCATTTTCCGGTAATATCTTCAAGGCATCCTCAGCTGTAGGGTAAACCTTTAAACGAACATTTGGGACATATTTCCTCAGATATCTCAATGTGAGATCTACATCAATAGTGTTATGTTCATTGTTTTCAATCAGCTTAAGAGTGTTTTCAGCTCAAATCCGGGAAAGATAGTTGTAGTCAAGGGAGATGGAAAGCAGAAACTCTCTGTTTCACAAATACAATCCTCTGAAAACAACAAGACATCAGGAGGTAAGGTCAGATTATTTAAAGGGGAAAAAGATGTTCCGGCAAAAGAGGGGGAATTCATAAAAGACAAAAAATTAAATACAGTATCATACAAAAAGGGTAATACAACAATTTATGTTATTCCTGTCAACTACAATACAACACCTGAGAACAACAACTTCTACAAAGTATACTAATATTAAAATTGAGATTATCCGATATTGACCACGAATCATTACACTCTCTTGTAAATCTCAATATATCTCATCTACAGGCAAGGTATGGTAA
The DNA here is from genome assembly GCA_937901965.1 of uncultured Bacteroidota bacterium. GTDB lineage: Bacteria > Bacteroidota > Bacteroidia > Bacteroidales > UBA932 > Bact-08. Next base: position 29,624 of record CALGSW010000013.1, read on the forward strand.
TTTCTAAACAAATTATTTGCAAAATCAATTTTACTATTTAACTTTGCACTCCCTTTTACAGGGCATCGGGGTGTGGCGCAGTTGGCTAGCGCACCTGCTTTGGGAGCAGGGGGTCGCAGGTTCGAATCCTGCTACCCCGACGTTTGAAAATGAAGGAGTTAGATGAAAATCTGGCTCCTTTTTATTTTATGTGGGTACAACATAGGTACAACAAAATTGGCAGATACATATCACCAGATATTGCCACATATTTAAAGGATTTTGGATGTTATTGAACATTTCGAAGTCCAATACTGCTCAAACGACGACAAATGCTACCACTACAACAGCTTCCCTTGTTTTCATTTGCCTGATTAGGTAATTTTACTTCCCTGATTTTAACGCTGTTGAAAACAGAAAACAAAACCAAAAATTACTCAGGCAAAGTTATTGAAAATGGAAACAATTATTCAGAAAACAGGAAAGTTATTGTACCTGCTCAACCGAAATGTGAAAAGATTACTCAGTATCCGAGTTTTAAGGAACCATACTTCTGTGATCCTGTTTATAATGCTGGTTTGTTTTATTATGCTACTGGCAATGTTTTGGGGACTGGGATACCAGGCTTCCAAAGTTATTGTATATACGTCCACTGTTTTGACAGCTTTGTTTATTGCTTTAATTTTTATTGGCTCCTGGCATGAGGCCAAACGGCTCAGCCAAAACGAGCTTATATCCTGTTTCCATTTTAACCGCAGTAATATAAATGGAATTCATTTATCGGATTTGGGATTTTCCGAATCTGACCGCGGGAATCTGAACCTGGTTCTGAATAACCTCTCTCCAAAACATAAAATTGATTTCAAGCTGGTTTCAGACAACCGGGCTGCTGCCGACTATAAAAAACTACTTCGCATCCTTCATTTACTGATTGATGGAGGAATCAAGGATTTCAAAAAAGAGCGTAAAGAAATACTTTTCAAATTTATTGAATCCACATTTACTTTAAATGGTTTAGAGGTTAACAGGGCGAGTTTAAACTCGCGTTTTTCAGAGTGGGTAAATGAAAGTGAAACGGAATTTTATGAAAACATAGAGCCTTTTCGAAAAATTCTGGGACGATAGAAGGTATTTTTCCCGTAATTACCCCGTAATGTAAATTACTGTCTTGATTGACAGATATATGCACATATATATTTGCTGATGAAATTTTTACGCATTAAGCGTCATTTATCATCAAATATATAACAGTATGGAAAACGAAACAATCCTTTCAAAAAAAGTTCTGAGCGAACTCAAACAAATCAAAAACCTGCTCTTTGAAAACAAAACAGTTTTAAATGTGGAAGAGTTAGCCCAATACACCGGGCTGTCGAAAAGTAAAATCTATAAGCTGCTAAGCAAAAAGCTTATCCCAACCGGAACCAATGCCAATATCCGGCAAAAGTTTTTTTACAAAAAGGACATTGACTTATGGCTGATGGGGCTGTCCAAAGAAGAACTGGAAGCAGAGGAGGAGTTTAATCAAATGCTTTCCCGAAACAGGAAGTCCTAATCCGTTAAAATCGTTTTATTATGAACGATATGCCATATATTCGCGTGGGGACTTCCTATTTCAAGAAAGTAAAAGCACCAACTATAGCAGGTGACTTTAACGAAATCCTTGTGCCCTGGAATATCGATACCATCAAACAGGATTACGGGAAAAACTATATCGGGGATATTCCTAAATACGATGGTTTTACCTGTATTCCCAGCCATACGGATTTTAAACAGGTTTATTCCGGCTTTTACAACAAGTATTCCCCTTTAAGTAATAAGCCTACAGATGGAACTATTGATATTTCTAAACTTTTTGTAAAACACATTTTTGGCAACCAATATGAACTGGGGCTTGATTACCTGCAACTGCTCTATCAGAAGCCGGTGCATATTCTTCCTATCCTTTGCCTGGTTTCAAAAGAACGGTCAACCGGAAAAAGTACTTTTCTGAAATGGCTGAAAGCCATCTTTGAGAATAACCTGACTTATTTGACCAACGACAGTTTTGGCAGCCAGTTTAATTCCGACTGGACCAATAAACTACTAATTTGTATCGATGAAGTTCTTTTTAATAAAGAGGAACTCACCGAAAGGATAAAGTACCTCAGTACGACCAATCACAATAAAATGGAAGCCAAGGGAAAGGACAAAATTGAAGTGGAGTTCTTTGGCAAATTTATTCTCTGCAGCAATAACGAAGACAACTTTATAAAAATCGATGCAGCAGAAGAACGGTTTTGGATTCGGAAAATTCCGAAGTTCAAAACCGAGGACACCAGCCTTCCTGAAAAGCTTAAGCAGGAAATTCCGGCCTTTCTTTTCTTTTTGAATAACAGAAAACTTTCAGTGTCATGTGTAACCCGGATGTGGTTCACACCTTGGCAAATCAGGACAAAGGCTTTGCAAAACCTTATCAGGCATAACCGAAGCCGGGTGGAAAAAGAACTGGCCAGTATTCTTTTAATGGTAATGGACAAATACGACGAGAATGAAATTGATTTTTGTCCGCAGGATGCTGTGTTTGCCGTTAATCAAACACGGGTAAAAACCGACCTTACTCAAATCAGGCACTTGCTGAAAAAAGAATGGAAGCTTACACCCAAAACCAATTCACTGACCCATGAAAAATTCACAATCTGGAACAAGGGAGAAATAAGCCGTGAAACCGAAACAGGGCGCTACTACACCGTAAAAAAGAAATTTTTACTTGAAAATTTTGATGAATTGATGAATGAGTAAGCTATGCTGTTGAAAGTAAAAGGATTAACTGCTCATCAAAGTTTCATCAAAAGCTCATCAAAACAAGAAATGATGAGAATTGAACAGAAGACAAAAATTAAAAGTGATGAATTGATGAGAAAATGATGTGTCGCAAAACATTGACAGAGTGAATACTTAGGCCACGTATCATCAATTCATCAAAAAAAGTACAGGAGACATTACCCATGAAAAAACAAAAACTACAATGCGAAACAGCAAGGGATATTTCAATAGCCGGTTTTCTGAAAAAATCAGGATTTTCACCGGTAAGAGAAAACCAAAACTCAGCCTGGTACCTGAGTCCACTCCGGAATGAAAAGGAAGCCTCCTTCAAAGTTTCAAAAATCCTTAACCGGTGGTACGACCACGGGATCGGGAAAGGAGGAAATATCATCGACCTGGTTATCGGGATGAATAACAACTGCAGTGTTCAGGAAGCGCTTTCCATTCTTGACCGGACCGAACCGTCTTTTTCTTTTCAACAGCAAAATACATTATCAGGCTTGAAATCCGAAGCAGAAATCCGTATCGGCAAAATCCTTCCCGTCCGGCATCCGGCGTTAATTCATTACCTGGAACAAAGAAAAATTAATGTTAAAGTTGCCGGCAGATATGCCAGCGAAGTCCACTATTCAATGCATAACAAAAAATATTTTGCCATTGGTTTGGAAAATGTTTTGGGGGGTTGGGAACTGCGAAATCCCTATTATAAAAATGCAGCTTCCCCCAAAGATTATTCTTTCTTTTCCACCTCAAAAAAGCTGTTGAGTATTACGGAAGGAATGTTTGACCTTTTCAGTTTGCTGACACTTTATCCGGGCTTACCACACAAATCAGATTTTTTGGTTCTGAACTCGCTTTCTTTTACCAGCCGTATTCAAAAAGTTGCTTTGTCGTATTCAAAAGTGGGTCTTTACCTCGACAATGACCCGGCGGGTAAAAAAGCAACAAAACAGTTACTGGGCGACCTTTCGAACAGTGTCGATATGTCTGCCCTATACGAAGGGAAAAAAGATTTGAACCAACTATTGACCGCCCCAAAACAACGACAGCGGAAGCGTGTGCGGTAAGCTATTTCAAGAGGTGTCAATGTTGCACAATTGACACTCTTGCTTTGCTCCTAAACTCGCAAAGGGGAGAAAATCGCAGGTAATGTTTAATGCAAAATTTAGGGTTATGAATGTACGTACAAAATATATTTCGTTTCGGGTAAGCAATATTGAAAAGCAGGCCATTGCCCTTGCAGCCAAAGAATGTGGATTAAGCACCAGTGAGTATTCCAGACGGGCTGCATTAAACATGAAAGTTACCCTGCGATTCTCTCCTGAAGAAATGAAAGTTTACAAAAACCTTCATGTATACCACCGGAATTTTAAAGCAATAAGTAACCTGGTTAAAAGCGATTATTTCAAGAAGAACGATACCATTCTCCTTGAACTGGAAGAATTGATAAAGCTGATAAAAGGCCACCTTGAAAAGTTTGAACAATGATAGGGAAAGCCAAAAGCATATCGCATGTTTCCAATGCCATTAATTATGCAAAAAACAAAAAAGGAGCGTTAGAAATAAACCGGCATAATGTTGCCGGTGAAACAGGGAAAGAAATTGCAAAGGAGTTCCGTGTATTTCAGAACCTGAATGCACGATGCGAACGAAATTCCTTTTCTATCGTGCTTAGTCCATCAATTCCTGACGGAATAAAACTTACACACGCTGATTTTGCAAAACTTGCCGGTGATTTTCTGGAACGAATGAAATTGAAAGAGCAACAGTATATATCCTTTCTGCACTGTGATAAAGACCACAGGCACCTGCATATTTTTGTGAACAGGATTGATTCTAACGGCAAAGCTTACAAAGACCATTTTATCAGCAAAAAGGCGCAGCGCATTGCTGAAAGTATTGCCAAAAAGTGGGGATTCACCACTGCAAAAGAAATACAGCAACAAAAAGAAGAAAGACTGGGTAACCAAATTATCAATGCACATGAAAAAATCTTGCCTCAAAAACCGCAGAACATTTTTGAATATGCCGAACAAATGAATTTACTCGGCATTCAAATGCAACTCAAGCAAGCCTCAGATGGAAAAGTTGTTGGGATAAGATTCAAAATTGGTGAAGAATCGATAAAGGCTAGTTCAGTGCATCGCTCATTTAGCGCTGCAAAATTACAGAATTTAATCATACAGAACTTAAGAACAACAACTTTCCCCGAACGAAAAAGACAACAATATAAGCCAAATAAAAAACGAGGATTCAGGATATGAGAAAAAATTTATCACAACAAAAGTTACTGGAAATACTAATCGCTGAGATTGAAATCCTCCAGCAAACCAGTAAAAATATAAAAGAAGTTGCTCCTGAAATTAGACGACAGCTGCAGGAACTAAAAACAGCTAAAATAAAGGTTGATTTGAATACTGATAAGTTGGAAGAATTGCTTGAAAAACACAAACAGGCGGTAAGAAAAAATGTGATTATTCCAAAATGGTTTTTAATGTTGGTGGGATTTGTATTGCTAATCTCTGTAATTAGTTGGTTTATTTAAATATATCTTTCACAGACCATATGACTCATTTATTATTCAAAACAACATTCACGCTATAAAGAAAGAGTTGTTGATATATAATCCGGAAGCAACAATACCTTCTCTGCGACTATCATACAACATTAAAATCAAAGATGTGACGGGATATTCAATGTTTGCAAACTATTCACATTCACCTGCCATAACATTTATTATATACAAAATTTAAACATAGCAACTTGAGTTAATCAGAGAACTGTTTAGAGGAAGTACTGGGAAACATTTTTTTAGAGAAATTTTACAGTGAAACATAAGAAGCTTATTTTATAAATGTGGTTATTGTAATAAATATACTCCAGATACTAATCCCATTGATAAAAAGTATTTCTGCAACTCCGTTTACACCGTTTCTTATGATAGGAAACAAAACTATTAATATTACAACAATGATAATAATCAGACCGGTAAGACCGATGAAGTGTAAATCGGATAAAATGGCTGTCTGGAACAAAATAATTAACATAGAAAGGGTAATAAAAACAACAATTGCCAGCAAATTATGAAGTATTCGTTGAATGCTTAAAGCCAAATTTCTACGACTGTAGGGATAAAAATTATGGGGAACGAATGCCAAAAGGGTTAAAAATGCAAAACTGGTGTCTATTTGTCGCATAAATCTTTCATTTTTACCTAAATCGTAAAATTCGGATAATAGCCAGAAAAATAAATAATTTAAAATAGCAGTTGCAAAAAGAAGACGTTTATATGCTTTTACATAAGTATCACCAAAAAGATTTTTGTTGCTTAAAAAGCTTAGGGTATATTTATTTAAATCAAAGTCAATATGCTGAATATTCTTTTTAACCGTATAAGGCAACCATCCGGCATAAATAAAACTGATAAGTAAGATTCCAAGTTTTATCCAAATCATATTTTCAGATAAATAATTAATTTCAGCAACGATAGCTGCAAGAAAATCAATTTGTTATGGTCAGCTATTTTTTTAAAGTTAAATAAAATTGAGCAATTACCGGCTTATTCTTCCCTATGAAGTTTACCGTTTTATTGTTTTACTGTAAAGGTTTTGCATTCGTGTATCAATTTCTGCAATTTCATCGGCACAAGCTTTTAATTCAGAAGAAACAGAAACCCTCTTTTCATCATCAAGTTTGTATGCCAGTTCGTGTTCGAGCGATGCCCAAAAGTCCATGGCAATGGTACGTATTTGTATTTCAACATTCACCAATTCTGTTTTGGAAGACTGAAAAACTGGAATCGTTACAATTAGATGAAGACTCCTGTATCCGTTGGCTTTTGGGTGTTTGATGTAATCGGATTCACGAATAAGTTGAATGTCATCCTGAGAAAGAAGTAAATCTTTAATCAGATAAATATCATCGATATAGGAACAAATAACTCGCACTCCCGCGATGTCAGCTATAAATTTTTGGGCCGCCTCTACAGAAAGCTCATGCCCGCGTTTCTGTATTTTTCGCATAATGCTCGCTGGTGTTTTTACCCGCGTACTTATATTATGAATTGGATTTCGTTCCTGTGTATATTTAAATTCACTGTTCAGATTTTCGAGTTTGGTTACAATTTCACGTGTGGCCGATAAATAAAGATTTTCAATTGTAATAAAGGAACGAATCTTTTCTGTGAGATCATCAGGTAACAAATTTCCTTTTACACCTTCAAACAAATAAAGTGTTTTTGTATATTCCGGTACAATGTTCATTTCTTTACAATTAAATTGTTAATCAAAAAGTTTTATGGTAAACTTGTATTCATCAAAAACTCATTTCAGCTCTGAAGAATATTCCGTTTTTGTCGGCAAAATCTGCGGTTGCATATGTTCCGCCAAGCTGATGTACATATTCCACACGCAGAACTTTAAATATATTGGTTAATCCAAATCCGATTTCAGTGTAGGGAGTACTCATCTCTGTAGTATAATAGCCCGGCAATTCGAAAACCGGTTTATATGCACTTGTAAGTTTTCCGTAATGGCTTTTAAGGGAAACTATTTCCCGTAACTTTAAACTTCTAATCAACGGAATACGGTTAAGCAAAATTCCTCCTCCGTTAAAATCCCAGTGAAAATTGGTATACAGGTTATGTGCAAAAGCAGCGTGATGTAAAAGATTAAACCTGTATTTCGCATAGCCCAGCGACATCGAACCAACGGGTTGATCCAACAAATCATAGGGAGCATCTCCAAAAAGGTAACCACCGTTTAACATGTAGCGCATAAATGTTAGTCCCATATTTACCCGTCCTACAATTGAGCCATGAAACTGGGCATATAAGCCAAAATTATTGGCATCATTGTCCGGCAAATTTACCTGCCCCAAATCCATGCTTAAGTTTATTACCGGGGTTTCGTCGATGTAGTAAACGCGTGTAAAATAATATTTATCGTAATACTGCCCGAAGGCCAGGCGGGTATTAAACAAAACACCGTAATTATTATAGGTATGATAATCCATATTACTACGGGTAAAATGTACATCCGGGGTTTCTATATTATGAAGGAAATAGGGAGATATTTCAACGTTAATATTTTCGTTGGCATTATATTCAAAAATAAAATTAAAGCTTTTCTCCTCCTTTAAATAAGGATTCTTCTCCCGGCTGGTAAGTGCAGCAATAAAATTTCCGTTTCCGCGTGTGTTTGGGTTTTTTTTGATAAACCGAAGGTATTTGTCCTGGGAAACCAGGTTGTAATCATTGGAATAATTCGCCCTGAAAATAAATTTATCTTTGTCTAATGGCTGGTAAGCCATATTAGCCCCGAATTTTAACTCATTGCTTTTTGTTCCGTAGCCCAAGAAGCCACCCACAGTAAAATGTTCGAACATTTTTTCACCGGTTCGTAATGGAAGGGAAAAGCGCTGTCCTTCAATGGCATTGGTGCTGTATATGTCGAATACCGGCCCGATTTCTATTTTCCCCACATCGACGTAGCTCGTTAAAACCATTCCTCCAATAGCATCAATTCCCTTTACAACGGAGTTCTCCTTCAATTTATCAACGCGCATGTAAGTTCCTTCGTCCAAATGGTTGGTGGATGCAAATTCAGGCTGGTTTTTCCAGTTTCGTGGTTTCACTGCATCTAACTGTTTCGATGTAGAATATTTTGTAGTTTTTGTTACCAGCCAGTTACCGCTGGAAATTTCGTCAAATCGCTGAGAACCATATTTTGAGGCTGTATCTTTATTTAGGGTAAGCGCCATGTTCAGGCTAATCTCCTGATCACTGTAAAACCATTTGTCTTTATCGGTTTTTGAATAGTTTACATTCGCTTTAAACCCATTCACAAAATTTATATTTGCCTCTTTTTGTACATAAGCAAAAATTCGGGTAAGGGCAAACGTGCTGTCTTCAACTGTAAAACGGCCGGTAAATAAAGGATTATATTTATTTTTCGGAGTAAAAGAAAAGCTAAAATATTTGGTGTCGTTTATATATGTACTGTCGTTTAAATAAAAATCATAGTGCAGTTGTGCCGAGTTACTTAAAGGTGAGGTCATACCCCGCCCAAGAATGTTAATTTGATCTTTATAAAAGTCTAAATCTATAACTACATTTAAAAGGATTAAACTTTCTATCGTTTGGTTTAATTTTGGGAAAATACCATCTTTCCTGTCATACACAACACTATCTTTCCCATTGACACTTTTTTCACCCAGCTCGGCAAGGTAAATTGGTGAAAACCGTAAACTCTGCCCATCCAGCTTCATGGTCACTTCATCCATGTTACTGATAATCCGGTTTACTTTGGAAGTAGAGTCAATAGCCACATAAACTGCCGTTCGTGCAAAAGTTTTATAATCACTGGTTTTTAGGATGTTTTCACGGTTCTCCTTTTTTCTCTCCAAAATCTTTTTTAACAAAACTTTTGCTCTCGAAACTTCAGGTTTTACTGTTACTTCATTGATTTCCTGTATTTCCTCTTTCATAAATACAGTAAGCGGATTGTTAGTTATCGTTTTTGCCGGAATCTCTTCTTTTAGATAACCAACTGTTGACACACAGAGTGTATCCTTCTGGGATAATTTCAGTTTAAATTCTCCATTTAAATCCGACATAGTCCCGGTGGTGGTGCCTTTTATCCACACATTTGAAAATGGAATTGGCTCATTATTTTTTTTGTCTTTTACAAAACCGGTAATTTCCTGGGAAATAGCTCCAAGATATATCATGGTCAAAAAAATGACCAGTGTAATTTTATGTAACATAATTTAGCTGGCTTTTTCCTTCTCTTTTTTCATTACCCAATACAATCCCTTTACACCAATTTTTATATCGTCAAGCTTAAAAAGAATGAATATTTTTTCGGTGTAAGCAATTATTCCCCACGTAGCAACAACGTACAACATCCAGGGGTAGAAGCCCCAAACGAATAACACAAAAAAGAATATACTTTGGGCATATCCGGCAGAAACGGCTGAGTATAAATGCAGTCCCGGTATTTTTCCGAACCGGGCAAATGATACAATGTAACTGAGTATAAATATTCCGAGGAACAGGAATAAAATCCAGGAATGGGGCTTAATGTCGGTCCATTTAAAAATAAATAAACCCAATATGGCCATGGCATAGGTAAAAATATCTGCCAGATTGTCAAGTGCTGCACCAAAATGTGTTTGAAGTTTAAATAGTCGCGCTATATTGCCATCTAGAACGTCACTTACAAGGCTGATGCACAGGAGAATGACAAACCATTGTTCACGGCCGGTAAGCGCCATGAAAAATATTACCGGAAATGCTAAAAGACGATATAAGCTTATAAAATTAGGGACGTTAATAATGTTTTCGCCCCGTACTGTTATCTGTTTCATTTTGTCAATGTTTAATTTTCAACTCTTTCAATTTAATGATCTTGTTTCGTTCACCATTTTTTATCAGGCTGCAGCCGGTTCCTGTTTCTTTCTTTTTTTTGAAAGACTTTCAATAAAATATTCCAGCATTTTAGAAACAGAATTATTACTGGGGCCTGTTTCAACGTAATGAATGAATTTGTCTCTCTGGCTTGTATCAAATGAAAGATCGGTTTCAATGTAACTTTCAGTAAATGACATGCCCACTGAAATCAGTCTTTCAATAGCGTTCATATCTCTTCGTTCTAATTTCTTCTGAGGAATAATATTGATGGGTAATAACCGGTTTAATGTTTCGATTATATGGCTGTTTCGAATTGATTTTTTTGCCACAAAATTCATTATTTCCGGAATTCCGGTTTCTTCCACCATTTTTGTTAAGTGTGCAGTAACTGTGTCAATCGGGATTAAATTTTGTGAGGAGTCAGGATCGACATGTACTCTTATAATTTCGTTAGGATAGCGGTTAGCCAGGCTAAACATTCTTTTGGCAAAATCAAAAATCCCATAATCGGTTTTTGTAATGCCTGTTTTTTGATTTCCGGCTACTTGTGATAATCTAACAATGTGTCCGTTTAAGCCGTTCTTTTGAATGTTTACTTTAATAATATTTTCTGCAAATCTTTTCGATTGCTCGTAATAGTTTCTAAAAGCAGAAATGTCTTTGTTTTCATAAAATTTTTCTTCGAAAATACCATCGAGTCGGCCACAGGAATAGGCTGTTCCGATATAAAAAAATCGGGAACCCGGGGTTGCATAGTTCGAAAAAACTTTAATTGAATTTTCAACGCCATTGATATTCGTAGAAAAGATTTCATCAACCGATTTCTTATCATACTTTAAGCTGGCTGCAAAATGAAAATAATCGACATTTCCACGAAAAATCCTTTTTAATTCGTCCCTTGGAATAGAAAAATCTTCATCGCACAAAGAATAGCCAATAACTTTCAGGTTTGGATATTCCACATTTTCACCATCATTAATATCGGCAAGTACTTTTTTCATTCGTTCCTGAGGCGATCTTTTGTTGGTTCGAACCAGGGCTACTACTTTATATTTTTGTTTAAGCAGGTTGCTTATAAAGTGGGATGCAACGTAGCCATTGGCTCCGTTTATTACAACTGTTTTCATACTTCTGTTTTTTGTTTTCTAATTGAGTTTGTTTCCTAATTTTTTCTGTTCAATCCATATCTTAAAAATTGCGGTGTCATAGAAATAATACTAAAATCAATACTGCACTTAACGGGATACTTAAATTATCGGACCCCCGCCAGCTAATTAATTCTGCAAACATGGTTGTTGCAGCTACTGCCATTGCCAACCAGAATGTTTTTAAATCGAATACCCCGCGATGAAAATAAAGTGCTATAATACTTATTACAAAACTTGACGCCAGGAAAGCTCCGGAGCCTAGCCAGGTTTTGTTTAATTTTTTTCCAAACAATTTTATTCTTCCGTTGTAAGCCTTTATGTTGATTCCCAGAATGGCTGCCATCGGATCACTGATAGCCAGAATCAGCATTGGAAGAATGTATATAAATTTATTTTCCGTAAGATTTGAAATCAAAAAGGTGATGTAAATTGAAAGCGGAAGTAGATAACTTCCAATTGATTTTCGCTTTACATCATGAATTGATTTTAACTGTTTGCCATTTCGTGTAATAAATAGTATTGTGGCAAACAAAAGCGCCAGAACCAAAATATACCAATGTGAAGGGAAAATATATGGAAATGGAACTGTGGCAAGTACCGAAACAAAATGCGCAAATTTACGAGTTATCTCTCCTGTAGGGTTAAGCCTCCGGTAAACCAACTCGTTAAAAATCAATAATAAGCCAATCCCGACTAAATATACAAACGACAATACTACAATATTCCCCATAACAAAATTTCCCTTTTAAATTCCCAAAAATGAAATAGCCAGTGCAGCCCACGCACCACCTGCAATCAAACTATCAAACCGATCGAGAAAACCACCATGTCCGGGTATCCAGTTGCTGTAATCTTTAACTTGAAATTTTCTTTTGTAAAACGACGCAAGAATGTCTCCAATAAATGCGAAAAGAATAGTTCCAAAAGCAAACAGAAATAATTCAGGAATTGTACCGAAAAAAAGGCTTTTTAATAAAAATGCACTTACCAGTGAAATGATTGTTCCCCCAACTACACCCCCAAGTGTTTTATTGGGACTGATATCCGGCATTATTTTAGTTTTTCCAAAAAGTTGCCCGGTTATCTGGCTGAAACTGTCAAAAATGGATAGAATTAGAAAAGTCAGCAGAATTAAATCACGTTCGGCCAGGCTTAAAAAAAATAACCCTGCTGAAAGAATAAAATAAATCACTAATGACAGTGCGAAAAATAAAAGGTTTTGAAACTTTGACTTAACAAAAAGTCGGCTCAGCTCAAAACTTCCTACAGCAACAATAAAAATTGCCAGGTAAGAAAAAACGTAAGCATTCGACAAAACCCCTCTTTCCTATTTCTACAAAACAAACGTTCTTGCAGAGTTTGGACAATTTAGCCCATCTTGGTCAAAAGCTAACTGTTAGATAAAAAGGATGTTGAGTTACTGTGTAAAACTACGTTCAATCCATTTTAGACGAATCAGGACTCATTAGTGATTCTGGATGTTGCTCGATCCATTTGTCGGGCATCAGTGAATCAAGGCTCTCTTTTTTGTCAAGGACATAGGGTAATTGGTTCAAGACATCTATAAGGTAATGCCGGGTATTAATGTTTTGTTCCCTGCAACATCCTGTGAGAGTAAAAATCATGGCTGCATTAAAAGCCGCATTGTGATTCCCGCAAAAAAGAAAATTTTTCCGTGAAACGGTAACCGGTCTGATTGCATTTTCTGCCGGATTGTTGTCTATTTTCAGGTTGCCGTCATAAATATACCTGCTAAGCCCCTGGATTCTGCTGTAATTGTATGACATCGCCTTACCTATCTTGCTTTTTGGCAGTACCGTCTTATAGTTTTGCTCTATCCATTTTTCCAGATTCCTTATTATGGGCAAGGCCAACCTTTGCCTTTCTGCTTCTATCTGGACAGGGGAGTATTGCTTATCTTTGAAGACCCTTTCAAGTTTGTACAGCAGTTGTATCTGCCCCAATGCGTACTGGGCCAGTGTTTTGTTCTCTACTAACGAAGATTCATAATTTCGACGACAGTGTGCCCAGCAGTTAATGAGCGTTACGGAAGGATTCTTGTCAAAAATCTCGTATGCGCAATAGCCATCTGTCTGGAGTGTACCTTTGAAGTCCTTGAAGATTTCGCGGACAACTTTAGCGGAGCGGGAACCGTCCCGGTAATCAAAAAACAGGAGTTTTTCTTTCACCGCCCGTGCCATCCAAAGATACTCCTTGTCGGCTTTCTTCTTTTCCCGGTTTATTACAGGCAACGTGGTTTCGTCCGCCTGTAGGTAATTAGAAGACAGCACCCTTTCCCTGATTTTTTCATACAAGGGTTTGATCAGGCCACAGGAAGAGGCAAACCAGTCGTTTATTGTGGTTGCAGATAGCTTAAGGCCTAGTTCCTTGAACTGTTTGGTTTGTCTGTAAAAAGGAAGGTGGTGGACATACTTTTGCAACAACAACTCTGCAATCAAGGTGGACCCCGCCGATCCTTTGTATATTGGGAGCAATGGCATCGGGGCTATAATAATGGCAGGCATGTCCCCGACAGTGTTGGTTTGGTTTATTAAAGCGTATTTTGGCCGTACGATGTCCAGTACAAACAGTTTGCCCGGCTCAAATTCTATGACTTTGGTATGCTCTTCTCCGATCCTCCTGTATTTGGTCAAATCTATGTCATTGGGTTCAATCACGCTTTCGACAACCGGCAACCCTTCCATTGATTCTTGTCTCGGTTTGCGAGGTTTGACCTTCTGCTGTATCATTACTTGTTCAAGCTCCTGTTCACTTGCTTTGCTGTCAGCCAGGGAGTCGATTTGGTCTGAAAGCTCGGCAAAAAGGCCTGGAAGAGGGGTGATATTAGGATATTTTTCGCTTATTGAACCGAACATCTTACGTTTGAACCATGCCAGTTGGGAAAGGAGTTCATTGAGCTGTTTTTGCAACTCAGCCAATTGTTGGTCCTTTTGCTTCTCCCTCTCGAGAGATGCTTCCAGCATACTTATTAATGATGAAATTGATTGGTCCACTTACTGCTTTTTGTATATATAAAAGTAGTAAATATCAGCTTAATAAGCAAGTAAAATAAGTGTTTTTTAGTTAAAAAGATGATAGTATTTTAAGCCTTTTCCTTCGTGAGAAAACATCCTCTTTTATACCCTCGACCATCATGACAAGGTCCTTCCACTCCATGGGAAATGAGTTACTCTCATTGTCATAATTTGGTAGTAAAAAAGTCCCTTGTTCCAGCTTCTTTATGTACAGGACAAGACCACCACGCTCTGCATGGAGTAGTTTGATGGTGTCCTTTTTCTTATTAATAAAAATATAAACATCTCCACTACGAACATCCTGTTTCATGTTGTTCTTGACAACACCACTGAGAGTGTAGAATGATTTCCTCATATCCGTTGCGCCTGGACAAAGGTAGTAGCGCATTGAATCATTAAGGCTGAACATAGACTAAAACTGATTTAGTAATGTCTTGAAAACATCAAGGTCAATGATTCCCCGCATCTTTATCTGCAGACCAGTAGGGTGGACTATCTCCAACTCCATCGATGACCTGATGCCTGGCTGTTCCGGACTAACGATATCCTGACCTACCTCATTTGCTGTATTGCCTATGAGCATTATTGGTGATAAATGAGATGTGCTCTTATGCCCCCTGATGTCTGATCCGTCTCCCCATTTTCGTAACCAATAATAAAACGAGGACTTGGTATATCCGTATGTTTTGCAAAAATCCTCCTTAGTAAGTCCGCTGGCCTTATATTCCATGTAAATCTCTTTGAATTTTGACTCTTGCATGCGGGTTGAATATTTTCTCATAGTTTTTGCCCAAAGGTAAAACCTATGGAATACCGTTACAATATGTATTCGCTCGAATACTTACGAAAAAACAACCGGTTGAATAGTAATGCTAAAAAATAAAATATTTATGATTATAAAATAAACTCCAAATTTTGTGTAGCTTTTTCGTGCCACATCCCGATCTTTTTTTCTGTTTATCAGGTAAAAGCCAATTCCGCCCAAAACAAAATAGATCAATATAATTTTGTAAATCAGTTGTTCCATAAAATTAATTTCGTCCTAAAATCATTAAGATACCTATGGCAACCATAATGATTGCATAAGCATATTTCGCTTTACTCTCCGACTTGTCTATTTGGATTTTTGCAAGCAACCGGGGACCAATTATTGCTCCTAAAGTTGAGCCTGCTGTAAGAAAAATAACCAATGTAAGATCTATTTTTCCCACAATAAAATGAGCACCAACAGCAAAAATTGTATTTACAAGCACCGCCAATAACGATGTGCCAATAACCATTTTGAATGGTATCCTCATTGAAAATAATCCAGCAAGGATTGGTGCTGTTCCGCTGGTGCCAAATGTTCCGGTAATTAAACCAGCTGCCAATCCAAACGACGAGCCTTTAAGTGTTTTTAAATCCCTTGGTGATATTTTTGTCTTTTCTTTCTCTCTTTCAATAGTATTTTTTTTGGCGCTAAGAGCCATGTTTAATGCAATCAGAATAGAATAGATTCCGAAAGCGGTCTTTAATGCCAGATCACTGATTCTGCTTGTTATTTCTGCGCCAATAAAGGCCCCAATAATTCCGGTTACCATAAAAAGCGTAGCTACCTTAAAATCAATATTGTTTTTACGATAGTGCCCCAATGAGCCAACAATGCAGATAGGTAATGTAGCTACCAGTGATGTAATAACAGCCGCTTGGGCCGGTACCTTTAAAAGCAAAGTGAGAATGGGAAGAAAGAAAAATCCTCCGCCGCCTCCCACCATGGTTCCAAACAAACCAATGATGAACCCCAACAACGGTAAGATGAAGTAAATATCCTGTATTTCTGAAAAGTCAATCATTCGTTGTATTTTCTATAACTCTTTTTAATTCCAGCATTCCTAAAGCATGCCGCATTTTTGCGTATTCCAAAATTCCATCTTTGTATACGTATCTGTTTAGTTCCCGCTTTTTCTCATCATTAACAACGTAAGTATGTTCACTCAAAGTTGTAATTTGTCTCATCTCTGCAGTTCTTTCCTTATACAATCGTTCTACACCTTGAGGTTCATTAAAATAAAGCATACTTCCACTATAGGTAATCAAATCGTTAATTACCGTAGTATCTCCATCAACAACAAGCAGGTAAGCATCTTTTTCCTGTCTTAGTGACATATCGGAATTCAGCTTCCCGTTTTTATAGGTTTTCACATTTGAATGCTTCAAAACGCCCTGTTCGTATTCCGTATTCTGAACATATTTTACACGGTATGAAAAAATGAGATTGACTTTTACATCGGTTATTGCCTCAATATTTACATTTCCATTTTCATTTTTTTGGGTAACAGTAAACTCTCCGATTTTGGCTCCTAGCATTTCCAAATCATATTTGGAAGTCATTTCTTTGGATTGTGCAGAAAAGGAGCCTAACAAAAAAGAAAAAAACAACAAGATGAATAAAGGCCAAAGTTTTTTTCTATAGCCCAAGTCCTTGGTGCTGAAATAATTATTCCGAAGCTGATATTTTACAAAAAATTGACTATTCATTTAATAGATTTGTTGTTAAATGGACAAAGGCTACTATGCCATCCATAAATAATAAAAGCTATTTACAAGCCTATCCATTCCTTAAATTCGGTTGCCTTTAAACGGCTAATTGTAATTGGTTCATTAAAAGGAGGAATCAAGCGAAGAATCAATTTCCCACCAAAATGATTTTCAAATTTTTGAACGGCATTAATATGTATGATTGTACTTCTGTTTACACGAAAAAAAATGCTGGGATCGAGCTGATCCTCCAGTTTTTCCATGGTTAAATCTACAGGATATTGTTTGTTCTTAAATGTAACTGCAGTAGTCACCCTGCTTTCGGTGTAAAACCATGCAATATCTTCAACATTTAACTTAAAATAAGATGTTGCTCCTGAAATAAGAAATCGTTTCCTGTATTTTTTCTCTCCTTTTGTAATTGCTTCTAAAAGTTCATGGTAATCAGGTTTAAAGTCTGAGTTATTTTTCTGAGGGCTCATTAAATGTTCAAATTTTTCAATGGCCTGTTCCAGCTTTTCCAATTTTACCGGCTTTAATAAATAATCGATGCTGTTAACCTGAAAAGCCTGAAGTGCATATTCGTCATAAGCTGTGGTAAAAATTACCATACTGTCTACCTGAACATTATCAAATATTGAAAAACTAATTCCGTCGGTTAGCTGGATATCCATAAAAATCAAATCCGGTGCCGGATTATTCTCTAACCAGGCAACTGTGCTTTTTACACTTTCCAGCCACTCAGCAATATTCCAGTCAGGCCTCAACTTTTCTACCATTCCTTTTAATAAACGGTAGTTATGTAATTCGTCTTCAACTATAATAACTCGCATATTTTCCCTCCGACTGTTTATTCAAAATATTTCTTTTCAACAATTACAACAAAGGGACTTTTACTTCAAACATCTCTTCATTGTATTGAATAACAACTTCTTTATCCGTAAGCATTTCATACCTTCGCACCAGATTTCCCAAACCTGTTTTTGTTGAATAAGAAGCAGTTCTCAGGTTCAGATTGTTGATAACAATCAAATGATCATTTCCTACCACTACCCTTAATTTTAAAGGTGTTTCCTTACACACAATATTGTGTTTTATCGCATTTTCAATTAGTAGCTGAACTGTTAGCGGGGCTATTTCTTTGTCGAGTTCTTCTTGTGATATGTCATATTCCAATAATAATCCTTCACCCAACCGTTCTTTATGAAGCGCATAATATGCCTTCATAAAATCGAATTCCTCTCTTAATTTAACCAATCTTTTATTCTTACTTTGAAGTACATACCGGTATACATCTGTAAAATTTTCTGTAAAACCGACAGCAACTTCCGGATTGTAAATAATTAAAGATTTTAGTACGCTTAAGTTATTGAACAAAAAATGTGGATTTAGTTGATCCTGTAAAGAATTGTAATCCATTTCGAGCTTTTCTCTTTTCATCTTGGCAATTACTTCTTGTGAATTAAGCCATTTCCTCGTCATCCTCCCGAGTGTAAGTGAATTGGCAACCATTTGGACAAAGATTAACCCGGCAACCATTCCCAGAATTACAGAAGGCCGGGACTCTTCTTCAGTCAGTTTTGGTTCGATAAAATACATGATAACCCGGTGGGCAAAAATCAGAAATAGAATGCTCACACAGATTTGCAGGAAGAGGCGGAGTTTTAATTTGGTTGGAACCGGTAAAAATTTTTCGAGGATATTGTCTAAGACAATTTGAAGCTCCACAGCCACATTAAAAATGACAATAACCACCACATATATAAATGCAGGGATACGTTCATTTATACGGGCAGGTGTTTTTGTTACCAACACAATAAAGTGCAGAATCAATACTGCTATTAAACTGATAATTGCAAATCGAACAATGATATTCAAAGGCGCATAACTTGGCAGCCGCAGCTCTAATTCGGGTTTTTTCTTCTTATGTAATTGTGTGCACTTCATCCAAATTTGTTTGTTCGCTTATTCCTTTTCTTCTTCGGGCATATATAAATTACCGGTAACACTTTGCCAGCGGGTTTTTAGAGTTTCGAAATTGGCCACTGCTTCTATTAATTTTGCTTTTGTTTCTACCCATTTAGCCTGTGAACTCAATAGTTCAGCTGTTGTATTTAACCCTACATCGAAACTGGCACGGGTCTCATCCAAACTCTCCTTTGCTTCTGCAACACTTTTCTTTGCAATCCGAATTGATTCGTATGCTTCTTCAACCTGCACTTTAACTTGCATAACTTCAAGATTTATCAAATCATTTGTGTTTTGCAGGTTTGTTTCTACCTGTTGCACTTTAAGCTGAGCAGCCCGCATTTTCTTTTTCCCCTGCCCCCATTGGAAGATTGGTATTGATACCTGTGCTGCCAGCATGGGCTGAAAATCAGCTGTTTCGTACAGGTCTCTTAGCCAGTAATTAGCATACTGGGCACTTACTCCAACTGTTGGAAGATAATCTGCCCTGGTAATCTTTGCATCAAGTTCACTTAGCTCTTTTTGTTTCTCCAGAATTTTTAATTCATTTCTTTTGTTTTCAGCCTGAATTATTCCGTCATCAAAATTTATTAGGCTGACATCTGTATTTTTTTTATGACTGATTTTCACATCGGTATCCAATGGTTGTCCTAAAATTTGGTTCAAATACATTTTGGCCACTTTTAATCCGTTATTGGCTTTTAACAAATTTAATTCAGCCTCATTTTTTTGAACTGTCACTTTTAACTTTTCACTGGCAGGTTGTAATCCAACATCATACATCGCAGACATTTGATCTTCCAATTCAGTCAACATTTTAATATATTCTTCTGCAATCAAAATGTTCTCTTCAACTGTTGCCACCTGCCAGAATGCTTTGTCCGTTTGTTGGATTATGTCTGAGTATTTCATGTTTAAAGACAAATCAGCAATTTCAACACCTGCGTCAGCCTGTTGATTGGAATACCTGATTTTCCCGCCTGCATAAACAGGCTGGGTTAATTGAAAGCTGCTGTTTATCAATGTCAGACTATTTATATCGATTGTCGTTCCGGGTTTCCATACATTACTTGTTCCTGAAAAATTGCCGGCCATCGCACCTGCTTCGCTATCGGCAGTTGGCAGAAAATAACCGGGCATACTTATCGGATCCATATTTGGGCGATGCATTAACGACGATGAAAATCCAAATTTGGGCAAATATGCAGTTCTGGCAACCTCCTGATTTACCTGTGCTTCTTTGTTTTGTAAGGCCGCTGCTTTCAATTCCTTGTTAAACTCAACAGCTTGTCGGCGGCAATCTTCAAGTGTCATCACCTTTTGGCCAAAAGCATTGCTGAATACTACTGTAGAAGCAATTAACACGATTGTGTTTACTATAATTTTTATTGATTTCTTCATTTTCTTTTTCCTAAAATTGTGTTTGTCTTCTCCATGTAATTGTTAATCTTTTTTTAGATTACGTCCATCAACACGATACAATACAGTATATAAAACAGGTACAACAACCAGTGTGATTATAGAGCCAACAGCTAAACCAAACATAATTACAACTGCAGTAGAATTGAACATTGAATCTCCAAGTAGCGGAGCCATTCCCAGAATTGTTGTCAGAGAAGCCATCATTACCGGGCGTAAACGTGATAATGCCGAATCGATTGTTGCAGTTAAACGATCTTTTCCTGCCCTGATATTCTGGTTGATTTCATCCAGCAATACCACCGCATTTTTAATCATCATGCCAATAAGTCCGAGTGCACCGATAATACCTGCAAAGGTCAGGAATACTCCGGTAGTTACCAGCCCCAGGACAATTCCAATAAATGCAAATGGAACAATTAGGAATATGATAATCGGTTGTTTGAGATTATTAAATAAGCCAATAATGATAATGGCCATTAGACCGACAGCCAGAGGTAAAAACATAAATAATGCCTGGTTGGCCTCACCCGATTTGGCAGTGGCGCCTTCCCACTTCAATTCATAGCCATCCGGTAATTCTATCGCTTCAATCTTTGCCTGAAATTTAGCCTGAACTTCAGCAGCCGTATGTCCTTTTACAGCATCGCATTGCACTTTAATCGAACGTTGGTTATCCAAACGGTTTATAAGTTCATAATCCCAGGTTGCTTTTAAAGTATCAGCAATTTGCGATAATGGAACGCTTGCTCTACTATATTGTCCCCAAACAGGAACATTCATGAGTTGCTCCAGGTTTTCACCTAGATTAGTATCGGTTCGTAATACAATCGGCAGCATTCTGTTTCCCTCATAAACCGCTCCTATTGGCATACCATTGGTTGCCACCAAAATTGAATTTCCCATGTCAGAACGAGTCAACCCGAGAGGTTGTGCCCGCTCAACGGAATATTCAGGAACAATTTTTTTAGTCTGATTTTTCCAGCTATCAGTAACATATGTTGCCGTTGGCTCATCCAAAAAGATTTTTTTTGCCTTTGTTGCCAAATCTTTCAGCACTGCCGGATCGGGGCCGGTAAACTGAGCCTCAATATCTGCATCGTAGAAAGCTGCGCCATATTCCAATACCCTGAAAAAGGCATCAGGATAATTGTTATTCAAATACTTTTGAATCTCAGGAATTATCTCAGCGACTCTGTCCGTTGTTTTGGTCTCAATAATAAAATCAGCATAGTTAGAACCGCCTGTTGGCATGTGGCGAATAAGCAGATAACGTGCAGCTGGACGACCAACAGATGCCATTACTGAATTTACGCCATCCATTTTTAAAATTTCTTTCTGAATTTGCAGCGCATCTTTTTCTACAGCTTTTATATCAGATCCCTGCGGGAGGTAATATTCAATGTAAAACTGGTCGTAGTCAATTTTCGGCATAAAGTCGACCTTCACAAAACGGAACGACCAAAATGCAAAAATCAGAACTGCAAATGAAACTGCTGTAAATATAAACTTGTGACGTATTCCCCATTTCAGAACACTGCCAAAACTACGGTAGAATTTGTTATCGTAGGCTTCAGCATGTTCTCCTTTCGGACGTTCTTTCCGGTAAAAGTATTTTGCATTGAAGGGAGTTTGTATCATTGCAAATATCCAACTTAACGAAAGAGAAATAATCAATACCGTAAATAAAGATGATAAAAACTCGCCTGCTGCATTTGGCGACATTCCTAAAGGCAGGAAAGCTAAAATGGCAACAGCAGTAGCACCAAGTAACGGCAGCGCTGTTTTTTTCGCTGTGTTTATAAAAGCTTTATTTCTTTCTATCCCCGATTTTAAATCAACCAAAATTCCATCGGCTACAACAATGGCATTATCCACCAACATTCCCATTGCCAGAATAATTGCTGCCAATGAAACACGATGTAGAGGCAGGCCAATGGCTAACATTACAATTAAAGTTCCCATGATGGTAAAAACCAAACCGCTGGAAATCAGTAAACCGGAACGAAGTCCCATTGCAAACATCAGCACGACGATTACAATTCCAACTGACACTGCCAGGTTCAACATAAAATTCCGAACAGCATCATCAACGCGATCGGGTTGATAATACACCTGATTAATTTCAATTCCTGCCGGAAGTTCTTTTTGAAGTTCAGCTAGCTTTTCATCCAGGCGTTCGCCAAGTTTTACAACGTTAATTCCACTTTCGTTTGAAAGGCCCAGTGTTAAACCCGGTTTATCATTGTAATATAACGCCTCATTTTCCGGTTGCAGATACGATCTTTTTACTGTCGCAATATCACCTAAACGGAAGTTTCCTCCTCCAGGCACCTGAATTAACAGATTCTCAATCTCTTTTATACTTGCAATTTTTTGTCCTACACCAACTCGCACCGACTCTTTCCCAACATCAACGGAGCCTGGGTTAATAATGGCAGTTTCATTTTGAATAGCTGCTGCAATGTACATCGGATTCACACTCAAGCCAGCCAACTTCTCAGGAGAAAAAACAATATCAATTGTTTGTGTATGTTCTCCAAAAATCTGCGAACGTCGAACACCGTCAACTCCCAACAACTCACGTTCAACGTATTCAGTATATTTTACCAATTCTTCATGACTGTATCCATCGGCTGTTACAGCATACAAAATACCATATACATCAGCGAAATCGTCATTTACAATTGGCTCCATGGCCCCTGAAGGCAAAGAACCTTTTGCATCATTAACTTTTCTGCGAAGGTGATCCCAAAGCTGGGGCAACTGGGGAGTTTTTACAGTAGACTGGATATTAACTGTAATAATTGATAAGCCGGGACGGGAAACAGAGGTAATATTATCTACATTCTCCAATTTCTGAATGGCTTTCTCTAAAACATCCGTTACTTCGAGTTCTACCTCGTGTGCTGCTGCCCCGGGATAAATGGTTACTACAGTAGCCGCTTTAATAGGAATTTCAGCATCCTCCAGCTTCCCAATGTTGTTATATGCGATAATTCCTCCAAACAATACTGCAAACAGTATCGTTGAAATCATCGCTTTTTGATTTAAAAGCCTCTCAAACATTACAGCAGCCCTCCAATATTAGTTACTGAAGATGCCGGCAGAGGTTTTACCTCTTGTCCTTCAACCAAATAATGTACGCCGGCTGTAACAACCTGCTCCCCATTATTAAGTCCAGATCTGATATTCACTCTTCCATCTGTTCCATCCAGTAAAATATTTACTTCACGCTTTTCAACTTTACCGGTAGAGGAATTGTAAATCCAAACATAGGTACTTGTTTTTTCATGGAAAATAGCTGTGGAAGCAACTGATAACTGATTTTCTCCTGACTGGCAATAGATGGTTACTTCGGCAGTCATTCCGGGAGCAACTTTTAAATCATCTTTGTTTTCAAAAGAAAATTTAACTTCGTATAAGCCATCTTGCTTTGCTTTTTCGCTTACACTTAGCAGCTGAACCGGAAGTTTATTTATCCCTGCATTTTTAACATGTAAATAGCTTTTTTTATCGCTTTTTATTCTGTTTAACTGACTTTCTGCAATAGAAGCAACAACCTCAAGATGAGAATTATCGATAATAGAAACAATTGGTGCTCCTGGACCAACGGTTTGATAATTTTCTACAAATTTTTCGTAAATGTAACCTGAAAAAGGTGCTTTTAATTTTGTGTCATTCAATTGGTTTTGGGCATTTTCATAAGCCGTTTTTGTCATCAGGTATCCCGATTTAATTTTTTCAAAAGTATTCTCCGGAATTTTCTTTTGCTCCACCAACTGTTTGTATCGATTGTATTCTCCCTCTGCCTGTTCAAACTGAGCTTTGGAAGTCTCTATTTGCAGTTGATAATCGCGGTTATCTATTTCTGCAATGACTTGCCCGGTTCGAACATAATCACCCTGCTTAACATTCAGCTTTTTCAATGGGCCTCCTACACGGAAAGAAAGCGAGGTTAAGCTCTTTTCCTTGATCTTCCCATTAAGAGTCATTGTGTTCTGAACTGTGTCGTCCGTAACTGTTTCTACTTTTACTTTTTTAATTGTTTTGGTTTGAGGCACTTCTTTAGTTGAATTTTTACATCCTGATAATGTAATAATTGTAAGGCCTAGCAAAAGAATAATGTTTTTGAATTTCATGTTTCCTTGTATGTTTCTGCTTTTTTTAATCATCCAAAATTAGATAGGATTAACTTTTTATATTTTTCAAAGTGTATCAACTGATATAAATTATACATGAAGTGCAGGAATAGACATCTGATATAAACTCGAATCTCTTTATATGCATTAATCGATAATCCAAATAAAAGATGAAATGGAGTTTGTCGTCTGCATGCCTTAGTTTATTTCAGTTTACAATAAACAAATTCAATAGTACTTCCAACGGTATCTAAATGAATGTAATCTTCTGGTGAAATATTAACATTGAAATACTTTTCAATATAGAAAACCAAACATGCGAATTGAAAGTCATTAAATTCATAATCTTTTTTAAATGAAGCTTTTCTGCATATTTCGTCATCAAATATTCCCATATACCTGAAAATTCTGGAAAATTTATTTTCTATATATTTCATTTGTTTTTTTTTAAACTTTTTAATTCTGATTAGTTCTGAATAAAACGAACTTATATTGTAAAAAAATTAGCGTTTGTCTTTATATTCTGTTTTTAGTTTTTCCAGGTTTTCAATAAAGAAATTTATTCCTTCTAAAACATTTTTTAAGAATTTAGCATTTCTGGAATTGGGATTCTTTTTTAGCTCTATAATTTGCTGCATAATATGTAATTTCTGCTGCATTCTTTTTTCTATTTCAGCAATTATTTCATTAATGTCACCGGAAACGAAACGGAAATAACGTTTGCGATCTCCGGGATATGTAACATATTCAATTACACCACGAAGTTCAAGATTTCTTAAAGCATTACTGGCGGAACTTTTGCTGATTTGCATTTCATCAACAATTTCATCAAAAGTGTATTCTTCCTTGTCCATTACCATTAGTAATCCAAGAATTCGGGCAGTAACCGGCTGAAACCCATCCCGCTCATTATTTCGCCCGATTCGTTCAATCAACTCTCTCTGCTTTTTTATTCTTTCTGATTCTTCCATTTTTTAACTAAAATTACGCTGCAAATATAATTAAGTTTTTTTTGTTCGCAATTAAATGAACTAAAATTTTAAATGTAGAGAAGGAATTTATACTTTCACATCACAATTGACATAATAATTATTTTCCATGAAACAATTTTCGAAACAACAGATTTTTTGGATTGGATTGCTTGTTTATTTTGTAATAAATATTCTGCAGGCGGCGTTCCTCGAATTACATTTCGACGAGGCTTATTATTGGCTTTATTCCCGCAATCTTGATTGGGGCTATTTTGATCATCCCCCAATGGTAGCCGCGCTTATTTTTGCCGGGACAAAACTGTTTGGCGGTTATTTAGGGGTCCGCTTCTTTTTTGTGTTGTTGTCATCGGTTTCCTTTATTCTTCTGTGGAACATGGTTAAACCCTATCGTAATTTACCATTGATTTACTGGTTGATGGTTTTTTCTATCAGTTTGTGGATACCTTACACGTTTTACGCCGTGCCGGATGGGCCTCTTTTCTTTTTTACGATTCTGTTTTTATGGCTTTACCAAAAATATCTTCAAAAAAGAAGCTGGGGAATTGTTTTGGCCCTTGCGGTGGCAACAGCAGGATTGATATATTCCAAATACCATGGGTTCCTGTTATTGTTTTTTGTTTTTTTGTCAAACTGGAAACTGATAAAAGAGCGAAAAGCCTGGGTATTGGTGTTTCTGACATTGATTTTGCTGGTTCCGCATTTTCTCTGGCAGTTCGAAAACCAGTTTCCAACTTTCCGGTACCACCTCGTTGACAGCCATCAAACAGGTTATAAAATTGATGTTACCATAAATTATGTATTGGGGGTAGTTTTACTTACTGGTCCTTTTTTAGGTTGGCTGTTTTTATATTCGGCATCCAAATACCGACCCTCTGATTATTGGGAGAGGGCTTTAAAATTTGTTTTTGTCGGTATTTTCCTGTTTTTTTTCATTGTAACATTTGTTGGTGATATCGAACTCCATTGGCCTTTAATTGCCTATATCCCGATGTTCATCCTCGCGTATGCATTTATTGTGCAAAATGAGCGGTGGCAAAAACTGGTAAAAAAAATAGGCATAATTGGTTTTTTTGTCTTTTTGTTCGTCAGGATCTATTTGATTGTGGGGGCTTCTTCCAGTCCGATAAAAGCTATTCGCAATATGACTGGATGGAAACCGGAAATAATTATGCTTAAAAATGAAGCTGGCGACAGGCCCGTGGTTTTTTCTGAGAGTTATCAAAAAGCGTCCCTTTATGCATTTTATGCCAATCGTCCTGGTACTACGTATTGTTTGTTGTCGGGCTTTTACAAATATTCTCAATTCGATTTTTATACCACAGAAAATGACATTCAAGGGAAAGATATACTTTTTGTATCCATGGATAGTACACTTATGAAAGATAATGTGCGTCACCTTAAGGGAAATTTGAAGAATTGGTATGTGCGCGATATTCCTGATTTTAATTCGTATAGCAAACTAGAGATAGATGCTGATACCAGCTCATTCTTACTTGAAAATAAAGTATTAAAAGTTCCACAAATAACTTTGCATAATCCGTATTCCAGAGTTGTTGAGCTGGAAAAAAACAGCCAGCTTCAGGTACATTGGCAACTTTTTATTCGCGGAAAGAAAAAATGGGAATTGGTAAGCCAAGCTGACCTGAACAACCTGAAAATTGAACCCGGAGAAACCATTTCTGTAAAAAATATTCGGTTCATTTTGCCTGATTCTTTGAACGATGGAACTCATCATATTTATTTAGGCATACAAAACGGGCCATTTTTACCGGTCCATTCCATTATTCAATTTGATTTACATGTAAATTAACTATTCACCGGCAGGTTCAATAATTTTTATAAGGTGCATGTTTTTTAGTCGTTGTGCCCTTGTGGCTGGATTTATAAATCCGGGAGTTAGCTTTGACAGGCTACGATGTTTAAACGATTGAATCAGTTTTATCTTAGCTGTTGATTGTTCTATCTCTTTTAATCCTTCATCGTCTGTAAAGATCCAGTCGTTTTTTCTTTTCAGGCATATCTCCAAATCTTCAGAATCATAAAGAAAATGCCCCGGATTTTTTGCGTAAAAAAACAATTCGCGATGTTCTGAATTGTACGTATTTAACATTTCTCCTGTATTGGCCTTTTCGTTAAAAACATTACAGGCCGGAATGACCGACTGGTAGGTAAATATCTGTGGAAAAAGATGGACATTTATCGCAAAATTTAAAGCCACAATTGATATTACACTTTGCAGTAGAATCCGGCTGAGCATGTTGTTTAATTTACCTGTAAGGAAGAACAAAAACAACAGCACTGTAATCCCCAGCCAGAAAAATATGTTTTTTGAAGGGAAGAAATAAATGCAAAGTGAGAAAAGGATGATCCATAAAATGATACAAACGAAGCGCTGGATGCCGATGATGATTTTTTGCATTTTCAGCGAGGTTTTTTCTTCAAAAAAATATAACAGCCATTTTGCAGATA
This sequence comes from uncultured Bacteroidota bacterium, assembly GCA_937901965.1. GTDB lineage: Bacteria > Bacteroidota > Bacteroidia > Bacteroidales > UBA932 > Bact-08. The sequence goes on from CALGSW010000013.1 coordinate 57,509, forward strand.
AAAGCGACATAAATGGAGACAGTACCATAAAATAATGAGGCGCTTTGGCACTTGCGATGGAAATAATTATCCAGTAAAAAAATATTCCTCCAAGACTGAAAAGTTCCGGGAGCTTTGTTTTGAATAAGTTTTTAAATTCCATAAAAAGGCCGATAAAGAAAAGAATTGCCCAGGGAAGAAAAATATATAACGTCGTATGAAAATAGAATAGATAATCGGTGCTTCCCCCTTTTATTTTTCCCGAAATGCGGCCGGCGTTATTATCCCAGAAAAAAAATTTCAGGCCTTCCCACCCGAACTGTTTAAAAATCCCGGTGAGCCCAGCAGCAAGAACCAATAAGCTGATAAAAGCACCTAATACGACTTTGTAATTAAAAATCAGCTTGATTTGCTTTTTATATATCAGGTGTGAAAGCGCAGCGATGACCGGGACAAAAACACCAATGGGGCCTTTTGAAATGAGCCCGAGGCCAATTCCCAGCCCAGCTAAAAGCATATTCACCAGCTTTTTCGATTTAATATACTCAGCAAGTTGCCATACCGAAAAAATTACATTGGCCGTTAAAAGACAATCGGTATGAATATCGTTGTGGAATAAAAAGTAAAACTCAGATGTAGCTAGCATTACAGCCGCTATTTTCGCTATTCTTTTACTGTAAAAGAGTTTTGCAAACCGATAGGTTGAATAAACTGCAATACTTGAATAAAGTAATACCGGCAGTTTAAAAGCAAATGTGGTTGGACCAAAAATAAAATAAAACGGAGTTGTAATCCAAAAAATCAGAGGCGGTTTTTGAAGATAGGGTTCAAAATGAATTTTCAGGGTTATCCAATCTCCTGTTTCATAAATTATACGACTAATAGCAGCATATTTCCCTGCATCACTGGTAACTGGTACAATTAATCCCAAGAAGTAGGTCAAAATCAGAAAAAATCCAATGGAATAATTAATCAGGTTATTATAGTTAATTCTTAATTTGTTGTTCATTTTTTATTTATAGAATTACTCGTTGTTAGATTCGTTTTGTAAATAGTGCTTTTTTATATTTAGTTCTGAATTAAAAGAACTAAAATGATAAAAGTAATAAAGTTCTATTTGTTCGCAATAAAAAGAACTAAAATTTCCAATATTGTATTAAAAAATTAATTTAAACTAACTTTATTCTCCTCCCTGATTGTTTTTTAATATAACTTCAACATAAGTCACTCAATAAAAATCATTCTTTTGAAGAACATGAATAAATAGCGTTATCTGAATTTTAATTATATTAAAAGAAATAATTCAATAACCGAATGGAAGGCGATTGGAGTTTAAGATGATAATGCCGACAAATGCGGAGATGGCCAAAACTATCATTAGTTTTGCCAATGATACCGGAGATGAATATTACCTAGGCATTCAGGATAATCCTTGAAAAGGTATAGGAATTGATGGAGACTAATTAATAATCCTTGAAGAAAAAATAAGTAATATTATTTATGACTGGTGTTTTCCTATTGTATTGACAAAAATTCTATTTCTGAACTATGAACCACTTAAAACAAAGAGATTGACCCCGGGACTTTTATCCGCGTTGGCTATTCAAACGGGTAGGCAAGCTCTGAAATAATTCAGGAACTCGAACGACAAGAACAAAATATTTCTTTCGGTAGTGAATTGGCTTTCCAAAAATCGTTGAACGATATTAATTTTGATCCTTTTAAAGCATTGTTAACTGATAAAACTGGGGAGGAACTCACAAAATAGGTTTTGCAAAAATTAGTATAGTATAAATCGGAGTAGGGACGGGAATTGTCAACAATGCCCTGATACTGCTATCTGATGGCGAATTAAGAAAACAGCGATTCTCGTATGTTAAAATTGAATGCGCACGGTTTAAAGGAATCGATCCTGGAAACTTCATTGATCAAAAAAACTATAGATTCGAATGTTGGATTGCAATCGGAAGAGGCTTACCAGTTCATCTTACGTCATATTTCACAAGGAATGACTGATTATCAGGGTATTTGCAGAAATGACTGGTGAGAATACCCGATAATTACAATTCGTGAAGTAATTTGGAACGCTGTGATTCACCGTGATTATTCACTCTCTGGTAAGGTCATAAAAATTGCCATTTTTGATGATAAAGTTGAAATTACCTGTCCAGGCAAACTTACGCTAACAATGGATTTCAACGAAATGGATTCTGGTCAGTCCGACATACAAAATAAAATTCTGGCACCGGTTTTTAAACGCTTGGGAATTATTGAACAATGGGGTAATGGACTTAGGCTAATTGCCAGGGAAATGCAGTCCTATCCTGAGATAGAGTTATCGTGGAAAGAGCCGGGAATTGCTTTCTGTGTTACATTTACCAATAAAAACTATTTGCAGCAGCAAGAGTTACAGCAAGAATCTTTATTCACAAAAGTGTTGAAAATACTAAAAGATGGGACACAATCGAGAAAGGATATATCTTTAGAATTAGGGCAAAAATCTATACCCGGTTAATTTAATGAGATATTAAAAAAGCTCCAGGAAGGCGGATTAATTGGCCGGACAATAAAAGACAAACCTCAAAGTTCAAAACAAAAATTTCAGATAACCGAGAAAGGCAACTTGTTTTTAAAGCTACTGGATAGAAACCGGGAATAAAAGCTCATTCAATCCCTTTCACAAAATACCAACATTTTCAAAAAAACAAGCCCTCCGGGTTTTCAAAAGCTTCCGGCATAAACCGCTCGTTCAGAAATTGCAAGAGTTGATTTCTGCCAACGCACAAGGCAGTTTTAAAAAAAAAAATATGATTTCCGTAACCTGCAATCAAACCTTTTTTGAAACCATTTATCAACACATGCAATTTCTCCACTCTCTATTTATTCCTTTTCCTTTTGAAAATTTTCCAAAAATGTAGCCGGAGGTGTTTACGGGTTTGAACGGAAAGACTTTAGAAATCATTATAATAATACTTCCATTGCTTCATCAACCAGTGAGTTATCAAGTTCTTTTAAATATGCCTGGGTTATGGCAATATTTTGGTGTCCCATCGATTCACTAATAATATCTGTGGCGACTCCTTTTTGTTTTAGACAGTTAGCATAGCTGTGCCGGGCAACATAACTTGAAACAGATTTATTAATTTCACATAAAGCAGCAATTTCTTTTAAATCTTTATTGAACTGTTTCAACGTTTTTTTCTTCCGGTTTTCAACTTGAGAGGGTGTTAGTTCATCTTTCAACAAAATGGGGAAAACATAATCAGTCCCATTTTTTCTGGTTTTATAATAGTCCAGAATTTTCTGGACAGGGGGTAATATTTTTATTCGAAAATTGGTTTTTGTTTTAGAGCGGGTATAATAAATCTGGTCATCTATAACATCTTTCCAGCGAAGTTTCATCATATCGGCAAAGTTCATTCCCCGGGTGTAGAAGCTGAAAACAAAGTAATTTCTGGCATTAATTAGTTTCGGATAAGTGCTTAAATCTTTTTTTATGATTTTTTGAACATCTTCAAGTGTAAGTGCTTTTTTTATTCCTTTCCCCTTTAGTTTTGAGATTTTGTATTTTTTGAAAGGATAAATCTCTGTTTTGATTATTTCCCGCTTTATTGCAGAATTAAAAAGGGCTCTCAATGTTCTCATCCGAACGCTAACTCCTCCGTCAGTTCCTCCATTAGCGCGAAGACTTACTTCATATTTTTCGAGAAAAGCAGGTGTTATCTGCTCAAAAGTTATAGACTTGTTATGACTGAAGTTTTTAACTGATTTTAACGTATCAGAATTAACCCTGGCATTTCCTGTTTTCCCAGCTTTTATCATGTCGGAAATAATTTCCTCCCAAAAAGCAAAAATGTTTTTGTAAACAGGGTTACTTTGAATCCGCATTACACTCTCTATATCCGTCAGGGTATAAAAGCCTTTTTTCTGTTCAAGTTCGGTTACGACATCAGTAGCCCTGTCTATGAATTTTAACAGTATTCTGTTCCTTTTCAGATAATCTGGGGCATTTTTGTTGAATTTTCCCTGTTTTTTGTTCCATTCTTTTTCCAAACAAGTATAAGGAGTACGGAAAAATACAGACTTTCTTTCTTTAGTAATCCGCAAATAAATTGGATATTTGCCAGTAGATAATTTTTTCTTTTTCAGAACGGTCTTAAAACTAATCATTTATATTATTTTTGGGTACAACATAGGTACAACAAATTGATATTTAAAGGTAAATAAATCCAACTTCATAACAAAGTTATATTTTGTAATATATTTATAATGAATATAAAAGAAATTATATGAGATTAGATGATAAAGAAATTATGCTGCTTTGGGAGCAGGGGGTCCTCCGTTCGAGTCGGAGTACCCCGACAAACAAAAACCTGCAAGCATAATTGTTTGCAGGTTTTTTTAATACCTTTGAATCATGTTAAGGATGATTTTAATAATAGGTACAGGTAGTTTTATCGGAGGTGTTGCCCGATTTTTAACATCCCGTCTCATTCAGAACTTAACAATCTCCTCCTTCCCTCTTGGAACTTTTATTGTAAACATTACAGGGTGCTTTCTGATAGGACTGTTCTACGGTTTGTCTGAGAGAGGTAATATCATGAATGATGAGCTCCGGATTTTCCTTACAGTGGGGCTTTGCGGTGGGTTTACCACATTTTCCACATTTACAAATGAAAACGTTTCTCTGATAAGAGATGGCAACTTTTCCCATTTTCTTCTTTACACAGGACTTAGCGTATTTATTGGAATAATGGCGACCTATCTTGGAAACGTGACAACTAAAATTATTTAAAAATGGAGAGCAACTCAGAGGCAAATTTGTTGAGAATTTTCATGAGCTCAACAGATAAATATAAACACACCCCACTTTTTGAGGTAATTGTTTATGAAGCAAAACGATACGGCATTGCAGGTGCAACTGTACTTAAAGGCGCTATGGGGTATGGGGCTAGTAGTAAGGTTACAAATACTCGTTTTTGGGAGTTAACAGAAAAAATCCCAATAGTTATAGAGATGGTGGACGAGAGTGAAAAAATTATGAAATTTTTTGAAACCATTAAACCTGTTCTGGAAAAGAGCGGGAAGGGTTGTATCGCTACAATGGAAAAAGCATCAGTTATTTACTACAAAACAGGGATAACTCCTCAATAAATCTAAATATTCCCAAAAAGTAAAATCTTATACTATTTGTTATTTTGACAATTCTAAATCAGTTTTCAATAATTACTTTTGGGTGGAGTTAGTTGAATTTTTTAGTGATTATTGAGCCCTAAGGCTAATAAAACCGGCAAGTATGTAAAAACGATATCCTTACATACCTGCCGGTTTTGATTTTTTTACTTACACCTTACCTGGATCCAAAAGATTTCATAAACTGAACCCTTTCAAACCTTTCAGGATTTGGAATATTTGAGTAGTTCAGCTTTCCTCTGAAATCAGATATTTTTTCAAATCCCTGAGTCTCCATAAACAAATTAATGTCGTCTAATGCCTGAGTAATTGCCTCTGGACCTCTCTGATAGAGAGCTGTGCACATCTGTGCCGTTGACGCTCCTGCGAGTAATTGTTTAAGAACTATTGTACCGTTATGGATTCCGGTACTTGCAGACAAATCTATTCCCGGCACAAGTGCTGAAACTATTCCCATCCATCTTAGCTCCTTTAAGTGCTCCTGTTCGCTTGAATAGGCATCGGCCGCAATAATTCTAACCTTTTTAATGTCTATATCCGGCATATAGAAGCGATTGAACATCACTACTCCTTTAGCTCCTCTTGACTTTAGGCCATTCACAAATCCGGGAAGGTTTGTATAATTATTTGCAATCTTCACTGCCACCGGAATTGTAACTCTTTTTGCCACAGATGCAACAACCTCAAGGTAGTCATCTTCTATCTGATTTGGCCTTTTTGAAATACTCAACGGCATTGAGAAAATGTTTAATTCAAGACCATCGGCGCCTGCATCCTGAATCTCTTTTGCAAACTCAACCCACTCACCCATTGAATAGCAGTTGATACTTGCAATAACGGGCACTGAAACAGTGTCTTTAACTTCTTTGACAAGCTTCAGATACTTAGCAATTGAATTATGCCTTATATAGTGATGCAGATAGTCTGCGGACTCCGGATAGTCATGCGACTGAGCTGCGAGAAACTCGGCTTCATCAACTATCTGCTCTTCAAAAAGAGATTTCACAACTATTGCTCCTACACCTGCTTTATCAAATGCTGCTACTTTATCCAGCTGAGATGTTAGTCCTGAACTTGCCGCCAGGATAGGGCTGCGAAGTTGCAGACCCATGTAATTAACGGATAGATTAGACATATCTGTTAAGGTTTAAATTTTTTCTAGTACTTTTCTCAGACTCACCCGCTCCTCAACAATGGCTCTTACCTTTTCAACAGGGACTCTCTCCTGGGCCATTGTATCCCTCTCTCTTATTGTAACACAATTATCTTCAAGAGTTTGGTGGTCAATTGTTATACAATATGGGGTACCAATAGCATCTTGTCTGCGATATCTCTTTCCAATGCTGTCTTTCTCATCGTACTGGCAGTTGTAGTCAAATTTGAGATCATTCATAATCTCTCTTGCACGCTCCGGCAGACCATCCTTTTTAACCAGCGGTAAAACAGCTACTTTTACTGGGGCAAGTATAGCCGGCAATCTGAGAACTACTCTCTCCTCTCCGTTATCCAGCTTTTCTTCTGTATATGCTGTAGAATAAACAGCTAGGAATGTTCTGTCCAGTCCAATTGATGTCTCAACTACATATGGTACGTAGCTCTCATTGGTTTCCGGGTCAAAATACTGAATTTTTCTTCCTGAAAACTTCTGATGCTGACTCAAGTCAAAATCTGTTCTGGAGTGAATTCCCTCCAGCTCCTTGAATCCAAATGGGAAATCAAACTCAATATCGGCTGCAGCATTTGCGTAATGAGCAAGTTTCTCATGATTGTGGAATCTGTATTTTTGATCTCCAAGGCCAAGTGCCTTGTGCCAGGCAAGTCTCTTCTCCTTCCAGTGCTCATACCACTTCATCTCCTCCCCCGGACGAACAAAAAATTGCATCTCCATCTGTTCAAACTCTCTCATTCTGAATATGAACTGCCTGGCTACAATTTCGTTTCTAAAGGCTTTTCCTATCTGTGCTATACCAAATGGAATCTTCATTCTTCCTGTTTTCTGAACATTCAGAAAGTTTACAAAAATTCCCTGAGCAGTCTCAGGCCTTAAATAAATTGAGCTTGCATCATCACTGACACTTCCCATTTGTGTGGAGAACATCAGGTTAAACTGTCTTACATCTGTCCAGTTCCTGCTTCCGGATATTGGACAAACTATTTCGCAATCAATTATCAGCTGCTTAACCGCCTCAAGATTGTTTGCGTTTAATGCATCGTTCATTTTGCGGGTAACCTCGTCTGCCTTTTCGCGATTGCGCAGTACGTTTGGATTGGTTTTGCGGAATTGCTCCTCGTCAAAAGAGTCTCCAAATTTTTTTCTCCCCTTTTCTACCTCCTTCTCAATCTTATCCTCAATTTTTGCGATATGATCCTCTAGAAGTACATCTGCCCTGTATCTCTTTTTTGAGTCTTTATTATCAATCAACGGGTCATTAAAAGCACCCACATGGCCGGATGCCTCCCATACCTTAGGATGCATAAAGATTGCAGAATCTATCCCCACTATATTCTCGTTAAGGCGAACCATTGCCTCCCACCAGTATCTCTTGATATTGTTTTTCAACTCTGCTCCAAGCTGACCATAGTCATACACAGCACTAAGTCCATCATAAATTTCACTTGACTGGAAAATGAAACCATACTCCTTTGCATGAGCAATCAAATTCTTGAACAACTCCTCTTGTGTCATAAATCTCAAATCTGTTTATAAACGGCAAAATTACTGCTTTTTTAGAGATTTTTGATAAATTTGCCCTTTATAAAAATAAGAAATATTGATAACTATGCGTAAAATAATAACTACACTGGCCTCTCTGCTCTTTTTTGCCTCTGTTTGGGCTCAGCCTGTTGCAACATGGCAGTTTGAACACAAAGACAACGGAGACGGAACAATTGACCTCATTTTCAAAGCTGCCATTGAGTCTCCGTGGTATATGTACAACTCAGACCCTATGGAGAATGGACCACTGCCAACATCTTTTGAAGTAAAAGCACTTTCGGGTTTTGAACTTGTGGGAAAGCTAAGAGATTTAGACAAAGCAAAACCCAAGATGGACGAAGCTTTTGGTATGGAGGTTAAAGTTTTTGAGAACAAAGGATCTTTTGTTCAGACAATCCGCAGAACTTCGTCTGAACCGCTCAAAATTGAGGGTCTTCTTACATATCAGACATGTAATGGCGGAGAGTGTCTGATGGATGAACTGGATGTTAAATTTGATATACCTGCCGGGAAAGCAGCAGATGGGGCTGTTTTACCCGGGGTTTCAAATGATATCGGAAAAGAAAACGGAGGAAGTGACGGGCTGCTTGTTTTTCTTTTGATTGCATTTGCAGCGGGACTTGGCGGTGTGTTTACACCCTGTGTTTTTCCAATGATTCCCATGACTGTTAGCTTTTTCATAAGCGGTGGAGGAAATAAGAGAGACGGAATAGTCAAGGGGCTGGTTTTTGGACTCTCTGTTACGCTGATATATACGCTGGTAGGTGTAATAGTAGCCCTCTTCCAAAGTACTGATGCAACGGATGTTCTGGGCACACACTGGATACCAAACGTAATATTTGCTCTGCTCTTTATAACATTCGCCATCTCCTTTTTTGGGGCATTTGAAATTACTCTCCCCTCCGGTCTGGCAAACAAAGCCGATGCTAAGGCAGACAAGGGCGGAATAATAGCTTCATTCTTTGTTGCACTGGCAATGGTTATTGTTTCTTTCTCCTGTACAGGACCTTTTGTAGGATCAATTCTTGCAGCAGCAGTAACCGGAGGATTGGCAGCCAAACCTATTCTTGGAATGATGTTCTTTGGACTGGCATTTTCTCTTCCGTTTGTAATATTCTCGTTCTTCCCTTCGCTTATGAAGAAGATGCCAAAATCCGGAGGATGGTTGAATGTTGTCAAGGTTGTATTTGCATTTATACTCCTTGGATTCAGTTTGAAATATCTGGCCTCAGCAGATGCTTACTTTGGACTGGGAATTATTACAAGGGCATTAGTAGTATCTGTATGGATTGTCCTTGCAATACTGCTTGGTGTATATCTTCTTGGCAAACTTAAAACGTCTCATGATTCTGAAGTTAACCATGTAGGAACATTCAGATTGCTTTTTGCTATTGCATCTTTCTCTTTTGCTGTTTACCTTGTACCCGGTCTCTTTGGATCTCCTCTTAACTCTCTGTCGGGATTACTTCCGCCAGCTGATGAGAGCACATTTACAATTGGTGCGGGCTCTGTACAGAATAACTCTGCCGCTACAGGAGAGATAACTCAGGGATTATGCGGACCTGCCAAATATGCAAACAGTAAAAACATTGTACCATACGGACTTCCCAGTTATTACGATATTGCCGAAGCTTTAGAATGTGCAAAGGAACAGAACAAACCTGTTCTGCTTTCGTTTAAATCACACACGTGCAGTGCTTGCAAGGTAATGGAGGCAAAAGTATGGAGTAATCCTGAAGTACAGGCAATTCTAAGAGATGAGGTTGTTCTTGTATCACTTTATGTTGATGACAGAACAGAGCTCCCGGCTGAAGAGCAGGTGACCTCTGTAATTGACGGAAAAGTAAAGAATACTCTTGGGAGGAAACTGCGTGATTACCAGCTAACAAGGTTTGGGAAAGCCTCCCAGCCTTTATATGTTATAGTGGGTCATAATGAAGAGGTACTCTCTGCTCCTGTAGGAGAATCTACAGTAGAGGAGTACCTCGCGTTTCTAAAAGCCGGCCTTGAGAACTTCAAAAAAGGTCAGCAGTAGTATTTCAATTCAAATATCTGATGGATCAGCTAATTTTTTCAAATAGCTGGTCCATCGGCTTTCTAACCTTCTTCAAAAACTGATTCTGATCTTCTGGTGATCTGTATCCCACTGCTCCTATACACACAGATGTAAGACCTTTCTCTTTTAGGCCGAGTATCTCATCAAATTTGGATTTGTCAAAACCCTCCATTGCAGCCGCATCTATTTCCTGCTCTGCTGCTGCAGAGAGAAGAGCTCCAAGTGCGATATAAGCTTGTTTAGAATTCCATGTAGAAACTTGTTCAGGAGACATTGAGCCAATCATTCCATTAAGCATATCTCTGTAACCTTTACTATTCTCTTCTGGTATATTATTAGTTTCAGCTGATAGTTTTATGAATGCATCAACTTTATCTGTATTGTAATCTGTAAAATTTGCAAATACGAACACATGAGCTGCTTCCGTTAGCTGTGGTTGTCCATATGCAGCCTCTCTCAGTTTTTCACGAATCTCCGGATTCTCTATTTCTAAGACCTTATATGGTTGAAGACCATATGATGATGGAATAAAGTTAATAGCCTCTTTTAGGTAGTTTATCTGATCTTTAGTTAGTTTTCTGGTTGAGTCAAATCTTTTGACTGCATATCTCCATTTAAGTCCGTCTACTAATTTCATATTATAAAATATTTACGTGTTTTATTAATTTAATTACCATGCCATAGGAACTTCCATGACAAGTATTTTTGAATTTTTATTTATATCAATACTTATTGTTTTCGCATCTGTTATTGCTAATGCATCTCTTTTCTCAATTTTGTGTCCGTCTACTATAGCCCCACCATTTAATAAAAAGATATAGATTCCATTCCCATCCTTTTTAACAGAGTAATCAACATGCTGACTGTCTGAAAATTCACCAAGGTGAAACCAGGCTTGTTGATGTATCCAGACACCATCCTCATTTGCATTTGGAGAGACAATCTGGCCAAGTCTGTTTGTTATTAAGCTCTTGTCTATCACTTTCTGATCATACCTGGGTTTAACATTCTTTTTATCCGGGAAAATCCATATTTGCAGGAACTCAACAGCCATATCCTCTCTGTTGTTCATTTCACTGTGGATTATTCCGGTTCCTGCACTCATCACCTGAACCTCTCCCTCTTTAATGACGGCACTATTACCCATACTGTCTCCATGCTTAAGTTCGCCGCTTAGAGGAATTGAAATAATCTCCATATTATCGTGAGGATGCTTGCCGAATCCCTCTCCGGCTGCAACATAATCATCATTCAGCACCCTAAGGGCACCAAAATGGATTCGTTCAGGATCATAGTAATTTGCAAATGAAAAAGAGTGTGACGATTTAAGCCATCCGTGATCTGCATGGCCTCTGGTTGAGGCTTTTATAAGATTGTATTTTTTTGTATCTGTTGCCATAATTTTGTTTTATAAATATGATGCAAAGATACAGCCTCTAAAAATAGAGGTAAATGCAAAAATCTGGGAAACTATTGCAAATTTCCTGACTCTCTGAATTGAGAGAAGGTGATACCCTCCCTCTTTTTGAAAAAGTTGCTGAAGTGTGCAGGATCCTGAAAACCTAAACTATATGCAATCTCTTTTGATGTAAGGTCCGTATGTATTCCCATACGTTTTGACTCTACAACAATCCGGCTCTGAATAAAGTCTTTTGCATTTGTTCCCACAGCATCCTTCATAACACTGTTAAGATAATCCGATGTAATATTTAAAAAGTCTGCATAATCAGAAACCTGATGCCATTCACGAAATCTCTCCTCCAGGAGTTTTCTGAACCTGCCCACCAGATCACGGCCGGTCTCCATCAATTGGGTATTACCACCGAAATTCCTCTCTATCTCACTGTTGCACTCAATTAAAAACAATTTTAACCATGCTGCAACAGCCTCGTTAACATATCTTTCGCCTCTGTAGAAAAGGTACTCTATCTCCTTCCCCATGCCAAATATTCTTTCTGCCCTCTCTTCTGAAAGGTCAAGTGGAGGTGTGTCAGGTTTACAGGAAAAAAGCCCAAGATTCGTGAGAAAATCTTCGTTTATATGGTATTTGCACAAAAATTCAGATGTAAACATAATTACAATACCCACTGGTCTTTCAGGTGTGTATACCTGATGAACCTGTCCCGGCATCAGAAAAAATATTCTGTTGTCTTTAATTTGATATCTGGTAAAGTCTATAGTATGTTCTCCAACTCCTTTTTTAGAAAAAATAATTGTGTAGAAGTTGTGCTTATGAGGATCATCAGGGGCTGTCCCGCTCTCTTCAAATATCTCCTCCATTGTCCTGTAAGCAAAAAGTACTGCCTGATCATCATGAAGAAGATCAAAAGCAGGAATCTCTGTTCCTCTGGAATCAGTAAAAAGAGTGTTCTTCAATTTTTTATTCTAATGTTCTGCAGCTTTTTATAACAACGGAATTGTCATTACACTTATCAAGTAATGTTGATACTTTTTCTGAGAGAACCGGGTGGTGAAAGTCTGGCGAAATTTCACAAACAGGGGCAAGGACAAATCTCCTTAAGTGCATTTTTGGATGTGGAACGGTAAGTTCTTCAGTATTAATAACCCTCGTTCCAAAAAAAATTATATCTATATCAATTTCTCTTGATTCATAGCCACTTATTTCTGTCTGGCGTACTCTGCCCAGGTCGCGTTCTGTATCAAGTATAAATTTAAGAAGCTCTTCAGGTGAGGTATCTGTATATATACTAATGGCCATATTGAGGAACCATGTCTCTGTTTCAAATCCCCATGGTTCACTTTCATAAATGGAGGATATTTTAACAGGAGCCTTTGATACAACTCTTAATTTCTGAACTGCCCGTTTCAGCAAACCAAGCCTGTCATCTTTATTACTGCCCAAAAGGAGAATAACATCTTCCATTATTCCATTCTATAACATACCCAGTTCAAGCAGAGCCTCTTCACTCATTCTGCTCTTGTCCCAAGGTGGTTCAAAAGTGAGTTCCAGAGCAACATCTTTAACTCCCGGAACATCTGACACAGCATCAAAAACATCCTGCAAAAGCTGGTCTGCCATAGGGCAGTTAGGTGCGGTAAGCGTCATCTTAACATCAACCTTACCCTCTTCATTGCTTTTAATCTCATATATAAGGCCCAAATCATACACATTTACAGGAATTTCGGGGTCATATACCTGCTTCAATGCCAATACAATATTTTTTTCTGAAATCATGCCATTACTGTTTATTTGCGGCAAATGCCACAGCGTAAAACTTTATTTGTTTAATCATTGACAACAGACCGTTTGCCCTTGTGGGCGATAAATTCTCCTCAAGCCCTATCTGCTTTATAAAAGAGAGGTCTGCTTCAATTATCTCCTGAGGAGTTCTTCCTGAAAATACTCTTACTAACAAAGATATTATCCCTTTTGTTATAATAGCATCGCTGTCAGCCGTAAACCAAATCTTACCATCTGCATAATCTGCAGCTAACCAAACTCGTGACTGACATCCTTTTATTAGGTTTTTCTCTTCCCGCCCGGAGTCTTTAATAATTGGGAGAGAACGTCCCAAATCAATCAAATATTCATATTTATCCAACCAGTCTGTAAAAACTGAGAACTCTTCGACTATTTGCTGTTCTACCTCTTTAATTGACATTTACTAAATATATTATTTTAACATTTTTATTGCCTTTTGAAGTGCATTAACGAATAACTGTGTCTCATCAATCGTATTATAAGGGAGAAGCGATGCTCTTACCATGCCAGTTAAACCAAATCTTGTCATCAATGGTTCGCAACACATCATACCGGACCTTACAGCCACCCCCATCTTGTCAAGCAACATTGCAAGATCTGCATGGTGTACACCCTCAACTGCAAAAGATAATATAGGAAGTTTCTTTTTTGATTTTCCGAATATTTTTAAACCCTCAATATTTTCAAGTCCATCTAGCAAGGCACTTGTTAATGATATCTCCTGATTATTTACAAATTCCTTGTCAATTGAACTGACAAATCTAATAGCCTCTCCAAGAGCAGCTACTCCTATGAAGTTAGGAGTTCCGGCTTCAAATTTGAGAGGCAGGGGGGCATAAGTAGTCCTAGTCAGAGAGACGCTCTCAACCATATCTCCTCCACCCATCCAAGGCCCCATCTGTTCAAGTAACTCCCTTTTACCATAAAGGATTCCGGTACCGGTAGGTCCATACAGTTTATGCCCTGAAAACACATAAAAATCACAATCCAGATCCTTAACATCCACGTCTCCGTGGACAATACCCTGAGCACCATCAATTAGTACAACAGCTCCTGATTTATGGGCCCTCTTAATTAATTCTTTAACAGGATTTGAAATCCCCAGAACATTTGAAATGTGGGCGACAGATATAATTTTAACCGACCCATCCAGCAAATTATCAAGTTCATCCATTATCCACTCTCCATTCTCATCAACCGGAAGTACTTTAAGTGTCGCGCCACTTCTGAGACATGCCATTTGCCAGGGAACAATATTTGAATGGTGATCCGCTTCACACACAATTACTGAATCTCCTTTTGATATAAATCTTGTAGTGAAGCTATTAGCGACAAGATTCACAGAAGCAGTGGTTCCTGAAGTAAATATTATCTCTTCGGCAGACGAGGCATTAATAAAGTTCTTTACAGTCTCTCTTGCGGATTCGTATAAAGTTGTACATTTTGCACTCAGTTCATGTACAGCTCTGTGAATGTTTCCATTCGTACCTGAATTCATCTCATTGATAAGAGAAATAACTCTCAGCGGTTTCTGTGCTGTAGCTCCGTTATCAAAGTAAATCAAATCTTTACCATGAACTTTTTGTTTTAAAGCCGGGAAATTGTCCCTCATCTGAGTTATGTTCTCAATAGCACTCATTGTAAGATTATTCAGTGGATTAATGATTGATTCCTGCAAAATTAAACATAAATTTGCAAGAATAGTTTAATAACGGACAATGTACGATTACATAAAAGGAGAGGTTGCCGAAATTGGCCCTACAGAGGTAGTTGTGGATACTGGAATCTTCGGATATAAACTTCAGATATCTCTTCAGACATATTCAAAGCTGCAGGCAGGCTTAACTGTAAAACTCTATATTCACCACCACCTCAGAGAAGATGTAGAGCTGATGTATGGCTTTTTTGACAAGGATGAACGTTCAATTTTCCAGCATTTGATAGAGGTCTCCGGAATTGGTCCGAATACTGCAAGGATGATGTTATCATCTATGACTTCTGAAGAGATAAGAAACGCAATAATTACAGGTGATATAAACAGGCTAAAGAGTATTAAGGGCATTGGTCTTAAAACTGCTCAGAGGCTTCTTATTGAGCTAAAGGACAAAATTGTAAAGGGTGCTGGTGGTGCTGTAATAACAGGCTCCATTTCAAATTTCTCAGATAACAGACGCGACGAGGCTGTTTCTGCTCTTATTCTTCTTGGCTTTAGTAAAGCAAATGTTGAAAAGGTTATTGATTCAATTCTAAGAGAAAATCCGTCATCTGCTCTTGAAGAGCTGATAAAGCTATCCCTTAAAAGATTATAGTTTTCAATTATTTTAAATAAATTTGCATCAAATTTAATAACAAAATTATGAGCATACCTACAAATCTTAAGTACAGCAAAGACCACGAATGGGTACTTGTTGATGGTGATATCGCAACAATAGGAATCACCGAATTTGCCCAGGGACAATTGGGCGACATTGTTTTCGTTGACATTCAGACTGAAGGAGAAACACTTTCAGCAGGAGACGTATTTGGAGCAATTGAGGCTGTTAAAACAGTAGCCGACGGACTGATGCCTGTTTCAGGAGAGATTGTGGAAGTTAACGGAGAACTTGAGAGTGCCCCTGAATCAGTAAATAAAGATCCTTACGGTGCAGGTTGGATGATTAAGGTAAAACTTACAAATCCATCAGAGATTGAAGAACTTATGGATGCTGCTGCATACGAAGCATTTATTGCATAATTTTTTACGAACCTTTTAAAAGAGCACTCTTATGATAGAGTGCTCTTTTTTTTGAGTTGGTCAAATTATATTTTTTAAATTTACGAACACTAACAAATAATTCTAAAATGAAACACAGTTTTGGAAGTGATAACCACTCCGGTGTTGCTCCGGAGATTATTGAAGCCATTATCAGTGCAAATAATCAATTTCAAGTTGCATACGGTGAGGATGACTATACTAAAACAGCCACAAAAACATTTAAAAAGATTCTTGGAGACTCTGCAATACCATTTTTCGTTTTTAATGGCACCGGGGCAAATATACTAGCCTTAAAAGCGCTTACAAACTCATATAATTCCATACTGTGCCCGGATAGTGCACATATAAACATGGATGAATGCGGAGCTCCGGAAAAGTTGACAGGAGCTAAACTCATCCCTCTTCCAACTATAGATGGAATGGTTTCACCGGATGTTGTGAAGAGAGAGCTCAAAGGATTCGGCTTTCAACATCACTCACAGCCTAAAGTACTGTCAATTTCACAGCCCACTGAACTGGGAACACTATACAAACCTCAAGATATAAAAGCACTTGCAGACTTGATTCATAGCTATGGCGGTTATCTTCACGTTGATGGCTCCAGAATTTCCAATGCCGCTGCTTCGCTGGATTTGCCCATTAAGGAGTTCATTACAGACCAAGGTGTTGATGCTCTTTCATTTGGAGGAACTAAGAATGGATTGCTTATGGGTGAGGCTGTTGTCTTTTTTAGAGAAGAGCTCGCCCGGGATTTTGTTTATATCAGGAAACAAGGTGCTCAACTATTCTCAAAAAACAGATTTATTGCTGCTCAGTTTGATGCATACCTAAGGGATGGGCTGAACATCAGATTGGCTTCACACTCAAACGCTATGGCTAAATACCTTGAAAGTGAACTAAAAGGGATTAAGGGCGTTGTAATCTCAAGACCCGTTGAGACAAACGTTGTGTTTGCTGTGATACCTTCAGATTTGTGCGACAAACTTATGAAAAAACACTACTTTTATGTGTGGAATGAAGAGAGTGGAGAGGTCAGGTGGATGTGCTCCTTCAACACAAAAAAGGAGGATATTGATAATTTTGTAGCTGATATCAAATCTTTATTATAACCTAAACAAAAATATTATGGCAGTAACAAGAGTTTTCGACCTTCTGGAGCAGTTGGTAGAAAAATATCCAAAAGATGACATATTGAGCAGAAAGAGCTCTGGAAAATGGATAAAATACTCATCTAAAAGTTATTATGAACATTCTCATCTTGTAGCATATGCTATGATGTCAATGGGATTTGGCAAAGAAGATAAGTTAATAACCATTATGCCGAATCGTCCTGAATGGAATTTTATTGACATGGGATTAATGATGGCAGGGTTGGTACACGTACCTGTATACACAACTTTAAGCCATGATGACTATCTCCATATTTTCAACCATAGTGATGCAAAGGCTATTTTTATTGGAAATGAAAGCCTTGCTAAAAAGATAATCCCAATACTAAAAAAGGTTGAAAGGGATATCAAGATCTTTACAATTGATCCCGTTGAAGGATATCTCTCTATTGAGCAGATTTATGCTATTGGAAAGGATAATGCTGATATATATAAATCTGCTGTTGAAAAAGTTAAGGCAGAAACCAATGAGAATGAAGTTGCAACAATCATCTACACTTCCGGAACAACAGGAACTCCAAAGGGTGTTATGCTTTCTCACAAAAACTTGGTTTTCAATTTTATTGGAACAGCCGTTCAGCAGATCAGGGACCACAGACATAAAATGCTCAGCTTCCTCCCTCTTTGCCATATTTATGAAAGGGGCATGAATTACGACTATCAATACTTGGGTATAAGCATATATTATGCAGAGAGCCTTTCTACAATTGCAGCAGATCTTGCAGATAGCAAAGCCGATGGTTTTTGTGCAGTACCACGAGTATTGGAGATGATGTATTCAAAACTTGAAGCAGCTGGTAAAGATCTGGATGGCATTAAAAAGGTAATATACAAATGGGCATTCAAAATTGCTACTAAATTTGACTACACAAAAAACAGCGTTCTCTATAAGATGCAGTATGCAATTGCAGACAAACTTGTCTACAGCAAATGGAGGGAAAAACTAGGTGGCAAAGAGATGCTAGTAGTTTCCGGGGGTTCTGCAATACAGGCAAAGATTATTAGGCTCTTTACCGCAGCAAAGATGTACATTTTTGAAGGTTATGGCATGACAGAGGCCTCTCCTGTGATTGCAGTAAATAATCCTAAAGAGATGATTATTAAGATTGGGACTGTTGGTAAGCGAATGGAGGGAACAGAGATGATGATTGCAGAGGATGGGGAGATTCTGACTCGCGGTCCACATGTAATGCTCGGCTACTATAAAGATCCTGAATACACAAAACAGGTTATTGATGAAGATGGATGGCTTCATACCGGTGATATAGGTGTAATGGTTGACAAAATATTTCTTAAAATTACTGACCGTAAAAAAGAGATATTCAAACTATCTGCTGGCAAATATATTGCCCCTCAAGTCATTGAAAACATGCTGAAAGAATCTTCATATATTGAAAACTGCATGGTAGTTGGAGAAAATCAGAAGTTTGCTTCAGCTCTTATTATTCCTGATATAAACAAACTGCACTTCTGGGCAGCCAAGAATAAAATTCAATTCGCAGATAACAAGGATCTTATCGCAAATCCGGAGGTAATCAAAAAGATTAATCGTGAAATTGAAAAGGTGAACCAAAAACTTGCCGCTCATGAACAAATAAAAAGGGCTAAAATAATTTTGGATGAATGGACACCATTAAACGACATGCTGTCACAAACTCTAAAACTAAAAAGGAACAAAATAAAGGCAAAATATTCTGACACAATTGCCGAAATATACAAAAATGAATAGCTAACACCTTAATCATTAAGCCTTTTGAATACAATTAAAGCAACTAATAAAGACAAGGAAGCCATATTTAATATATGGCTCTCTTGTTTTACTGATGATGAGAGCTATATACGCACTTATCTTGAGTATTGCTTCCCTCATACTACAACTCTTTTACTAGGCGATGAAAAGAGCGGATATGTTTCTGTGATTTCAATCATTCCCTCATATTTTTCAAAGAACAACAGAGTATTAAAAGGTGGATACCTTTATGGAGTTGGTACATTACCTGCCCACCGCGGGATGTCCTACTCCTCCAGGCTTATAGAACAAGCGAAAGACCTCTTGATATCAGAAGGATATGATTATTTTATCGTCAAACCGGCTTCAGACTCTCTGTTTGAACTATATAGACGATTTGGTTTTACAAAACCCATTTATAAAACAAATTTCACTATTTCACAACCGGCAGAATCTGAAAGAGATTTATTCAAAAACTCTTCTGAGCAATATAAAATCAAATATGCAGACATTACTGATGTAGAAACACTTTTCAGCTCCAGGGAAAAATATCTGTCCAGGACTAACTTCCTATGGCCCATAGAGGTGCTCTCATATTCATTCCGTGAAATCCTAAACAGGGAGGGATATATATTAATAAGTGAAACTACCGGAGATTACTGCACAGGATACCCATCAGAGGCAAAAGATACACTACAAATTCTTGAGTCAACAACACATCCGGACAGGATAGCTTATCTCTTTGCAGATAAAATTCAAAAGATATATCCACAAAAAAATCGCTGGGTTATTGATGCCCCTTTTAATTCAAATACCAACAAAGAGCGAACCCTTTCTGCTCTACTTATGGAATTAAAACCCGGCACATACTCTCTATGCAGTGATCTAAACTTATCCCTACCAATGGAGTAACACATTTAGGTTCCTCGTGGAACCCGGAGTTGTCATCTACCAAAATATACTAACAAAATTGAAATATCCGCCGGAGATACCCCGGGAATTCTTGAGGCTTGAGAGATTGTCTTAGGTCTGTGTTTTTCAAGCTTTTGGCGCGATTCTGTAGAAAGAGATTTTAGCGAAGAGTAGCTAAAATTTTCTGGAATTTTGACCTCTTCAAGTTTTAGTATTTTTTCAGCAATTCTCTTTTCCCTGTCAATATAACCCTTGTACTTTACAAATATTTCAGCCGAAACAAGAACATCAGACATAAACAAGCTGTAAGCAATTTCTGCATCCTTATTGCTTTTGCCTTCATATGGAAGTGTAGCCTGATTTGCCAATAACCTTTGAATTAAATCAACAAGGTCAAAAGCCTTATTAATTAAGATTTTATCATCATCCACATTAGCCAATAGTGCTCCGAAAAATATTGTATTGATGCTCTCTTTATATGGAGAGGTTTCAACTGTTCCTCGTGGAACATTTTGCAAGAGTGAGCGTATTTCTACCTGTGGTCTTGTTAAAATTTCGGATAGCTTTTTCTTTTGTGAAATTTCTGTTGACTTAGATTCTTTTAAATATAAATTAATATCCTCCGGGGCTATTGTGGTTGAATCAAGGAACGAGATTAACGTTTTTACATAATTATACTTCATTCTGAGAAGCTCAAGCCTGTCTGCTGATGCAAGCCCTACAGAGAAGCCTTTCTCTGTAAGTCTTAAGTCTGCATTATCCTGTCTTAGTAAAATCCGGTACTCTGCTCTTGATGTAAACATTCTATAAGGCTCGTCTACACCTTTTGTAACCAAATCATCAATTAAAACTCCAATGTATGCTTCATCTCTCTTAAGGATCAGTGGCTCAGTAGAATTTAGTTTCAAATGAGCATTTATTCCTGCCATTAGTCCCTGCGCTGCTGCCTCTTCGTAACCTGTAGTGCCATTTATTTGTCCGGCAAAATAGAGATTGCTTACAAGCTTTGTCTCCAGTGTGTGGTGAAGTTGTGTGGGTGGAAAATAATCATACTCTACAGCGTAGGCTGGTCTGAAAATTATAATGTTTTCAAATCCAGGAATAGCTCTCAGTGCTTTGTACTGAATATCCAATGGCAGAGATGACGAGAAACCCTGAAGATAGTACTCATTTGTATTCCATCCCTCGGGTTCAAGAAATAGCTGATGAGAAGTTTTGTCTGAAAATGTTTTTAACTTGTCCTCAATACTTGGACAGTACCGAGGTCCTCGTCCTGAAATCTTACCTGAAAAAAGAGGAGAAAACTCAAACCCTTCTTTCAAGATATCGTGGACCTCCTGGTTTGTATGAACCATATAACATGAAAGCTGGGAAGTATCGGATTGAATTGGAGATGGCTTTGCGAGAAAAGAAAATCTCTCAGGATTATCATCCCCATTTTGAATTTCAAGTTTTGTCAAATCTACAGATCTTGCGTCAATCCGTGGAGGTGTTCCGGTTTTCATTTTGTCAACCTCAAAGCCAAGACTAAACAACTGTTCGGACAGATGCATAGCGGATGGCTCCCCTACTCTTCCTCCCAAAGCAGTGTTTTGACCAATGTACAGCTTACCATTTAAAAAAGTACCCGCTGTTAGAATTACGGCATTTGAATAGAACATCGCCCCCAATTCAGTTACAACTCCCTTAATTGAGTTGCCATCAAAAATAAACTGAGTTACCGTATCCTGCCACAAATTCAGGTTAGGAGTGTTTTCCAGAATATATCGCCAGTTAAGAGAAAAATGTTGCCTGTCGCATTGCGCCCTAGGACTCCACATAGCAGGACCTTTAGAGCGATTTAGCATTCTGAATTGAATTGTGCTTGAATCAGTTACCAAGCCGGTACATCCGCCCAATGCATCTATCTCTCTTACTATCTGACCTTTAGCTATACCTCCTATTGCTGGATTACACGACATTTGTGCTATTTTACCCATATCCATCGTAAGGAGCAAGACTTTTGATCCCATTCTTGCGGCAGCATGCGCAGCTTCACAACCGGCATGTCCGGCACCTATAACAATTATATCGTAGTTTTCTCTCATTCGTAAATTTATAAAATCATTGAAAGAGCCATGTTTTCCGCATCTTTCATTTTTAACTTCTCAGATTTTGTTTTATCCTTATATCCAAGAAGGTGAAGAACACCGTGAATAATAACCCTTTTGATCTCCTCATCAAAAGACACTTTAAATTTCAAACTATTCTCCTTAACTGTATCAACACTTATAAAAAGATCTCCGGAGATTATGCCGTTCTCTGAATAATCAAAAGTGATGATATCAGTAAAATAATTATGGTTTAAGTACTTCTGATTTATTTCAAGAAGATAGGTATCATTGCAAAAAACGATATTAATATCACCCACCTTATAATTGCTCATTTTTAAACTAAATTGTAAATCCGAGACTACAGATTTAATCCAATTATTAATCTCTCTTTTGCCTTTTAGGTTGAAAGATATATTTTCAGAGTGATAAGTAATCATTTGTAAAATTATTATTTCTTATTCATTGAATCTTCCTCAAGAAGATCCCAGTATTCAACAGCCCTTCTTGTGTGTGGAATAACAATTGATCCACCAACAAGGTTTGCTACAGACATAATTTCAAACATCTGTTCTCTGGTAACTCCCAATTCAAAACATTTTTCCAGATGATACTTAATGCAGTCATCACACCTTAAAACAGAAGAAGTCGCTAAGCCAAGCATTTCTTTAGTCACGGCTGGAAGCGCACCATCCTCATAACAGCGAGTATCCAGGTTGTAAAATCTTTTGAAAAATAAATTATCCGAATCAAGTATTTTCTTGTTCATTTTGGCACGAAATGTGCGGAACTCGTCTATTCTGTTCATTTGATCAAATTTTGCGCAAAACTACATAAAATATACTAATCAAAATTTTTTACTATTATGTCTAAAGTAACTGTCATAGGAGCCGGCAACGTAGGTGCTACATGCGTTAATGCAATGAATATGTTGCAATTCGCCGGAGAAATTGTTCTGCTTGATATCAAAGAGGGTATTGCAGAAGGTAAGGCAATAGATATGATGCAGACCGCAAAACTGCTGAGATTTGACACAAAAATCACCGGAGTAACAAATGACTATGCAGCTACTGCAAAATCTAAGGTTGTCGTAATAACGTCAGGTATTCCACGAAAACCCGGTATGACAAGAGAAGAGCTTATTGGCACTAATGCAGAGATTGTTGGTAATGTTGTTGACAATGCTCTAAAATATTCTCCAAATGCAATTTTTGTTATCATTTCCAATCCAATGGACACAATGACATATCTAACAGTTGCAAAAAATAAACTTCCAAAAAACAAAGTAATAGGAATGGGAGGTATACTTGACAGCAACCGTTTCGTATACTATCTGAGAACCGCACTGGATGCACCTGCAAGTGATGTAGCTGGCATGGTTATTGGAGGTCATGGAGATACAACAATGATACCTCTTATAAGATTTGCAAATCTCAGAGGAATTCCGGTGAGCGAACTGCTTCCGGAAGAAGTTCTTTCACAAGTTGTAAAGGATACAATGGTAGGAGGAGCTACCCTTACCAAGCATCTTGGAACCTCAGCATGGTATGCTCCGGGAGCAGCTGCAGCTGCACTGGTTCGTTCTATTGTGCTGGATGAAAAGAAAATCTATCCGTGCAGCGTGCTCCTTGAAGGAGAATACGGTCAAAAGGATATCTGCCTTGGAGTGCCTGTAGTTGTGGGAAGACACGGATGGGAAAGAGTAGTTGAACTAAACCTCAATGAAGAGGAAAAGGCGACCTTCAACAAAAGTGCCGATGCTGTGAGAGCTACTAACGATGTTTTGAAAGATCTTAACATCATCTAGCAATTTGAGAAATATTTTGCATCTTTGCGGTGCAAAATAAGGGGTATTAGCTCAGTTGGCTAGAGCGCTTGCATGGCATGCAAGAGGTCATCGGTTCGACTCCGATATGCTCCACAATAAAGTTTTTAACAATAACTGTTAATTTTATCTTCCTTATTTTCTTGTAATTAAGAATTTTTTGCAATAGTTTATCCACAATAACATTTGTCAAATCATTATTTCTTTATAATTTTACAACTCAATAAACTCTGAATACACTAATACAGATATGGAAATAAAGAAAACGCCCAAAGCCGATCTAGAAAACAAGAAAGTACTTTTCACTGAAATTGGCTTGATAGTATCTCTAGCTCTTGCTTTACTTGCTTTTGAATGGAAGACATATGACAAACAGGCTTCTACTCTAGGTGATAGCACTGCAACAGTTATTGAGGAGGAGATGATTCCTATTACAAACGAAACCCCTCCGCCACCGGCAGAGGCTCCAAAAATCCCTACTATATCTGACGTAATAGAGATTGTGGATGATGATATGAAGATTGAAAATGAACTTATTATCAACACAGAAGACGATAAGAATCTAGGTGTTGAAATTAAGGATTATGTCAAAGGTCCGGTAGAAGAGGTTATTGAAGAGGAGGAGATTCCGTTCACAATCGTTGAGGAGAAGCCTTCGTTTCAGGGTGGCGATGAAAACACCTTTACAAAATGGGTTGCAAGTAAACTTGTATATCCGGAAATTGCAAAGGAAAATGGAGTACAGGGTCGTGTAATTCTTCAGTTTCTCGTTGGTACAGATGGCAGCGTTAGCGATGTTAAGGTTGTCAGAGGCGTAGACGCATCACTTGACAGAGAGGCTGCAAGAGTGGTGGCATCTTCACCTAAATGGAAACCGGGAAGACAAAGAAACAAACCGGTAAAGGTTCGTTACACATTCCCAGTAATATTCCAGTTAAGATAGTTTTTAATAAACAGAATAATAAGAAAGGCTGCCTCGTTCAGAAGCAGTCTTTTTTTTGAATTAATATGGCGACAATTGAAGAGAAAGGATTAGAAAGGGTAGTTTTTGTAGGTGTTCTAAAGCAAAACGATGACGAAAGCAAGGTATATGAATATCTTGATGAATTGGCATTTCTTGCAGAGACGGCAGGAGCTGAAGGGGTTAAGACCTTCGTTCAGCGTGTAGACAAACCAAACCCAAAAACCTATATTGGAAGCGGAAAGCTTGAAGAGATAAAAGCCTATATAGTAGAGCAGGATATCAAACTTGTAATTTTTGATGATGAACTCTCCCCTTCCCAGTTAAGAAATATTGAGAGAGAGCTTGATTGCAGAATCCTTGACAGGACAAATCTCATCCTTGACATATTCGCCCAGAGGGCAAAAACTGCATACGCAAAGACACAGGTTGAACTTGCACAATATCAGTATCTCCTGCCCCGCCTTACAAGAATGTGGACTCACCTTGAGAGACAACGCGGCGGCATAGGCATGAGGGGGCCCGGTGAGAGTCAGATTGAGACAGACAGGCGTATTATTCTGGATAAAATAAGCCGCTTAAAGGAACAGTTAAAGAAGATTGACAAACAGATGGCCTCTCAAAGGGGAAACAGAGGAAGTCTTGTGAGAATATCTCTGGTGGGATATACAAATGTTGGTAAAAGCACTTTGATGAACCTTCTTGCAAAAAGTGATGTTTTTGCTGAAAACAAGCTGTTTGCTACACTAGATACCACAGTTAGAAAGGTTGTAATAGAAAATGTCCCATTTTTACTAAGTGACACCGTGGGATTTATAAGAAAATTGCCACACCAGCTTGTGGAGTCATTCAAAAGTACTCTGGACGAAGTAAGAGAGGCAGATATTCTAATGCATGTAGTAGATATTTCTCATCCTAATTTTGAAGAACATATAAAAGTTGTTCGTGAAACTTTGGATGAAATTGGCGCAAAGAACAAGCCTACATTTTTGGTTTTCAACAAAATAGATGCTTATAAATATATCCCTCAAGAGGAGTTTGATATTGAGGAGAAGAGGAGAGAGAACTACTCTCTGGAGGAGTTAAAAAATAGCTGGATGGGCAAAGAGAACTCTCCCTGTATTTTTATTTCGGCAAAAGAGAAGATACAAATTGACAAATTAAGGAACGATATTTACAAAATGGTTGCGGAGATCCATGCCGGAAGATACCCTTTTGATAACTTCCTCTGGTAATCTTTCTACCCTCCTACCCTTGTAACCGGTCATTGTAACTGCTGCAGTAAGAGAGTTTAACAAAGCCTCTTCAGTTGCTTCAATGGTTGCCATAAACAGAGGCGACATTGAGTCGTTCTGAAGTTCTGAGGGAGTATAAAACGGCTTTGACTCATCAACCAAATTTTCATTAGCAACAGACATTGCAATTATGTAGTCTCCGCTGCCATTTGAGGCTATCCCTCCTGATTTTGCAAGGCCCATAAAAGCTCTTTTTGCAATTCTCTCAAGGTTTCTTGAGGTTACCGGAGCATCGGTAATTACAATAATCATACACGATCCGTCTGCATCTTGCATGATGTTTTTGCTGTAGCTGTAATTATTAATCAACTTTCCTACGGGAACACCGGCCACTTCCAGGACTCCTCCGTAATTAGTCTGCACAATTACGCCAACAGTATATCCTCCAAGTGATTTTGGAAGTACTCTTGATGAAGTTCCTATTCCCCCTTTGTATCCAAAACAAATTGTACCCGTACCAGCCCCCACTGCTCCCTGTTCAACAGGACCCCCCTTTGCATTTGAGATAGCATCCAGTACGTGGGCGGGAACAATTTTTCTCGCTCTTATATCATTTAGCCCCCCGTCATTAGTCTCCCCTACAACTCCATTAACAGAGGCAATATTCTCATTGCCTGGCTGAGCGAGTGTGTAGGTAATAAGAGCATCCAGAGCCGGGGCTACGCTCATTGTGTTTGTGAGTATTACAGGTGTCTCAATATTTCCAAGCTCTTTTACCTGTGTGTATCCTGCAAGTTTGCCAAAACCATTTCCCACGAAAATTGCAGCAGGAACCTTTTTCCTGAAGATATTTCCATCATGAGGAACTATAGCAGTCACCCCTGTTCTAATGCTATCCCCCTCAATTAAGGTGAGGTGACCCACTTTTACACCCGGGACATCTGTAATAGCGTTGTACTTTCCGGTTTTCATAACACCTACCTTGATGCCATAATCTCTTAGTGTGTTTTGAGAATAAGCAGTTAATGAAATCAACAAAGCAAGTACTGAAGTAACGATTCTAAAATTTCTCATTAGAGTGCTATAAATTTAATCAATTCATCTTTGACTACCTCCGGCTCCTCAAGGAAGCCGTTATGGCCTGAAAGAGGCAGAAAAACCGATTTGGCCGCAGGGAGTTCTGTTGCAAGCTGATTAGCTTTTTCTACCGATATATGATAGTCGTTGTTACCGAAAAACATAAGCAGAGGTAATTCAGACTTTTTAAGGAAAGGGAGGTTGTCCGGTCTTGCCTTTAACCCTTCAACTGAAGCTACGATACCCTCCGGATCATGAGTCTCCGTAAGCTCTACTATCTCAAATATCTTTTCATCAAATTTACGTTGATTATCAGGGGCAAACATTTTGGGAATTCCCATCTTCGCAATTACAGGTAATTTTGCCTGCTTAATGAGGTGAATCTCTCTGTCTCTGTCTTTAATTTTCTCAGGTGAGTCCGGGTAAGGGGTAGAGTGCATTAATATCAACCCATTGAACAGTGAAGGATATTTTTTTGTACACTCAATAGCAATGTACCCTCCCATAGAATGGCCCATAACCCAGCATTTGTCAACATTGCATTTTTTTAGAACATCCTTTACAACGTCGGCAGAAAAATCAAGTGAATTTATTGTTTCGTGAGAGCCGGAAAGCCCGTGGCCAGGAAGGTCTATCAAGATAATCCTGATGTCTGAAGGCAGCTCTGAAACAAAGTCCTGCCACACATAGAGTGTTTCAAGATAACCGTGCAGCAACAATAAAATTTTATCACCTTTTTTAGAATCAGAAATATGTACCGGAATGCCGTTACAAGTTGCAAAAAACTCCATCTTCCCTTTTTTTTACAAATTTACGAAGAATTGTATTGAAATTTTTATATTTTTGCAACTCTGCTACGCCTATTCCCTACACTAAATATTAACTAATTTTTTTATTATGAAAATCTCTAGATTTTTATCGGTGGTTGCACTTGCCCTTGTTTCGTTATCTACAGTAAGCTGTAACAAAGAGGCGGAACCTATAGTGCTTACAGGGACATGGAACATAGACTCCTCAATGACCTTTGTATCTTTTGTTTATGACCAGATTGAGGCTGAGGCTAATCCGGTCACCCGAATGTATTTGGCAGACATCAATAACCAGAGAAAAATTGTTAAGGCTCTGCACCGCAGTCAGTTTGTGCCTAACAAAATTGAGTTCTCTGAGCTTGGTCTGACAGGAACCGCCTCTGCTCCAGTTATTTTTAGAATGAAAAACGGAAGTAGCGTTGATGGTACATACACAAAATATGAAGATATGCTGTTTCTTATAACTACTCCTCTTTTTCCAAACGGACTGGTATGTGCCTCAGACAACAAACTTCTTGAATTGTATTATCCAAGGGATTTTGTAGTTCAGGTGATTAGCTCTATTCTGACAGCAACTGATCCTACTCCGGAGGACATTGAAAGGATGATTGCAGACGGATCGGGAGGAGCCGTTGTTTACAGAAAATAACTTATGTTTGAATAAACATTCTACAATGAAAAGAGGCTGCCTGGTTTCAGGCAGCCTCTTAAATTATAAGACATTAATTAATCTTTAATTTTAGCCTTCAGGAACTCTCTGTTCAGTCTTGCTATGTGAGCTACTGAAATATCTTTAGGACACTCCATTTCACAAGCACGTGTGTTTGTACAAGCACCAAATCCCAGTTCGTCCATTCTTGCAACCATTGCTTTAGCTCTTCTTGCAGCCTCAACTTTTCCTTGCGGAAGAAGTGCCAGAGAGCTAACCCTTGCCGCTACAAACAACATTGCTGAACCATTTTTACATGTAGCAATACATGCACCGCATCCAACACATGCAGCTGCATCCATGCTCTCCTCTGCCTGATCTCTTGGAACGGGTATTGTATTTGCATCGGGTACCCCGCCTGTATTAACAGATACATATCCTCCTGCCTGCAGAATCTTGTCAAGAGCTCTTCTGTCAACTACCAGGTCCTTAATAACAGGCATCCCTGCAGATCTCCACGGTTCAATGGTAATAGTCTCTCCATCTTTGAATTTTCTCATATGAAGCTGACATGTAGTAATATCATCATCCGGTCCGTGAGCTCTGCCATTTATATACAGAGAACACATTCCGCAGATACCTTCGCGGCAGTCGTGGTCAAATGCCACAGGACCATCTGATTTGCATCCCTTCTCTACTGCAACAGGGTCTGCCCCCTCTCTTACCAGCTGGTCATTGAGGATATCCATCATCTCCAGAAATGAAGTATCCGGAGATATGTTCTGCACCTTGTAGGTTGCGAACCTTCCTTTATCTTTCGCGCTTTTCTGGCGCCAAACCTTTAATGTAAAGTCCATATCTTTTGTGCTCCTTAGTCTTTATAGTTACGGGTTGCAATCTTAATGAATTCATACTGTAGCGGCTCTTTGTGCTTAACAGGTTCTTTACCGTATCCAGTGTACTCCCAAGTACTTACATACATGTAGTTTGCGTCATCTCTGAGAGTTTCGCCATCTTCAGTCTGCATCTCTTCACGGAAGTGACCTCCGCAAGACTCTTTTCTGGTCAACGCATCCATTGCCATAAGCTCTCCCATTTCAAGGAAGTCGGCTACTCTTACGGCCTTTTCAAGCTCCTGATTGAATTCATTATTCTCTCCCGGAACAAATAGATTTTTCCAGAAATCTTCTCTTAAAACTCTTATCTCTTCTATTGCTTTCTTAAGACCTGCTTCATTTCTTGCCATTCCAACATAATCCCACATAATATGGCCGAGTTTTTTATGGAAATGGTCTACAGGTTGTTTGCCTTTTATGTTGAACAATCTGTCCAGTCTATCCTTGATACCTTTTTCGGCCTCTGCAAATGCAGGATGATTTGTATCGGTTTTCTTAACCTGAATCTTTCCAGCCAGATAGTCTCCAATTGTATAAGGGAGGATGAAGTAACCATCTGCCAGACCCTGCATTAGTGCAGATGCACCAAGTCTGTTACCGCCGTGGTCACTGAAGTTTGCCTCACCAATTGCATAAAGTCCGGGTATGGTTGTCTGGAGGTTGTAATCTACCCAAAGCCCGCCCATGGTATAGTGGATAGCCGGATAAATCATCATCGGCTCATCATAAGGATTAACATCGGTAATCTTTTCATACATCTGGAAAAGGTTACCATATCTCTCCTCAATAACTTTCTTGCCAAGTCTCTCAATTGCTGTTTTGAAATCAAGGAACACCGCAAGACCGGTTTCGTTTACACCAAATCCGGCATCGCATCTCTCTTTTGCAGCTCTTGATGCTACATCCCTTGGAACAAGGTTACCAAAAGCAGGATAACGGCGTTCAAGATAGTAATCTCTGTCCTCTTCAGCGATTTGAGAAGCCTTGATTTTTTTCTCTCTAAGCTTTATTACATCCTCTTTTTTCTTAGGCACCCATATTCTTCCGTCATTTCTTAACGACTCAGACATAAGTGTAAGTTTTGACTGCTGCTCACCATGTACTGGAATACATGTAGGGTGAATCTGTGCAAAAGATGGGTTCGCGAAGAAAGCTCCCTTTTTGTAACATTGCCATGCTGCTGATCCATTGCTGTTCATAGCGTTAGTTGACAGGAAAAATACATTTCCGTATCCACCGGTTGCTACAACAACTGCATGAGCACCGTGTCTCTCAACTTCTCCGGTAACGAGGTTTCTGGCAATAATTCCTTTCGCCTCACCATCTATCATTACCAAATCAAGCATTTCATGTCTTACATAAGACTTTACAGATCCTAATTCAATTTGCCTGTTAAGAGCTGCATAGGCTCCCAAAAGAAGTTGCTGACCGGTCTGTCCTCTTGCGTAGAAAGTTCTGCTCACCTGAGAACCGCCGAATGAACGGTTATCAAGCAGTCCGCCGTATTCACGAGCGAAAGGAACACCTTGTGCAACACACTGGTCAATAATAAGGTTACTTACCTCTGCCAGTCTGTAAACGTTAGCTTCGCGGCTTCTGTAGTCGCCCCCCTTGATAGTATCGTAAAATAGCCTGTATACCGAGTCGTTGTCGTTAGGGTAGTTTTTTGCTGCATTTATACCTCCTTGAGCTGCAATTGAGTGTGCCCTTCTAGGGGAATCACTTATGCAAAAGACCTTGACGTTGTAGCCAAGCTCTCCAAGGGCAGCAGCAGCAGATGCTCCGCCAAGACCGGTTCCTACTACAATCACCTCCAGCTTACGTTTATTAGCCGGGCTTACCACACGAATCTGAGCTTTATGCTTTGTCCATTTTTCCGACAAAGTGCCCTCAGGGATTTTTGAAATAAGTTTTTCGGACATTATATGAGAGTATTAAAAAGTGGCACAAAACTATACAATTTGGGCAAGAATAGCAAAGAATAATGAGTATCTTTACCATTTATAAATAACCCTTCATTATGACAAAAAGAGTACTGACATTACTTTCGGCTCTCCTTGTGAGCCTTTTAATCAATGCACAAAATGTATTAATTCCCAGACCTGTTTCTGAAAAAGCAGGGGAGGGCTACTTTATGCTAAATGAAAAGACCACTTTAATTACTAACGAAAAAAACAGTTTCAACGTTTATTACCTTAAAAGTAAACTTGAGGCTGCGACCGGATTTAATATCGGAAACAAAAAAAACACTGAGAACACTATTAATTTATTACTAACAGAAGATAGTTCAATTAAACCAGAAGGATATGTACTGGATATATCACCTGCAGGAATTACAATAAAGGCTTCCTCTTCTGCAGGAATATTTTATGGTATACAGTCTCTCCTTCAATTGATGCCTGCATCTGTTTACTCAGGTAAATCAACAGCTGCAGACAACTGGAAGCTGGCCTCGGTAAAAATTGAGGACTATCCGAGATTCGGATACAGAGGGATGATGCTGGATGTATCAAGAACCTTTTTTGATGCAGGAACTGTAAAAAAATATATTGAATGGCTTTCATATCACAAAATAAACACCTTGCACTGGCATCTGACAGATGACAACGGATGGAGGGTTGAAATAAAAAAATACCCTCTTCTTACTGAAAAGGGAGCCTGGAGAGGAGAAGGAGAGGTACTTGCCCCTTCATTCGGTTCCGGTAAGGCGAGATATGGAGGATTCTACACTCAGGATGAGATAAAGGATATTGTAAAATTTGCTGCTGAAAGAAATATTGAAATTGTACCCGAGATTGACCTTCCAGGTCACAGCAAAGCGGTTACAGCCTCTTATCCTCATGTTGGCTGCGACCATAATGATAATTCGGTGAGCGTACAGGGAGAGGGACAAAATG
Organism: uncultured Bacteroidota bacterium; assembly: GCA_937901965.1. Classification (GTDB taxonomy): domain Bacteria; phylum Bacteroidota; class Bacteroidia; order Bacteroidales; family UBA932; genus Bact-08. Next base: position 89,680 of record CALGSW010000013.1, read on the forward strand.
TATGGTGTGTTGGCAAAGAGGATAATTTCAAAATGCTTGACAACATCGTGAAAGAACTTTCTAAGTTATTTCCTGGTAAGTATATACATATCGGTGGTGATGAGGTTAACTTCTCAGGCTGGGATAAGTGTCCATCTTGTTTAGCACTTAAAGAGCGCGAGGGGATGAAAACAAATGAAGAGCTTCTTAACTACTTTGTAAGAAGAATGGAGAAGATTGTTGAAAAACACGGCAAAAAAATGGCCGGTTGGGATGAAATACTGGAGGGCGGAGATCTTCACAAGGAGACAAGAGTATATGCATGGAGAAATATGGAAAAAGGAATTGAATCTGTGAAAAAGGGCCAGCCCACTATTATGATGCCCGGTGCATATTGCTATTTTGATATGAAGTATACTCCGCTTGAAAGAGGGCATAACTGGGCAGGGATTGTATCTACAGAGAAAACATATTCACTCGACCCTACCGGAACAGCTTCACTCAACGAGGAGGAGGCTCCGCTGATTAAAGGTGTACAGGGTGCTTTATGGACAGAACTTCTGGGATGGCCTGCCAAATTTCTGGATTATCAGACATATCCAAGACTGGCTGCTGTTGCCGAGATAGGCTGGTCGCCACAAGAGATACGTAACTGGAGTGATTTTAACAACAGACTGCAAAGATTTCATTTTAACAGAATGGCACATATGGGTATCTCGTTCAGACTTCCGTATCCTGAAGTTAAGTACGAGAGTGGTGCACTAAGAGTGGCTCTTCCATATGAATGGGCAGTAGTAAGGTACACATCTGACGAGAGCGACCCTACTATGTATTCACCTGTTTATAAGGGCGAGATATTCACTGATAAACCTGAAAAATTCAGATTTGCCACATTTTTTAAAGATGATATTAAAAGCATTACCGTAAAGGCAGCTAATGCGGAATACAAGTATCTTACACCTGAAGTTGAAATAACTACTAATCTTGAGGAGGGAAAGAACAATAAGATTATTAATATCACAGACTACAAATTTGACACATACTTCCGTACAACAAGAAGACTTGCAGACGGAGATTACCTTACATATACTTTTAAGGAACCGGTAAAGAGCACTAGAATTACTGTTGAATCAGGGATGCCTAATATAGACTTTTACTGGATTAATGATGGTTATGCAGAGTACTCCTATGATGGTGTAAACTTTATTAAGGGAGACCAGTTAAAAAGAGGAACGGCTACAATTATTCCTGATGAACCAGTTAAGGCTGTAAGAATAAAAGTAACCGGACCTAATGACGGATACATAGCCGCCTTCAGAGACTTAAAGATTGAGTAAATCTTTATAAACTGATTTAACCAGGTCATCTGCAATTTTGTTAAATTCTGTGACCTGGTTTTTATTTATACCCTCTTTTCTCCATTTTTCCATCATTGGAAGTGCCATTGTAAAAATTTTGCTTTCTGAACTCTTAAGTATTTGCATATAGCCATTTCCGGTTTTATTGTGGATCATTGGAAAATTCATATATCTTCCACCATTTCCTCTTTTTATAGAAAATGTTTTATACTTAAGCTTAAGAGCCATATCACAAGCAAAAGCATTCATGTTGCTGTCTGATTCTTTAACCAATACTGAAGGTAGCTCCTCTCCGGACTTTACCCAAACAGGGATTGCAACTCCTGCAGGCGGATAACCTAGCACTACCCACATAGTAGTCATTTCAGGATTCTCTCCCGGTTTAACACCCTGAACAATGACCGATGCTGTTGAAGACTTTCTTGGAATATAGTCCTGATCTATCACCCAGCCGGATCCCTTTTCAGGAGAAAATTCTTCATCAGTGAGGTTTATTCCCATTAATGAGTGATAATAACTTCTTGATAATGAATTGAAAATCCATTCAGGTGTAATGTTTTTATCTATAGCTTTTTTTGTTACTATATCTCTTGCATTCTGATATCTTATATAACCCATACCTTCATTAAATCTACCGGTATAAGAGTAGTTTGTATAAATAAGATAGCCCTCAGGTGCAATTGCAAGGTCATTGGCATCAATTTTTCTGTATGTTGTATTGTTTGTTTCAAAATATGCAGCACCACCATCAGCATCAATAACACCAAAGTTTGCCTCAACACCCATTGGTTTCTTTCTGTTTTTAAGAAACTCCTCAAACTCTTTTATATTTTTACATTCCGAAAGAGCATCATACATCAGTTCACCCTCTCTATCCATCTCTTTAACATCATCATCCTTCAAATTATAGGAAGCGGTGTTCATAATGGAAAAACCTGCAGAATTTGTTCCTATCCACACAACTCCCCCCTTGTCCGGACTATTTACCAGAGCAGTAAAACTGTATTTTTTACCTTTAAAATGCTCAATTCTGTTGTTATCTTCACCTGTATCCCTGTGTTTCCAGAGAAGAGGTCTTCCGTCTGGTGTAAGTTTACCTGTAATAATTGCTGAAGTACAAGCTCCAGATTCATTCCATACAAATGAGAGTAATGCAATGATTAAGAGAAGTTTAATTTTTTTCATAACTAATTAAAAAGTGTATTATCTGAAATGGAGTTTTTAGTAATTCCTAAATGTTTGTAAGCCAAATCTGTTACCTCTCTGCCTCGTGGAGTTCTCTGAAGAAAACCCTCTTTTATAAGAAACGGTTCGTACACCTCCTCTATTGTTCCGGGATCTTCACTCACTGCTGTTGCAATTGTACCAACTCCCACAGGTCCGCCTTTGAATTTATGAATGATTGTGGAAAGAATTTTATTATCCATAAGGTCAAGCCCTCTCTTGTCAATATTAAGGGCATCAAGGGCATATTTTGTTATTGCCAGATCTATCTTACCGGACCCTTTAACCTGAGCAAAATCCCTCACCCTTCTGAGTAGAGAATTTGCAATACGTGGAGTACCCCTGCTTCTCCCTGCAATCTCTTCTGCAGCATCTTTATCTATTTCAATATCAAGAATTGATGCGCTTCTGACAACTATTTTAAGTAGTATTTGCGAATCATAGTACTCCAGATGAGATTGAATTCCAAATCTTGCTCTGAGAGGAGATGTAAGCAATCCGCTTCTGGTGGTTGCTCCAATTAAAGTAAATGGATTAAGTGTAATCTGAACAGATCTTGCTCCGGGACCTTTGTCTATCATAAGATCTATTCTGAAATCCTCCATTGCAGAATATAAATACTCCTCAACAATAGGAGAAAGACGATGAATTTCATCAATAAAAAGTACATCACCTTTTTCAAGACCTGTTAATAATCCGGCTAAATCTCCAGGTTTATCAAGAACAGGACCTGATGTAATTTTCATATCCACCCCAAGTTCATTAGCAACTATATGAGCAAGTGTTGTTTTACCCAAACCGGGAGGTCCATGCAGTAAAAGATGATCAAGAGACTCACCCCTCATGATGGCAGCTTTTACAAAAACCTTTAGATTTTCAATTATCTTTTCCTGTCCGGAAAATTCATCAAAATCTCTTGGTCTTATTTCACCTTCAAAATCCTTATCTTTAAAATTATTGTCGTTGTGAGGATCAAAATGTGCCATCTGAAAAAAATCAAAATCTATAGTACAAATATATCTATTCTTTTTATTTAAATAGTTTGATGTTTATATATGCTTGTTCATAAGTTGATAAGTTTAGTTATCATAATTAATAAACAATATAAAGATGGTTTTTAACATGTTTTCAACAATGGATAATATAAATAATTTGTTCTGAATATGAGAATTATGATAAAAACTAAATAATTATTAACCATGTGTTAATAAACTAATGAAAAATAATAAACAATACTAACAGGTGGATAAAATGGAGATATTTTCTGCAAAAAAAGTGATAAATAAATTTGCTTAAAAGATGCGTATTGATATATAAAAAAAGAGATGAACATTTGAAATTTAATTGTGAATTTTTATCAACAGAAAATTAACTGCATTATTAACTATATTTGCACTCTGTTAACAGATGGAAAGGGTGTACAAATCTGAAGAATTTTCTTCTCAAATATCTGCAAAAGAGCTTATTGAGTGGGTAGATAAAGGCAAGAGAGAGACGATTGTCCTCAATGGTCTGTACTCATCGGCAAAGGCGTTTGCAATAGCTTCTGCAGCTACAAAGGGTCTGCACATTATTCTTCTTAACAACAGAGAGGATGCTGCGTATTGCTCTTCTGATCTTAATAATCTGGCCGGCAGCAAAGATGTCTTCTTCTTCCCTTCATCTTTAAACCATAGTTCAAAAGGGGTAAAAAAAGATCTATCTTTTCAGGTACAAAGAACTGCGGCCATTCAGGCTCTTACCCAGTACAAAAAAGGCGAATACAGTGGAGAGAAACTTATTATTGTAGGATATCCTCATTCGGCCACTGAGCTTATACCTGATAACAAAAAGGTAGATTCATCAATTCTAAAAATTTCAAAAGGGGACTCCCTTTCTCATGAGTTTGTAAAGGAGACCCTTATTGAATATGGATTTACAAGAAGTGACTTTGTTTCTGAACCGGGAGAATTCGCGCTCAGGGGAGGCTTGATTGATCTGTTTTCTTATGCAGAGAACAAACCCTTCAGAATAGATTTTTTTGGTGACAATGTTGAAAATATCAGGGTGTTTGACATTGACTCACAGAGGACTGTTGAGGAGAGGGTGGCTGTTGAGATTTTTCCCGATATTACTATTGGAAACAGAGAGGATGAACTCACAAGTCTATTTGAATATACAGGATCAGATTATATTTTGTGGATAACAGATCCTGAGTACTTCCTTAAACAGGCGGAGACAATCTGGGAACTATCAGCTGAGAGGGCAGGGCTATTGTCACCGGATTCATTTAAATCATTAACGGAAAACTTAAGAAGGGTATTGTTTGGCCCGCTTTCTCTGTCATTTGAAAAAGGTATTAATGCCAGGAGTATAAATTTTCACACATCTCCTCAACCGTCTTTTAATAAAAATTTTGATCTTCTGGCAGGCGAGATAGAGAAAAGGAAAAGCGAGGGTTACAATATTTCAATTTTTAGTGAAAATCCTAACCAGACAGAGAGGTTGATTAGTATTTTCTCTTCACTTAAGGATAGAGATGTTTCCTTTACTCCTGTGCACCTAAGTATGCATGAGGGCTTTACAGATCATAATGCAAAAATATGTATTTTCACTGATCACCAGATTTTTGACAGATATCACAGAGTTAAGACAAACAGATCTGTAGAGAAGAGTGAAAGGCTTACAATAAATGAACTCAATGCATTCCAGATAGGTGACTATATTGTTCATATAGAGCACGGAGTGGGTGTCTTTGGAGGACTGGTAAAGACAAATATTAACGGAAATGTGCAGGAGGCTGTAAAGCTTATATACAGAGATGGAGATGTAATATTTCTATCAATTCATGCACTGCACAGAATATCACGGTATAAATCAAAAGATGCTGCACCTCCAAAGGTTTATAAACTGGGTACAGGTGCATGGAGCAAGCTGAAAGGTCAGGCAAAATCAAAAGTAAAAGATATTGCGGCAGATCTCATTGATTTATATGCAAAGAGGAGAGACTCCAGGGGTTTTGCATTTTCATCAGACACCTTTATGCAGCAAGAGCTTGAGGCCTCCTTTATATACGAAGACACTCCCGATCAATTCAAAGCTACAAAGGCAGTTAAGGAGGATATGGAGAGGAGTTATCCAATGGACAGGTTAGTCTGTGGTGATGTGGGATTTGGTAAAACCGAGGTAGCAATGAGAGCTGCTTTCAAAGCGGTTGCAGACAGTAAACAGGTTGCCGTGCTGGTGCCTACAACAATTCTTGCACTTCAGCACTTCAAAACATTTACATCCAGACTAAAAGAGTTTCCGTGTAAAATACAATATATAAGCAGGCTAAAAAACTCAAAAGAGATTAAAGAGATTGCAGACGGGCTGGAGAGCGGGAAAATTGATATAATTATTGGAACACACCGGCTACTCAACAAGGAGATTAAATTCAGAGATCTGGGCCTGCTCATTATTGACGAAGAGCAAAAATTTGGAGTAGCGGCAAAAGAGAGGCTACGGCAGCTAAAGTCAAATATTGATACCCTTACACTAACAGCTACGCCCATTCCAAGAACTCTGCAGTTCTCTCTTTTGGGAGCCCGTGACCTCTCAATTATTAACACTCCGCCACCAAACAGACTGCCTGTGCAGACAGAGGTTATTGATTTTGACGAAGAGCTAATAAAGGATGCGATAAATTTTGAAATAGAGAGGGGTGGCCAGGTCTTCTTTGTTCATAACAGAGTGGAGGATATAAGGGCAGTTGAAGATATAATAAGAAGATTGTGCCCAAATGCAAAAACATGTACCGGACACGGTCAGATGGAGCCAGCGGCACTTGAGAGGGTGATTCTGGACTTTATGATGGGAGACTATGATGTTTTGATAGCAACCACCATTGTAGAGAATGGAATTGATATTCCCAATGCAAATACTATAATCATTAATCAGGCTCAGAATTTTGGTCTGAGTGACCTTCACCAGCTCAGAGGAAGGGTAGGGAGGTCAAATATTAAAGCGTTCTGTTACCTGGTGGTTCCCTCCTCTCTGGCAATTACTGAAGAGGCCAGAAGAAGGCTCAGAGCTATTGAGGCATTCTCAGACCTAGGAAGTGGATTCAATATTGCAATGCAGGACCTGGATATAAGAGGAGCCGGAAATCTTCTGGGAGCAGAACAGAGTGGATTTGTTGCAGATATGGGATTTGAGACCTATCAGAGGATTCTTGCAGAGGCAGTTGAAGAGATAAGAGCAGAGCGGGGAATTGAAAACGTTCCTGTAATGTCAGGAGGAAAGAAGAGAGAAGAATTTGTTACAGACTGCACAATTGACACGGATATGGAGATACTCATTCCGGATGATTATGTGGGGATAACATCGGAAAAGATTAGGCTCTACAAGGAGATGGATACGGTAGAGAATGAAAAAGAGCTGGAGTCAGTCATGGCCTCAATGGAGGACAGGTTTGGACCTGCTCCTCAGCAAACCAGAGAACTCGCAGATACTGTAAGGCTAAGGTGGCTGGCAATGGAGCTTGGATTTGAAAAGATTGTGCTAAAGAATAACATGCTAATTGCATATTTTGTGAGCAATCAGATGTCCGGCTATTACAAATCTCAGAAATTTGAGTCAGTGCTGTCTTTTATTCAGAAGCAGAACAGAAGGTATGAGATGAAGGAGCAGAATGATAAACTCTATGTTATTGTTAAGAGGGTGGATAGTATTGAAAAAGCATATAAAATACTTCAGGAAATAAATTTTAGGCTTGATTTTTGAAATAATACAGGTATCGGTACAATTAATTTTGCAGAAAAATTGAAAAAACCGATATTTGTTGTTTACAATCTTATGCAAAATTTTAGCTCATTACGTAAAGCAATCTTGATTTCGCTGACAATGTTAAGCGGAGCTGCGGCGGTTTCTCAGACAACTGACGCTAATAATTACTTCACTCCATATTCAATTTTTGGTGTGGGTAATATTGCAAAACAGGGAACAACCTTTAATAAATCCATGGGTGGTATAGGGATAGGTGTGAAGGAAAACAGGATTATTAACTATCTGAACCCGGCAGCCATCTCTTTCAGAGACACACTGGCATTTATGCTTGACTTTGGTGTTGAAAGCAACCACAATTACTTCAGGTCTGAAGAGGCATCTTCAGCTAATAACGGCTTCAACATGCATAATTTTGTCTTTTCATTTCCCATTTATAAAAAATCAGCGATGGTTATGGGTATAACTCCCTATTCATCTGTTGGATATAAGTTTCAGGAGTGGGAAAAAGATCCTGAAATTATTAACGAACTGGGGAGTGTAGTATATTCACGATACGGAACGGGTGGAATAAACAAAATATTCCTTGGGACATCAATGGTATTCCTGAAAAACTTTTCGGCAGGAGCAGAGCTTGTGTATTTATTTGGAACAATTGACCGCTACTCAAATATTAATTTCAGTAATTCCCAATCTTTCAGATCAATAAAAACAGGATCGTATTACATGATAAGTTCATTTACAGGTAAAGCAGGACTTCAGTATAGTTACGAACCGGATAAAGACAACTCTCTTACAATTGGTGCAACATACATGCTGGGTAGCAAACTTAAGGGAGAAAGTGCTAAGTACGCTTATACAGCTCCCGCTACAGGGGAAGTAGATACAGTGTTTTATAATATTTCCAGAGCAACAGGTCTTGAAATTCCCGCAGAGATTGGGGTAGGAGCATCATACAGAAAGAGAGACAAGTGGATGTTGGGTATGGATTTTACATATCAGGACTGGAGTAAGACAACATTACCGGCAACACCCGGAGTGGCTTTTCAGCCTGCTTCAAGCTGGGCACTGAAAATAGGCGGTGAATTTATCCCAAACAGATATGATGTCCGCTACTACCTCAAACGGGTATCATACAGGATGGGCGCATACTATGACAGGTCTTATATTTCACTGAACGGAAAGCAGGTTAATTCAGTGGGAATTACATTAGGGGCAAACCTGCCTGTATACAGATGGTACAATTCAGTGGGCATCTCACTTGATATGGGCCAGAGAGGCTCTTTAAAGAACGGACTGGTGAGAGAGAGGTATATCATGCTGAACCTGAATATAAGTCTGTATGATATTTGGTTCCAGAAATACAGGTACGACTAAACTTAAAATTAAAAATAAAGTAACTCGTTATGAAGAAATTAAGTATTTTATTATTTTTTGCGTTACTTGCCTTTTCGTCAAAAACAACGGCGCAGGGCAGATTTGGCAAAGATAGTGTTGAATGTGTGAGGAGTCTCTCTTTCTATACAGACTATATGAAACAGGGGAACCTCAACGAGGCGGCGCCTCTTTGGAGAGACGCAGTTAAATATTGCCCTCCGGGCCTCAGGCAGACCATTTATGTTGACGGACAGAAAATTTACAGGTTTCTTATTGATAAAAACGCAGGAAATGCACAACTTAAAGAGAAGCTGATAGACTCACTGCTGATGATGTACGATATCAGAACTCAGTATTTCCCTAGATATGCTCAGAGTGCTCAGACAAATAAAGTGATAGACATTATTAACTTCAAGGGGAGTGATGACAACCTTGTATTTAATGCAATAATGGATAATATCAACACTTTTGGAAAGAGTGCAGAACCTTCTCTCATGGTTTTTGCAATGCAAAGAGCAAATACACTCTTCGCAAACAAAGCTATTGGAGCGGATAAGGTTCTAAACCTATACTCTCAGCTCTCTCCACTTGTAGATGCTCAGGTTCAGGCAAATCACCCGGAGGCAGTACAGGCAAAAAAGGATATTGATAACCTGTTTGCAGTTAGCGGTGTTGCAAGCTGCGAAAATATTGTAGCCTTGTTTACTCCAAAATATGAGGCAGATCCTGATAACAAAGAGCTTGTTTCAGGTATCGTTAAACTTTTGAATGAAGGCGGTTGCTTTCAGGAGTCACTTTTCCTGAAATCTGTTGAGTCACTGCATAAAATTGACCCTTCATACCACACAGCATATTATCTGTACAAACTATACTCAATCAAGGATGATCATGCAAATGCAGTTAAATCTCTTCAGGAGGCAATAGATGATCCTGCTTCACCTGCAAATGAAGATGCTCAGATGCTTTATGAGCTTGCTTCATATTACCTTGCAAAACTTGATAACTCCCCAATGGCGGTTTCATCGGCAAAACAGGCAGTTGAAAAAGATCCAGCTATGGCCGGAAAGGTTTACATGATTCTAGGCTCTGTATGGGCCTCATCAAGATGCGGTGGAAACGAGGTTGAGTCAAGGGCTAAATGGTGGGTTGCTGTTGATTACTTCGTTAAAGCAAAGAACGCAGATCCATCTCTAACTGAAGATGCAGACAAGCTGATTGCAACATATCGTCAGTACTTCCCTCTTCAGGAGGACGCATTTATGTACGATATAGTTGACGGAAACTCTTTCACTGCAGTTTGCAGCGGAATGAGAGAGACTACTACAGTAAGAACACGTAAATAGATGTCTGCCTCAGGCAACATACTATTATATCCAAAAAGATTGGTAGCAGCCACATTTGTGGTTGCTACCCTTCTTTTGTCTTGTAAGGACGAGCTGCCGGTTACAGACGGAATTGACACTTCCGAAGCACCTACTCAGATAGTAGAGGAGATGTTGCTGGAGCAGACAAAGAGCGGGAAAATCTCAATGAGAGTATCGGCTCCGCTTATGGAGAGTTTTTCAAATAAAGTTCCTCCTTATGATATTTTCCCAATGGGGATGAACATAAAAGCCTTTACTCCGGACGGACTTCTTGAGACAGAGATAACAGCAAAAGAGGCGAGGCATATAAAGGGCGAGTCGTTTGATAAATGGGAGGCATACGGAGATGTTGTCATTACCAACTATATAAAAGGAGAGACAATAGAGACTGATACCATATACTGGGACAGAAACGAAAAGAGGATATTTACAGATTGCTATGTGCAGTTGAAATCTCCTACTATGTATATGCAGGGTTATGGGATGGAGTCAGATGAACTTGCCAGGAATGCAATCATTTTAAAGCCATTTGACAGCTACAGTATAATTCAGGATTCTACTGAGGTTTTATACATAGATACAGTTAACTTTGTGGGACCACTATTGAGAGTAAAGAGATGACAGCTGCAATAATTATAACAGTAACTGCATTTATTCTCTTTTTCTTTGCCACACTAACAGAGACAGCTCTTACATCTTGCAACAGGCTCAGAATTGAGCTGGATATCAAACAAGATAAGAGATACGCAATTGTTGCAGACAAACTTTTGGAGAACAGAGTATTTATTGTTTTGTCATTTAAATTGGTAAGAGCATTTTTTGTCTCTCTTTTTACAATTTCATCAATGTGGATTGTGTTGCACTTACAATTTGCAGAATCATTACAATTGTCACTCTTTATCTTAATCTGCATAATAGCGGGTGCTGCCGTTATAGTAATTCCGGGTAGCCTTTTACCTAAGTGGATTGCAACCAGAGATCCGGATATCGTGCTTAAAAACTTTTATTGGTTTGCTTCAGCAATTTCAATTCTTGTAAATCCACTGAAAATCAGAAGATTAGACAATCCGTCAATGATTTTGGAACAAGAGGAGGAGGAGTCTGCAGAGGCAGAAATAATACACAATGCAATAAATTTTTCCGACGTCCTCCTGCGGGAGTGCATGATTCCCAGAACAGAGGTAGTTGCTATTTCATCAGCCGCAACTCCGGATGAGATCCTTAATCTTTTCAGAGACTCTAATTATTCGCGGATACCTGTATACGAAGGCAGCATTGACAGGATAACAGGTTATATTCATTCAAAGGATATGCTGGAGGGGAGAAAGTCTGTCCCGGAGCTCTCCCGCAAAATTGACTATTATCCGGAGGACATGGGTGCAAGAGATCTCTTGGCTATAATGATTAAGAACAAAAGTTCCATAGCAGTTGTACTTGACAAATATGGAGGGACAGCAGGGATTATTACGCTTGAGGATTTAATAGAGGAGATTTTTGGGGAAATTTCTGACGAGCTTGATCACGAAGAGTTTAAAGAGAAAAAAACAGGTGAGGGTGAGTATGTTTTTTCTGCAAGACTTGAAATAAAATATCTCAACAGAGAGTATGAGCTGGAAATTCCTGAGAGTGATGAGTACGAAACACTCGGTGGTTTTATAACATGGTTCAGGGAGAATATCCCTTCTCAGGGAGAGGTTCTCCAGTATGAAAACATGCAGATAACAATCCTCCGGACAACACGCAGCCGAGTGGATCTGGTGAGGCTTAAACTCCTCAACGTCTAAATAGGTGTGATGAACAAAAAAATTACTATCTTCGCGCCTTACAAGAAAATAACTATTTAATTTAATAATTAGCAAAATGGCAGTTCTCGAGAAGATCCGCGTCAGAATGGGTGTTTTCATTACCGTTATCATCGGTATAGCACTTCTCTCTTTTATAGTGGACGCACAAACATTGCAATCGGCTATCTCCATGTTCACCTCCAAATATGATGTGGGAGAGATGAACGGAAAGGCAATTTCTTACCAGGAGTTCCAGAAAAAGATAGACTATTTTACAAAAATACAGCAAATGACCACCGGACAGGCTACGCTTGACGAGCAGGGGCAGGAGATGGTAAATGAAAGTGCCTGGCAGGACCTTATGGGTGACAATGTGCTCATTCCTGCAATGGAGGATGCCGGAGTTAGAGTGGGAGAGGAGGAGATGCTGGACCTTACACAGGGCTCTGCTATTTCTCCTGTGCTTTCAAGCCAGCAAACCTTTTTAGGCCAGGACGGAAGATTTGACAGAAATAAACTTGTAGAGTTTATAAAGGCAATTCCTACCGACGAGACAGGTAACCTTGGCATATATTGGGGCTTCCTTGAAAAAAACATCAAGAACAACCAAATGCTGACAAAATATTTCTCGCTTCTGGACAAGAGCTCATTCAGCACTCCTGTTGAGTTAAAGAGAGTACTTGCAGAGAACAATACCACATCAGATGTTTCGTTTGTAATTCAGCCTTTTGGATTTATGCCGGACACAACAGTTGTTGTATCTCAGCAGGAGATCAAGGATTATTATAACAAGAACAAAGCAAAGTTTGAAATGAACGCCAGCAGAGATATAGATTACGTTGTCTTTGAGGTGGTTCCTTCTGCTGAAGATATCAAACTTGCTAAAGCGGATATTGACAAGGTTTACGAAGAGTTTGCAACTACTTCAAATCTAAAAACCTTTCTAGCAAGAAATTCAGAAAAGCAGTTGAGTCAGTATCTGTTTAAGGCCGGTGAGCTTTCAGCTATCTCACCTGCTCTGGATAGTTTCGCATTTAACTCTCCAATTACAGCCGTTCTGCCTGTTTACCAGGAGGGAAATGTCTTTAGAGCAGCAAGAATAAACGCTGTAAAGAGTGTTTCTGACTCTGTTTTTGTTGAGCATATTCTATTAGACAACAGAACACCTCAAGTAGCTCAGGCAAAGGCAGATTCACTTATAAAATTGCTTGAAGGAGGTGCTAGTTTCCAGACAGTTGCAGCCGAGAATTCGCTGGATAAGAATCCAAATGTTGCTCCCGGTGAGCTTGGCTGGATGACTCAGCTTATGACAATTCCTGGGATGGACACATGTTTCACAGCCCCACTGGACAAACCAATTAAGGTTTCTACAGAATATGGACTTCACATTGTAAAGGCTACAAAGAGAACTGCTCCTGTTAAAAAGGTTCAGATTGCGATTCTTGAGAAAAGTGCAGTTGCCAGTAAGCAGACATTCCAGGAGTATTACTCCAAGGCAAATGAACTGGCTTCAAAATCAGATGGCAAACTTGAAAAATTCAGAGAGGCTGTAAAAGAGATGAATCTTTCCGTTATACCTGCAGTGGGTATTGAAGAGGGAGCAAAGACCGTTGCAACCTACAACAATGCAAGGCCACTAAGCAGATGGATTTATGAAGCTGAAAAAGGGGACGTATCTCAGATTCTTTCGCTTGATAACAAATACTTCTTTGTTATGGCTTTGACAGGTGTAAGAGAGGCAGGAATCCAATCATTTGACGCCATGAAAGAGAATATTAAGAGTGTTCTTATGATGGAAAAGACAAATGATAAGATGTTCCAGAATATAAAGGAGAAACTAAACGGAGTTGCCAACATTGAAACAGTTGCTGAAATAATGGGTACAACTGTAAGCAGGCAGAGTGGCGTGTCGTTTGGCGCAATGGGTGCACAATCCATGGATCCTGTATTCATTGGAGCTGTTGCAGGTGCTTCAGAGAATAAAATAACAGGTCCGGTTAAGGGCAATCTGGGTGTTTACGTATTTAACGTAGATATGAGGAATAGTGGCGAGTTCTTCACAGAGCAGGATGCTAAGCTGAGAACAAGACAAATCAACTCATTCAAATTGCAGCAAATACAGGGTATATTTGAAAAGAGTGCTGAGGTTAAGGACAACAGACTGAAGTTCTTCTAGATATCACTTAAGAAAAATAGTAAAAGGCTAGCCAATTTATAACAAATGGCTAGCCTTTTTTTATTAGTAAATCAACGTTTAACCTAGACGTTGAAGCGGAAGTGCATAATGTCACCATCCTGAACAATGTACTCTTTGCCCTCTACTCCCATCTTCCCGGCCTCTTTACAGGCATTTTCCGAGCCGTATTTAACATAGTCCTCATATTTGATAACCTCAGCTCTGATAAAGCCCTTTTCAAAGTCTGTATGTATTATTCCTGCCGCCTGAGGTGCCTTTGCTCCCCTTGGGAATGTCCACGCTCTTACCTCCTGAATACCTGCTGTAAAATAGGTCTCCAGGTTTAGTAACTCGTAAGCCTTTCTTATCAGTCTGGAAACCCCGGAAACTTCAAGGCCCATCTCTGCAAGGAACATCTCCCTCTCTTCAAAACTCTCAAGTTCTGCAATTTCAGACTCTATTTTTGCAGCAACAACAAGCATTTCAGCCTCTTCATCCTTGATTGCCTCCTTCACCATATCAACATACTTATTGCCATTTTTTGCCGATGCTTCATCTACATTACATACATAAAGAACAGGTTTATTGGTAAGTAGAAAAAGCTCTTTAGACATCTTCTCATCTTCTGCATTTTCAAAAACAACTGTTCTGGCAGACTTTCCCTGGATCAATGCATCGCGGAATTTAACGAGGATATCATACATCCTCTTTGCATTTTTATCACCTCCTGTTTGTGCCTGTTTCTGAACCTTTCCTATACGATTCTCAACAGTATCAAGGTCTTTTATCTGAAGTTCTGTGTCAATAATTTCTTTATCCCTGACAGGATTAACATTACCATCTACGTGAACAATGTTTGGATCATCAAAGCATCTTAGTACGTGAAGGATAGCATCGGTTTCACGGATATTTGCAAGAAATTGATTTCCAAGACCCTCTCCTTTGCTGGCCCCTTTCACAAGACCAGCTATATCAACAATTTCAACAGTTGCCGGAACCACTCTGTTTGGTTTAACAAGCTTCTCCAGAACCTGGAGCCTCTCGTCCGGAACTATTGTGGAGCCTATATTCGGTTCAATTGTACAGAACGGGAAGTTAGCAGATTGCGCCTTACCGGAGCTGATACAGTTGAAGAGTGTAGATTTTCCCACATTTGGCAGTCCCACAATTCCGCATTTCAATGCCATAAGTATCTTTTTTAATTATTTGAGGGTGCGAAATTAGACAAAAAATGCCATTAATTCTAAAATGATACAATTCTCTTTTATAATCAGATGTTTGCAAGCTGTGTGCATATTACCATCTATGCTAAATAGTATATTTGTCTCATGAGGCTACTCCTGTTTATACTATTTTTTATTAGAACCGGCTCCGGTGAAAATTGTCTTGTCATGTTCTGGAATCTGGAAAATTTGTTTACAACCTCTCCCTATTTCTATAAAAAGATTAACAGTATAGCAAAACATGTTTATCTGGCATCGGAAGGAAACCTCCCCGTACTCATAGGCATTTCAGAAATTGAGAATTTCCAGGTCTGCTGGCGAATTGCAAATGTAACATCACTGGCTCCGGCAGGTTATGGAATAGTTCATGCGGACTCTCCTGATCACAGGGGTATTGATGTAGCTTTGTTATATAGGAAAGACAGGTTCAGGCTTATTTATAAAAAGTTTTATCCAATAACAGACAGTAAAGGAGAGATGGTGCGAACCAGACTTACACTATACGCAAAAGGGGTACTTGACGGACTGGATACACTTCATTTAGTGGTTATGCACTGGCCATCCAAGTGGGGAGGGGAGAAGGCTACAGTCCCTGCAAGAGAGGCTGCTGCAAAGGTACTTAACATTATTACAGATTCAGTACTTAATCTAAATTCCAGGGCAAACATTCTTGCGATGGGAGACCTTAACGAAATTGCCGACTCCTCGCCTCACTCTGTGGGTGTTCAAAAAATGGTAACAAGGCTAAAGTTGTTAAGGCCGGTTAGTAGTTCAATAAGGACAAAGGGTACGGGAGGTACAATCAGGTTTAATGGCATATGGGAGACTATTGACCACTTTCTTGTGTCAGAAAATATGTTAAACAGAGATGAGCCTGTTTATTGTTCAGATTCTTTATCATCAATATATTCGCACCCTCTGCTTTTGGAAAGGGATAAGGTTCACCTTGGATTAAAACCTAAAAGAAGTTTTATTGGGCCCAGATACAACGGAGGGATAAGTGATCATCTCCCTATAGTTCTGACCATAAAAAGAAGCTGGTGATTTTTCACTACATTTGCAGCATGTATGTCAGAGCAAAAAAATCACTGGGGCAGCACTTTCTGAAGGATCAGAAGATTGCGGAGAGAATAGTTGATTCACTAGATACCACTTTAGCTGGTTCGGTGCTTGAAATAGGTCCCGGTACAGGAGTATTGACTCAGTATCTTGTAAATCTTGTAAATATTGAGTTCAAAGCTGCCGAGATTGACACAGAGTCTATTGAGTATCTCCAGAAAAACTTTCCACAGATAGGGGAGAATCTGCTTGAGGGAGATTTCCTTAAAATGGATCTGGATAAGGTGTTCAGAACAAAATTCTCAGTAATCGGGAACTTCCCATACAACATATCATCTCAGATTTTTTTTAAATTGATTGACTATAAAGATCAGGTTCCACAGATAGTCTGCATGTTGCAGAAAGAGGTAGCAGAGAGGCTGGCCTCTCCTCCGGGAAATAAAAGTTATGGAATATTGTCTGTGTTGCTTCAGGCGTGGTATGACATTGACTACCTTTTTACGGTTGAGCCTGGAAGTTTTATACCGCCTCCAAAGGTTAAATCTGCAGTAATATCCCTTAAACGGAATTCCAGATTGTCGCTTGGGTGTGATGAGGTACTGTTCAGGAAAGTTGTTAAAGCATCTTTCAACCAGAGAAGAAAAGCTGTAAGGAACTCAGTAAAGCAGATGCTTGAAGGAAGAACTCCACCGGATAGTTATTTATTTGGGATGCGTCCGGAGCAACTCTCTGTTGAGGAGTTTGCTGAACTGACTAATCTGATATACAGCTAATCCGGTAACTTAATGGTTTTTGACCCATCAATACTTACCAGAGCCACCTTTGCTTCAAAGTTAGTGTTATCTCTTTCGCTGTAAACAATCCAGTTTCCCGCAACGTTGAAATTCTTAACCCCTTCGTCAACAAGTTTTTTTTGTCCTGAGCCATTAAGGTTCATAACATAAAGAGCCTCCTGTTTCTGATAAATAACCTTATTACCTTTTACATAAAACCTGTTTACAGTAACATTTGATATTTTTTTTCTCCCGGATTTACTCCCCAGAGGCATCTCATACATAAGATTATCATCCCCCTTAAAGTACATCTTGTTTTCCACTTTGAATAACTGGGATACATTATCCTCTATTAACGATTCCTTTTCGCTCAATTTGCCAATATTATTCAAATCCTTTCTATTGGCCCAGTTAACGCTGAAATAGACGTAGTTTTTATCCAGAAAAAAATCACCAATAACCCTCTTTTGACTGTTTATACGATAGACAACCTCCTCTGAACGGCCAGATGTTGCATACCACCTTATTTCATCTGTCCACTGATTGTTTTGAAGACAGTTATTATATTTTACAATTGCCATGTCCCCAAGATATGTTATGGACCAGGGCTCCTGACCTACTATGCCGGCGTTTATTCCATAAAGGGGGCACATCTCTTCCCTTAAATCCTCCCCATCCAGATTAACAGACATCACCTTGTATCCATACGCGTAAAAATAGACCCTCTCCTTATAACCATTAAGAGAGTGAGCCACTTTTACATTACTGAACTCTTTAATACCCAATCCGTCACTGTTAATCCTGACAATTTTGTTCTTGTGAATCACAAATATATAACCCTTATATTCAAGTCCTATTCCCCAACGGCCGAGGTTAAAAGAGAGGTTGCCCACTATGTCGGTCTCTCTTATTTTCCTCTCCCCTTTGACGGGAGTGAAGCGAAAATTTGTGGCAAATTCCACTCCGGTATATCTTTTTTCAGACAGTGGTTTTCTTCCAACATCAGCAATTCTTGAGACGTCCTCTTCTGACAAACAGTAACTGTCTCTTATTTTGTATACACTTGCACTTACTGTTTTCCCATCAACATTAACAGATGATGCCACCAAACTTACAGGATAATTTCCCGGCAGAGCTGCGTATAACTCGCTACCATCCGGGATGTGGCTCTTATTTGTAGTAATGTATACCTGGCCATCCTTTATCTCATAGGAGAATTTTGGCATCAGATCTGTAAACACAGCTGCAATATCTTGTATTTTGTATAACGTGCTCCCATTCAGAATAAAAGCCTCCATATGATGCTGTACTCCGTTTACATAAACCATTGCCGGTCTGGATATTGCATTATAGTCTCCGGCAAAAGATAATTGCGACAAACCTAAAGCAAACGCAAATATTAAGCATAAATTTTTCATCACTCTTCTAAGCTTGTGGTACTGAACCAGTTTTGATACAATGCCTCTAATGCAATTACATGAAGTCCGTTTGCTGAAGAGTTTTGCACAAGTCGCTGAGCCTCCGGATGGGTAGGTTTCAGCCAGCGGCTTGTATGAGGTCTGCTTGTTACAAGACTTTTTAATTTTGCTGTAGATATGCTTTTTCCCAAATCCATATTAGAGTATATCATTACAACATCGCCAGGCAGAATCTCTGTTTTAAAATGATATACCTTATTGGTAATAAGAACACTATTGCTTAGAGCCCACAGAGAAGGGTTAGAGCTGCTAGCCAATATTTTACCATCAAGTCCAATCAACTTTTGAACTTTATTTCCGGCAATTACAAGGAATGCCTCTCCATCTACAGGCTCAATTACCTCATATCCTTTTTCAATGATTTGCCTGCCATTATGGTCCTTAATGCCCTCTGATCTGAAAAAAAGTTTGCCCCATGCAAACAGAGGGGTCAAGAAATCCATACCAGATTCAGTCTCAAATATTGTATTATTATCACTGTCTACGATTTTTACCTTACCGTTTTTTTCAACAATAAAACGGTTGTAACCACAATAGCGGCTTTTACCATAGTTTTTGCGGTGAATTTCAAATTTCTCAGCTTCTGCCGTTTTATAACCGGGGCTTTCCAGCTCCTTTGCTCTGTCAAGCGGGAGATTTATCCGTTTTCCGTCATAACCAAAGTAGTGTACATCATAGAATGTGTTGTGTCCCCTTTTCAGAAAAGTTTCAAATCCAAAGACACCATTACCAAACTGAGCATTTTCGTATTTGCCGGCAACGGCTACGATTACCTCTCCGTTATGGTTGATTACACCTGAATAATCTACACCATTCTCTTTATATGTAACAAATGCATGACCATTTTCAAATGCTCTGGCTGATGTAAACAGCATCCGGGGATTTATTACCTCTCCCAAGGCATTGACATAGGTAAAGAGTCTCTCTTCTCCCACCCTGGCAATTACCTGTACCCATCCCTCAGAAAAGCCCCTGAAGATACCTCCATATGAGTTCTCCTTTTCATCAAATGGCAGTTCAATTCTCCTTCCGGTAGGGATATGAACAATAACCAGCGCATTAGCTGACAGATGATCGGCAACAGTATGATTAAACAAAACCGATGAGCTGTTTCCGTCAAAGTATCCATTGAGCTGAGATACTGCCACAGCAATATTTGCCGGAATTCTTGTCCACTTTTTGGGAGCGGAGCTACTCTGTGGTATTGAGGGCGGCGGCATTAGATAGGGTTTATCGCTCTCAATCTCAATTGTGTGTTTTGTATGATTTACAATAAGCTGAATATTAAGCACACGTAAAATATCAGCCATTTTAAAAAAGTAGTTGCCGTTAATTTTATACGGGGTAGTGGGGCACCGTTGATTATCCACGAAAAGATGCGCATAAACGCTGTGGGCCTTACTGCTCTTACCGTCCGATTTAGTGCCGGAGCCACTCTGCTCTTTTCCTGTGGTTATCCGGAACACCGGGAATTCCGTTTCGTCAAGATTTTTGTCTGTTTTTTGCTGAACGTCAAAAACGCCGGACATCGATTTGGCAAGATCTTCAATCCGGCAGTACGGAGAGTTGTGAATTGTATAAACATTAAAGTCAACAGGCTTACCATTGACTGAAATAGTATAGCCTGTTGACTTAACATCAAAAGAGGTGCTTTGTGCTTTCGCTTTGCTTGCCCACGACAGAGACAACAATGCAAAGAATATAACTAAACCAGACTTTAAGGTATAAAAAGCACCCTTTTTCATTTGACCTATAAACTATAAACTAAACCAAAACTTAAATATGATATTGAATAACCAGCTTCTGCATATACTCCCCATTTGGATTTAAACTGATAACGGGCTCCTACGATACCGCCAAAAGCAAAACCGCCTGCTGCCGAGCTGCCCGGATCTGTTCCGTCTCCGTAGAATCTTGCGCTTGCAATATTATAACCAAGCATTACCCCTGCATATGTGTCAATTTTAGGTATAAACGGATAGTGTACAATTCCTCTTGCTCCAATAACAATATGTGAGTATTTATATCCATAGTCACTTCCGTCCCATGAACCAACACTCTCTGTATTGCCGTAATATCCCAGATAACCTCCAAGACCTAGATTCAACTTGTTTACACCAAATATATTCTGTTTGAAGCCCTGTTCGTATGATACCTCAATAGGGATTCCATAAGAGTTAAGCCCAATACCTGCTCTTAAGTGTTTACTGTTATTTCCAAAAAGAGCTGGATTCTTTTGTGCCATCACATTGTTGGAAAGAACTAGAAGCAGTGCTGCAAGAACGAATGTTAGTTTTTTCATTTTTTAATAAAATATTTGAGTTAATACTTGCCGCAAAGTTAAACTCATAGCCAAACTTAGTGAAAAAAGGCGGGGGGACAAAAAGTGGACAAGCACAAAAATATTTAGTATACTTGTCCTAATTTTAGTTTTTACCATTCACCTGATGCTTTTGAGAACCTTTTGCTTCGCCACGCTTCTGCTTATTAATTTAATCCTTTTAACACCTCCTTTAACAGGACAGTCTTCAAATACAGATAGCCTGGAGAAGAGACTTATAATCCATAAGGCTAAGGACACAACAAGGGTGAATCTTTTAAACAGTATTGCCTACTCATCATATACAAGTGATGTAGACAAAACGAAAAGATTTGCTGATGAATCATATGAGCTTGCAAAGAAACTGGGATATGTGAAAGGTCAGGCCGAGAGTTTATGGCTTCAGGGAATAATATGCACCAGTACAGATCCTGAAAAGGCCCTGGTATATTATGAAAACGCACTGGAATTGGTAAAAAAAATAAACCATAGGCAAGGAGTAGGCAAGTACACTAATGCCATAGGCACTGCTTACGGAGTAACCGGCCGGGATTCACTGGCTGTGAAGTACTATCTGAGAGCTATAGAAATTGCAAAGGAGATAAATGACTTACAGGAGCTGGGCAAATACCGGATTAATCTTTCACAGGCTTTCAACCGGATGGGTATGGTTGAGTTAGCACTAAAGGGATATAATGATGCTCTGGAGGCCCTGAAAACGGTTGACGATAAGCACAGAATGGCCGTTTGCTATAACTCTCTGGGAAATATTTACACAATACAGGGAAACTACCCTATTGCCCTTGAGAGTTATCATCACGGACTTAAAATTAGCGAAGAGAGAAGTGATTTAAAGGCGGTTTCAAAAAGTCTGGTAAGTATAGGAAGTATATATTTTGCTCAGAAGGATTATTCAAAGGCCCTTGAATATAACCAAAGGGTAAAAAAAATTGCTGAGAGTTCAAATGACCAGCACGCCCTTGCAGGAAGTCTTCTGAATATTGGACTGATTTATCTCCATACAAATAACAATAGCGCACTTCAATATTTCCGGAAAGCACTTGAAATAGGCGAAAACTTAAGAATTGTTCCACTCCAGATAAGCATTCTTTTAAACATTGGTCAGTTATATTATAAAGAGTCAAAAGCAGACCAGGCTCTGGCCAATTTTCTTGAGGCGCTGGAGCTGGCGGAGAGAAAAGGGATTATATCATCAATCAGTAACATAAAATTGCAAATAGCCAAAGTCTACTTTGACAAAAAAGAGTTGTCACAAGCCCTCCGCTATGCCGATGAAAGCCTTAATATTGCAGAAAATCAGAAAATTATAGAAACAGAGAAGGAGCTTCATAAACTGCTATCAGAGCTATATGCCTCAAAGGGCAACTATAAAAGAGCTTACAGCCATAGCCAGCTTTTTAAACAGTTGAGCGATAAATTATATAATGAAAACAATGTTAGGAAAATAACAGAGTTGGAGTATACATACAAATTTGAAAAGGAGAGACAGGCCATTGCTTCAGAACAACACAAGAAGGATGAAGTACAGGCAGCCCGGAGGAAGCAACAGCATGCTATTATTGTGGTTCTTGCAACCTCCTTTATTCTGGTATCAATCCTGGCCATATATATACATCGTCTGTACCGCTTCAGGATTAAGGCCAATCAAGTGATGCGAGAGATGGAGGCTGAGAAAAAAAGAATGCTTGAACAAGAGATTGAGCATATAAATCATGAACTGGAACTGAATCAAAAATCACTTACAGCAGCATCCCTCAAACTTATTCAGAATTCAGAGAGAGATGCTGACACTATCAGACGTCTGGAAGCCATTTTAGAAAATACCACCCCCGAGGGAAAGAGAATTATACAATCAATCAAATCTGATTTTAAAAGAATTTCCCGCAGCTCAAACTGGAGTGAGTTTGAGCTATTATTCCAAAAGGTTCATACCTCGTTTTATGAGAAGCTCAACGCAAGTTTTCCGGACCTAACGGCAAACGAACGAAAACTGTGCGCATTCCTTAAGCTGAATATGAGCAGTAAAGATATTGCCAATATAACATTCCAGTCAGAAGAGGCTTTGAAAAAAGCACGCCAGCGGTTACGCCAAAAACTGGGTATTGAACGTGACACAAATCTGGTTTCCTTTTTACAGAATATTTAACCCTACTTAGAGTTAATTGCATCAACAGGATTGAGATTCGCTGCTGTCCATGCAGGAAGCAGACCGGCTACAATACCAATAACAGAAGAGATCATAAGTCCTCTGAAGATGTTGTAAAAGCTCATTGCCATTGGGAAAGATTCATTACCCTGAGTGGCAAGAACAACCACCCAGACCATCAGCAAACCTATTGCCCCTCCGGCAAGAGCAAGTACAGCCGCTTCTGCAAGGAACTGAGTAAGAATCATATATTTCTTCGCACCTAGTGCCTTCTGTATCCCTATAAGGTTAGTCCTCTCTTTTACAGAGACAAACATTATATTGGCAATTCCAAAGCCACCAATCAATATTGAGAACCCCCCGATTATCCATCCGGCCATATTTATACCTCCAAAGATTGCCTTTGTCTGATTAAGGAGGAATGTCATTTCGTTCAGTGCAAAGTTGTCTGTTTGCTTAGGTTTAAGGCGTCTTGATGCTCTTATAAGCTGCCTTGCCTCCTGAAGAAACTCCTCCCTGTCAACTTTATCATTAGGTTTTAGGCAGATAAGGCTCTCGGCACTTTTGACATTCATTATGGTAGAGGCAAAATTGTATGTAATGAGAATTGAATTATCTGTATCAAAAATATTTATCATACTCTCTCCGGCCTTCTTTTGCACCCCGATAACACGTGCACTGGCACTGCCAATCTTAATAACCTTCTCAAGAGGATCCTCACCTGACGCAAAAAGTGCTGAAGCTACCTCGTAGCCGAGAATAACCACAGGCATAGATGAACTCGCTTCAAAATTTGAGAAGTATCTTCCCTTCTCAATTTCAACATTTGCAATATCTCCCCATTCAGGTGTAGCTGCAGATATAAAACCATTGCTGAAAGAAGCCCTTTTGTACTTTAGGGTTCTGTTTGTAAACACAACAAAGGCAGCAGCATCAAGGGTGCGTGCGTTTGATTTGAGAAACAGGTACTCTTCATATTTTGGAGTGGGCCTATTCATATACTCCCACCACTTATACTCCTCTCCCTCAGGCGGAGCAAAGGGGAATTGCTGAACATAAACCGTACTGCCCCCAAAGCTGTTCAGCCCGGATTCAACATTGCTCTTTAGAGCATCAATTGCAGTAAAGACAGTCACAATAGAGAATATGCCTATACTAACTCCAAAAAGTGAGAGGAATGTTCTGAACTTGTCACCTTTTAAAGCTCCAAAGGCAAAGCTGATACTCTCAAGTACAAGCTTGAAAATCATTACGACTCTCATGTATATATTAGTCATATTCCCTGTGTTTTATAGTCCTGTCTTTTTCTTAATACTCCTGAGCCTGTCAAAAGCCTCAAGAGGTGATATTGTATTCAAATCTAAATCTTTAAGATCATCTCTGATAGAGGTCAGCACCGGATCATCCAACTGAAAGAATGATAATTGGACAGAATCATCATTGAGAGTAACTCTTCGTTTGCCCCCCTTTGAGCCCTCTTTTGATTCAAGCTGCTTAAGCACCCTCTCTGCCCTTTTTACAACATCGGCCGGCATACCTGCCATACGGGCGACATGTATTCCAAAGCTGTGAGCAACGCCTCCGGGAACCAGTTTCCTCAAGAAGATTACCCGTTTGTCTACCTCCTTAACAGATATGTGATAGTTCTTTACTCTGGGGAAACTCTGTTCTAAATCATTAAGTTCATGATAATGAGTCGCGAAAAGAGTCTTTGCTCTGAATTTTGGGTGTTCATGCAGATATTCAACAATTGACCAGGCTATTGACATTCCGTCATAAGTGCTGGTTCCCCTGCCTATCTCGTCCAGCAGAACAAGAGACCTTCCTGAGAGGTTATGTAGAATTGTGGCTGTTTCAAGCATCTCTACCATAAAAGTACTCTCTCCCCTTGAGATGTTATCAGAGGCACCCACACGTGTGAAAATCTTGTCAACCATTCCAATTTCTGCACTCTCTGCCGGGACAAAGCTTCCTGCCTGTGCAAGCAGCACAATAAGAGCCGTTTGCCTAAGTAATGCACTTTTACCTGCCATGTTAGGCCCTGTTAAAATTATAATCTGCTGATTTTCAGAATCTAGCTCAATGTCGTTCGCAACATACTCCTCACCGGCAGGAAGTAGCTTTTCTATAACAGGGTGTCTTCCAGATTTAATTACAATAGAGTTTTTATCGCAGATATTTGGCCTATTATATTTGTTGACCTTTGCAAGTTCCGCAAAACCAGCGAGTAAGTCAATTCTCGCTAAAATTGTTGAATTTCTCTGTATTACAGATATGTTTTTTTGTATGAAAATCACTATGTCAGAAAAAATGGCCTGCTCAATAGAGAGCATCTTCTCCTCGGCTCCCAATATCTTCTCCTCATACTCCTTCAACTCCTGAGTGATATATCTCTCAGCATTGACAAGCGTCTGTTTTCTTATCCACTCAGGCGGAACCTTCTCCTTGTGTGTGTTTCTTACCTCCAGATAATAGCCAAATACATTATTATAACTCACTTTAAGAGATGAAATTCCGGTTCTCTCTGTCTCCCTCTCCTGAAGTTCGTTCAGGTACTCTTTACCATGCCTGGCTATATGTCTTAAACTGTCAAGCTCATCATTAACTCCCGATGCAACTATGTCTCCTTTACCAAATTGTGCCGCAGGTTCCGGGAGCAGTTCCCTCTCCAGTCTGTTTTTCAAGGCCGAACACTCATCCAGCCCCTCTGAGAGCAATGTCAACTCATCTGCAAAAGAAAGCGATGAACCAGCAGAGATTTCCCTGCAAAGATTCTTTAAAGGATTCATCTGCTCAAGGCCTCTCTTCAGCTGTACCGCCTCTCTTGGGGAGATTCTTCCTGCAGCAGCCCTTGACACAACCCTCTCAAGGTCTCCTATTTCTGAAATGAGATTTCTGAGATGGGCGCGGCGGGTATTGTCATTATATAGTAATTCCACAATATTATGCCTGCTCTCCAGTTCGTTCAGACTTTTGACAGGCATTGCCAGCCAGTTCCTGAGAAGCCGCGCCCCCATGGGAGAGGTTGTTTTATCCACAACGGAGACGAGAGAGGCTCCTCCCTCTGCCTGGCTGCTGAATATCTCAAGATTCCTGAAAGTAAACTTGTCAATCCAGACATAATCCTCTTCATCAATACGAGATACAGAACAAAGGTGACTCAGGGAGCTGTGTCTTGTAAGCTCAAGGTAAAAAAGAATACTCCCGGCAGCAGTAATTGCAAGAGGCATTTCATCTATTCCAAACCCCTTAAGGCTGCTTACCTGCAGCTGCTCCAGAAGCTTCTCCCTTGCAGCATCCTGTACAAAGGCCCACTCGTCCATAGGGGTTATGTATATATCCTTTCCAAACCTCTCTTCGAAACCCTGCCTGTAACCCTTCTGGAGAAGCACCTCCTTTGGAGCAAAGCTTGCGAGAAGCAGCTCTGCATAATCAAGGGAGCCCTGAGCAACCCGAAACGAACCTGTAGAGATATCCAAAAAGGCAATTCCAGCCCTGTCTTTGTCAAAATGGAGAGATGCCAGATAGTTATTCTCCTTCTGGCTCAGTAGCTGTTCATTATATGCAACACCCGGAGTAACCAGTTCAGTTATACCTCTTTTTACAATCTTTTTAGTAAGCTTTGGGTCTTCAAGCTGATCACACACAGCCACTCTGTATCCTGCTCTTACAAGTTTAGGCAGGTAACTGTCTATTGAATGGTGGGGAAAACCCGCAAGTTCAATAAACTGTGCAGATCCGTTCCCCCTCTTGGTGAGCACAATGCCAAGTACCGATGAGGCTGTTACAGCATCCTCCCCAAATGTCTCATAAAAGTCCCCTACACGAAAAAGCAAGATAGCATCCGGGTATTTCGCCTTTATGGAGAGATACTGCTTCATCAAAGGAGTTTCCACTATATTCTTATCGCCCTTCATCTCTACAAAAATAGATATATTTTGCTTCAAAACTCTATCTTTGTATATTATCAAACAATTATAATCGACTATGAAAATCACTCGTTTTACAGCTCTGCTGTCGGCCATGGGACTAATGGTTATGGCAACAACTTTCTGCACCCCTTCCAGAGAGACTCTGGCAAAGGAGGAGATGACAAAAGCAATGGAGAAAAATTCTGCAGTAGGACTTGCTGTTGCAGTTGTAAAGGGGGGTGAGATAATATATACACAATCATTTGGTTATAAGAACCTTGAGGATAGTACACTGCTTGCAGAGGGTGATGTTTTCCGCATTGCCTCAATATCAAAATCGTTCACAACAACAGCTCTTCTCACATTAATGGAGAAGGGGCTTATAAGCCTTGATCAGGATGTAAGCGAACTTACCGGATTCCCGGTAAGAAATCCGGGATTTCCTGAAAAAGTGATAACAGTAAAGATGCTTCTCTCTCATACCTCATCACTAAACGATAGCCAGGGATACTTCAACCTTGACATTATCAATCCGGAAAAGAATAAGGAATATGCCAAGAGCTACAATCCATATGAACCCGGAACACAATACGAATATTGTAATCTGGGATTCAATACTCTGGGGGCAATCGCAGAAAAACTTGCCGGAGAGAGGTTTGATCAGTTTGTACGCCATACAGTTCTGGAGCCTCTGGGCCTTTACGCCTCGTTCAATCCGGACTCACTTGACAGGACAAAGTATGTTACTCTTTATGACTCAATTCCCGTTCCGCAACCCGCTGCATATGTGAGCCGGGCAAAACAGCTGGACAGCGGTTATGTAATGGGTTACAGTACCCCTCTTTTCAGCCCTACAGGAGGTATGAAAATATCGGCAACAGACCTTGCAAAATATATGATTATGCATATGAATTACGGAGCAATTGCAGACGGGAAAAGAGTGATTTCGGAAGAGACATCTCGCCTGATGCAGAGCCCTGTGGTTGAAACAGGAGAGGGAGAGACCTATGGTCTTGCTCTCAGACAAAGTAAGAACTTCATACCGGGAGAGGTAATGGTGGGGCACACCGGATCTGCCTATGGTCTTTACAGTGCAATGTTCTTTGAGCCGGAGAAGAAGTTTGGGATAGTTTTAATTACTAACGGATGCAATCCTGTATATGAGGGTGGATTTGTTAACATACAGACCGATGTTGCAAGAGCACTCTATAACATTTTCATAAAAGAGTAGACTTGTCTGCTATGGAGAGGAGAAAGGTATTAATAATTACCTATTACTGGCCACCTTCAGGAGGGTCGGGAGTACAAAGATGGCTTAAGTTTACCAAATACCTCAGGGAGTTTGGATGGGAGCCGGTAATATACACCCCGGCAAATCCGGAGCTCATGGCTGTGGATAACTCTCTTGCCGCAGAGATTCCAGCGGGAGTCCAGGTAATCAGAAGAGATATTCTGGAGCCCTATTCTATATACAGAGCCCTTACCGGGAAGAAAAAGGGCGACATTAAGCCCGGATTTATAAATACCGGCGGAGGCACATCCCTATTCATAAGAAGCAACCTCTTCATCCCGGACCCAAAATGTCTCTGGATAGCCCCTTCAAAAAGGTTCCTCAAAAGGTGGCTCAGAGAGAATCCTGTTGATGCTATAGTGAGCACCGGCCCGCCACATTCAATGCACCTTATCGCAAAGGGTGTGGCAAAATCGCTTAAAATTCCTTGGATAGCAGACTTCCGCGACCCGTGGACAAAGATGTTCACCTTCAAGTATATGAAATATTCAGCACCGGTTAAAGCCTTGCATACGTTACTGGAGAGGAGCGTTGTAAAGGGGGCCGATGTTGTGCTTACAGTTACATCTACCATTGCCGGGGAGCTTGAGGAGGTGAGGAGTGGTGAAGTGCCTGTCATAACAAATGGCTACGATCCGGCTGACTTCCCTAAGGGAGAGGCCAGGCTTGATAAGATGTTCTCATTAACATACACAGGCCTGTTTGTGAAGAGTCAGAATCCGGCTATACTATGGGATATCCTCTCAAAATGGGTTAAACGGGACCCTGAATTTGCGTCGGTTTTAAAGATACGTCTTGTGGGTCATACAGATGGGGCTATTTTGCAATCCATTGAGGAGGCAGAACTCACACCATACCTTGAAAGAATCGATTACATGTCTCACGATAAAGTGACCGAGCTTCAGAGCAGTTCTCAGCTATTGCTTTTGTCAGGAGGCATGGAGCCGGAAAGCAGAGGTATTCTTACAGGAAAATTCTTTGAATACCTGGCAGCAAGAAGACCTATACTCGGCTTTGGACCAAAAGGGGGAGATATGGATATTGCCCTCGGGGAGAGCGAGGGGGGAGCAATGTTTGACTACGATGACGTGAGTGGGTGCAGAAGATGGCTGGAGGATAGATATGCCGAATATCTTTCGGGTGCGGTACCACCAGCTGACGGGAACATTGAAAAGTACTCCAGAAAAGAGTTAACAAGGAGGCTAGCCCTCATACTTGACGAGATAACAAGAGAAAGAAAGTGATATGAAAAATCTGAAAATATGGCTGCCGTACGTGGCTGCTATCGCGCTGTTTTATGTGCTTGCATACATGTTCACACCTCAGGTCTTCTCCGGAAAGGTTGTGAATCAGGGAGACATTGCCTCATGGAGAGGAATGGCAAATGAAATAATACAGTACAACGAATCACACCCTGAAGAAGATCCGGCTCTCTGGACAAACTCAATGTTTTCCGGGATGCCTGCCACCACAATATCAGTAGTTTATGACGGAGACTACACAGACATATTTTACAAAGCTATTCACAAGCTTACAGGTGAGAGACCTCCCAGTTATCTCCTTATAAGTATGGTGGGTGCCTTTCTCCTGTTTCTGTCGTTTGGAGTAAATCCATGGTTGTCAATAGTGGGTGCCATAGCTGTTTCGTTTGCAAGTTATAATATGCAGATAATTCAGGTGGGTCACAACTCAAAGATGGTCGCCATTGCTTTTATGCCATGGGTCCTTGCAGCAGTAGTCTATGCTTACAGAAAGAAGGCTTTGCTGGGTGCAATTCTGTTTGCATTTGCCCTGAGTTTTCAGATTAAGGCAAACCATCCGCAAATAACTTACTATTTGGCTATTATTGTTTTAGGCTATGGTTTTGCTCAGCTTTACAATCACATAATTGAGAAGAAATTTGTGAAGTTCCTTAAAGTCTCTGCATTGCTGCTGGTGATGGGGGCATTAGGTATAGCAACCAACATAAACCACCTGTGGCCTACATACGAGTACTCAAAATATACTATGAGGGGCGGCTCAGAGCTGGCAAAAGAGCAGGGGAAACAGCAGGAGGGGCTGGATATTGGGTATGCAACCAGCTGGTCATATAGCCCGGAAGAGACTCCAAACCTTTTTATACCTAACTTCAATGGTGGGGCGTCGGCAGGGGAGCTGGACAGAGAGTCGGCTACATATAAAACCCTCAAGGGTGGTGGTTTTCAGGGGGCAGATCAGATTATTAAACAGATGCCTCTCTACTGGGGACCTCAGCCATTTACTGCAGGGCCTATGTATCTTGGTGCTGTAATGGTCTTTCTGTTTATTCTGGCACTATTCATGATGGGGGGTGCCATAAAATGGTGGGCGCTGATAGTTACGCTTCTTGCCATACTGCTTTCATGGGGGTCAAACTTTTTGCCTCTCACAGAATTTTTCTTCAGGCACATCCCTATGTATAACAAGTTCCGGACGGTCTCCATGGTCCTTGTGATCCTTCAGGTGATGGTACCGCTAATGGGAATACTGGTTGTGGACAAATTGATTAAAAACAATGAATCAGGTGGAGTAGAAAGCAAGAAATTTAAGATCTCTGTCATCGGGGCTCTGATACTTACAGCCGGTTTTGCTCTGCTTGTTATGCTGATTCCTTCTATCGCAGGGTCGTTCACATCTGCAGGCGACGGCAATCTTCCGGCGGAGATTCAGGCCTCACTTGCAGTTGACAGGGCCTCGCTGCTCTCATCTGATGCACTACGCTCGCTGTTCTATATTCTAGCAACAGCTGCGCTTTTGTGGTATATGTTTGGCAGAAAGAGGGACGCTGCAAAGGCCGGTGGTTTGTCGGCGGATAAAACGAGACTTATTGTATATAGTGTAATCGGTCTACTTGTCCTTGCAGATATGTGGGGAGCCGGAAAGAGATACCTTAATGATTCACATTTTATTAAAAACAGGGAGTTTGAGCAGCAGTATGCTCTCCGCCCGGTTGATAATGTGATACTACAGGACAAAGACCCTAACTACAGAGTTCTGGATCTAAGTATAAACACATTCAACGACTCACACGTTAGCTACCATCACAAAACCATTGGCGGCTACAGTCCGGCAAAGCTTCAGAGGTATCAGGACATGATAGATTATCATATTATGCCTGAAATGCAGAAAATTGCAAAGTCAATGTCCGGGATAAAGACTCTTGAAGAGGCACAGATAATGGTTGATCAACTTGCGATACCGGCTCTTAATATGCTTAACTCAAAGTACATAGTAATAGGTGCCGATAATCCGCCTCTTCTCAACAATAACGCTATGGGTAACTGTTGGTTTGTTGACTCTGTTGCATGGGCAGGCAGTAATCTGGATGAAATTAATTCAATTGCAAAGTTTGACCTTAGGAAAATAGCCATTATTTCAGAGGAGTTCAGGGCAGCGGCAGAAAGCAAAACAATTGCCGACTCGCCTGCATTTGAGGATGTAATAAGGCTCACAAGCTACTCTCCAAACAAACTCACCTATGAGTGCGAAGTCTCATCAGACAGGGTTGCAGTGTTTAGCGAGGTGTGGTATCCGGCCGGATGGATTGCAACTATTGACGGGAAACCTGCGGATATTGTCAGAGCTGACTACACTTTAAGAGCTCTTAAGGTTCCTGCTGGAAGTAAAAGTATTGAATTTGAATTCAGACCGGATTCATTCTACAAAGGAGCAAACTACTCTAGAATTGCTTCCGGAGTGCTTCTGATTCTACTTGCTTTAGGGGTGGGGCTGGAGGTATTCAGACGCGGCAGGGGCAAGAGCCTTTGAATAACTTGTCGTAGAGTTCAAATGCCTCGTTAAGAATCTTAATGGCGGTGCGTTTGTCAAGGAACTTCTCAACAACTACAGTTTTGTTCTCAAGTTTTTTGTAATCTTCAAAAAAACTGAACATCTCTGAAATTGAGTGATTAGGAAGTTCAGATATGTCATTAAAATGGCTTACACTCGGGTCACCGGCTGCCACTGCAATGATTTTATCATCTGCCTCACCTCCGTCAAGCATTCTCATAACCCCAATAACCTTTGCCGGTACAATTGTAAGCGGGACTACCTCAATCTGAGACAGGATAAGAATGTCAAGAGGGTCTTTATCACCACAATAGGTTTGAGGGATGAATCCGTAGTTAGCAGGGTAGTATACAGATGTGTACAAAACCCGGTCAAGTCTGAGCAGTCCGCTCTCCTTGTCAAGCTCATATTTTGCTCTGCTTCCTTTGGGAATCTCAATTACTCCGTTTACAATATTTGGAAGTTTATCTCCTGGCGAAACACAGTGCCAGGGATTGAAACTGTTTGTCATAGCTGTCTTTTAGGTTAATGTTCAAAATTACAAAAAGAGTGGTTATCTTTGCACTAAATTATGAATAAGAGCAAAAAGATAATATTCAACAACTCACTGCCTGCAAATGTTGCAGCAGCAGCTCTTATTGTTGTAATTGCCATTCTTACATTAATCACTACACCTTATGGTGTGGCTCAAAAAACAGGTACAGCAACAGACGGATATGCTTATACTGCTAGTTTTCAAAGTCATGGCTCAATGCTCTCCTCGTCGTCTGCCTCAGTTCCGGCAATAACAGAGACACCGCAGGCTGCACCGGCAGCAAAGAGTGGAGGCTCATTTATGTTTGTTAAATTATCTGCCTCATCACTACTGAAGCAAAGAGATATTGAAAACATATACAGAAAAGCAACAGTAATTTCAGGAGAGGCTAAGTCCGCTTCGCTGGAGCCACTTAAAAGGTATTTCGTCTTCGCAATCAGAGAGATTATAATTTAGTTCAGGTCTTAGAAAAAGAGTTTCCATTTATTAATTTTTTTAAGACTAAAATATGAACACAGATAATATCACAACAAATGATGTGAGAGAGATTTCACATCCACAGGTTGCCAAAAGGGCAAACATTACAATAATTACATCATCGCTAATTCTTATTCTGGCAGGAATCATTGCACTGGTTCTGTGGTCAGCCACAGCAGGAGCTGTAATAATAGTTGCCGGAGCAATAACCTACTTAATTAAACCAAAAATTGAGGTATATGAACCTACCGGCTGTCATATTGGAAGGAGAACATTTTATGTTACCTCTGAAAAAAGTCAGGCAATCAAGACAATACTTGAAGGAGAACTTAATGACTCCGTAGAGGCTCTTCAATTCCTGCAGCAGGGAGGAACAAGACTTGATGTTCTTTTAACAAAAGACAAGGATTTTGCCGCATGGCAACTCTTCCATTTTGTACCTCACAAATATGAGCCAATGAGTAAAGTGTACACACTTACCGGCCCTCCGGCAGTACAATTCGCCAGATTTATTGACAGGTCTGCAAAAGTCTGACCCGGCAGAGCACTAGAATAGTTTTATAAAGCCGATGGAGCTGAGGAGCACAAGTGCTATTGCGATAGGGGCCAGGAACCGAATGGTGAAAAGCACCCACTTAAGGATAAAACCTTTAATTGCAATAGAACCCCCGTTTGTGAGTTCGTCCAGTACGTCGGCTTTCTTCATTCTCCATCCTACAAACATAACAACAAGCAACCCGCCAACAGGAAGAAGAATGTTTGAAGAGGTGTAATCAAACAGGTCAAAGAATGTCTTGCCGAATATTTTTACATCTGCAAGCACTCCGTTTGAAAGAGAGCTAAGGGTACCAAATACGCCTATAATTGAGAATGCAATGAGTACAGCTGCCTTACGGGTAAGTTTCAGCTCTTCCGTAAAGTAAGCTACAATAACTTCCAGCAGGGAAATTGCCGATGTTATTGCTGCAATGAAAAGGATGAAGAAGAAGGCTGCTGAAATAAAATTGCCAAGAGGTAACTGGCCAAAAATCTGAGGCAGGGTTATGAAAACGAGGCTTGGGCCCTGACCGGGAGAGATTCCAAATGCAAAAACTGCAGGCATAACCGCGAGACCGGCAAGTATGGCAAAACCCGTATCAGCAGCCGCAGTCATTAATGAGATCTTAAAGAGATTCTCGTTTTTCTTGACATAAGATCCGTAAGTTATGATGCATCCCATTCCAAGACTTAGAGAGAAGAATGCCTGTCCAAGTGCGGCAAGAAGTGTGGCACCGGTTATCTTAGAAAAATCCGGATAGAAAAGGAACTTAATACCTGCGGATGACCCATCAAGAGTAATTGATCTTACTGCAAGGAGCAGAACAAGAAAGAAGAGAGCCGGCATTAGAATTTTTGAATATTTCTCAATCCCGTTTTTGATTCCGGCAACAACAATCAAGGCAGAAAGGCCAAGAAATACAAGATGATATATGATAGGTACCAGTGTTGTGGTGGAGGCCTCCTTAAACTGACTCTCTAGATTTGAACTGTTAGAGGTTAAAAAATCTGCAGAGAATGATTTAAAAATATATTCAATTGTCCACCCCCCTACAACGCTGTAGAAAGCCATTATACATATTGATGCAACCACACTTATAACTCCTATGGATATAAAAGGTGATTTGGGGGCAAGCTTGTTTATTGCTCCAAATACATTTGATTGCGCTCTGCGGCCTATTATAAATTCAGAAAACATTATTGGAAGGCACAGGAGCACCACACATAAAAGATATATAATGATAAATGCAGCTCCGCCGTTTGTTCCCACCAGATATGGAAATCTCCACAGGTTTCCGAGCCCTACGGCAGAGCCTGCTACTGCCACCAGTACTCCAAAGCTGCTGCCAAAGCCATCACGTTTTATTTCAGACATAGTTCTTCAAGTTTAAGTTGCCGGAAGCAAAGATAAAAATTTGTACTTTTGTTAATACATATGGATAACAGAGTTTGCAAATTATTTGGAATTAAATATCCCATCATTCAGGGCGGGATGGTTTGGTGCAGCGGATGGAAGCTGGCATCGGCGGTGAGCAAAGCCGGAGGGCTAGGGCTCTTGGGAGCAGGATCTATGCATCCTGAGAACCTGCGCCATCACATAGTAAGCTGCCGCGAAGCACTTACTGAAAATGGAGTAACACTTCCCTTTGGAGTAAATGTACCACTCCTATATCCTCAGATAGAGGAAATTATGAATATTATAATTGAAGAGAGGGTTCCAATAGTATTTACATCTGCAGGCAGCCCAAAAAAATGGACGTCGGTCCTTAAGGGGCACGGAATCAAAGTGGCACATGTGGTTTCAAGCAGCACTTTTGCTTTTAAGTGCCAGGAGGCAGGTGTTGACGCTGTTGTTGCTGAGGGGTTTGAGGCCGGCGGACACAACGGACGGGAGGAGACAACAACCTTTTGTCTTATTCCGGCAGTAAGGGAGGTAATTAACATCCCACTTATTGCTGCAGGCGGGGTTGCAACAAAGGCTCAATTTAATGCAGCATTGGCATTAGGTGCTGAGGGGGTTCAGATAGGCACACGCTTTGCGCTTTGCAAGGAGAGTTCGGCACATGAAAACTTCAAAATCCGCTGCCGCGGACTAAAAGAGGGCGAAACAAAACTTCTTCTCAAAAAACTGGCCCCTACACGTCTTGCAGACAACCGGTTTTCAGCTGCAGTAATTGAGGCAGAAAACAGAGGAGCCACTGCAGAGGAGATGGATACACTTCTGGGTAAAGGGCGTGCAAAAGCAGGTATCTTCCTGGGCGACCTTGATGAAGGGGAGCTTGAGATAGGGCAGATAGCCACTCTGGTGAGGCGTGAGGAGAGTGCGGAGGAGATAATTAAAGATTTAATAGGCTAAGAGAGCTGAATATAAAACGAAAGGCCTGTCTCACGACAGGCCCCTCTACCCTAATTCAAACTTAACTAATTACTTAACTATAGAATCGTACTTTTTAGAGACAGCTTCCCAGTTTATTACATTCCAGAAAGCTTCTGTATAGTCAGGGCGCTTATTCTGATATTTCAGATAGTACGCATGCTCCCAGACATCCATACCAAGGATAGGTGTTCCGTGCTTCTCGGCTACGTCCATAAGAGGGTTGTCCTGATTTGGAGTAGATGATACGAACAGTTTACCGTCCTTGTCTACACTAAGCCATGCCCAGCCGCTTCCAAAGCGGGTTTTGCCGGCGTCCGTAAATTGTTTCTTTAGCTCGTCCATTGATCCGAAAGTCTTCACAATTGCAGCCTCCAGTTTTGCCGATGGCTTGCCACCGTTTACTTTCATAACCTCCCAGTAGAGATTGTGGTTGTAATAACCGCCTCCGTTGTTGCGCACTGCAGCCGGGTATTTGCTCATATTTGCAAAAACCTCCTCAAGAGATTTGTTCTCCATATCGGTTCCCTTTACAGCGTTCATCATATTGTCAAAATATGCCTTGTGGTGTTTGCTGTGGTGAATCTCCATTGTCATCTTGTCAATGAATGGCTCAAGTGCATCGTAGGCGTAAGGTAAGTTGTGAAATTCCAGTTTGTTTATGGTTGTCATTGCTATATCTTTTTTATTATTATTCTTTTGTGAATATCCGGCAAAAGGCAGAGCCGCAATTGCCAGCATCATCATTAACTTTTTCATGCGTTATGCTTTTCGTTAATTGTTATGACTTATAAACACAAAAAAGAGCCCAAGGTTTCTTAGGCTCTCTCTATGGGTTAATAGCTTTTATCTATATGACTCTGTTCGCTGATTTATTTTATGCGTTCAAACACGATAAACTCAAACGGCCGCTCAAACTTCTCGCCCTGCTCAAAGCTCTCGCGCCCAATCTCTTGCC
Organism: uncultured Bacteroidota bacterium; assembly: GCA_937901965.1. GTDB lineage: Bacteria > Bacteroidota > Bacteroidia > Bacteroidales > UBA932 > Bact-08. Next base: position 126,595 of record CALGSW010000013.1, read on the forward strand.
ATGCCTTCTCATCAAAAGCAGGGAAAAATGTGTCCGCATCAGATACATTTATATGAACCCTTGTAAGATATATTTTGTCTGCCAGAGGAAGTGCCTGCCTGTAAATCTCTCCGCCACCTATAATGAATACCTCTTCACTGCTGTTTCCAGCTCCGCCTGAAGCAGAGAGAGCCTCCTCCAGCGAGGGAAACACCTCTGCCCCCGCAAGAGAGTCGGCCTTAAGAGAGCGACTGATAACAATATTGCGGCGGTTTGGAAGAGGTCTTCCTATGGACTCCCAGGTTTTGCGCCCCATTATCACAGTATGTCCGGCGGTAATCCGTTTGAAATATTTCAGGTCTTCCGATATGTGCCACAGCAGATTATTGTCCTTCCCTATGGCTAGATTGTCCGCAACTGCAACAATTATTGAAATCATAAAATTATTTTTGTAAAAAGTTGATAACTAAGCAATCACCAGAAATAACGGCGTTGTTTAAACCGCTATCGGAGCTTTGATTGAAGGGTGCGGGGTATAACCGTCCAGTTGAAAATCTTCGTACCTGAACCCGAATATGTCAGACACATTTGGGTTTATTTTCATTATGGGCAGTGGTCTTGGCTCTCTTGAGAGCTGCAGGGCCACCTGCTCAAAATGGTTTGTATAAATATGTGCGTCCCCAAAGGTGTGAATAAAATCACCGGGCTTCAGCCCGCAAACCTGAGCCACCATCATAGTTAGAAGGGCATAAGAAGCAATATTAAAAGGAACGCCAAGAAAGACATCTGCACTGCGCTGATATAGCTGGCAGCTAAGTTTTTCCTCTGCCACATAAAACTGGAACATCGCGTGACAAGGGGGCAGTGCCATCTTATCCACCTCGCCGGGGTTCCATGCAGAGATAATATGTCTTCGGGAGTCCGGATTTCTCTTAATGCCCTCTATCAAAGCCTTCAGCTGATCTACTGTCCGGCCATCTGCTGTCTCCCAAGAGCGCCACTGCCTTCCATATACCGGACCAAGTTCACCATTCTCATCGGCCCACTCATCCCAAATAGTTACGCCGTTATCATTAAGGTATTTTATATTTGTATCACCTGCTATAAACCACAGAAGTTCGTGGATAATTGATTTAAGATGAACTTTTTTTGTAGTAAGAAGCGGAAATCCCTCCTGAAGATCAAAGCGCATCTGGTATCCAAAAACGCTTTTAGTCCCCGTTCCGGTTCTGTCTGATTTTAGGGTTCCGTTGGTCATTATATGGTTAAGTAGAGAAAGATATGTTTTCATGCTAATATTACTCTTTGCGTTGCCAAATATAGTAAAAAGGGCTCTGTTGTTAATACATTTTTATTACATTTGGAAAATCACTCAAATTCACTTTATGAAAGCAAAACTGAAGTTGTTTGTATTAGCGTGTGTAGCCGGACTACTCTTTGGCTGCACAAAGGCTCCCGAACCGGTGCTCCTATACAAACCATTGACAAGTACCACAATGCCACCAATGTCCGGCGCCGGAGATTATGCGGCTCAAATACTAATCTGGAGGAATTATACAACATCTTTTTATGACTTCAGCATTTTGCACAACACTCTGGGTTCCATGCTAAGGCAGAGTGTTGGAATCGCCTTCTGGGCGGAGCTTGTGCAGACTAGATTCATGAACGCATATTACGCCCTAATTGTTTTGGATGATCTCTTTGTTGAGGGCATCTACCAATTCACAGCCGGCACAGATATACCCCCCGGAATTCTTGATCCCATTCAGCCGGTTGACTTTTCAGTTAAGGGAGGTCCGCTCAACGTTAAATATGTAGACTCATGGTTGAAATTCAAGCCTCAGATATATGCAATTGTAAAAAAAGCAAATACAGAATCCGAAACAGGCAGAGAACTTAAAGCTGCTGCAGAAGATTTTATAACCAAAGTTGATTCATGTATATCAATAATGAATACTGTATTATGAAAAGGAAAATAATAATTGCGCTGTCATTTTTTGTATTATCATTTCTGCAGCTTGATGCGCAGATTACTCAAATTGTACTTTCTCACTACGTCTTCCCTGATTTTACAGATGGGTATGTTTCAATAGGCGGAGGAAGAACTCAGCAGATGCGCCTGAACTATAACACGGTTACTGAAGAGATGGTCTTTAAGCGGGGCGAGCAGGTTCTTGCGATAGGAGATGCAGAGATGAAGGAGCTGGAGTATGTGGCTATAAGCGGTAGAAAATTTGTTGTCAAAAACGGGAAATTCGTTGAGGTTTTATACGAAGGCAAGACTCACACAGTTTATGCCGAACACCGCAGTACTGTGGTGCCTCCGGGTAATCCTGCCCCGTATGGCGGAACATCACATGTTTCTGCAGTGGACAGGTATTCCGGAATAACTGGTGATGGAAATATGTACTATAAACTTCAGCTTCCGGATGGTTACAAGGTTAAGCCTGTTATGAACTATCTGGTAGAGAGGGATGGCAAAATCACAAGAATTTTCAACCTGAAACAGTTCCGCAAGGTATATTCAGACAAAAAAGATACATTTGACAAGTTTATAAAGGAGAATAAAATTAAATTTGAAAATCTTTCTGATATTACTGACATGGCACATGCTATGGATAACCTCCAAAACTAACATAAAGTAAACAACCACTTTAACCACTATTTCAAAATGAAAAAGTTATTTTTGCTCACTATTGCAACTCTGATTGCAATCTCATCAACTGCACAGACAAAAGGCCAGGTGCTTTCTCACTATATACTTGACGACTTCACGCAAGGGTTTATCTATATGAAAAACGGAGTCATCAACAGCGGAATGCTTAACTACAACTCTGTTACAGAGGAGATGTTATTTAAAGAGAGAGGAAAGATGAAAGCGATAGGAAAAGATGAGATTGGGCTTGTGGATACTATCGTTATTCAGAAAAGAAAATTCTATCCATATAACGGAAAGTTTGTAGAGGTAGCGTACGTAAAGGATGGCAAAGAGCTTTTGGTAGAGCACAGATGCAGAGTGATAGAGCCACCAAAACCATCGGCCTATGGAACAACAACAGAGACAGGTGCATCAAAAAGCTATACTTCGCTTATGGCAAATGGAATCTTCTATGATCTCGCAGTTCCTGAGGGTTACAGAATAGTGCCTTTCAAATACTACTGGTTCAAAGATGGAGATAAGGTTACTAAAATTATCAACATGAGGCAGATGGAGAAAATCTTCAAAGGCAATAAAGAGAGCTATAAAGAGTACATGAAGGGTAAAAACCTGAGCTTTAACAATGTGGCAGAGATGTCTGCACTTGTTGAGCACATGATTAAATAGATGAAAGAGTTAAGAAAATGGGGAGCCACTGCAGCTATTGCGGTGGTTCTTATTATTCCGGTGCAGATAGCAATATTTGCAATCTGGCCTCCTCCGGCAGATGTGAAAGGTTTTTTTGAACTTTTTGAGCAGAGTCCACTTCTTGGGCTGCTTAGTCTGGATCTGCTCTATCTGCTGAACAACGCCCTGATGATATCGGTCTATCTGGGACTGGCCGCATCTCTGTACAAGGCAAATCCTTCGGCCATAATAACGGCTCTGGCAATGGGGCTTGTGGGTCTTGCAACATACTACGCCTCCTCTGTGGCTTTTGAGATGATGAGTTTGGCAAAATCCTTTTACGGGAGTGCCAATCCTCTTTTGAAACAGCAACTTCTTGCTGCAGGAGAGGGGATGCTCGCCACCTACAAAGGGACAGCCTTTGATGTTTACTACATATTAAACGCAATCACACTCTTCATCTTCTCATGGGTGATGCTCAAAGAGAGGGAGCGGACCTTCACCCGCACCACAGCCCTGTGGGGGCTCGCCTCCGCCGCCCTAATGATTATCCCATCCACAGCCGGAACAATCGGCCTTATCTTCTCTTTGCTCTCTCTTGTACCTTGGGTGGTGTTCTCAATTTTGATAGCCGGGAGGATGCGAAATATACCCGATGAGGTATAAACAGTGTGCACAGAACAATATTTGTACCCTAAAGGGTGTATTTATGAAAATTATTGCTATATTGCACCCAAAAGGGTATAATTATGCAATTGGGAGACTTTGTCAAAGGGTTGAGAAAGAGTATGAAGCTAACACAGCCGGAATTGGCAGAAAAGGCGGGTGTTGGGCTGAGGTTTGTAAGAGAACTGGAGCAAGGAAAAGAGACATTAAGACTTGATAAAGTAAATCAGGTCCTTCAGCTTTTTGGGTATGAAGTGGGTGCTGTAAAGCAAATAAGGGATAAATTATGAGACGTGCAGAGGTCTGGTATAAAGAGAGGCTTGCGGGTTACCTTACTCAGGATGAACTAGGGTATCATTTTGAATATGATTTGGGTTATATAAACGAGCCTGGGTCTGAACCAGTGAGTTTAACCTTCCCGCTAAAAAACAGAGTATATAACTCTAATACTCTTTTCCCTTTTTTTGACGGCCTTATTCCGGAAGGATGGTTACTGGATATTGCAGAGAAAAACTGGAAGTTGAACCAAAGAGACAGGATGGGGTTGTTAATGGTTTGTTGCAATGATTGCATTGGAGCTGTAAGTATAATAGAAAAGAGGGAGGGTGCAGTATGAAAAAGTGCCTATATTGCTATAAACCTATTGGTAGCGAGGAGGGTGATTTTCACACTGCCTGTTCAAAAAAGATTTTTGACCTTACAACTCCACCTGCTCTTCCATACTCAGAGTCTGATTTAGAACCACTCGCAAAGGAAATAATTAACAGCCACACAGCTGTTGCCGGTGTCCAAACCAAGCTTTCTCTGCACATTAGCAAAGATAGTAAAGATAGTAAAGGAACACCTTTTAAGCGATTTACCATCGTGGGGCTTTGGGGCGGATATATTTTAAAACCTCAGGTATCTTCGTACGCCCAACTGCCGGAAGTGGAGGACCTGACAATGCATTTGGCAGAACTGGCCAGAATAAGAACAGCTCCACACTCTTTAATAAGGATGAGTTCAGGGAACCTTGCTTATATAACCAAGAGAATGGACAGAACCAGAACTGGTAAACTGGCAATGGAGGACTTCTGCCAGCTGATGGAGAGAATGACAGAGGACAAATATCATGGAAGTTATGAGCAGATAGCGAAAACAATCAGGAAATATTCGTCTGCACCGGGTCTGGATATAATAAATTTCTTTGAACTTGTTCTGTTCTCATTTCTTACAGGTAATGCCGATATGCATCTTAAAAACTTCTCCCTTCTTGAGCATCCGGGTACCGGGATGATTTTCGCCCCGGCATACGATCTGGTAAATACAGCCTTGGTAAATCCAGCTGATAAAGAGGATATGGCTCTGACATTAAATGCTAAAAAGAGAAAAATCAAGAGGTCAGACTTTATAGCAGCAATGAATACCCTCCATGTTGAAGAGAAGCAACAACAGAATATCTTTAACAAGATGCTGGAGGCTGCTCCCAAATGGATAGAGTTTATTGACTCAAGCTTTTTAAATGATGATTATAAGGAGAGATATAAAGAGATTGTTTTTGAGAGATTAAAAAGAATCTCCTGATATTTTTCATTCCCTGCAACTTTTCCTCACTGTTTTACGTCAAACAGATATTGAAGATAAACTAACCATATAATTATGAAAAAACTCCTCATCTCATTTATGGCATTTGCCGTGGCGACACTTGCCCTCAGCTCATGCGTATTCAATGCTATCACACCGGAAGGTGAATACACATCAAAGGTATACAATGTAGATCCGTTTAAAAACGTCTCTGTATCAAGCGGAATGGAACTGATTCTAACACAAGACTCCACAATCTCAGTAAAGGTTGCCACATATGAAAATATACATGAGTATATTAATGTAGAGGTGGTTGACAGTACTCTCAAATTCACAAAAGACCTTGAGGTAAGCTTCAGAAATCCGGAAATCAAAATTTATGTGAATGTTGCTTACCTTGAGGAGATTAAGGCAAGCAGCGGAAGCGATTTAAACCTTAGTTCAGGCTGGAAAGCAGACGAACTGGAAATAGAAGTGAGCTCCGGAGCATCGGCAGAGGGAAGACTGGAAGTCAGAGAGCTATCACTCACAATGTCCAGCGGAAGCGATGCAAAATTCACCGGCAAGGCCGATGAGTTCTCAATTGAATCATCAAGCGGAAGTAATTTTAAGGGATTCGATCTTGAGGCTGTTAACGTAGAGACCGACCTCTCATCCGGTTCATATGCCGAGGTGTTTGCCACCGGTTTCCTAAAGGCCAGAGCCTCAAGCGGAGCAACCGTAAAATATAAAGGAACAAATCAGCTAGAGGTTAAAACCAGCAGCGGTGCCAGCGTGAACAAAGTAGAATAGCCTGGATTTTAGTATTAAACATGACTAACGGCCGGAAGTATTTTCGGTCGTTTGTTATGTATACTCAGTCGCCATTTTTTGTAGTAAAATGCCGTCATTTTTTGTAGTCAGATTTTTGGTAAGAATAACTCTCTCATCCTGAGTCCGCCCTTAAATGCAAAAAAGATATAAAGAACAGTAAAGACCGAATCAATTACCCCAGTAAACCAGAAAGTAGAGGGGAAATCCGGCGCAAAAATCATGAATGCATACAACTGAGCCACATAGAACACCCTCCCAAAAATCAGACACCCTACATTAAACGCATATCTCCTGATGTTAAACGCAGAGAAGAACTGCAGCCAGGCAAAGCACAGAAAAAACGACCCCAGGAAAATAGCATAAAACGGATCCATAGGGGGATTATCAATACTCCTTCCCGTCCCGATACAAAATATATACAAAAACCCCGCAACCGTATCCCACGCTCCACTTGCAAAAAACGTCACAGCCAAAAACTTCAGGTATCTCTCTTTCATAACTGGGTATAATTAATATTTTGCAAATGTAGCAGAAGATGTAGGTGAGAGGCAAAAAAAGATGGGTGAGGGTGGGTCTGTAAGGGTTGATTGAGAAAAAGAGAGACAGATAATTTAAGAGCAATAAAATTGTGAACATTAATGCAGCAAACATGCTGCCCTTCTTATTACCGATTACAAATAACAACTTAGGCCTCTAATAGGATTATCTGCTGTCATGATTGTGCAGAAATATTAGGCGAACTGAGGTGAAATCCGCCTAATCTGGCTAATACTGTTTAAAACTTCTATCTTGCGCTCCTCTTCTAGAAGTAGTCCTAGTCAGAACTTTGGATCTACTCCAAAATACTCTGCAAGTCGCAAAGCTGTATCGGCAGTGATACTTCTTTTTCCTTTGATTATCTGGGATATTCTTGTCTATTGTCCCATTTGAAAACAATACTCCACTGGTCTTTGATTCTAATACTATATTAATCCTTGAGCTTACCTGATAATCTCTTCAGTCGGTTAGCTGATGGAATCCTTAAATCTGTTAATTTTTGAGAACTATTTAACATTCTGAGTTTTCTCCTTGAAATATGCTGAATTTCACTAGGCAGGCACTTGACCCGAATGAGACTATCATTGCTTATGCTTTGCGTTACTAACGCCAGAGGTAAGTACTTGTTTTCAAAAGAACAAAAATTTTCCAAAAAGTAATAACTTTAGGCCTACTATTACTGCCATGCTAATTAAAACCATATCTTCAATCCCTGAAATAACTGCGGGAGATGATACGCTGCTCAGGGTAATTTTGCATCCGGACCACGAACCTCTGCCTATTGGATATAGCCTTGCTCATTCTCGCCTTAAGCCTGGTAAGGTGTCATATCCTCATATCCTGAAGTCTACAGAGGTTTATTATATTCTGGAGGGTGAGGGACTGATGCATATTGATGACGAGATATCAATGGTGTATCCCGGTCAGTCGGTTTTTATTCCGGCAGATTCCCGTCAGTTTATTGAGAACAGAGGTGAGGGAGATCTGGTATTTTTGTGTATTGTGAATCCGGCCTGGCGGAGTGAAGAAGAAGAGGTATTATAGGGAGATAAATACCATATTCTTTTGTGATTGGCTCCAGTGTCGGTCGCGCCGGATTATATGAAAATATCTCAATTTAAGATCCAATACGTTTCTAAACGATTATAATTAATTAATAAAATGTAGGATGTTTGATATTTCTTAAATTTGCAGTCCTTATAAAATTGTTATGGCCCAACTGAACCTGTTTAATAAAGAGTTAATTGATGATAATCCATTTGTTGAAGATGAAAATGTAACTTATCAACAAAAGTTAAATTTAGTTGATCTATTTGCAGGAATTGGTGGCTTTCATTATGGAGTTGCAGCATCGGCATCAAAGTATAGGTTTGGTGTAAATCCAGTATTGGTTTCTGAAATAGAACAATCTTGCCAAGAAACTTACTCAGTCAATTTTAAGACGGATGTTCAAGGAGATATAAACAAGATAAATCTGGGGGTCTATAATAATTTAGTGGCAGATATTGTTACAGCAGGATTCCCATGCCAGCCCTTTTCCAATTCTGGTAAGAAGCTTGGTTTGTCTGATCCAAGAGGACAATTTTACTTTAAAATTGAGGAGATAATAAAGCATTTTCGTGCAAAATCTTTTATACTGGAAAATGTACCGGGTATTAAGACAAGCGGTGGAGGACATTATATATCTAAGCTTTCAGCAATTCCAACTAAAATTGGTTCAACAATGAACTTTATAGAGGAAAACTTAGCTAAATTAAAAGATTATAATGTTAAATGGATTGAGCTGGATAGCAGCAAATTTGGATCACCTCAGGTCAGGAAAAGAGTATATATTATAGGATTACATAAAGATTATTCAAAAAATATTGATTTGATGTTTAATACTTATAAGGATAAATCATTTATTTCAATTTCAGAAAAGGAAAAGATTAACAGTCTGGAGCTTTCAAAAAACCAACAAGATAATATTAGGTCATTCATGATTGCCCCCCCCTCATATATGAACGGTATGAGAAGAGTTGGTAATGCATATTTATGTAAAGGTGGAAATATAGGTCAAGCATATCATGCTTTTGGTAAAGTGCCTACTTTGACGAAAGTATGGTCAAAATTTCTACCAATATATTTCCCTGGGGAAAATGAAATTGTACCAGACTTAAATATTAAAGACTTTTATCCTAATGAATATTATGGTAAAGGATACATAAGGAAAGCTTCTATTAGAGAGGCAGCAAGACTACAAGGATTTCCGGATAGCTTTATTCCTCACTCCAATAAGAACAAAGCCTATGAACACTTAGGCAATGCTGTAAATGCAAAAGTTGTAAGAGAAATATCAGACAATATTTTAAGATATATCCTTTAACAAATCCCAAATGGTGTTGCCGTTAACCTGAAACTGCTGGAAGTAGTAAATTATTCCTTTCGTTTGAGATACCTTTTTGTTCGCGCCATCAAATGATGGTTCAATCTTGGTTATACCATAAGTCTTGGATTTATATGTTAAAGTTATTACGATGGATGTTTTATTATCAGTTTTATGACTATAAAAATCTAATGAATAGTCCGTTCTTAATAAAAAATCAATAATCACTTTAGAGTATATGATTTTCTGGCCTATTAGTAAATTAAAATATTCAGGAGGGTTTGGCATTCCAAATAATGTATACAAAATGTATTCAAGGAATGAGTTTTTATTACCAGTAAGATCACGGGCAAAAGATTGAATTTGTTTTACAGATAAATCAACTTGACGTCGTACATGTTCTTCCCATTTTTTACTATTAGTGTGCTTAACAACAGCATATCTTTTATCTCTATCAGATAATTTTGAAAATTGCTCAAAAGTTAAAGAGGTGTTTGAAATTGTGATAGGGATATTGCTCATCAATAGTAAATCATCACAAGACCCAAGGCCATGACCTCCAATAAGCGATGCGTTGCCATACGTTGTTTCTGCTGATACTTGTCCTAGTTTTGCAACGGATTGGCCGTCTTTAAAAGAAAAAATATACTTTTTATCAGGGGTAATAATAAATATATCCGCTTTACTTTTTCCAGAAAGTGAACCGGGAGTAAGATTATAAGTTTGCTCAAGTTCTTGCTTTTTGTTCTGATTAATACCGTCAAGATGATAAATCGTAAGGCTTGATGAGTTAATGGGGAAGCAACCAGTTGGATCATCCCATTTCATGTCTTTAAGCAAACGGGAAATATTGCCATACACAAAAATCTTTTTGTCGTTTACGAACTCTCCTCCTTCAGGGTTTGAGATTACGTAAGATTTAAAATCAGATATTTTATCTCTATTAATATATCTAACAATATCTAGCTCTTTACTCCTAGATTCATTTTTTCTCATTAGCGAGGTACCTATTTAATCAGATCTTCAACCGGGATATTAAATGCGTTAGCTATTTTTTCTGCAACTAAAAGAGAGACATTACGTTTGCCTTTTTCAATACTTTGAATATATGTTCTGTCTAAATCAGATAATAAAGCAAGTTTCTCTTGGGAAAGGCCCAATGAGATACGCTTTTCTTTTACGTTTTTTGCAAATATTTTAACTATACACATAATACGTAAAGGTGGTTTTATAATTCATTTTTAACAACGGACTATTGTCTACATATAATAGTCTCGGATTAAAGAAAGGCTCCTCTATAAATTAGCTTTCATTTACCTCTCCACAAAAACCATTCAGATAGAATGACGCTTACATATAACTTTAGCTATATTTGATTTATCTTTTATAATCCACAAACAGTTCCGCAAACTAAAATACATTTAAAATGGAAAATCAAATTGATGAGTGCTGTCCTGAGTTTGATGTTTCAAAATGGGACAAAAAAAGAGAGGTTTGGGAAAACCGGATGTTCATAAAAGAGACAATGCCCACATTGTTTCACATGCCATTCCCGCCAACTATCGGAAAGAAAATAACCAGGATGTACAAACTGGTTGACAAGGCCGATGCTCACCTTCCGGATAAATCGGATACCCTCATCCTCTTCCGTGATCCATCTGCTTTCCGGTCAGAAATCTACTATTCGGTATCTAAACAGGTTGCTGATGCTCAGAATTCAGAGATATCGGGGACTTTTGTGTCAAGAGTTTTTGACGGTAAGTACAATGAAATTCCAAAATTCATTAAGGAGATGGACCGATATCTCAATGAAAGCGGAGAGTCGGCAAAAGACTACTATGTCCATTATGCCTACTGCCCTTTGTGCGCAAAGAAGTACGGACACAATTATTTAACTTTATTCGCAAAAGTATAGTTGACGGTTGTGAGAACGAATCCTAATTGACTTTGCTTATTTGATTATAAGGCATTATATGGATACCATTTCCTCTGACTTGTTGGGTATTGCCGCCGTATATAACATAGCCACCTTCAGTTTTTGAAATTTTGTTCCAGTACTGTATGCCTTTGAAGTATTCGTTTGTTATGGTTTGACCGGATTTTATCTCTACAGGTGTGATTGTTGATCCATCGGCAACAATTAAGTCAACTTCGTTTCCCACGTTGTCTCTCCAGAAATAGAGATTGTTTGATTTGCCCTTATTGAATCTCTTTTTTAGAAACTCAAGTATAACCATGTTTTCAAACATTTGTCCTCTGTATGGATGAAGGCTTAAATGGTTTTCATTTTCAAATCCCAGGAGTGCCATGGCCAGTCCTGTATCGTAGAAATACAATTTTGGCATTTTCACTACCCTTTTATTATGATTTTCGTGATATGGCTGAAGTTTAAATACTAAAAAGCTTGTCTCCAGGACGCTAATCCATGCACTTATAGTTTTTACATCAACGCCGGTTTCAATAGCCAGGTTACTCATATTCAACAACTGGCCAATACGGCCGGCACATAACCTGAGAAATTTTTCAAATGTATTGAGATTACTGATATTTTTCAGTAATCGGACGTCTCTCTCAACATAGGTCCGGATATAATTTGAGTACCATTTTGAAACCTCAATTTGCTGGTTGTAAATGATGGGATATCCACCATTGAACATTAGTGTGTCAGGGGTAAGGCTAACATTGTCTATCTCATCTATAGATAAAGGGAGTAGATTAAGGTAACCGATTCTCCCTGCCAGACTTTGGGATATATTCTCCTGAAGTAAAAAATTGTTTGAACCGGTTATTATAAAGAGTCCAAATGTGGCAGACTCATCTAAAATTTGCTGCAAATATGAAAAAAGTTCCGGAACTCTTTGTGCTTCATCAAGTATGGCGCCATTGGGATAATTTGACAGGAAGGCTCTGGGGTCATCTGTCGCAAAAAGACGAGTGTCCGGATTTTCAAGATTTATATACGGCTTGTCTTTAAATACCCACCTGACGAGAGTTGTCTTGCCGGACTGTCTTGGCCCAACCACTGCTACTGCCTTATATTGTGAGGCAAGTGCCCGTAATTCTGATTCTGCTGTTCTCTGTATCATGGTGTAAACTTACAAAATTGGAATTGAATTCCAAAATTGTAAAAATGTTTTTAGTTTTTGCTATCTTTGCGACAGCCGACTGTGCGACAGCCGACTGTGACCCGACTGTGACCCGACTGTGACCCGACTGTGACCCCAGGGGTAAAGTGTCAAAACATTAAATATAAATGAATTATGAAAAAGAGCAAATTTTATATATACTTGATTACTAGTGTTTTGACGCTTTACCCCTGGGGTAGCACGGGGTCTGCGTGGGGTGGTACGGGGGCCGCGTGGGGTGCCACCGGCCAGGCTGGGCCGGCCGGGGCCGGCGAGCTGAGAATAATGTCCTACAACATTCGTGTGGGTAAAGGGATGGAGCAGGCGCAAAGTCTGGTGAGAACGTCGGCGGTGATTAGCCGTGAGAGGCCGGATATTGTTATGTTGCAGGAGGTTGATAGTGTTGTTGTCCGGAGTGGTGGAGTTAATCAGACTGAGGAGCTTGGCAGGCTCACCGGGATGCACGCAGTTTTTGCGCCGGCAATAAAACTTGGAAGCGGAAAATATGGAGTGGCGATGCTGTCGGCAGAGAAACCGCTCTCAGTAAGGAAGATACCGCTGCCTGGCCGTGAGGAGTCGAGGGTATTGCTGATTGTGGAGTTTCATCGCTTCTTTGCTGCCTCTACCCATTTTTCTCTGACAGAAGAGGACCGGATGGAGTCGGTAAAAATCCTTTTAAAAGAGTCCGACAGGCTTAAAAAGCCGTTTATTGTAGGCGGAGATTTCAATGCGCTGCCGGGCTCTGCTGAGCTGGAGGTTCTAAAGAGCGGATTTTCCCTGCTTTCAGATGGGAAAACCTTTACTTTTCCGGCAAACTTTCCGGACAGATGCATTGACTACATCTTTATATCAAACAGATTTGCAGAGAAGTTCAAGGTAATCGACTCTTCTGTTATTCCGGAGGCTCTTTCTTCAGATCACAGGCCTTTGGTGGTGCAAGGCAGCCTGCAGTAATGACTATCTTTCAGATAGCAAATCAAAAAGTTCTTGGTTAATATAGTAGTTCCCGGTTCCAAGTTTGACCTTGGTTAACAAATTATCTTCTGCCAGTTTGTTCAGATAATTTGCTGCAGTTAATCTTGAAATTCCTAAATCGTTAACTAGGAATTCAATCTTTGTGTATGGGTGCTTAAATAAATTATTTAGCAAATCCTGGCTGTAAAACTTGTAATTGGTTCGCAATCTATTTTTGAACACCTGCATAAGCTCTTTGATTTTAATAATCAAATCAATAGTTTCCCGGGATGTCTGCTCTACTCCTTTGATCATAAACAGTATCCACTCTTCCCAACTCTCCTCATCTCTGACTTGCTGGAGTAGCCTGTAGTAGTCAGTCTTATGTTTTATTATATAGTTGCTTAAGTACAAAACAGGTAAAGACTGTAGCCTCTCTTTAATCAGGTAAAGAATGTTTATTATCCTGCCGGTCCTTCCATTTCCATCATAAAATGGATGAATGCTTTCAAACTGGAAATGGATAACAGCCATTTTAATCAGAGAGTCGCAGTCCTGCAAATCAGGATCGTTTATATATTTTTCCAGATTTGACATTAGTTTTATTATATCCTGATTGTTTTGTGGTGGTAAATAGACAGTTTTACCGGTTGAAGTGCTTTTTAACTCTGTTCCGGGCAATTTTCTGAATCCGGCGCTGTTCTCCTCAAGTACCTCCTGAATCTTTAGTATAGTGTTAATTGTTAAAAGATCTGATTCAGATATAAGTTCAAATCCTTTCCTCAGTGCAGAAATATAATTTTGGACCTCTTTTGCCTGTTGAGGCTTGAATGCATTAAGATTTAATTCTGATTTGTAAAGGTCATCGTGTGTAGTAATAATATTTTCTATTGCTGAACTATCTTTAGCCTCCTGGAGGCCAAGCGTGTTTATAAGAATGTTCTGATTGGGAATGGTTGAGACTATCCCTTTTAATTCAGCTAATGCTGCATGTGCAGATGGGAGTGCTTTAAGCACTCTCTTTGTTTCCAGATCAACATTGTATGGTAACTCTAAGACAGTCCAGGATTTCATATGTATGGAAATTTAAGAAATGTATACAAATATAATCTCTTTTGTATAAAAAACGCAAAAATCTATACATAAGGTCTCTTCTGTGTATATCTCCTGTAGTCTTTAATTATATAAAATATTACTGAGGGCAGAACAATAAATATAAGAGGGTTTGCCCTGTATGCACCCTCTATGTCAAAACGGATAAGATCTATAAGTGCCGTAGTGAGTCCGCAACCCGGACACTCATGATGAAAAATGGTTTTCCACAGACACGGAAACATTATGTTGACAGAAAAAGCCATCTGCAACACAACAGATACAATAAAATAGAGAGCTACTAAAGAGATAAGTTTATTAGACCTAACGTAACCTGATAACATTCCCATCGCTATCCTTAAAGTTTCCAACGATGATCATTATAAAGTCTATTAACCACCAGATTCCGCATCCGCCAAATGTAATCAGCATTAAAATTCCGGTACCTGTATGACCGGTATAGAATCTGTGTACTCCAAATACGCCCAGGAACCAGCAAAGAAGGAAGGTTATGAGCCACTGATTACTGGCACCGTGCCCGTAACCAAAATCTGAAGATCCCATGTTCGGCTGCCTTACACCGCAAAGCGGACAAATCTCAGCCTTGGCGTTGATGTTTCTGCCACACTCGTGGCAATACTTTTCACTTTCAAGTTTCATAGGATAAGTAGTTTTACAGAGTAAAGGTAAAAAGAATAATGACTTAATAACATTTATTACTTTTACGTAATGTTTGATGTAAAAAGATTTGTGTTCAATAAAATGGCGGAGAACTCGTTGTTTCACTGCTATTTATTTTTAATGTTCTGGGAATAGGAATGGTTATAGCCTCGTTCTCTGACACACAGCTCAGGGCTGTCTACTTATTGACCATTACCCTTGTGCTAATGATTATGTTTAGTACAATGTTCTCCCATCTCAGTACTATGCCAGCCTGGGCAAGTATTACGCGTTTTGTCAATCCAATATGGTATTGAAAGTGCGAGGAGAGTAATACTTATGGGGGCAGATCTGGCAGATACAGGAACTCAGATTCTGGGTATGACAGTTATTGGGTTTATATTTATATTTGTGATGAAGAAATGAATATTTGAATTATGAAAAGATTCTCAACCGTAATATTATTTGTGATTGTTACACTAGTTCTCGCTGTGAGTTGCGGAAAGGTGATGATAACCGGCAGGAATCAGGTGCTTCTTTATGACCAGGGGCAGATAGCATCACTGTCCAGTCAGGCATATACGGACCTGATGTCAAAATCAACCCTCTCCTCAGACCGGAATAGTGTGAAGATGGTCAAAGATGTTGGAGAGAAAATAACGGGAGCAGTTGCAAATTATCTCAGACAAAACGGCTGGGAGAGAGAGCTGAATGGAATTAACTGGCAGTTTGATGTTGTTAAAAGCGATCAGGTTAATGCTTTTTGTCTTCCAAACGGCAATATCGTATTTTACGAAGGTATCTTAAAAATAACCAATAATCCTGATCTGGTGGCTGTTGTAATGGGGCATGAAATTGCGCATGCACTCGCAAAACATGGCAATGAGCGTATGAGTCAGGAGGCTTTGGCCGGAGTTGCCGGACAGGCTCTGTCTCAGTTTGTAGGTACTGAGAGTCAAAAGACTCAGGCTATTTTTGGTCTTGCATTCAATGTTGGAAGCCAGCTCGGTGTTCTTCTTCCCTACTCAAGAAAGCACGAGTATGAGGCGGATAGGCTGGGTCTTATTATAATGGCTATGGCCGGATATGATGTCAATGTTGCGCCGGCATTCTGGGAGAAGATGAGCCAGGGCGAAAGCAAAATGCCTGAGTTTTTCAGTACCCACCCGTCTGATGAAAAGAGGATAGAGTATATCAAATCTGTCATTCCGGAGGCTTTAAAATACAGACCGCAGACTGGTCTCTAAAATAATTTCAGATGAGTTTCATCCGGCAATTGGGTGTCAAGAGGCTGGTTAGTTTTTTTGTAACACCACTTGTTATTCTTTATCTCCTTCTTTTTGTTGAATTTGTTCCTGATAATCCAAGGGTAGGCTACACATT
Organism: uncultured Bacteroidota bacterium; assembly: GCA_937901965.1. Taxonomy (GTDB): domain Bacteria; phylum Bacteroidota; class Bacteroidia; order Bacteroidales; family UBA932; genus Bact-08. The sequence continues at coordinate 143,057 of CALGSW010000013.1, forward strand.
TTGTGTTGCTCTTTTAATGGCTGTCTGGTGGATAACGGAGGTTGTCCCTCTTGCAGTTACCTCATTAATCCCTGTTGCACTTTTTCCGTTGTTTGGTATAATGGATGGCAGAGCGGTCTCAGCCACATATTTTAACGATGTAATATTTCTCTTTATGGGAGGATTTCTTGTAGCACTTGCTATGGAAAAGTGGGATCTTCACAGAAGAATTGCATTCAGAATACTATGTTTTACCGGCACCAGCCCGGCAAAAATTTTACTGGGGTTTATGGCTGCCTCTTTTTTCCTCTCTATGTGGATATCCAACACTGCAACGGTGATGATGATGCTACCAATAGCAATGGCAATAATATCACAGCTTGACAGTTTAATGGGTAATAAGAGTTCAGACAAATTTTCCATTGCAATTTTACTGGCCATTGCATATGGAGCCTCAACCGGTGGGGTGGCAACACTTGTGGGTACACCACCAAACCTCTCTTTTGTGAGGATATACCATATATATTTCCCTGATGCAGTTGAGGTGTCATTTTATAAATGGATGCTTTTTGCGTTGCCTGTATCTCTGATGATTACTGCGTTTATATGGGCGCTTCTCTATTTTCTTTTCAGGCCTAAAGGAAAAGAGTGGCAGGATATTGACAAACACACATTTGTCAATCAGCTGAAAGACATGGGAAGGGTTACACCTGAACAAAAAATCGTAATGACTCTTTTTTCTCTTCTCGCTCTGTTGTGGATAACCAGGATTGACATTGAACTGGGTTCGTTTACGATACCGGGGTGGAGTAATCTGTTCCCTGTGGCTAAGTATATCAATGATGGAACAATTGCAATATTTATAGCACTCATTCTGTTTGTTATCCCATCCTCATCAGTAAAGGGAGATAAACTCTTAGAGTGGGCAACGGCATCAAAAATACCATGGAATATTCTGTTGCTTTTTGGAGGAGGGTTTGCACTTGCAACAGGATTTAAGGAGAGCGGCCTATCATTGTGGTTTGGAGAGCACCTCTCCGGTGTTGCAGCTCTTCACCCATTTCTGATTATTCTAACAATTTGTCTTGTTATAACTTTTCTGACAGAGCTTACTTCAAACACTGCTACTACAGAGATGATCCTTCCTGTTCTTGCCGGTTTAGCGATTTCAACTGGTATTAATCCCATAATGCTGATGATTCCGGCAACTATGTCGGCCTCAATGGCTTTTATGCTTCCGGTGGCAACTCCTCCCAATGCTATAATTTTTGGGACAGGACGTATCTCTGTGAGCACTATGGCCAGAACTGGACTATTAATAAATCTTGCCGGAGCACTTATAATTTCACTTATGATGTATTTCTGGGGCGAGATCTTAAATTAAACTAATGTTAGAATAACAAAAGTCAATCCAATTACAAATACTCCTATGTTTGTTTTTGTTGCAAATAAGATATCAGAATGACTAATTCCTCTTGGATTGTCTCCAATGTAAGGTTTTAATACAACTTCCCCGTGATATAGGCTAGGACCGCCTAAAGTACAGTCTAAAGCTCCTGCCAAAGCGGCTTCAGGATAACCAGAATTTGGACTAGAGTGACATCGGCCATACTTTATGATAAATCTAAATGATCTGATCTTGGCGGTTGTTATAAAAATCAGAAATGCTGTAATCCTTGCCGGTATATAATTTGCAAAATCATCTAGCTTGGCCGAAGCTCTCCCAAATTTTAGAAATCTCTCATTTTTATAACCTACCATAGAATCAAGTGTGTTTACCATTTTGTATGTCATCATAAGAGGGATGCCTCCGATAGCATAATAGAATAAGGGGGCAATAACTCCGTCACTTAGATTTTCCGACATAGTCTCAAGCAGAGCCATCCTTATTTTATGTGAGGAGAGTTCTGATGTATCTCTACCGACAATCTCCCTTAAACTCTCTCTTGCCTTATTAATGGCTCCCTGATTTAGTAGTTTTTCAACTTTAAGGGCCTCTGTTATAAGAGATTTATTGCTTAATCCAAAAAAAATGAAAATTGATGAGTAAACAAACATAAATAGATTATTATAAGATGCAATCTTCTGTATGCCAAAAAAAATGAACCACGTCCCAACAGTAAGCAGTGTGCACATAAACAGCCCTTTAATCGTTTTGGCCGAATCTCTATTGAACTTTTTCTCCAGAATGGTTATAGTTGCACCAAAAAGCCTGATTGGATGAGGAAGATTTCTTGGGTCGCCAAAAAGAGAATCTAAAAAAGCCCCAAAAATTAGTGCACTAATAAATATATATTGTTTATCAAGCATATTCAAAAATTTGTTGATAAGTCCTGCAACGCTTTGATAAGCCTATTATTCTCTTCCCTGCTTTGAGTTGCAACCCTGAAATGGTACTTAGTAAGGCCTTTAAAGTTTGATGCATTTCTTATTAGGATCCCATACTTTTTTAATAATATTGATTTTAATAGCCGGGCATCAATTCGCGTTGATTTAATTAGGAAGAAATTACAGTCAGAGGTTGTAACTTCAAAACCTGATATTTTACTAATAGCTTCTTGTAGAACCTGCGACTCTGAACAAAGTTGATTAATGTCAGGAAGAAGTTTTTCATATCGATCCATAATATATTTCCCAGCAATAAGGGCAATAGAATTAACACTCCAGGGTGGTCTCATTTGACGGATCTTACTAATTATGTCAGGTGAGGCTACAATGTATCCGAGTCTTAGCCCTGGTATAGCAAATGCCTTTGTAAGGGATCTTATAATTATAAGATTTTTGGGGATTACATTTAGCGATTTAGCAACTTGTTCCGTTTTACAAAGATGGATATACGCCTCATCCATGACAAATAAAGATTTTGGGTTCTCTTTGCATAGTGTTATAATTATGTCCGTTGGTATAATACTACCGTCTGGGTTGTTGGGGTTACCTATCCATATCGTTCTGAAGTTTGACAGATTAGCTTTCGTTATTTGATGTGTAGAAATATGGGTAATCTTGTGATTATGCAGGATGCATGCATCACGGTACTCTGCGAAAGAGGGTGTCTGTATTGCACTATGAGCATTAGCTGTATAATGGGCGACTATATAGAAGGCCTCAGCGGATCCGTTTGTAATAAGTATGGACTTTACAGAAGTATTGTGGTGAGATGCAATAATCTTTCTTAACTCAGAAGCTTCAGGGTCCGGATAATTACTAATGTTGTTAATGTTCTCTTTAAGATGTTCAAATATCTCTTCATTCTTGCAGTTGAATGCAATATTAGAGCTAAAATCCAGCTGAACACTATACCTGCTGTTGTAAATATCATTGCCGTGACCTTTAATCATAAAACAGTGTATTATAAATGTAATTCATATCAGAATTCTCCCGGAACCATTTTGCCAGTTTATTATAATTCTCCTCTCTAAGAGAGTTTACCTCAACAGCCGGATTAAAATCTTCTATATTATCAGATAGCATAAGACTAATTATTGATGGGTTATCAAATAGGCCATGTATGTAACTTCCCCATGTATTCTCATTCAAAAAGTACCCGTCCTCTTCTCCGTTATCCAGAATTGCAAATGGCTTTTCCCCGGTTGTTATGCCAGAGTGGATTTCATACCCCTCACCGCATCCACTACAGTTTGCTAGGTTAAAAGAGCATCTGCGGGTAATTTTTCCAGTTTTTAGCGTTGTTTCTACAGGTAATATTCCCAAACCTGGAGCTGACTCAATTTCGCCTTCAATATGAAAAGGGTCATATATGTACTTGCCCATAATCTGGAATCCGCCGCAAATTCCATAAATAGGTTTGCCCATGGAATGGCGTCTTAGGAGGGCTCCGGACAATGAGGATTCTCTTAAAAAGTTGAGGTCTGAGATAACGCTTTTTGACCCGGGAATTATGACAATATCAGAAGTTTCTATCTCTTTTGAGTCTCTTGTGTAGAATAGAGACACCCCAGGTAGTTGCTCCAGTGTGTTGAAGTCTGTAAAATTTGACATGTGTTTCAGGTGTACAACAGCGACTTTTTTACCTCCACTCTTCTTTCTGTTAAATTCTTTTTCTAGAATAACAGAATCCTCCTGATCAATGAAAATGTGATCAAACCATGGCAATAATGCTACGACTGGAATTCCGGTAAGCTCTTCGATTATTTTCTTTCCTTCCTCAAAGAGATTAACATCTCCTCTGAATTTGTTAATAATAATTCCTTTAATTGCAGCCCTCTCTTCTGGAGAGAGTAATAAAACTGAACCATAAAGACTTGCAAACACACCTCCTTTATCTATATCTGCTATCAGATAAGTTGAAGCGTTGCTATACAGTGCCATTCTCATATTAACGATATCCCGGCTTTTTAAATTCAACTCAGCAATACTTCCGGCTCCCTCCAGAACTATTGGGTTATATAAGGAATCTAAGTGATTATATGATTTTTTCACACATCTAAATAGATCCTCTCGTCCTTCATCTTTGAAATATTCGGATGCACTTCTGTTTCCAACGGGCTTGCCATCCACTATTAACTGGGCAATGCAGTTATTTATAGGCTTTAACAGTATTGGATTCATCTCGGAAGTGCATTCAATTCCACATGCCTCTGCCTGCACAGCCTGAGCTCGGCTGATCTCTTTGTTGTCTTTTGTGGCAAAACTGTTAAGCGACATATTTTGAGCTTTAAAAGGTGCCGGAGAGTATCCATCTTGCAGAAGAATTCTGCAAAAAGCGGTATTAATAATTGATTTCCCAACATCTGATCCAATCCCAACAAACATTATTGATTTTAACCTTTTTTTACTCATAATAATTTATAATCTCCATCTTTAATTTTAATAATTTGACCATATGATATCTCAATTGAGAATGACTCCTCTGGGGTGGTAATGTTTAGAACAGACAAAAAAGCTCTAATTACGCCTGAATGTGTTATAATGAGAGTGGCTTTTGCATCAAGAGGTATCTCTTTTAAGAATGATTCTACCCTCTTATGTAAGTCTCTGTAAGATTCTCCATTTGGGCATTTCTCATCAATATAATTTGCAAACCATCTCTTTCCCTCTTCTTCCTGAAATACTTCATTCCAGGAAACACCCTCCCAATCACCAAAATCCATCTCTATGAGCCTATTATCAAATATTATTCTTCTTTTAAAACACTCAGCAAGTTTTTTGCATCTATTTAGCGGACTGCAATACACTCTGCCAATTGGTATATCTTTAAATTTTTCCCTTATTAATTCAGCCTCCTCCAAAAAGCTATCAGCCAGGTCTATGTCAGTAGAACCGTAGCATATACCTTCTTTAATCTTTAAACGTGTATGTCTAATTAAATATATAATACCCCACATGACTTAAATGTTGCAAGAAATGTAATATAGAAGAGCAATTCGTTAATTAGCTGAAGAGCTCCTAGAGTGTCTCCAGTGAAACCAGATAATCTCCTATTTAAATAACCTCTGTATGCGAAAAAAAATATAATGGATAGTACAAGGTATAGCAGTGAGAAATGCCATTTAAAATAAAGAAGAGGAGCTAATGCAGTAATTGTAGCAATTAATATGGTAGTTCTGTCTGTTTTTTTTCTAGTATAGCTTGCTTTACTTAATCCCTCTCTTGCGTATGTTGAAGTGTTGACGAGTATTATTGGCCATAATCTGCTTGATACATTTGCACTTATTAATGCTGATATTAAATTATCCTCGGGAATTAGGTATAGGCAGGAGATCTTTGTCAATATAATAATAATTAGCCCTATAGTTCCAAATACGCCAATAGAGCTCTCTTTCATGATTCTAAGTATGTCCTCCTTGGAGTTACCACCCCCAAAACCATCAAGAAAATCTGAAAGGCCATCCTCATGCATTGCTCCTGTAATTAGTAATATTGCAGAAATAGTGAATAACAAACCAATTATATGAGGAAGTATTAATCCGCTTAAATAGAAAACAAGTGACCCGATCCCGCCAATCAAAGCTCCAATCAAAGGAAAGTATCTGAGCGACTTTGAGAGATTCCTCTCAGAGAAGTTGACTTTAAACGGTACTGGAAAGCGAGTATAATACTGCAGTGCATGTAAAAATATATTTAACTCCCTTTTCATAACTCATCAAATCCGGCCATCTCATTAAGGAAGAGAAGTGCTGATTTTATAATTGGATAGGCTATTGCAACCCCTGTCCCTTCGCCAAGTCTAAGACCAAGATTTAGAACAGGCTCAGCATTTAGGTGTTTCAGCATTAGGTTATGTCCCTTCTCTTCTGAGGCATGGCAAAAAATGGTGTTCTCAAGAACTGAACTATCTATTGCATGGGCGGCAATAAATGCAGATGTTGCTATGAAACCATCTCCCAGTATAGTCATATTAAGTTCTCTGGCCTTTAATATAGCCCCACACATCATTGCAATTTCAAAACCTCCGAATGTTGCAAGAATCTCTAATGGACTTGTCGGATTATATAAATTTGATACAATTTTTAGGACCTCCAATTTGTGCTTTACTCCATTATCATCATGCCCTGCCCCCCTGCCTACGCACTCCGCTATTGAATAGCCGCCATACTTATGGAGTAGCAAAGAGGCCGCAGATGTGTTTGCAATTCCCATTTCTCCAAAACCAATTACATTGCATCCTGATTCGTACTCTTTTAGCACAAAATTGCCACCTCTCTTAATTGCTTCTTTGCATAACCCTAAACTCATAGAGGGCTCTTTAAGCATATTTTTTGTACCTCTGCCTAGTTTTGAATTGACAATCTCATACTCATCAGGAAAGTCATAATCAACACCGCAATCAATTACTCTTAGCTTTATTCCATGTTGTCTGCAAAAAACATTAATTCCTGCTCCGCCACGATTGAAATTTATAACCATCTTATATGTTAATTCTTTAGGGTATGGGCTAACGCCCTCTTCTGCAATTCCATGATCTGAAGCAAATACAAGAATTGCAGGGTTTCTAAAGTCTGGATTCAATGTACCTTGTATTGATGCTACCTTTAATGCAATTCGTTCAAGTTTTCCTAATGAACCAATTGGTTTTGTTCTACTATTTATTTTGTCTAAAATCTGATTTTGCATAATAACTGTTATTTAATTATTTAATAACTAATGGAATCCCTGAAACCATAAATATTACCTTATCCGCACTCTTTGCAATGAACTGGTTCATCCAGCCTTGAAGATCTGTAAAATGTCTAGAGCTTTCGTCTGGAGCGTGAAGCGACATACCTATCTCATTGCTTACAACAATAATTCTTGAGTTTTGAGACGAGAACTTAATCCATTCTCTTTTAGCCTCTTCAAGTGATTGATTAATTTTAAAGTCGTTGTCATGGTAAATATTGGTAAGCCATAAGGTTATACAATCAAGGAGAATAGTTTCTCCATCAAGTTTCACCTCTCCTATTCTTTTATCAACTTCTAATGTTTTCCATTTATCTCCTCTGGCAAGTTTATGTTTATTGATTCTATCAATGAAATCGCTATCCCATTTTCTTGCTGTAGCGAGATAATAAGGGCAGGCGGAGAAGCTCTCCGCCATACCCTGAGCATAACTGCTCTTACCGGATCTTTGGCCACCGGTAATTAAGATTATCTCCCGCATCTGGATTAAAACCTAAAACTGAAGTGCCCCATAACAGATCTGCCAGGCATATTGTATCCATCCTTTTCAGTATAATTTTCATCAAAAAGATTTGATGCTGTAATACCTACTCTGAACCTTCCGGACAGATCATAGTATATATGAGAATCAATTACTAAATAACTGGGATGTTCTAGAATCTGGTCACTCTCAGTATATCCACCTTTTATGTAATAATCTGAAGACTTAATTTCTGGTCTGAGATTCTCCCAAGCCATCCAGTCATTCTCTAATCTGTGACCCGCATATCTGCAGTTTATCCCAAATATAAAACCTTTGTAATTATCAAAGCCAAGGCCGAAATTTCCGGTAACATCTCTGGCGTACAAACTCTTTTTTGTGACTCCGTCGTTGAAGGTGTTATTAATGAGCCATGTTAATGCACCATATAACTCAAGTTTATATTTACTAGTCCATAATCTGGCTATGTTTGATGTTGTTAAAAATTCCAGACCACTCATCTCACCATCTGAAGCATTTTTGTATGTTACTATATCCTTCTGACTATTATCATTTACTATTTTATTCCGATAATAGTTTTGGAAATAGGTTATGTCAACATTTATATACTTGCCGCTTCCCAGTTTGACTCCAAAATCAAATGATGTCGTACCTTCCGGTTTAAGATTAGGATTACCTACATATTGCTTTTTGCCAATCATATATACTCCGGCACTTTTATATGCATCAGGGACATAAAAGCCACTTCCTGCACTTCCCTGCAGCGAGAACCAGGGCCGGACGATGTATTTAACACCTAGAGATGGATTAAAATTTGTGTAATTTGAGCTCATCCCTTCACTACCCATCATTTCATTAGCTTTCATTTGGTAATGTATAAGATTAAATCTCCCGCCGGCGTTTAAATACAATCTGTTTCTGCTATACGCAACTTGTGTAAAAGCAGAGAAAGAGGCCCTTGTGTGATCCGGTCGGTAAGGATTCATAGGTGTAAGTTTTGATGAAAATCGCTCAGAGCTAACATCGTATATATCGTAATCTATTCCTGCAAGCCATCTGAAATCACCCCATATATGTGTATTGCCGACTTTTATACCGGACTGACTAATCCTCTCACGGGAGTTAATAAAAGCACTTTCTGAATTATCACTATAATTTGCTTCACTCTGAGTAGTTATATAGGGTGATAAAGTCAATATATTATTCTTCTCTATATAGGTAATCTCACCATAATTGGCAAAACGCGTAATCTCCTTTTTTGATTTTCCATAGCTGTGCCAGTAGTTACCTGGTGTTTCAATATCATTAGACAGCATTAAAGTGGAGTAGAGATTTGCTGTCACTTTTTCTCCAACTTTATACTCAATCTTTCCATTAAACTGGTTTATTCTGAATTTCGTGTTCTCCATTACATCTCCATAAGATTTTTTATCCAGAATCAGCTTTTCTGTCTCACTAATTCCTAAAGCATTACGGGAGCCAATAATGTAGTCTGCTGTCTGCTCTGTTCTACTGTATGAAATGGATGTAAGGAGTTTGTCTGTAACACTGCCACTTGCATAGCCATTTATAAAGGTTTGGCCAAAATTACCTGCTCCTACAGAGGCTCCCCCACTATTTAAACCGGACGCTTTTTTAGAGATAATGTTGATTACTCCGCCCATGGCATCTGAACCATACAGGACAGAATAGGGACCCTTGACAATCTCTACTCTCTCAATAAAATCAGATGGAATGGTTGCTAGGTTATTTGTGCCGGCCGGCAGTCCGTCAATTAGAATTAGTGTGTAGTTTCTTGAGTGTGCAGTTGCGGGGAATCCCCTTAGGCCAATAGTTGTCATTGCTCCCGGATACTGAATCACATCAAGGTTAGTCCTTCTTTTGAGAATGTCACCTAAATTGTCTTGAGGTGTTGTACTTATAACAGACTTGTCAAGTAACTCTACCTTTTGCGGGATACTTTTAAGTGGTAAGTGCATTCTGGAGGAAACTATAACGGCTTCCTGGATTTCATAGTTTTTTGTTGTGTCGGTTTGTCTTTCCAGTGCTGATGCACTGAAAGAGAGGAGCATAAATAGTACTCCTGGTAAGAATTTTAATTTCATTAAATAAAAAGTTGTTAGTTAAACAATTTGCTTAACCACAAACTTTCGAGTGCTTTTATCCCCGAAAGCGATGGTTCTGCTGCCAGCAGGTCTTCCGGCTCGTCTCTCTTCTGAGGCCTTCCCATCATGCAATTGACAGTGGCTTTCATCTCAGAACTCATTTTTTGGACATACGGCTGCGGGTACAGCTCCGGCTTTTCTGATTAAATCAAATTACCGGATTCCATTTTGCTGGCTTATGAATAGTGGGTGAAACGTCAATTTTATTTCATAGGCATTAGTTTTAAGTGGTTAGTATTGTTGTAGTCAATTATTTTGTATGAGCCGTATTTTTCCTCTTCAATAACTGTTATAGAGCAGTTTTGGAGATTGGGAAAATTATTTATTGAGTTCAAATCGGCATTAAGCAGGTAGCAGATAATTAATTTTAAAGTTATGCCGTGACTTACTATCAGTACAACGCTATCTTTAGGATAGGCTTTTAGTGATTTGATGAAAAGAGAAACTCTATCGTATAAATCAGTTATTGTTTCAGCTCCTTTATAATTATCAGAAGATCTCCAATTTTTTGGAAAATGTTTGCCCTGCAACAGACCTAGATGCCTCTCTCTTAGTGCTGCTTCTTTTACAATATTAAGACCTCTTTTATCAGAAATAATATGTGCCGTTTGTAGCGCTCTCTGCAGATCACTTGAGAAACAGATATCTATATGGAACCTTTCTAATAATATGCTTGTAAGATTTGCCTCTTGAACTCCCTCTTTGCTTAACTGAACCTCCCTCTGTCCCTGACATATACCAGTCAGATTATCAAGTGTTATCCCGTGCCTTACCAGAATCAGCTTCATAACTCTATCTTTTTGAAAATCTGCTGGATACTTGAAATATAGCTGGTTTTCCAGAGACTGGGTTTCTGCTCTCAACTACAATTGTATTATATGCCATTTCTACATTATTGTATTTTAACACCATCTCCGGTTTTCCCTGAATAATGACAGCTCCCTCTTTCATTAGTAAAAGATGGTCGCAGTACTCTCCTGCAAGATTCAGATCATGAATAATCATCAATACGGTTAGTTCCTCCTCCGAATTTAACTTCTGAAGAAGATTCATAATTTTTGACTGATAAGTTATATCCAGATGTGACGTTGGCTCATCAAGCAGAAGCAGAGATGGCCTCTGAGCGAGTGCACATGCTATAGCTGTCATCTGAAGTTCACCTCCGCTTATTTCAGTTACACGCTTGTTTTTCAAATGATAAATACCTGCAAGATTCAATGATTGATCAACAATTGCCATCTCCTCTTTTGTATCATTAAATTGAAATGCAGCTCTGTGTGGCATTCTTCCCATTAATACGTACTCTTTCACCATTATTGGACTCTTTTCAATAAATTGTGGAACTTGAGCAACTCTTTTGGCTCTTTCTCTTAATGACAAAGAAGTGAAGTTATCTCCGCCAACTGTTACCTTTCCGGCTATTGGTTTAAGTTCCCCTGTTAGCCCTTTGAAAAGAGTACTTTTACCGGATCCGTTTCCTCCAATTATTCCGGTAAACGATCCTTTTGTAAGGGACATATTTACAGGCTCTAAGACAAAGCCGTTTCTATAACCGCAAACAAGGTTATCTGCTATCAGGTATTTTTCTTTATCCATATCAAAATAATGAAAGTGATTCCTCCAAAAATTCCTGTTATTACCCCAATTGGGAGCTCATTTGGAAATACTAGAGTTCTTGCCAGCATATCACACAGGAGCATAAAAACACTTCCGGAGAGAAATGATATTATCAGTAACGAACGATAATCACTACCTGCAACAAATCTGGAAAAATGGGGTATTACCAGCCCCACAAATCCAATTACACCCGCAACGGCAATTGAACATCCTGTAAGCATGGATGTTACAAAAAAAAGAGCACAAATTGTAAATTTTGTATTTATACCAAGGCTCCTGGCTGTCGTCTCTCCAAGTCTTAGTGTATTCAATGGAGCTGTAAAAAGGTACGAAGTCAAAAGTCCTGTAAGTGACATAATAAGCATTCCATAAACCATAACAGGATTAGACTCGTTGAGAGATCCCATGGTCCAGAAGAGAATGCCATGAATATTCTCAATAGCAGTTACCGACAAAAGAAACATTACTGCAGATGACGAGATAAAACTAATCATTACGCCGGTTAGAAGCATTTTGTTTAAACTCATGCCCTCTCTTTTGTAACTTAAAAAATATACCAGGAAAACAGTAACCAGAGCCCCAGAAAATCCTGCAAGCGGAAGGCTTACAGCACCTGTGCTTTGTAAGCCTGTTACTATAACAACAGTGATCCCCAGTGATGAACCTCCTGATATACCCAGAGTATAAGGCTCTACAAGCGGATTTCTGAAAATGCCCTGTAAAATAATGCCGGAAAGGCCTAAACTTCCACCCGTCGCTATAGCCAGGATTGTCCGCGGAATTCTGATATTATGGAGAACCTGGTACTCCATACTCCCACTATCTTTCAGATAGTAGAGTACCTTATGCGGGGCTATGGATAGCTCACCAGTTCCCACAGAAATTGCAGAAATTGTTATCAAAATAACGATTAAGAAAAAAATCTTTCCTGCTTCAATACTCAATGCCTTTACGGCTTGAAACTCCATTATCAAAAGGGTGTTTAATTTTTTTAACGAAACTTACATAGTCGGCTACTTCAATAATAGCATCTGTAGCTGCCCTGCCAGTTAATATCAGTTCAAGTGTCTCCGGTTTCTCGTTGATAAAAAGCAGAAGTTCCTGCTCTTCAATATAACCATCCCTTACAGATATTATTACTTCATCAAGTATCAAAAGGTCGTATTTGGTCTTATGTATAAGCTCCCTTATTTTATGTATGCCTTGTTTTGCCTCTGCTTTAATAGAATTGCTATCAAGGGTTTTATCAAGATGTGGATGACCTTTTGCAAAGTTTAACACATCTGCACCAAGCTGTTTAAGGCTTTCCATTTCAGTATAGCCATAAAGCTCAGGGTGTTTGTGAAAGGAGACATAGCATACTTTCATGCCACAACCTAGTGCTCTGACTGCAAGTCCAATTGCAGAGGTTGTCTTCCCCTTGCCATCTCCTGTGTATACGTGTACAAGTCCAGTTCTGCTCATTTTTTAAAGTTTATTATAAATAATTTCCAGTGTCTCAGCAAACGTTACGGGAGTTGGCTGACAAGCTTTTTCAGACTCCAATATGAAAATTCTGTTATTATTAACGGCTTTCATATTGATAAATTCTCTCCACCTTCTCTCTTCATGTTCGCCGGTTATACCCATTGTGACAATGAATATGTAATCGGGATCTCTGGCAACTACGAATTCTCTTCCTATTGTTCCACTACTTAAAGCTGAGGCAATATTTTTTCCATTTGAGTAGATAATGTAATCATTCATAAATGTTCCCGGAATCACAGTGAATATTGGTGAAGCCCCAATTTGTATAAAGAATCTGGGTGAATTGCCTCTCTTTTTCATCTCATCTCTTATTCTGTTAACTCTCTCAGCAGACTCTTTTACAATCTCTTCAGCTCTTTTCTGCTTGTCAATCAAATCGCCTAGCAGTGTAAATTGATTACATATCTCTATAAAGGATCTTGGTGTTGGGAATATCTCTACCTTAATACCAAGCCTTCTTAATGTATTAACATCTCTCTCTGAAATCATTCCAGATGCCAGAACGATATCTGGCTTAAGTTTTGCGATCTTCTCCAGGTTTGGTTTGATTGCAGAAGAGACTATCTCAATATCATCACTTATTGCTGAATGACAGTAATTAGTGCAACCGATAAGTCTGTCTTGAGCATTCAGATAATAGATGCTTTGAGTAATAGAAGGAGTTAGTGAAATAATTTTCTTGAATTTCGTTTCGCAAGACAATGCTTTGGGAAAGAAAATTGTAAGGATAAGACAAATTAATAGTAAAGATTGAGAGAAATTTTTATTACGTTTTTTTCTAAATATCGGGCCATCAAATACTAATGTGTGATACTCTCCGTTTTCTCCACAAGGGTCTGCCCCTTTTATTGCACAAATCTCCTTGATAAAATTTATATTAATCTCTTTATTAAGTAAATGGTCATAATCGCCACCCTCCTTTACACCTGTTACTTTTGCTTTATACCCTAGCTCGCAGAACTCTTTAATTACGGAAAGAGTCTCTCTTCCCCACAGAGGAAAAATGGGGGTAATCCCCACCTCTCTGCATACTTCTGTAATCCAATCCCTGTGCTCCTCCAGAAATATGTCTCCAAAGACACCATATCCAATACCATCTTCTTTAAATTTTTTCATGATTTTTTTAAGATGATATTCATACCCTTTTGATGTCACCCTCTCAATAAATAATGGAATACCTAGGGAGTGGGATTGCTCAAATAGTACATCGCTCCCGAAATTGTGGAATTTTGAAATGGTGTCAGTTTCATGTGACATATTCAATAAAAAGGACACCTCATTTTGAGGATCGCTTAGAAAATGGTGAAGTGCAAGAGTACAATCCTTGCCGCCACTCCACGAGACAAATGCTCTCATAAGAGTTTACATTGGTTTTAAACAGGAATAAGGCTGCAATAAAATTGATTGCCCGTAAAAACTCTATTCCCGAAGTTTTACAATTAATGTTGTTTATGGCAGGTCTTCCGGCTTGTTCCGTTTTTCGAGACCTTCCCAGATATTCGCAATACGTATCAGACTGCTTTCTCCAGTGGTCAGAGATTTCGAAAAACATAGAAGGAACTTACGGCTACGGGTATAGCTCAGGATTTTAACCTGATTCCCATTTTAAAGTTTTGCCTGTACAAAGCAAGCAAATACTACCATTCGGGCACAAAATTACTAAACTTAATCTTTGTTCCAAATAAAATATTTGTGAGTTTCATTCTATGCCACCTGGTATATATTAGAATAAAATTGTAATAGATAATATTTATGGATTTAACTATATTTGCGGGTTAATTTGAATATAGTTAAAGAAAATTCATTTCATATGTACAGGACACACACTTGCGGGGAGCTGCGCATTGGAGACGCAGGACAGGAGGTTATACTGGCCGGATGGGTTCAGAGAATTCGTAAAATGGGGGGGATGAGTTTTATTGACCTTCGTGACAGATATGGTATAACTCAGCTTGTAGTGGATGACAGTGTCAGTCATGACCTTAATCAAACAGCAGAGAAGCTGGGCCGCGAATTTGTAATTCAGGCAAAGGGTATTGTTGCAGAGAGAAGCAGTAAAAATGCAAAGTTGCCAACCGGGGATGTTGAGATAAAGATTTCTGATATTAAGCTTCTTAACGCCTCCGTTACCCCGCCTTTTACAATAGAAGATGACACAGACGGCGGTGAAGAGATTCGTGCAAAATACAGATATATTGACCTTCGTAGAAATCCCCTTAAGAGGGCACTTGAACTAAGGCACAAGATGGGTCAGGAAACCCGCAAATATCTTGACAGTATTGGGTTTATGGAGATTGAAACCCCTGTTCTTATCAAGTCTACTCCCGAGGGAGCAAGGGACTTTGTTGTCCCATCCAGAATGAATCCGGGTGAATTTTATGCTCTGCCGCAGAGCCCTCAGACATTCAAACAGCTACTAATGGTTGCCGGTTATGACAGATATTTCCAGATTGTAAGATGCTTCAGAGATGAAGACCTCAGGGCAGACCGTCAGCCGGAATTCACACAGATTGACTGCGAAATGGCATTTGTTGAAAGGGAGGATATTCTCAACACTTTTGAGGGTATGATAAAATCACTCTTCAAAAATGTTCTAGGTCGCGAGATGGTAGGTGATTTCCCAAGAATGTCCTATTCAGACGCAATGAATTTCTATGGATCAGACAAGCCCGATATCCGCTTTGGAATGAGGATAGCAGAGCTTAAACACCTGACCGGAGGCAAGAATTTTGTTGTTTTTGATGAGGCCGAATATATTGGCGGAATATCAGTAGAGGGAGGCGCCTCATACACCCGCAAGCAGATTGATGAGATAACAGAGTGGGTTAAGCGTCCGCAGGTGGGGGCGAAAGGTCTGGTATACATTCGTGTTGCCGAGGATGGAATCAAATCTTCAGTAGATAAATTTTACACTCCGGAGGAGCTAAAGGCTATGGCCGATGCTGCCGGGGCAAAAACAGGAGACATTGTTCTTATTCTTGCCGGCGCTAAGAAAAAGACACAGGAGGCCCTTGGAACTCTAAGGATTGAGATGGGCAACAGACTCGGCTTAAGAAAGAGTGATGTTTATGCTCCTCTCTGGGTATACGACTTCCCGCTTCTTGAGTGGGATGAAGAGACTCAGCGCTTCTATGCAATGCACCATCCTTTTACCTCTCCTAAACCGGAGGATATGGATAAGTTCTACAGCAATGACAAAGAGCAAATTGCAACGGTTGCAGCAAATGCATACGACTTTGTGCTGAATGGAACTGAGATAGGTGGCGGCTCTATCCGTATACACGACTCAGCTGTTCAGAAGAGAATGTTTGAGGTGCTCGGGTTTACCAATGAGGAGGCTGAATATAAATTCGGCTTTATTATAAACGCTTTTAAATTTGGCGCACCTCCTCATGGCGGTATTGCATTTGGATTTGACAGGTTTTGCGCACTCTTTGGAGGTCAGGAGACAATCAGAGACTACATTGCCTTCCCTAAGAACAACGCCGGCAGGGATATGATGCTTGATGCTCCGGGTAAGATTGATGAGTCGCAGATGGAGGAGCTTTTCCTCAAAAGTACGTTGAAGAAACAAAATTAAGAGATGAACATACAGCAGCTTGAGTATATTGTCGCAGTTGATCAGCACCGCCACTTCGCAAGGGCTGCTAAACACTGTGGAGTCTCTCAGCCCACCCTTTCAATGATGATACAAAAACTTGAAGAGGAGCTGGGTGTAGAGATATTTGATCGCTCCCGCACCCCTGTAGGTGTAAATAAAATAGGAGAGATGATAATTACTCAGGCTCGTGTTGTCCTTTACAATATCAAACAGTTTCGTGAAATAGCGGACTCTTCAAGAGAGAGTGTGCAGGGCGATCTTGAGATGTCCATTATTCCTACAGTTGCGCCATATCTCCTTCCAAAGCTTTTCAGTGAGTTCAGAAGAAGATTGCCATCTCTCAGGTGCAAGGTGTCTGAGATGAAGACATCTGTGATAATAGAGAAGCTTAAGAGTGCAGAGATAGAACTGGCAATACTTGCAACACCTCTTTCAGACCCGGATATACTTGAAGTACCTCTTTATTATGAAAGGTTTCTAGCCTATATTTCCCCATCCGACGAGCTGTATAAAAGTGAATATGTTAATGCTGCAGATATTGATTATTCCAGAATGTGGATACTTGAGGAGGGACACTGCTTCAGGGACCAGATCCTGAACATTTGCCACAGAAACCTTAATACTTATCAGCAATACGAAGCCGGGAGCATTGAAACACTTATAAATGTTGTTGATGAGAATGGTGGATTTACAATTTTCCCTGAGCTCCACCTTCCAATGCTCTCTCCTGAGCAACAAAAAAATGTAAGGCCATTCTCCGGAGACGAGCCAAGAAGGGAGATATCTCTGGTTTTCCGGATGGACTTTGTTAAGGAGAAGCTTCTAAATACAATTGTATCTGCAATTAAAAGCATTATTCCTCAAAACATGTTAGACAGCAGACTGTCTAAAATGAGGGTTAAACTTTAGGCAAATTTCTGATAATTTAAATTTATATGGGTTTATTACTTACCTATCTTTTTCTAGCACTTGGTATCTCATTTCTCTGCTCGGTTATGGAGGCAGTTCTGCTCTCTACACCTGTCTCTTTCATTAACATGAAGGAGAACCAGGGGGTGAAATCTGCCCTTGTCTTTAAAAAGCTTAAACAGAATATTGACAGACCCATTTCAGCAATCCTCACACTTAATACCGTTGCCCATACGGTGGGAGCAGCAGGCGTAGGTGCTCAGGCTGTTGCAATATTTGGTGAAGCCTATTTTGGATTGATCTCTGCAGTGCTTACTCTGCTTATTCTGATTCTGTCTGAAATATTGCCAAAAACAGTGGGCGCATATTACTGGAAACAGATTGCAATGTCTTCAGGAGTTATTATTCAGTGGATGATTTATCTTACCTGGCCTCTTGTTATTGTTTCAGAATATATGACAAAGCTCATCTCAAGTAAATCAAAGGATGAGGCTACAGTGAGCAGAGAGGAGGTAAGTGCCATGGTTGATATTGGAACTGAGGAGGGTACCTTTGCAACTACAGAGAACAGAATTATTCAGAATCTTATTAAGCTGAGAAGCATCAAGGCCGAGGATGTTATGACCCCCAGAGTAGTTGTTGCAACTGCACCTGAGGAGATGAAAATGGGTGACTTCCCAATGAACAAACACTATCTTCATTTTTCACGTATTCCGGTCTACTCTGGAAATCAGGAGAACATTACAGGATTTATTTACAGACAGGATGTTTTTGAAAACCTGGCTAATGACAGGTTTGACAGGACTCTGGGAGAGATTAAAAAGCCAATAATGATTGCTCCAAATATGCAACCCCTTACAGTCTTATGGGAAAGACTTCTTGCAGAGAAGACACATATCTCACTTATTGTTGACGAGTACGGAGGCTTTGAGGGTATTGTTACTCTTGAAGATATAATTGAGACAATTCTGGGTCTTGAAATTATGGATGAACGGGATGTCGCAGCAGATATGCAACAATATGCCCGTGAAAGATGGCAGGAGAGGGTTGAGAAGTACAAGCATCTTTAACCTCCCCCGCCAATTTACCAATAAAACTACTCCAGCTCTTTAAGTAAATTCTGAGCCAATTTTCTGAAAGCAATCGTGTCAGGACGATTTTCGTCCACAAGTGCAAGCGGCTCTCCGGAGTCCCCGCTCTCCCTTATGCTCTGGACTATTGGAATCTGTCCAAGCAAAGGGATGTCAAACTTTAGTGCCATCCTCTTGCCGCCCTCTTTTCCAAATATATAGTACTTATTATCCGGTAGCTCCTCAGGTGTAAACCATGCCATATTCTCTACCAGCCCCAGTATCGGCTTGTTGATATCTTTCTGCCTGAACATATTAACCCCCTTCTCAACATCAGCCAAAGCAACGGCTTGTGGTGTGCTCACAATAATTGCACCTGAAAGGGGAATGTCATGAACAAGAGAAATATGGATATCTCCGGTTCCAGGAGGAAGATCCACGAACAGGAAGTCAAGCTCGCCCCATTTCACTTGAAGAATCATCTGCTTAAGGGCATTACTGGCCATAGGTCCTCTCCAGATAAGTGGCTGAGAAGGTGCCGCAAAATATCCTATAGACATCCATTTAACACCATATTTCTCTATAGGGATTATCATATCCTTACCGCTGCTGTCATCAACAAGGGGCTTTTCATACTCTGTATCTGTCATTTTAGGAACCGATGGTCCGTAAACATCCGCATCTGCCAGACCCACTCGGTATCCTGCCTTAGCCATAGCCACAGCCAGATTAACAGCAACGGTAGATTTACCCACTCCACCCTTACCGGATGCAATGGCAATAATATGTCCCACATTCGCAACCGCCTCCTGCCCCAGTTCCAGATTGAGCCTCTTTTGAATTTTTCTCTCCCTTACCAGCTCCATTATTGAAATTTTGAAGTCTTCACCAGGGTACTCCTTCCGTATCTCCTCTTCACAGCTCTTCTTTAATGAAGAGGCCAGCGCATCAGGCGATGGAAACACCAGTTTAAACCGAACTCTCCCCTCTTCAATCTTAATATCCTCAATCATCTCCAGCGAGATCAAATCCCTCTCCTTCACCGGATGTATTACTCTGGCAAGTGCCGCCTCAATTCTACTATTCTCCATATATTAAAAACTTACATAATATTTTCTAGACAACAAAGATACCTACAGTTTGGTTTATTTGTCAACTC
This sequence comes from uncultured Bacteroidota bacterium, assembly GCA_937901965.1. GTDB lineage: Bacteria > Bacteroidota > Bacteroidia > Bacteroidales > UBA932 > Bact-08. Next base: position 162,684 of record CALGSW010000013.1, read on the forward strand.
AGCTATTGAATACTTCTCCAGTCTGCTGATGCATCCTTCTCCAGTCTGCTGATGCATCCTTCCCCAAGTCTGCTACTGCATCCTTCTCCAAGTCCGCTACTGCAGCCTCTCCTAGTCTGCTACTGCATCCTCCTCCATAGTCTGCTACTGCATCCCTCCCCGGTCAACCGCAGCCCCTCCGGAACTTTTCCTCCTCGCTCTCTTCGTTCGCTGTGGCGGAGGTTCCTGCGTGGCTCGGTTGGCCGGGGAAGGGTTGCGGATTGGCTAATATGGGCACATGATAGGCTAGGCAGAGCACAGGCGTGGGTGGGACGAACCTCCATGGGGTTGAATTGCAGGTAGTTCTAAAACATAAATCCCATAATATCAACAAGATTCGATTTGCAACACTATCAAAATGAAGGCCATGGAGGTTCGTCCCACGCAACACCGCAACCTCTCAACCCAGATTTCCGGCCAAAGGCCGTATAAAACCGCGAAGCACCATATAAATCCTCGCAAGGCGATGTGTATCCGCAAATCAACGGGATTCAAACAGTACCCACACGGCTGTAACGAGCAGATTAAGAGAGCTTTGACAATCAACCCCTGGGATCATCCCAGGGATAAAGTGTCAAACCGCTGCCACTCCGGAACGATTCCTCCTCATCCTCTCCGCTAATTCCGGAGGGGGTTCCGTCGTGTTTGCGGATGACTGGCAAGAATTACTGCATGTCCTTTCACAGAGTAGTCCGCATAACTGAAGGAGTCTCCGCCACAGCGAACACAGTGAGCGAGGAGGAAAAACTCCGGAAGTTATGCGGATACTCTGTGAATGCAGTA
>CALGSW010000014.1 GCA_937901965.1 uncultured Bacteroidota bacterium
TAGCGTTCATCCTGAGCCAGGATCAAACTCTTCATTGTAAAAATTTTTTATAATGCTGCCTGTCCTAACTAGATAAACCTTAATTTATTTTAGGTTTTGACGAAGTTTATTTAAACCTCTACCTTGTTACTCTTTATATAAACCTATGCTATCAAAGAACTTTCTTGTCAGCGTTTCATTTTCTGAAACGGGCTGCAAAGATATGTTTCTTTTTTTTTTCAGCAAAATTATTCAAGATATTTTTTAGCTGTTTTTTTTGAACACCCCCGGACACCACCTCAGAGGAAAAGTGTCAAACAGCTTATAAACAAATGATTAGCCCTTATGGCGTTCTTGCATAAATAATTGAAAAATAGCTGTTTGACACTTTTCCTCTGAGGTGAGGTTTCTTTTACTACTTTTGCAAAGATGAAAGAGTATCTGGAAATATTCACAACATTTTCAAAAATCGGTGCATTTACCATTGGCGGAGGATATGTCATGATTCCGCTGATTGAGAGGGAAGTTGTGGAGAAGCGTGGCTGGCTGGAAAGGGAAGAATTTCTTGACATGCTTGCAATATCTCAATCGGCACCGGGAATCCTGGCAATGAATATTTCAATTTTTATCGGACAAAAACTTAAGGGAGTTAAAGGAAGCATAGTTGCAGCAACAGGGATTGCACTGCCCTCTTTTCTTATTATTCTCGCCATTGCGGCTTTCTTTGCCGGATTTAAGGAGAACGAAACTGTAGAAAGAATGTTTAAGGGAATGAGGCCGGTGGTCGTGGCTCTGATAGCAGTTCCGGTTATATCAATTGCACGGGGACTTAAACTAAACAGGTACACCTCGCTGATACCGGTAATATCAGTATTGTTGATTGTTTTACTTAACATCTCCCCTGTATGGATTATCCTTGCAGGAGCACTTCTGGGAATTTTTCACTTTTACTATACTCTAAAGAGATAACTTACATCCCATATGATTTACCTCCAGTTATTCATTACATTTTTCAAAATTGGACTCTTTACGTTCGGAGGAGGGTATGCAATGATTTCACTTATTCAGAATGAGGTTGTTGTAACAAGAGGATGGATTGACGCTCCGGCATTCACAGATATCATAGCTGTATCTCAGATGACTCCGGGACCTATTGGAATAAACAGTGCAACATATATAGGATTTACAGTTACCGGCAATTTCTGGGGCTCACTCATTGCAACTTTTGCCGTTTGCCTGCCATCTTTCATAATTATTTTACTTATCGCACTACTCTACAAACAGTTTAAAAGGAGCCGGTGGTTTAACGCTGCCCTGACAGGAATAAGGCCGGTTATACCCGGGCTAATAGCTTCTGCCGCTATAACTCTGGTTACACCTGACAATTTTATTGACTGGAAGAGCTGGGCTCTGTTTGCCGGGGCATTTGTGGCTGTGCAGTGGGGAAAGCAGAATCCCATACTGATTATTCTTACCGGAGCAGCAGCAGGTTTAATTCTGTACTGAAAAACCACCTAAGTAATCAGAGCAGCTTTATACCTGTGGACTCTTCAAAATATTTAAAATACATGAAGAGTTTAAAATTGAAATCTTTATTATATTTCTTTGAAGGGTCATAATCAACATAGCTGTTAACAGCTTTATCACCTGACATGTATCTTCTGTTCCACTCCTGTGAGTATCTTGAATTCAGCGATTGAAGATATTCGTTGCTGTAGTAATCAATAGATATCGCATTAGTATTCATCCAGTGTTCAAATCCGGGATCAAACACAATGAGATCATATTCAGGAGCTTTTCTAAGAATGTACATTTCTGCAAACTCGCTTTCAATCTTATTACCATCTGCATCAAGCATCTCCAGTGATTCCTCACTAAATTTATATTTACCCTCAATTATTCCGCTCTTGTCTTTAAGGGTAATAACTCCATTTTCGTTATCAAAATTGTAACTCCCGGTATCCAGAAATCTACCGCCCCTTTTACCCAGATATGTTCTTGAAATACTATATTCTCCCTTCTCATCTAGTACTATTTCAGTCCTTATCCCCTTACAATCAGCGCAGGGGGTAATACCTCTGTAGACACCGGAAACCACTTTCTGATTATCTGAAATTGAATTTTGCAGCCGAACCGATTTCTGGCCTGCAGAGCAAGCCAGGGTCAAAGCTGCTATTATTAATAAAAATACAAGCTTTTTCATGGCCAATAATAATTTATTTCCTTATTAAAATTAAACAAAAATCGTGCTCTATTGAGTAAATTTGCAGAAAATATATAATATGAAAGAGATGAAAAAAACGAATTTCAGATCGCTTACCCTCATAACTCTCTTAATTGCATTATTTGTAATTAATCCGCAATTATTCTCTCAGGATAAAAAGTACAATACTCTTTATTACCAGAGAGCATCTTTGTTTGAAAAGCTTCCGGTTGACAGCGACGATATTATATTTCTTGGAAATAGCATAACCCACTTTGGAGAGTGGCACGAACTTTTTGGCAACCCTAATATCAAAAACCGGGGAATAAGCGGAGATATAGCTCAGGGTGTATATGACAGACTGGACCCCATCCTTAAGGGTAAGCCTTCAAAAATATTCCTGCTGATTGGAATTAACGACGTGTCACATGACGTAACTGCCGACTCAATTGTATGCGCAATCAGCAAAATTGCTGAAAAAATTAGGTACACCTCGCCGGAAACTAAACTTTACATTCAAAGTGTAATGCCCGTAAATCCATCATTCAACATGTTCCTGAAAGCCACTACCAAAGTTGATGTAGTCACAGAGATAAACAAGGGACTAAAAAACCTGTGTATAAGTAAGAATATAACTTATATAGACATATATTCTCATCTCACGGCAGCCGGAGAAGATGTGTTAAATCCGGAGTATACAAACGACGGACTGCATCTGATGGGAGAAGGTTATATAAAATGGGCAGAACTTCTAAGGAAATACGTTTCCGAATAAACCAAATCATCCAATTTCTGTTATAGCTTGCAGAACCGGAAATAAAAAAGCCCGGTACAGTTGTACCAGGCTTCTCGGGTGGAAGATCGGGTTCGAACCGACGACCTCTAGTGCCACAAACTAGCGCTCTAACCAGCTGAGCTACGACCACCATTTTTCCGACATAATCGGGATGCAAAAATAGACAATTTTTCTTAATTGCAAACAAGAAATAATTAAAATCCAGCGCCAATTAAAAATCGTAAGTAAAATGTTACGATTTAATAGGTGTTTATATCGCTTTTTTTCCTACTTTTGCCGCCGAAAAGTTCTTGACAAGAATTGAATAAAATATATTGAAATTATGGCTCGTGAAATCAAATTTTCTCTGGTTTACAGAGATATGTGGCAATCATCAGGGAAATATGTCCCTATGGTGCATCAACTAACTCAAATTGCGCCCGTTATCATTGACATGGGTTGTTTTGACAGGGTTGAGACCAATGGTGGTGCCTTTGAGCAAGTTAACCTCCTCTTCGGAGAGAATCCTAACAAGGCGGTACGTGAATGGACAGCTCCATTTAACAAGGTGGGTATCCAGACACATATGCTTGAAAGAGGACTCAATGCTCTAAGGATGAATCCGGTTCCTGCTGATGTTAGAGAACTGATGTACAAAGTGAAAGGCAAGCAGGGTACAAACATTTCACGCTCTTTCTGCGGATTGAATGACCCAAGGAATCTTGAACTTTCTGTTAAATATGCAAAATCAGGTGGGATGATCTCACAGGTTGCACTGAGTATAACCTCCTCTCCGGTTCATACAGTTGAGTACTATATGGGTTTGGTTGATAAAGTTGTTGCGTTTGGTGCTGATGAAATCTGTCTTAAGGATATGGCCGGAATTGGAAGGCCTGCATTCCTTGGCAGACTGACTAAAGCAATAAAAGATAAGTATCCACATATCGCCGTTGAATATCACGGTCATACCGGCCCCGGTTTTTCTGTTGCCTCTATGCTTGAGGTAGCAAGAGCCGGTGCAGATTACCTGGACGTAGCAATGGAGCCACTTTCGTGGGGAATGGTCCACCCGGATGTGATCACTATTCAGGCTATGTTGAGAGATGCCGGATTCCTTGTTAAGGATATCAACATGGATGCATACATGGAAGCCAGAAGACTTACACAAAGTTTCATGGATGATTATCTTGGATACTTCATTGATCCGGGGAACAAAGTGATGACGTCACTACTTGTAGGTTGCGGCCTTCCTGGCGGTATGATGGGCTCAATGATGGCAGACCTTAAAGGTTTCCATGGTGCTATTAATTCATCACTAAGAAATCAGGGGAAAAAGGAACTGCAGCTTAATGAGCTTGTAGTGATGCTGTTCCAGGAGGTAGAATATGTATGGCCAAAACTCGGCTATCCTCCACTGGTTACACCATTCAGTCAGTATGTTAAAAATACTGCACTTATGAACCTGATGCACATCCTTAAAGGAGAGCCTAGATGGACTACAATTGACAAAGACACATGGAACATGATTCTTGGCAAAACCGGCAAACTCCCTGGTGAATTGGCTCCTGAACTCGTTCAGCTGGCAAAAGACAAGGGTATGGAGTTCTACACAGGAAATCCTCAGGATGCATTCCCTAACGAGCTTGATAAATTCCGCAAAGAGATGGTTGAAAACAACTGGGATCTTGGAGAAGATGATGAAGAGCTCTTTGAATTTGCAATGCACGAAAGACAATACAGAGACTATAAGAGCGGTGTTGCCAAACAACGTTTTGAACAAGAACTGGAGGCAGCAAAAGCAAAGGCTGGTGCACCTATAGTGGTGACCCGTCCGGTAGTTGAGATGCCTAAGATTGATATTGAGAAGATTATTGAAAAACATCCTAATGCCAAACCAGTACAATCACCTGTAAAAGGTCAGGTTATTTGGCAGTATGACCTTATGGATAAATCTTCTGCACCAAATATCGGTGAAGCTGTAGAGGCAAATAAGCCTATGTGTTTTGTTCAGGCATTCTATGGAATGGAGGTTATCAAACCTTCATTTAGCGGAAAGATTGTAGCAATATGCGCAAAACATGGTGAGACTATTGCTAAAGGAGAGATTCTGGCATTCGTTGAATAATCCTGTAATTGATACAAAAAGAGGAGGAGGGCATTTTGTCCTCCTCTTTTGTTTTGTACAAATGCAACACTAATGGGGAGGAGTGCATCTATTCTATACAAACAGAACAAAAAAATTAATTAGTATGAAAGGAAAAGTTATCAAGTTTATTGCCGTACTTTTTGCAGTATTCACATTGGTATCGTGCTCAAAAGAGGGGATTGATCTGGACAAGTATTATCTCGCATATGGGGTAGTAGTAGGAGATAATCCTGATTACAAGATTAAGTTGGATAATGGAGTAACGCTCATTATTGACATAAACCGTGTGCCCAATTTTGATGTAAAAGACGGACAAAGAGTTCTTGCAGACTACACACCTCTGGAAAAACTCCCGGATGGGACAACAACATTTGCTCCTATTACACAGAACCATGTAATACTTAACTATCTGTATGATATTCTCAAAAAAGATTATCTCCTAAACTCAGATCTGGACTCAGAAGCGAAGAGGGACAGTATAGGTCACGACTACATTAATGTTAACGATGCATGGGTTGGATCAAAATTTCTTAATATCCATTTTGAGTTCTTTATGAACAGTCCATACCTGAAACATATGGTAAATCTGGTTTATGATGATGTAAGAAGTACTGATAAGGATATTTACTTCAACTTCATGCATAATGCTAAAAACGATGCCCCCAATTTCAGGGCGTTTGGAAGAGTTTCATTTGACATTGAGGATGTTTTAGAAGAAGTAGGACCAGGTGAAACTATTAACATTCACCTAATCTGGGATGGATACGAATCCGGAAATCAGAGTAAGACTATAACTTACAGAAAGTGACCTAGGAGGGATTCAAACCCCCGACCTTCAGAACCGGAATCTGACGTTCTATTCAGCTGAACTACTAGGCCTGAAATTGGACCGCAAAGATACATATTTTAATATTCTCTGAAAAATGTATCTTTGCGGTCCAAATACTATTATAGAAATATGAAAGCTTTTGTTTTTCCCGGACAGGGAGCACAGTTCAGCGGAATGGGTAAAGAGTTGTATGACAGCAACCTTGTTGCCAGAGAGCTGTTTGAAAGAGCAAACTCAATTCTCGGTTTTCGCATTACAGATATAATGTTCTCGGGAACTGATGAACAATTAAAGGAGACTAAGGTAACACAACCAGCAATTTTTATACATTCAGTAATACTCTCAAAATGTATAGATAATTTCAATCCTCAAATGGTTGCAGGCCACTCTCTGGGTGAATTTTCCGCATTAGTGGCAGCCGGCGCCATCAGTTTTGATGACGGTCTTAAATTGGTATATGCCAGAGCTATGGCCATGCAGAAGGCCTGTGAAATCAAACCCTCTACAATGGCCGCAGTACTTGGAGTGGAAGACAAGATCGTAGAGGATATTTGTTCTGAAACATCAGGAGTAATAGTTCCTGCAAACTATAATTCCAAGGGACAGCTTGTTATTTCAGGAGAGGTTGAATCGGTAAAAGAGGCTTGCGAAAAGCTAAAAGCTGCCGGAGCAAAGAGAGCTTTGATTCTCCAGGTAGGTGGAGCGTTTCATTCCCCTCTTATGGAGCCGGCAAGAGAGGAGTTGGCAGCTGCAATTGAAAATACACATTTCCAGACACCAGTCTGCCCTATTTACCAGAATACCGATGCTCTTCCTCACACAAATCCGGCTGAGATTAAGGAGAACCTGAGGAGGCAACTGACAGCTCCAGTAAGATGGAGACAAAGTGTTGAAAGGATGTGGGAAGATGGAGCCAGAGAGTTTGTTGAACTTGGGCCCGGAAGTGTACTCCAGAACCTCATTTCAAAGATCTTGCCTGAGAGCAAAACTCAGGGATTTCAATAATATTCAGTCTAATAGAATATTGCCGAGATTTAATGGCACCTCCCTATGCGGAAGTGTTCATTTTACTTTTTATTTATAAAATAATTGCCTATTTTTGGAGTGAAGTTGATATATTATGCCCATGTCACACCAGATAAAATTTGAATACGAAGTAGAGACAGAGCTGATTGCCGGACTCTGTCCGGTGAGTGGAGAAGATGATTCCTTTGGTGACAATATCAACAAACGGGGTCTGCAATCTTAAAAGGATGTGCAGGCCATTTTTATTTTTTAAGGGTGACCATATAACTAAAATTAATTATACATAAATACTAATAACTAAAATACCAGTTATGGCAAAAGAAAAAAAATTCATTACCTGTGATGGTAATTACGCAGCTGCACATGTAGCATACATGTTCAGCGAGCTTGCAGCCATATACCCAATCACACCATCTTCTACAATGGCAGAATATGTAGATGAATGGTCCTCTTTTGGAAAGAAAAACCTCTTTGGAGAGCAGTTGAGGGTTGTTGAGATGCAGAGCGAAGGTGGAGCCGCAGGTGCTCTTCACGGTGCTCTGCAGGCAGGTGTGCTCGCCACCACTTTTACAGCTTCGCAGGGACTCCTGCTTATGATACCAAATATGTACAAAATTGCCGGAGAACTACTTCCAACAGTTTTCCACGTCTCTGCAAGAACTCTTGCGGCACAGGCACTCTCAATTTTTGGAGACCATTCAGATGTCATGGCTGCAAGACAAACAGGATTTGCTTTTCTTGCATCTTCAAGCGTTCAGGAGGCACTGGATATGGGAGCAGTTGCACATCTTGCAACTCTGAAATCAAGAGTACCATTTGTGCACTTCTTTGACGGATTCAGAACTTCCCATGAAATTCAGAAAATTGAAGACCTTGATCAGGATGCAATAAAGAAGATGATAAGTGAAAAATCACTTAAATCATTCAGACAAAAAGCCCTGAACCCAATCAAACCTGTTACCAGAGGCACGGCTCAGAATCCTGACGTATTCTTCCAGGCAAGAGAGGCAAGCAATCCCTTCTATGATGCAGTTCCGGATATTGTTGCAAGATACATGGGTGAAATTAGTGAACTAACAGGCCGTCATTATCTTCCTTTTGATTACTATGGAGACCCTCAGGCAGAAAACATAATTATTGCAATGGGTTCGGTTTGCGAAACTATTCGTGAAGTTGTTGATCTCCAAATGGAAAAAGGAGAAAAAGTAGGTGTGCTTACAGTAAGACTTTACAGGCCATTCTCTGCAAAATATTTCTTCAGAGTTCTTCCAAAGAGTGTGAAAAGAATCGCCGTACTTGACAGAACAAAAGAGCCTGGTGCTGTAGGTGAGCCACTATATATTGACATTAAATCTGCAATTGCGGAGAAGGGTGGTAAAATGCCTCTGATTGTTGGTGGCAGATACGGACTCTCTTCAAAAGACACAAGCCCTGCACAAATACTATCTGTATTTGAAAATCTCAATATGAAAGAGCCTAAAAACGGTTTCACAATAGGTATTGTAGATGACGTAAGCTTTAAGTCTCTTCCTTTGAAAGAGGAGATAAGCATTGCAAAGAAGGGTGTGAAAGAGTGCAAATTCTATGGTCTTGGATCAGACGGAACAGTGGGGGCAAATAAGAACACCATTAAAATTATTGGAGAGACAACACCTAAGTATGTGCAGGCATATTTTGACTATGATTCAAAGAAGTCTGGCGGATATACATGCTCTCACCTTAGATTCGGAGATACACCAATCAACTCACCATACCTTGTCTCCACCCCTGATTTCGTTGCCTGTCACGTTACTTCATACATGAACAAATATGATGTACTTAAAGGCATTAAAAAAGGAGGTACTTTCCTTCTGAACACATTATGGTCAATTGAAGAGACAGTTGATAAACTTCCAGATCATATTAAAGCAACCATAGCTAAAAAGCAGTTAAATCTTTACATCATTAATGCAACTCAGATTGCTGAAGAGATAGGACTCGGAAACAGAACAAATACAATACTGCAAAGTGCATTCTTCAAGATAGCGAACATTATCCCGTTTGAGCAGGCTGTAAGTGAAATGAAACATGCTGCTGAAAAATCATACGGAAGAAAGGGGGATAAAATACTCCAGATGAACTATGCAGCAATTGACAGAGGAGCTGAGTATGTAAAAGTTGAAATCCCTACTGAGTGGAAGAACCTTACCGCAAAATTCCGTCCGTCAAGTTTTGACAGACTTGCACCGGATTGGGTAAGAAATGTTGCCGACGTTGTAAATGCACAGGGTGGTAACGACCTGCCAGTAAGCGCATTCCTGCATCTTGAAGATGGAACGATTCCTGCCGGAACAGCAGCATATGAAAAGAGGGGCATCGCCACTCACGTACCTGAATGGCAACCTGAGAACTGTATCCAGTGTAACCAATGTGCATACGTTTGCCCTCACGCAGCTATCCGTCCTTTCCTTATGAGCGAAGAAGAGCAAAGCCATGCACCTGCAGGAGTTAAAAAGGTAAAAGGTAATGGTCCATTCAAAGAGTATAGCTTTACAATCCAGGTTACTCCTTACGACTGTACAGGTTGCGGTAACTGTGCCGATGTTTGCCCTGCTAAGAGCAAAGCTTTAATAATGAAGCCTTTTGAAACTCAAGAGCACGAACAGCACAACTTTGATTATATGCATGGTGTTGTTGGATATAAGGATACAATCCAGTCTAAGACACAGAATGTTAAGAATCTGCAGTTTGCTCAGCCATTATTTGAGTTCTCCGGTGCATGCGCAGGTTGCGGTGAAACCCCTTATATCAAGGCTATCACACAACTTTACGGAGACAGAATGATGATTGCCAATGCAACAGGCTGTTCATCAATTTTTGGAGGTTCATTCCCTGCATCACCATACACAACTAACACTTCAGGACATGGTCCATCATGGGCTAATTCTCTCTTTGAAGATAATGCTGAATACGGAATGGGTATGCGTCTTGGCTCTGAAAGAGTTCGTGACAGGGTTGCAAAACTTATGGCTGACGGACTTGAGTGCAAAGACTGCTCTGCAGAGATGAAAGTTCTGTTTGGTGAGTGGATAACCAAGCGCAATGATGCTGCAGCTACAAGAGAAATTTCAGACAAACTTATCCCTATGATAAGCGAGTGTGGATGTACAATATGCAAAGAGTTGCTGGTACTTAAAGATTACTTCATTACAAGATCTCAGTGGATCTTTGGTGGAGACGGCTGGGCTTATGATATTGGATACGGTGGACTCGACCACGTACTTGCATCAGGTGAAAATGTTAATGTACTGGTTCTGGACACTGAAGTATACTCAAACACAGGCGGACAGTCTTCAAAATCTACACCTGTAGGAGCGGTAGCCAAATTTGCCACTTCCGGTAAGAAGATTCGCAAGAAAGACTTGGGAATGATGGCTATGAGTTATGGTTATGTTTATGTTGCTCAGGTAGCAATGGGAGCAAGTCATAATCAGCTTATGAATGTACTTAAGGAGGCAGAAGCATATGACGGACCATCTCTGATTATTGCCTATGCACCTTGTATCAGCCATGGCCTTAAGAACGGAATGGGTGCTTCGCAGCGTGAGGAGAAGATGGCAGTTGAGTGCGGATACTGGCAGCTTTACCGCTTCAACCCGATGCTTGAGGCTGAGGGTAAGAATCCATTCACTCTGGACAGTAAAGAGCCTGACTGGACTAAATTCCAGGAGTTCCTTAACGGAGAAGTGCGCTATACATCACTGAGAGCAACTTTCCCTGAGGAGGCTGAGACTCTGTTCAAGCTAACTGAGGAGTATGCAAAGAAGCGTTACAACTCTTACAAGAGGATGGCTGAACACTTCTAGAAGCAACTTCCATATTAATTAGAAACAGGTGCTCCCAAAAGGGGCACCTGTTATTTTATGCCCCTTCCCCCCGTCAGAAGTCCTGTTAATACAATTCGCTTTTTCTTAACGCTTTTTTTCTTGCTTTTTTCGGGGCCTGCGGAACTCCTCCCTCTCGGTCGTCAAACATCCTCGGCCTTTTTTCCGAAAAAACCTGCGAGAAAAAGACTAAAAAAGCTCAACTTTGTATTAACAGGACTTCTGACGGGGGGATTCAAAAAAAGTGCTCCTTTTGGGAACACCTTTTCTTAAAATTCTAGTGTAATTTTTACTTTGAGGAGAGTGTTGCCAGCACGGCATCTATAATACGTTTTTCGCGGCCGGCGGTCAAATTGTAGATCTCCTGTGCCTCAGCAACAAGTTTGTCTGCAACGGCACGGTCTTTAAGGTCAACCGAATTTATTCTTACGTTCATATAAGCTCCGTAGATGGCAGATCTTACTGCAAGGGCTCCCACCCCTGCGTCTGAAACGGAGTTGGGATTTCCCTCTTTAACCATCTCCTCAATAAGATCAAATGCTGAATATGCAACCTTCATTGTCCTCAGCGGAATTTCAGTGGCATACTGTGTTGCGGCCTGAATGGCAGCACTTCTGGCAGATTTTTCGGCATCACTCTCTTTCGGAAGTCCAAATGCCTCCATTATTTTGTTAAATGAATTTGTATCCTCATCTACAAGGAAAAGCATCTCATTCATAATAGACTGACCCTTTTCTGCCCATTTTGAGAACTCTTCCCACCTGTGATCCCAACCGGCTTTATGTGACGACAAATTTGCCACCATAGTTCCTAATGCTGCTCCCAGTGCTCCCATATATGCAGAAACCGACCCTCCTCCCGGAGCCGGGGATTCACTTGCAGTAAGATTGGCAAATCCCTTTGCTGTTAAATCAATCAATTTAGGCGCTGATCCCTCTTCCAGAAGATATTCAATTACCTTCTCTTTAGGGTCAAATGGTTTTAAATCATCCAATCCCATTGATTTTACAGCAATCTTAATTATCTCCTCTTCATTCACCCCTGCAGATCTCTGCTGCTTTGCCAGGTAGTGCTTACCTGCATCAATAAGAACCTTCTTAGGGATTAGCCCCACAATTTCACTTCCTGTTACCCTTATTCCTCTTGCAGCTGCCTTCTCAACAACTTCATCAAAAGCAACATGAACCGGAGTTTGCGAAATATTGGTAACATTCATTGAAACCTGGGCTATTCCATACTCCTCAATAAACCATCCTATAGCCTTGCATCCCTTTAATGTACCGGGTATCCAAATATCTTTTCCATTCTCATCTTTTACCACCTTTCCTGTAATGGGATTCCCATCTCTCTTCTTTCTCCCCTTCTCCCTTACATCAAAAGCAATAGCATTTGCTCTCCTGGTTGAAGTTGTATTGAGATTGTAGTTTATTGCAACCAGAAAATCCCTTGCGCCTATTGCTGTAGCACCTGTCAAAGCAACCCGGTCATTAAACTCGCCCGGTCCAAAGTCTGGTCTCCACTCAGCAGACGAAATCCTTTTTGCCAGTCCTTCGTATTCGCCGGATCTGCAATTTGCCAGGTTCGCTCTCTCAGGTTTATATGCTGCACTTTCATAGCAAAATACAGGGATTCCAAGTTCATCTCCCACCCTTTTTGCAAGAGCTCTTGCATATTCGGCAGTCTCCTCCATTGTTATTCCGGCGATTGGAATAAAAGGACATACATCAGTTGCCCCCATTCTTGGATGCTCACCATGATGAGACCTCATATCTATTAACTCCCCTGCCTTTTTAATTGCCTTAAAAGCCGCATCTGACACAGCTTCCGGTGTTCCGACAAATGTAACAACCGTTCTGTTGGTAGCTGCACCCGGATCAACATTCAGGAGTTTAACACCCTCTACCCTCTCAATCTCATCTGTGATCTGTTTAATCACTTGCATGTTGCGACCTTCGCTGAAATTAGGTACGCATTCAATTAATTTCTGAAGCATTACAATATTTATTATTTCAATATATAATTATTTCACTGAGTGATCAACTCAATACCCACAGGCATCTTCAATTTCAAACTATCAATATCAAGTTGAAAGAAGTGATATGGAAATACACTTTCAGGTCTAATCAACTCTACAGCTTTGATAAACATTTCATCACTCATGGTATATGGCAAATTTTTTGGCAAGAATGCCAAATCAACTCTGCCAATCTCTCTCATTTCCGGAATAATCTCAGTATCTCCTGCTATATATATAATATAACCTCCAAAATTCAAAAGATAACCATTTCCCTCTCCTCTTGGATGAAACGGCAGCCCGTCCTCTCTTTTGTTCTCTATATTATATGCATACACAGCCTTAATTACGATACCCTCATAGCCAATGGATTCTCCCTGTTTGAGTGCATTGGCTCTATGAATACTTTTTGCTGCCTCTTCACTTGTAATATAAACTGTTCTCTCTGAATCTATATGAACAAGTGCTTTGTTGTCCAGATGATCGTAATGATGATGTGTTATAAGTATGAGATCTGCCTTTGGTTGCAGAGAGTAGTCCGCCACCTCGCTGTAAGGATCAACAAATATATTCTTGCCGGCCCATTGAATTAAAAGGGAGGCGTGTCCCAGATGTAGTATGGCAATTTCGCCAAGCGGAGTTGTGAATCTTGTCATGACTTAAAAATTATGGTTTACACATTATTATATCTTAACACCACCTATCCAAATCTGTTCAACCAGAGGAGAAGTAAATGTATATGGTATAAAATCCAGTGTTGGCAATCCTCTGGCAACAATGAAATTTGCCCTCTTTCCTCTTGCAAAAGACCCGTGACTTTCAGAAAGGCCCATTGCATATGCTCCATTTATTGTGACAGCATTTACAATCTCTTCTGTAGTCATTTTATACTTCAAAGCAGCAAGAGCCATGATAAATCTCATATCTCCGTATGGCGAAGAACCAGGATTGTAATTAGTTGCCAGGGCTACTGCCAATCCGTTGTCAATCATTTTTCTACCATTTGCATACTCCATTTCCAGAAAAAAAGTTGAACCCGGTAAAAGGGTTGCCATGGTTTCGCTGTATTTTAACAGCGCATATTCTTCATCTCCAGTAAATTCCAGATGGTCAACAGAGATTGCATTATACTTTACTCCTACCTGAACTCCTCCTGAAAAGCTCATCTGATTTGCATGGACCTTAGCCCTAAGTCCATACTTTTCACCGGCATTCAATATTCTGTCAGTATCTTCAACTGAGAAAAAACCATCTTCAGTAAAAACATCAATATAGTCTGCCAGCTCTTCAGTTGCAATTACCGGTATCATTTCGTTGATAATTTCATTAACATACTCCTCTTTCCTGCCTGAGTACCTTGCCGGAACTGCATGAGCCCCCAGAAAGGTTGTTCTTACAGTCAGAGGTGTCTCAATCCCAATCCTCTTTGCAACTCTCAGCATCTTTATCTCATCTTGTGGATTGAGGCCGTAACCGCTCTTTATTTCAACGGCCGCTGTCCCCTGAGAGATAATCTCCCTTGCCCTTTGAACACTTTGCCTGAAGAGCTCTTCTTCACTGGTTTCATGAAGGAGTTGTGCCGAGTTTAGTATACCACCACCTCTTTTAGCTATCTCCTGATAAGACAAGCCCCTCACTTTGTCAATAAACTCCCTTTCACGGCTCCCCGCATAGACAAGATGTGTATGAGAATCACAAAAGGCAGGAATTAAAGTAGCTCCCTCTAAATCTACAATTTCGTCTGCCTGATTCTCCACCCAATACTCAATTCCATTAGAAGAGAGCCCCTTAAGTGTCTCCATTGAACCAAAGTCACTTATCTTTTCTCCATCAACAGCCAGATAAGCATCCTCCATTAAATTTAGTACAGACATCTCCCTCCCAGCACGTTTGTTAACCGGCTCACCATGTTCCACCTGAACAAGCTTACCGATATTGATAAAAAGACGCTTCATTGTCAGTTTAGTTTTTAAAAGAGCTCAGGAAATCTTTTGATTTTTGCATATGAGTATACATAACCTCATCCTCCTCAATAAATGGGACTATTTTTCTGTATTTGTCTATCAGATTCTCAATTATATCTGAAGATTTCATTGGCCTTCTGAATTCAAATGCCTGAGCAGCATTCATTAATTCAATTGCCAGAATCTTTTCCACATTGTCAACTACTTTATAACATTTAGTAGCAGCATTGGCACCCATGCTCACATGATCCTCCTGACCCTGTGATGAGTCAATTGTATCAATGCAGGCCGGAGTTGCCAGCTGTTTGTTCTGACTCACGACAGAGGCCTGGGCATATTGCGGAATCATAAAGCCTGAGTTAAGTC
The DNA here is from genome assembly GCA_937901965.1 of uncultured Bacteroidota bacterium. GTDB lineage: Bacteria > Bacteroidota > Bacteroidia > Bacteroidales > UBA932 > Bact-08. The sequence goes on from CALGSW010000014.1 coordinate 15,166, forward strand.
CCGGATGGGCAACAAGAAACGAAGGAAGTCCTCTTTTACCTGAGATAAGCTGATATGTTCTTCTTTCTGAAATGCTCCCTATTTCTGCCATTGCAATTGACAGCATATCAAGAGGAAGAGCAAGTGGTTGTCCATGAAAATTACCTGCCGAAACAATTATATCCTCATCCGGCAATATTGTTGGATTGTCAGTAGCACTGTTCAACTCAGTTTCAAAAGCATTTTCAATATATTTGAGAGCATCCTTTGTAGCACCATGTACCTGAGGAACACACCTGAATGAATAGGGATCCTGAACATGAGCCTTATAATGCGAAGCAATTTCGCTACCCTCTAGTATTTTTCTGATGTTTGCTGCAGTCTCAACCTGCCCTTTGTGAGCTCTGATAGCGTGTACTCCCTCAGTAAAAGGCTCCACCCTTCCGTCAAACGCCTCAAGTGAAAGTGAGGCAATTAAATCTGCTATTTCACTCAATTTCTTGGCCTTCATGAAGTTCCAAATGCTATAAGCAAGCATAAACTGAGTCCCATTCAAAAGAGCCAGCCCCTCCTTTGATGCAAGTTCAAGGGGTTGCCAGCCGAAAATTGCATTTACTGAAGCCGAATCTCTCCTATCACCTTTATACCAAACCTCCCCCATTCCTATCAGAGGAAGTGACATATTTGCAAGTGGTGCCAGGTCTCCCGAAGCCCCGAGAGAACCTTGCTGATATACAACCGGAATAACCTCCTCATTATACATGTCCACAAGCCTGTTTACTGTCTCTAATCTCACACCTGAATAACCATAAGACAAAGATTTTATTTTGAGTAGCAGCATCAGTCTTACAATTTCAGAAGGAACCTCTTCACCTATTCCACATGCGTGAGACATTACAAGATTCTTCTGCAACTGAGATAATTGATTCTTATCAACCGTAACATTGCACAGCGACCCAAAACCTGTGGTGATACCATATATGGGCTCTTTCTGATTCTCCATTCGCCTGTCCAGATAATTTCTGCAATCTGATATCCTTTTCACAAGTTCAGAAGAGAGAGAGATCTTTTTACCTCCCCTTGAAAGTTCATAAACTTCAGACAGCGAATGATGTTTCAGGCTTAAATGAAATGAGTCCATATGGCTTATATTTTATTATATTTTTGATTATTTTTCTACAAATATAAAACAAAAGAGTCAATTAGTCCTAAAAAAAAGAGGCTGCCTTACTGGGCAGCCTCTTTGGGGAACTAAACCTTTTTAATAACCTGGATTTTGTTGGGACGCAATAGCAGGATTAGCATCCATTTCAGACTGTGCAATTGGAAGGATAGTCTTATAGAATGTCCTGTTTATTGTTTTTGTTCTGTGACTGATAAGAACCGCAGGGTAGATAAAGTCATCATTGAACTCTATAGTCCTGTTTAGTCTTAACATGTCAAAGTATCTGTGACCTTCAGCAAAGAGCTCTTTACTTCTTTCGTCAATAATCATATCTAGAGTAACTGTGGTTGCAGTGGCAGGGTCAAGATTTGGAGCCCTCTTTCTTATTTCATTAAGATAGTTGGCAGCTTTTGTCTTATCAGGAGTAGCCTTTCTAAATGCAGCCTCAGCAGCCATCAGATAGATTTCAGACAAACGGATAACCTTAACATTTACAGCTGAGGTTGAACCCTTGTCGCCCTTAAGATCAACACCTGCATATTTCAGACATGAGCCAAATCTGTCATTTGCTGATTCATCATAATCCATAATACCCCATCTAACATCTGAAGCATCTTCACCCAATCTGTCAAGATAGTAGTCACTGGCCATGAACCAACCCATAGCTCCGGTAATTTTGCCATTTCTCAGCAGGTAATATCCAAGAGAGCCGGTGCGGAGGTCGCCTTCAGACACATACATAGCAAGCTCAAATATTGATTCTGATCCATTTTCCAAACTCCATGAACCAACCCATTTTGCATTTGTATAAAGGGTGTATTTCTTGTCGTTTATAATTGTCTCAGCAGCTGTAAGAGCATCATCAAATCTGTCCATATGAAGATACACTCTTCCCTGAATTGCCTTATTAGCATAGAAGTTGAGATAACCTTTAGATATAGATTTTGAAAGCAGAGGTTCTGCATCTGTGAGATCTTTAAGGATCTGTGTATATACAGCCTCTACAGTGCTCCTGGTTGGCTGATCAGCAGCGTCAAGCGGTTCAAGTACGAGAGGAACTCCATATGAAGACTTATCCATATTGTAAGGTTTTCCATAAAGCCTTACCAGGTCAAAATACATAAGAGCCCTAGCAGTAAGTGCCTGGCCTTTGTATGCGCTGAGTGCAGCAGATCCTTTACCATCTGCCTCAAGCTTGTTTATATTTACTATAATATTATTCGCCTGAAGAATATTGTGATAAATCTGGTTCCAGTATCCGTTATAGGCATTTGAGGTGGCAGAGTGATTAAATGTGTAGAGAGCATCCAGTCCCCTGCCCTGAGAACGGATAGCGAAATCTCCACCCTTTGCATCACCGTACATGATGAAGTTTCTGCCATAATAGTCTGCAGATGACATTTTGCTCATAAGGCCGTTGATGGCCACGCCTGCGTCATTAACGTTTGTAATGGAGGTCTCAGATGCAGCAGAGTTGCTAGGCTTTACATCCAGAAAACCATTACACGACGAAAGCAGCACAATGCTCATCAAAATTATTGAAATATTTATCTTTTTCATTGTAGCAACTTTTTTAATTAGAATGTGAATTCAACACCGAATGTATAAGTCTTTCCGAGAGGAATCTCCCATCCTCTTGTGCCATATTCATTAACTTCAGGATCGTATACATCGTATGCGGCCATAGTAAAGAGATTTGAACCGTTAAAATACACTCTGGCGTTTGCCAGTTTTATTTTATTAACGACATTTTTAGGCAGATTGTATGCAAGAGTCACAGTTTTTAGTCTCAGATAGTCTGCTTTATGCATATGTCTGGTACTTCTCTGGTTTACGTCTTCCAGGTCAATTGCAATACGCATAGGGTATTTTGCATCTTTATTCTCTGGAGTCCATCTGTTATCAAACTGATCTTTAGAAATAATCCTCTCCCAGTAGTAACCATCATCTGTTACGTCACGGCCAACACCATCATATGTGTATCCGCCAAGTTTATAAGTAAAATTAAGGGCTAGCGATAATCCTTTCCACTCTACACTTGTGTTAATACCTCCAAAAAGTTTAGGGTGGATATCACCTATGATTTTCTCAGATGCTTTTCTATAATCATATGTAGCAGCTCTTCCGTCTACAGTAAGATCCGCTGTATTATCATTGTTAAGGAACCACAGGTTTTTACCTGTCTCTCTCTCAACGCCTGCCCATTCACGACCATAAAGTGCCAAAGTTGATTCACCCTCTCTGTAGATATATTTTCCTCTTGAGTCACCACCTGTTGGGTCATACCAAATAATATCCTGTCCACCGTATAGTTTAGTAACTGTTGAATGAACGTGAGAAGCAGTAATTCCGGCATTCCAAATTATACTCTCGGTTTTGATGATATCGGCGTTCAGCTCAACCTCAAGACCCCTATTATTAATTTCACCTACATTTTTAAGTGTAGATCCAAATCCGGTAACCCTTGAGATAGGAACATCCTGAAGAAGGTTTTTGGAATCTCTGTTGAAGTATTCAACTGATCCTGTAATCCTCTGATCCAATAATCCAAATTCAAGAGCAATATTTGATGTGTAGCTTGTTTCCCATGAAAGATTTGCATCGGCAATTGTACTTACGCCACTGCCCGGCTGCTCCATATACTTATCTCCATAAGTGGCAAGAGAACGCCATCCGTAATTTGAAGAAGGCAGTGTACCGTTAACACCATACGAACCTCTTAGTTTCAGACTGCTGATGAAGTCAACATTTTTCATGAAGTTCTCTTTGTCAATCCTCCATGATCCCGCAACAGACCAGAAATTACCCCAGCGAGCACTAGGACTTAGCCTTGAAGATCCATCTCTTCTGTATGATCCTGAAACATAGTACTTGTTATCATAGTTGTATTCAGCTCTTGAGAGCATAGATACCATAGTATTCCCCCAGTAGTATCCGCTAGCGTCCAGTTTACCCGCTGTTGCCACAGTGTGCAGTGCACTTGAGGGAAGGTTTGTACCAGTTGCTCTTGCATATTCAGATTTATTCTCCTCTACCTCCCAGCCAACTAATACTCCAACATTGTGCTTCTTAGCAATCTCTTTATTGTAGTTCAGAGTTGTTGAGGATACCCACTTGTTCACATTAGTAACCATTTCAGAAACAGAACCTCCTACTGAAGAACCTGAGAAGTGAAGTTTACTGTAATAGATATGGTCCTGAGTTTGTGTATTATCATACGAGAAGATTGATTTCAGCTGAAGTTCAGGAAGAATTTTAACTGTAATGCTTTCGTTTGCTGATATACGTAATGTTCTGGAGTTATTTTCCCATTCATTGTTGTAATAAAGAGGATTATATGCATAACTGCCATATCTGGCGGTCCAGTCTGCTCCTGTTTTGTAGTCTGTTGGCCAGTAAAGAGGCCACAACAAGTTTCTTGACTGCATAAAGTAGTTACTTCCTGTTGCTCTTGTATCATTGAATCCCTCCATATTGCTTCTGGCAATATTGATATTTGTAGAGAATTCAACCGATTTACCCACCTTCTGTGTAAGGTTCACACGGCCGGTAATTCTGTCAAACTCGTTGATAGTGCTCCTTCCGAGATTCTTTGTATATGAAAGTGAAGTATAATAGTTTGAAGATTCATTTGCCCCACTAACGGCAAGGTCATATGACTGGAAGACAGCTGTACGGAACAGAACATCATCCCAGTTATAGTACTGACCGGCTCTGTCACCTGTTATTGTAAGACTGTTCACCGTGTTATCCGGAGCTGTAAAGATATATCCGTGTTTATTAAACCTGTTGTTAAGCTGTTTCAGAGCATTTGCGCTTGCAACCGCATCAGTTTTCCCACGATAGTATACATCTGCATTCCAGAAGTTTTCGTAATATGCCTCAATCTGTTGCTCAGGTGTGGCAACCTCAAAGTTGTCCGTTGCAAAACTAGGAGTTATACCAACTGATGCTTTAAAGTTTACAGATGTTCTGCCAAGTTTTCCTCTCTTGGTAGTGATAACGATAACGCCATTGGCTGCTCTTGAACCATACAGTGCAGAAGCTGCAGCATCCTTCAGTACGGTAATTGACTCAATGTCCGCAGGATTAATTGAGTTCATAACGTTATTGCTTGTGTAGATACCCATCTGGGTAACGTTACCGGATACAACCGGAACACCATCTACAACATAAAGAGGTTCGTTTGAAGCGTTCATTGATCCTATACCCCTTACACGGATAGCCGATGTAGAACCAGCTTGTCCGGAAGTTGTTGTAATCTGCATACCGGCAACCTTGCCGTTCATTGCATTTTCAAAGGATAGTGTGGGAACGTCCCTTATAGCTTCGCTCTTTACAACGCTGGCGGCACCTGTAAATGTACCCTTTGTAGCGGTACCGTAGGCAACAACCATCACTTCGTCAAGAGCAAGGGCATCAGGGCTAAGTATTACATCAATAACACTTCTTCCGCCTACAGGTATTTCCTGAGATGAATAGCCAATGTAACTAAAGACGAGTACTGCATCGGCAGGTACATTTGTTAAAGTGTACTTGCCATCCAGATCTGTGTTGGCACCAGCTCCTCTAACACCTTTAACAAGGATTGTAGCATAAGGAACCGGAGAACCGTCATCGGATGATGTCACCTTTCCGGTAACTCTCATCTGGGCCCAACCGATATTAACCAGTAATACCGACAAGACAATCAAGATCGATTTCTTCATAGATTAAGTAATTTGAATTAAGGTTTCGTTCAAAATTATAAAAAAAATGAACCTAATGCAAAAAATTGTAACTTTTTATCATTTGCCCATGAAATATTGTTATTAGAGGCGTTAATATGGTTGGAATTTTGTATTTCCGCCTACTTTACTAACATTTTGAAATCATTTCATATCTATTTTCTATTACTTATATACTTTCAAGGCTGTTTTTCTTACAATATATTGCGTTTTCAGCACAAAAAAAGGCCGCGTATATCTACGCGGCCCTCTATGTAAATTATAAGCAGGTATTACCTTCTAAAGTTATTTTTATCACCTGACCTCCCTTGCGGACGCTGAGGTCTTCCTCCTTCCGGACGAGGCTTACGCTCAGGCTCTACGTATCCTTCAGGTTTGTCAAGAAGAGCTTTTCTTGAAAGTCTCATTTTGCCGCTTTTTGAGTCAATTTCCAGGAGTTTTACCTCTACGGTATCACCTATATTAAGTACATCCTCAACCTTCTCAATTTTTTTCCAGTCAAGCTCGGAAATATGAAGCAACCCCTCCTTACCAGGTAAAATCTGTACAAAAGCCCCAAACTCAAGGATAGAGACAACTTTTCCGTTGTAAACCTTCCCGGCCTCAGGAACAGTTGTAATGTCCTTAATCCAGTTTAGAGCCTTGTCCATACTTTCTTTATCATCTCCAAAGATGTCAACTACTCCGGTTCCGTCTTTTTCAGTAATAGTAATTGTGGTGCCGGTGGTTTTCTGAATCTCCTGGATTACTTTTCCACCTGTACCAATAACTGCTCCAATGAAATCACCCGGGATAACAATCTGAACAATTCTAGGAACGTGTGGCTTAAGATCCTCCCTTGGTTCGCTTATTGTTTTAAGCATTTCACCCATTATGTGAAGACGTCCCTGACGAGCCTGTTCAAGAGCCTGCTCAAGAATCTCATATGAGAGACCATCTACCTTAATATCCATTTGAGTGGCAGTTATACCATCTTTAGTACCTGTAACCTTAAAGTCCATATCTCCAAGGTGGTCCTCATCACCCAGAATATCTGATAAAACAGCAAATTTACCTGTCTTTGAATCTGATATCAAGCCCATAGCAATCCCTGATACCGGCTTCTTAATTTTGATACCTGCATCCATAAGAGCAAGAGTTCCTGCACAAACGGTTGCCATTGAAGATGATCCGTTTGATTCAAGTATATCAGAAACAACTCTTACTGCATAAGGATTTTCATCACCTACCGGAACAACATACTTTAAAGCTCTGAGAGCAAGGTTTCCGTGACCTATCTCTCTCCTTCCGGTTCCTCTGTAAGGTTTTGCATCACCTGTAGAGAATGGAGGAAAATTATAGTGTAATACAAATTGCTCAGAACCTTCAACGAGAACCTCGTCTATTGCTTTCATATCAAGCCTTGTTCCCAAAGTAACAGTTGTTAGAGACTGAGTCTCACCTCTTGTAAAAACGGCAGAGCCATGAGTCGCAGGAAGGTAATCAACTTCACACCAGATTGGTCTGATATCTTTTGTTCCCCGTCCATCAAGTCTTACACCCTCGTTAAGAATCATTTTTCTCATTGCCTCTTTTTCAACATCATGATAATACCTGCTTATCATAATCTTTTTTGCTGCGGCGTCCTCCTCAGAAAGAGTTGCTATAAACTCAGACTTCAAAGCCTCAAATGCATCAGTCCTCTCCTGTTTTGCACTAGGAGTGGTTGCTATCTTATAGCATCTGTCATAGCAAAAATCCCATACAGATTTGCGAAGATCCTCATCCTGTGTCTCATGACAGTATGCTCTCTTTTGCTCTTTACCAGCCTCTTTCATTAGCTCTATCTGAGCCTGACACTGAATTTTAATCTCCTCGTGTGCAAATTTGATAGCCTCTAGCATATCGGCCTCAGCAACCTCCTTCATCTCTCCCTCTACCATCATAATATTGTCCATAGTTGCAGCAACCATGATATCAATATCTGCACTCTTAAGTTCAGTAAATGACGGATTCACAACAAACTTACCATCTATACGGGCTACTCTTACCTCTGAGATAGGGCCGTTAAACGGAATATCACTAACAGCGAGAGCTGCAGATGCAGCAAGACCTGCCAGTGCATCTGGCATAATCTCTTTCTCAGCTGATATAAGATTAACTGTTACAAATACTTCTGCATGAAAATCGTCCGGAAAAAGTGGTCTCAGTGCCCTGTCAATAAGCCTTGACACTAAAATTTCTGAATCATTTGGACGACCCTCTCTTTTTAAAAATCCTCCGGGATATCTGCCCGCAGAGGCATACTTCTCTTTGTACTCAACAGACAAAGGCATAAAGTCTACGTCTTCCTTTGCATCTTTTGCGCAGGTAACTGTAGCCAGTAACATGGTTTTACCCATTTTGAGCACAACAGAACCATCTGCCTGTTTTGCCAGTTTACCGGTTTCAATTTCAATCTCTCTTCCATCACTCAACTTGATGGTTTTCTTGATAATATTCATATAAATTCTTTGCAGCCCGGCTCTCCCTTTGAGAGTCTATTATTATTACTTATTACAGCTACGCATGTTGCCCCGGGTTGCTTAAAGAGACAACAAACGCATAATTGGTTGGCAAATATACAAACAAAAGGGTGCCTTTGGGACACCCTTTGCGTTTTTTGCCTATTTTTTTTACTTGCGGAGGTTAAGTGCCTTCACAATGTTTCTGTATCTCTCAATGTCAGTCGCCTTCAGATAATCCAGAAGACGGCGTCTTTTACCAACAAGCTTAAGAAGGGAACGCTGTGTAGAATAATCCTTCTTGTTTTGTTTAAGGTGATTGGTAAGGTGAGCGATACGGTAGGAAAATAAAGCTACCTGACTCTCTGCTGAGCCGGTATCTGCATTAGACTTTCCGTATTGTCCGAAAATCTCTTGCTTTTTGTCCGATGTTAAATAATTCGCCATTTTTAAGCAATTGATGTAATTTGTTCTCCCAAAATTGGGTTGCAAAGATAGACATATTTTTCCAAGCCGCAACTATTTTCCTAATTTTGTAGTTCAAACATTTAAACATGATACAATTTTCTGAAGCTCTCAATATTGTAAAAAGCAATACTATTATACCTGAAGCAGAGAAGATTCCGCTTTCTGAATCAACGGGAAGGTTCCTTGCTGAGACAATTTACGCAGACAGAGATACTCCTCCCTTCAATAAATCTGCCGTTGACGGATTTGCCTGCAGGGAAGAGGACCTCAATGAAAAAATGGAAATTGTTGAAACAATTCCGGCAGGATTTGAACCTTCAGTCAAACTGTCTATCGGTAAATGCTCCCGGATTATGACAGGGGCTATGCTGCCTGAAGGTGCAGATACAGTGGTTATGGTTGAGGAATGTACTGTAGAAAACAACCATATGAGATACATAGGTGGAAAAGGGAGAGATAATATCTGTATAAAAGGTGAAGACATGACTGCAGGAAGTGAAGCTGTTTCAAAAGGCACCTTAATTGGCTCTGTTCATATCGCAATCCTTGCCTCTATGGGGGCTTCAAATCCTTTGGTTTTTAAAAAAATAAAAATTGGCATTCTCTCAACCGGTGATGAAATTGTAGAACCGGATGAGATTCCGTCTAAAGTTCAGATCAGAAATTCAAATGGCTGGCAGCTTTATGCCCAGGCATTGTCTGCCGGTGCAGATGCAAGCTATCTTGGAATCGCAAGAGATGAGCGTGAAGAGGTGAGAAAATCTATAACAGATGGGCTCAGAAACAATGATGTACTGATTATTACCGGGGGTGTTTCAATGGGCGACTTTGATTATGTACCTGAAACAATAGAATCATTAGGCTTCACCATTCTCTTCAATAAAGTAGCAGTTCAGCCCGGAAAACCAAGCACGTTCGCAGTCTTGAAAGACAGCAAAGGTGAAGTGAAAAAGGTTATTTTTGCCCTCCCCGGGAATCCTGTATCGTGTTACCTGCAGTTTCAGCTTCTTGTTAAAGAGTGGTTTTATGCATCTTCAGGAAGCAAGTCAAAAGCTATCTGGACTAAAATCCCTATGGCAAAAGAGTTCATAAGGAAAAATACCTCAAGGCAATCTTTTATCCCCGGAAAAATCTCAGCAGAGGGAGAGTTTGAGTTACTGTCGTATAATGGATCGGCCCATATACTGGCAATGGGTGACGCAACTGCTGTTGCATCCATTCCTGCAGGAAAAGGGGTGCTAAAAATGGGAGAGCCTGTCACTGTCTATATTCTTGAACAATGACAAAAAGCTATATTCACCCCATTTTTGGTGAGATTACAATAAGGAGAGTTGCTCTCTCCAGAAGGGTTAAGTTATCTGTTCATCCGGCAAAGGGGGTATTAGTTACAATACCTTGGTTAGTAAGCTATTCCCGTGCAATAGAATTTATTAATGAGAAGGAGAGCTGGATATCTGCTACAATGATAAGACAAAGCAAAAGGAGAGAAGACGAGGCAGTAAGGATTGGTCCGGGAAAACCCCTAAAACTGATAGGAAAAGAGATTCCGTTTGAAAATTTTAGAAAAGAGACATTTGAGGAGGATATAAATAAATCAATCAGAAAAGAGGCAAAAAATTATCTTCCGGAAAGGGTAAAAGTATTGTCAAACAGATATGGATTTAACCCCGGGAAAGTTACAATACGTAACAACAGATCAAACTGGGGAAGTTGTGCCAGATCCGGCAATATAAGTCTTAACATGCACCTGGTGAGACTCTCTTCTGAACTTGCCGACTTTGTTATCATTCATGAATTGTGTCATCTTAAACACAGAAATCACGGTCCTCAGTTTCATTACCTCCTTGATAAGCTTTGCGGGGGAAGAGAGAAAGAGTTCAACAAGTTACTAAAGAGAGAGAGGCCTCAGGTATTGTTTATGCCTTGTAATGAGTAGTTAAAAAAAGGGCTGCCTGAAATCAGACAGCCCCTCAGCTTAAACTTTGGTTAAGAAACAAGATCTATTTTGTCAGTTCACTTATTCTGATGAACAGTGCATCAACTCCTTTAAGCAAATCCTGACTAACAGTCTTAAAGTGCTTCTTTGGATTCTCAATTTCTTTTGTATTTACCCTTTCAAAGAGTTCATTTCTGAGAGCAACTGCATCATTAATAATTGAGACAGCTTCGTCTGTTTTCTCTTCAGGATTGATATACATGAAAACCCAGCAGTCAGAGATTACCTCACTTACCAGAAAGTCTATATCCTTTTTAATTGTTCTTAAACTTGCCATATTATTGTTAAAATTTTCGCAAAGGTAGCAAAATATTTGAATCTAGAGTTTTGTTATTCCTATCCCCGGCAAATCGTTAAGTGTTATCTTACCGTTTACTATAAGCATTCCTTTGTAAACATCATTGGAGATAAGCAGGTTGCCGTCCAGGTCTGCCCATTCTGTTTCAGGGGAAAGCTGGGCTGCAGCTGATATTGCACAAGATGTCTCAGTCATACACCCTATCATAAGTCTCATATGAAGTGCCTTTGCAAGAGAAATCATCTCTCTTGCCTCTCTCATTCCAGTACACTTCATAAGCTTGATATTAATACCGTGATATGCACCCTTCAATTTAGGAATATCAGTGAGCCTCTGACACGCTTCATCTGCTATTACCGGAAGAGGGCTGTTTTCAGTTACCCATGCAGCCTCATCAAGAAGCAGTTTAGGCATAGGCTGCTCAATCATGTTGACATTTTTCTCATTAAGCCAGTGAATCATATCTAAGGCATAGTGCTTGTCTTTCCAGCCCTGGTTAGCGTCCACACAAATTATAGTATCAGTGACTGATCTTATGGTATTCACCATCATTTTATCAGTCTTTTCATCCCTTCCAAGTTTTACCTTTATCACTTTGTATGGAGAAGCCTCTCTGGTCTTCTCCTTTACAACCTCCTCCGTATCCAACCCTACTGTAAAAGATGTATTTGGTGTTGTTTCAGGATTAAAGCCCCATATTTTCCACCACGGCTGGCCCATAATCTTTCCTACAATATCGTGTAAAGCAATATCCACTGCTGCTTTGGCAGCTGTATTGTTTATAGCGATAGAATCCACATATGCCATGATATCCTGAATCTGAAACGGAGAGTTGAACCTTGAAAGGTCAACCTTTTTCAGAAAATCAATTACAGAATTTTGAGTCTCGCCCAGATATGGAGGAAGAGCTGCTTCACCATACCCCACTACCCCGTCCCACTCTATTTCAGTAAGAACAATAGGAGTGGTTGTTCTTGAAGAGTTAGCTATTGTGAATACATGCCTCATCTGTGCATCATAAGGTCTGAAAGTCAAAACCATCTTTTTACTTCCACCCTTAAGTGCCGATTTGCTCTTTGATTGGGCAAAAAGGTCAAACGGATTTATCAGAGCTGTTGCTGCAGTAAGCAGACCAGCACTCTTTATGAAATTTCTTCTTGATGTCAATGTCATCTCTATAAAGTTTGTTTGATGCTTAAAATTAATTGGCTACGTACCAAGGATGTTTGTTAACAGAAATTATATCAGGATCCTTGTCAATCATTGTAAGTATTCTTCTTACTCTTACCAGTCTTTTTGAACCTTCATAGTAGTTATCTGCATCCGGAATTAATGAATTAATTCTTACAGATGTTGCTGAATGAATAAACTCCCCTTTTGCAATATGAATCCCCACATGTGTTACTCTCTCGGGTTTATCCTCGGTAGCTTTTGATCCAAAGAAGAGCAAGTCACCAGGCAGAAGATTTCCAAAATCTTCAGTAATTTCAACATCCTCACCTGTTTTTGCCTGTTGTGAAGCATCTCTTTCAAGTATTACTCCGTTAAGGAAATATACAGTTTTGGTAAAGCCCGAACAGTCCATTGCCTTAATTGATGTACCACCCCACATATAAGGGAATCCCACAAATTGTTTTGCGGTTGACAGGATGTTCTCGGCAGTTGGGTTTCTTGACGCAAGCCATCCTGAGAACTCAGCTGTATGAGCAGCAGGAACAAATGCCTCTCTTCCGTCCGGAAGTTCAACCTTAATATAGGAGCCTGCAGAAGCAACAAACTTAACAATATTGCCCATTATACCATCTGCAACTACATTCGCTCTGTCAGTTGCTCCATCACGAAACAATGTATAGTGAGTAGTGATTATAATCTTTTTTGCAGATTTCCACTCATTAAATTGTAGCTCATTCATATACGCTATACTTCCTGATGAAACCCAGGCAATATATCCCTCAGGAGTGACTGCTCTGGTCCATCCGCCTCTCTTCTCCAGAATTTGCAATGGTGCACCCATTATTGTCTGAGTTGCAGATTCACTTGAGTAGTTAGGGGAGTATCTGAAATTTATTGCAGACTGATTTGTTACCCCAAAAATTTTGTCACCCAGAGCAGGATGAGGAAGTATGTTCATACTATCAAGTGCCACTATCCCGGACTCAGTCAACCTGGCCAGTAGTGTCTCCTTTGCCTGAGTTTCTGTAGTTGATCCTCTCAGGATAATTGTGTCTCCCTTATCAGAAACCTCTAGTTTCGCTTCAAAGGTTTTGGATCTTCTGTCCGGAGCAAACTCCTCCTTAACGCTGTCAAAGATTTCTGAGAATTTTGTCTCAATCTTCTCTTTCTTACTCTCTCCGGTGCAACCAAATAAAATAGCCGCTGCAGAGAAGGTTAGTAATAATTTTTTCATCAGATGGGGTTTTTATGTGATTAGTTTAGTTTGATTTACTGAATTTAACTGCTTTACTTTCATTAAAAAGCCTGTCCAGAGCCGATATATAATAATCGTAATCTCCGTTTTGTGCAATTTCAAGTGAAGTCTCTCCGGTTAGCGCAACAATTGCCTCACTTTGGTTGAAATCAGGTGTAACGCCTTTATTGAATTTATATATCAGATAATAATATGCTCTTTCTGAGTTAATCTCTGAAATATCAGCATCTCCTTCAGGAATTGGATCACCACTCCAAGCCAAATGTAACTTACCCTGCTTTGACAATATGGAAGCCTTTGAAGGCGGAGCCGGCGGTGTAGTTTCAAACCCCCTCAAGGCAGGGGTTATAGATGGTGCCGGATAGAGCTCAGTCAGTACTTTATTAATAACCAGCGTATTTCTCTTCATATCCTTAGCACTGAAATAGCAGACTCCATGATATTCAGGAATATCTCTTAACATCTCAGCTTGTCTCCGTATCTCCTCAGCACTTCTCCAGGCCTCAACCTTAGAGTTTTTATCTAGCTTATATGTTCCCAAACCTCCGTAAACAGGTGTACCTGCAGAGTACTCCCTCCACCACTGAGCTAGTATCTTGAAATCAGCAGCCGGATATCCAATGTTAAAATATAACTGAGGCAAAATATAATCAAGCCATCCGGCCTCCATCCATTTTAGAATGTCGGCATGCAGGTGATCATAGTTGGTGTATCCAAAACTTCTGGTATCAGAACCCCTAGGATCCTCTGCCTTATTTCTCCAGACAGCATAGGGACTTATTCCAAATTTTACATATGGTTTAATTGACTTGATTGTGTCCCTTAACATCTTTACCACTATATCTACATTCTCCCTTCTCCACGCCATCTTATCCTCTCTCTTGTACCCTCTGTTATGTTTTGCAAATGAGGACTCGTCAGAAAAGTCATTATTTGGATAGAAATAGTCATCAAAGTGAATACCATCAAGATCATATCTGGTAACAAGGTCCTTTATAACATTTGTCAGAAACTCTCTGGTTTCCGGATATGCCGGATCGAAATAGAGTCTTCTTCCGTGTTTAACAAAGAGATATGGTTTCTTTCTGTAGATATGATCCTCAGACATATCTTTAATATTGTCCACATTCTGACTTACTCTGTAGGGGTTTAGCCATGCATGAAGTTCCATCCCTCTTTTATGTGCCTCCTTAATCGCAAATGCAAGTGGATCATAAAAGGGAGAAGGTGCTTTTTTTTGGTCTCCGGTCAAATATATTGACCAAGGCTCAAGACCCGGTTTATAGAAAGCATCTGCAGCCGGCCTCACCTGTAAAACAACAGCGTTAAAGTTCATGCTCTTATAGAGATCCAGCATATGTATCAACTCTTTTTTTTGCTGATCCGCAGAGAGGTTTGGTGAAGATGGCCAGTCTATATTGTTTACAGTCGCAATCCATACAGCTCTCCACTCCCTCTTTCCGTCATAACTTCCCTTTGCATCAAGGGTGGAGATAAATAAAATTGATAAAACCGATAAAGTTCTAAGAATGTGCTTTATAGAAAAAATCATGACAGTTTGGGGTTAGTTAATCCTTACAAAGATATTATATTTGTGCAAAATATAAGGAAGAATGATAGTAGATTCACTTAAAGGATTTGAAAGATATACATCCCTTCACCCATTGTTTGACAGGGCTTTTAAATACATAGGAAAAACTGATCTTTTATCTATGGCACCGGGTGAGTATGAAATAGATGGAAGAGACATCTATATTAAAATATGGGAAGGTCAATGCAAAGACAATGAGATTCCAAAGCTCGAAGTTCACGACACATATATTGATATTCACATTGTGTTAAAGGGCACAGAGACAATAGGAATAAGGGACAGAAGCAGATGTCAGGGAGACAATATACCTTACGATGAAAAAAACGATGTAGCCTATCTTGATGAAGAGCCCGAGAACTTTGTTAGTCTGGGGGAGATGAATCTTGCGGTAATATTTACACATGACGCACACGCCCCGCTCATAGGCAACGGTATTGTCAAGAAAGCAATCGTAAAAATCAGAATGTAGTGGACAGTTCTATTCCACCTTTCAGAGAGGGTAAACGATACAACTCTTTTGTAGGATATTTCAGAGAGAGGTATGGAACCAGATTACAAAAAATTGTAATTGACGCAGGATTTACATGCCCTAACAGAGACGGGACAGCTGGTTCAGGAGGTTGTACATATTGTGATAATGATGCGTTCCACCCTTCGTACTCCACTCCTGACAAGCCGATTATTCAGCAAATAGAGGAGGGTATTGCTTTTCACAAAAACAGATATCGTCGGGCAGCCGCTTATCTTGCTTATTTTCAACCTTATTCAAATACGTACGCACCCCTTAAAACTCTGCAAAATAGATATAACGAAGCTCTTTTACACCCTGAAGTTAAAGGTATTGTACTGGGCACAAGACCAGACTGCATTGATGATGAAAAACTGGACTGGCTCGCAGAGCTAGCTAAAGAGAAGATAGTTATCATTGAGTATGGGGTGGAGTCTGTGTATGATAAAACACTGAAGAGAATAAACAGAGGGCACAGCTACTCAACTACCCTTACTGCACTCCAGAAAACGGCAGAAAAGGGCATTGACCAGGGAGCCCATTTTATATTCGGTCTTCCCGGTGAATCAAGAAGTGAAATGCTCGCTATGGCAGATGAAATCAACAGAATGCCTGTTAATTCAGTAAAGTTCCACCAGCTTCAGATTGTAAAGGGAACCTATATGGAGCAAGAATTCAAAGAGACTCCTGAGGATTTTGTCCAGTCTACAATGGAGGAGTACATTGATTTTTTTATTGATTTTCTTGAATTGTTAAAGCCTTCAATTCATATAGAGAGATTCGCGGGAGAGGTTCCTCCAAAGTTCCTTAATCATATGCCCTGGGGAACAATCCGCTATACAGAGCTTCATCGCTTAATGGAGAAGAGATTAAGCGAACGGGACACATGGCAGTCCCGTCGCTATAGTCCTCAGAATTTCTAATCCTCAAGCATGGGTTTGGTTGAAATTCTCTCTCCGGTTGCTTCGGTCATCCACTTTTGCGGTGCAACACTTCCAATAGAGTAGATTCTCATAACCTCTTTTGCCCAGTCTTTTCCCTTGTAGAATTTCTCAAGCTGATATTCAATGATGTGTCCCAGAGGATAATTAGCCAGATACAAAGGAGTATTTATCATATGTGAGTATATTGCAAGCAGAGGCAAATCCTCACCACCCAGCACCGGTTTGTAGTATTTATTCCAAATATCTTTTGCAATACTTATGACAGCCTCCTTTAGCATCTTTGCATCTGCGTCCGGATTTGCATACATCCACTTCCAGACATTAATGTCAACAAGAGCAACACCCATAATTTCATAAGATCCCCAGAAAATATCAAGTTCAGTCATCTTTGCCTGCTCTGGATTATTATTTGAATACCCCAGAAGCTGCAAATCTCTCTTCTGGAATACAAAAGCATTTGCTTCAGTAAAAGCGGTATTTGGAACACCATTTAACATATAGTAATCGACATCCCTAAGACTGATTGTCTGCTCAACATTATGACCCAGTTCGTGAACTGCAATATTGAATCCTTTGTAATCCATGCCACCTTTTGAGAGCCTGGTTCTTAGTCTGGCAAGCTCCTCTTTTGTGGAGGCCCCCCAGGCGTGTCCTGATCCTCTTGCAGCCTCAACAATTATTGCATCTCCCAACTCATCGGCTTTCACAGGAGGGAACCCGAATCTCTTCAGCATTGATGGTATAGCCTTATCAAATGCCTCTGCATTAGGGAAGAGTGATTTTGTTTTTGCAGTAAGGGCCTCTTCCGATATTGTACTTCTTGACTTAAAGCCGTCATACCAGATATCAAACGGCTCAAGCGGCCTTCCGAGTCTCTCACTAATCAACGAAGCTACTTTAGCAACTTTAGGAGAACTTATATACTCTGTAAACATCTGCTCAATATCCTCTACTTTTATCTGCATAGCTCCGTCAAAAGCTCTGCTGATAGCATCCGGATAAGCAAAGGAGTATTTGTCAACCTCCTGCTGAGCACGGAATTGTTTTAAAAGAACCTCATACCTTCTCTCTCCTTCCGGTTCAGAATCAGACTGCTTCCCATCAACTATAATACTGTTTGAAAATGGTTTCCAGTCATACTGATTGCTGTTAATTACACTTTTGGGTATAGTTTGTTCGACAATATGCAACATAACCCTTAATACCATCCTTTGCTTCTCAAGATTATCAGGAACATTTGCATAATTTGATTTTATCTCATCCCTCAGATTCCAGTGGCTGAGAAGGACCATATCTGAAGGGAATAGTTTCCTGCCATCTTCAGTAACCAAATTACCCATCATGATATTATAATCAGCTATATAACTTTCTGCTGTAGCTTCAGCATCTGCAACCATTTGCTTTACAGAAGCAGGAGGATCAGGAGTAAAGACATCGCCCATCCTGGCATAAGCCCACTCAACTCTGCTCCAGTTCTCTCCCAGCTCTTCCTTCTCTTTAAGGGTGTAAAACGGAAAATTAAGGATGGTCATGAATGCAATTTTATTATTGTAAAGATCCTCTGACAGGTGGCTGGAGGGATCGTATGCACCGAATATATAATCGGCCTGTGTAAGAGTGTCACCGTCAAGATGCATAGGCTTTTTTAGTTCAACACTCATCTTGTTATATCCACCCCATACAGCCTCAAAAGCGACAGATAATTTATTAAAGAGTTCAAATCTTGCCTCCGGAGTGACTGCATAGTTAGCCACGCAGAATTCAACGAATTCTTCAGGTGTGCCAAATTTTGCCCGCCACTGCTGAGCAACCTGTTTTACCCCTGCAGAGAGCAATGTAGTATCGGTTAATGAGGGGTTATTGCTCAAAATCTTTTCAATGGCTTCGTTAACCACAGTTGTCTCAATATTTGAAACCTCCATCTTCTCTGGTTTTTCTTTTGTGTTTGCACATGACCACGCCAACGCGACAGCCATAGTAAAAATTAGTACTAGTCTGTTTTTCATAACCGTTTAGTTTGACCCCTAAGATAACCATTTTTTATTTATCTTTGCCAATTATAACAATACCAGCCATGCAATCACTAGCAAACAGAATTATTCCGGAAGGGCTTACTTTCGATGATGTTCTTCTGATACCTGCCCGCAGCGAAGTACTTCCAAGAGAGGTAGATCTTTCAACAATGTTCTCCAGAAATATAAAAATCAGTGCACCTGTAGTATCTGCAGCTATGGATACTGTTACGGAGGCTGCACTGGCTATTGAAATTGCAAGAGAGGGGGGTATTGGTGTTATTCATAAGAATATGCCAATTGAAGCTCAGATGGAGCATGTGAGGAAAGTGAAGAGGGCAGAAAACGGAATGATTTATGACCCTATTACCATACTTAAGGATTCCACAGTGGGCGGAGCCATCCAGATAATGAAGGAGAATGGCATTGGCGGTATTCCGGTTGTAGATGAAAACAGAACACTCATAGGGATTGTAACCAACAGAGACCTGAGGTTCATTGACAATCTGAACACCCCTATTGAGGAGATTATGACAAAGGAGAATCTTATCACCGCACCTAAGGGGACTGATTTGCAACAAGCTTCTGCAATTTTAAAGAGATATAAAATTGAAAAACTGCCTGTTGTTGACAATAAGGGCAAATTAATTGGACTTCTTACTTATAAGGACATCACTAAAATCAAGGATAACCCGCAGGCCAGCAAAGATGAGAAAGGGCGTCTGTTAGTTGCTGCAGCTGTAGGAGTTGCCTCAGATACCCTTTTAAAAATTGAGAAGCTTGTATCTGTTGGTACAGATGCTGTTGTTATTGACACTGCCCACGGGCACTCAGTGAATGTCCTCAAGACAATTAAAATGGCCAAAGATGCATTTCCCGGGTTAGAGATTATTGCCGGAAACGTTGCAACCGGAGAGGCTGCAAAGGCACTTGCAGAGTGCGGGGTTGACGGAGTAAAGGTGGGAATAGGACCAGGTTCAATATGTACAACACGCGTAGTTGCCGGTGTAGGTGTTCCCCAGCTTACTGCTATAATGCTGGCAGCCGAGGCTCTAAAGGGTACAGGGATTCCAATAATTGCCGATGGTGGTATAAGATACTCAGGAGATATTGTAAAGGCTCTTGCAGCAGGCGCATCCACAATTATGGCAGGGTCTTTGTTTGCAGGAGTAGAAGAGTCACCTGGAGATACTATAATTCTAAACGGAAGAAAGTTCAAAGCTTACAGAGGAATGGGATCACTTGAGGCAATGCAGCAAGGATCAAAGGACAGATACTTTCAGGATATGGAAGATGACATTAAGAAACTTGTTCCTGAAGGAATAGTAGCACAGGTGCCATACAAAGGAACTCTGAGTGAAGTGATTTATCAGATGCTGGGAGGTTTAAGAGCCGGAATGGGATACTGTGGGGCCCGGAATCTTCAGGAACTGCTTAAGGCAAACTTTGTTAGAGTTACTGCCGCCGGTGTTATAGAGAATCATCCGCACGATGTTACAATTACCCGCGAGTCTCCCAATTACAGCAGGTAAAAATTATATTCAGCTTATGAGGTGTAGTATTTTCCTTTTTATTGTTCTGTTTTTTGCAACCTCTTGCAAATATCTTGAATTCCGCTCTGGAGATGATGTTGTGGCAGAGGTAAACGGAGAGAAGCTTTTCGCCTCTGAAGTACGAGCCCTTATCCCTGCGGGGACTCCTCCGGCAGACAGTGTTGAAATGCTCAAACAATATATTAACAGATGGGCACTAAAACACCTGCTCTTAAAAAAGGCAGAGGATGAGTTATCAAAAGAGGAGAGAGATGTTGAGCAAGAGATTGAAGATTACAGATCCTCTTTGCTAATGTACAGATTTGAAAAGAACTATATTGATCAAAGGCTTGACACAACTATTTCTGAGCAGGAGTGCAAGGAGTATTATGATAAAAATGCCCCTCATTTTATTTTGTCTTCACCTGTGGTAAAGGCAAGATTCGCTAAAATATCAAATACATCGCCAAATCTTGCAAATCTGAAAAGAGGTTACAAAGCAAATTCAATTGAGGATATAGAGGATTTTGAACGCCTTTGCTATAGCTCTGCAGAAAAATATGGCAATTTCAACAACCAGTGGGTAGATCTCTCAATGGTTGCAAGAGAGGTTCCCTATGATAATCAAACACTTGAGAGAGCTTTGGGGACAGGCAATGCTGTAGAAATATCTGATTCTTCATATACATATCTGGTTTACTTCAATGATAAGTTTCTCTCAGGCACAATAGCGCCATTTGAATACTATCTTCCTGAAATAAAAGAGATAATACTAAGTAAAAGGAAACAACAACTGGTTGCAGATCTTGAAAAAAATCTCATCAGAGAGGCGATTGAACAGAACCATCTAAAAACGAATATTAACAGAGAACAAAAATGAGAAGGATACTCAATGCTGTCTTCATACTGGCACTAACTGCCACAACTACCTCCGCTTTTTCACAAAAATACAACAACGGTCTGGTAGACAAAACTATCGCAATTATCGGCAACGATATGATTCAGCTATCTACAATTGAAGCAGAAGTGCAGATGATGATGGTTCAGGGGGTCACTTCTGATAAAAACATAAGATGTGAAATTTTGGAAGATCTCCTTACTAATAAACTCCTCCTGACACAGGCAAGACTGGATAGTCTTAATGTTAGTGCTGAGAACATAGAGGGAGAGTTGAACAACAGAATTCAACAGGTCATGACTCAGCTCGGAGGAGAGAAGGCCCTTGAAGATTACTTCAAGAAACCTCTGTTTAAACTGAAACAGGAGTGGAGAGAGGCAATACATGAACAACTTCTCACTCAGGAGATGCAGAGGAAGGTCGCTCAGGGAGCTCCTGAATTAACACCATCAGATGTTGAGGCATTCTACAACAGAACCCCAAAAGACTCGTTGCCCATTATTTCAACTCAATATCAAATCAAACAAATAGTTCTTTATCCAAATAAAGAGGCAGCAGTTCTGGCTGTAAAGGAGAGATTACTTGAATTCAGAGAGCGTGTAATGAAGGGTGAAAAATTTGCAAATCTTGCAACAATTTATTCACAGGACCCTGGAAGTGCAATAAAGGGAGGTGAATTAAGAATGGCCTCCAAACAGCTTTACTGGCCGGCCTTCTCTGATGCAGCAATGTCTCTGAAGCCGGGTCAGGTATCTCAGATAGTTGAGACACCGGACGGATTTCACCTTATTCAACTTATTGAGAGGGATGGAGACATGTTCAACGCAAGGCACATTCTTCTTAAACCACTATATACAAGTGAAGACAGAACTACTGCTTTTGCTAAGCTTGACAGTCTGAGGACAAAAATTCTGGCAGACAGTATTAATTTTGAGACAGCCGCATTAAGGTACTCACAAGACACAAAGACATATATAAACGGTGGACTTATGGCTGAAGAGATGTCCGGATCATCACTGTTTGAAAAAGACCTTCTGAAACCTGAAGACTACGCAATAATTAAAGACATGAAAGTGGGCGATATCTCAGAACCTTTTGAGTCAACTGACAATGAAGGCAGAAGCGGGAATACTGTATATAAAATCCTCAAACTTGTAAAAATTGTCCCATCACACGTAGCATCGTTTAAAGATGATTTTAACATCCTGTTGAATGAAGCTAAAAATCAGGCCTCTTTGAAAGAAATTGACAAGTTTATTACCAAAAAACAGGAGAGTACTTTTATAAGGATTGATCCTATGTTTACAGGATGTACCTTTAAAAGAGAGGGCTGGATAAAATAATGTTTGCGCACTTTCTGACTGTAGCTGCAATTGCCCTTTTGGGGCAGGTTACACCGGCAGATACATCCGCCGGCAGAAAACTTGTAAGACTTCTTAACGCCGAATCGGCACAGCTTATTGAAAGGGACGGGGTAAACTATAGAAAGGTAAACGGCCCGGCTCAGTTTCTGCATAATGACACGTACATAATATGTGATTCCGCCATCTGGAATGTTGAACAGAACATTGTGGATGCCCTGGGCAATGTACAGGTTATTCAGAATGAGACGGTACTTCTGAGTGATAAAATACACTATATTGCAGACAGCTCTCTTGCTCAGGTTAGAGGAAATCTGGTACAGATGGTTGATAAGGAGAGCAATGTACTCAGAACTCACTTTCTGGATTTTCATACACGTGACAGCGTTGCCAGATTTTTTCGCGGAGGCAGTATGAGAAATAAAGACGGAGGAACTATTGAGAGCTCCGAGGGTATATATGAGTCAAAAATTAAACGATTCAAATTCCTTAACAACGTTGAAATGGAATCTGACTCAACTCTGGTGAGGGCAGATTCACTTTCATATTTTACTGAGTTAAACAAAGCAGTTTTTCTTGGACTTACTCACGTCTGGCAGGATTCTGTTTACTTAAGGGCAAACAGCGGATGGTACGAAAGAGAGCAGGAAAAATATCTCTTTTCTGATAAAGCTTATATTCTTACAAAAGAACAGGAGATCTGGGCAGATACAATTTACTACGATAAAAAAATTGAAATAGCAGATTTAAGCAACAATATTCAGATAAACGATACTGTCCAGAAAGTCATCTTTTTTGCAGATAAGGGGAGATATATCAAAGAGCCTCTCTCAGCTACACTCTCTAAGAATCCATCAATGGCATACTACTCAGTAAGTGAAGACAAAAAGGACACACTATTTCTTTCTGCCGATACTTTGAAGTACTACACAAAACCAATGAGAGAACTTGATACGTCCTTTGTAATTGCAGCCAGAAACAGATACACAGAAGCCAAAAGAGATCCTCTTCAGGTTCTGATTGAAAACGTTAAAAAAGAGAGACAGTCCCAGCAACTCCAGGCATCAGGGCCACCCAGAGATCCCAAATCCGGAGCTCTGCCACAAGGTGGGGCAAAACCAATTGTTAACCAAGGGAACAATCAGTCTCAGCCGCCAAAAGACACAGTTACAACACCTGTTCGGGATACAGTTCCTCCCCTTAAACTTGAAGAAGATACTACAACTGTAAGATTCACAATTGCATTCAACAACGTTAAAATATTCAGAGGAGATATGCAGGCACGGTCGGACTCACTGACCTTTAACTCCATTGATTCAATAGCCAGACTATATGTGAATCCGGTTATGTGGAATGAGGGCAGTCAGTTTACTGCTGACAGCATTCAGTTTGTACTTGCAGGAGGGAAACTTACAAAGGCAGAGTTAATGTCCAATGCATACTATATCTCCAGGGAGGATTCACTTTATTTCAATCAAATAAAGAGTACTGATATGATTGGATTTTTCAAAGAAAATTCACTCTCAAGATTTGACGCTCTTGGTGGAGCATCTCTGCTCTTCTTTCTTGCTGAGGATAGTGTTACAACTATGATGAACGAAAAAGAGTGCAAGTTTTTGAGTGCTGCTATTGACAGCGGAAAACTGTCAAGAGTAAAATATTTTGACGGAATTAAGAGTGATCTGTTTCCTCTTGTCTCTCTTGAAAAGGGGAAAGACAGACTTAAAGGTTTTATCTGGAGGGAGAGCGAAAAGCCGGTAACAAGATTTGACGTTTGTAACAGAAATGTGAATCCTTCCGAAAGCGAAAAGTCTTCATTGATTGAGAAACCACTCTTTCCAAACACAAGAAGATTCTTCCCTAAAAAAGAGCAGGCCGGGAAACCCGACCTGCCTGATAATAAAAATTCTATAGTGAAGACACCCTCTACCAAATATTCAAAGGTAGACCATGCATCTTCTTTCTAGCTTGCTCTTTTACCTCTTCAATTACCTGTGGATTGTCAATATTTGACAGAACCTTATCAACAAGATCAACGATAAAAGGCATATCCTTTTCTACAAGTCCTCTTGAAGTAATAGCCGGAGTCCCTACCCTAATGCCGGATGTCTGGAACGGCGACCTGCTGTCAAATGGAACCATATTTTTATTTACAGTAATATCAGCGGTAACCAAAACTTTTTCTGCTACTTTTCCTGTAAGGTCAGGGAATTTACACCTCAGGTCAATAAGCATCAGGTGATTATCTGTTCCTCCGGACACTACTTTATAACCCTTGTCAATAAATGCAGCAGCCATTGCAGCAGCATTTTTCTTGACTTGCAGCTGGTAATTCTTAAACTCTGGCTGAAGAGCCTCAAAGAAAGATACAGCCTTTGCTGCTATACAGTGTTCCAGTGGACCACCCTGTATACCGGGAAATACACTTGAGTTTAGAACGGCAGACATCATCTTTGTCTCGCCTTTAGGTGTTTTAATTCCAAATGGATTCTCAAAATCTTTACCCATCAGGATAATACCCCCTCTTGGACCTCTCAGAGTTTTATGTGTGGTTGATGTTACAATATGGGCATGTTTTACAGGGTTCTCAAGCAAACCGGCAGCTATCAAACCAGCAGGATGTGCCATATCTACCATGAAAATTGCACCTATTTTATCTGCAATTGAACGCATCCTTGCCCAGTCCCACTCTCTTGAGTAAGCCGATGCCCCGCCTACGATAAGCTTAGGTTTGAATTCAAGTGCCTTTCTCTCCATATCATCGTAATCAACAGTACCAGTCTCTTCGTTTAGCTGGTAAGCAACCGCATTGTACCACAATCCGGACATGTTAACCGGAGAACCGTGAGTTAAATGGCCACCGTGAGCAAGATCAAGTCCCATAAAGGTATCTCCCGGCTTTAGACAAGCCATGAATACGGCCATGTTTGCCTGAGCACCTGAGTGAGGCTGTACATTTGCATATTCGGCATCAAAAAGCTGACACAGTCTGTCAATGGCAAGCTGCTCAACCTGGTCCACAACTTCACATCCACCGTAATATCTGGCACCAGGATAACCCTCTGCATATTTATTTGTTAGTACCGAACCAAGTGCGGAAAGAACCTGGGGTGTTACAAAGTTCTCTGATGCAATAAGCTCTATACCGTGAAGTTGGCGATTCTCCTCTTTCTTAATCAACTCGGAAATTTGAAGATCTTGTTTCATTTTGTTATTTTTTGCTAATAAAATGCTTCTGAAAAAGTCTCCAAAGGTACAAAATTTTTTCAGCTAATTACTTTTTATTTACTTTTTTAGGGTTATTAATATAACACCATCTTTACCCTTTTCTCCATACAATCTTGTAGCGGCCTCCCCTTTGAGAACATCAATTGTGGTTATAGTTTTAGGATCAATCTTGTCAAGATTTGTCCCCTCCTGTACTATCCCATCAATCACATAAAGAGGTCTAGCATCTCTGTCTGACATTTTAACCACAATCTTTTCAACATTTTTTGTATTTCCTCCGCCCTCTTGTTTGGCCTTATTTGTTGTAATTACAATAACGCCATCTTTTGCCCTGCCCCCGTATTGCTCCATAGCTTTCTCTCCCTTGAACACCCTAACCTCACTAATATCTTTTGAATCAATTTGTTTTATCATCTCTTTGTCTTTTTCAATTCCATCAACAAAGACAATTACATTAGTTGTATCTCCTGACGATTTGAATGCAGCCACTTTAATATCAGTTTTAACTTTAACGTTAACATCGTTCAAAGTCGTATCAATGTTGTAGACAAATACTTTGACATTCCTTTTAATATCGGCAGTATCTTTTCTATCCTCTTCAACTTTATTGACAACAATCCTTGTCATTTTTGTTTTGATTGTATCTCTCTGAATAAAATCAGTAACTTTGAGTTCAGAAACCGGTTCCAGAACTGATGTTACCTCCTCTGTTGCAAAAGCTGCAACAGCAAACATAGATAGTGGCACAAGGAATAACGCCTTAAGTGCATTAATTTTTTGGGATTTTTTCTTCGAAATCATGGTAATTCTGTTTTTAAGTTTACTTTGATTAAAGCTGTTGGCCATAGAGTAGAGCCTGTCGCCAACAGCTTTTTTAATTAATAATAACTGATATTTTTTTGCATCGATGCCATGGTTGATGACAGCCTCGTCGGCCTGGTATTCATGAATATTCTGTAGCTCTCTCTTAAGCAGATAAGCAGCGGGATTAAACCAGTGTATTATCTTTACTACTTCTGCAACAATGAGATCAACTGAGTGTTTGTTTGAAATATGAGAAAGCTCATGGATAATAATCTCTGCCCCACTCTCTTTATAATCTTTTTCTGAAATAACAATATACCTCATCCAGGAAAAAGGGGCCTTTTCCTTACTATGAATGATTAGCTTGATTCCGTTTTGAATAAGAATTCTTTTTGAGTTCTTTATCCTTAGCATCATTACCATTTGAATAAATGACACAAGCGACCTGGCCAGTGAAATTGTCGCGCCCGTCATATAGATTATCAGCATCCAAATCAGGAAGGAGTTGTCCTCAGCAGCCACGTTATCAGAGATAGATGCCGGATCTGCCATTGCCAGTAGCGCCTCAAAATTGAGAGCCATTCCAGAATATGGTGTCTCACTACCTACAGAGATATTAATAACGGGCAAGATAAGAGAGAGTCCAAACAGACATAAAATTATTATTCTGTTGAATCTGTAAAGAGTTTCTCTGCTTAGTGCAGCCGTAAAAAAGAGGTAGAAAACAGCCAGACACAGAGAGGATTTAAGAATATATACAAATATATCACCCATTACATTTTTAATGATTTTTGTTTTTCTCCACGCTGTCAATAAGTTTTCTAAGCTCTTCAACAGATATTTCTTCCTGTTCTATCAATGAAGAGACAACTCCCAGATAAGAGCTTTTAAAATATTTATTTACTACTCTTTTGAGGGCTCCTTTTTTATATTCCTCTTTAGATATAAGAGAAAAATATCTGTATGTATTCCCAAAAGAGTGATGTCCTACAAAACCCTTATCCTCAAGACCCCTGACAATAGTGGAAAGAGTATTAAAATGGGGTTTGGGATCATCATACAAGTTGAGCAGCTCTCTTACAAAAAGCTCACCCCTGGACCAGAAGTGATTCATAATCTCCTCTTCCTTTGCTGTGAGTCTCTGAATTACATTAATTTTATTTTCATCCATCATACTGTACGTTGATAGTTTATATGTTTTATACAAATGTAACTAATTATTTTAGTTGCGCAACTATTTTATTTAGTTCTTAAACTATTTATTTTAGTTAGACGACAAGTATTTATATAGTCAGTAACCAAATACTCAACGACACATGAGTTCGTTACAATTGATTATGATAAGATTATATAAGTAATATTACATTTTTACGGACTACTCTGTGAAAGGGTAGGCAGTAAATTCTGTAAATCCTTCCCAGTCAACCGCAGCCCCTCCGGAACTTTTCCTCTTCATCCGCTGCGCTGCTTCCGGCGGAGGTTCCTTCGTGGCTCGGTTGACCGGGAAGGTGATTAAGTATGACTTTGCAAGTGTGATCTATGCCTTTGCAAATGAAACCCGCCTTTGACAGCGAACCCCGGATGACTGTAACTTTCAAACAGTGAGTGACTTGACACTTTACCCCTGGGGTGATTCCAGGGGTAAAGTGTCAATTATCAATTAATCTGCTTGTTGCAGGCGTGCGTGTTTAGATCGGTTCTCACAGATTTGCGGATTGAACGTTGCAGGCGTGGGTGGGACGAACCTCCATGGGATTAAATTTCAATGTATTCCAAAATACAAATCTTTTAAAATCAAAAGATTATATTTTGCAATTAGCACATAGCGAGGTATATAGAGGTTCGTCCCACCCACGCCTGTGCTCTGACAGGCCAACCCGGTACACATAAAAGAACAAATCCCACTGCCGAATGGCTTAACACTGCAAAGCACCACTTTAAAATGGCCGAAAGTCCGTGTACTCAGTGAAAAGTAATTCAGTTCCATCCTTCCCCGGCCAACCGAGCCACGAAGGAACCTCCGCCACAGCGAACGAAGAGAGCGAGGAGGAAAAGTTCCGGAGGGGCTGCGGTTGACCGGGGAAGGATGCAGTAGCAGACTTGGAGAAGGATGCAGAAACAGACTGAGAAGTATGCAGATGCCGACGAAGAAAGGCTGCAGAAGCGGAACAGGGAAGAGGAGGAGTTGAATATTGGCTGAGATAAGAAATACAAAAAAAAGAGACCGACTAAAATTAATTAGCCGGTCTCTATGTGTATTTATTATTGCTAACTAGTTCTCAACAATAACAACTCTGTTAAGTACTGGTTTTCCAAATGGTTCGTCTTTGTCACCTTTAGCAATTACTTCAAGTTGACTTGGATTTACACCAAATTTATTTACAAGTACGTCATATACTTTATTAGCGCGTTTCTCGCTGAGAGTCTGATTAATTCTTGCATTACCTGTAGCTTTATCTGCAGAGCCCTGAATTTTGAACTTCTTGCCTGATTTCTTAATAATATCAGCAGCATAGCCAAGGTTAATAATCTCTTTATCTGAAAGTTCAGCTTTGTTTAACTGGAAGAATACAGCTAGTGGAGATACAATATACTCAGGCTCAGGTTTTACAACTTGTGCTTTTCTTGATTTCTCAGCTGCAAGTTCGTCAGCAATACGTTTAGCATTAGCGTCTTTGTCTGCAAGTTGTTTTTCAAGAGCAGCAATACGATTGTTGTAAGGAGTGTAATCAGCAGGTTCAACCTTTACATATTTCTCAAAATCTCTCCTAGGGAAATTGTAGCTAAGGCCAATACTTGCTGTGCTCATACCTTCCCATCTGCTACCTCTTGAAACATTGTCAAATGATTCATTAACGATCATATGTCTGATCTCTACATTGAGGTCAAGAGCATCTGAAAGGCGAATCTGGTTTAATAGACCAACTGTCAAGCCAAGCTCATTGTTTGCTTTCTTAGCAGGATTCCAGTCTTTAACATTTGAAGATCTTGCCCAGCCAAGACCTGCGAAAGGAACAAGGTCCCAGGTTCTGTCCGGTCTGTAACCTCCTATTGCATTTGAAATATTCCACATAACATCACCATGAAGGTTCATTACGTTGAATTTTTCAGTTTGATATCCATCTACTGTTGTTGATGCATCTTTTGATATGTAAGCATTATCGCCAGGATAGAAATATGTTTTACCCTTAGCTCTAAGGCCTGCATACTGCAGACGAAGGCCAATTGTAGGAGTAATCCACTTACCTACTGACAGATCCAATGCAGGAGATAATCTCTCCTGAAGCTCCATCTTGTTGTCGTACTCGCTGAAATAGAGGTTAAGACCACCGCCTACTGAGATAAACCAGTTATCCCATACACCGTTGGTAAGGTAAGGACCTCTCTTGCTCTCCTGTTGGGCAAAAGCCGAAACAGCAAACATCAGCAAAACCAGTGTAAAAAATGTTCTTTTCATAGTGATTTGAATTATATTATGTCCAGTTAATCAATCCTAAATGTAAACTTAAAAATTAGAAAAATGAAATAATTCTAACTTGCAACCTTTCGATTTGCCATGTCTTTAGAACGCAAATCTACATAAAGTGTTCATATCTTGTGCAAAAATAGTAAAAAAAATATTAAAACAATATTTTTTAACAAAAAAAGCTGCCCAATGGGCAGCCTCTCTTTTTTTTGATTATTAAGATTTTACTCCTCTCCTACGATTTCAATCTTAATATTTGCTTTAATATCTTTGTAAACCTTTACAACTGCATCATAAATACCAATCTCCTTAATATTTGATTCTCCAGAGATTGTTATGTTTCTGCGGTCAATTTCATATCCGAGTGCAGTAAGTGCTTCTCCAACCTGAATATTGTTTACAGATCCAAAAATCTTTCCTGTTGAACTGATTTTGGTTGCAAGCTTAACCTGAGTACCTTCCAGTTTTGCAGCCAATGCAGTAGCATCATCTCTAAGTTTTGTCTCTTTGTGAGCTCTCTGTTTCAAATTTTCTGCGTGTACCTTTTTTGCCGAAGGCGTAGCCATAATTGCAAAGCCTTGGGGAATCAGATAATTTGACGCATATCCGTTGCGAACCACTACAATATCGTCCTTGTGGCCGAGATTCGGAACATCTTGTTTAAGTATTATCTCCATTATATTATATCTCCTTAGCTTATTTCAATAAATCTGTTACATATGGAAGCAGAGCAAGGTGCCTTGCACGCTTAACTGCCTGAGAAACTTTCTTCTGGAATTTAAGAGAGGTACCAGTAAGACGACGAGGTAAAATCTTACCCTGTTCGTTCAGGAATCTTTTAAGGAATTCAGCATCCTTGTAGTCTACGTATTTAATACCGGCCTTTTTAAAACGGCAGTATTTCTTTTTCTTAACCTCAACTGTTGGAGGGTTCAGATAGCGAATTTCGTTGTTTGCGGGATTTGCCATGATCTATTCCTCCTTAGTTTTTAGATTCTGATTTGTTAGCTCTTCTTCTCTCTGCATAAGCAATTGCATGTTTATCTAGTGCAAAAGTGAGAAAACGAATTATTCTCTCATCCCTTCTGTACTGAACTTCAAGCTTTGCAATGAATGCAGGATCTGCTTTGAATTCTATCAGGTGATAAAATCCTGTAGTCTTCTTCTGGATAGGGTAAGCCAGTTTCTTTAGGCCCCAGTCCTCTTCATGCACAATCTCACCGCCGTTATCAACGATGAAATCATGATACTTCTTTACCGCTTCCTTTATCTGAACATCAGATAAAACGGGAGTTGAAATGAAAACGGTTTCGTAATGATTCATACTCTTTGTTTATAAATTGTTTAAAAAAATGGGCTGCAAATATATGTATTATTTTGCAGCCCGCCAACTATTTTTTAATGGCTATTTTTTAACAGGCGCTTTCTCAAGTACCTTAACTACATAATTCCACCACTTTTCAATAGTGTCAATATTTACTCTCTCATCAGGTGAGTGAGGAGATCTTATTGTAGGCCCACACGAAATCATATCCCAGTTAGGGTATATTCCTCCGAGGATACCGCACTCAAGGCCTGCGTGGATTGCCTTTACCTCAGGTTCATTTCCATATAGATCTTTATAAACAACCTTCATTGTTGCTAGTATATCAGAATCCATATTTGGTTTCCATCCTGGATAGCCACCAGTGAATTCTACCTTAGCTCCGGCAAGTACAAAAACAGAAGCCAGTGACTGTGCAAGAATATCTTTAGCAGAGTCTACCGAGCTCCTCATCAGACATTTAACCTGAATTTTACCCGCTTCTGATTTTACAATTGCCAGATTATTTGATGTTTCAACCAATCCCGGCATGGCATCACTCATCCTTTCAACTCCGTTAGGGCAGCCGTAAACAGCAAGCACAGACTTGTGTGCTGTATCTGCATCAATCAGTTCGGCAGGTAATGAGGCCGACTCTAAAACAATGTCAAGGGTTGGTTCGTGAGCAGAAAGTTCAGACCTGAGTTCAGCCAGATGTTTTGACACAATCTCTTTTGCAGTCTTTTCATTTGCAGCAGGCATTGCAAAGTATGCAAAAGCCTCTCTGGGGATAGCGTTTCTGAGGCTTCCTCCCTCTATTGATGAGAGTCTTGCACCAAGCTTTTCAATCAAAGGGAGCAGTACCCTGACCATAACTTTGTTTGCATTACCCCTCCCAAGAACGATGTCCATTCCTGAGTGACCACCTTTCAGTCCAGTTACCGACAGTTTGTATCCGGAAAGATTTGAAGGAGTTTTTTCAGTTTTATATTCAAATGTTGCTGTAGCATCCAGTCCACCGGCACAACCTACATAAAGTTCGCCCTCATCTTCCGAATCAAGATTTACAAGGATATCACCCTTTAGTATACCCGGCTTAAGCATTCTTGCTCCAGTCATCCCGGTCTCTTCATCTACAGTAAAGAGTGCCTCAACTGGTCCGTGAACCAGATCTTTAGCCTCCAGTACAGCCATAGCAACTGCAATACCCATTCCGTTATCTGCACCCAGGGTGGTACCTGTTGCATAAACCCATCCGTCAACTATTCTCGGCTGAATAGGATCTTTCTCAAAGTCGTGAACTTTATCACTATTCTTCTGCGGTACCATATCAATGTGAGCCTGAAGAATTATTCCCTTTCTGTTCTCCATCCCCGGTGTCGCAGGTTTTCTTATAATAATGTTACCTATTCCATCTCTGATTGTTTCAAGACCTAGGTCTTTGCCAAACTTCTCAAGAAACAGAATTGCCTTCTCCTCTTTTTTTGATGGCCTTGGAATTTGTGTAAGCGAATAGAAATGCTTCCACACCCTTTTTGGGTTTAATTCTGAAATATTCATATCAATTCTTATTTGTATATATTGTTAATTAATAATCAGTTTATTTGCCGACAGAAATATCAACCGGAAATGAGAGTACTTTACCAAACTGGTATACAGGAACTCTGGTCTGCAGTAACACTGTTTGTCCGTCTGAAACTCTTGAAATCATTATTTCTGGAACTCTGTACAAAACTCTTCCTTTCTCAACTGTAAGGTCCATATTAAAAGAGGCCGCAGGCTGACCATTCTCCTTAAGGAGCTCAAGCACAACCGGTCTTCCGGCAACATTATCTGCAGGAAGTAAACCCTGCGTTTCAGAAATTCTGAATGCAATATATATCTGACGTGGATTCTCCTTAACCGGAACTAAGTCAAAATCCAATTTTTGCTTATCCCACACGCTTTTACCAATGAATAGGCTCATATACTCATCTTCAAGTCTGTTCATCTCATCTATGGCAGCTTTCAGGGCCTCACCGCTGAAGGTTGCATCTGTCTCACCGGTAATAATCTCCATCCTTTTTGCCCTTAGTCTGAATATAGCATTTGCAGTCTCCTCTGCTCGTTTTTCAATACTCTTCTCAACAACCTGAGTTTGCTGAACAGGCACCCTCTCCATTCCGGATGAGGTCTTCACCGTCTTATAAAGAGTGTTATTTACACTTGTAAGATTTGAAGTGGCCATTGAAGAGTTAAATGAAGTAATATCCGTCATTCCCGGGAATCTTGCATACTCTTTGCGGGCTGCCCCCGCGTCTGACCAGATAACAAGTCCCTGACTCATCATCTCCAGAAAATTAGCCGTTGCGCGTGTATTTGACCCAAGATTCAGAGCCAGACTTGTAGAACGGTCTGCCTCAACAAATGACTTTAGTTCAACTGATGAGAGTGTGTAAAAGTCTCCGCTGCTCTCTCTTGCCTGTATGCCGAGATATTTTTGCGCGAATTTAGCATAAGGTCCGGCGATGAAAGATTCATGTGTTGCCTCTGCCGTAACAACAAAAGAGGTTGCCGGCAGGGAGTATACAATAGCACCCTTTGGAACTGCCTCTCCACTTGTTATAACCTGAGAATTCACTGAAGAAAATAACAGAAGTGCAGCCAGGGTTAACAAGGGCTTATAAATGTGGTTCATTTTTATAAATTTTATTACAATTTTAAATAAGCATAGTTAACAAAGTTATCCATTTTTTACTATTTTTGCGAACTTGAGAGCAAATTTTTAACTAAAACTATATACTAACTATGTTTAAGAACCATCCAAAAGGACTACTTGCTGCCGCACTTACAAATATGGGCGAGCGCTTCGGTTTCTACATCATGATGGCAATCCTCACTTTGTTCATCTCTTCAAAATTCGGTCTTTCAGAGACTACTACCGGATACATATATTCGGCGTTCTACGCTTCAATATATGTTCTCGCGCTGGTGGGAGGTCTGATTGCTGACAAAACTCAAAATTACAAAAGAACAATTTTGTGGGGACTTGTATTAATGGCAGTCGGATACTTTATTATTGCTATTCCAACTCCAACACCTGTTCCAAGTCTTCCTATGTACCTGAGCTTGACTTGCCTGGGCCTTCTTGTTATTGCGTTTGGTAACGGACTTTTCAAAGGCAATCTTCAGGCAATAGTTGGTCAGATGTATGACAAAAAAGAGTACAAAGACAGTATTGCAAAGGAATTTGGTGTTGACGAAAACGGCAAACCTAAAAGGGACATGAGAGATGCCGGTTACCAGCTGTTCTACATGTTTATCAATATAGGAGGATTTTTCGCTCCTTTTATCGCAATTGCTGTAAGGAACTGGTGGCTTAAACACAATGGATTTGACTACAATGCACAATTACCGGAACTTGCTCACCAGTATCTTGGCAATCAGGCTTCAATGAGTGCAGAGCAGTTAAACAATCTTACTACATATGCTTCTCAGGTGACTCTGGACGGAACTCCGGTAACAGATCTTGCAGCATTCAGCAATCAGTATCTGGATGTGTTCAACAGAGGCTTCCACTATGCTTTTATTGCAACTATAGTTGCGATATTCATCTCATTTATCATTTATATAGTTAACAAAAACCAGTTCCCTGACCCTGCCGCTACAAAAGCCAAGGGCAAAGACAGCAAGAACATCTCTAAAGAGGAGATTACAATGGCTGCTTCAGAAATCAGACAAAGGATTTATGCTCTATTTGCAGTATTTGGTGTTGTTATCTTTTTCTGGTTCTCATTCCACCAGAATGGTTACTCTCTTACATACTTTGCAAGGGACTATATCAATCTGGATGTTATCAATATAGATCTGGGCTTCACTTCAATAAAGGGTGCCGAGATATTCCAGGCTGTTAATCCATTCTTTGTAGTTCTTCTTACTCCAATAATTATGTGGTTCTTTGGAACAATGAGAAGAAAAGGAAACGAGCCTTCAACACCCAGAAAGATTGCAATAGGTATGGGTATTGCTGCTGTTGCATATATCTTCCTTCTGATTGTTTCAATGGCACTTCCTGATAAATCTGCTCTCTCATCTATGGCTTCCGGTGATCTGGATATGATGAAGCTAACCCCTTGGGTGATGATTGGAATGTATTTTATACTTACTGTTGCTGAGTTATTTATCTCCCCACTTGGACTTTCATTTGTTTCAAAAGTTGCCCCTCCTCACCTTCAGGGTTTAATGCAGGGTGCATGGCTGGCAGCTACTGCAATAGGTAATCTGCTGCTGTTTATCGGCGGACTTCTTTACACATTGGTTCCACTGTGGGCATGCTGGATGGTATTTGCAGTTGCATGTGCTCTGTCAATGCTGGTTATGCTTTCAATGGTTAAATGGCTTGAGAGAGTTGCAAAATAGAGCAGTAATTAAATAATTTATTAAAGAGGGTATCTGATTTATTTGGTTACCCTCTTTTTCTATATTTGTATCTCGATTTTCAAAAGAATGGACCAGATTAAACTTATTGCATTTGATGCTGATGATACTCTCTGGATTAATGAGTACCACTACAGAAACGCAGAACTGAGATTTTGCGAAATGATGAAAAAGTACACTTCAGAAGATGAGGCAAATGAGCTTTTGCTAAAGAGAGAGAAGATGAATCTCCCTTTGCTTGGATATGGATCAAAACCATTTATCATTTCTCTGATAGAGACCGGAATAGAGATAAGCAATGGCACAATAAGCAACGATGAGATTCTGAAGCTTATAGAGATAGGTAAAGAGACAATCGGAAGACCAATTGAACTTCTGCCGGAAGTAGAGGAGGTGCTTTCTCAGCTTTCAGGAAAATACCCCCTGATACTTGCAACTAAGGGAGACCTTAAAGAGCAGGAGTCCAAGATTGAAAGATCCGGTCTTGAGAGGTATTTTTTGGCAGTAGAAATTTTAAGTGAGAAAAACAGGGAGAGTTATAGCCGTATTATAAGAAAACATTCAATAAAACCTGAAAACTTCCTCATGGTAGGAAACTCGTTTAAATCAGATATACTACCTGTACTAGAAATTGGCGGGAACGCCATATACATCCCCTCAGATATTATCTGGGCACATGAGGTGGTTGAAGAGATAGAACATCCCAGGCTGAAAAGGGCCAACAGACTATCGCTAGATCTTTTTGTGTAAATTGCATTCAATATTGTTACATATATGATACCATTCAAACAGAACAGAAGTTACAGAAGATTCTTTCAGAACGAAGAGATAACTGAGGAGCAGTTAAGAATTATGGTAGAGGCAGCAAGACTCTCTCCATCGTCAAGAAATATACAACCTATAAAATTCTTCGTTACAAACGAAGCCGATATGAATGCCAGGATATTCCCTAATCTGGGATGGGCAGGATATCTTAAAGATTGGGACGGACCTGCAGAGGGAGAGAGGCCATCGGCATATATTATCCTACTCCACGATACATCTATTGCTCCGGCATACTCCTGCGACAATGGGATTTTCGCCCAGAGTATTCTCCTGCAGGCAGTTGACCTTGGCTTTGGAGGATGTATGATTGCTACATTCAAAAAGGTCGAACTTACAAACCTCCTTAAGCTTCCCGGCTATCTTACACCAATATTAGTGATAGCACTAGGGAAACCTAAGGAGGTTGTGGTAATTGACGACATCAAGATGGGTGATGTGAAGTACTGGCGAGATGCTGCCGGAATTCATCATGTGCCCAAGAGAACTCTTGATGAGTTACTTTACATTCCTGAAAACGATTAATCTTAAATATTTACTGTCAGCTGTAAAAACAGGAATCTTCCTAAAGAGAGCATTCCTGATGAGTCTGTATACCTTTGGTTAAACAGATTTGTTGCTCCTGCGCTTATCACCAGGTGACTCCCTATCCCGCGCCACACTTTAAGATCAACATAGTTAAGGGCCGGGATTACATTTACGCCTCTGTCATCATCAGGAATGTTTAGAGAGTTCATAAACTGACTACTTGTATATCTGTAGGTTGCATTTATACTGATTACTCTGTTCCTCCATGTCAGTAATCCGTTTAGCATATGCCTCGGAGTATAGGTAAGGTACTTCCCGGTGATGTCTGTATTGCCTGCATCTGAATTAACATCATACTCTACAATTTTTGAGTGGGTAAATGTGTAATTTACACTTAAATCAAGCCCCGGAAAAGGTGTGTAGTTAACATCAGCCTCAGTGCCCGTAATCTGCACCTTTCCAACATTCTGCATACTCATCAGTGGTCTGTTTTTATTCCCGATTCTTATTGTCTCACCTGTATTTACGGCATAATGGAAATCTTCACCCAATGAGTAGTAAACCGATGGTGAAAAGTATAACTTTTCAGCAATTTTAAAGTCACCACCAGCCTCATAGGTGTTGATATACTCCGGCCTTAGTGCAGTATTGGCAAGAATTACTCCGCCGCTGATACTTCCTGTTCTGGTCATATCCTCCAGAGATCCTGGCCTGAAGCCTCTTGAAGCTGATGCATATATTCTGCTGCCCTCTCCTATAGACCATCTTGCCGCGAGTTTAGGACTTAAAGAGCCCCATGATGAGTTACCCAGCTCTCCTGTGTATGGTTTCAGATAGTTGGTAATTGAGGTGCCCCCCTCAATAAAGAAGCCTCCCTCTCTTATCCACACCATCTCTCCTCTGAGTGACGGAAGAAGAAGCAGCCTGCCACCTGCAAACAAGATCTCATCCTGAATAAAAACTGATGCGGAATTGCTCACCCCTTTATTGATGACCCTATCTGTAGAGGTTCTGTAAATATCACTTCCATTAACAGATCCTCCTTTAAATTCAACGCCTGCAGAAAGAGTATTGTTTTTTAATCCGGAATATGAGTATGAAGCCCATGCTCCGTAATCCCGCCTGTCTACAACAACATCAAATATATCTGAACCTTTCCATTTTATCTCAGAGTAGTCTTCAGTTGAAAGATAGCTTGTTGCATTAACTGAACTATTACCTGATACTCTGTTCCATGAAACTCTGTAGTTTTTGTTTACATAATGGTTTACGGCATCAAGAACTCCACCGGCAGTAAAGAGCCTTTCACCCTTGCCTCTGAGGGCATCGGTATAGTTAAATTCAGCTTTTATGGTACCCATTTTATCATTACCATAACCGAGTATGACACCTCCGTTCTTCTCATCCAGAGACATGTTAATTGTTGTGGAGTCAATACTTTCATAAGGATTATATCCGTCACTCTTTCTGACAAATCCGCTTACTCCAGCAAAGAACCCTCTCTTCCCGTATGTGGTATATACTCTTGTCCCTATGGTATTGAAAGAGGCGTATTCTGACTGAAGATGCGTTCTGAAACCCTCCTTAATATCTTTTGAAACATAGTTCACTGAACCTCCCATAGCGTTGCCTCCAAAGATATTTGAGTTTGGGCCCTTTACAACCTCTACTCTATCCAGAACAGCCTGATTTATCATTCCAAAATTTGCACTTCCTGTAGATAGTTTATTTACCGGAATCCCGTCAACCAAAATAAGTGTTCTTGCCTGCTCTTTGCCAACACCTCTTGAAGTTACAGTTGCATGTTTGTCAAATATTCCCATGTTTCTTGTAACGAATAATCCGGACACACCCTTTAGTATGTCGTCTGAATTCATTATGGCTGCAGATCTTATGCTCTGCACCGGTATGTTAGATATTCTTACCGGTGTCTGAAGTATCTCCCTTCCGGTTTTTGTTGCGCTTATCACAACATCTTTCAGATCATAAATTTTTGCAGTATCGCCCTCCTGAGCACTGAGATGCATCAGTGGGCAGGCAATAAAAAGCAGGGCTAACCCCAGATTTTTTGAGTTCATTCTATTATTATGTATTTGGTTATTTATTAAACAGGTGACTGTCCCATTTCAGAAAGTATTTTCCTCCCACCCTCTTCAGAAAGCAGAAACTTTACGAACGCCTCAGCTGCTTTTCTGTTTGGAGCATTTTTCAAAATAGTAAGGCCGTATATCATTGCCTCTCCTTTGATTAGCAATGTATCTCCGGGAGCAGAGCCTCTCACTTTAACCTCGGCTTTTGAATACCAACTGTTCAACAAAGGCTGAGATAGATTTACAGAGTCTCCCAGTTCTAAATATTTCAGTTTATGCTGTACAGCAACAGATTTATAAAGGAAGATATAATCTACGGCATTGACATCAAGCATCGCAAGAAGGTCTACCTCTTTAGGTCTGACAAAACGCTTGTCCTTTTTCAGAAAATTTTCTGTATCTGCACCGGCTAGCTGTAATACAAGAAGAGTCCTGTAACCACAGGGATCTGCATTTGGATCTGACCTGCCATAAGTTACATCTTGCTTTAAGAGTATCTCCTTCCAGTTGCGGGCATTAATTTCTGAGCCGTAACGTGACTTCTCATTAAAAACAATTGCCATCTCATTTGCTGCAAACTTGATATTATCAGTTGCAAACTCAGGAATAAGAATATTGTCAATAACTGTATAATCCGCAGATGCCATGATATCACAATCTCTTCCAAGCTCAGAAATTTTTCTGGCAGCATCAATGCTTCCGGAAGACTCTGCAAGTATTCTTACATCCGGATATAATTTTGAGAAAGAGTCTGCTATAGCCTTAAATGGCCTTGAGAGTGAGCCGGCATGGAAAATAATGAGGTCCCCGCTGATTTCACTCACAGAATCTTTTACAGATGACCCTCTGCCTGCACAGGAGATTGCCAGAACAAGAGTAAGGATTATTATTGCAAGTTTATTGACAGAGTGAAAGAAACTCTTTACCCTCTCCTTTATGAGATTGTCAATATCATTCCTAAGTTCTGCATAAGAGTCAAGAAGCCTTTTCCCATCATCAGAGAGCCTCGTGCCCCCACCCTCCTTACCACCTCTGAATGTCTCAATCAGTGGAAAACCAAGCTCTTTTTCAGAATTTCTTATGCGGTCCCACACCTTTCTGTAACTCATTCCAAGGCTCTCTGCAGCATAATGAAGAGACTCACCTTCAGATACTTTCTGCAGAATAAGGAACTGTTCATGACCCAGGACCTCTCCGCTTCCCCTTTTTGTTAACCACAACCTGTAGTCCAGGAAAATATCATAGTATTTTGTACCCTTGTTGCCGGCCATTTTAGTAAAGTGTAATTTTATTTACCCCTTTAATTGACCTGTCTGCAAAGAGGTCATTGTCTGCATAAACCGAGAACGACTCTCTGCCTTTTTCTCCGGACTCACCATACATTAGCAGCGGTTCAGCTCCATCTACCCTGTTTATAAGTTCGGAGAGTGAGAATGAGGCCCTGTACCCATCAACAGCCTCTATACAAACCAGACCTGTTCTGAGGTTTTCCTTACCATCCGGCAGGATACCCCTCAACACTCCGTCAATTCTTACCCCGCTAAAGGTTCTTAGCCCCTTATATCCCATACCGTGACCATAATAAATAGTTCTTCTGTCAAGTTTAGGGAGGTTCTCAGGTATTGAAGAGAGTGATGCCACAACCTCTTTGCCCTTAATAATCTCAAGTATCTCTGAATAGAATTTTTCAGGCTCTCTGTTCACCTTAAAATCTCCTTTCAGGGATTTAATGACAATTTTTGATGGATTTGAAATACCCCTTTCTGCAAAAAGATCTGTACCCACAACTATTTTATCGCTCTGTGGGATATCCCACTTCTCGCCGGTCTTTCCTGGAATAACCCGGGTAGCAGCTTTAGCTATTATAATGTTATACACATCGTTTGAGTAAATGATCTCACCCCAGCTGAATACGGCAAATTCTCCTGCGTCATTCCAAACCTCAACATAGAGGTCAACCGGAGGGTAAAAATCCCCTTTTGAAGATTTATCTATCTTAACAGAGCTGAGAATATCTGATAAAGCCACACCGTCATATCTGAACGTACCGAGAAATCTGGCAGAATCCCCCTCTTTAACAACCTCTCTTAATGTAACAGAGTGCCACGGTAGTTTTTCAAGTGATACTCTCTGGTCTCCGTCTGTCTCTCCGGTTATTAAAATTTCCGATACAACTCCGAGCATAGTTGGAGATTCTGTATTGAAAAAATTATTCGCGCCTGATTCCCATATTAATGTTGA
Organism: uncultured Bacteroidota bacterium; assembly: GCA_937901965.1. Taxonomy (GTDB): domain Bacteria; phylum Bacteroidota; class Bacteroidia; order Bacteroidales; family UBA932; genus Bact-08. Next base: position 56,454 of record CALGSW010000014.1, read on the forward strand.
TCCTGAATATCCATCAATATGCAAATATTTGCAACTCGTAAGTGATAAAAAAAGTGCTGCCAGCACCAGTATTGTTTTTCCTCTCATTAGTTAAGTTTTCACAAAGATATAAAAAACTGCTAACTTGCGCACTGTTTTCAAATGGACTGATAATCTGATGGAGATAAAACCTTTTTACTTAGAGGGGGTAGACACAAAACGCCCGTTTATAATAGCAGGACCTTGCAGTGCTGAGAATGAAGAGCAGGTACTTGCAACGGCAAAGCTTATTGCAGCTCAGGGAATCAAAGTGTTTCGTGCAGGTGTGTGGAAGCCCAGGACTAAGCCAGGAGGGTTTGAGGGTGTGGGATCAGCAGGTCTGGAGTGGCTTGTTAGGGTTAAAAAAGAGACCGGTCTTTTGTGTGCAACCGAAGTAGCAAATGCCAGGCATGTTGAAGAGGCTCTGAAGGCAGGGGTGGATATATTGTGGATAGGAGCCAGAACAACGGCAAATCCTTTTGCAGTACAAGAGATTGCAGAGTCTGTGGGTGGTACGGGATTGCCGGTTCTTGTAAAGAATCCTGTTAATCCTGATATTGAGTTATGGATAGGAGCTGCAGAGAGATTAATTTCATGTGGAACACATAATATTGCTTTTGTTCACAGAGGATTTGGAGCATACGAGAAGGGGCTGTTCAGAAATCAGCCTCAGTGGCACATCCCTATTGAGCTCAAGAGAAGAATGCCTTCTGTAACTATAATATGCGACCCAAGTCACATTGGAGGGAGACAGGATTTAATCTATCCCATATCGCAGCAGGCAATGGATCTTGGGTTTGATGGCCTTATGATTGAGACTCATTCAAATCCATCAGAGGCACTGAGTGACAAGGAGCAACAGATTACACCGGATCTTCTTGAGAGGATTATTAAACTCCTGGTGATAAGAGACAAAAACGAACCATCCGAATATCTGGCAGACTTAAGGAGAGAGATTGACGAACTGGATGACAGACTTCTGAACGTTCTGTCAAAAAGGATGTCCATTGCAAGAGAAATAGGCAAGTATAAAATGGATAACAATATTCAGGTTCTTCAGCCACTGAGGTATGACAAGATGGTAACGAGCAGGATTGCTCAGGCTTTAGGACTAGAACTGGATGAAGAGTTTGTAAAGCAAATACTTGAATTAACACATGAGGAGTCCGTAAGGCAACAGTTTGAGATTATAAACAAAACAGGGCTCTCTAATAAACTAAAATAGCCTACCCACCGCTTACAAGATGAATAATCTTTAAATCATCACCATCCTTTACACATGTGGTTGAGTACTCATCTTTTTTAATATTCTTATCATTCAGGCGAACGACAACCATTTTAAAGGCAAATGATTTCAGATTCATTATCTCCTGTACGGAAAGTCTGTCTGCTGTAAATTCCTCTGTTCTGTTATTTAGCAATATTTTCATTTAAATTCACTCAGTAAAATTTCAAGCACAACATCTGCCTGAAGATTAGACACTATTCTTACCTTGGGCGCCAATGGGGGGCACTCATCAGAGACCTCACTGGACTCATCTCCGCATATAACTAAGTTCCCGCATTTTAAAACTTTCAGTTTCTCGGCCTCACCCCAGCCGGCAAGTCCGGAAGCTGCGACAACCGGAATATGGGGGAGCTGAGTTGACATCTCATCAATCAGCATCATCTTCTCATATGCAACGTCAAATGCCTCTACAACAACATCACAAGTAGAAAAGAGGAGCTCTATGTTCTCTGGTGTAACTTTTGCAAAATGCATCTGAAGAGAGGCAAATGGATTTATTCTAAGAAGGTTGTCTCTTAGCGCCTCAACTTTTTTCTCACCTATCTGGTCATGAAAATAGAATTGTCTGTTAAGATTAGCGTCGCTAACTCTGTCGTAATCTGCAATTATAAGCTTTCCTGCACCACATCTGAGAAGTGATTCGGCACAATTTGAACCGAGTCCGCCTGCTCCGGCAATTCCAATTGTTTTTTGTGACAAAAAAGCTCTTATTTGGTTAAAGGTTGGCATAAAAAAGGGTTGTCCGGATTGCGATTTTTCGTAAATTTACAAAAAATTAAAAACCTAAAAAAACAAACTTATGAACTATCAGGAGATCAAATCCAAGAGAGAGATCACCGCCTCCTTTCCATACACATGGAAGCCAATGGAGCGCGGTTACAGCGACCAAAGTCTTTATGTGAATGTGGAGACCGGAAAGATTGAGACAAGGCCTGTTGCTCCGGAGACAAGAGAGAAATTCATAGGCGGAAAAGGGTACGGACTCAGAATGCTCTGGGATGCAGTAAAACCAACTACTAAATGGCAAGACTCAGAAAATGAAATTGTCATTTCCGGCGGACCATGCTCCGGAATTACACAATACTCAGGATCAGGCAAATCAATTGTTGTAGCTATTTCACCCCAAACAGAAAAAATAATTGACAGCAACGTTGGAGGACACTTTGGACCCCATCTTAAGATTGCCGGATTTGATGCAATGGAGATTCAGGGTAATTCTGCTGAAGATGTAATTATCTTCATAAATGGTGTTGATCATGTAGTGGAAATATTCAGAACTCCTAAGGAGTTAAGCTATGATTCACACCTACTTGGAGAGGAGTTGCTTGATATGTTTGCAGACAATGAAAAAGACAAGATAAACGTATCAGTTGTTGCATCAGGAAAGGCCGCTGAACACTCACTTATAGGGATGCTTAACTTTACTTTCTGGGATGTTAAACGGGGAAAGGTAAGACTTAAACAGGCAGGCAGGGGCGGAATCGGAACCCTGATGCGTCATAAAGGTGTACGTGCTATTGTGGCTAAGATCCCTAAGGTAACTGGTAATTTCAATAATGTTGTTGATATGCCCGCAATTATGGAAAGGGGGAAGAGATTCAACAAAGAGATGAGAGACCTTGATGATATTCAGTGCCAGATGCGTCAGGTGGGGACTGCTCACCTTATGGGTGTTTTGGAAAAATATGATATCCTTCCGGTAATGAATTTCAAGTATGGTGATCATAAAGACTGTCCAAAGATAGACCTTGAAGTATGGAAGAAGTTCTTTACTCAGGGTGTTCCGGATGGTTGCTGGATAGGGTGCAATATGTCTTGCGCAAAAGGGGTTGATGATTTTGAACTTCGCACAGGACCTTATAAGGGCAGTAAAGTAATTGTGGACGGTCCTGAATATGAAAATGCTGCTGCTCTTGGGTCCAATATTGCAGTATTTGATCCCCGGGATATAATTGAACAAAATTTCTACTGTGACACCTACGGGGTTTGCACTATCACATGGGGCAACATTGTTGGTTTTCTTATGGAGTGTTGGGATAACGGTATCCTTAATGCAGAGCGCACCGGGGGAGTTGATCTATCCTGGGGTAATGCCGATGCTTCACTGGAACTCCTTCACCAGATGGCAAGAGGAGAGGGATTCGGCGTAACGGCCGGTCTTGGAGTTATGAGGTTAAAAAAACTTTTTGCAGATAACGGATGGGGAGACAGACAGTTCCTTGAAGACATAGGAATGGAGAACAAGGGCCTGGAGTACTCAATGTATCTTTCAAAAGAGTCACTGGCTCAGCAGGGGGGGTACGCCATGACAAACAAAGGCCCTCAGCATGATGAGGCATGGCTCATTTTCATGGATATGGTTAATAATATGATTCCCACTTTTGAAAATAAGGCAGAGGCTCTCCACTATTTTCCATATTTCAGAACATGGTTTGGACTTGCCGGATTCTGCAAACTTTGCTGGAATGACGTAGAGCCTGCAGATAATGCAGAGCAGCCAGAACCTAATAAAGTACCCGAGCACGTTGACAACTATGTTACAATATTCAAGGCTGTAACCGGCCGCGAGTTTGACAAGGAGGAGATGATTAAAATGTCTGAAAGGGTATATAATTTCCAGAAAATTTTCAACATCCGCCTTGGATTCGGGACAAGAGAATTTGACAAACAGCCTTACAGAGCTGCCGGCCCGGTAACAGAAGAGGAGTACATAAGCCGTCAGGAGAGATATGACAAACAGTTACAGGAGAAGATGGGGCTTGATCCTTCCAAGATGACTCTGCAGGAGAAGATGAAGATACACAGGGAGTACAGAGAAGATCAGTACGAGAAACTCCTTGATGCAGTATATCTGAGAAGAGGATGGAATAAGAACGGAGTTCCCAAGGTTGAACACCTGAAAAAAATAGGGATGGACCTTCCTGAATTGATTGAAGTAGTAACCCCATTACAATAATTAAAATGAACGCAAAAACTTTAAAAATTGCCGTTCAAAGAGTTGTACTCACTGCCTTGCTGGCGGTGAGTCTCTTTTTTACGGCCTGCCAGTCTGCCGGGGAGAAAAACCCATACGACCTTGACCTGATCTCAACCACTAAAGAGTATCTGGCCAGTATTGAGGCAGACAGCACGAATCTGTTAACAGACCTTGACGGTTATATCCCGGGCTTAATTCTTGATATTCGTTATGCAGATACGAATAATTTTACCGGAACAAAGATTTACACAGCACCCAAGGCATATCTGCGAAAAGCTGCTGCCGATTCACTCCTTAAAATTCAGGCAGAGCTTGCCAAAGAGGGGCTGGGCATTAAGGTTTTTGATGCCTACAGGCCCTATTCTGCCACATTATATTTCTATGAAGTCTATCCGGACACAACATTTGTGGCAGCCCCATGGAAGGGCTCAATACATAACAGAGGCTGCGCAATTGATCTCACCCTTGTAAATCTTGCTACCGGAGAAGATCTGGAGATGCCCACCCCTTTTGATGAGTTTTCAGAGGCTGCCGCTCACACATATGTGCCGGAAGACAGCACTGTTTTGGCAAACAGAACCAAACTATTGACCATAATGGAGAAGTTTGGCTTTGAGAAATATGATTATGAATGGTGGCACTATAACTTTTCAGATCGTAAAGGCATGGGCCTGTTAAATATTTCATTTGAAGATCTTGAAAAACTAAAAAATTAACTAACTAGACATGAGACATTTAAAGCCGATATACTTTGCGTTGACAATTCTTGCATTACTACTTACTTCAGTAAACGGGCATTCTCAGGATGGTTCAAAAAGAACAAATCTTAATGTGAATAAGATCTATTACCCATCATACGGAGTTATGGAAAGAAGCAGACCTCCGTTTCCTAAAGTGGGTGAATATGAGGTAATGCTATGCGATTTCCACACTCACACAATCTTTTCAGATGGCCTTGTATGGCCGGATATAAGAGTAAGCGAAGCCTGGACTGAGGGGCTTGATGCAATTGCTATCACAGACCATATTGAGTACAGACCTTACAGAAAATTTACAAATAATGACCACAACACATCATACGAAATAGCCAAAGAGGCTGCTGACAAGGTGGGTCTCATACTGATAAAAGGTTCAGAGATTACAAGAACCCAAAGTACAATGGGACATTTTAATGCATTATTTTTAAAAGACTCAAATCCGCTTGATGTAAAAGACCCTAAAGAGGCACTCAGGGCTGCTAAGGCACAGGGAGCCTATATAATCTGGAACCATCCGGGCTGGGCAGTAGACTCTACATTTATAAGAGAGTTTCAGAAAGAGGTGATTGAAGAGGGTCTGATTGACGGGATAGAAGTTTTTAATAATACAGAATTCTATCCAAGAGCTGTTGCCTGGGCTGTTGAAAAGCGGCTGGCCATGATAGCAGCAACTGATGCTCACGGAAGTATAGAAAAAGGGAAGCTTGATGCTTTGGGGGTTATGAGACCGCTTACAATTGTGCTTGCAAAAGAGAGATCTCCGGAGGGAATTCGAGAAGCATTACAATCCGGAAGGACAATTGCTGTATTTAATAACATTATTGCAGCAAAAGAGGAGTTAGCAAAAGCTTTTGTTAACTCATGCCTGGTTGTAGAGAAAATTGGAATCAGTGGTAAAAATACAGACTATATCATTCATAATAAGGCTAATATACCGTTCCATGTTAAATTTGGGAAAAGAGAATTATTCATTGGAAGAGCCACATCTGTGAGATTTTCGGCACCATCTAACAATTCAAAGCAAAATTTCCTCTTCTTAAACATATTTGTAAATGAAAACGAACTTTTGGCACATGATTTGCAATTCTAAAGTTGAAGTTTTTTCATAGTTTAAGTTTTAGGTTAAGAAAGGGGTGATGTCGCTTTGGGATTCCAAAGCGACATTTACTTTTCTGTCAAAATTTGCAGTTCTGTAAAAAGGTTGTATATTTGCGGACCTTTTCTCGGGAAGATAAGGAAGTTAATATTTAAAAACTTAATAAACAAAGCATTATGGCTGTAAAAATTCGCCTGGCTCGCCACGGTAAAAAGAATTTCGCATTCTTCCATATCGTTGTAGCCGATGGTCGTGCACCACGTGATGGTCGTTACATCGCTAAACTCGGCACTTACAATCCTAACACAAATCCTGCAATTATTGAACTGGACACTGACGGAGCTCTGCAATGGCTCTATAATGGTGCTCAGCCAACAGATACTTGCCGCAGAATTCTCTCTTATAAAGGAGTGTTGCTTAAAAAGCACCTTCAGGAGGGTGTGAAGAAAGGTGCCTTGACTCAGGAGGTTGCAGACCAGAAATGGAACGCATGGATCTCTGAGAAAGAGAGCAAAGTTTCAGGAAAAGTTTCACAGCTTGCTCAAAGTACCCGCGATGCCAAGAAAGCTGCTGCTGCAGAAGAGGCAAAGGTAAATGAGGCAAGAGCTGCTGAACTGGCTAAGAGGAAGGAAGAGGAGCGCAAAGCTGCAGAGGCTGCGGCAAAGGCTGAGGAAGAGACTCAGACAGAGGTTGCTGAAGAGAGTACTCAGGAGGCACCTGCTGCTGAAGAAGCACCTGAGGCTTAATTTGATGCAGGAGTCAGCAAATAAATTGCTGCCTGTTGCAAAGGTTCTCAAGTCATTCGGAACTGACGGAGGCATTCTTGTGAGGTTTTCCTCCGGAATGCAGACAAAAGTCAATAAAAAGAGACCGGTATTCATCTATTATGATGGACTGCCGGTCCCTTTTTTTATTAACGATTCAGAGAACAAGGGGACAGAAAAAGCCGTACTTAAGCTTTTAAATATTGACACTCTCGAACTTGCAGAGGAGATTGAGGGAGAGTTTATCTACATTGAGCACATCGGCGGGAAGAGTGGGAAAAAGGGGATACGAGATTTCACCCCGGAGGATCTGAACGGAATGGTTGTGTATAACAAAGAAGAAATATTACTGGGGGTAATTTCAAATTTTTATAACTATCCCGGAAATCCATGCATAGGCATTAAACGAGAAAACGGAGAGAGAGAGAGTTTAATTCCTCTTCATGAAGATTTCATCTCAAACATTGACTTCAAAAATAACAAACTAATCCTAATGTTGCCTGAGGGTATTCTTGATCTCTGAAAAAATAGCTACCTTAGCTATTGATTAACTACAAAAAGATGTTCAAGAAAATCCTGATGCTGGCCCTCTCTGTAACCATGTTTGCAGAGTTGGCAAACGGGCAGGTTCGCTACTGGAACTCATCCAGAGGCAAACAGATGCCTGAAGCTGAAGTAAGATTCAGCCACGGACTTCTTCCACTAACCTACGATTTTGAGTTATTAGAATGGAACTGGGATTTCCAACCGGCCTCTGTAACAGATCAGTATTACAATCTTCAGACTTACAGGGGAAATCTCTACAGTACCGGAGCCCTGAGTATGGGGCACAGCATTAAAGTTGCCAAGTGGCTTGAGATGGGTGCTACACTATCTTACGCGGGCAGCTTTAGAAATATCTATTCATCCTCAACAAACAAAGTTATTGACAGGGAGACTTCCAGAAGTTTCTTCTTTACCCCTACTATGCGTTTTGCATGGTTTAACAGGGAGTGGGTAAGAATGTACTCCTCAATAGGACTGGGGGTTGGAATGATGATTAGCCATCCTTATGACAGAGTGCGCGGTGAGGCTGCTGAACCATATATTGAGTGGGGACCCTCTGTTCAGCTTACCGGATTTGGAATATCTGTGGGTAAGAGATTTTTCTGGTTCTCAGAGGTCCAGACAATAGGCACTCTGGGTCTCTTTACAATGGGCTTTGGCTTTAGAGTGGTTCCCGACAAAAGGAGGTGGCAGAGATGAGTGTAAAAACTATTTCCTTAATGATGCTTTTTACAATTACATTAAGCTCATGCATACTTGAAGAGGGTGATAATGTTCCAAAGAAAACTGAGGCCGGACAATTAATATGGGAACTCACTTCAAGAGAGATCTCAAACAATCTTTATGCTACAGATCTGGCTCTTAAACTTGATTTGTGGCTTACGGCACCGGAAGCCGAAAAGAATCAGTGGGAGGACAGATTTTTTCCTGACAGCAAACTGAGATACTCAACTGGTGCATGGAATCTGACAGGGATGCCCGTTTATATATATCCTGACGGAAAATCAATTCATACTCCCGGAGCCAGGTGGAAAGTAATTTTCACTGAACCTGTTTTTATGCAAAGTAATACAGAATTTGAAATGGATGTTGAGTGCACTGATAATTTAAAGTGGAATATTTCAAATAATAACTTTTCACTGAACATTGAAGGAAAAAGAGTTGACTCTCCTGCTACAGCGGCCGGTTATATTTATACCACTTCCGGAGATGGCAATTTCATTCCGGGATACTATGACAGACCAGATGAGAGACTTACTGCCGCATATGCGATTACACAGAGTATGACCTTCCATCCTGAAACTTTTGGTTTAGTAAGCAGCAGATATATGTTCAGGCCGTATAGCGGAAAGTGCTCTATATCTGTAAGCGACACAAGAAACAGTGCAGTAAATGACAAAATTCTTGTTGAAATCCTTTCAGGATCGCCAACAAGAATTGTCTATAAAATTACTTACAACGGTATTACAGAAACCTGGGATTAGTTTGGTTTGAAGGAAGCCGCAGGTTGATTATTTGATATTTATCTTTCCGCTTGCGGCTGCCTTAATGAGCACATCGTCAATTTTTCCGAACATTGCAATTACAGTATACTCTACGTCGGAATCGTTAAGGAAAATCAGAGCTCCGTTACTGGTTTTGCTTACGTACATCTCTACCTCTTCACCTTTATCCCTGATCTTAAGCAATCTTTCAAAGGCAAATTTTGTAATAATCCCATCCATGTCTGCTTTAAGACTAGTCCTTAATGGTATATTTTTTTCCATTACTGATGATGGTACTGTAAGAATTCTTAATTCAGTAATCTTTGATGTCCACTCTTTGGACTCTTCATCATCCACAAATGAATTTGCAAGCATCATCATCCCTGGTGAGATAGAGACTAATTCTACTTTGTCGTTTTTCTCATATTTATCAAAGATTGCCTTGATCTCTTTTGACTGACCGATTACCGCATATGGGAGGAGCAGCATCGCACAAAATATTATAATTAACTTTTTCATATTCATAATTTTAAAATATCTAACTATTGTTTTTGAGCACTCACATTAATGACGAACTATTAATCACTTTGTGTCAGAGTTGCACTAATTTTTTTCACTGGAGAGAGAGCATTCTCAACTTTTGCAACGCTATTGAGTGTATTATTTGCTTTATCAAGTTGCTGCATTATTGAATTCACCTTTTCAAGGCGATTATTCGCTACTGTGACAGCAAGTTCGCTATCGTTTACCTGCTCACCATCAATTACTAACCTGAAAGAGTCATCGTTTCTTGGATTAATAAGAAAGAATGCAATTAAAAGAATCGCTGCTGCAGCCACTGTCCCCCATCTTAGCATAGATCTGTAAAATGAGCGATACTCCCTTTTGGGTGATTCAATATACTTTTTTTCGGCCTCAAAGAAACCAAACATATCTGTGTAAACCAGAAGTGACTCTGGCATCTCTTTCTGAGGAGTGTTTTTATAATAACTCTTTATTAATAACTCCTCTTCCAGAGAGGTCTCAGCATTGAAATATTTTTCAATGAGAGTTTCAATCTTTTTATAATCATCCTTTTTCATCGCACCATCATTTTTTCTCTGATTTTTTGTCTGGCCCGGGAGAGAAGGGTTCTTACGTTCCCCTCTGAAGTTTCAAGTATCTTAGCAATCTCTTCCATCTCATATCCCATTACATCTCTTAGTCTTACAGCAAGCATCTGATCTGCCGGAAGAGTCTCCATACAACTTTTTATGTATGCAAACTGGTCTTTACGCTCAAGAGTTGTTGAAGGGTCATCTGTTACGATTCTGTATGAATTGATGTTAAGCTGCTCTGTGTTATTCTTCTTTAATCTGAGATAGTCCAAACAAACGTTTCTTAAAATATGAAGAGTTAAGGCCTCAGGATTTTTTATCTCCTGAACATCCTGAACTTTCCAAAGCTTGATAACAGCATCCTGAACCATATCTTCAGCTGTGGCCGCACCTGCCTTGACAAATGTGCCGGCAAAGTTGATTAGCTTTGGCCTTATCCTTCCTACCAATATGTTAAACTCTTGAGAGGTCATACTGCAGAGAAGACGAACTTATGGATTATATGTTACAATTATTTGATTATCTTTTTACTCTTTTAGAATATATAATTGAGTCCCACGTTCATACCATTTTTTCCGTCTCTTTTATCAAATGGTTTTCCCCACTCAAACGATACTATAAAATTTTTGTTCATCACAGCCTTAATTCCGGCACCTGCGGAGAAGTGTATCTTCTCTTCATCTGATGGTCTTACGTAGGGGTCTGCAGAGAGAGCCATAACGTCTCCCCTGTAATTTTGAATGACCCTTCCTGCATCAAAAAAAGGATTGAGTGCCAGATACCAGTCTTGTTTAAGAAATCTGAAATCAAGAAATCTGTACCTGAGTTCAAGATTTGCCCACGCTACTCCACGTCCTACAACTCTGTTTCTCATTACACCTCTTAGTGTATTTACCCCCCCAAGCCCCTCTGAGGTAATCTGCCTGAAATATAGTGTCGATAAATTCTGTTGCATATAAAACGGGGCCTCCCCGGCAAGATTTGCCTGTATAGCCAATCTGTAAGCAAAAGTCAGTTTGTTTTTATATACCGGAATAAAACCTCTGTGAACAAGTGATAATTTCACATAACTCTTCTTACCGGGAGAACCAAAAAGAATTGACTCAGTCCAAATCCCCTTTGTTGGATCTGATTCATTGTCTCTCGTATCATGAACCACTCCGGCTTTCAGTTCCACTCTGGTACCTCCTGTGGATTCTATCTCATCAATCACCCCCTCAGCAATATATCTTGAGAAAAGGTTGTCCTCCCCTGCATATTTATCAAGCCTCACCTCTCCAATTTTATATGAGTACAATCCTATCCCCGCAGCCCAGCCCCATTTTCCTCCAATTTTTCCCTGAAGATCAACAGTACTTCTGAAGAGTCTTCTGTCCATCTTATAAAATGAGGGGTTCTCAATGGCGAATTCCGGGTCATAGGGTGCCATATATCCATTAAAACCGGAAAAGTCCATCATCTTGTCTGTGAGGTAACTTACATCCACAGTTGTTCTGATTCCCTTCAACAAAAATTCAGAGTCATAAAAGAGATGATAGACACCTGTCCCTTTTGTATACTGGGATACCTCTACATTAAATTTATGAATATAGTCCGGAAAAGTACTTCCATCTCCAAACCAGAAGATATCTGCCAGAGCTCCGTATTGAAATCCCAAATCACTATTGTACCCAATTGCTGGCAGAGGGCCTATACTCCAGCCCTTCTTTGTTTGAGAAACCAAAGAAAGTGGTTTTACAATTAAAATAACTGCAAAAACAAGTACCGCTAATTTTTTCATGATAGTATTAAACTAATGATATATCCCAGATAATTTCCAATAGCATACCCCACCAGCCCCACTGTAAGTCCTGTTATGATAACATTCCTGTTCTTCATAGCTGCGGCAACAAGCGGGACAAAAGGGGGAGAGTTGATAAGAGATACAGAAGAGATAAGCACCGTATCTGCATCAAGCTTAAATATCCTTGACAGTAAAAGCTGCACTGCAAGTGAAAAGAAGATCGCGAAAGCAATATAGAGCAGAAGATAAATTCCGTCTGAAAGATTTAACTTAGACAAGTCTGCCATTGATGCAACAACTATACTGAATATATATACCAGATACATCCCGGCATCATAACTAGTCTTAATTTCTCTTACCTTTTTAAAAAATGAAGCGGCTATCCCCAGCGATGTAATAGAAAGAATAACAACTACCATCTGAATGCCTTTGGGCAACATAAGTGAGAGTCCGCCTGCTATTGCAAAAATTAATACAGATAGTACAATAGCCTGCAGCAATGGTAATAAATTATATTTTTTAAAGAAATCTTTGTAGGGCTCTTCATCGTAGTTGTCTACCGGCATATGTTTTTCGGCATTTCCGTTTTTTGCCGTATAGTGCAGAACCTTCCTGAAAAGAGGGATTCCGGCAGAGAGGACAAATGTCAGGTAAAGCAAACTTATGGCCATGTCATAAGAGTGGATAAGCAGATAGGTCTCATTTGGAACTCCAAGCATAATTTTAATAGCAGCCAGATTTGGTGTACCTCCGGTATAGACTCCTGCAAGCATACCTGCAATCTTATCCATCTGAGCACCCATCAGAGGATCCGAACTGATCAGGGGTTTAAAAATAAAATATCCGGATATTACTGAAGCAACAACAGCTACAGTTCCGGTAATAAGAGTAAGTATCGCATTTTTAATGTCCCACCTCTTAAAATCACAAGAGAATAACATAAGCGGGATTGCAAGCGGGATTATAATTGTAACCATCAAATCTTGTGTGCTTAAAGCATCTTCAGAGATTATACCTGTATTACCAATGATAATCCCCACAAGGTATAAAAGCAGAACAGGACCTATTTTTTTTAACAGAGCTATCTTTGTAGTCAGCCACAGTATTGCAGCAGGAGTTAAGATGTAAATTAGTATAAGAAGTAACGTATTCATACATTAAATAATTATCCCCTTTTATGCTCGCCAGAAAATCTTTTTCTCACTTACAAATGCCACTATCGCCATTGTCAGCAGAACTGCCACACCTGCCCTTGCAACACCTATCCACGGCCAGCCCTGAGGATAGGCAGCAATATAAATATGTATTAATCCCGTGAGCTTAAACACAGGCATAACAAGTGCCCCAAAGGTAATATAACTCATTAAAGGATTGCTGCCTGCACCGGCAAATATTCTTGAAAAATATGAACCCGGAAATTTATAAGAGATGAAATCTGATATCATCAGGAGATAAACAGACATTCCGGTAGTAAAAAGGCAATATGAAATTGTACAGGGCACCTTGGTTACTGCACCCTCATAAAAAAGGAAAAGTCCACCGCTGGTTATCATAACAGAGGCAATCAACGAGACAAAACCATGCTCAGGGAAAGCCCTTCTGGTTATAAGCCACGCAATCAAAGAGGCAGATGCAGAAAGCAGCATCTTATACAGATTCCATTCAGAGTAGAGAGCAACTAACATCCATATTACAAAAGTCAAAAGGTATGAGAACATCATAATTTTGACAAATGCAGATGCCGTGGAATTTTTTACAGGATTGTAACCATCCGGTAATTTACTCCGCTCCCTGAGTATATCTCCAATATATGTTGCCGGTAACAGAATCAGAAGGAAATATATATACTCAATATTGAAAAACCACCTAATCTCTTTTATTGCATAAAGTTTTGCAGGAATAGAGAAGTGCATTGTTACCGCTGCAAAGAGCAGTATTGCAGCGTAAATTAAAATCCTTAATTTAAGATTCTCTTTTGTGAAAAGCCAGATTAACGCCCCAAACAGATAGAGAAACGACAGTAGAAAAATAATTATTCCACTTCTGTAAATAGATATTTTTTCATCAAAAAAGAGTGATCCGGTCACTATCAGAGCAATTGAGAATATGGCTCCTGCCAGACGGACCCATTTTGCAGGAGGATTTGACATATAAAGCATAAAGAGTGCTGCAAACCCTCCAACTGTTGCGAGCTGAGGCAACCAGCCTGATGCTGTGGAAAAATCCAGAAATACATATAAATATGAAAATAGCCATAGCATTACAAATCTTGTAAGCACAGACTTTACAGTCATCTTTCCCGATGCGCCGGCAAAAGGTATTGCAACACCCATACAGAATATGAATATGGGAAAAACCAAGTCAACCCATCCAATACCGGAAACAGAGAAGTCAAGGTTATGGTCAGGCGGAGGGTTCTGGATATGGTACATCCATGCCGGCAAAACTTTATGCGGAACTATGGCAGAAAAGACCATTCCAAAAATTGTAAGGCCCCTCAGGATGTCCAGTGAAAGATATCTTTTCATAGTAAGTATGTTTTCATTTTATCAGATTTGAATAGCTTCGCGCTCCCCAGAACTTATAGCCCTTCTCGTCAAGTCTGCTCCCAAATAGCATTTGATGAATAAGTCCATTCCTCTCAACAAGTACAGTATGGTATATTTTACCTTCAGGATTCTCTTTAATCCGGATTTCCACCCTTTCATCCTTAGAAATCAATTTTATAAACGAAGTATCTCTATCCACGACAAAGTCTACCCCCCTGCTTCTGAGGTCATTTGCCATGATACCGGAGCGGTATCCTGTACCCCCCTTGCTGCTGACAATTCTCTTCCCGTTCAGAACCACAGTTGTGTCAATGTATGCCATAACCCCGAGGTGACGGTCTGCATCCCCCTTTAGCCATGTCACAAGTTTATCTGCATGTAGTTCTGTTTCGTACCCGTAATTACTGTCAATAAAAGATATTCTGTCAATAAATCCAGGGATTTTTTCAGCCTGTTTTATCAGATTGAATACAAATCTCCCGCCCCCGCTATGGCTTGTAAGAGCTACTGATATTTTTTCAGAACTTATAATTTTGGGAAGGGAGAATCTGACAATATTAATGATAGTATCAGTCAGTTTCTTATATAGTTCAGGAGAGTCAGGATACTCGGCAGCATGGAGAGTCCAGCCCTTCTGTGCTGCCTCAAGATAGGCTACAATATAATTAAACCGTTTATCATTCTCCCTCAGATATCTTACTTGAGACGCAATGTGCTGGATGTTATACCTCCACTCTTCCGGCAGCAGTACTCCTCCTCGCCCCTCAGTCTCCTCAATAGTGTTACCATTTGGTAAAGCATACAGAATTAACCTGACAGGCTTTCCTTTTCTGTACTGGCCTTCTGACGGATAATTAATTACAACTCTGGACTTGGGTATCAGCTCCCGGT
The DNA here is from genome assembly GCA_937901965.1 of uncultured Bacteroidota bacterium. Taxonomy (GTDB): domain Bacteria; phylum Bacteroidota; class Bacteroidia; order Bacteroidales; family UBA932; genus Bact-08. Next base: position 71,705 of record CALGSW010000014.1, read on the forward strand.
ATTCCTTTCTCTCCTCTGCAGCAATAACCGTTGCAAAAAGAGCTATAATCAGGACCAGAAAGATTATCCTATACATTTACATCAGCTTGTTATTCAAATTCTCTAAGAATCTCCCTCACCTTAGACACCTTTTGGGCCAAAAGATCTCTGCCTCTGGCCTCTGCTATAAATCTTAAATATGGTTCCGTATTTGAAGGGCGGATATTAAACCACCACTCTTTAAATTCAACACGATATCCGTCAAAATCATAACTGGCAGTTGCATTCTCAGATGTCATAAAATACTCCCTCACCTTGTCCATTGCCCCCCTCTTGTTCTCAATCCTGAAATTTATCTCACCTGAGTTGTCATATTTCTCAATGTCTGCAATAAGTGAAGATACAGACTTCCCCTCTCTTCTCTTTTTTGCAGCAATGCCGAGGATAATCAGGGCAGCCATTATACCGGAATCGCTGTAAAAGAAATCCCTGAAGTAGTAGTGACCTGCAAGTTCACCACCATATATTCCGTTTATTTCACGGAGCTTATGCGCGGCAAATGCTCTCCCCACTCTCCATGTGTGCATCCGGCCTCCCATAGGAGTAAGGTACTCGCCAACTGCTTTTGAACTCCGGATATCCTGAAGTACAGGGCCACTCTCCCCCCTCTCCTCAAGAAAATAGTGTCCCAGCAGAGCTATCATTAAATCCGGCGAGATAAATCTTCCATTCTCATCTACAAACATTACCCTGTCTGCATCTCCGTCAAATATCACCCCTATGTCGCACCTCTTTTCTGAAACTAACCTCTGAAGATCAACAATATTTTCTGCCACAAGAGGATTTGCCTCATGATTTGGGAAGGTTCCGTCCATATTGTCAAAAATATAGTGCAGCTCATCGCTCTCCTCTCCCATTATATCCTTGATTAAAAGGGCTGCCATTCCATTAGAGAGATCCATCCCAATTTTTAAACCTCCTAAATCGGTTTTGTATTTAAGCAGAAAATCCGTGTACTCTTTCTTAATATCAAGGTTATGCACCTCGCCCCTTTTGCCTGATAATATAAGTTCTCTGGTCTCAATCCACTCCTTTAACTTTCCCAGCCCGGTGTCAAATCCTACCGGCAGAGCATTCTCCCTTGAAATCTTAAGACCATTGTACTCTCTGGGATTATGAGAAGCGGTAATCTGTGCCGATGCCTTAAAACCATACCTGCCTGTGGCAAAATATACCATAGGGGTTGTGGCTAGTCCAAGATCATAGACATCAGCCCCCGCATCGGTAATTCCCTTTAAAAGAGCCTTGTGCATTTCAGGTGAAGACTCTCTGTCATCCCTTCCCACAACAACCTTATCTGCTCCCAGTAATTCAGGCAGGAAATAGCCCACCCTGTATACTGTCTCCCTGTCAAAATCTTTATTGTATACCCCTCTTATATCATATGCATGAAATGCTCCCATAATATCTCTTTTTGTAAAAATTATCTCTTTTTTGCCACGGGGGCAATTTTATAATGAGCCTTAACCTTTCCATTCATTAAGTTGCTCAATTTTGACTGCAGCATTTTCTTTCTGATAGGTGCGCACAGATCAGTAAACAGAATCCCGTTCAGGTGATCAATCTCATGCTGTACCATTCTGCATGCAAAATTGTCAAGAGTCTCCTCCTTTTTATTAAGTTCCTGATCAAGATATTCAACCCTGATTCTCTTAGGCCTTACAACACCGGCATTGATATCCGGTATACTTAGACAACCCTCATTGTACTCAATTGTCTCCTCACTCTCTTCAAGCACAACAGGGTTAATCATAGCCCTTTTAAAATCCTTTAGCTCAGGCATGTCTTCTGCAAGAGGTGCCCCGTCAACAACCAAAACCCGCACGGACTTTCCCACCTGAGGTGCAGCCAGACCCACACCATCTGCCTGGTACATAGTTTCAAACATATCCGGTATCAATTTACCGATTGTTTCGGCTGCATCTGATGCCGATACATCAAAATCCGCTGCCCTCTCCCTGAGGACATCAGAGCCATAAATATAAATAGGTAAAATCATAATCAATCTTTTATATCATTTTCCACTCTTGCCCTTGAATCAAGGTAAGACTGAAGAATAATTGCCGCACTCACTTTATCAATATTCTCCTTAACCCTTCGTTCGCTCTTTTTCATCCCCCCGTCAATAAGAGTTCTCATTGCCATTTTGGAGGTGAAGCGCTCATCTTGCAGAGAAACAGGAATCAATGGAAATTGTTTTTTAAGCATATTTAAAAAAGAGTCAACATCTTTTGCCGCTTCTGATGGTCTGTTATCCATATTCATAGGATACCCCACAACAAATCTTACCACACTCTCTTTAAGGGTATAGTTTTTGAGATACCTCAGAACGTCACCTGAGGGAACTGTCTCAAGTGCAGAGGCAAACATACAGAGCGGGTCACTCACTGCAATACCCACCCTTTTCCTGCCATAGTCAATTCCCACAATTCTTTCCATGTGGCAAAGTTAGTTTTTTTTTAGTACTTTTGGAGGTTTAAACACAACTATGCCAAGACTATTTACATACAAAGACTTTGATTCAGGAAATGACAAAGTAAAGCAGTATGCAGACAAGCATACGCCGGTAATTATTTGCGGGAAAGAGGCCTTAAGAAACAAGCCCTTCAATGTTAAAGTAAGAATTGGCACAAAGGTAAAACACCCAAACGCTCCTGACCATCACTATGAGTATATTCAGTTGTGGAATCTTGAAACGTTGGTGGGGGAGCTAAGGCTCCAACGTTCCAGTTACGGAGATGCCCCTCTTTTTATTGAGACAGAGTTTACTCTTATACCAAAAGTAAGCCTCAGGCTTGAGGCTATAGCCTATTGCAACAGACATGGACTGTGGAAAAGTGAAGAGGTTTTTGTAAAGATTATTGATTAATGCGCATTTAAATAAAATGGCAAAAGAGAGAGTAAAAAAGGTGAAAACTAACAGATTGAGGAACAAGTTTCGTTTCTCAATTTTCAATGACACAACCCATGAGGAGCTTTTTGTCTTCAGGGCAAACGGCCTTATGATGCTTCTCAGCATAGTATTGTCTGTTATTTTTATAGTTATATCCGTGACCGTTCTTATTTCATATACTCCACTGAGAGAGTTTATTCCTGGCTACCCTGACGCACAGACAAGAAGAGAGATAGTTCAAAACGCATTAAAACTTGATTCTCTGGAGAAAACAGTAAGGCTCTGGGATTTCCAGCTGAATAACATTCAGAGAATCGCAACCGGTCAGCCTCCGCTTGAACTGGGAGATATCATTATAAGTCAGGATTCTGCAAATACTGAAGGAATCTCCGGGCGCACATCCAAGGAGGACTCTCTTCTAAGGCTGGAGGTTATGAAACAGGAACAGTTCAACATAGGAACTGAATCAAACAGAGTCAACCAGATTGAGGGTCTGCACTTCTTTCCTCCTGTCAAGGGTATTGTTTCCGATGGTTTTAACCTTGCCACAAACCACCCCTACATTGACATTGCAGCTCCGGCAAACTCTGTTATTTCGGCAGTTCTGGACGGGACCGTGATTATGGCTGCATGGACAGATGAGACAGGGTTTACTATACAGATCCAGCATTCAAACGATCTTATATCTATTTATAAACATAACTCAAAACTGCTTAAACGCACCGGGGATAAAGTAAAGGCCGGCTCAGCAATAGCACTTGTAGGGAATACCGGCTCATTAAGTTCCGGGTACCATCTGCACTTTGAGCTATGGTACAAGGGGACAGCGGTTGATCCGGCAAAATATATAAATTTCTAAAAGAACCCGGATGAGAAGAGGAATTGCAATCTTAGGCTCTACGGGGTCAATAGGCACTCAGGCAATAGAGGTGTGCGAAAGACATCCTGACGTTTTCAGAGTTGAACTGCTTACGGCCAGGCAGAATTCAAAACTACTTATTGAGCAGGCTGTAAGACTAAAGCCAAATGCAGTAGTTATAACCGATGAGGATAAATACAATGAGGTAAGCGAAGCTCTTTTCAGCCACGATATTAAAGTCTTTACCGGAATGGATTCAATAAACTCTCTTGTTAAAGCAGAGAGTGTTGATATTGTTCTTACTGCCATGGTGGGGTTTAGCGGATTAATGCCAACAATATCTGCAATTAAGGCCGGCAAAGCGATAGCACTTGCAAATAAGGAGACACTCGTTGCCGCAGGTGAGCTGGTAATGAGAATGGCGATGGAGTCCGGCTCACCCATAATACCGGTTGACTCTGAACACTCAGCAATATTCCAGTGTCTGCAGGGTGAGAGGAGTAAAGCCGAAAAACTCATACTGACAGCATCCGGCGGTCCGTTTCTGAATAAAAGTATCAAGGATTTAAAAAGTGTTACAGTATCCGAAACTCTTAACCATCCTAACTGGAAAATGGGTTCAAAGGTTACGGTGGATTCTGCAACAATGATGAATAAAGGGCTGGAGATGATAGAGGCCAGATGGCTGTTTAACATGAATCCGGCAGATATTGACATTGTAATTCACCCTCAGTCAATTATCCACTCTATGGTTCAGTTCAGGGATGGTTCAGTGACTGCACAGATGAGCACACCGGACATGAGGCTTCCTATTCAGTACGCACTTGCATATCCAAACAGGCTTGAGCTTAACACTAAAAGAATAAATTTCAGAGAGTACGGCCGGTTTGATTTTCTTGAACCGGACAGAGAAAAATTTCCGTGCATTGACATCGCATATGATGCAATATTACAAGGCGGAAACATACCTTGTGCAATGAATGCAGGCAATGAAGCCGCTGTTGAGGCCTTCCTGAATGGAAAAATTTCTTTTACTGACATACATATGGTTACCCGAGAGGTAGTTAATGGAACGATGTTTGTTGCACATCCTGAGTTGTCAGATATAATCAGAACAGATGAGACTGCAAGGGTGTGTGCAGATGAAGTTATAAACAAATTCACCGCGAAATAATTTTAAAAATGGATGTTATTATAAAAATTGTACAGGTTATTCTTGCTCTCTCAATCCTTGTCCTGGTACATGAGTTTGGACACTTTTTCTTTGCCAGATTATTTAAAATCAGAGTGGAAAAATTCTATCTTTTCTTTGATCCGTGGTTTTCAATCTTTAAGTATAAACCCAAAAATTCAGATACCGAATACGGTATAGGCTGGCTTCCGCTTGGAGGATACTGCAAGATTTCAGGAATGATTGATGAGTCCATGGATAAGGAGGCTCTAAAAGAGGAGCCAAAACCATGGGAATTCAGAAGCAAACCGGCCTGGCAACGATTTTTTGTGATGTTTGGCGGTGTCTTTTTCAATTTCATTCTGGCAATATTGGTCTATTCGGCAACCCTCTTTACATGGGGCGAGGAGTATCTTAAAAATGAAGATGCAGTTTATGGAGTCCAGTGCAATGACCTGGCCAGAGAGATTGGTTTTGAAAATGGAGACAAGATCATCTCTTTTGATGGTGAGAGGGTGGGTAAATTTAATGAGCTCCAGATGGTTCTTGCCCGAAATCAGGCTCAAACCTCACAAATAATAAGAGGCGAACAGGACAAAGAGATATTGATAGATCCCATTTTCATTCCGGCAGTTCTTAATACCCCAGGGATGTTCTCTCTAAGGGTACCATTTCAGGTTCTCTCAGTTCCGGACTCATCAATAAATGCAACCGCAGGACTAATGCCGGGGGACAGAATTGTTCAGATTGACTCCACTAAAGCGTTCATAATACAAGATGTTCAGAAAATTTTGCAGGCAAACAAAAACGATACTGTCTCAGCAACTGTAAAGAGAGGCGAAGAGCAGATAGTGTTAAGACTTGCCGTTGATAATAATGGCATGATAGGAGTTGCTCTTGACGGAGATTTATATAAATATTTCAAGATTACAACCTCTGATTATTCTGTTCTTGAAGCCTTGCCCGCTGGTGCAAACAAAGCTGTATCAACAATAGGCAACTATCTTAAGGAGCTGAAACTTATATTCTCACCTAAGACCGAGGCTTACAAATCGGTAGGTAGCTTTATAGCAATAGGAAACATTTTCCCATCTGCGTGGGACTGGCAAATATTCTGGAACCTCACAGCCTGGCTCTCTATAATGCTGGCTGTAGTAAACCTTCTGCCTATCCCCGCACTGGATGGTGGTCATATACTATTCCTCCTGTATGAGATTATTACCAGAAGGAGGCCAAGCGATAAATTCCTGGAATATGCTCAAGTGGCCGGTATGCTTGTACTGCTTGCAATAATGTTCCTTGCATTCGGAAATGATATTTACAGACTTTTTAAATAATTAAGTCATGAAATCTAGAAGTGTATTAATACTGGCAGCCGTTGCCATACTAACAGCGGCATCCTGCAAGAATGGGCCAAGACTTATGCCAAGTATAAGCGGTAAGGCCGGTGAGGTTGTGGTTGTAATCAATAAGGGTTACTGGGAGAGTGATCCAGGAATTGCGCTCAGGTCAATTTTGGCTGTAGACCACCCCTTTCTTCCGCAAAAAGAGCCATTATTCACTCTGGTAAATATCCCTGAAAATGCCTTTTCAAGCATTTTCCAGGTTCATAGGAACATTGTTATTGTAAACATCAAAGCAGAGTTTGAGGCAACAAAAATTGTCTATCAGGAAAATGTCTGGGCAGCTCCACAGATTGTAATAACAATATCCTCTCCTGATCCAAAACTGGCAGCCGAAGAGATGCTTAAGCAGAGCGACAAGCTTACAAATTCAATATTACAGGCTGAAAGGAACAGGAACATTTCCAATGCAAAGAAGTATGAGGAAAAGAGCCTGAGGGCGTTGGTTACCGAAACATTCGGCGGATCTCCATACTATCCTACCGGATACAATCTCAGAAAAAAAACTGACAATTTTATATGGATTTCATACGAAACTACAGGTACTAACCAGGGGATATTTATTTATAAAGTTCCTTTCAAAGACTCTACCGACTTCACACGTGAAAATCTTATAAACTTAAGAAACTCCGTAATGCAACTGAATGTTCCGGGGCAGCTAGAGAATACTTACATGATAACAAACCAGCTCTTAGAACCGGGCCTTAAATGGATTACATACAAACAGCGTAATTTTGCCGAACTGCGCGGATTGTGGGAGGTTCAGAATGACTTTATGGGTGGTCCTTTCGTAAGCCATTTTTTCCTTGATAAAGAGGGAAAGAACATTATCGGGTTAGAGGCTTTTGTATACGCACCACGCTATGACAAAAGAAATTACCTAAGACAAGTAGAGTCAATAATCTACTCCTATGAGAATTTTTAAGATTTTTTTGCAACTATAAAAAATCTTTATACCTTTGCACTCCCAACTTAAAACAGAACCTGAGTATAGGGTTGGGACACGGTCCGTTCGTCTAACGGTTAGGACTCAAGATTTTCATTCTTGCAATAGGGGTTCGATTCCCCTACGGACTACAAAAACAAAAAAATCTAAAAATGGCAAATCACGCTTCTGCAGATAAGCGCGCGCGTCAGAGCGAAAAGCGCAGGTTGCATAACAAATATTATGCACGCACAACAAGAAACGCCATCAAGGCGATTCGTAACACAACAGACAAAGAGGCAGCAACGGCTTTACTTCCAAAAGTATTCTCAATGCTTGACAAACTGTCTAAAATTAATGTTATACACGCTAACAAAGCATCAAATCTAAAAAGCGGTATAGCTAACCACGTAAACAATTTGTAAGAAATTTACTTTTTGTCATAAGAGTTTTAAAGAGCTTTCCTAACATTGGGAAGCTTTTTTATTTTATACAATTATGACAACAAAACTTACAATCAAGGAGTGGAAAGAGGATGAGAGACCTCGTGAGAAGATGGTGGCTAAAGGAGCGGATAGTTTATCTGATGCAGAGTTGGTTGCCATACTTATAGGGACAGGAAACCGGGGGGAGTCTGCCGTGGAGCTTGCAAGATCACTGTTGCAACAGCAGGGAAACTGCCTGAGAGCACTGGTATCTGCATCTGTTGAGAGTCTGACATCTGTCAAGGGGATTGGAAAAACAAAGGCTGCCAGTCTGCTTGCAGCCGCCGAGATGGGAAAAAGGATATCAACTGCCAGGACAAAAGATCTGCTGGAGATTCACTCATCCCAGAGTGCAGCAAGTATAATAAGCCCTCTTCTGATGGACTTGCCATATGAAGAGTGTTGGGTCATGTATCTGAACAGGGCAAACAAACTCATCTCAAAAAACAGGCTATCCAGAGGTGGAGTGACAGCAACTGTTGTTGATATTAAACTCATAGTAAAAGGGGCGTTGGAGAAGCTTGCAAGTGCAATAATACTTGTACACAATCACCCAAGCGGAAATGCAAAGCCGGGTGAGAGCGACAAGGTCCAGACTAAGTTGCTCAAAGAGGCAGCATCATATTTTGACATCACACTTTTAGACCATATTATAATTGCCGGGGACAAATACTTCAGCTTTGCAGACGATGGAATAATATGATTATTTCATATATTTGTGAAATTTTCACAATCAAAATCAGATGAAGATAATCAACTTGGGTGAGAAGGATTCCGTTCTCAACTCTTTCATTGCGGAGATACGTGATCACATTATCCAAAAAGACAGCATGAGATTCAGGAGAAATCTTGAAAGAATAGGAGAGGTCTTTGCCTATGAAATAAGCAAAACGCTGAACTATTCAGAGAAAGAGGTTACCACACCTCTTGGCATTGCAAAATGCAGAACCCACGACAATGATGTTGTTATCGCTAGTATTATGAGAGCCGGACTTCCGCTCCATGACGGTATTCTTCACTATTTTGACAAAGCTCAGAATGCCTTTATTGCAGCCTACCGTAAATATGGTAAAGACAATAAATTCACCATCCAGATAGAGTACGCCAGCAGCCCCACTGTTGAAGGAAAGATGCTCATTCTTGCAGACACAATGCTAGCAACCGGCTCATCTGTTGTTCTTGCATATAACAGGCTTTGCGAAGGATCTGTGCCTGTACATACTCATCTCGTTTGCCCCATAGCAAGTTCTGAAGGTATAGAGTACCTTTCAAAACACCTTCCTCATAAAACCACAACGCTTTGGGTAGGGGCAATTGACGAGGAACTGACTATAAAATCCTATATAGTTCCTGGTCTTGGTGATGCAGGCGACCTTGCTTACGGCAGCAAGTTATAGCAAGCTATATACCTCTTCTCCGGCAACGAAGGTTTTGAATACTTTTGCAGACGTAACCTCTTCGCGGGTAGCGGTTATTATATCTTTATCCAGAACTGTGAAGTCTGCATATTTGCCTCTCTCTATGCTCCCCTTTACACCCTCCTCAAAAGAGGCCCTGGCTGCCCATATAGTCATTGAACGGAGAGCCTGCTCAGGAGTTAGTGCATTCTCCATCTGAAATCCCTTTTCAGGAATAAATTCAGAATTTACTCTATGCACTGCTGCAAAATATGTAAGTATAGGATTAACCTGTTCAATTGGAAAATCTGTTCCTGAAGGGAGCCATCCATTCTGCTCCAGAAGTTGTTTATATGCATAGGCACCTTTTATCCTCTCTCCCACCCGTTCATCGGCCCAAAGCATATCTGATGTTGCATGAGTAGGCTGAACAGATGGTACAATTCCATATTTCCCAAATGTATTCATATCATCCGGGTGGATTATCTGTGCATGTTCAATTCTCCACCTAAGGTCATTCCCTTCAGGAAGATATTTTGAATATAGTTTAAGAGCAAGCCTGTTGGCAGCATCACCTATGCAATGAGTTGCAACCTGAAATCCGTGGTCAAAGGCCCATTTAGCAGTTGAGTCCAGTACTTCAGAAGGAGTTGCCTGTATACCTGAAACTGATGCATCGTCTGAGTATGGTGCAATCATCAGAGCTCCTCTTGAGCCGAGTGCTCCATCTGCGTACATCTTTACAGTACCAACCCTAAGCCTTCCCTTTGTGTAAGGTTTGCTTATTTTTTCAAACATCTCCCTGCCTGGTGTAAGCCAAAGGTCTATCCTTAATTTGAGATTGCCTTCACTCTGCATACTGTCAAGAATCCGAACCTGATTAAGCTCTGCCCCGGCACTTGAAATAGAGGTTAAGCCATATCTAAAACACTCCTTTTCAGCAGCAAGTAACATCTCTCTTGTCTCTGCAGCATCCGGTTCAGGTACAATAGATTTGAATCTGTCTGCAGTATTTTCAAGAAAAACGCCTGTAAATTTTCCATTTTTTAAGATTGCCTCACCGGGCAGAATTGAAGGGTCACCCGGCTTAATCCCGAGCCTTTCAATTGCGGCATTATTAGCAATAACAGCATGAAAATCAATTCGGGAGAGAATTACAGGTATATCCGGAAATAACTCATTTAATCTGGAATTATCCGGAAAACTCTTTTCCGGCCACAAATTCTGGTCCCAGCCATCTCCAAGCAGAAAATCTGATGGTGACTCTTTTTGCCTTTTCTCAAGCCTTGAGATAATCTCATCAAAAGAGGCCGAGCCCCTGAGATCAACCCTTAGCAAACCTTGTCCCAGGCCAGTAATATGACAGTGAGCATCATTAAATCCCGGATAGACGGGCTTTCCCTCCAGGTCAACCATTTTTTCAGATCTGTAGGTGTTCAGAATTTCGTTGTCTGACCCCGTTGAAACAATCAGACCATCTTTGACAGCCACAGCACTGCAGACTGTAAATGCCGAATCCACCTTATAGATGTTCCCGTTGTAGAGAATGAGATCAACAGTTTCTTTCATTTGACATGATGTTAAAAGCAGGGCGGCAAAAATGCCCAAAAACACTCTTTTCATTTGGTGATTGTTTATAATTCCTTGCGCAATCTTGCAATAGGTATATTTAACTGCTCCCTGTACTTGGCAACAGTTCTTCTGGCTACTTTGTATCCTTTGTCACTCAAAACAGTAACAAGCTCCTCATCTGTCAGGGGCTTTTTCTTATCTTCCACATCAATACTGGAAGCCAGGATATTTTTAATTTCACGGGTAGAGACCTCTTCACCGCTGTCTGTCATTAATCCCTCAGAGAAAAAGTATTTAAGTGGATAAATTCCAAAATGAGTCTGAATATATTTACAATTAACAACACGAGAAATTGTTGAGATATCAAGATTTGTTTTCTCAGCAATATTCTTTAAAACCATGGGTTTGAGTTTTGTTTCATCTCCCTCTATGAAATACTCTCTCTGAAAATCAATAATAGCATTCATTGTATTCTCAAGAGTGTTGTGGCGTTGTCTTATTGCCTCAATAAACCACTTTGCCGAATCAAGCTTCTGCTTAACAAAAGTGGCTGCCTCCTTTCCCTCTCTGCTTGATGAATTTGCCGACGTTACCAGCAAATCTGCATATCTCTTGTTCACCTTAAGCTCCGGCACAGAGAATCTTGGCATTGTCATAATGAGTTCGCCATCCTTATATTCCAGAAGAAAATCAGGAACAACCTGCTGAGCCTGCTCAGCATAAGAGTCGTCAATCTGACCTCCGGGTCTTGGATTCAGGTGAATAATCTCCTCAATGGCACTCTTAAGGTCATCCTCAGTGATGCCCATCCTGGATATTATCTTACTATAGTGCTTTTTTGTAAATTCAGAGAAATAATCTTCAAGAATCTCCTTTGCCATTCTCTGATAAGGGGTCTCCTTTTTTGAGCATATCTGAAGCAGCAGGCACTCCCTGAGATCCCTTGCACCAATACCGGCAGGTTCAAATTCCTGAATTTTTGCGAGTATCCTCTCAACCTCGGCCTGATCTGTTACTATACCCTGCTTGAAAGCAATATCATCTGCCAGGGACTCTGTATCCCGGCGAAGATATCCGTCATCATCAAGTGAGCCTATAATGTATCTTGCTATAGTCTTGGAGTGCTCATCCATTTCGCTGAACCCAAGCTGGGATATCAGACTCTGATGAAAACTTTCCCTCACAGAGAACACATTGTACTCCTGCTTAATATCCTTTCCCTGATTGTTTGTGTATAATTTATATGAAGGTATCTGATCCTCTGCGCTATAATCACTTAATGATAAATTGCCCGGCTCACTGTCATCTCTATCCTCGTCATCAACACCTTCGTCCAGTACAGGGTTCTCCTCCAGCTCCTTTTTAATCCTCTGCTCAAGTTCCAGCGTGGGCAACTCCAGTAATTTTATGGTCTGAATCTGGAGTGGAGAGAGCTTCTGTTGTAACTTTTGCTGTAAACCTTGTTTTAACATATTATAGGTCTGCGTTTATGCAAAGATATGATTTTTATTTAACTTCGCACTCAGAATAAACCCGCGTCTATGAACGAAAAAGAGAATAATCTCCGCATTGATGTAGAGGGAGTGATAGGTTCAAAAAACCCACGATTACTCAAGGTTATTCCCTCTTTCATGATTAATCTGGTTAAGAAATTAATCCACCAGAGGGAGATAAACGAAATTCTTGAAAACTACGGTCACCTGAAGGGCAAAGCATTCGCAAATGCTGCACTGAATGATCTGGGGATACAATATAAGATTCACGGATTGGAGAAAATAGGCAAGAACCGCAGATATATGTTTGTCTCAAATCATCCGCTTGGCGGACTTGACGGGATGATCCTCATAGATGTGTTTGGAGAGATGTTTGATAATGTCAAGTTTGTGGTCAACGATTTGCTTATGCATATTGAACCTCTGAGGAGTGTGTTTGTTCCTGTAAACAAATACGGGAGACAAAACATTGATAACGCCAAGATGATAATTGACGCATACGACTCAGATGCACAAATTCTCTATTTTCCCGCAGGTCTGTGTTCAAGAATGGTTAATGGTAAAATAACAGACTTAACGTGGAAGAAGAGCTTTGTGAACCAAGCCATAAAACACGGGAGGGATATTGTGCCAATATTCTTTGGCGGACGAAACTCAACATTCTTTTACAAGTTTGCCAACATCAGAAAATCGTTGGGCATTAAATTTAATTATGAAACTTTACTTCTCCCGCATGAGATGTTCAGGCAGAGAAATGCTATCTTTGACATATTCATAGGAGACCCCGTACCTCACGAGACACTGGTTGAGGAGGGGAATCCTGCGTACTGGAGCGAGAGACTGAGAAGTGAAGTTTACAATCTAAACAGATTATAATATGGAGCCGGTAATACAACCCGTTGACAGAAAGCTCATAATTGACGAGCTTACTGCTGACAAGTTCGTTCGGAACACAAGAAAAGGAGACAACAAAATATACGAAATAACATACCATGACTCTCCCCACACAATGAGAGAGCTTGGCAGACTGAGGGAGATCTCCTTCAGACTTGCAGGTGGGGGTACTGGGAAACCACTTGATATTGACGAGTTTGATACAGATCCAAGATATCCGTATAAACAACTTATTGTGTGGGATCCAAAAGATCAGGAGGTGCTGGGTGCCTACAGGTATATTCATTGCAGAGGGTTGGATCCCAAACATCTGGCAACAAGCGAACTTTTCAATTTTTCCGATGAGTTTATCAAGGACTATATGCCGTACACAATAGAGCTTGGCAGGTCTTTTATTCAGCCTAACTATCAAAGTACAAATATAAGGCGCAAAGGACTATTTGCCCTTGACAATCTGTGGGACGGCCTGGGGGCACTTATGCTCCGGCATCCAAACAATAAGTACTTCTTTGGTAAGGTTACTATGTATACATCTTACCATATGAACGCAAGGAATATTCTTCTCAATTTTCTTAATCAGTATTTTCCGGACCCGTCAAAACTGGTTACACCTATAATACCTCTGGATTACGATAGTCTCAATCCATATTACAGGGAGATGTTTGCCGATATGGATTACAAGGATGCATACAAACTTATGTCAAAAGAGGTAAGAGAGCTGGGAGAACATATTCCGCCGCTTATTAACTCATACATGAATCTCTCGCCTAATATGAAGGTATTTGGTACTGCCATAAATGAGCACTTTGGCGGCGTTGAAGAGACCGGGATACTCGTGAGCATTAAAGATGTATATCCGGAAAAAATCGAGAGATATTTGACTCCGCTTCTTGCACTGGCAGAAAAGTTCAGAACAAAGTGGTGGCTTACAACAAAAGAGCTCGCAGCAAGGGCAAGAAGAAAAAAGAGGCAGAATAAGAGAGATTAAAGAGGTGGGAAGTTTATACTCTCTCTAACTACAAATGCAGCCGGATACTCGGCCGAAATTTCGTTCAGAAGCTTCATAGCCTCTGATTTTGTCCTGAAATCACCAACCGTAACTTTAAAGAAAGGACTTTCATGGCTCCAGTAAGCGCGAACAGATGAATATCTGCTTAAGAATCCGTTCATTACCTCTTGTGATCTGGCTCTGGCATTCTGTTTATTATCAAAGAATATTCTCACCCTGAATCCGGTAAGCCTTTTCACCGCAGCTGCCTCAATATTTGTATTCACGGCATCAGCCATACTTCTGCTCTGAGAAATTATCACTCTTGCACCAGATGGCCCGGATTCTGCAATCAATCCGAGTATGTTTTTATTATAGAATGCCGAATCCATTACAGGCGGATTAACCACAATCAGAGAGTCCGGCTTTGTTGCTGTAAGCTCCTGAGCAATGGACTCAACGGCAAATCCAAAGACAAAAAAATATAAAACCAGAATTAATTTTCTCATTTTAAAATCTTTTAATCAGTTTTTCAAGCGGTAAATTCTTGAATTTAAAGACCCTCTTATTCCCCTTATCATTTGATACCACCCCTCTTGCATCTATTTCAAAATCTGACATTTTCCAACTATTTATATTGAGCCCCATAGAAAAGAGTGAGAGCGGGTCAAGAAGTTCAACATTAAATCTTGCTTTGCTTGTTGTAGTTTTGCCTCTCTCAATCATCTCTGATTCAATCAGCGTAAACTGTGCAAAATTTACTCTCTCTTTGGTAAGGAAGCCATCTGCTCCTGTTATGGTCAGATCTCTCAGTGATCCGTTTTTTACAACAAACTCTACCTCAACCTCAGCTCTGGATGTACTGTGTATTTTTACATCACTGAGCTTAATGTTCACGATTTCAATTTCACTATACCTGTTACAGCCTGTTAAAGCTATAATAATCAATGCTGTAATAAGGACAATTCTCTTCATTCAGATTCAAGATTTATGCAAAGTTATAAAAAAGCTATATTTGCACCCATTAAACTGATCATAATGACAAACAAATATCATTCCGTAAAACCAATAACCGGTGCCGGAGAGAAGAGGCTCTTTATTGAGACATACGGCTGCCAGATGAATGTAAATGACAGCGAAGTAGTTCTCTCAATACTTCAGCCGGCGGGTTATGCTCTGTGTGAATCTTACAAAGATGCAGACCTTATTCTTATAAATACCTGTTCAATCAGAGATAATGCAGAACAGAGAATATGGGGGCGTCTGGATCTCTTCAGACTTGAGAAGATTAAGAGAAAGGGGCTCAGAGTGGGGATACTGGGATGCATGGCCGAGAGGCTTAAAGATGAGTTATTAACCCATACAGCTGTTGACCTGGTTGCAGGTCCGGACTCATACAGGTCACTGCCCTCTCTTCTTGAAAGCCTTGACAGCGGCAGCAAACAGATTAATACTCTCCTCTCACAGGAGGAGACTTATGCAGATATCTCACCTGTAAGAATGGATAAAAACGGAGTCTCCTCATTCATATCCATTATGAGAGGATGCAACAATATGTGCTCATATTGTGTTGTACCATACGTAAGAGGAGGAGAGCGAAGCAGAGACCCCCGCAGTATAGAGAGAGAGGCGAGAGAATTATTTGAAAACGGATATAAAGAGGTAACCCTGTTGGGCCAGAATGTAGATTCATACCACTGGATTAATCCGGACAATCCTACAGAGGTTACAACCTTTTCTATGTTACTGGAGATGATTGCGCTGATTAATCCTGCCCTGAGGGTAAGGTTCTCCACCTCCCACCCAAAGGATATGAGTGACTCAGTACTTTATACAATGGCAATGTATTCTAACATCTGCAAGCATATTCATCTCCCGGTTCAATCCGGAAGTGATGCCATGCTTCTTAAGATGAACAGAAAATACACCAGGGCGGAATATCTCGGGAGGGTTGCAAAAATCAGAGAGATTATGCCTGACTGCTCAATATCAACAGATATCATAGCAGGATTTTCAGGGGAGAGCGAAGAGGACCACCTTGATACACTCTCTGTAATGAGAGAGGTGGGATACTACACTGCTTTTATGTTTCAGTACTCTGAAAGGCCCAACACAAAAGCGGCAAGAAGATATCCCGATGATGTGCCTGCTGAGGTAAAGGGCAGACGGCTGGATGAGGTTATAAAGCTACAGAAGGAGTTGTCGCTTGCAAACAATAAGGCAGATCTTGGAAAAGAGTTTGAGGTACTTGTTGAAGGGTTTTCAAAGAAATCAAAAGCCGAACTCACCGGGAGGACACAGCAGAACAAAGTGGTTGTATTTCCGGCAGGAGGTCACAAGACCGGAGATTATGTATGGGTTAAGGTGGAGTCCTGCACATCGGCTACACTAATTGGAAAAGAGATAACCAGATAGACAAATAAAAACAAATTATAAACGCTATGACAAAGATTCGTACATTTTACATTGGAAACCTTAAGACAGAGGCAGAGCATCTTAAGTCAGGGAGTAAGCTTATGACTGAAGCTCCGGAAGATAATAACGGTAAGGGGGAGATGTTCTCTCCAACTGACCTGTTTGCCACCTCACTTGGCTCTTGCATGATGACTATTATGGGAATAGCTGCTCAGGCTCACGGTTTTTCAGTTGACGGGATGAGAATTGAAACAGAGAAGATAATGGCTTCAAACCCACGCCGGGTTGCTGAACTTAAGCTTGACATCTACCTCCCTCAGAAATACTCAGACAGAGAGATGAGATTTATTGAGAGCTCTGTCAAGACATGTCCTGTTGCAAACAGCATTCACCCTGATATTATCAAGACAATAACATATCATCAGTCTGAAGAGTAAAAAGAGGGCCCGGTCAATGGCAGTTGACCGAGCCCCTCTCTTCAGCGACAACTTTCAATAATCAGAAGAAGAGATAGCGGCTGGTGCCTATTCCTGCACCGGCCGTTGTCTTTATAACTCCATCCGAAGCAGCTACCTTAAGCAGGGAGTTAGAAGAGAAACTTGTCTCAGCTGTAAAAATGTTTCCGGTTGACGGACTTACTCCAACACCATAAAACATTGTTCCTCCCAAAACCTCTGTAATGCTGTAATTTGAGACATCCATAGAGAATATAGATGCCCCGGCAGGATTATAGTTTGCATCATACTCAGTCTTGTAAGTGTAGATTTTTTTACCCTTTCCGTCTGCAGTAATAAATCCATCCATAGAGTCAACCGGGATATCTACAACCTTATCAGCTACCAGAGTTACAGGATCAATTCTTACCAAACCCTTGTCTGGGAATGATACCCAGAGTTTGTATGAGCTGTCAAATACAAGATGCTTTGCATTTCCGGTAACTCCGGATGGCCTTATGGTTGTAATAACCGGGTAATCTTCTCTTGAGGCGTCAAAAACTCTTACACCCTCTTTTACCGCTACAAAAAGCCTTGTACCGAACATAGCTATACCCTCTGCATCTGTTCCTGCAGGAATTCTTTTAATGAAAGCCTTGGTTACTGCATCATAAACAGCAATATATGAATCGGGATACTCCCACCATCCAAAATCATTAACTATATAATCATAATCCCAGTTTGTCACATATAGTTTATCACCGGCAAAAATCATATTTCGCGGGGAGGCGAGTGAGTTTGTTATTGTGGACTTTAACTTTCCCGTTGCAGCATCAATAATATCAATTTTATCCGGATTGTTGCAAACCAGATAGGCCTCTTTCTGAGGAGAAACTGTACCTGAAATTATTGTCGCTCCTATTGATATACCATTAGCTGTTTCATAAACCCTGTTTGTTATGGTCATTGTCTTCTCGTCAAAGAGAGAGAGACTCGCTGAGTGCTCTGTAAAATTACCCTGGTTAATAACCAGCACCTTCTGTTCAAAAGTAATCTCCGGATTGGGATTGTCCTTTTCACACGATGCAAGGAATAGAATTGCAAACACAGCAATAAAAAGTAAATGGAAAGCCTTTTTCATTTCTAAAAAAATATTTATAAGTTAGTTAAAATCTGTATTGTATATTGATGAGCCAGTTAAAGCCTGGCATAGCGTAAAATTTCACATTCTGGTAGCTTACATTGAATATGTTTTTAAGAGTGAACCCTAATAAAAATTCATTCTCCCTGTATATGCCCCTGTATGATACACCGGCATCTGTAAGTGTATAGGCGGGCAATATGTCGTAAATATCAAGGGTACTCCTTTTTCCTGTATGGCTTAGTGCAACATGGCCTGAGAAATCCCCATAGTCTGCCCTAAGTGTTGAACGCCATGAGTGCTTAGGCTGATAGGCAAGCTGCTCACCCTTTGCCGGATCCTCTGCCCAGAGAGGGGTAACTGTCCTGATATCGGTAAAAGCATAACTCCCATTAAGGGACAACTTTATTGAGCTTGAGGAGTAGGTCGCCTCAGCCCCTGCCTCAACCCCTCTTGAGAGAACCTCCGGAATATTTCTTGGCCTCCATACCTCCCCTGCCGGAAGCCATCTTATCCAATCCTTAACAACACTTCTGTAGCCAGTCACGAATGCCGATGCACTCCAGGCTCCCTCATACCACCCCCAGTTAATACCCGCCTCGGTACTTCTGGATTTTTCGCTTTTCAGGTAAACATAATCGCCCCCCCAGTACCGGTCATTAAGAGACGGGATTTTTGCATTCCCGGACCACGAGCCCCTTACAGATAATGTATGCCCTCCGCTAACAGGAATTTTGACTCTCACATTGACCAGTGGCATAAGCGGAAGTTTCCCCGACGATGAGTAGAGGTATCTGGCCCCTATTGAGGCCGATATAATTCCCGCTCCATCTGTCTTGGCCATAAGGTATCCTCCGGCCCTTTTTTCTGTAGCATCAGTTAGATAAGACTTAACCTCCGGCTTTATTAACTCTCCGTTTACCCCTCCCCTGAGAGAAAAGTGTGATTTTCTGTACTCAGCATCAGCATTAACCATTATCCTGTTTGCAGAAATTGTATCCTCCCTGTATCTCTCCATATCGTATGCATACGATGAGGAGGCTCTCCATGAGAGTGAAGATGAACTACCTTCAAGTGAAGCCGATATTTTAAGGTTATTGTCAAAGATGGAGTTGTGGGTTTCAGGTCTGTCATTAAGAGAGACTGATGGTTGTATCTCTCTGCTGAAGTCAAGATACATAGCAGACGCTGAGAAGGTTCCAAGTACTCCTGCCTTTGCGTGGAGCTCCTGGATTACCCCCCAGTTGGAAATGGCTGAATTGTTGAGGCGTTCAACGGGTTTACCCGGTTTTGTATTGTTCTCAAATGTGTAGTTGTTGAGTGCTCTGTTAAAGAGAACTGAACTCCTTGACTCAACCTTATTCCCGGAATACCTGTAAGTTGCCCCTGTAAAGAGAGAGCCAAAACTGCCCGCAGACAACGAGATGTCCCCGCTGTGTCCCTTTACCCATTTTGCACCGGTTTTTAACTTTACAGTGCCGCCAATACTTCCGTCTCCGTATAGTGCAGAGCCCCCTCCAATATGAATATCCATTGCATCAAAGAAGTATAACGGAATGTGAGAGAGGTCTGCCTGGCCCATTGTAGGCAGAGACATATTCTGCCCGTTCCAGTCAATTGTGGTGTGCGAAGAGGAGGTACCTCTTATTGAAAGAAATGCATTCATCCCCCTGCCGTACTCCTTGATGTATGCAGCATTCTCGGCCTTAATGAAATCTGCAAGGGTGGCACTTTGCATCCTCTTAATAGATTCGCCCGAGTAGGTGATGATATTTGTTCCCGGGGAGAATCTTTTCAGGTCTGCCGGACCCTGCTTTTTAAATGCTGTAACCGTTACAGAGTCCAGTCTGTTTGCCTTTGAGGAGTCTCTCTGCTGCGCAAAAAGAGAGACGGCCGGTACAATTGTTTGCACGGCTACAACAGATATGAATACAAATAATGAAAAATAGTTTTTCATCGCTCTCTTTTTCCCGAAAGTTCGATTAAATATGTTTTGTTCCTGCAGGTCTTCTGACTCAGCTTTTGCATCTTCGCCTTCCCACCTGATGGCAGTGGCCGACTGAAGAAAACCCCAAAAAGATGGGGAGAGCTTTACAGCAGCGGGTACTGTTCCCGGATTACACGGGATTCCCTGAAGCTGGAACGCCACAAAGATAACTTATTTTATACGTAAAGGACAAATTTTTGTTAAATTTGGTAGTTTTCACTCACTAACTATAATCAATCATTATGTCAAAATCACTCAAATCATTGCTGCTAACGGCTTTAGTTTTTACTATAGCCGCCTGCTCTACCCAGAAAGAGAAGGTAGAACTTAATTATGAACAGTATACACTTGACAATGGTCTTAAGGTGGTTCTTCACCAGGACAAGTCAGACCCAATTGTAGCTGTTGCTATTCAGTACCATGTAGGTTCCGGAAGAGAGAAGCCGGGAAGAACCGGATTTGCCCACTTCTTTGAGCACATGCTGTTCCAGCGTTCGGAAAACCTCCCTAGAAACGCATTCTTTACAAAAATTGCCAAACTTGGCGGTGAATTCAACGGATCCACAAACTCAGACGGAACAAATTACTACGAGGTTGTACCAAGAGATGCCCTGGAGAAGGTGCTGTGGATGGAGTCGGACAGAATGGGATTTTTTATCAACACTGTTACACAAGGCGGTCTGGAGAGAGAGATTGACATAGTATCAAACGAAAAGCGTCAGAATTATGACAGCCAGCCTTACGGCCACTCAAGCACTATTATGGCAGGACAAATGTACCCTGCAGGCCATCCGTACAGCTGGACAACAATTGGAGAGATTGCAGACCTTAAGGCTGCCACTATTGATGATGTTAAGGAGTTCTATAACACATATTATGTTCCAAACAACGCAACTCTGGTTCTCACCGGAGATTTTGACCCAGTACAGGCAAAAGAGCTCATTCAAAAATATTTTGGAGAGATCAAGAAGGGTAACGATGTTCCTAGGCCAGAGGTTCAGCCGCTAGTTTTTGAACAGAACAAAAGACTGGTATTTGAAGATCAGTACGCAAAGCTGCCTCAGTTGTCACTTGCCTATCCTACAGTTGAACAGTACAATGAAGATGCTTACCCGCTCTATTTCTTTACATCTCTGTTTGCCAACGGCAAAAAGGCTCCTCTGTACAAAGTTGTTGTAGAGGAGAAGAAACTTGCTCCATCTGTTGGAGCTTACAATATGGCAAGAGAGGTTGCAGGCCAGGCTCAGATTCAGATAAGGGCCTTTAATGATGTAAACCTAAATGATGTTTACGCCGCTGTTGAAGAGGCATTCGCCAGATTTGAGAAGGATGGCGTTGACGAACTTGAACTTGAAAAACTTAAAGTAAGCCAGGAGGCATCTGTATACAACAGAATGTCCGGTATTCTGGGCAAAGCCATGATGATGGCACGCGACAACGAGTTTGGCGGAAAACCTGATGCTACATTTGATGACCTTAAAAAATATCAGGCGGTTACAAAAGAGGACATCTTAAGAGTTTATGAAAAGTATTTCAAAGGACGTCCATATTTTGCACTAAGCATGGTTCCTGCAGGCAAACCTGAACTTGCCCTTACAGAATCTGTTCCTGCAACAGTTGCTGTTGAGAATGTCGCCGAACAGACCATGAAATCACAAACAGGGAAGCTTGTTGACGACGAGTACGTGCGTACTCCATCTGCATTTGACCGTTCAGTGGAGCCTGACTTCCTTGCAAACACTCCTACCATTACTGTACCTGCAATTTGGAACACAGAGCTTCCAAATGCTGTAAAACTATACGGAATCCAGCACAAAGAGCTTCCGCTGTTCCAGGCATCGGTAAACATGAAGGGTGGAATGCTTCTTGACCCTGCAGGAAAAGCAGGTCTTGCTTACCTGACAGCGCAGCTAATGAATGAAGGTACTGCTCTTAAAACTCCTGAAGAGCTTGAGAGTGCGCTAGGTCTGCTTGGAGCAAGAGTTAGATTCTACTCGGGAACAGAGGGAATGGGAATTAGTATATCCGGCCTTTCTAAAAACTACGAAAAGATTGTAGCTATTGCCGAGGAGATGCTCCTTCAGCCAAGATTTGACTCAGCAGCTTTTGAACGTCTGAGGAACGAGATTAAAACAACAATTCGCCAGAATTCGGCAAATCCAAGGGCCATTGCAACTGAAACTGCAGGCAAACTCCTTTATGGCGAAGGCGGAACACTGTCCAGAATGTCTTATGGTACTGCTGCAAGTATAGATGCCATAACTCTTGAAGATATTAAAGCATTCTATGCTGCAAACTACAGCCCTTCAATTGCAAACATAACTTTCGCAGGATCTCCTGACCAAAAGAGAGCCGTTAAAGCTCTTACCGCACTTGCAGAGAAATGGACTGCAAAAGATGTTGTAATTCCTGCTCCGGTTGCCGGAGTTGCTGCAAAGACCGGAACAATCTACTTCGTTGACTACCCTAACGCACCTCAGTCAATGATTATTCTAGCCAAGACTGCAATGCCTTTCAACAATCCTGACTACTACCCTGCAGTAATTGCAAACTACAAACTGGGTTCAGGCTCACAAGGAATGCTGTTTGACGTGCTTCGCCTTCAGAAGGGTTACACATACGGAGCATATTCAAACTTTATGGCTGCCGAACATCAGAACGTATTTATGGCTCAGTCAAGCGTACAGGGAAGTGTTACAATGGATGCCGTTAAGACATTCAAAGATCTTATAGGTGGCTACTCGGAGATGATAAACGACGAGATGCTTGCATCAGTTAAGAACTCTCTTCTCAAATCCAAGACATCCTCTTTTGAAACTATAGGTGATATTCTTGGCATGCTTAATGACATAGCAAACTACAACGTTCCGTTTGACTATGTTAAGCAGCAGGAGAACACAATCAACAATATTACAGTTGACCAGCTGAAAGAGATCATTACAAAGCATATGAACATCAACGATATGATTTATGTAGTGGTAGGCGATGCAAAGAGCCAGATGAAACCACTTGAGCAACTCGGTCTGGGTAAACCTGTACTGATTCAGAGATAATCACCCTTAAATCAGTTAAACGACAACCCCAAAAGCATTTAATTACTTTTGGGGTTTTTAAATTTTTACATACCTTTGTCACCCTTGTTTACCGAAACAGCAGGCCGCTCCAAACAAACGCCTGAAAAGACAAGCCCGGATGGCGGAATCGGTAGACGCGCTGGTCTCAAACACCAGTGGCCGCAAGGCTGTGCCGGTTCGATCCCGGCTCCGGGTACGAAAAAAGCAGGTAGTAATGCCTGCTTTTTTCGTACCGTCGCTTGCCGGATGCGGCAAGCTCCTTTTGTTTGTCCCACCCCCCGGCCCCCTCCGGGGAGGGGGAGCGTCGCTTCGCTCCGAAAAACCAAACTCAATTATATATCAGTAAGCTATTTTTCATCAACGAACTTGCACCAATTTGCACCAGAAACATTATTAATAGGAAATTTGAACTTAAAATATTCCTGAATTTTTACTTTGGGACGTCCAACTTTAGTTTGAAAACAAATGAATTTGTAGAGTGAATCTATGTCCGCTTTTCAGGGGATCCGACATTATTTATATTAAAAATTTAAATCATCTACAACATTAGTAGAAGCTTGTTTAGGCCCGGATTCTACATTTGCGACTATCCCCCGATATACTATATTCAGAATCAATGATACTGCGTCATACTCCCTAAGTTCGTTACTATAATCACAATAAACATCTAAAAGACACTTATCTCTGAGGTTTTTCCTTTTTGTAAATGAGTTAGGGTCTTCATAAACTTTTTTATAGTAGTCATACTTGCTTATTAAAGGTTGCTGAGTGATTTGTTTTGGGGATGAACGGAAATTTTCACCTAATAGCCAATATTCACCAATGTACGACCCCAGTTTTCCTATGCGAGACGGACAAAATGTATTGGTTGTGTAAGTAATCTGTTCAAAACGCATTCGGTATTTTGTATCCTTAAGATCAATAACCAGTGTATAGGACAAATACACATACTCTTTCAAAAAAGGGTCTTCAAGATGACCAGAAATTTCTGCAATCTTTCCATATATTGCCGTATTGTGAGCTTTGAGAATAATCCTGTTATCTATAGTTGTTGGCTCTATTGTATAATAATTAATATTACCTCTATCATTGGTTGTTGGAAGGTACTTTGTAATCCAATCAAATATTCGCTCTTTCTTGAGTTCAACAGGAACATCAGAGTCAATTATATTTTCCAGTATTGGAGCGTTGGCTATCACTTTCTCCTTCATTTCAACCAATGAATCAGGGTGAGGAGGGGGATCGATCTTAGAAAATGCATTCACGGAGATAATTAGAAACCCACAGACCAAGAAAAACTTAACTGTTTTCATAGTAATATTATTTATAAAAGATTGAGAGTAACCATTTAATCAAAGTTAGCAATTCTACTTAAATCATTACCAATGATTTGAATTACATCTTAAGCTTAACAATCCGATCCAAATCCCTCTGAAATGGTTCGGATACTTTTCGTACCGTCGCTTGCCGTTTTCCGGCACAACCTTATTTCTTCCTCTTTATTTTATAACGAGTAAATTCTTCCCTATCTGATACATGTGTTCCTTTTTCACTCCTGCCTCTGACGCATATCTATTCCAGCTGGAAATGACATCAGCAATTTGATTAACAATTGATAGCGCATTTTTAATGCCCATATTACGGGCTACGGCCAGTAAATCTTCCCGTGTAAATTCGTCACGTTTGTTGTTGGCAGACATCTGGTGCTGGTTTGTCCACCTACCGGATGAAGAATATGAATAGCAGAGGTCATAGGCCGGAGCCAGACGCCACTCTCTGCCCTTGTGCAGAATAAAAGAGTGATTCTTCGTATGATCGTCATGATTCCTCGCTATGATATTGAATACCATTCTGCGGTAAAGTTGCTCCATGTCGGGATAAGGAAGGTTCATTCGCCTCATAACCTGGAACGCCTGCTCATATGAGTGCCTGTCGTCGCGGTCAAAATGGGCGATTGCGCACAGCGTTTGGGTGTGCAGCTTGCCTCCGTCATCTGTCCTGTCAAACCTCTTTGTCATAAAGTGGGCATGTTGACCCTCCTCATACAATCGGCATTCAGTCATTTCAATACCGCAATCAAGTGCCATTTTATGGTAGGCATACTCGATACGGCCTATTCCGGGTGGGTTGTCAGAAACTTTACCTGCCTCGACCCCGTCGAATTTAAGCAACCAGTAAGTAAATCCATCCGGCGCTTTTACCTGGCCCGAACGAACCTCTGACATATTGCTGTTGACGGCGATGATAGCTTTGGGCTTTGCGCCACCCGCAGATGTCCCTACCCTGATGATATCAAGTAGCGATTCATCTCCTTTGGACAACTTAACCTGAAAGTCCTCCCGCTTACCCAGAACCTCTTTGGCCAGATTTGTCAGGTGAGCAATCTCAATAACTGAAGACTCTTCAAGCTGGGGATTATTCTGTGCAGGTTCAAATTCCAGAGCACCCATACCGCGCTTGCCTACATAGCATAACCTGTCAACCGGACTGAACGTCATACCACTTAACCCTTTGCTTGCAAACCATTCGTCAATTATCTGGTTTCCGTAATCGTCCGGCAGGGAGTCGGCAATCAAGCCTGGTAACCCTTTGAAGGTTTTATTTCTGTTTGAGGGGTAATAATAGGTTCTGTCGCCTCTGCTAATATCTTCCAGAGGCATCATAAGCGGAGCAATATCAAGCCCTTTGGCAGAAAATTCAGGTAAAAACTCAAAGATGGCATATTCATTCTCCTTATCCCACACCACAGCGGCCACATCCTGCCCCCATAAAGAGACTTTCATTACTATATCTGTCATTTCTTCCGTTTTTTATTGTTTAAGGCCAACAACTCTACTGGGCTGATTACCAGTTGTGGTATAAGGTTGTTAAAATTTTCCAGCAGTTTCAACACCCGCATAACTGCGACCAGCGAGGAGAGCGAGGTGTTTTTGCCGTTCTCCATCTGGCTGACAGTAAACGCACTAATCCCTGTCCGCCGGGCAACTTCAATCTGTGAAAGTTTCTTCTTAAGCCGTGTAGCCTTAATTCTTTTACCCAATTCGGACACAATTGCAGCATCCGTCATTCCATACCAATCCATGTCATTAGATTTATCTAATGCAAAGATATAATTTTCTGCATAATTCTATTAGATTTATCTAATAGAATTACCTGTTTTTGACACTTTCATTAGATATATCTAATCAAGACCTCCTGTCAATCCAAACTTCTGAATCAACTCCAAATCCCTCAGGAATGGTTCGGATATTTTTCATCAACGAACTTGCACCAATTTGCGCCATAATCCATATTTCACAGTTCTTTTTCGTTTATATTAATGTGTAATTACACATGTTTTCATTTGTTTTTATGTGATTTATTTCATATTTTCGTTGTGTAATTTGTACTTACATTTCTTAAACATCAATTACATGAAAAGAATAGCATACGAAGGATTACTTAAATGGAAAAGTAAACAGAATCGGAAACCCCTTTTAATAAAGGGAGCAAGGCAAGTCGGAAAAACCTGGTTGATGAAAGAATTTGGCAAAAATGAATATGAATCTGTTGCATATATCAATTTTGAGAAAGCCACTCAACTTGCTAATTTATTCGTAGTTGATTTTGATATCCCTCGTATTTTAAGATCGGTCCAACTCATAACAGGTATCATTCCTAAACCAGGTGAAACACTTATCATTTTTGACGAGATCCAATCTGTTAAACGAGGATTGTTATCATTGAAATATTTTTATGAAGATGCTCCGGAATATCACATTATTGCAGCGGGCTCACTACTGGGGCTATCCATCCATAAGGACGACTCTTTCCCTGTAGGAAAGGTGGATTTTCTGGAGTTATATCCTCTATCATATGAGGAATTTATTGTGGCATTGAGCAAGAATTCTCTGCTGGACGCTTTGCACAGGAGGGACTGGGAGTTGACTAAAGCATTTAAAAGCAATTACATTGAACTTTTAAAGCAGTATTATTATATTGGAGGAATGCCTGAGGTAGTCAAGTCATTTATTCAAAATAACGATTACAATGAGGTGCGTGAAATTCAGAATTCAATACTTGAATCATATAATAATGATTTCTCCAAACATTCGTCAATTGAAATTGTACCAAGGATAAAGATGATTTGGAATTCTATTCCGTCTCAGCTTGCAAAGGAGAACCGCAAGTTTATTTATGGTGCAGTAAAGAGTGGCGGAAGAGCTAAGGAATTTGAAGTTGCAATTATGTGGCTTGAGGATGCCGGATTGATTCACAAAATCAGCAGAGTTTCCAATGCTTCCCTGCCATTAGACGGCTTTGTAGATATCGGAGCATTCAAGTTGTTTATGGTAGATATTGGACTACTTGGTGCAAAATCGGGACTAGATGCTAAAACTATAATTGAGGGAAACACAATTTTTGGCCAGTATAAGGGTGCGCTTACTGAACAATATGTTCTTCAGCAATTAAAGTGTTCCACTGGAATTGAAACTTACTATTGGAGCGCTGAACAGGGAATTGCCGAAATTGATTTTCTTATTCAGACAGGAGGAAAAGTTATACCAATAGAGGTAAAGGCCGAAGAAAATCTTAAAGCAAAATCGCTTAAGAGTTTTAGAGATAAGTTCCATCCCGAATTGTCTATAAGGACATCAATGTCTGACTTCAGAAAAGAAGAGACGTTAACTAACTTACCACTATACGGGATATCATTAATCAATAGTTTAACAGCTCCGCAAGGTCAATTTTAGCTTGATTCGTCCGGATACAAGATACTAACGAACCTGGCAAAAAGGTCTTCGGGGTGAATCTCAAGCTGGCAGTTAAAATAAATAATTACAGTACAGTTCTTTTCTATGCTATGGTACATGGCAGATGTAAACCCGGGTATGGCACCACCATGACCATAAAACGAGCCTCTGCAAATTTTTGCAACTCCCTTGGAGTGGAGTAGGCCGATCCTGCTTTGAAAATAGCATCATTTATTGGAAATTTCCTGAAATTGTCATAAATTTAATCAATCTATTTTAATCATCCTCAAATATATGAATCATATTTTCAATTCCTCAATCAACTCCGGATATCATAAGAATGGTTCGGATATCTTTACACTCATGGGTCTCTTTTTGATTTTTGCAGTATCTGCTCTGGCAAGCTGCACACCTGCGCCTAATCCGCTGGGTGACAGAAATATCGAGGTGGTTATTAATGATATCCCCTTTAATACTGACGTGTATAAAAGAATCCCATATACATTAAGAACCTGGGAGTGGGAAAAAGAGGGGCTTAAACTGCAGCAGATAGAGATTTTGGATTATAATACTAAAGCCACATTACAAACTATAGAGAAAGAGAGTTTTCCCGTGATTCATAAAGATCCTTTAACACCAAACGGTTTAATAGAGCTTGATAAATTGTCACACTATTACATCTCTATTCAGTTACCGGTTGAGTTAAGCAAAACTGCACCTTCAAAGATTTTTCACAAATTTAAATTCATAGATACTGTTAAAAATAAAGAGTTGATTGTTGAGGGTGGAGTATTTATGCCCCGCCTGACCGAAGTGCCTCTTGCAATATCATCTCCGGTTAAAGGAGATAACTGGTTGTTCATAAATCAATCCACAAATGAATATCACTTTTTCACTATGTTTTTTACAGGCATGAAACTATGGAGAGGTGAGAGATTTGCATTTGATAATATAAAGTTAAATGACGAGATGGATGAAATGCTTGATGGAGACCCTAAAATCAATGAGTCCTATTTTAATTACAAGGATACCCTTTATGCTGTCGCAAACGGGACTGTATTACATATGGTTGACGGCAGGCCTGAAAACAGGGGAGATGCCCGTGATATAACATTTGCAAACCTGGATGAGTATGCAGGAAACTATCTTGTGCTGGATATCGGAAACAGCAGGTATGCATATTACGCCCATTGTGTGCCAAATAAATTTATGGTTACTAAGGGAGAAACTGTAAAAGAGGGAGACCCCATCGCCCTTTTAGGTAATTCCGGAAACTCCACCGGCCCTCATTTACATTTTCAGATAACTGACGGCCCTCATATCTTTTTCTCAAACGGACTGCCATTTGTAATTAAAAAATATACAAAAATCGGCAAATCTGAAACCGGACCAAGTTCACCTGTTGTATATACCAATGCAATGATGGAGGAACAGACTGTGATCTCTTTTTAGGTCTGTTCAATCAACTCCAGAAGAAGCTACTGCACTGGTTTGAATAACAGCAGCTCGGAGATTTTTGTAACTGTTCGTTTATCTACTTTATATGAAAAGGGTTTGTCAATTTCAACAGGTAATTTTGTGAAAAACGAGGCTATCTCATTTTTCGCATCCTGCATAAAGACAAATGAACCCTCTCCAAAACCAAAAAAGTTGCCATAGCTTGAAATTGTCTTTACAAAGCGTCCGTCATTCTCATATAACCTGAGCGCAAAGAGGAACCGCTTGCCGGTGGAATAAAGATCATCTTCAAGTGCAGAATAATTTCGCTTATCTTCAAATTCGGGATCAAACTGAAGGTAGCGATCTCCATTTGGTCCCCAGTCAACAGGACATCTGTTTGTAATATCACTTGCAATAAACATATTCCAAAAACTCCATCTCTGGTTTGGTTTTGGGAAGTCTCTTTTACCTGCATCATAAACACCATTCTGATAATATTTCATTTGCAAAAAAGGAGATTCCCGCTTCATCTTCTCCAGAATTGCAGTTTTTTGGGCATCGTAAACCGGCTTGGGAGGAAAGGTACAAGATAATTGCAGAGGGATTTGATCTTCCCTCTCTACTTTTTTATTTCTAAGCGCAGTTACCAATTCATATTCTTCAACTAAGTCCGATAGCCGGGTCTTAGCATCATTAAAAACTTTGTAAGTTAATTTTCCTCCTTTTTCCACAGCAACACCGGATAAAAAAGTGGAATAAACCCCTTGCTGAACATAAACGACACCATGAAACCCAGATCCCAGCAGGTATCCCCATTTTGATATTGTTTTAACAAATGTGCCATTGAATTCATATAATTCCAGGGAAAACGTCAGATTGTTTGCTGAGCCTGTCAGGTCGTCTCTCACGTGATAGGGGCGGTTATTATGGTCAGGAACAATATTAACAACCACATATCTGTCTCCATTTACACCCCAGTCAATTGGTTTTTTGGTAGATACATCCATTGCAGGCTGAAAATCCGAGAGTGTCCATGTCTCATATTTTGCCGGAATTGGTTTGCTTTGCTTTACCGACCATGCTTTTACCTTGTAGTATTTTGTATAAAGAGATGGCAGGTTGCCACTTCTCTTTGCCAGTGTGAGCATTATCTGAGCCGTTTCATTAACTGGCTGTCCAAACATAGAGAGCGAGAATATACTTATTACCAACAAACTAAAAACTTTTTTCATAACAAATTGCCTTATTTTATCGCAATGTACAAAAATTCTTAGTAGGTCAATCAGTGCTTTACCCATTCATACCGGGCAAAGTTGTCTGCAGATGAAGCGTCTCCGGTCATCCATTTTGGCCACCAGCCGCTTAGATATATATTTGTTATGGTAGTGGGGATTTGTGATATATCACCTGTTGATTTGAGTTTTACGTTATCAATCCAGAAGCTTACCTCGTTTGGATAATAGTCTATCCGGTATTCGTGAAATTGCTCACCGGGATTGAATGGTAAAACAACTTGTGCACTGAATTTCTGAACGCCTTTTACCCATGTGTTGAAATCAACTTTTCCGGTTCCGTCGTTCCAGATTTCAATATCAATTTCATCCAGATTTGCACTCTCATAAAGAAAGAACGTTGTATATGTTCCGGGAAGCTGTAATGGAGTTTTTATTGAAGCTCTGTAGCTGCCGTATTTGTATTTTGCCGGAGAAACTGTTTTTATCTCTCCTCCATCTTTGGTTAGTTTGGGGAACTTCACACTTAAGATTCCATTCTCAACGATAATATTTGGTATGGTAAACCTGCCGTATCCGGGTGTTAACTTAGTACTGACAACCCAGCGTGTATTTTCGAAAGAGTTAAACTCATCAATGAAATTGAATGCATCAAAAGCATCGGCGATTTCATTAACATCAAGCTGAACGGCTCCTGGTAAAGAGGGGTTTGTCTTCCATATTGCTGCTCTTGATAAATATGACCCTGAGACTATAATTTTGTCTGTAGGCAACCTCCAGGACATATCAATTTGCTTCGATGTCTCCAAAGGATTCAAGGTTACAGTATCTACCGGTATATCGTACCAACCTCCTGATTTATTCCTTACGCTGCACCCTATCCAGAATTTCCATCTGGTATTTCCGGTGTTCTTTATCTGAATGGTGTGTGATGCGGTGCCCCCGGAGTAATAGCTTGCCGGAGGAGTTGCAAATGCTGTAAAGTCGGCAGATATCTTTGTTTGTTCAGGGGGAGTGACCTCCTTCTCCTCACATGAGTAAGTCATTATAAATATGAGAAATAGTATTAATGAGTAACCTGATTTTTTGTGCACTTGACGATTTTTATATAAATATAAGCTTTTTCTTACCCCGATAAAAATTCGTTATATTGTATTGTGAAAAACCAAATCATAGTTGTTGACCTTCATATTGAAAAGATTGCAAAAGCATATCGCAGCTTTGCTCCTGCTGACTCATTAATTTACCAGCTGGAAGTGTTTGAAAGGACGCTACAGGCAAAGAGGTTTCAGAAGGGGTGCCGGATTGATTTTGTGCATGGGACAGGGAAAGGGACTCTTAGAGCAGAACTTATTAAAATCCTGAATCAGAAGTTTCCTCATCTCAAATATGAGGATGCCCCTTTTGCCACTTATGGTTTTCAGGGGGCGATATGAGTAATCCCTGTCAATCTGTGATTTTGTGCTTTTAAAAAAAGTGGTGACAACAAAAGATCTCTTTTTTTACAGTTACTTTGTCCAGTCTTTTATCATTAACCTCAACCCCTATCCCGGGGCCCTCTGGCACATCCATCGTACCGTCAGCATTCACCGTAAAAGCCGGTTCTACAATATCCTCCTTATAGTACTTTTTGCTTGCCGATATATCTCCCGGCAGTATAAATCCCGGAAGTGAGGCAAGGGCTACATTTCCCGCTCTGCCGATTCCTGACTCCAGCATGCCTCCGTGCCAGACAGGTATTCCGTTTGAAAGGCAGTAGTCGTGAATTTTTCTGGATTCTGTAAATCCACCTACTCTTCCTGGTTTTATGTTTATTATTTTACAGCTTTTCAGCTCTATGGCAGCTCTTGTATCATCAATAGAGTGAATACTCTCATCCAGACAGACAGAGGTTTTAAGCTCTTTCTGAAGTTTTGAATGGTCGTATATATCATCATACCCAAGCGGCTGTTCAATAAGTGAAAGATTGAATTCATCCATCCTCTTAAAGAGAGATATATCATCAAGTGTATATGCAGAATTTGCATCTACCTGAAACATTATATCCGGATACTCTCTGCGGACAGCTTTTACCAGATTGAGATCCTGACCCGGTGCAATTTTAATTTTTACCCTTTTATAGCCCTCTGCAAGATAGCCCTCAATTTTATCCAAAAGAATCCTTTCCGAATCCTGGATACCTATGCTTACCCCCACATCAATTTTCTCTCTTGTTCCGCCAAGAAGCCTTGACAGTGATACCCCCTTTCCCTTTGCAAGAAGGTCCCACAAAGCCGATTCAATCCCCGCCTTGGCCATCATGTGTCCCCTTACTTTGTCGTACAGGGCAATAACCTCTCCCACATCATTAAGCTCCTTTCCCAGTATCTCAGGAATAAGAAAATCCTTCATTATGTGCCAGGCTGTTGTAACAGTCTCGTATGAGTAGAAGGGGGTTCCCTCAGCAACACTTTCTCCCCAGCCGGTAAGACCCTCTCCGTCTATCCTTACCATTATGTGCTCCTCATCGTACTCCGTTCCCATAGAGGTTGTAAAAGGATTCACAAGCTCCATTTTTGTATGCCTGATTTCTATTCTTTCAATTTTCATTTTTTCTTACTCTTATTACCGGATAATCCGATTGTGCCCTCATCAAAAAATCAAACTGCCTGTATGTCGCCAAACCAATTTCAGATTGTGGTTCCAGAGCTTTGACAAGCAAATTGCCTTTCAACTGGGCTGTTGGCACATATATATAATTTTCAATCAGAATACCTGCATCAGTATCAGATACAGATATCTGAGGGAATGGAATAACATCACCCTCAAAATCAACAGAATCAACTGCCAATATTCTGATTTTTTCAAATTTTAAATCACGCTTTTCAGAAATTTTTGAAACTGTAAATCCGTGCCTTTTTACCCATTCGGTTAAATCTTTATCAGAAACAGGTATAAGATAGCCTTCTGGTTTTTCTACATTAAGAGTAGCCTTAACCAGAGGTCTGAAGTTTTTAACTGTAACAGCCGAGTCCCGTTTGGTTCTGTATGAAAAAACAGGAAGTTCAAGAGTACTTCCGTCAGGGAAATGATCCATTTGTAGTGCAACAGACTCTCTCATCTCAGGATTAAGAAGCCTGTTCCGCTCCTCTTTCACTCTCCTCTTCATTTCGGCTCCGTTGTCATAAACAAATTTCAAAAGTGTCATCATTCCGCAAAACTGAGAATAGGATCTGTGAGGAAGATTCTCAACATAGTTATCCTCACCATTCATACCCTCCTGAATAAATGAAAAGGTATTCTGTATACCAAAACTCTGCCTTCCGTCATTTATATCAAATGTACTGTAGCGGATATAGTCTCCTTCCGGTGGCCCTCCGGGGCTGTACATCCCGGCGGAAACGCCATGTTTTTGAACAGCATTTAACCAAAATGGCCAGAACATCTCTCTCTGGAAATCTCTTATTGATGATGGAATCTGAGGGTTTGTATTAATTCCCAGCAGAATATCGGAGTTCTTTCTGAATCCCGCCTTTACCCAGGACTCTCCGTAAGGGGAGTATTCGTGGGCATCCAGAGTCACTTCAAAAAGGTATTTGTCAAACAGCCCGTGAAGAGCGATTACCTCCGGCTCGGTCATAATCAGATGATTTCTG
Source organism: uncultured Bacteroidota bacterium (assembly GCA_937901965.1). Taxonomy (GTDB): domain Bacteria; phylum Bacteroidota; class Bacteroidia; order Bacteroidales; family UBA932; genus Bact-08. The sequence continues at coordinate 105,915 of CALGSW010000014.1, forward strand.
TTAAGATCCATTCCGTTAGAATTCCTTCTTTCATTCTTCTCAGACCCGTCGGGATTGACCTGAGGAACAAGTACCAGATCTATCCTGTCAAAGAGATAGGCATACTCATCCTTTACAAGCTCCCTAGCCAGCAGAAGTGCACCCTCCTTGCCGGATTGCTCATTCCCATGCTGCTGAGCGTGTATCAGAACCTTGATTTTTGACTTATCTGCATCTATTCCGGATTTTGAAAAGTGAAGTGCAATAATCTCTCTTCCCTCAAAAGACCGTCCGATTATCTCTCTCTTTACCAGAGCTGACCCTCTCTCCAGTTCTCCCGATATTTTCATCAGCTCACCATATGAAGTGGGCTGGGCCAATAGAGATACAGAAAATAATACCATCGCCAGAAGTACAATATTCTTCATAGTTTGAACCTGTTATTTTTTAAAAACCGTTAAGTTGCATATAGACTGTAGGCATGAGAAGAATAAGACCTACAATCATAAAAAAGAGCAATATTTTCCAAAACCATTTTATCCACACCTCATAGGGTATTCTTGCTATGCCCAGCGCACCAATAAGGACCGCTGATGTTGGTGTAATCATATTGGTAAAGCCGTCTCCAAACTGGAAAGCCATAACCGTTGCCTGCCTTGACAGACCAATTACATCAGAAAACGGAGCCATTATAGGCATCGTGAGAGCCGCCTTCGCAGATCCTGAAGGGATAAATATATTTATACAGGTCTGGATGAAATACATTATAGAAACAGTTGCCCCCTCTCCTGTCCCCTCCATTATTGAAGAGAGAGAGTAAAGAATAGTATCCATAATCCTTCCTGCTGTGAGTATCTCAATAATCCCCCCGGCAAGACCAACAATAAGAGCTGCAGTGAGAATATCCTTTGCACCTGCTATAAACTCCTTTGCTATGCCGTTTGCTCCTGCTCCCATTGAAAAGCCGGATATAATTCCCATGGCAAGGAACAAAGCCGATATCTCTGTTAAGTACCATCCGTAGCCCAGAACTCCAATTACAAGGAATATTATTGTAAAGGCAAGTATATTGAGGATAAAAAAGAGATAAGATTTACGAAGTGTATAATAACCGGTAAGAGCAAAGAGTACTCCTAAAACAGGAATAGCAACAAATGTGATATCTGCACCTCCCAGGCTTATAGTGGTTTTTGGATGTAGATAAGAGAAAATCCCCAGTGCAGCAGTGACCATTATATACATAATCCATGCTGATGCGGGTGTTTTTTGTGCAAAATCCACCTTTACTGCTTCAGACTCTCTCTCTCTCCAGTAGGCATCAAGTTCATACATTGGTGATAGCTTAGGATTTTTCTTTACTCTTGCTGCATAAACCAAGGTAATTGCAATGATAAGTGCAGTAAAAATCATCCAGACAACCAGCCTGTATTCAAACCCCGAGAAGAGCTGAAGGCCGGACAAACCCTGGGCAATTCCTATGGTAAAAGGGTTGATGATGGCTCCGGAGAAACCAATATGAGCTGCAACATATACCATAAGTATTCCTGTAATAGAGTCGTAGCCCATAGAAATTGCCAGAGGAACAAAAATAATGACAAATGCAAGGGTCTCCTCACTCATCCCAAAAATTGCTCCAAAAAGACTGAATATCAACATTGAGAAAACAATAACAAGATTATTTACTCCAATCTTTTTCAATATCCTCCTTTTTTCAAGAGTTCCGGTTTTTTCAAGAAATGATAATATTCCAAAATCAATAGCTCTGCTGCTGTTCATTATCTGAAAAGCACCTCCAATTATCAGGACGAAAGCAATTATACCCGCCTGTTTTTTAAAACCCTCCAGAAGCGACCCAAAGATTTGCCAGGTTTGCGGAGATGAATCCACCACGCGATATGAATCATTTACAATCACATCTCTGGTAACTCCGTTTACCTCTCTCTTTTCATACTGAAACTCCCCAGCCGGAACAAACCAGGAGAGAATCCCACAAAATATTATCAATGAAAAGATTATAACGAATGTATGCGGTATTTTTGACAGACGGGCCATTTTTTCAAGAATTAAAGCTTATAAATATCTCCGGGATTAAGAACGGTAAGTTTGAAACTGGATACATCTCCATTGCTGTTTACTGCTTTATATGGTTCAAACAGCATTGCCTTGTTGTCTCCAATTACCTCAATAGTATTATCGGATTTTACAACGATTGCAGTCTCTTCGTCAATTCCAATTCCTCTTAAGCCTGGATTATCCATCAGAACAGATATTAGTCTGATTTGCCTTTTCCTTTTAAGGAAATGCTGATCAACCACAATGTTGTCCAGGAAACCAAAGCCCTTTGCAGTAATTACATCACCCTTTTCTATTGTGTTAAATACCTGAGAGTTTGTAGTATCACTTTTCTGTTCGCCTGTAAGCATAACTCTGCTCATTATTGCTGCACCTGCACTCGTTCCGCTTACAACCCCTCCGTCCTTATATATCTCCCTGATTCTCTCAAGAAATTTTGTACCCTCCAGATAATCACTAAGAACAACCTGATCTCCACCTGAGAAAAAGATTGCTGTTACACCATCAAGTTTAGCAAGACTTGACGGAGAATCTATACTGTCCTTTTCACAAAAGATATAGTCAGCAGACTTGCAACCCAGAACACGGAACTCCTCACTCTGCTTAATCCCTGTCTCCTCTGCCACTCCGCTTGCAAAAGGCACAACCAGCACTTTTGAATTTTCTCCTCCGCTATAATCAATAATTGTCTTTAAAATTACCTCAATTCTGTCTCCACCTCCCTCTATAACAAGAGTGCCTTTTGAATCTATCTTTTCAGCCTCATATTTAAGTTCTGTCTGTGGATTCTGACTACAAGATGCCAGATGCAATAATATAATTATTGCAATAAAGAGTGTTTTTATTTTCATAATTTAAATTATTTCTGTTGTTAATAGTTGATAGGCGATCTCTGATGCCATTTTTAGATCCTCATAAAGAATGAACTCATCATTCCCGTGTGGGTTCTGAGCCCCCACTCCTAGATTTATTGTTTTTATACCCTTTGCATTCAATGAATTAGCGTCGCTGCCACCCATTGATTTCTTTGCTGACGGATTGATTCCCAGGCTCTTTGCTATTCTTGAAAAATGAGTATATGGTTTGTCATCCTCTTTGATGGAGTATGGCAGAAAATCCCAGAAGTGCTTTGACTCCAGCTTACCGCCATATTTTTCACATACCTTATTGAAGTCGCTTATGACTTTTGCCATAATCTCCTCTCCATAATGGGTAAAGTCAGTTCTTATCTCTCCTGTCATATGAACCTCATCGCATACTACATTTGTCCCCGTCCCCCCTTTTACAATTCCAATATTAGCGGTAGTTACTTCATCTACCCTTCCAAATGGGAAACCGGCCATTGCCTCGGCAGCAATTTTAATTGCATTTACACCCTTTTCAGGAGATATTCCCGCATGGGCAGAGACACCCCGTACAACGAGTTCAAAGTTTATTGCACCGCATGTCTCAGATACAAAGCTGCCCGGAGGAAGATACGAATCAAACACAAAGCCGTATTTAATATTTGGAGCCGGTTTATAAAACAGAGACCCGGCAAGTGTTGTCTCTTCGCAAACTGTGAAAAGTAGCGTTGATGGCTTTAATTTCCCTTCTTTTGCTGCCCGCTCAAGGGCAAAAAGTATAGACGAAAGGCCTCCTCTGTCATCAACTCCCAGCGGAGTTGTCCCGTCTGAAGTAATTCGGTCCTGATGGAACTGATGCTTTAGGCCGGCAGTAGATCTTGGAGTGTCCATATGGGCTGCAAGCAGATATTCTCCACCCCCAAGTATTTCAACAATCAAATTGCCTGAATTTCCATTTGACAAAACATTAGCTCCATCTGAAAAAAACTTTAACCCAAAATTATCTATGAACTTTTTTATATACCCGGCAACCGGAGCTTCATTGCCAGAAATAGCATCTATAGAAGTTAAATCAATGAAAATCTGTTTAAGCCTTTCGTCTAATACCATTTTATTAATTTTTATCTAATTTACAATCCAAATACATTCACATTTGAAAGACGGATATAGTAGCAATCTGTACAATTTCCGTGAACAAAGGCTATGTAGACACTCTTCCCTTTGTACTGGGTAATGTCAATTGTCTCTGTCTTGTCATCTGCATAGGTCTCATCCAGCTCTGTCCAGTCTCTCAATATGGTTGCCTCACGACAGTTTTCAAGAGTAATTGGAGACTCTGAAATAACCACCCTATAATTCTCTTCCGGATAATCTTCATCTCCGGCAGAGATATCAAAAGTAAGCATGACCTTATCCATAGTGCTGCCTATGTTTATAAGCGGTGAAACCAGATAGTTCTCCGGTGTAAGGGCACCCACACCACCACTTCTGTAAGAATCGGAAGTTGCGTGGCTCTTGTAGTACTCCCAGTTGTACCCGTCTCCATCTTTATCTATCAAAGTCCATGTATCAGGAATTTCGGTAAGGAACTTCTCTGTGAAGTAGTATATTTTATCAGGTGCAATTTTGTAATTGAGAATTGATGTGGGTTTATTTGCTTTTGTATCAGGAGAATCCTTCAGAACCACATAAAAGTTCTTTCCTCCCTTTTTAAGCATGTTTACCTGTATGTACCCAAAATATTCTCCGCGGGGGATAGTTAAAGAACCTGTCATTGTAGCAGGAGTAAAAGTAGAGTTTGTTCCTGTTACAATCTGGTAGTCAACACCCAGTACAGCAGTTGAATAAACTGTATCAACAACAGACAGGTCAGTCCCGGCAGGAACCTCCTCTACATAGTTATCTTTATCTGTCAGATAGTACAGTTTCTGAACTATTTCATAGTTTACGGTTACATTTCCGGTGGATGTTTTTACTAACTGAATGCAGATAGAGTCAAGCCCCACTTTGTTGTTCTCTTTCTGAAGAATATTACTTATGGTACCCTGTCTGTTTTCAAATGCACTGAATTCATAATACTGAGGTCCCTGATAAGTTCGGTCCTCTTTTTCACACCCGCTGATCAGCAGGGATAAAAGGATTACAAAATTGAAGTATAGTAAATTTTTCATAATTTTAATATCCGGGGTTGTTAACTAATTTCTTGTTTACATCCATCTCTGTAGCACCAATAGGAGCTACAACCCGATAGTCTGCGTAAGGTATTTCAGGAAGACCGTTAGGTCTGGAAATTGGTAATCCAAGCCTCTTCATATCAAAGAACCTGTGTCCCTCAAAAGCCAGCTCAATCCTTCTCTGGAGAAGAATCTCACTGAGCAGTTCTGAGTTTGCCACATCGGTATCTTCAAGTCCTCTTATGTTTCTCAAGGCATTTATATCATTGCGGGCCATTGTGTAATTTTTCAGATGAGCATATGCCTCTGCCCTGTTAAGATACATCTCGGAGATTCTGATAAGTGGAACATCGTCCAGTCCAAATGCACCGCCCCAGCTGTTAAACTTGGTTGTCCACCACAAATCCTGTCCGTAATAGTGAACCTTTCTCAGTGCACCAAATCTCTTATCATTGTCTTTGTCAATAATATTGATAAAGTCAGGTGATACAGAGAGCTGAGCATCTCCCGGCCCTGTTCCGTCACCAAAACCATCCTCATCCCTTGCTCCGTTATCCAGAGTACCATAAGTAGAGTGAAGCGAAACAGACTTTAAGTTCTCTGTAATTGTAAAATGGAGTTGCCAGATTGACTCAGTCCCTTTTGAAAAAATATCTGTGTAGACACCATCGTGCAATTTCACATTTGAGTTTGTGATTGTTGTACTTGCTGCAGTTATTGCATTATCCCAATCACCCTTGTAAAGATATACCCTGGACTGGAAAGCTTTTACCGCAAGAGCTGAAACCCTGAAAGGGAAATTTGATCCGTCATTGTTATTCAGCAAAGTGTAAGAGTCATTAAGATCTTTAACAATCTGGGCCCATACCACATCTACTGTTGCCCTTGGAACAGATGCCTGTTCTGTAATGCTTCCACCCTCGTTGAAGAATGGTTCAGTAAGCAGTGGAACGCAAAGATTGAAATTCTCAACCAATTTACCCGGCACACGACTATATATAATACTTAAGTTAAAGTAGTTATACGCTCTGAGAAAGAGTGCCTCACCTGTTAGTGATTTAACCTTTGCTGTCTGTTCCAGCTGTGACAAATAGAAAATTGCCTCATTTAAAGCTCCTATCTGCTTATATGCTATTTCCCATATATCAAGATTATAGTTTGGCTTAAAGTTATACTGGCCGGAGTAGCTTGTTGCTCCAGGAGAGAGCTGGGTATTGTCACCCAGAACATCCGGAATACAAATAAGATCTCTTCCTGCATAATATCCGTCCTGCAACTGGTCGTATACACCTATTATAAGACTCTCACAACCGGCTACAGTTTTGATTTTACCTTGCGGCAATGCATGCTTTGTACTCACATCAAGCATAGATTCGCAAGATGAGTTTGCAAAAAGCACAAAAATTGTAACAATTATTATATTAATTTTTTTCATGTCCGGAGTGATTAAAAGTTAATCTTAATACCTATACTTAAACTCTTTGACTGAGGATAGAGTCCTCTGTCTGAACCAACAGATTCCGGGTCGTAACCCTGATAAGGAGTAGCAGTCCATAAGTTATATGCATTAGCATATATCTGAGCATCCTCAATTTTTAGTTTCTTAACAAGTTTCTGAGGTATATTGTAGCTTAGGTTAATATTTTTTAATTTTATAAAGTCTGTAGATTCATAGATGAGACTCATAGATGGATCTCCGTTATTATCATACTTCATTGGATTTCCCGGATACAATCCGTCAATTACAGGCTTAGGTACCCAGGTATTATCACCCGGCTTCCTCCAGTATGAGTTATAAATATCGGAAAGCAAATTGTTGTCTGCAGCCTGACCTATTAACACGGCTTTGTCACTCCAGTACTTGAGCGCTCCCATCTGGAACTGGAAGAAGAAAGAGAGAGTGAAGTTTTTCCATGAGATAGTGTTTTCCATACCTCCAAAGAAAGTAGGATCAAGACCCTTTGTCCATACCCTGTCCTCAAGAGTTGGATTGTAGGTAATATATCCATCTTTGTCATAATACATAGGACGACCATCTGAGCTGTTTACCCCTGCCCACTGATAAACATACTCAGCAGTGATAGGCTTGCCCACCTTATACTGACCCAGCTCCTCCAGCCCATCCTGCAGCTCTGTAATAAAATTCTTTGCAAGAGATACATTAATTGATGTTTCCCATTTGAAATCTTCACCGTTAATATTTATGGTATTAAGCTGGATATCCATTCCCTGATTCCTTACACCACCCATGTTTGAAGGGATAATGCTGAAACCGGTTGTCTGAGGGATTATTCTGTAGTAGAGCAAATCTTTAGTGTCGTCCATATAAAGGTCAATATTTGCATTTATCCTGCCGTCAAAAAAGCCTGCTGTTATACCCACATTCTTTGAGTGTTTCTTCTCCCAGGTAAGTTTCTGGTTACCTATAGAAGAAGGAATAATACCTGATGATCCGTTATAGGATGAGTTTGCATCATAAAGTCTCTGCGATACGTAGTTTCCTATACTGGCATTTCCTGTTATACCGTAACTTGCTCTTAGTTTAAGGTCATTCAGCCACTCAACATCTTTAAGAAATTTCTCCTCCTTCATTCTCCATGCGAATGAAACTGAAGGAAATGTTCCCCATTTATTATCGGCGCCAAACCTTGATGACCCGTCGTATCTTATTGTACCTGTGAGTATGTACTTATCTTTAAATGTGTAGCTGGCCCTTCCGAAAAAGCCGGCCATTTTCCATTCAGTGTAATCCTCCATTGTAGAAATGGGGGTAGCAGCACTGCTAAGCAGTGTAAGATCCGGACTTGAGACACCATTGGCCTCAGCACCAATCATATGATATTTATAGCTACTGTATGAGAACCCGGCAACTGCACTAATCCTGTGTATATCTTTTATAGTTGTATTATATGTAAGAACCTGCTCAGACTGAAATTTTCCAATGTCTGAAGAGTTTGCTATTATAGCTCCGTTTACCCTTGATCCAAGCCTGGTCCGCGGATCGCTGAACTGGTGCTCATTGAGCCATGTCAGATCCAGATTATAGCTACTTTTAAATTCAAGTCCTTTCAGGATTTTAAAAGTGAGGTCATTTGCAGAGATAAGGTTATTAGTTTTACCTATATATTCATTTAACTCAAGCATTTGCGGAATATTGTATAGAAAATATCCATACTGTAAATCTGAGTAGTAATTTCCTTCAGAATCTCTTGGTGACACACCGGGAAGAAGAAACATTGCCGTTCTGGAAGGGTTGGCAGCACCAATAGTTGATGACTGATTGTGTGTTGTTCCGCTGAATGTGTTATTGGTGTTGAAAGTTAGCCAAGGAGTGATTGCGTGGCTAAGGTTGAGCCTTCCGGAGATTCTGCTGAATCCGGTATGCTTAATAATCCCATCGGTTTTGTTATAACCCAGCGAGGTATAGAATTTTGTATTCTCTCCGCCACCGGACATGCTTACCTGATAATTCTGTACAAGTGCCCTTCTGAATATTTCATCATACCAATCAGTTGTAGGAGCATTTGAATAGCCGTCATCCCCCCATCCAAAGCTTTTAAACAGGTCAAGCTTCTCCTGGTAGGAGTTAGTCCCATAATATTCATCATAGTTTTTATACTCCAGAAGAGCAAATTCTGCCCACTGTCTTCCGTTTAGAAGAGGAACTTTGCGAATTATCTCCTGAACCCCTGCTGTTGCTGCTACTGATACTTTGGTTTTCCCGGAGGCTCCCTTTTTTGTGGTGATAATTACTACACCATTTGCTGCCTGAGCTCCGTATATTGAGGCCGATGCACCATCTTTCAGGACGCTTATTGACTCAATATCTTCCGGATTAAGACCTGCAAGCACGTCTGCATTCGTTAGAATATTTGTTGTCTGAGCTCCATTTGTAACCTGAACACCATCAATAATGTAGAGAGGCTGTGTATCGGCATTTATTGAGCCGCGGCCCCTGATATTAATTGAAAATGATGACCCCGGTATTCCGGAAGTTGAAGTTATCTGAACACCTGACATCTTTCCTTGTATAGCTCTCTGAAAATTAGAGCTGTTTGACTTTGCCAGAGATTCGGCACTTATATTTTCTATTGAGCCGGCAATATCCTTCTTCCTGGTTACACCATAGCCCACAACAACAATCTGTTCCAGTTCATTTTCCGCCTCTCTGAGTGCTACATTAATAAATCTCTGTCCATTTATGGCAACCTCCTGGGGTCTCATTCCCAGAAAATTAAAAACAAGAGCATTCTGTTTAGACATATCCTCAACCCTTATTTTATAATTTCCATCAAAATCTGAGATTACTCCTTTCCCTTTTTCCCCTTTAATCTCCACAGATGCTCCGGGAAGCGGATCATTGTTTAAATCGGTTATCTTCCCGTACACGTAGAGTGAATCTATTGTCTCTCCCGGTTTTTTCTGATCTTTTGAGGGGATGCTCCTCTCTGTTGTCTTCTTAATGTAAATTACCTTTTTATCAATAGTGAATGTGAGACCTGTACCCTCAAGACACCCCTCCATAATCTGATTGATTGTACTTGATCTGAACTCCTTTGTGATTTTGGGAATTTTTACAATATCAACGTCTTCATAGACAAAGAAGTAGTTACTTTGCGATGTTATCTGTACCATCGCCTCCTTAAATGTAACATTGTTAAGCTTTACATTGTACACATCTTTCTGTGACTGTGCATAAGCATCACCGGTACACATAATCAGTGCATACAAGAAAAAGAAAACAAACAAATTTTTATACCCTTTGTTTTTTTTCATAATTAAGTTTAGTTAGTAGGTAATAAATTAGTATATAGTTACTGTTCTTCCATTTATCTTTATATGGCCGGGAACCATCCTGGCAAACGTAGCAAGCAGCTCTTCCGGTGTATCTTCCCTGCTCAGTTTCCCTGATAAAACTCTATCCTTTACGCTGTTGTTCAGATATATAACCTCCAGACCATACCAAATTCCCAGATCTTTCATTATATCCTCAAGGCGTTTTCTGTCAAAAAAGTACACACCCTCTTTCCAGGAGGTGTACATAGCAGTATTTACATCATTTACCTCTATTCCCCTCTCATCTTTATTATAAACAGACTGCTCTCCCTGCTTCAGATTGTACTCATCACTCTTTCCCTCTCTGTTTATAAATCCAACATTGATTTTCCCCTCAACCAGAGTAGCTTCCACATTTGCATTCTCTTTGTAAGCTTTTACGTTAAACTGAGTACCTGTTACATTAACTATCATACCATCTGTATGTACAGTAAATGGCCTTGCACTATCTTTTGATATGTCAAAAAAACCTTCCCCCTCAAGGGCCACTCTTCTTGAAGTTGACTTAAAATCTGTACAATAGGCAAGTGAACTTTTTGAATTTAGCCATACAACAGACTCATCAGGAAGGATAATCCTGAATAACTTTATCACTGGTACAACTATACGATGCTCAGCTGCTTTTTTATTATTCTGAGGATAGTACTTTATTGTATTTTCATCAATTTTTACAAACATTCTTTCAACGTCTGCATTGTTTTCAACTGAGTTAAGGTTTATTCTTCTTGATCCGTCAACTATAAGTGTTACATCCTCAAACTGAGTATCACCTTCAAGTAGTCTCTGCTCCTTAATTTCAATAATCAGCTGATATGCAAAGATTGCGATAACAAGACCTGCGATTAGTATTGCAGCAACACGCCTGAAAATAGGATTAAATAGCAGGCGGGGCTTTTCAGATGTAACCTTTTTATAATCTTTATATCTGCTCTTTAAATACTCCCTGTCGTGAAGTCTTTTATAAAACGCCTCATTCTGGTCTGAGAGTTCTCTCCAGGAATCAAGTTCAGATCTCTCGCTTTCGTGTAACTCTGAGAGCAGACTCTTTGTTAGCAGAGATTTTATTCTTTCAGTTTGTTCTTCGTTCATTGCTCTGTTTATTAGTTTAAAAAAAATAGTTGCCCTCTGTATCAAGGACAACTTAAAACATTAAAAGGATGGAATCCCGTTTTATTAATTGTAATTTTTCAGGAGAAACATTGCTATTACAAACAAATCTTTAAGAGACTGCCTTAACAGCTGTTTAGCTCTACTCTTCTGACTTTTAACTGTGTTTACAGATATTCCGAGTATGTCTGCAATATCCTGATTACTCATACCTTCAATATAGCTTAATCTGAAAATTTTATTGCACTCTTTAGGGAGTTGGTCAAGTTTGGCGAAAAGTTCAAATAAAATTTCAGCCTCTATTTTGTCAATGAGATATCCTGAATTATCAGCGCCACTGTCATGGAGGATAGTATAATCAGTAAATCTCTTTTTTATACTGTCTCTCTTTATATTATTTAGTGCAGCATTCCTTACCGAAGAAAAAAGATATGATTTCAATGCAGCTTCATTGTTCAGAGAGAGATTCTTCTCTATGAGCTTAGTAAATACAGAGTGAACAATATCTTCTGCTTCAGAGTGTGACTTTGTATACTTGGAAGCATAAAAACAGAGCAAAGAATGATATTTTGAATATATCTCTCTAATTTCATCACAATTTAATGAGTGCTCTGCTTTCATCTATGCTTTAATGGTATAATCTATCAAAGATAACAAAAAAAGCAGGTAGTGATACCTGCTTTGATCTTACCATGGAACTCATAAATCCAATTTAAGGCACCGGAAAAGGAACACTAAGAGCAGAACTTATTAAAATCCTGAATCAGAAGTTTCCCCATCTCAAATATGAGGATGCCCCTTTCGCAACTTATGGTTCTGAGGGGGCGATAAGGGTAACTGTAAACTGAACTACTTTACAATTTTAATTAGTCTGGCTGATACTTTTTTCCCATTGAGGAACCACTCTTCGCTGCTATCCGGATCTCCGTTAATCCTCCAGCGAAATTTTCTGTTGAATTTGATTTTGTCTGAGGTGCCATCGCCCCATAGAATGGTTAGTTCCTCATTTGAATAGCTTTTTGCCCCGTCAAATTCCCCGAATTGCAACATATAATTGCCATTCATGTAGTGTTTGCTTAGCTGCAGACCAAAGAAATGAGGTGCATAATATTTTGTCATAACAGCATATGGATCTTTTTTGCACTTATACTCAACTCCTCTGTACACCGCTTTTATTAAACTTGTGTCAATAGCATTCTGATTGTCCTGATTGAGCAAATCGGCCCCATTTGCGTCTGCAACCTGGACCGTAAATATCACGGGAGATATATCCCATATCTTGCGTTCAGTAATTAAATCACACGATGACAATCCTAGTACCAACACTGCCAAGAGCACAAATTTTGTTTTCATAGCATCCGGTTAAAATTACAATTATATGAATATAAGATGCTTTTACAGGCTAAAACGTTGCTTTAGCGTACCTCTTTTATCAGCACCTGTCTCGGCTCGCCAAACCATGATCCCAGAAAAAGCCGGTTGAATATTCTGTCATGCACAAGGAAACCGGCAGGGATTCTTCCACTGGCAGAGAAGAGAACAAAATACTGCCTGTCATCTCCGTAAGTATATTTACCGTTTTTAGTGACCATAAAGGTCTGGCCATCTTTTAATTTCCTGTATGAAATCCATTTATCAATATTCTTTACTGCTTTAAGGTCGTTCCAGTCAGCAACCTTGTACTTTCCGTAATATGCCTTGTTAATTGCATTTTTAAGTAAACGGGAGCCCTCCTCTCTGAATATGTGAGTTGTCAGTTTTAAATCGTTAAAATCCTCTCTGTTAACATTAATTAAATCTGATAAATTAGTTGCTATGGCAAGATCCGGTCTGTAAAAGACCGCGCCTCCTTCTTTTTGCTCATATGCCGAGAAAAATGTTCCATACCTTCCCTCCTGTTCATAAACGAATCCTTCCCTTCCAAGTCCCATAAGTTTGCCCCATCTTGATACATTTTTTACAAACCTTCCATCCGATTCGTACAGGTTTAGCGAAACTGAGTAACTCTTCCGGCTCCTGTCGTCATACAATGAGCCCGGACGGTTTGATCTCTCCTCACGAATGTCAAACATCAGGTACCTGTCATTGTAATAACCCCAGTCAATCTGGGATTTTGAATCTGCATCATAAGGATCTTTAAATCCGGACAACCGCCACTCTCTTCCCTCAATGGGAGTTCCGGGAAATCGCTGAACATCCCATACCATCTCTCTGGTAAATTTTGTATTCAGCATAACCGATTCCTGAAAATCTCTGTTATGTCTTTGTGCTTTTAAAGATAAGGATGTAAGAATAGTAACTGTTGCAATTAGGAGAAAATTTAGAAACTTCATGATTATTATACTTAGTGTTTGCAAATGTATAAAAAAAGCAGGCATCACTGCCTGCTCTCTTTCATGTATTAAAGCCCTATTATCTTTTTTCCAGGAATGGTTTTCCCATTGGAAGCACTGTCTTGCCTGCCAAATCGTTAATGATAATTCCGGCCATCATGTACCATGCGCTCAACGCACAGAGTATCAACTCATAACCGGCAACTACATTCAGTACAGGATAACCAAAATGGCCGGCCACCAGAAGAATGAACCCTACAAGCAGTAAGAAAAAGGTGATTGCCATTGCCTTATGCACTCTCAGTGAGGCGACAAACATAATTACAGTGTAGAGTGTCCAGGCTAGCATAAAATATCCAACATCTGTTGTGGAAGATTTATAAACATCAAGGATATTTAGAATCCAGATAATTCCAAGACCTATCCAGAAGCTTCCGTAAGCTACAAAGGCCGAATATCCAAAATTATTTCCCATTTTCTGCTCCTGAAAGCCGGCTATCATTTGAGCCAAACCTCCAAAGATAATTCCCATTGCGAGCACAGGACCCAGTCCCAATAGTCCGATGTTGTGAAACTGCAGTAAAAGCGTTGTCAATCCAAACCCCGCCAGACCAACAACTGCAGGATTACCATTTTTCTGATTCATTAAATATGTTTTTTATTAATAAAGTCGGCAAAAATAGAGTTATTTTTGGAATTATGAACTATTTGGCCCACATATATCTCTCCGGCGGAAACAGGCAGCTTCAGGTAGGTAATTTTATTGGCGATTTCGTTAAGGGGCGCAAGTATCAGGACTTCCCGAAAGGCATATGCAAAGGGATTCTGCTTCATCGTGAGATAGACCGATTTACAGACAGCCATCCACTCTTCCTTGAGACAGTGGAGCTCCTTAAACCTTCTTTCGGCAGATATTCCGGCATTATAGCCGATATGTACTTTGATTATCTCCTTGCATCGGACTTTAGGCGGTATAGCCATTCTACCTCCCTCGGCCTATTTGCTGCAAACTTTTACCTCTCGGCCATCCTTAACTACAGATGGCTTCCTGAACGTGTAAAGGGATTTATCTTTCACTTCATCTGGACAAACAGGCTGAAACAATACTCAACATACGAAGGGCTTGAGTACTCTCTGAAAATAATGTCACACTACAAATCAAGCGCAATAAACCCGGAACTTAGCATTGCCTTCCTCAGGGAAAACGAGAATATACTAAGATCCAGGTTTAATTTATTTATGCCAGAGGCAATTGAGTTTGTCAGATCCTCGGCTCCCTGAGCCTACAGATTCATATGCAAATCTGCTTCATTTGCGGCCTCAACGTACTGGAAGATACCTGTGAAACCATCAACCAAATCATTATAGTCCTCAATTTTGTTGCCGTCCCACATTTTGCCGGCCAGGCTGCAGATGAAAATCTTAACATTTGCCATCTCCTTTACCTGCCTCATAGACTCAATCCAACTGTTCATCTTTAGTTCACTAAACTTAGCTTTCATCTCCTCCTTCAGGTGAGGATACTCAACATAAGAGTCATCCAGATCCTCATTGCCTTTAATAAAGGCCCTTGCTGCTGTTAGAAGTACATAAACCTCTATATCCATATCGGCTGCAGCTGCACCGCTCATTATTACTCCAGCACCCACAAGTTTGTCTATACTTCCGGACGAGAGTCCAATTACCATTTTTCCCATATTTATCTATTTATCTGTGTTAAAAATTTGCCTCAGAGGAAAAGTGTCAAACATCAAATTATCAACTTGTTATGAAAAATTGCAAAAACTCGTAATTTACAGATTAACAAGTGTTTGACACTTTTCCTCTGAGGCGAGCTGCCTGCGCAGTGGCGCACGCCTTGCCTCTATCCGCCGCAACCAGCTGCGGGTTTCTTAACGGAGGCTTTAACGGCGCCGCGGACAGGGGCTAGTTCAACAAGGTCCGGGAACCGGGTTTGCCAGTTGTCAAAACCTCCCTCTAAAACCTTAACATCTGAATATTTCAGAAGAGGGAGGATTGTTGCCGCCAGTGCGGATCTGTCACCGTTGCTGCAATAAACAAAGAGTGGCTTTCTCTTGCCGGGAGCCTTTTCAGAAATCATATCTTCAAGAACTCCCCTTGGAACTGAATTAGCTCCTTTTATGCAGCTTATATCAAACTCTGCCTGCTCTCTGACATCAATCATGTAGAAGCCGCCTTCATCCCCTATGACTTTATTAAGCTCCTCTGCACTTATCCACTCAACTCTCCCTTTTGCATCCTCTGCCATTGCAGCTGCCGATTCAAAAGTTCTTGAGTCATATCCTGAACAGGAGTAAAGCAGTGTTAGTGCAAACAGGAATACTATTAATAATCTGTTCATAATCAATTTAATTAAAGGTTATTAATGAGCCCAGTCAGAATAAGATCCTGCGTAAAGTTTAACGTTTGGATATTTCAGAACTGATGTAAGTACAAAGTAGGTAAAGCTGCCTGTAGCGCCTGTTTTGCAATAAACAATAACCTCCTTGTCCTTTGGAACAGCTGAGAATATTTTTGTGAGTTCAGCAACCGGCTTAAGTTTTGAGTTGACCGAAAGGTTGTCGTTAGGTATGCTGATTGCATTACCTATATGACCCGCCTCATAATCGGCAGCCCCCCTTGAATCAACCAGAACGGTTCCGGCACTGTTCATTTTTGACTTCACATAGTCCTTTGTTGCAAGCATCGAAGCGTTAACAGTAGGTGAGAAAGTAGTTGCAGGAAGTTTCTTTGCATTTTTTGTAATGGGCTTTCTTGCAGCAAACCATCCGGCCATATTGCCATCAAGCAGACTTACATCTTTAAAGCCGATATGCTTCATCACCCAATACATCCTTCCTGCACTAACTCCTGTTTTGCAATAAATTACAACTTTATTCTTAGGTGAAACCCCGTTACTTGCAAAGATATTTGCAAGATCAGCCGCAGATTTCAGTGTTCCTTCCACAGGAGTGTTAGTACTGAGAGAAATCGCATCAATATTGATGGCACCGTCAATGTGAGTCTTTAGATAATCACCTGCCGGCCTGGCATCAATCACTATCAGATTGGGATCCTTGATTATTTTTAATAGTTCATCCACACTCACCAGCTGAGCGCTCATCTGAAGAGTTGCCAGAACCGCA
The DNA here is from genome assembly GCA_937901965.1 of uncultured Bacteroidota bacterium. GTDB lineage: Bacteria > Bacteroidota > Bacteroidia > Bacteroidales > UBA932 > Bact-08. Next base: position 122,408 of record CALGSW010000014.1, read on the forward strand.
AATATTGTAATAAATATCCTTTTCATCTTTTATATCATTTAATACTAGAAAATTGCCTGAATCTGAACCATTACCATATCATTCAGTATCTCTCTTGACTCCTTAAGGTTTGCATAATTAATCTGCAGTCTTGTATAGTCATTGATGTAGTAGTTCACACCAATTGTGTATGTGTTAACTCTGCTGTATCTGGAGGCTTTATCTGAATTCCATGTATCAAACTTAAGAACCGGCTCAATATTGTATTTAGTTCTGTAAGAAGCTGTAATCCATGCTCCGTCTTTATGGTAAGTGCCCGGCTGTTTTGTCTCATATCCAACTATACCGCCGCAACCCCCGTAGATAGGAACTCTTGAAGCCGAGAAGAGTTTATCTTGTCCGTAGATATACTCACCCTGAAGAAGAAGACCTTTCCAGCTGAACTGAGCTTCGGCAGCAAAACGATAAATATTATTAAGTTTTTCAGCGGGGTCAGTAGGGTTGATTCCACCCACTTTGAAACTACCGCCCACTTTTAGTCCTCTAAAAGGCCCCACAACTACTCGGCCAATAACATTCTTGTTTGAGTTGTCTTCCCGGTTATTCATACCGCTTCCGTTCATAAGACCCAGACTGTACTGGAACTTCAGAGAGTCATGTCCTCCGCTTATTAATATACCAAGGTCACGCTGAGGACCGGCAAGCTGATTTACAACCTCAGAACGGTTTACAGTGTACAGACCAGAACAAGCTGTGTTTTGCTCAAGACTGAACGGACTCTTAAACTGACCAACAGTAATCTTAGCCCATTTCGCGAATCTTGTATAAGAGACATATCCATCAAGAAGATGAACTTTATTTTCAGAATTACTGAATCCACTATATTCAACTGCAAAGTAGTAATCAATGTCATAAGGAATAGAACCAAGAACACCCAGACGGGCACGGTTAAATGTAAACTCAGTCTTGTTCATGCTCTTTCCATCGGCATCCTTGCCATTTATATAATAGTTAAACTGAGGCTGAATAAAACCGGTTACGCCGATAATATCTCCGCTTCCTCCGCCGGTCATGCATCCCTGTGAGTATGCTTCAAAAGAGAAAAGTGCAAGAGCAGCTGCAATTATATATTTTATCTTTTTCATTGTATTGCTGATTTGATGTAATTTAATTTGTTACGTAAGGGAAATTTCCTGATACAGTCCATTTGTTTTTCTGAAGTTGACTGTTTATCATGGCATTAGCTCCAAAGCTTATACTCTTTGCGTTATAACCCAGCACATTAAGGTAAGATGATACAAGAGCAGAGGTTTGGCCTGTCCAGCAGTATACAACTATTGTTGAATTTGGATCAAGAGTCTTAAGACCATCATTGGCAATCTTGAGAGTTTCGTTAATTCTGTATGCCCCCTTTATATGGCCGTACTGGTTTACATCGGCCTCAGTCCAGTAGTTGTTGATAAAGAAAGTAGAAGGCGCAGCAAGAACATCGGCAGCTAAAACACTTTGAAGACCTTTTGAAAGCATATAGGCAACTCTCTCTCTGAGAATAGCCTCGCCAGTTGTTTCAGTAGCGGCTGTCTTTGGATAGCCAAAGCTTACAGGCTGCTGAACTGTGTTTGTTGCAGACCAGTTGGGACTCTGAAGTGCACGATCGGAAATATTTGATGTCCATTTATCAAATTTTGAGTTCCAGCCACTCATTCCCCACTTAAGGATTTTGCAGTTTCTGTAGCCGCTAAGTCTGAGGGCTACTAAAGCAACAGCTGCATTCTGACCTGTATAGCAAGTGATAACGATTGGTTTGGCCCCCGCTCCTGCAGCAGTTGTAATCACATTTGCAAGTGTTGAGTTAACAGCACCCTGAATATGGCCGGTAGCAAAATCGGCAGATGAACGAAGGTCAATTACAAAAGAGTTTGTAACTCCGGCTGTGTTAAGTGCTGCTGCATCAATAACCCAGTCTGTAGTCATATGATTCAGGTCCATGTTATTCTGGGCCATATATTGCGTAAGAACTGCAAAGTGATCCACCTCCGGCTCTACATACGCCTCTATGCAACTTGTAAATCCCACAGAGATAACAAGCGTAAAAAACAACGATCTCAAATAGTTAAGTTTTTTCACGATAATTAATTTTAGTTGAATGATTGTTTATATGATTCAAATCCGCCCTCCAGATTGAGGACATTCTTATAACCCGATTTTTTCAGGGATATTGCGGCCAGTACGCCCATATCTCCATTGCTGCTGCAAATCACTATTTTTGAATCAGCCTCGGGAGGATACATAAATTGCTGAGCCCAGAAATCGGCATCACCCATCCTGAACTCAAGAACACCTTTTGAAATATTAACGGATCCGGGTATATTTCCTTCGTAGTATTCGCCCTCTTCGCGAACATCCACAATCAGCAAATCCTCACCGGCTGCAACAAGGTTACCAAGCTCCTCAGGAGTGATTTTCTCCACTTTTGAACCCCACCCTTTTGCCAGCTCAGAAGCATCTTCATAAACTCCCACGCATCCGGAAAGTACTGCAACTATTGCAGCAAAAAATAAAATCTGTTTAAATATTCTTCTCATAGACATAAGTTTAAAAAGCACTGAATCTGCCCGTTCTTTCATTCCATTTTACAAATGCATACCATCCTATCAAAATGAGAAGAATCAGGAAGAAAGCTCCGTCATATCCTATATAGTCCGGAAGATACGCCCTGAACTTTGCACCCTGAGGCAGAAGCCCATCCACAAATGGAACTATATAACTATTTGACAGTGGCGAGAATATCACAAGGCCAAGCAGAGAGAACCACAATTTTATCTGCCCTTCTCCCACTCTCCACAATGTACCCACAGCACAGCCGCCTGCGATTGTCATACCCAGGCCGAATATGAATCCGCCTAGAAGAGCCTTTCCCCAGAAATTTGGGAAGACCCAGGTGAGTTCACGGGCTCTCTGAGAAACCTCAGATATATCCCCGATAGTGAAATACTTTATAACTGTAAATCCTACAAGACTAACCAGCAATCCTGCAATTACCCCTACTGTACCATGAGACTCTCCGCTCATGAAAGGATCACGGAAGGATTTAACTATGCAAAATCTTGATCTTTGAGAAATAAGTCCCATCAGAGAGGCGATGATTATAAACCAGCTCATTACCGGATTAGTATCGGTATAAGAGTAGGCAAGTAAGATAACCCCCAACAGAACAATTATTCCGGCAATAATCTGCCATTTGCCCTTTTCAGGAGCTGCTGCCAGAAATGTATAACTCTTCCCTGTGCTCCATTTTGGAAACCTCTCCATCTCCCAGATAAGGTACTTAAGAGAAAGAATTACACCCACAAACATTGCAAATGTGAAAATCAGCGCACCTCCTGACAAAGCAGGCACACCGCTGAAGAACGAGCCGATTGAGCAGCCGATACCCACTGTCGCCCCCACAGCCATAAGAGCACCTCCGAGTAACCCCTTTATCATCTCCCCTTTTGGAGGGACACGAAGAGCAAACTCTTTGGAAAAAAGAGCACCGGCAAATGAACCCAAAACAATCAGTACCACAAGCATCCCGTAGTTATTCTGAGAAACCGGTGTAACAACCTTATCTGAGAACATACCAAAAAGAGAGAAGAGATTATCTCCAAGATTGGTTATTCCTCCGCTGGCACCCCACGGGCTCTTTATCGCAAACAGGAGGATGTTGAGTAATCCCAGCAAAATCCCGCCTACCCAAACAGGCCAGTGTTTACCAAAGACCATTCTGAAGAGCTCAGAAAGTGAATTTTTTTCTTTAGACATAGTTACCCCTCCTAGCCCTTTCTCAAAACGAATCTGTTAATGCCTCCGTCAAGATCAGAAGATTCAACAAGCTCATTTCCTGACTTCTCACACCAGCTTGGAAGGTCTGTTTTTGTTCCCGGATCTGTTCCCAGAACCTCAAGAACCTCCCCTGATTTAAGCTCTTTCATAGCCTTTGCTATCTTCATCATAGGCATTGGACAAGAGAGTCCTTTGCAATCTAAAGTCATCTTAATTTCCATAATTATTTGTTTAAAAATGTTCAGTACAAAGTTGAGATTTGTATTAATCCGCATCTCAAACGGGTGTATGATATGCTCCTATGATAAAAGGGGAAACGTTGCTAATAAAAAATATGTTCTATATCATATTTTTTGAATTGAAAACTTTCGTATCTTTAAAAAATTCATCAGACTATTTAAAATGAAAAAAGATATTAATCGTCATAATACCTGCACATTAAGCATGGCAGTCACAAGCTGTTTTGAAAAACTGACTGATGACGAACTAAGAATGCTTGAGGAGAATGTTGTTGTAATTAAGTACAAGAGAGGAGAAAACCTTTGTAAACAGGGGACTCTAGCTTCTCACATTCTCTATTTATGCTGCGGTCTTGCCAAAATATACATGGAAAATGAGTCAGGAAGTCTGATTCTTAAGGTTCTCCCCCAGGGTAATCTTATAGGCCTTTCTGCCCTTCTGGACGGATCAAATGTTTTTCAGTATTCCGCTTACGCATATCAGGATTGTACAGTAAGACTTATTGATATCAGAACCTTTAAAAATCTGATAAAACAAAATCCTGCGTTTGCAAACGAAGTGATTAACCTGCTTTGTGAGAATCAGATTCAGCTGCAAACCAGATTTTTTGCATTCACAAAAAAGCAGTCATTCGGCAGGCTTGCCGATACCCTTATCTGCCTTGCCTGCAACATATACAAACAGGACGAATTTGAATTTCCGCTGAAAAGAAGGGAGCTTGCGGAACTAACCGGTATGACAACTGAAAGTGTAATCCGGTCCATGTCAAAACTGAAAAGTGACGGAATTATTGATATGGATGGAAAAACTTTAAAAATTATTGATAAGGATCGCCTTCAGCAAATAAGCAATTTTGGTTAGCAGGTAATGTTCAGGTGTTATATTTTATAATATATTTGCAGAGTATAACCCTTCTTAACTAATGATTATAAGACTTCTTCCTGCAATATTCATTGCAGCAGCCTTACTGGCGATTCCACTCAGTTGCGAAAAAGAGCCCATTCCGGATCCGGGACCAGATGAAAAACCATATGTTCCTGCAACTCTTAAGGAGGGGCGTGTAGCATTAGCTTACGTAACATACTGGGGTACACAGATTCCTGATGCCAGGATAATCACACATATTAACTATGCATTTGCTGAACTTTATGTACGTGACGGAGAGTATCAGGGGTTCAAGCTTCAGGGAAATGAGAGCCGGTTTCAGCAAATTGTTGACCTTAAAAAACAGCATCCTCATCTGAAGATACTGGTTTCTTTCACACATGTTGTAGATAATTACGACAACATTCAGGGTGGCAGCTTCTCGGCTCTGGCAAAATCAGATGAATACAGAAAGGCCTTTGCTCAGGACTGCCTTGAATTTATTGAGAAATGGGGTATTGACGGGATTGATATTGACTGGGAGTTCCCCGGACTTTCATGGAGCGGGGCAGCTTCTGACCCTGCGGTAGATGTTCAGAATCACATTCTGCTAATGAAACAGCTCAGAGAGACTCTTGGTAATAATTACCTGCTTACATATGCAGGCTATATCATGGACAAAAGAGCAGTTACCGGTGGTTACAGATACATTGACATTAAGGCTGTTGACCAATATGTTGACTTTGTGAACATCATGACATACGATATGGATGCAGCACCAAAGCACCACTCGGCATTGAGCGATACAAGAGCATACTGGGACTGTACAAGAGCAATCAGTGCATACAGAAATGCCGGTGTCGAATATAATAAAATGGTTCTTGGGATTCCTTTCTACGGCAGACATTCATACTCTGAGAAACCGCAGTCACTTAATTACAGTGCAATACTGAACCTTGACAAGGCTATCTATAAAATAGACAACTGGGACGCTGTTTCAAAGACACCTTATGTTACAAAAAGCGGTATTTTCTTTTGCGGTTACGATAATCAGCAGAGCATAGAAAACAAGGCGAGCTGGGCCCGTGGCCTCGGACTTAAAGGGCTGATGTACTGGCAGTATGATGCTGATGATGCCAAAGGCACCCTTCGCAAGGCGGTGTGGGAATCGGTGATGAAATAGTCCCGGCCTTTACTATACTTCACTATTCTATACTTCCTCTGTCATTAGCTGCCACTCCGGAACGATTCCTCCTCATCCGCTTCGCTTCTTCCGGCGGGGGTTCCGTCGTGTTTGCGGATGACCGGGGAAGTAGTGCTACGTGGCTTTTCACAGAGTAATCGGCGAAAAAACAGGCGTGGGTGGGACGAACCTCTATGGGGTTGAATTACATGGTGTTTCAAAACACAAATCTTTCATAATCAATAAATTATGTTTTACAATTAGTTCATTACGAGGTCGGTGGAGGTTCGTCCCACCCAAACCCGCAACCTCCGGAGCCAGATACCCGGCCAAAGGCCGCAAAAACTGCGAAGCACCAATTAAATCCTTGCAAGGCGATGTATATCCGCAAATCTGCGCGAGACAAACTGCACCCGCAGGGCTGTAACACACAGATTAAAAGCGCTTTGACAATCAACCCGAGGGATCACCCCTCGGATTAAGTGTCAAACCCCTGCTATTCAGCTCTTTTCCAGCCATCCGCTGCCACTCCGGAACGATTCCTCCTCATCCGCTTCGCTTCTTCCGGCGGGGGTTCCGTCGTGTTTGTGGATGACTGGTAAGGATTACTACATACCTTTTCACAGAGTATCCGCATAACTGAAGGAGTCTCCGCCACAGCGAACACAGTGAGCGAGGAGGAAAAACTCCGGAAGTTTTGCGGACTACTCTGTGAATGCAGTAAGATTGCCAGAGATAATTTGAAGGAGTCTCCGCCACAGCGAACGAAGAGAGCGAGGAGGAAAAACTCCGG
>CALGSW010000015.1 GCA_937901965.1 uncultured Bacteroidota bacterium
TGCAAATATATGAACTTTCTGTTTAGCACGGTCGGTTGTAATATAGCCGCTAACTTGTTTATATGTGTATAAAAGTTAAGGTTAGCTCCTAAAATATAGTTGGCTAACCCTACCTTTTGTAAGGTTTATAAATTACGCTTTAAAATTAAAATTTAATTCATTAGAATCCAATATCTTCCCCTAACAAATTATTGGGAATCAATTTGACAAACGATATTGTGACCATTATAGAAGTGAATGCTATAACGTTATTCAGAAATTGAGATATTAAACTTCGTCATCTCCTTTTCCTTGAGTTTGTCCACTACTTTGATGTATGGTTTCATTGATTTGTAGTCGTAATGGCCAGTCCATTCCATAATAACATGGGGAGGTATGCCCAGATAAAGTCCGTTTACAACGAATGTTCTCCTGCCACAATGGCAAGAGAGAAGTGCATACTTTGGATGTACCTCTTCAATCCTTTCGTTCTGCCTGAAATAAACAATCCTCTGTGGTGACTTAATTCCTGCCTTGAAACCCATCTCTTTTAGTGCTTCGTTCATCTTCTGATTGCTGACTACAGGCAGGGCTAAGTTGTTCTTAAAACGCATCTTTTTGTACTTATTCAGGATGGCCTGACTGATGTTGTTAAGTTCAATCTTTATCCCATCGGCTGTCTTTTGCGTCACTACAAAGATATGGTCAGGGAAGATGTCTGTTCTCTTCAATTTAGCCACATCGGAATATCTCAACCCTGTGAAGCACATAAAGATGAACACATCTCTTGCCACCTCCAGACGAGACTCTTTGAATTGGAAGTTGTATAGATGGATTACCTCTTCCATTGTCAGGTAGATTATCTCCTTCGCATTTCCATCCACTCCCTTGAGTTTCGGTCTGAATGAATCATGCAGTTGTCCATCATAGTAATTTTTATGTTTTGCCCATCTCAGGAACCACCTCAAGTATGAAATCTTCTTTGCTACCGTTGTGTTCTTCATCCCTGTAGTGGCCTTTTCATTTGACATCTGCATTGCTGTAGGTGAATGAAGAAACTCCACAAAATCATGTAGTATATCCTCTGTAAGCTCATTAAGAACCAATTTTTCATTGAACTCCTTGAGTTGGTTCTTCAGGATATTGAACTTTTGAAATGTTGTCCTTGACCAGGAGTTTTGCTTCCCTGCTGTGGTGATGAATGTTTCAAATACATCAAAGAGTGTATTTTCCTCTCTCTGTGTTTTTCCACATAGGATGTTGTACTCTCTTTTCACCTCTTCAGGAGTAGGGATTTGCCCTCTTATTTCAAACAAGGTAAATACCTCTTCTACCTTGTTCTCCATTGTTTCAATGGCCTTGTTGATTACACTGGCCTGTACCTTCTTCTTTCCGTGTGTCGTTGAGATCTTGCAACGCTGTGTATCGGTGCTCCATTTGGCCACATCAGCTCTGTAACCTACTCCAAACGCAATGGTGTACCCTTCCCACTTTATGCGGTATCTAATTTTTGCGTCAGTATTGTTAGGTTCTTTATCTAATACGAATATGCAGTTTCTTTTAATCTTCATTTTTGTTGAACATTTGCCCTTCGCCTGTCATCAGCCACTCTGAGGAGACATTGTAATCTCTTATCAGGTGGCCTAACCAAGCAATCTGAAACATATTACTATGTGGGTTTTTCTCAACGAAGATGAAGTTCCTCCTGTTTATTCCGTACTTATTGGTGAAGGTCTGTTTACCTCTTATTTGCCCTGTTTCTATAAGCTTTTCCACTGCCTCGTAGAATCGCAAAATGATTTTTATACTTTCATCAGAGTTCATACTATTCCTCCTTATACAAAAGTCATTGTTATGCTATGTCTTACAAGGAATCCTATCACCAAGAAGAGCCTTACTATGCTCTCCTTTTGTATAGTTATCGGCTCATACATCTGCCTTCCATCTGGGTATATATCATTGTTAGTGCTGTAAGCCACTACGCTTTCGCTGTCACCATTCTGAAGCTTCTTTGTTATCCTTCCCTGCTCGGTTTCTATCACATAGATATTTCCCCAATAGATGATTTGAGGATTTGTCACCTCTTTTAATACCAGAATACTTCCATTAGGATATTCCTTCATTGAGTCCCCATGATAACGCAACGCTGCTGTTGCTTCAGGAAACCAGTCTCCCGGCACAATGTAGTCCACTGGTTGCCTACTTTTTTTTGACACCCTCCTGTCTGTTACGGTATTCGTAGCCAGGTCATCATAAAACGGAATTTTCCGAATAACAGGAGCGTCATTAGAATAATTCGCAATACCCAAATATTTGGCTAATATTTGGAGATTCACGCCTTTAGGAGCGGTCTTACCATCCCTGTAATTGGCGATGGTTTGGTCACTAATGCCAGTTTCCTGCATTATCTTATAATTGGTGACCATGCTTTCTCTTAAAGCTTTTACGACGAAGTTTTGAACACTCATAATACAAACTCGTTAAATGTCAGTCAAATATTTTGGCAATACACAAATATTTGGCTAATTTTACACTACAATTAAATAATACAATGGCGAAATTATTAAAATGTATTTGAAATGCAAACACAAAATTTTGTTTAATTATGAAAATGACATTGACAAGCTATTACAACAATTTGCCAGTGGCATCCGCCCCTAAGACGGAATTTATCAAATGTGTTTCAGGAAGATGCAACCTAGACCCTTACACAGTAAGGCTTTGGGTAAAAGGTAAGGCAAAACCAAGAAACCCAGAACATCTCAAGATTTTGGCAGAAGTGACAGGAATATGTGAAACTAATCTATTTGAGTAATGAGAGGGATTGATTTCTATACCGACCATTTGACAGGAGAGGCGATGTACCGCTTCAAGGGAGAGTTGGTGGCAAGGCAACTGACAGAGCAAGACACAGAAATCATCAACTTCTTGCTTGAGAAAAGTAAAACATTCTATCCGGAACAGTATAACGCCCTGTGTGAGGAGTACAAGTTAAGTGCAATGAATAAATCGTACTATGACTTCCTAAGGGCAAGACGAATCATCAATTGCTGCTTCGGGGAGAATGACAGAGAGTGGGATATTGACGATGAGGGCAACTATCACTTTGAATTGGTTAAATGCCCCAGACTGGCTGAATGCAAATACTACAAGGTCATCTGTCAGCCTACATTCAACAGCACCTTATCGGACAGAGAGATGGAGGTAATGAAAATGTACTTTGACCATATACCTACCGAGAAGATAGCAGAGTCACTTTACCTATCTATTCACACTGTAAACAACCACAGAAGAAACGCCTTGCAGAAGCTTGGCCTTCGTTCTATGGATGAGTTCAGGGACTATGTGTATAAGAATAAAATCTTTGACCGATGAATTGCTCTATGAATATACAGTTTGATGAGAAGACAGGGACAATGATTTATGAGATTCATCCCCGACTACAGGTAGTAGTGAACTTTTGGAGCAACATCATCACCATCCTCAAAGACAAAGCTCCAGTAGAGACAATCAACATCTTGGATGGCTTCACTCTTGAACAATTTAACACCCTTTTAAAAAACTCAATATCATCAGCAAAGAAGTTGTAGATATGGACATTAATAAACCACTATTTCAGTTGACAGTTGGAGAGTTTTTGGAATTACAGAAAACTCAGATAGCTGCTATTATACCTGAAGAGCCTGCTCCTGTAAACGAGGAGAGGTATGTTCACGGATTGGATGGTTTGGCCAGCCTTTTACAATGCTCTCGTTCCACAGCCAGTAGGATCAAGCAGAGTGGAAGGATAGACAAGGCTATAAGGCAATGCGGAAGAAAGATTGTCGTTGACTCTAAGGAGGCAATGCGATTATTAAATAAAAAATAACCTTTTAACATTTCAGTTTATGACAAGACAAAAAGAACTTAATGCGAAAGAGGAGCTTCGGATAACCGATGAGTTATTAAGCACACTCTCTGACCGTATCGGCCACTTCAGGGTAAGCAGTGCGAAGTGGTCGCAGTTTACCAAAGACTATTCTGTAGCCATTGAGGCTATGATTAACAACGGAATCACCATCCTTCACGCTCGGGCAAAGACAGTGTCCAGTGTAGCAGACCAGTTGACGAAGTGCTATTACCAAGCCATAGAGCAGCAGGTATCACAAGTGAGATTAGGTAGTGAATTAAATAACGAATATCGCCATCCCAGTTTAGGCCATAAAAAAAGCCCTCGTTTCACAACGAAGGCTACATTTCAGTTTATGTGCCCATCCGAAGATGGACTTGACAAGACAAAGATATGAATTCATTTTATGTAAACAAACAAGAGTTCTCCGGAACAGATAAGGCAAAAGATGTTGCCTTTGACCAGACAATAGAGAGAAGCATAATGGAGGAGAGTGAGGTGACTACAATCAAGAGGTTCATACGCTCTTCGCTACAATACAGACCAGTAACAAGATTTATTCACAACTAAAGACTTAGACTATGAGTTTAATTAGAAAACCACACGAACTAAATGTTCAAACCAAGATAAAAGCTTTGATTTACGGACAGGCAGGAACAGGAAAGACCACTTTGGCTCTCTCCACACCCAAACCACTATTGTTTGACTTTGATGGCGGTGTCCATCGTGTCAATTTTGCTCACCTCTCCAATGTAGGGACAGTACAGATTGAATCGTATCAGGACTTCCTTGATGTTCTTGAGAAGGAGGACTTATCTGACTTTGAGACCTTCGTAATAGACACTGGTGGTAAATGCCTGGACTACATGGCTGACTATATCATCCGTAAGAACCCCAAGCTTGGCAAGAGCAATGGTACTCTCACCTTGCAGGGTTATGGTGAACGCAAGGCTGAATTCTCTGCCCTTTGCAAACGCATCTCACTGATGAACAAACACATCCTCTTCGTAGCCCATAGAGAGACACGAACAGATGGTGATGAAGTCCGTTATGTCCCTCTCTTCGGAGGTAGCAACTACGACAGCTTGGTTACTGAACTGGATCTCGTTGGATACTTGGAGGCCAATGGTCGTAAGAGGGTTATCACCTTTGACCCTACCAGTCGTAACGATGGTAAGAACACCTGCAATCTCCCTTCCACGATGGATATACCTGTTATCGTGGATGAGTCGGGTAATCCTACCGGCAACAACAGCTTCTTCTTTGAGAGGATTATTCAGCCATACATCAAGAGGCTTGAATCACGCAAGGTTGAAGGAGTCCTGTACAATGAGGTTATTGAGAACATCAAGGAGCAGGTTGAGCAGATTACTGATGAACTATCTGCCAATGACTTCGTGCAACGCATTGACCATATCAAACATATAGGCACTTCCAGACTTATGGCTGCAAAGTTGGTTAGGGAGAGATGCACTCAGTTAGGGCTGAAATTTAACTCAAAGGCGAAGGTCTATGAGAGAAGTTAGTTATCGTTTTTACGCTACACTTTTGGATGGGTTTCAGAACTATATGAGTAGTTCTGAGACCTACCATAAGTACTATGGTTTCTCCGAGAATCCTTCCATCACAGAGGAGGAGTTTGAGGCAAAGGCTTTCCAGGACTTCATCAATCAGATTAACAGAGTCCCTTTTGAGAGTGAGGCTGCTGACAGGGGCACAGCTTTCAACGAGATTGTTGACTGTTTGATTGAGAACAGGAAGTCAGAGAAGATGGATATTCGCAGCGACAGGGAGAATGGGTTAATCGTTGCTATTTACAATGGGAGGGAGTACTCTTTTTCTCTCTCCCTATGTGTTGAGACAGCCAATTACTATCGTGGTGCTTTGACACAGGTTCATACTACTGGCCTGTTGAAGACCAGATATGGTCAGGTTGAGTTATACGGTTACATTGATGAGTTGATGCCTACTGTTATCCACGACATCAAGACCACAGGCTCTTACAGTGCTTTCAAGTACAAGGAGAACTGGCAACATAAGGTTTACCCTTTCTGCCTCAGACAGCAGGGAGCTATGGTAGATGAGTTTCACTACGACATCTTTGTTTTTGACAGCAAGAACAGATTCAATGGTCGTCATACCGAGAAGTACCTCTTCAATGAGGAGAGGGATACACAGCTTCTTGTCAATCAATGTGAATGTTTGATTGAATTTCTTGAGATGAATAAGGCTCTAATCACAGACAAAAAGGTTTTCAATAATGAATAAGGTTATTCTATATGGCAGGGTTGGTCAAGACCCTAAGATAAGAACATTTGATACCGGGAATAAGGTTGCCAATTTCTCACTTGCAACCAATGAAGGCTATTACGATAAGTCAAAGAACTGGGTTGATAAGACCGAGTGGCATAATATCGTAGCAGGAGGTCGTCTTGCAGAGAGGGTTGAGAGTAAGGTGGTGAAGGGTGCGGAGTTGTTGGTAGAAGGTAAGATAGCCACTAGGAGTTATGACAAGGATGGTCAGACTATCTACATCACTGAAATCATTGCTCTCTCCATCAAGATTGTTGGTGGTAGTAAGCAAGGCTCTTCACAACCATCCTCACCTTTTGGTCAGGATCAAGTTGAGTCAAATTTTCCTGAGGACGATGGCGACCTGCCATTCTGACTTAAATAAGTGATTTGTATGAGGTTCAAGATTAGATGCAGGAAGGACAGGGAGGATGTTATCTCTTACATCAACAATTTGAATCCAGAGAAGAGGTATGAGATTGACATTACGCCATATAGGGAGAGAAGGAGTGTGTCTCAAAACAGCCTTTACTGGCTCTATTTGGGATGTATTGAGGAGGAGACTGGCAATGACAGGTATGATTTGCACGACTTTTTCAAGAGGAAGTATTTGCGTGTTGGTGAGTCGGTGCTTTGTGGGGAAGAGGTTGTCAAGACTATTTCCACTTCCAAACTGGACACAAAACAATTTGCTGAATATTTGAGGAAAATAGCCTCATTTTCGGCACAAGAAGGTATTATCCTTCCTGACCCTTCCGACATCTATTTTGAGCAGTTTTATGACCAATATAAGCACATTTTATTGAAGTGATAAGGAGGGTTACAACCTATGGCACGACCAAAGAAGAACAATGCGGATTACTTTTCGCACGACGCTGATATGAGGAACGACCTGAAGGTAAAGGCTCTCAGGAACAAGTTTGGCATCACTGGCTATGCGGTATGGTGTATGATACTGGAGGTATTGACAGACAAGGATTACTTTGAGTATGACTGGAGTGAGGTTTCACAGGAGCTTATGTCGGCAGACTTCGGCATTGACTCCTCTCTGCTTATGGAGATAGTTGAGTATTGTAAAAAACTCAAGCTTCTCACATACGATAACTCCACCAACACCATCTTTAGCCAAAGACATAAAGAGAGATTCAATGGACTATTAACTAAGCGAGAAAGGGACAGAATAAGAGTTTTCGTCAGCGATAACTCTAAACAACCTGAAGTTTTCGCCAGCGAAAACCCCCAAAGTAAAGTAAAGTATAGTAAAGTAAATATTATTAAAAATAATAATAGAGATATATGTGGTTTAAAACCATCATCCACAGGACAGTTAAGGGAAGTGAAAAAGGTGTTTACTCCTCCATCAAAGGAGGATGTGATAACCTACTTTGCAGAGAGGGCTATATCCCCAGAGGATAGAGAATACTTTGCAGATAAGTTTCTCAACTTCTATGAGAGTAAGAACTGGATGGTGGGAAAGAACAAGATGGCCAACTGGAAAGCGGCAGCCTCAAGGTCTTTGGAGTGGGAGGATAAGCGAAGGATAAGACACAACCTAAACACAAGCGTAAATGAACTATGGAACTATCAGAAATAATTTCCCAGAGTGGGATTGCATTCTCATACTTGGGGATAGAGAGGATACCTCTCACCCCATACAGTATGCGAAAGGCTCTCCAGATATTTGATGCTCTGGGTAAGCAACGCAAAAGCGGTTTCGTTATTGACAATGAGAATAGGTTTCTTTATGAGAACCTGCTCCGTTGGGCACACTCTGATGGGGAGATGCAATGCCTTCACCCCAGAACAAAGCAGATAATCAAGGCAGACACAACAAAAGGGATTTTCATAGCAGGAGGAACCGGGACAGGCAAGACCTGGGCACTGGAGCTACTCTCTTCCTATTGTGCCCTTCACAACATAAGAGTCAGGAAGGAAGAGAAAATCTATATGCTCTCTTTCCCATCCGTGAGAGCCGATAAAATCTGTATGGATTACATGAATCAAGGCTCTTTTGACAGCTTCATCAACTCTCCTATACTCTGTATTCAGGATATGGGAGATGAGCCTAAAGAGAGCCAATATATGGGCAACAGGGAGGAGGTTATCAAGCGACTTCTCTCCATCAGGGGAGACAGAAGAGATAGAATCACCCTAATATCTTCAAACATCCCTCTTAATCACAAGTTGATGACAGACACCTACGGAGACAGGGTAGTCAGCCGATTAGAGGAGATGTGTAACTACTTTGAACTTGTAGGTAAAGACAGACGAAGAATGTAATACTTAACCAAATATAGTATGAGAACTGAAACACAAAATCAAATGATTGCCCGTTACCTTGAGAGTGGCAAGACATTAACACAGCTACAAGCACTGGATTTATTCAGGTGCATCAGACTCCCATCAAGGATAAATGACTTGAGAAACAGGGGTTACATCATCAAGACAACAATGGTGTACAAAGATGGGGTCAAGTATGGTATCTACTCCCTGATTTCCAAGCCAAAGCAACCAGTCTTTCCTCCAATGAGAGGGGTGTGCAGAAGAGAGAAAAAAGAGGGGATATGGAGGAGACTATACAACAAATTGTTAATCCGTAAATAGTGTTTTTATTACAAGCATCTATCATAGTATCAATACTTTAAGTAATAGGTTTTATGGAAAATATACTAAACGACATAAGCACAGTCACTGAAATAAGCACTGCACAGATAAAAAGTGGGAGTAGAAGGATGGAGGTTGTAGCGAGTAAGGCATTGTTTTCCAATATATGCCATGAGAGGGGGATTCAGGATAGGGTAATTGCAGATTTCATAGGAGTAACAAGGACATCTGTGATACATTACCGAAGGTCAAAGAAATCCGATTTTTATAAATATTACGAGTCACGATACAGAGATTTATTGCAAAAGAGGGAAGGTAGGAATGGTAAAGTTTATTGTTGTGGGGGAACCTGTTGCCAAAGGCAGGCCACGATTTACTCGGAGGGGAATTGCTTATACTCCAAAAAAGACAAGCGAGTATGAGGAGTTGGTTAGGTTAAGCTACTTCGCTTCGGGAGCAAGGAGATATGATAATAATACACCACTTAAAATGGAATTAAAGGCATATTTCCCCATCCCGAAGCATACTTCAAAGATTCAGGTAGAGAAGATGGAAAAGGGAGAAATCCTTCCTATCAAAAAAC
Organism: uncultured Bacteroidota bacterium; assembly: GCA_937901965.1. Classification (GTDB taxonomy): domain Bacteria; phylum Bacteroidota; class Bacteroidia; order Bacteroidales; family UBA932; genus Bact-08. The sequence continues at coordinate 9,348 of CALGSW010000015.1, forward strand.
CAGACTGCGACAACCTGATGAAGATAGTAGCCGATAGTTTAAATAACATAGCATATGGAGATGATAAACAGATAACAGAGATGAAAATCACCAAACGGTATTCAACCACTCCAAGAGTGGAAGTGGAGATATCGGAACATAATCAAAGTGTTAATAATTAAGTGTTTGAAATACAATCACAATTTAGTAAATTTGTAAAAGAGAGCATCAATGAGAAAGGAAGTGGAGATGGTTTACAGGAGGATTGATGAACTGATAGAACCAGAGTATAATCCAAGAAAAATAACAGCCAAGCAGAGGGAGGATATCAAACGCTCCCTGACCAAGTTTGGCTTCGTACAGCCACTGGTGGTGAACACGCACCCAGACAGGTTAAACATCATCGTAGGTGGCAACCAGAGAAAGAAGATAGCAGAGAGCATGGGGTTTGAGGAAGCACCCTGCATTGAGGTCTGTCTGGATCTTGAACAGGAGAAGGAACTTAACCTTCGCTTAAACAAGAATCAGGCAGAGTTTGATATGGAGCTTCTACATGAATACTTTGACAGGTCATTCCTGTTTGATGTGGGTTTCACAGAGAAGGAAGTAGGTAAGCTCCAGTCGGAGTTTGATGAGAAATTCAACTCAATTACCAATGACAATGCAGAGATGCCAATAGTACCACAATTCAATGAGAAGTACGACTCTGTGATAATCTTCTGCAACAACGAACTGGACTTCAACTGGATTAGAAATGTACTCAGGCTTGAGAAGAGCAAAGACTACAAGAACTCAAGGGTAGGTGAGGCTCGTGTGCTCACTGTTCAGCAGTTTCAAAAGATATGGGAGGAGGCCACAGGCAATGAGTAAGAAGATGACTGTCGTTTGTCCCTCAAAGGGCAGGGCAAACAATGTGAGAACACTGGCCTACTTCCCTGACTTGAAACTTATAGTACCAGAGAGTGAAGCTGATGACTACTCGGCAAACTACCCATCGGTGGAGGTGATAGGCACTCCCAAGAGTGTGAGAGGGATAACACCTACCAGACAATGGATTCTTGACAACTTCGGTGAGGTCTTTATGATTGATGATGATGTTGTCAGTGTGAGGAGAAACTTTGCCTTTGGTGACCAAGAGGCGTATGTGGATGACCCAGTAACCATCAGGGAGATACTCGAGACAACAGCACACATAGCAAGGGAGATAGGAGCAAAGGTTTTCTCTTTCTCCAAGATTAGAAACCCTCTTGAATACAACTCCTTCAACCCACTGGAACACACAGGATATATGAACGCCTCTTTTTGTGGCTTCTTGGAGGGGCACGGACTGGAGTATGACCTATCAATGTCTGAAGGAGAAGACCATTACATCTCCTGCCTGACTATCTACAAGCACAGGTACTGCCTCATTGACAACAGGTACTCCTTCATCACTGATGGCAACTTCACAGCCATAGGAGGATGCAACGACTACCGGACAAGGGAGAGTATGATGAAGAACACCCTCTACCTGAGAAAGAAGTTTGGGGAGGTGATACACACCAAGACAAGCACATCACTGAAGAGCAAAGTAAACATGGGAGAACGCTCCCTAAAATTCCCTTATTGAAATGAAAGTTTTAATCAGCATACCATCAAAGGCAAGACCATATGACCTGCAAAAGACAATCCTGAAATGGCTTCCACAGGTAAAAACAGACTGGAAAGTGTTTGTAGAGCCACAGGACTACAAGCACTATAAACTCACTATCCCCAATGAGAACCTTGTCAACATAGGACAGGATAATATGGGGATAGGTTATGTTATGCATTTCATTGGCAGGTACGCCATTGAGAATGGATACGATTTGGTTTGCAGAGTTGATGACGACTGTTCAGGCTTTATCTCTAAACACTTTGGGGATGGCAAATCTGGTCAGTCAGCAGAAATCATTGACAAGGCTCTGAATGATATCCTCCCTGACTTCAGGAATGATAAACATCTCGGAGCGGTTCGTTTCCTTGACCCCAAGAATCACCTTTGGGAATCCATAGGCAAGAAACGCAAATACACCCATAGGAACTGTGAGCTTTTTCACGGATGGATTATTCGCCCAGAAATACTCCTTTTCATCAACGATAATGTCAAACATAACGATGATGTCGCTTTGTATCTCTATTCGCTTAAAAATGGCTATTACACGCTTCTTTATGGCAGGATTGGAGTGCAATTCAAAGATGGAACCAACAAAGGAGGATTTCAGGTACTGGATAGGACTGCCCTGACAAAGCAGACACTGGAGTACCTGCGAAAAGACTTCCCAAAGCTTACAACCAAACCCATTGACCGATGGTATAAAATTGACTTGGATATCAGTGCATATGCTTGTAAATCAGCATTGTAATCTCAATTTAATTTTGTATATTTGGTTGTAAATCAGTTAATTAAATTATGGCAGAGAAGGATTTTCAATTATTAACCAAAAAAGGTTACGACTTCTTTGAGGTCAGTTCAGCATTTCAAAAAGCAGTAAGAAGGAACAGGGAGGAGGAGGCTTGTTATTGGGCTACCGAACTCTACAACTCAGGATATGACAAGTACATTTGGAAAAGGATCTTGATTATCACCAGTGAGGATGTCGGCATAGCAGAGCCACATCTTCCTGCCACGATAAAAGCTTTGCACGAATCATACTTTTGGCTCAAGCAGGAGAAGACAGGAGACCAGATTAGGCTACAACTCTTCCACGCCATAGTGCTTCTGTGCAGGGCAAAGAAATCAAGGCTGATAGACTGGACAAAGAACTACTTCCATCACAAGCACGAGACACATAACCTTGAGATACCTGACTATGCTTTGGATGTTCACACACGCAGGGGCAAGATGAAAGGCAGAAGTATTCAATACTTCCACGATGAGAGTAGCAAGGTAGAGCCTTTCTGCCCTGTGGAGATGGAACTGGAGAGAAAGGAGTGGCACGAGAAATTCTTCCAACTGACAGAAGAAGAGAGAGAGGCAAAGAAAACCTGCAAGACCATAAATGGCTTCGTCAAACAACCTTCAAACCAAAGGAGCATTGACAAGCCAGACGATGGAGTGCAAAGATTGTTCTGACAAAATATGACACAAGAAAAAGGGAGAGGGTCTTCTCATCAGAGGAGACCCATAGTGGCGAAGAGAAAGAAGGCATTTATTGACGCATATGATAAAACACTATGCAATGTATCATCAGCCTGTAAAGTGGTGAAGATTTCCCGAAACACATTCTACCACTGGTGTAAGACAGATGAGAGCTTCAAGGAGAGGATAGATGAACTGAATGAGGAGGCTGTTGACTTTGCAGAGTCAATGCTCAAGAAAAACATCAGAGAGCAGAAGGAGGCTTCAATATTCTTTTTCCTAAAGACAAAAGGGAAGCATCGTGGTTACATTGAAACAGTACAGGCAGATGTAACAGTCAATCCATTTATTGAGTTGATGAAAGCAGCTACTGAAGAGGATGAGAGTCAATGAAAAACACATATCACTATATAAATCTTGGCAAGCAGACTGGAACAGGTTTGTGAGGGATGTATTGAAGGCAAGGCTTGACAAGGAGCAACAGGATATAATCACATCAGTCCAACACAACCCAAGAACAGCGGTGGCCAGTGGCACATCAAGGGGCAAGGACTTCGTAGCGGCCTGTTCAGCCCTCTGCTTCCTATACCTGACACCCAAATTCAACAAGAAGGAAGAGCTTGTCTGCAACACCAAGATAGCACTTACAGCACCCACTGGAAGGCAGGTATCCAACATCATGACACCTGAAATACGAAGGCTTTACAGAAATGCCAAAGTATTGCCAGGGCGGTTGGTGGCAGACGACATAAGAACAGACTATGAAGAGTGGTTTCTCACAGGCTTCAAGGCAAGTGATGATGCTACGGAGGCTTGGTCGGGCTTTCACGCCGTAAACACGATGTTCGTCATAACGGAGGCCACAGGTATATCGGATAACACTTTCAACGCCATAGAGGGTAACCTGCAAGGCAACTCAAGGCTACTGATAGTGTTCAATCCCAACATAACCACAGGTTATGCAGCAAGAGCAATGAAGTCTGACCGATTTGCAAGGTTCAGGCTCAACTCCCTCAATGCAGAGAATGTAGTTTCAAAGAAGGTGACAATACCCGGGCAAGTGGACTATGAATGGGTGAAGGACAAAGTGGATAACTGGGCTACACCCATAAGCGAAGATGACTATGATGAAGGAGAGGGAGATTTCCACTGGGAGGGACTCCTTTACAGGCCGAGAGACCTGTTCAGGGTAAAAGTGCTTGGAATGTTTCCCAAAGTGGATGAAGATGTACTCATCCCCTATGAGTGGATTGAACTGGCTAACAAGAGATGGGCTTACTTCAAGGAGCAGGGATTCACCATCACTGCACCTGCGACAATAGGTGTGGATGTGGCAGGTATGGGTAGAGATGCCAGTGTCCTGTGCTATCGTTATGACAACTTCGTGGAGAGGTTTGATTCCCATCAGTCAGGAGGGAAGGCTGACCATATGCACATAGCAGGTATGCTTGTCAACCCACTGAACAAGAGGAGGGCAACAGCCTACATAGACACCATAGGAGAGGGAGCAGGGGTATTCTCAAGGCTTCAGGAGTTGGGCTATCTCAATGCCTTCTCTTGCAAATATTCGGAGGGAGCACATGGCCTGAATGACCACACTGGAGTTTACACCTTCGCCAATATGAGAGCATATCTCTATTGGGCAGTGAGAGACTGGCTCAACCCAAAGAATGGCCACAACGCCTGTCTTCCTCCCTGTGATAAACTGACAGAGGAAGCAACCGAGATCAAGTGGAAGTTCCAAAGCAACGGAAGTATAATCATAGAGGCAAAAGAGGAGATAAAGAAACGACTAAAGAGGTCTACAGACTACTTTGACAGCCTGGCAAACACCTTCTACCCTCATGGAGTGGAAGGGATAATTGATGAGAGAAAGATATTGAGTGATTTTAGATAACAGATAGATTATGAGAGTGGAAGAGATTGTGAGAGAGGGCAAAAATGTGGAAGAGATAATCACTAGCCTGAAGAAGAAGTCAGTTAATGTACCCAAGTGGGGTGCTCTGGTCAAGGAATACGACACAGCACAACACGCCATAGTGGAAGACAAGAGGTTAAGGCCAGACAAGGTACTGGAGAATGGCACAATAGAACCTGTGGCAAGGGTAACATACGGAATGCAGAAGATAGCATCAAGGAGGATGACACAGATGTCCTTCTCTATACCAGTGAAGAGAGTCTATTCAACAGACAACAACCCAGAGAAGGAGGAACAGGCAAAAGCCATAGAGGCGATATACAAGATGGCAAGGATAGACAGCGAGAACATAAAACGGATGCACGCCTACTTTGCCTCTTGTGAGATAGCAACGATATGGTATGTAGTCAAGTCAAAGCACAACGCTTACGGATTCCCTTGTGACTACAAACTCAGATGCAGGTCTTACTCTCCTATGGATGAGAAATTCTCACGCATAGAACAGGCAGAGCTCTACCCACTGTTTGACAAGCACAGGGATATGGTGGCAATGAGCCTTGCCTATTCACACGATGTGGATGGAGAGAAAATCAACTACTTTGAAACATACACAGACACTCATCACTATCTCTGGAAGGAGGTAGATGGTAAGTGGGATATAATCATTGATGGTGAGCCAATAATCATCCTGAAACACCCTCTTATCTACCTATGGAGGACACAGCCTATATGGGAGAACTCCACTAACAACACGCAGGAGATAGAACTAACCCTATCAAGAGAGAGCGATATCATCAGGAAAAACTCTGCACCGGTACTGGCCATAAAAGGCAAACTTATGGGTAACCTCCCATCGGGAGACAAGGCAAGGGAGGTGTATCAGCTTGAAGGAGATGGCAACATTGAATATGTCACTTGGCAACAGCAGATAGAGGCAATGAAGTATTACATCTCCACCCTGAAACAGAATATGGAGGAGGAACTTCAACTCCCTAACCTCTCTATGGAGAATGTCAAGTCTTTGGGTGTTATCAGTGGTGAAGCAAGGAAGACCCTTCTCACCGATGCTCACCTGAAGGTAGGAGATGAGAGTGGGGACATCATTGAATTCCTTGACAGAGAATGTAATGTAATCAAGGCTTTTCTTGGTCAGATGAACACCAAGTGGAAGGATAGCATCAACAGCCTGGATGTGGAGCATATCATCACCCCTTTTGTTCAGAATGATGAGTCGGCAGAGATAGACAAGATTATCAAGGCCACTGGAGGTAAGCAGATTGCTTCACAGCTTGAAGGCATCAAGAGGCTTGGATGGACTACTGACTTCAAATCGGAGGCAGACAGGATACAGAAGGAGGAAGAGAGAGAACGGAGTTTTTCAGTGTTTGAGCCTACCACAGTATGAGAAGAGTCAATCCCAAGAAGATAGGATTGGAGTATGACAAGGAGCATTTCATCAGGGTAGAGAAGTATATCCGCCAGATTGAGATGCTCTTTGATACTACTGCCAACGAAGCAGTGAAGATAGTTTCCTCCATCTCTCCAGACATAACTAAACCCTTTCGTATTGACGATTTCCCAGAGGTTAAAGCGAGGTTTGGCAGGTTGATGAACAAGTTCTCCTCCAACATGCTCTTTGTCGTTAAAAAGGCCACAAAATCGGAATGGTTGAAGGCTTGTGAAAAGAATGACGAAATGGTCAATCTCCTATCCAAGATAATGAAGATGGATGACAAGCTCAAGGGCAGATATAACAGCAGAAACCTACAAGCGTTGGAATCATTCCAACAGAGGAAGATGAATGGACTAAACCTTTCTGACAGGGTGTGGAACTATACCAGTCAGTTCAGGGGAGAGATAGAGATGGCTCTGGATCTTGGCTTGTTTGATGGTCGTTCAGCACAGGACTTGAGCAGAGATGTCCGTATGTATCTCAAAGAACCAAAGATGCTCTTCAGGAGGGTAGCAGACACAAGAGGAAGGCTTCATCTCTCCAAAAGGGCAAAGGAGTATTCGCCAGGAGGAGGAGTATATCGCAGTTCATACAAGAACGCCCTGAGGATGACAAGGACAGAGGTGAATATGGCTTACAGGATGTCTGACCACATCAGGTGGCAACAACTGGATTTCGTAGTGGGATATGAGGTGAAGAGGTCAAATAAGGTTTTCTCCTGCGACATATGTGAATCTCTCAAAGGCAGGTATCCTAAATCCTTTCTCTTCTTGGGATGGCATCCTCAATGTCGTTGTCAGGTGGTATCCATCCTTGCCACACAGCAGGAGTTTATCACTTACCAGAAGAAGGTACTGGCTGGGAAAGATGTTACACTCAAATCCAAGAATGAAATCAAAAAACCTCCTAAAAACTTCAGTGACTGGTATCTTTCACACAAAGAGAAAATAGACTCATCCCCGAACCCTCCATACTTCATCAGAGAAAATAAGAATCACCTCCATAGTGTCCAATAGAACAATTAGTTGGGTGGATGAAAATGTTTTGAAAATGTTTTGAACTATGCTTGTATTACAAGCACATTTTGCAGAAGTTTGAATCATAATTCAATAACAAAACAAATCAACACTATGGAAGAGATGAACACTAAGTACGAGATGACAGAACAAAACAAAGACCTGTTTTTCAAGATAGCCGATAAGATTGAGCAAGGCATCGCTGAAGACTCTGAATTAGGCTACTACATTGATTGTGAGTGTGTATTTGAGAAGGGAGCATTGAGTGAGTACATAGCAAGTTGCATCCGTCAGGGTTACACCATCGGGATAGAGCCAAGTTGGACATTATTCATAAGATAAGTAGGGAGGGCAGAGACGATGGCACAACACATTCTTACCACAGGAGAGGTTCAGGAGATAAAGCCACAGAACGGAGCATTCTTCAAGCTACACGAACTCAATGAATTCGTAGGTGGATACATAGAACTGGTTTACCTCTCAGACAACAGACTAATGGTAGTGAACGAAGAAGGAAAGCTAATGGGACTACCAGTAAACATCAAAGCCACAAGAGAAGTGGTTATGTCAGGAATCAATGATATAATAGTCGGAGATGTTTTGATATGCGATGACAATCAAATTCTTTAAAAAGCCGAAATCTCGGTTCTCATATCATTCCAAAGTGAAGGTGGTCTGGTCTAAATCCAGACTCCTTCCGTAAAGATACAAATGCCTATGTAAATGTCTGTAAATCAATAGAAAATGGATGTTAAATATTTTGGAAAATTAACCTTAACAAGTTAAGTTTGAACTACTTAACAAAACCAAATTCAAAAACAGTTTATGAGACAAAGCATTGTTAACGACCTCAAGATTGGAGTAAGATTGAGTGTAGAAATTCAAAAAGTTATTGAAAAAGCAGAGAAGACCACTGGTAGGCTGACTGGGTGTGATGAGTATGACATCAAAGTCCTTGCAAGTGGCCCATTCGCAGTTCACTTCTTTGCACCACCTGAAAAGTGTCAAGACTACTATTCTGAACTATTCAGTAAGCCTCTCTCGGAGATAAAGAAGGCATTTGACCCCGAGAAGATTATCTCCTTTCATTTCAAGTTAGGCAGTCTGACAAAGAGAGAAGTGAAGATATTAAGAGACTATGCTAAATCCATCTAATCAAGAAGTTATGACAACACTTGAAGTAGCATTGAGAGAGACGCCAAGAGCATTTGACATCATTTCAGATGATAGATTCTTGAGAAGCAAGTTGAAACAGATAAGCACCAACGTATGGGCAATAACCCATACCGGGACAGAGGATGAGAGAGAGGATTTCATTATGGAACTTGAATCAGCATTTCAGACAAGAGGCGTCAGCGATTTTGACATTTACTAACCATTTCAAACATTTCAGTTTATGACAGACACAACATTCAAAGGACAGAATTACGACTCAAAATTGTCGTTAAAAGACATCGCAGCAAGGGTAAGAGCCTATGCAAAGGAGAAGTACCCAGATTGCACATTTTCGGTGACAAAGGATGGGTATAGGTCAATCTATATCCACCTTATGTCATCCCCATTCCAAGCGTTTAAAGGAGAGAATGAGAACGGTTATCTCCAACTAAACCAATACTACATAAAAGAGGATGATAGGCTCACAGAAGAGGCAAAGAAGGTAATAGCAGATATGTATGAATATCTGATGACTTACAACTATGACGATTCAGATATAATGTCAGATTACTTCAGTGTGAACTTCTATTGCCACTTTGCTATAGGCAAATGGAATCAACCGTTCAGGATCAAGATTGAGAAAGAAGAAGACTTACTCCAAGTAGAGCCTATTGCTGAAGGGAAGAATCTGAAGTTGATTGAATACTCTACAAAGGCACTGGTAGTGGTAGGAGATACCAAGCCAGTGAAGGATAAACTCAAGGAGTTAGGAGGTAGATTCAACTTTAGGCTATGGTGTGGTTCAGGATGGGTGTTCCCGAAGAAGAGAGAGGAAGAGCTTAAATCATTACTAATGTCTTAATGGGAGGAGAAGAAATGAAACACTACAAAGGCTCAATCCCAGAGATAACCCTGAAGTATAAGACAGGAGAGATAAAGAAGGTTCAGATATCGTGTTCAAGAGATGCTTACATCTTTCTGAAGGAATTGTATGACCAAGACACCATTGAGTTAAATGAAACCTGCATTGCTTTGTTCCTCAATAGGGCAAACAACACCATAGGATGGTTTAAGGTCAGTCAGGGTGGTATAAATGCAACAGTGGTTGACAACAAGTTGATTGTTGCCACTGCCCTGAAGTGTGCCGCTTCTTCCATAATCCTTTCTCACAACCACCCAAGCGGAAATGCTAAGCCAGGAGAAACGGACAAGACAGCAACCAAAACTTTGAAGGATGCCTGTTCGTTATTTGACATCACTCTTCTTGACCATATCATTTGCACTTCCAAAGAATATTTCAGTTTTGCCGATGATGGATTGATTTAATAACCAATAAGTTTAATCGTAAAGAGTATGAAAGACCAATTGAATTTAGCTTTACCAGAAGATTTACTTAAGTGTAGGCAACAAGCTTTGAAACTACGGAAGTATGGCTCACTTGAAGGACTTCACCCAGTGAGATTGGACAGCAGAACTGTTGTCTTTAAGAGGAAGAAACCAGTAGTTTAGTCAAGGGCTATAACAAAAGAACACCTGTCATTCTGAAGAGTGGCAGGTGTTTATTAATTATGTGACGATAAGATTTATTCTCTTTGGGAATCAAAATCCAAGAAATGATTTAGCAACAATAAAAGCAGAAAATTTAGCGAGGTCGTAAATTCCATTCATAATGAGCGTGTTAAGTATTGATTTTCCTAAGTTGAATTTAGTAACCTCATATTTACTTTGATGTAGTTTGAGAAAATCGTCAGGATTTAATTGAAACTCCTTGTTATCTTTTTTAAGAAGTTTGTTAATCCTTTTTACAACTCTTTTAGTTTGCCTTTCACTAAAAACCTGTTTGCTTGATAAATATAAATCTTCAATATAATCTATGCCAAGAGTGAGAAGGTTTATGTCCCTGTCTTTTGAGCGAATACTGATAAATGCTTTAGATGATAAGTAGCTTGCAATATCATCAGTTTCTTCATCTGATATACCGCAATCTTTGCCAATGTCGTACATAATGAAATACTTATTAGTGCTTCCATCGGCTAACATGTACAATCTTAAGAGGAAGTTATCCCTATTTCTCCTCTTTTTCTCAATGTCCATGATTTTAAGAGTTATTCATTGCTTCCTAAAAAATAGATTGGTTGTAGAGGGAGCATATTCTTATCATCGTCAGTCATCTTATAATAGAATTCTTGCCAAAGGTCAATAAATGTATCAATGTCAAGAAGGCGAATATGCCGATGGCTCTCTCTTGCAGAACGCTCTGCCTCAGAGGTAAAAGTACCAGATGTTACGAACAATCCAATATCTCCATCTTTGTTGAGTAGTCCTGTCAAACTTCTTATATCATCTACTGGTATTGATGTGTCGGGCTTATGCTTTACCTGAACCTTTAGTCTTGGAGCAGTTGCACCAAGTGGGTCATTATATGCAATGATATCTAAACCTCCATCTTTTCCCTTTGGTGAAACAAAAGGAGTGTGATAATTCATAGCACGGAGAAGAGCGGCGACCATATCTTGAAACTCATAAGGATTCTTGCCCCTGATGAAATCTTTTATTCCTGCCTTTGCTTCTTCACGCAACGAGTCTAAGCTTGCCTTAATCGTTTGACTTTTGTCTAAATCAAGTTCTGTTGGTTCTTCTTCGCCTTTAGTTTTCTTCTGCTTATTATCTTCAGCCCAATGTTTGTATAGTTGGGAGGCTGTTTCAAGTAATTTCACAGGCCCTTTTTGGATAGCCTTTTCTCCTTCATCTGTTAGATACCACACGCCCTTGTTTTTCCTCAAATAACCAGCTTTCATCGTGTCTATAGTGAAGAAATGTAGGATTGATTCCCATCTAACATATCCTGTCTTTTCGTATATTTCTTTCTCCCATTCAGATAATTCAACAGACTCCCTAATCTTGTTTACTACCTCTTTACCAGGCATACTACCACCTGCGGCCTTCAGGATCTTGAATGCTTCGAATATCACTTTGACAGCAGTTTGTCTTGAAGGAGAAAGTTTTTCAATTTCGCTACTCATTGGATTGAATATTTAGAATTATGGCGTCAAGTTACTAAATAATTTAATTGTTCTCCCTGATTACTTGCGAGATATGTTTTGTTTATTATCTTTGTCATTCAGAATTAAGGAGTTACTATTTCGTAACATAAATTCAAACTACACTAACCCCTTTTACTTAACTAAATATGAGGATTGTCCACTGGGCAGTCCTCTTTTTTTTGATGTCAAAAACTTTCAATAAAAAGTGTTTGTATAACAAGCACCTATCACTAATTTCGTGTTCAGAAAGAATCGGTTTCATAACAGGAACAAAAAGCACGAAGAGAGAGAATGAAAACGAAAGTGATAGAGAGATTGAAACCCAAAGCAGCATCGTTGGGGTTCACAAAGAAAGAGCTTGAAGGTGTCACAGACATAATCGTCAGAAACCTGCAAGAGGATGCTTCAGACGAATCTGTGGACGAGGAGATAGACAAAGCACTCCAGTTTCTTGAGATTTCGCAGTCAATGGCAAACAGAGTAATCAATGCCAACATCACCAAAACAAAACAGCCAAAAGGAGAGGATAACACTTCTCCTGACAACGCTACTCAACAAAATGATGAGCCAGACTGGTTCAGAAAATACAGAGAACAGCAAGAGCAGAGATTACAACAGCTTGAGAATGCTAAAATCTCAGAATCAAGAAGAGAGAGATTTGAGAAGAGCCTATCAGGATTACTTCCTAAACAGAAGGAAGACAGACTGAAAGACTTTGACAGGATGACCTTCAAAGATGAAGAGGATTTTCTAACATATCTGGAAGATAAATCAGCAATGGTGTCGGAGATAAATCAGGAACTGGCCAACGAAGGGCTTAGTAAGATGTCAGCACCGCCAGCAGGTACTTCAGCAAAGTCGTCAACAGATGAGTTCATTGAAAAGATGGTTCAACTAAACAAAAACGCAGAGTAAACAATGGACTACAGAGAGACACCTCAAAGTGGGAAAAGCTATATCCATATGTGGGATGTAGCTTCAACCGAAGAGTTCAACGGAGGATTTGCCATTGAGAAATCCAACCTCCCTGCAACACAGGAGAAGGTACTCAAAGGCACATTTCTGAAGGTGGACTTCAACGAGAGAATAGCAAGAGTAGTGAAGACAGCACAACTCGCAGAAGCTATTACAGCAGAGACAACTTCAGTGAAAGTGAAGAAAGGAGCAATGCTCATAAATGGAGACATACTTGGTTCAGGAACAAAATCAGTGTCAGTGGCTAACCTTGACACTACTAACCCTGACTATGATACCTTCACCATCACAGCAGGAGCACTTGGAACAGTATCGGCAGGTTCAGTACTGCAAGAGTATGCAGAAGCAGGATCAAGTAAGCCAGTAGTAAACCCAGATGGAATGGCATACACAGATTCAGCGATTGATGCCTTGCCATCCTGCACAGTGATATTCAAGGCTTTTGACATTCAGCCTTTGGCCTTACCACAGCCTTTGACATCAGCAATAGTCACAGCACTGAATAAGTGCCAATTCATCATAAAATAGGGGGAGAGAGATAGATGGACAAGAGAATAATTGACATCATACAAGAGCCAGTAGCGTTCAGTGCCTTCATCAATGAGAACATGAAAAACTCAACCTACAAGGTTGCGTGGAATGAAGAGATGAGTGTTGAATACGAGGCTTCCAAGAGCTTTGCAGAGCTCACAGCAGAGTACGCTGCTGCAATGGTAGGTACTGTTATTGACAGGAACTCACCAAGGCCAAAAAGAGATATGCCGAGTGTAGGGGAAATCTCCGGCACACTGGCACGATTCGGAGACGAGTGGCAAATCTCCAACGACAGACTGGAGAAATACTTCTACATGGAGGACAGATACCGCCAAGTGAGTAAAAACCTCACAGAGACACAGAAGAATGACCAGTACAAGAACATAGTGAAGTACCTGTTCAATCCTTATGAGTTAGCGGCTATAGCACCTCACAGAAGGATATGGGCACAATACCTTGAAGGGTTATCAGATGGTCAGGTAACACTCACCAAACACAACAACGAAGGTGGTTTGGTATGGAAGACAGCATTGCCAATAGGCATACAGAAAAACTCCCTTCGTGCAAAGGATGAGATTTGGTCAGAGAACACCCTTGAGACGATGGATGTGATTAGTGTCCTGAAGTATCAGGAGACATTAGCCAATAGTGCAGGTAAGTCAGTCCTCAAACACAGGGTAAGTGATGCTACTGCCTCACTCATTGAGCAGTGTAAGCAATTCAGAGACCTGATAGGTCTGAAGATGCTCAACATACAGACAAGCACCACTCCTGGCATATCACTGGAGCATATTAACAACTACCTAAACTCAATCAGGATAGCACCTATTGAGGTGGTTAAGGAATTTGGTACTTATGCCAATGGGACAACCTTTTCTCTCTTCAAGGATGGAAGAGTCGTTTCTATGTGTGCTCCGAGAGTGGCTGTGCTGAAGGTATCAGACCCACTGGAGGCATTTGACCCTATCCCGAACAAAGTGTACACTTCGTTCTTTGACAACCTTATCTCCCAGTGGAGAGATAGCAAAGGTCGTTATGTGGCTTATGAGATGTTTGCCTTCCCTGCCTTCGTAGGAAGGGGAGATGTATTTATCCTTGATGTAACCAAGAAGGCTTAGTTATGACAAATTCAGAAGCTATTCAGGAAGACCTCAGGCCATACCCAGTGAGAAGGAGTTTGATTGAGAGGAAGTGCGATAAGTATGGGTTGGATGCGAGTGGTTTATATAGCACTCAAAATGAGAGGTTAATAACATTCATAGTGGTTGAATTATTATCGCAGATGATAACTCTCAACAATGTGGCGGAAGGTGGTGTATCTCTCTCCTTTGACAAGAAGGCAGTGGAGACACGCATCAGGAGGCTGTGTGGAGAGGTCGGACTGGATAGCAATGAATTTGTTCAACAACCAACAGTAAGATACATCGGGGAGTGATGAGAGGTAAGCTTTTATACAAGATAGAACAGGGAGGAGGAGTCATTGATGGTGACACTGTCCCTGTCATCTCTTCATGGAGTCCAAATGCTATGGATTGCACCTATCAGGCCAATACTATAAGCAACAAGGGGCGATATGAAGGAGGGGCTTTCATCACATCATCATATACAATTTTGATTGACGAAATGGACTTCAGTGCCAAGATGGTCAGGCTTATCAACACCAGAGGAGATTTGGTTTGTGAGAAAGTCATCCAAAGCATTGAGGTATTGGAAGAGGTTCAAAAGGTTAAGATTACCATATGATGTTTAACATCACCCAGAAGACAAGTTTGGCAGAGATAGATAGCTATATCAGGCGAAAGATTGAGGAGAAGGAGAATGCAATCGTCTCTGCCTTGTCTTATGTGGGTGAGCAATGTGTAAACGAAGCAAGGGACAATGGCAGATACATCAACAGAACAGGCAACCTGAGGAGTTCAGTAGGCTATGTCATAGCCAAGAATGGCCTTGTCGTTAGTGGTGGTGGATTCACACAGGTAGCAGAAGGTTCACAGGGATCAGGAGAGGGGAAACGCTTCATTGACGAGTTGGTAGCCAAACAGAAGAAAGGCATATACCTGATAGTGGTGGCAGGGATGAAATACTCTGCCTATGTGGAAGCGAAGAGCCTCAATGTTCTCTCTTCAGCAGAGCTTCTTGCCGAGTCATTAGTTCCAAGCATATTGAAAAAATTAGGTTTTGTTAAGAGATGAGCAAGGTAGGAGGAGAGATAGAGTACGACACAATGCGTCTGGTTCGTGCAAGTGCACTGAGGGATGCTGTAAATGGAAGTATTTACTTACAAGGGGCAAGGCCAATAGGTTCAGACAAGGAAGACATAGTCATCTCCTTTATGGATGGATTGGATGCTCAGATACAGACAGGAATAGTAACTATCAACATCTATGTTCCGGACATTGATAATGGCACTGGGGTATTGGTTAAGAACACCTCCAGATGTCGTGAGTTGGAGAGGATAGCTTATAACTCTGTGAAACAATTCAAGTCACACGGATACTACTTCTCTCTTGGATGGCTTATTACCAGTTTCCCTGAACCTGATATCCATCAGCACTTCGTCAATGTGAGATTGAGATTTAAGTTAAAATGTTAAAATATATTTGATTATGTCAGTTTTATCTTGGGGAAAACCAAAGATTGAATTTGGTCTGTTAGGAGATGGAGATACTCTTCCAACAGTATGGAAAGAGATGCCAGAGATAGTAGAAGACACTTCCAAACTCATTCCCACAAAGGGAGAGAAGAGGGAGGCTACTGGAGAAGGTGGTGAGGTGATTGATATTCGCCACAAGAGGAATAAGTATCTCTTTGAATGCGAAGTATTCGTTAAGAAGGGAGATGTTAAACCCATTTCCGATAACGATGGTGTTGTTTCAGGTAAGTATGCAGTTAGGCTCACTCCTGAGGATGATACTCTTGAAGGGTTCATCATGGAGAAGACCACTGTTTCTGCTGAAGAGACCTGGTCAAGTGCCGATGGCAAGAGATGGAAATACTCTTTTGATGGCTTGAAACCATCATCAGGCAACATACTAAAACCTTATACCAAAACGCCTTAATTGGTTGTAAATGACAAACGGAAAGACGGACTTTTCGGTAGGTGGTCAAACCGATAACTGCGGTTGCTCCTGATGGTGGAGATGTATCTGCAAGGCAGACATTCGGTTCAACTCCGACAACCTGCACTACAAACCTATGCAATTATGAAGAGAAGGATAGAGGAGAAAGCATCAGATACCATTTTGCAAAGGAAGAAGAGTATTATGGTTGGAGGGATCAAGTATGAGGTTTCTCCTCCTTCCATAGCTACTCTGATTGAGGTTTCAGGATTGGTATCACAACTCCCCAGAGTACAGTCTGAGGGAGTAAACATCATAGAGGAGGTTATCCGTACAGCTAAAGATTGTCGTGTTATTGGGGATATTTTGGCAGTTTTGATACTAGGACCAACCACCAACCCCAAAAATACAAAACATCGTCTTTTTGGCCTTAAAAATCGTTTCCAGAAAGAGTATTCCAGACTGGTAGAAAAGATACTTTATGACCTTTCACCAAGTGAGGTGAATAGTCTTACTATGGAACTTCTCAAGTTGAAGGAGATACCCGATTTTTTCGCCATTACCGCTTTCCTATCAGAAATAAATCTACTGACTCCCACAGGGAAGGCGGTGTAGTTGATAATGACAGCATCTGGGCTATGGTGGGAGGATTATCCAAAGCCTATAACTTAACAATCACCTATGTTCTTTACGAATTGAGTTACATCAACTTGGTGATGTTCAGTTCTGTCCTTCCCACCTATGACGATGCTAAGCCAGAAAAGAGGAGAATGAAGGGAGATGTCATTGATTGTGATAATCCCAAGAACAGGAATGCAATAAGGAACTTAATAGCGGAGATGGATGAATAACAGTGATGGAAGGATTTGGTGGTTATTAGGTTTAGACAACACTCAACTTCAGAGGGATGCCAATGTCACTAAGGAGCAGTTCAGGAGGTTAGGCAACACAGCAACAGAGGAGGGCAATAGGATAAACACAGCCTTGCGGAATGCAGCCGCAGGATTAGCGGCCTTCCTCTCTATTCAGCAACTGGCTCAATTCACAAGAAGCATAGCAGAAGTAAGGGGTGAGTTTCAGCAGTTGGAGGTAGCCTTCAAGGTTATGCTTGGCAACAAAGGTCAGGCTGATAAACTGATGGCTCAGTTAGTGAAGACAGCGGCAACCACTCCCTTTGACCTTAAGAGTGTAGCAGGAGGGGCAAAACAACTCCTTGCCTATGGCACAAGTGCAGAAGAGGTGAATGAGATTCTCATCCGATTGGGAGACATAGCCGCAGGGTTATCCATCCCTCTTGGGGACTTGGTGTATCTGTACGGAACCACGATGACACAGGGCAGGATGTTCACTATGGACTTAAGGCAATTTATGGGAAGAGGTATCCCTATGGCCGAAGAGTTGGCAAAGATATTCGGTGTTGCTAAGGATCAAGTGGCAGACCTCGTGTCGGAAGGTAAGGTTGGTGCTTCAGAGATGAAGAAGGCAATAGAGAACATGACCAGTGCAGGTGGTAAGTTCAACAACCTGATGGCTGAACAGAGCAAGACCATCACTGGCCAGATATCCAATCTTCAGGATGCCATTGACTCTATGATGAATGAGATAGGTCGTTCCAATGAAGGGCTTATCAATGAAGTCATTTCAGGTGCTTCGTATATGGTTGAACACTATGAGGAGATAGGAAAGATACTTGGTGTTCTCATCTCTACCTATGGTGCTTACAAAGCCGCTGTCATCACTGCCCACGCCATACAGGGTGCTTCTGTTATGGCAGGTAACATCAAAGCTTGGTTTCAACTGGCATCAGGTATCCGTTCTGCAAAGGATGCCCAGATAGCTTTTAATCTTGCTACAAAGGCCAACCCTTTGGGTTTGCTTCTTGCCCTGATAACAGCAGTAGGAACAGCCATATGGGCCTTTGGTAAAAAGACAGACGATGCTACTGACTCCATCAGTGGATTGGCCAAAGCCAATAAGGTGGCAACGGAGGAGATGGACAGGCAGAGTGCTAAAATCAAGGCTCTGGAAGATGTCATCAACAACAGCAACATAGCCAATGAGCATAGACGAAAAGCCATCAACGACCTGAAGAGCATCATCCCTTCATACAACGCACAGCTTGATGAAGAGGGCAGGTTGATAAACAACAACACTGAAGCTATCAAACTCTACCTGACACAACTGGAGAGGCAGATACGGATGAAAGCAGCCCAAGATGAACTGGAGGGGGCTTATAAATCCGAGAGAGACCTTCAGAGGGAGTTGTCAAAGAATAAGTCAGTATATGATGATAAAAGCACTAATTCAGCATACTACAACCGCCCTTTGATTGATGTAGCAGGATGGTTTGGTAAGACCGACTTACAGGAGGCAGAATCGGCTCTTAACAACACCAAGACAAAGTTGCAGGAGGTGAGAAACACCATCTCTGAACTGAAGAGAGAGATAGAGCTCTCCTCACAACCAGTTGTGGCTACTGTTTCAGGGGGAGGCCCAACAGAAGAGGAGATAGCAGAAGCAGAGAAGAGAGCAAAGGAGAGAGCTAAACTGGAGGCTGATGCCAAGAGAAATCTTGAGGAATTGACAAAGGTTGAGAGAGAGCTTGTTTACAGGCTCAACCAATCCAAGATTGACCTTATGGCTGAAGGTTTTGAGAAGGAGATGGCACAGCTTGAGTTTGACCATCAAAGAAGGAAAGATGCCATCACAGAATTCGGCAAGGAACTCCTTGATGCTCAAAACAGGATTGAGAAAGACCTATGGTTGAAAAGTGGCAAGAAGGAGGAGAGTTTCACACCTTCCACACAACTTGATGTTACCAGTAAGGGTAAGATTGACGATTTAAACAATGCTGAAGACAGGCTCTTTGCCAACAGCAAGGTTGAATTGTATAAGAGTCTGCTTGAAAAGTATCAGGACTTCACTGCCAAGAGGAAAGAGATAGAAGAGGGATTCAATGCTGATGTTAAGGTTCTGAACTCCCTCAGAACAGACGAGAATGCCAGGGAGATTGAGTCTGCAATAGCAGAGGCAGGAAAGAGTAAGGAGAGGCAATTGGAGGCTCTTAAACGAGCCTTATTGGATGATTACGGACTGGGAGGACTTATCTCTGGAGATATGTCTGATTTCTTAACCAAAGAGGTTAAAAAGGCTATTCCTCTTTTCCATTCCCTTGCTGAAGCAACCACCAGTCAGTTATTGAAGGCTAAAGATGCCATCAAGGGTATTGAACTACCTGATAAATTGGTTGAAGAGTTAGAAGAGGCAGGATATAATTTAGAAGAGTTCATTGCCTTACTAGATGATGCTAAAGACAAAGTTGAAGAACAGATTGAAGAAACCTTCTTCACCCGAGTCAATAGTGTCATAGGGGAACTATCACTCGCACTTGGAGTACTTGGTAACTCCCTGTCTGAATTTGGTGGTGTAGCAGGTGAGATTGGAGGTGTCATATCGGGGTTATCTTCAGGGATGGAAGACCTGATGACTGTTATGCAGAAAAAACCATCAGACCCTGAATCAATATCGGCAGGTATTGGGGCGGCACTGACTCTGATAACGATGGTCACAAAACAGATTCAGGCCAACAGGATTGAACAGCAGAAGTGGAGAGATGCCATAGCAGAGTCAGTACATCAGGCTTCACTCCTAAGGATAGAATCACTGGCCTATAAACAGTCCAATCTGTTTGGTGTAGAGAATCCTTATTCAAGGGCTATAGCAGGGGCAAAGCAGTATGCCCAGTCAATGTTTGAACTCAACTCGGCAGTTGCTAAACTCAATGAGGGGCAGATACAGACTGGCACAAAGAAGGTTGTCAGCGGTATAAATGTGGCCACTGGTGCAGCCGCAGGTGCTGTATTGGGAACAGTAGTGCCCGGGATAGGAAATGCTGTTGGTGCTGTGGTCGGGGCTGTAGTGGGTGGCCTGATAGGACTCTTTACAAGAAAGACAGTACCAGTGTTTGAATCTCTCAAGAAGAAGTACGGAGAGATATACAATTCAGAAACTTTTGAACTCAATCCTGACATCTTAAGGGACTACGCCAAGCTTGATGAAGCTACCAAGAAGTTAGTTGACAACTGGAAGGAGATAAAGGATAAGGCACTTCAGGCACAGGAGGAGATGCGAAAGAACTTCAAGGATCTTGCAGGAGACTTGGGTAAGCAGTTGTCGGATTCTCTTGTATCAGCATTTCGGAATGGAGACATATATTCTGCCATTGATGACTTTGATAATTACCTCACTTCTACAATTGAGAACATCATCTCTCAATTGATTTTCGCACAGATATTTCAGGAGAGGCTTAGTGAACTTGAAGAACTCTTCAACTCCAGCTTTGGTGAAGGTGGAGATATGGATATAACTGATGACTTGGTATGGTTTGGTCAGGAGTACAGCAAAGGTATTGAGGAATACCTCAAGGCTATGGAACAGGCTCGTCAGAGTATGAGAGAGCAGGGCTATGAGTTATGGAAACCAGACACCACAAGGACAGCTTCACAGAAAGGGATAGCCTCAATGAATCAGCAGTCGGCTGATGAGTTGAATGGTCGCTTTGCAGTAATGCAAGGACATACTTATAGTATCAATGAGAGTGTCAAAATCTTGTCAAATAACTCAGTCTTGATTCTGAAACACTTGTCAAATATTGACAATAACACATCACGCCTTGAGAACATAGAGAAGGATATCTCTTCTGTCAGGAGTGGTATTGATACGATTAATATCAAAGGATTGACTATAAGGAAATGACAGGGGCTTTAATCATAGATGGAGTTGATGTTTACTCTGCATTTGGTGTATCTCTCCTTGAGGGTAGCTATGCAGGTTTAGTCTGTTGGCCACCACTTGTTGAGCCTGTCATCAATGACTGGCCTGATGAAGATGGGATCGAGGTTGACTTGGAATCCCCAAAATTGGATAGTAAGACCTTTACTATGAGCTTCTCCAGTAAGGATGTATTTGGTAGGAGTAAGTTTTTGGAGATGCTCTCTTCCACTTCTTATCATGAATTCTCTTTTGGGGAGTTAGGTATTGTCAGGAGGTTACGGATGATTGTTCAGCCAAACTTTGAGGAGTTGCATGGGATGAGTCTTTTCAGCCTGGACTTCATTGATGACTTCCCAATGGATGGGATTGATAATCCTTTGCCTGTTCCACTGGTAGTGGCTTATCAAGGCCTTGAGATAGATGGTGTGGATATCTCACATTTTGGGGTTCGTATGCTTGATGGCTGTATTAAGGAGATAGAGAAGCTTCCATCTGTCAAGGAGAATTTACTCGTAAAAACACACAATTTGTGTGGGTCTATATACGATGGGGAGTATGTTTTCTTCAAATCTAAGGAGGTAACCTTGTGTTTTCTCCTCACAGCCCCCACAATACACACTTTTTGGAACAATTATCACTCCTTTTTGTGTCATTTGACAAGGTCGGGAGAGAGGATTCTCTATGTTGACAGGTCTGTTTCGGAGTATAAGTGCTACTATTTGTGTGGGTCGGTGAGTGATTTTGCCATTGATGACAGGGTTTGGTGCGAATTTTCAGTCACACTGGTTTTCACTTCGTTCAGAGCAAAGGATTATGATATTCTTCTAACCACTGAAAGTGGGGATTTGATTATTACAGAGGATGGATTTTTTGGGATTGATTTAGAGTGGATAGGATATGGGAATAGTTAAGAAGAAGTTGAGTGAACTGCCTGAATCAACATCACTTGATGGGCTGATTGTCTTGGCAGT
The DNA here is from genome assembly GCA_937901965.1 of uncultured Bacteroidota bacterium. GTDB lineage: Bacteria > Bacteroidota > Bacteroidia > Bacteroidales > UBA932 > Bact-08. The sequence continues at coordinate 31,325 of CALGSW010000015.1, forward strand.
TGATGGAATAACAAATAAGAGTTCAAAGGTCGGTATAGGTTTATTGAAGGGCAACAGGGGTGATGTTGGGCCTATTGGCCCCACTGGCCCTATTGGCCCAAAAGGGGATAAAGGAGACAAGGGAGATAGAGGATTGACAGGTATCACTCCGAATATCACAATGAGTGTGAATTCTCTTTCTCCTGAATCTGCACCTACAATAAGCAAGTCAGGTACAGCAGAGAGTCCTGTCTTTGTCATTGGTATTCCCAAAGGCAAGGATGGTGCTACTCCCACATTCAGGACTGGCACAAATGGTATAGAATGGAAGTATAGCAATGAGGCAGATACCTCCTTCCGTTCACTTGTCGGGTATGATGTCTTGAAGTTGAAGTTTCCTGACCTGACAGCTTCAGACATAGCCTTGCTTCAGAAACCAGCCACAGACAAGATTCAGGATCTTGAATCGTGGAAGCAGGTTGCAGTATCGGATATTGGCAATGCCATCAGTGGAGCAAATCAGGCAAGAGACTCTGCCATTGATGTAGCAGAGCACCCTACCTACATAGGTGCAGACCACTATGTTTACCAGTGGAATAGGGTGTCTAAAGCATATCAGAAGACAGCTATCTATGTCAGGGGAGTACAGGGTATTCAGGGTGTCAAAGGTGATAGAGGTGATGCAGGATACACTCCAGTCAAGGGTGTTGACTACTTTGATGGAGCTCAAGGCCCAAAGGGAGATAAAGGTGATACAGGCCCAATCGGCCTTCAGGGTGTTCAGGGTATCAAGGGAGATACCGGCAAAAGCATAGAGTTGTACAAAGGGACTACTCATATCCAGTGGAGAGTTGTTGGTGATAGTGTCTGGAAAGACTTGGTTGCCATCACTGCTCTCAAAGGTGATAAGGGTGATACTGGCTTGACAGGTTCACAGGGTATTCAAGGGCCTAAGGGAGATAAAGGCGACAAAGGGGATATTGGCCTTACTGGTGCTACTGGCCCTACTGGGAAGAGTGCTTATCAGTCTTGGTTAGAACTTGGCAATAGTGGTACTGAATCGGCTTTTATCCTCTCCTTAAAAGGTCAGAAAGGCGACAAGGGAGACACTGGTGCTATTGGCCCAAAAGGGGACACAGGCCCACAAGGTATTCAAGGGCCAAAAGGTGACACTGGAGCAACAGGCTCGCAAGGGCCACAAGGGTTGAGTGCATATCAGGTTTGGTTGAATGCAGGTAACTCTGGAACAGTAAGCACATACTTGGCTTCACTCAAAGGGGCGAAAGGTGATAAAGGCGACACTGGGGCACAAGGTATTCAGGGATTGCAAGGAGTACAAGGCCCTAAAGGTGACAAGGGTGATAAGGGGGATACAGGTTCTACTGGAGCTCAAGGGCCTCAAGGCATACAAGGGCCACAGGGAGTACAAGGCCCTCCTATACCACTATGGACTGGTACTCAGGCTCAATATAACTCCATTACTAAAGATGCTAACACATTGTACTTCATCATTTAGGCTATGTTGAAAATAGGCAATAATATAATAAGGGGTGTGTATAAGGGTACGACTAAAATCTCTACCATCTACAAGGGTGGGACAAAGATTTTCCCTGGCATAGAATACACAAATACTGGAGAAGATATCGGCTCTTGGAGTTATCCAAACAACTATTCAAGAGTGAGAACAATAACGACTTGGAGTCAGGATGTGTACCAAGATGGAAGCTATGCTTCAAAGGTCTATGGCTCTTCTTATCAGCAATCTGAAACAGCCACCACATCTTACCTCTATGGTGTGTGGAACTACTCCTCTGGTAATGAAAGTAGGTTCAGGGATGTTGCTACAAAATACACTTTCTCTGATGGTGTGGTTAAGAGTGGAGATTCGTATCAAGATATAGAGAATGGTATTCCAAGTTACTCTTATGGCACTTGGAGCTATCATGAAGGTAACTCATACAGAAACAGGGTTGTAAGTACCTCTTTTTCTTATTCTGATGGTGTTGTTAGGTCAGGCTCAAGCTACACCTCAAGCAATGAATATGGCTCTTCTTCGTATGGCAGTTGGAGTTATACTGGAATTGTGAGGAAGAGGAATATTCTATATAGCTATGATGGAGGTAGCATTGTTAAGACAGGCCCTATTGTAGAAGAGACAGCATCAGTTACCAATGGTGTTTGGGATGGTGTTACCTATTGGAATGGCTCGTGTGGAACAAACTACTATTTCGTTGACTACAAGAAGGTAAGAGACCAGTATTCTTTCTCTGACACAACAACATATAGTGATTACTACAATGGAGAATCCAGAAGTAGAAGGATTGATGGTCAATGTGGCTGGGAGAGAGTTTGGACTGACTGGGTTGGAACAGGGTTTTCGTGTGATGCCAATGGGGTCAGGGGTGCTTACTCCTGTGATGGGCAGCTAACAGTTTATTATTGGCAACAAGAGAGACACTTTCAATATCCAGATGGTACAGGTCGCACAAGCACTGAATACAGGGCAGGGAATCCATACTCATATAACTACATCCACGGTCAATGCGGGTATTTTGCAGAAGCACCAATGACAGAGATTCCTTATTATGGTTGGCATAGCTACGATGCTTGGAGTGCTTGGGATAGTGGATACCCATTATTTGAGCAAATGGGGTCTCTTTGGATGAATGATTGGACTATGGAAATCTTTTCAGACCCAGATGGATATAACTATGCACCTACAGGTGTTTATTTAGTCAATGTTGGCCCTGATATCGTTTCGTCAGAATTTTGGCATGTTTAAACTAATTAATATTATGATATACATACATATAGAAAAAGGATTTATTGAGACAGAGGTTGCTTTTGATAAGAACCTCACAGGACTAACATTTGATGACTTATATGCAGGAAAATACATTCTTCTCAATGCAAAGCAGTTAGGTTTTTTAGAAGCACATCCTGATGTTACTCCAGTAGAAGCATTTCTGATGGTTACTTCTCCTTCAAATGAGGAGATTTTCCAACAAAGAAAGAGAGACAAAATTCATAGGATATTCAGATACGACCAATCTGATGCTATAAACTCTTTTTTTGTCAATGGTGTGAAGATGTGGTTAAACAGAACAGAGAGAGCTTCTCTTTACACAACAATAGCAGCATTTAAGGCTAATAATATCCCAGAGATTACCCTTTGGACAGGTGGGATGAATCCATCACCATTGACATTAAACATTGAGTTGTTTGAGTCTTTGCTTATGTCACTGGAGATATATGCTAAAGAGTGCTATGACAAGACCTCAGAGCATAAGGCTAATGTTTCAAGAATAGAGACAATTGAGGAGTTGGTAGCTTATGACCATACAAGTGGTTACCCAGAAAAGTTGAGTGTTCAGATATGATTATTTACGACAAATCAGGAGTGAAGATTGCGGATCTCGTTGTAAGAGATGATAGCTATTCCTACACAGCCTTGATGGAAGAAGATACCTTGAATCTCTTCTTCTCTTTACCAAACTATGTAGAGATACCTGTTGGCTCTTACTGCGATTTTGAGGGAGAGAGATACACTCTTGAGAGAGCAAATAACTTTAAGAAGAATGGTTTAAGGAATTATGAATACTCCCTTATCCTTGACAGCAACCAGTCACGATTATCCAAGTACAGATTAAGAAATGCCATTGACAAGAGATTGAAATTCAGCTTCACTGGCAAACCGATTGAGCACCTTCGCTTACTCGTAGAGAATCTTAATCTCAGGGAACAAGGTTGGTCTATAGGCTCATACATTGATGCTCCTGAGAAGGTTATCAATTATAATCACACTACCTGTGATGATGCTTTGAAAAGGATTGCAGAAGAGTTTCAGACAGAGTGGAACATATCAGCAAAAGCTATCTCTCTTGGTAAGGTTGAGTTTAACAAGGATAATCCTCTACCTCTTTCATATGGTCGTGGCAATGGCTTCAAAACAGGTTTAGGAAGGTCAAATCTTGACAGTTCCAGACCGATAGAGACACTTTTTGTGCAAGGAGGGAACAAGAATATTGATGCTTCTAAATATGGCTCAAAAGAGCTTCTTTTACCCAAGAATCAATCTTTGGTTTATGAAGGAAGAACATACATAACAGATGCTGATGGACTCTCTGTCCGCAGGGGTGATAAACCTCTTTCAACCTTTGAAGAGGGTAGCCTTGATTGTTCAAATATCAGCCCGGGAAGAGTAGGAGAAGTAACTTCTGTTGAAGTGGTGGATAGTGAAAGAAACTTCTATGACTTAATTGATTTAACTATACCAGAAGGTCTTGACTACTCACTACACAGGATAGCAGGGGAGAAGGTGACTGTAATCTTCCAGACAGGGATGTTGGTAGGAATTGAGTTTGAGATTGAACAGAATGATGTTGCTCTCACTGGCTATGTTCACGCAGAGAGAAGATTTAAGTTAGTCCCTCAAGAGCAATATGGCCAGACTATGCCCAATGACATCTTCTGCCCAAAGATTGGTGATAAATACGCTGTGTTTGGTATCTCACTTCCTGAATCTTACATCTGTGATAATGTCAGCAGGAGTGGTGCAAGTTGGGATATGTTCAGAGAGTCGGTGAAGTTTCTCTATGAGAACGAACAGCAGAGATTTAGCTTCACTGGTGTCCTTGATGATATTTGGGCAAAGAAGAATTGGGTTAATATAGGAGACAAGATTAAGATAGGAGGTTATATCAGTTTCAGTGATACCCAGTTTCAGCCTGAAGGGGTGCTTATTCGGATTACTGGAATCAAGAAGTATGTCAATAATCCCTATGCTCCAGAAATAGAATTGAGCAATGTAGCTTCATCTTCGCCCATCACCAGTGATTTGAAGAAGATAGATGAGAGTGAGGTTGTTGTGGATGAGTTACATCAGCAATCTATCTCCTTTTCCAAGAGGAGATATCGGGATGTGAGGGAGTCTATGGATATGTTGAGCAAGGCTATTGAAGGATTCTCATCAGGTATCAACCCTATATGGGTTCAGACAATGAGCCTTCTTGTCGGTTCTGAGAGTCTTCAGTTTAGATATGTGAACAGCAAGACAGTGCCCTCACCAGTAGAGCCTTATTTCAATTACGACGATTCCACTAAGAGGCTATACGCAGGTTCGGGAATTGTTCAGCATATGACACTTGGCATTAAGTCAATCTCACCCACACACTCTGCCTCTGAATACAGGTATTGGGATGTGTCTTCATTTGAATCGCCTTCTTTGACTGATGGTAGTGCCTACTATCTCTATTTGAAGTGTCAAAAGACTGGTAATATAGGCTCTTATCTGTTGAGCAAAACCTCTTTTCAGATGGATGGGGGTGATGGCTTTTATTACCTTCTTGTAGGTACTCTCTCTTCTGAAAGGGAAGGATCACGAAGTTTCAGGACTCTTTATGGTTATTCAGCTATAGAGGGAGGAAATATCACTGCTGATAAGTTCATCAGTCCTGATGGTAAGACATACATCAACCTCTCCACTGGGGAGATAGGAGGCAAGATTAAGTTTCTTTCAGGCTCTTCAGGTTTGGAGAATGTGCAGGGTTGGAATGATATGAGCCAAGCGGTATCCAATGCTATCACTTCTGCCCAAAACGCAAATGCACAGGTAGGTAGTCTGTCTGACTATGTGAATGGTGCTTTTGCTGATGGTGTGATTGAGACAGCAGAGGCAAAGGCAATAGCAACATATATACAGAAGGTCAATGAGAGCAAGGCAATTGCTGAAGCTTCGTATAACTCGCTGTATAATAATCCACACTTGAGTAATGCAAAGAAGACAGCTCTTCTGAATGCAAAAAATGCTCTTTGGGCTTCTATTACCAACCTTATTAATTTTGTCAATAGTGCCATTGCTGATGGTCACACTACACCTCAGGAGAAGGCAAGTGTTGATGCCAGATATGCAGAGTATGTAAATGCCTATTCATCCTTTGTGGTTGTATCTGAGGATGCAGGAAAATCCATTATGGATGCCATCAGGGACTCTCTTGCCTCCTTTGAGTTTATCAAGATGGCGATGAGTGGTTCAACAGAGGTGCAGGGAGGGTTGATACTTTCCAATATGATGATGTTAAAGAACCTTGCAGGGGCTATTGTAGCAGGGATGTCAGGTATCACTGGTGATAATGTTTTCCTCTTTGCTGATGAGAATGGAGGTTATCAGAAGGCAATGAATAAGAAGAGTATGTTCCTTCTTGCAAAGGATGGCACTGCAAATATCGGTCTGTTGAAGGTGTCAAAGAATTCAATAGCCATCTGTGAGAAGCTTGTAGATGAGCAAGGCCGATTCAATGGTTTAGGGAATGAGATTGTCCGTTTTCAGGATACTCCTATTCCTCCTTTCACTGACTTGATTTCTCATGTCAACGCAAGTGTAAACTACTACGGAGGGACAATGATTCACAGCGGAGCAAAAACAGGGAGCTTCGGATATAGTGATTTACTGGTTGTTAGTGGAGTGGAGAGTTTCTCATTAAAGGTGACAGGTACTCTGTATGTATTTGTCAATAATGACTATTACACCCCAATTAGTGACAGCTTCTGTTCAGCCGCTCTGGTTCTGTATAGGTATGAGAATGGGGTTTATACCCATGAAAGGGTTGTGGATAATATCTCCATTTATGAAAGTGTGCCAGGCGTATTTCAGGACACAAAACAGGTTGATATATCCTTTGGACTTTCATCAGGTACTTATGCGATAAGAGGGGAGTATATCATCCAAACCAAAGGTTCAGATACAGCAGAACTTAACATTAGGGATTTCAGGCTCACTGCTTCAGGTAGTAGTGCAAACAAATGTTTGATATTCGGCTCAAATGGTTTTGTCAGGATCAAGGATGGAGAGAATTACACATACATATCAGATTCTATGGTAGCGATGAAAGGTTTGCCTTCATCAATGGGTGTTGTAGGTTCTGGCCAGTTATATAGAGATTCAAATAATTTTATAAAAGTTTCATAATTAATTAAAAAAGGAGGATTGTAGGGATGGAAATTTGGAACAAAATTGCAGAGATTGTAGTCAATCAGACTGGCTACTTATCAGTGATGTATTTTGCGGTTGTCTTACTTGTTGCTTTGGATTTATGGTCTGGAGTCAAGAAGGCAAAACAGAGAGGAGAGGCTACTATGTCACAGGGTTACAAGCGAACCATAGACAAGTTAGCAAAGTATTTCAACACCTTGTTGGTGCTTGGGATAGTGGATATAGTGATACTCATTTCACCACTTTACCCATTAAGTAAGGTTTTTCCTTCATTCCCATATTTTTCACTGGTAGGAGTGCTGTTTGTCGCTTTTATTGAGATGAAGAGTATCAGGGAGAAGGCTGAAGACAAGAGGTCGTACAAGAGTGCCAGTATCCTTGTAGGGAAGATTATTGAGAGCAAGGATGATGTTCAGAAGATTATTGAGGAGGTCATTAATTATATGAATATGACCGATAAGAAGTACTTGGAAAAATACGAAAAGGTGAAGGGAGATGAAGAGGTTAAGGAGTGTTGTTCAAGCAAGTGCAAGGGAGTTTAATCTGGAGTATGCCTCTCTTATGGCTTTCATAGAGGTAGAGAGTTCCGGGCAAGGGTTCGGTAAGGATGGGAGACTGATTATTCAATTTGAGCCTTCTTGGTTCAGTAGGCTCTCTTCCAATCCCTCTTTTAGCAAATGGAGTAGGAATGGTGTAGAAGGCCAGTCAAGGGAGTGGGAGGCTTTTGAAGATGCTTGTCGTATAAATAAGAGAGCAGCTATGGAGAGCACTTCAATTGGTTTAGGTCAGATTCTAGGTCTGCATTGGAAGAGGTTAGGGTATGCCTCTGTTCAGGAGATGTGGGATGATGCAATGAAAGGTGCTGAAAGGCAGGTATGGCAGATATGTAAGTTCATTGATTCTGACAGGATATTAAGGTCTGCAATTGAAAGTAAGGACTGGCATATTGTTGCCTCAATCTATAATGGAGCAGGATATCAGAAATTGGCTGAAAAGTTAGGTAGAGAGCCTTATAATATCTCACTTGAGAAGGCTTATAGGAGACATAGTGTATGAGAAGGTATGCAGTTATTGTTGTGTTGGTTATATGCCTCTGTGCGGTAGTTATGTACTTCAGGGAGGTAGTAAAAGAGAATCTTCGTCTTGAGAGAAATCAGGTGGCTTTGCTATCTGATTCTCTCTCTCATTACAGAACCAAGACAGGCGAGTTAGTCAGTAGTGTTGAGCAGTTGGAGATGACTATAGGAGAGTTGAAAAGACATCGGTCTGAACTTGTTGGCCAGTTGAAGAGTATGAAGGTTAGGCTTCGGGATGTTCAGAGTTTGAGCACAACAGCTATTGAGAATAGGGTGGAAGTGTTTGTCCCCATCAGGGATACCGTCTATATTGATACTGGCAAGGTGGTCAAAGCACAGTCTTTTCACTGGTCTGATGCTTGGACTTCTATTCAAGGAGTTATTCAGAATGATAGTGTGAGGGTTAAGTATCACAGCAGGGATACTTTGCTTCAAGTGGTTAGGGTTGTGCCGAAGAGATTTCTTTTCTTCAGGTGGGGAGTTAAGGAGATGAGACAGGATGTGAAAGTGTCGAATCCCAATACATCTGTAGTTTATAATGAGGGGATAAAGACTAACAATAGATAATAATAAATAATCTTAGTGTTTGGAGGGAGTGGCTAGGAGCTCGAAAAATTGGCCAGGGCTATTAAATTAAATGACTTACTTTTATTTTCTTAAACTTTTTGCCAATCCCCAAAGTTATTGCTGTTGGGTTTTTAATTATTAACTCTCCTTTTTGTAAACCAGCAATTGCTTGTTTAATCTCCTGAAATTCTGCTCCTGATACTCCAAACAAGTCTTTTATAACGCTATCGTTTATAGACTGCTGTTTCATAATAAGTGGGTATTGAGCATTGGCATAAAAGTCGAAATACTCACTCTTGTAGCTGTCCATATTTTGGGTAGCAAGAATTATGCTAAGACCTTTATTTCTTCCTACTGCAATTAAGTCTCGAAGAGGTTTGTTATCAAAGCCCAGCATATAATGAGCTTCATCAATAATGGTGAAATGCCTGAGTTCTACACAGTCTTCATCTACCGCCTGTTTTGGTAGTTGCTCATAAAGAGTATTCAACTTTGATACGATGAAATAAACTATTGCTTTCGCTATTGGACCATCTTTTGGGAAAGCGTCCATTTTTATAATGTAGCTGTCTTTTATCAAGTCAATCCTGTCTTCTGAAGCGAATAGATTGTTTCTGTTGAGTTGTTTGAGTACCGATTTTACACTATCGTCTTTATCTCTTTCTCTGTCATTTTGGAGTTGGGTATACTCGTCTAAAATGTTTTGAAAGGTTACAGGTAAGTTTGATTTTCGTCTGTAAGCATTGATAATAGCTTCTGATAAACGATTACTCATATTGGCACTTATTGTTGCTCTGTCTATTGAACATAAAGCAGTTGCCAATTCGGTTGAATACAAATTGATTTCGTTTTGTGGTTTTCCAGTAAAGTCTTTAAAAGGAGTGAATGGTAAAGGTGACAATATTGGATCAAGAATAGAACTGCGATCTGTTTCAAAAAGTTGAAGCCAACTAATGTTTGCTGGGTCTGAAAACTCACCTTTATAGTCAAAAAGTAAGAAATTAACAGGATAGGAGCTTTCAATAGAAAGAGTTCTTATTTCATTTAACAAAACGGCAATTAAATTTGATTTTCCCGAACCTGTGGTACCTGCAACTAGAATTTGAGTGTTTTGAACATCTTTACCATTGAGATTAAGCGTTGCTGGAATATCATCTTCATATGAGCCGATTTTTAAATTTAAAAATGGGATAGAACCTGCTTTGCCACCTCTTGAAGTAGTAATGGTATTCAGGAGCCAATCATCTAAAATCCCATCTTTCAATAAAACATCCTTTCCTCTTAGAATTTCAGAGTTGATGATTTTACTTTTCAGTGTAGTATTTTCCCAATCTACTTGCAAGCCGTGATAGCGCAATTTTAACAAGGCAGAATATGCACCACCTAGATTGTGTAGTGTAAACAGTGTTTCAAAAATCCTATTACTTGTTTTTGAAAGTTGAATTTGTTCAATGGAGTGCAAGTCTCTTTGCTCTTTACTTGAGAGCCCAGCCAACAAACAAATTCGCATTATCTTGTTTCCATTAAGCAAAAGATTCTTGTTGCTTGTTGAATATTTATCAAGATTTATCCTTTGCTCAATTCTATTGCGAATTTCGAAAAGGTCATCCATTAAACCTTCAGATTGTCTTATGTTTTGTAAAGTTATTACACTCATTGCTTAATCATTTAAGGTTACACCAAAATAGCCTGAAACAACATTGGTAAGCTGCTTTTCTTTGTCTCTCTGTAGAGTATAGGCTTTTGAAATAAATGCTTCTATCTTTTCTAGGTCCTTACCTATTCGGATTTCACTATCACTGCTTAACAGAATAGTTTGCTGAGATAAGTCAGGAAAATAGTTTTCAAGTACAATAGCTCTACTTGTTTCATCCAAAACACCCATTACTGTATCAATCATTACTGGTGGGTCGTAATCTCCGAATTCGTGAAGAGACTTGAGTAAAACCTGTATCACAACTTGTTTGGATGCTGTATTCAATTGGTTTAAATAGATTTCATTACCTGTTTTGTGGTAGATTTTAAATGTCAAATCTTTAAGATTCTCAGAAAGTTCCACTCTGTCAATTACATCACGGTATGCGGAAAGATTGGTGTTTAAATCTTGCTTCATTTTCAGCTCAATCTGTTGCTTTTTGATTTTTAATAGTTGGTTAGCAACATCTTCAAAAAAGCCTTTTAACTTACCCAATGCTTCATATTTAGGGTCTGGTTCTTGACTGGTTTGGATGTCATATTGGTGAAGTCGTTTATCAATTTTGGTAATTTCTCCTTTCACTTCGGTAATTTGAATTTCCAATCTCTTGATATTGGATTCATTGTCTTCATAAGCTTTTAGCAAAACATAGTCTCTGCCCGTGATTTGTTGCTTCATTTGCTCAATCTGACTTTCAAGTAAAGGAATTTGAGTTAACGATACATTCAACTCAGCCTGTTGTTGATTAAGTGACGGAAAAGTATTTACTGCTCTCATATTCAGTAAATTTTCCAACGCTTTTACTTCTGAATACTCCAAAAAATCATATTGGTCTTTTTCACTAGATTGCCCTAGCTTTGCAATAATATAGTCAACAAGTTCTTCTACCGTTACTGCTTTCAAAACCAAGTTTTTTTCTGTTAGATACTGAACAACTGATTTGCTAATGGCTTCAATCTGTTCGGGGGCAATGTTGCTATTTTGATGTTGCTCATGTTCGTTTTTAATTTTCAGAATTAGGTTGACTTCAGTTTTTACAGCTTCAATCAATTTTGGTACACAAACATTCAGTTCGATATCTTTTAAAAACTTTTCTAACTCCTCACGAAAAATAGACTCTTTCTTGCTTATGTTTTCGATTTGTAATCTGGTTTGCTCTATTTTGTTTTTGATGGTAGTTTCCTGATTCAACCCAATTTTGAGGTTGTCGTAAAGTTCCTTATTTGAAACTGAATATTGTAATGCATCCTGAAGCTGAGTTTCAAGTGTTGTTAGGCTTTCCTGTATTTTCTTTTTCTGCTCTACTAATTCAAGATATTCCTTTTTTTCGTTTTCAATATTTAATCGTTGGGCTGTATAGCTTTGGTAAAGTGTTTCGGCACTTTTACTCATTTGCATATACTTGTTGAATCCCATTACATTTTCAATATTCTCTCTGATTACTCGGTTCAATTGGTCTTCTTTTAGAAGATTCCCTGCTTCCATTGCGTCAAACAAGAAGTAACGGCTAAGTTCTTGCGGTAAATTTGCTTTGATGATTTTGTTAACTTGTGCTTCTTGCTCAGCTCGTTGGGCTGGTGGTGTGGCAGTTCCGTAAATAAATATGGTTCCATTCATATTAAGTTTTACACTTTCAACAGGATTGCCTGATGGATTGAGCAAATATGTTCTGGTTAAAACATATTGTTGTTCTTCATTCAATACTTTACCAGTAAAATGTAACTCTAAAATTATTTTTTCGTCTTCTTTGCCTATAGTCCCTGCATTTAGTAATTCTCTGAACTGCCTTGCATTATGGATTTGCAAACCATATAAAGCACCATATATGGATTCAAACAAAGTGGTTTTACCACCACCATTAGCACCTCCAATTAGAATAATTGGCTTGTCTTGCTCAACCGATATGTCTAAATCAAGATTGAGATAGGTCTTGAAATTTTTGGCTTTTATTCTCTTTATCAGCATAGTCGGTTATTTAATTTTAGACAAGGCTTTCTCTATGATTTTCTCCAAAGATTTTTCGTCCAGATCCTGATTGCGAATTTTGCGTTCGTGAAATTCTTTGAGCAGCTCTTCTTTCACCCACTCAAATTCCAACTGATGTTCGGTGCAAAGCACTGAAATCATATCAATATCTTCTTTGCGGATTCCGTAATGGACAAAAGTGGTGTCTAATCCTTTTTTAGCCATAATCCTTTAATTTGCATTAATAGTCGCAGGATTGAAAAATTCCCAACCTGTTAAATTTCTATCGTTATCAATTCGGTTTCTACAATACCTCCAACTGCCTTGCTGTTGTATTATAATACTTCCTATTGCTTTCCTTCCTTTTGTATTTAATGCTTCTATGTATTCAATTAAAGCATTATGTTTCAGTACATTTTCGGGGTCGCTTTCAATGGTTTTGGGGTCAAATAGCCCAAGTGTGCCGTTTTTGAATTGAATCACCAAATCCACATAGAACAATGATTGTGAGCCGTCTCTTTTTACATATGGAATGGCAAAATCATCATTGTTGCTACTTCCGTTTTTGTACCACCATTGGATGTGTTCTCTTTCGTTTTCAATGAGTAGATCAATAAAGCGTTGTTCGTTTGCACTGTCAAACAATTGGTTGGAACCACGATATCGGGCATATAGGGGTTCTAATGCGTGTGTTTCGGCCTTATATGGTATGTAGTTGTCGTTGAAGATTTTGAACTCAGGGACATCCCAAGGTTGCTCATATTCTTTTAATGTGCTTGATTTGCTCGACGCCTTAGTTGCCATTATTTGAGCATAAATTTCTCTCGCAAAATTATACAAGTCGTCAAAGCGGGTTTGGTTGTAAAGAACAATCTTATAAACCTCTGCACCAAATATTCCTAAGTATTCTTCAAAGAGTAATTGGGTATGATATTTTATTCGTTCCCAACTGGAATCTTTCTGATATTCTCCACAACTAGCTAAACAATAACGATTGAAAAGTTGCTCTAACTGGTATGAGGTTTTTGCGAAGCGTTCAACATGTTCGGCTCGAGTGCCACCAACTTGAGTTACATCAATGTTTACATCTGCAGGTATGCCTATCTCAATATCTCCCACATCCATTATTACCCCTGCTTGTTCCATCTCAGTTTTGTTGGTGTGATAGAAAGATTCACCACATTCTGAGCCAATTTTGATGCTGAACATTTGCTCGGCCGCTTTGAAAAGGGCTTCCCTGAAGTGCAGACCGATACGATTTCGCTTGATTTCTTTTTGAATGTAATAGGACTTTAAAGCTACTTCCTGATAGATATCGTTATTTCGATTGGCTCTGTTTTGGGTGATATAGTCAGCTTCTTCAGGTAAGATGGTAATTAAATCTTTATTCAAATTGGTGTAAACATATCCATAGTTCAATGCATCATTGGTATAATGCTTTTGTTCGGGCATACGCAAAATTCTACCCATTGTCTGTACGGTGAAGCGCTCGTTTCGCATTTCACGATATATAAGTAGTACTGATGCTCTAGGACAATCCCAACCTAAGGCAATGGCTTGCTTGAAAAGTAGCACTTCCACCATATTGTCAGGTTTGGATATGTCTTCCAAATTTGACTTCTCGCCACTTAGCCATACGGCTAATTTTCCATTTTGTTCTGTAATACCCATCACTTCCAATTGGGCCACAACGATATCTCTTATTCGGGTATCTTCTGCTGATATTTTTGCTGTGTCGGATGGCAATTGTATCAATAGCAAAGGCCTTATATTGGTGCCTGCTGCCACATAGTAATTTTCTAATTCCACTCGTTTTTCTAAAGCTTTCTGTAACAAAACCACATCGGCATCACGACCTGCTTGTTCTTCGGCTCTTAAAGCAGGATTTAAATGCACACCTTTTTTAATCATTTGTGCTCTCACCACATCTTCTCTTGGTATCATTACCCTATATGGAGAGCGTAAACTTTTATCAGTAAGAGTTGCAGAAATACGCAACTCAATTTTAGCTCGCATCCGGGTTAGTATCATTTCGGCTTTTTCGGCTGTTTTACCACCAGCCATTAAATGTTCCTCGTCTATGATGACCACAATTTGCGTGTCGTTAAGTAATGTTTTGTTCAGGATGTTGTAAAAATTTTTGCCATTTTCATTTTCACGCATAAACAAAGTATCGTCTCGATTAATGGTTTGCCAGTTCAAGAACAACATTTCGTTTGGTTTTAAGCAATCATCTGTTATGTCTTCTATGCTTAATGTGTGAATATCACGGGTTTCGCTATAGAAGTGTGACAGGCTTTTGTAACTCTGAAAATGCAAGGTATTGGGTGCAATCCATATATAGGATACATTGTGGTTGGCAATTTCAAATCTAGTAGGTAGTTCGTTTACAATATCACGGAGTAAACAAGCCATTGTAACTGTTTTTCCTGAACCAGTCGGCGCCTGAAATGCTAATATGTGCCGGTAATAATCCTTGTTGAGCAAATTGAAAAAATGGTTTTTCAACTGTTTTAATGCTTCTTCTCTATATTCTAAATGCAATAATTTCATTTTGTTCGCTTTTTAAAGGATGCTTAACTGTTCGCCACTTTCATTTGTGTGTGTTTCGGAATCTTCTTCTATTGTGGGAACAATTTTATTCTTTTTGGGCAACACATTCTGATAAGCCTTGTAAATGGCATCGGGCAGGGCACAAAGAGTTATTTTATCCAATACATCAGCAAAATCATCGGTGTAGGGGTCGCTACCCATTGAGAAAACATACACTTTTATTTCTGGGGCTTCAATTCTTTTGATAAACTCGACCGCTTGTGGTATAATATGGTCATCAAACAAAACGATTAAGGTGACATTTCTGTTGGCAAACATGCGGGCTTGTTTGATGTCAATTTTTTGCTCAGTGTAACAATCCTCTTTGATACAGAGCAACTCGGTAGCTAATTGTGTTAACTCCCGTTTGTTTTTGAGAGATGGTTCACGGCTTACAAAGTCTGCTTTAAAATATCGTAAATTGTTAGCAACCAATGGTTCTGTTTTAACTCCCAATCGGCTAGTATAGCCTAGGATTTTTCGTTTATTCCTCTCAAAACAAATGTTTTCAGCAATACCATTCTGGTTATTGGTGCAGATAATACCTATTCTTTTGCCCCCGTCTAAACTGTTAAGTTGCATTAGTGCATTTAGAGTTGTTCCGGAACCAGCAAAAAAGTCAAGAATAATTCCATTATTTTTACCATTAAACTTTAATAGATATTCAATTAATGATGTCGGTTTAGGATAATCAAAATCATTTAAATCCAGAGCAATCAACTCAGATTCCGCATTTTCATTCGTGCCTACACCAAACGAACTATCAATTAAATTTGGAGGCACTTCAGGGTCGTATTCTTTTTTCTCGTAAGATAAAATCATTGTCTTCGTTTTGATTGTTAATACGGTTCCGTTTTTTAGTTCGTCTGAAAGATTTTGCTGTGTCCAAATGAATTTCGCTCGTAAAGTAACTTTATTGGCATTAGTGCCTTCTTTTATTAACAAGTCATTCAAAAGTTCAATACTATACTTAGCGGTACCATAAACTCCCGCATTAATTTTGGGTTCTTTAATTTTTATTTTGAGCTCACCGGGGTTGAATTCCAAATCTTTTATTGAGTTTTGATGTTTCATCATAGGATTATCACTGGAGCTTGTTTTCATCAATCCTCTAAAACGCAAATTATTTTGTTGCCTTTGATAGCAAAGAATATACTCTACTTTTTCCTTAGATTTGTTTGACAGGTTTGATGGTGTTTCAGTTTTTACCCAAGAGAAAATCTCGATGTAATTTTTCTCTCCAAAAATTTCATCCATTAATAATTTTAATTGAGCAACCTCATTTTTGTCAATTGAAATGAAAATTACACCATCATTTGATAATAAGTTTTTTGAAAGCTTTATTCTTTTTGACATAAAACTTAGCCACTTACTATGTCTGAACGAGTCTTCCTTATCTATATAGTTATCATTATAAATAAAATCATTCTCACCTCTGTTATAAGGCGGATCTATATAAATGACATCAATCTTCCCCTCGTGTGTAAATGTAAGTGCTGTTAAGGCATGCAAGTTGTCGCCTTCAATAAGTAAGTGGTTTGGGTGTTCGTCACCGTTAATAATTGCTTTTTCTTTTATCTCTTTCAGTACAGGCAGGTTTTCACGAAGAAGTTCTTCTACATCCTCGGGCTTGTCTTCCCATACCAAACCATATTTCTTCTTGGTGTTCACTAAATTTATTAGATAAGCACGCTCATCTTGCGTGAGGCCATCTAAAGCTTTTACTTTTTGTAATAGGTCTGTTTTGTTCATTATTTATATTTCCCCTTTTCTATTCAAAGTGTCTAAAGTTATATTTCTGCAGCAGGATTTTGTTTTCTGTTGCGTGTAATAATCATTCAATAAATGTTTCTGTTTGCGGCTTGATGCACCTTTGCTATTTTGTAATTAACTAAAGTCATCTGAGGCTGTGATTTTAATCCTTTTATAATGGTGCGTATTTCTTTTGTTTACCGCAGTAGTGGTCTATCATCTTATATACTATTCAAATTTCTCTCTCCGCAAAAAGATGATATGAGTAACTATTGCCAAGACAATGCAGCGTAAAGTTATGATATTAAAACTATTTAAACAACAATGTTGTAATGTAAATGATGGTAATCCACAGGTTAATGAGGCAATTAGATTTGCCCTTAAAGATTTCCAAATATCAAAACTTAATTATTGGTATAATCTCTCAGTTTTTTCTTATTTTTGGAAGAATTCCAATTATCAATATATCTTATCACTCTCAAGGTTTGTTTGAGAATGAACTAGTGAAATTATTATAAGACTTATAATTACAACATCGTAACATGTTATAATCATGAAAATATTCGTCAATAAATCAGGTAAACTCGTTTCTCATAAAGAGAAGCCGTTTAAACTTGAAAGAGAGATTCAAAAATTATTTGAATCAAATCTTCAAGACATAATGGGACTTGATGTGGTTAAGTCAGAGTTTACTATTAAGAATAAGAGGATTGACACTCTTGCTTTTGACTCAAAGACAAGAGCTTTTACGATTATAGAATATAAAAGAGATAAGAATATTAGTGTCGTAGACCAAGGATTTACATACTTGAGTCTAATGCTTGAGAATAAGGCTGACTTCATTATTGAGTACAATGAAAATAACGCTAAGCCATTAAAAAGAGAAGATGTAGATTGGAGCCAAACGAGAGTAGCGTTTGTGTCACAAAGCTTCACTGACAATCAAGTTCTGGCTACGAACTTTAAGGACATTGCAATTGAATTATGGGAAGTTAAGCAGTATGATGACAATCTTATCACAATTCATAACATTAAGAAGACACAGTCAGCAGAGAGTATAAAACCGATTTCTCAACAAAATCAGGCTTTCAAAAAAGTTGCTGAAGAGATTAAAGTTTATTCTGAAGAGGATAACTTGGCTACTGCTTCTGAAGAGATAGTTGAACTTTACGAGAGATTCAAATCAGCAATTCTTAATTTGGCAGATGGAATTGAAGTTAAGCCACAGAAATTCTATATCGCTTTCAAGAAAGACAAAAACATCGTTGACCTACAAATTCAAAAGAACTCAATTAAGATTTTCATCAATAAGAAAAAAGGTACTTTAGATGACCCTAAGAAATTAATGAGAGATGTTTCTGAAATTGGACATTGGGGTAATGGAGACTATCAAGTTCAAGTAAGCAATGATGAAAATCTAGAATATATAATGAGTCTCGTCAAACAAGCAATATTGTAGCTTTCTCCACTATCAAACTTATTTAGATTTTTGCATAAAAAAAGAGACTAAATCTGGGTTTTAGTCCCCGATTTAGTCCCCGATACTTGCAACTACCTCATTTTCAGTAGTAGTTGCGGTGAGGGGGGGATTCGAACCCCCGGAACCCTTACGAGTTCGGCAGTTTAGCAAACTGCTGGTTTCAGCCACTCACCCACCTCACCAAAACCCTGCGTTTTGGCGCAGGGAGTGCAAAGATACTAATTCTTTTTAATGTGCAAAATTTTGGCTCTACTTCTGTGGCTTGGCGATGTTCTCGCGCATTTCTGTGTCGGCCTGGATGTTGCGGAATTTGTAGTAGTCCATAATGCCCATGTTGCCGGAGCGGAAGGCTTCTGCCATGGCGAGTGGGATCTGGGCTTCTGCTTCGATAACTTTTGCGCGGGCTTCCTGGGCCTTGGCTTTCATCTCTTGTTCAAGGGCTACGGCCATTGCGCGCTTCTCTTCTGCGCGGGCCTGGGCTATGTTTTTGTCTGCATTGGCCTGGTCCATCTGAAGCACGGCGCCTATGTTGCGTCCAATGTCTATATCTGCGATGTCAATGGAGAGGATCTCAAAGGCGGTGCCGGCGTCTAGACCTTTGTCAAGCACTACCTTGGAAATGGAATCCGGGTTCTCCATAACGGATTTGTGTGATTCGGCTGAACCGATGCTTGATACAATGCCTTCGCCTACTCGGGCTAGCACGGTCTCTTCGCCTGCTCCTCCTACGAGTTGTTTGATGTTCGCTCTAACTGTGACGCGGGCTTTTGCAATAAGCTGGATTCCGTCTTTTGCAACGGCGGTAACGGGAGGGGTGTTAATCACTTTTGGGTTAACTGACATCTGTACGGCTTCAAATACATCGCGGCCTGCCAGGTCAATGGCGGCTGCCATTTTGAAGTTGAGGGGGATGTTTGCCTTGTCTGCTGAGATTAGTGCGTTAACTACGTTTGGTACGTTTCCTTTTGCAAGGAAGTGTGCCTCTAGCTCGTTTGCATTAAGTTCAAGTCCTGCTTTTGTTCCTGTTATCATTGCCATAACTATTGTTCCGGGAGGAACTTTTCTCCACCTCATCAGTACCAGTTGAAGAAGCGAGATTCTTACTCCTGAAATAAGGGCCTGAAACCACAGGGTGATGGGAAAGAACCACAGAAGGATTGTAAGTCCCACAAGGGAGATACCTATCCACACCAAATAGATTGTAATTTCTGTCATATTTTTTGATTTTAGTTTTTCTGGTTTATTTATCTGATTTTCTAACAATTATCTTGCCATCTTCAATTGAGATGACCTCTATCTTTGAGCCTGACGGTATTATACCCTCTCTGGATACTACTTCAACATCCTCTCCGGATAGTCTTGCTTTGCCTGACGGGGCGAGTCTGCTTGTTGTGACTCCCTCTACTCCGGGTATTATTCCTTTCTCTTCCGGGGCTGAGTCTACTCTGGCGCTTATCTTAGTATTAAGTGTAGCTCTTTTCCATGTTTTTGAACGGAGGATCAGCCATGTTGATATTGCTGTTGCAAGTATTATGGCTCCCAGAATTATAAGACCTGTGGTTGTGTTAAACATTGTAAATCCCAGTATGGCAGCTCCTGCAAGTGAGAGCAGCCCAAGGATGCCTGCCACCCCGAATCCGGGTATTATCAAAACCTCAATGGCCAGAAGAATAAGACCTATTACGATAAGGGTGATTATTAGTGACATATTATTTTGTTTTACCTATTTGTTCTACCGATACTCCTTGTGTGCCTGTTGTATTAAGGGTTCTCTCCAGACTCTCGGCCTCCTCTTTTGTATTGAAAGGTCCTATAAAGTATTCTGATTTACCTGCCGCAGAGAGTCTCCTTGCCACATCTTTGTCCGTAATAGCTCTTATGGCAGAGAGTACGGATGCGGGGAGGTCTTCAGGATAACCCGATATCTTTACATGATATGACATCTGCTCTCTTATTTTGTCCTCTTCAAGCCTGGCGTTTTTTACATTTATACTTTTGCCGTTTTTGTATGCCACTATCATTGCGCTTCTGAATCCTTTTGCCTTTACTTTTTGAAGTGCTGCCGATGCTTCGCCGTAACGGCTGAAATTTCCTGCCGCATATAACCATTTACCTGTAGGGGTTTTTGTTTCAAATACGGGCGTTATCCCCTTGAAGGTGGCTGGTGTTGCCCTATTTGCAATAACAGCAAGCTGGATTCTGTAGACAAGTATCTCCTCCGGAGCCTCACTGAAAATTTTACTCTTCTCCTCAATTCTAAATGAGTAGTCTTCCTGTTTTTCAGGTTTAAGGAGCCTCTTAACAGTTAATTGACCCGGATTTGTTTTATTTAGTTTAAAATCGTCAAAACCTTTTTCTGCTGCTACTGATGCCTGAATGGGCTCAACCTCTCTACGCGGAATGAGTATTCCTTTGTTGAGGAACTCCAGCTCCTTCTCCTGAACAGCCTTTCCTGCCATCTGGAGTTTCTCTCTGAGCTGTGAGACGTAAATCTCCCCGGATGTTATCTCCCTCTCCAGAGTGCTTCTGTCATCTATGTTTGATAGTGATGCGAATTTCCCTCTCAGAGCGTCCAGGGATTTAAACGTTGAGTCTATCTGACTCTGTATCTTTCTTACCTCCTTGACCAATGACGGATAGTCTCCCGTATTTGGTTCTGAGACTTTTTCCCCCTCTGCCTCCTCCTTTTCATTAGTAAGGGCCGAGATTCTTAACGCCTCTGCCGGGTCACTTATTGAGCTTTTTATAGGATTTACCTCATACTCCAGTCTGTATATTCTTAAACTGTCTGAATTTGCAATGCTTCTGTTTGATACAAGATATGAGTAGTGTTTTGATAAATCGTTAATCAACAGATAGTCATCAGACGGGGTTGAATATGGAAAACCGAGGTTTTGGGGAATATCCCACCTGCCTGATTTATCGTCAAACTTACTGATGTATAGGTCAAATCCACCCACCCCGTACTGTCCGTTTGATGCAAAGTAAAGCTCTTTTCCATCTTTAGAAATTACCGGAAGAATTTCGTCTCCTGTAGAATTGATGTGCTCTCCCAGCTGCTCGGGAGCATGCCATAAAGTGTCATTAATACGGATACTTCTGTAGATATCATAGTTTCCGCTTTTGTTTACGGCGGAGAAATACAATGTGTCCGATTCAGGATTTGTATAGACCAGATTAAGGGGATTTGAATTTGACTTAGTATTACCAAGAATTTCAGGGAGGGGAGCCCAGATAAGTCCTTTCTGTTCAGGCAAATAGAGCATAAAATCTCTTTTAGGTACGTCTGAATGCCCTTGCGGAACCGGGTTTGCGGCAAATTCCAGCATTCCTTTTCCATTTTCACACCTTGCTATCTGAATAGTAAGGGTATTGGAAAATTTCTCATCGGTTGAGCTCTCCAGTAAAGATTTGTAAATCTCTGAAGCTGCTTCAAAGTTGAAACCTCTTCTGAGCCTCTCTGCTCTTTCGTACTCAGAAGATGATGTCTGTCCCTGTGAGCATGCAAAGCCACTTGCCAGCATGCAGATGGTAAGCAGGAAGTAAGACTTGTTCATAAGTGATTGAATGAATAGTGAACAACAAAATTACGAAATTCTTCATATATTGTGAAAAAATACTACTTTTGTAGGCTAATTTTAGAAGGATTGTATTAAATTAAAACAGATATTCCATGCAAAGTAAAGGTGCCATTAAATTAGTGGCAATTTTGATCGCCCTGGCTTGTATTTATCAACTGTCATTCACATGGGCAACAAGGAATCAGGAGAAGAAGGCAAAAGTCTATGCAGCAGCTGCTGTTGAAGCAGAGAAGGTTTCTCCTGCATTTGCTCTGGTTCCTGAATTGGAGAAGTCATTTTATCTTGATTCTCTTAATCTTGCAAAAGAGAGATTTTATCTTGACTCAATCACTGCTGAAAAGGTATTTCTCGGATTTACCTACAAACAGATAAAGGAGAAGGAGATAAATCTTGGTCTTGACCTTAGGGGTGGTATGAACGTAATGCTGGAGGTGAAGGTTTATGACCTTGTAAATGCGCTTTCCGGTTACAACAAGGACCCTCTCTTTGCTCAGGCTATGAATCAGGCTCAGGCTAACATGGCAAATTCACGTACAGACTTTATCACCCTGTTTGCACAGGAGTGGGATAAGGTTGCCCCGGGAAAAAGACTGTCGTCAATTTTCGGGACATACGAAATGAAGGACAGGATTACAGCCGAGAGTACCAATGCAGAGGTTATTGATGTAATCAGAGAGGAGGCAGAGAGTGCAATCTCAAACTCTTTCAACGTTCTCAGAAATCGTATTGACAGATTCGGTGTAACTCAGCCAAATATCCAGAAACTTGGAAACTCGGGAAGAATACTTGTTGAGTTACCGGGTGTAAAGGATCCTGAACGTGTAAGAAAGCTGCTTCAGGGTACAGCTTCGCTGGAGTTCTGGGAGACATATGAAAATAAAGAGATTTATCAGTACCTGGCCGAAGCCGACAACGCCATTAAGAATTTGATGGATGAAACTTCGGTTATGCCTGCTGTTTCCGAATCTGCTATTGCAAAGGATACTACAGCAACAGCCGTTAGTGATTCTGCAAAAGTTGCTCAGGAGCTTTTAGCCGGCATTACCACTGACTCTCTGTCAATGGATGAGGCTGCAATTGCAAAGCAAAACCCTCTGTTCTATCTCCTCAACCCTAATGTAGCTCAGGGTCAGCTTATGCAGGGTGCATGTATAGGACGTGCTCACTACAGAGATACAGCAAAGATTGGCTCATGGCTGAGACTGCCTCAGATTCAGGCAATATTCCCTGCAGACATGAAGCCTATGTGGTCAGTTAAGGCTATTGATCAATCTAATACAATATTTGAACTGGTCGCTATTAAAGCTAATACAAGAGATGGCAGAGCTCCTCTTGACGGAGGTGTTATTACTGATGCACGCCGTGCTTTTGGGAACAACAGTGCTGTTCCTGAAGTAAGCATGACAATGAATGCAGAGGGGGCCAGAGTTTGGGCAACTATGACTGCAAACAATGTTGGTCGTCAGATTGCAATTGTACTGGACGGAATGGTTTACTCTTATCCGGTTGTAAATGGTGAGATACCTGGAGGCCAATCAAGCATTAGCGGAAACTTTACTATTGAGGAGGCAGATGACCTTGCAAACGTTCTTAAGTCAGGTAAGCTTCCTGCTCCTGCAAAAATAGTTCAGGATACTGTAGTTGGTCCGTCTTTAGGTAGTGAATCCATCAATGCTGGTCTAATATCGTTTGTTATAGCATTCTTACTGGTTCTGCTGTACATGATTCTGTTCTATAACGGAGCCGGTATGGTGGCAAATATCGCACTCTTGTCAAACGTGCTATTCCTGTTTGGTGCCCTTACATCATTCGGTGCTGTTCTTACACTTCCGGGTATTGCGGGTATTGTGCTTACTCTGGGTATGGCGGTAGATGCCAACGTTATTATATATGAGCGTATCAAAGAGGAGCTCAGGGCAGGAAAAGGTCTCGGGCTAGCTATAGCAGACGGATATAAAAACGCATACTCTGCGATTATTGACGGTAACCTTACAACCATTATTACAGGTATTGTACTAGCGGTATTTGGCTCCGGTCCGGTTCAGGGTTTTGCCACAACTCTGGTAATAGGTATTATTACCTCTCTTATCACCTCAATATTTGTCTCAAGACTTATTTTTGAATGGAGACTTAAGAGGAAGAAAAATATCACTTTTGATAACAAGTACACCAGGAACATTCTTCAGAATACAAAAGTTGACTTTGTCTCTCTGAGGAAGTATGCATACATATTCTCGGTTTCAGCCATGATCATTGGTGGCGGGTTCATTGTAGTAAAAGGATTTAGCTATGGTGTAGACTTTACCGGTGGTCGTACATATGTTGTGAGATTTGATAAAGAGGTCTCAACAGAAGATGTAAGGTCTGCGGTTCTTGCTGAATTCCAGGAGGGTATAGAGGTTAAGCAGTTTGGTGGTGCAAATCAGATGAAGATCACAACCAAGTTCATGATTGAAAATGATAATCCTGAAACGGACAAACTGGTTGATGAAAAACTTTATAATGCATTAAACGGCCTTTATGCAGCAGCAATAAGCTATGAAGAATTTACGTCAACTACAGACAATCCAAATGGTATTATTCAATCTGAAAAGGTAGGACCTACTATCGCCGATGATATTAAGAGAGATGCGATGATTGCGATTGCGTTTGCTCTTTTGGCCATATTCCTCTATATAGCAGCGAGGTTCAGGAACTGGAGCTGGGGTTCAGGCGGTGTTATTGCGCTTGCGCACGATGCTGTATTCACTATGGGATTCTTCTCAATCTTCACAGGGATACTTCCATTCAGCCTTGATGTAGACCAGACCTTTATAGCAGCGATTCTTACAATTATAGGTTACTCTATCAATGATACAGTGATTATTTTTGACAGAATCCGTGAATACAGGACCCTGTATCCTAAGAGGGATCTGAAAACAAATATAAATGAAGCCTTGAACAGTACTCTTGCCAGAACAATGAACACAGCGGGTACCACCCTTGTAGTTATGATTGCAATTGCGATTTTTGGAGGAGAGGTAATCAGAGGATTCTCTGTAGCTCTTATCATTGGTATTGTAATTGGTACTTACTCTTCAATCTTTATTGCGGCCCCAGTTGTTTATGATATCGTAAACAAAAGAGAGGCTAGGGCAAAAGCTAAAGAGCTAAAAAAATAGTATCTTATAAGGTATTTAAATAAGCCGGCAGGAGTCTCCTGCCGGCTTATTTTTTGTTAATATTTTATTTGGTTTTACACCAATTTATTACAAACTTTGTATAAATCAATTAATAATTATAATCAAAACGGCCATTATGGAACTTCCATTTGCAGAATCCTATAAGATTAAGATGGTGGAGACCATCAGAAAAAGTACAAGAGCGGAGAGAGAGACCTGGATGAGAGAGGCAAACTATAATTTATTCAATCTTAAAAGCGACTATGTATTTATTGATCTGCTTACAGATTCGGGTACAGGTGCAATGAGCGATAAACAGTGGTCTGCCATGATGGAGGGTGATGAGAGTTACGCCGGAGCGCGTTCATATTTCAATTTAAAGGAGAGTATAAGCAATATTACCGGATTCCCATACTTCCTGCCTACCCATCAGGGAAGAGCTGCTGAAAATGTCCTTTTCTCATCAATAGTTAAGGCAGATGATATACTACCAGGCAACTCACACTTTGATACAACAAAGGGACATATTGAATTCAGAAGAGCACATGCTATTGACTGTACAATTGACGGCGCAAAAGACACAACACTTGAGTTACCGTTCAAAGGGAATATGGATCTTGGAAAACTTGAAGATGTACTTAAGAGATATCCTAAAGAGAAGATTCCTTGTATTGTTTTGACTATAACAAATAATACAGCGGGAGGACAGCCCGTTTCAATGGAGAATATTAAGGGGACAGCAGCTCTGGCAAAGAGTTACGGAGTTAAGCTGCTCTTTGACTCAGCCCGTTTTGCTGAAAATGCCTATTTCATTAAAACCCGTGAAAAGGGTTATGAAAATAAGAGCATAAAGGAGATATGCAACGAAATGTTCAGTTATGCAGATTTCATGACAATGTCGTCAAAAAAGGATGCCATAGTGAATATGGGTGGATTTGTTGCATTCAGACATGAAGAGGACTGGCGTGCTTGTCAGATGTACACTATAATGTATGAGGGATTTATTACTTACGGCGGTATGTCCGGCAGAGATATGAACGCTTTGGCTCAAGGCCTCAGAGAGGGTACAGACTTTGAATATCTTGAAACAAGGATAAAACAGATAGAGTACCTTGGGAAGAGACTTGACGAATTTGGAATCCCTTATCAGAGACCTGCAGGCGGTCACGCAATTTTTGTGGATGCAAAGAAAGTGCTCACCCGTGTGCCTAAAGAGGAATTTATTGCTCAGACTCTAGGAATTGAACTCTATCTTGAGGCCGGAATCAGAGGAGTTGAGATAGGAGCACTGCTTGCAGACAGAGACCCTGAAACAAGAGAGAACAGATATCCTGAACTGGAACTGCTCCGCCTTGCAATTCCCAGAAGGGTATATACAAATAACCACATGGACTATATTGCTGTCGCTCTCAAGAACGTTTTTGACAGAAGGGAGAGTATAACCAGAGGCTATGTTATTAAGAAAGAGCTGCCTATAATGAGGCATTTCACAATAGAGCTGGAAAAGGCAAAATAGCATAAATCACATATATGTGCGGCATAGTTGGTTATATCGGTGACAGGGATGCATATCCCATTCTCATTAAAGGACTTCACAGACTTGAATACCGTGGATATGACAGTGCAGGTGTTGCACTGCTTGGACGCAGTGGGAATCTTAATATCTATAAGACTAAAGGAAAGGTAAAGGAGTTAGAGGAGTTCTCTGAACAAAAGGATATTTCCGGGAATATAGGTATTGCACACACCAGATGGGCTACTCACGGGGAGCCAAATCAAACCAACGCACACCCACACTTTTCTATGGACGAGAGTATTGCTCTTATTCACAATGGAATTATTGAAAATTACGCAGTTTTAAAAGAGACCCTTATTCAAAAGGGTATGATATTCAGAACAAATACTGATACAGAGGTTATTGTTCATCTTATTGATTTTATAAGAAGGGAAGAGAAAACGACACTTTTCAGGGCTGTTCAGCTGGCTCTGCAGCAGCTTATAGGAGCATTTGCAATTGCAGTTATTGAAAAGAGTAATGCCAATACAATTATTGCTGCCAGAAAGAGTAGTCCCCTGGTAATAGGAATTGGAGATAATGAGTTTTTCCTGGCTTCTGATGCAACTCCCATTGTAGAGTACACTAAAGATGTAGTGTATCTTAATGACAATGAGATTGCCCTGATGGAAAGAGGCAAAGAGTTAAAGGTTGTTGATTTGATGAATGCGGAGAAAAGTCACATAATCCAGCATCTTGAGCTCACTATAAGTCAATTGGAGAAGGGAGATTTTGAGCACTTTATGCTCAAGGAGATTTTTGAACAGCCCAAAACTCTCAGAGATTGCATGAAGGGGAGGATTAATGTTGAAGATAACAATATTGCTCTCTCCGGAGTTATTGATAACAGGGAGAAATTCCTTAATGCAAGAAGAATTATAATAGTTGCTTGCGGTACATCGTGGCATGCAGGATTGATAGGAGAGCATCTTATTGAGAACCTTTGCCGGATACCGGTGGAGGTTGAGTATGCATCAGAGTTTCGCTACAGGAATCCTATAATTTACAAAGACGATATTGTTATTGCCATCTCACAGTCCGGCGAGACTGCAGACACCCTTGCTGCGGTTGAGATCTCCAGGTCACAGGGAGCATTTATATACGGAATATGCAATGCGGTGGGCTCTTCTATACCAAGAAATACCCACTCAGGTTCCTATATTCACGTGGGGCCGGAAATTGGCGTTGCCTCTACTAAAGCTTTTACCGGTCAGGTGACGGTTCTTGCAATGCTTGCTCTGAATATTGCAAAAGTAAGAGGAACTATAAGTCAGGAGAGTCTGGAGCATTTTGTATCAGAGATAAGGCTTATACCTGATAAAATTGAGAGAATACTGGAGAAGAGTGATAGAATAAAGAAGTTTTCCAGAATCTTTACTTACGCAAAAAACTTTATTTACCTGGGAAGGGGATTCAGCTATCCTGCAGCATTGGAGGGTGCTCTGAAACTAAAAGAGATCTCATATATTCACGCTGAGGGATATCCTGCGGCAGAGATGAAGCATGGGCCCATTGCCTTGATTGACTCTGAGATGCCTGTGGTTGTAATTGCAACTAAAAACAACCTTTATGAAAAGGTTGTTAGCAACATCCAGGAGATTAAAGCAAGAAAAGGCAGAATTATAGCTGTTGTTACTGAAGGTGATGATATTGTAAGTAATATGGCTGATTATTGTATAGAGGTTCCCGAGACGCATGAAGCTCTGGATCCTTTACTAACAGTAATCCCTCTGCAGCTGCTTGCCTATCACATAGCAGTTACAAAGGGACGAGATGTTGACCAGCCAAGAAATCTGGCTAAATCTGTTACTGTCGAGTAGCTTTTTTAGAGCCTCTCTTTTTTTGTTTAGGCTCCTCTGCAGGATCCTCCCAAACAAGAGAAAAATCAAGCTGTTTCTGTTCAAGGTTTGCTTTCTCCACCTTGATTTTAACTGAATCTCCCAGGATAAATCTTTTGCCGGACCTTTTTCCATAGAGTGACATTGACTCTTCATTAAACTGAAGATAATCCTCTTTAATATCCCTGAGTGCGACCAAGCCCTCAACTTTTGTCTCGGCAATTTCAACAAACATTCCCCATTCAGTAATACCGGAGACGTTCCCCTCAAAGGTCATACCCACTTTGTCCTGCATAAACTCAACCATCTTATATTTGATGCTGGATCTCTCTGCATCAGTTGCAAGTTGCTCTCTTTCGCTGGAATATTTACATCTCTCTTCGTAGTATTTTTTGTCCTGAGATCTGCCCTTGTCAAGATAGAGAGCCAACAATCTGTGTACCATCATGTCCGGATATCTCCTGATAGGTGATGTAAAGTGTGTGTAATAATCAAAGGCAAGACCATAGTGCCCCATGTTGTCTGTTGAATATCTTGCACGTGCCATAGACCGTAATGCCATTATCTCAATTGCACCCTCTTCCGGTTTGTCCTTAACTGAGCCGAGGAGCTTATTTAATTCGGTTGACAGTTCACGTGCATTTTTGGTGGGCTTCATCTCGTAACCAAAATGTTTCACGAATGTACGGAAAAGCGTTATCTTCTCCATGTTAGGCTCTTCGTGAATTCGGTATACAAATGTCTTAGCCTCTTTCCCCTTTGCCCCAATAAAGTATGCAACCTCACGGTTTGCCAGAAGCATGAACTCTTCAATAAGCCAGTTTGAATCCATGGAGATTTTTTGATATACCCTTACAGGCTTTCCGTTTTCATCCACCTCAACTTTCATCTCCGGCCTCTCAAAACTTATTGCTCCTGAACGGAACCTCTCCTCTCTGAGCATGAAAGCAAGGGAGTGAAGTTTAAGCATCTCATCTTTAAGCGGGCCCTCTTTAGTCTCAATAATCTGCTGAGCCTCTTCGTAACTGAATCTGTAGTCAGACTCAATAACTGTTCTTCCAAACCATCTGCCTGCAATTTTACCCTTCTCTGTAAGCTCAAAAACAGCTGAAAAACATAACTTCTCTTCATCTGGCCTAAGTGAGCAGAGTTTATTAGAAAGCTTTTCCGGCAACATAGGGACAGTTCTGTCTACAAGATAAACCGATGTAGCTCTCTCCTGCGCCTCTTTGTCTACAAGTGTCCCGGGCCTTACATAATGAGTTACGTCTGCTATGTGAACACCCACCTCCCAGTTGCCGTTAGGCAGCTTCCTAAGTGAAAGGGCGTCGTCAAAGTCTTTAGCATCAGCAGGGTCTATAGTAAACGTTGTCACCCCTCTGAAATCTTTTCTTGCGTCTATCTCACGCTGATCAATCCTTTCGTTTATTTTTTCAGCCTCTTTCTCAACTGACGGGTCAAATTTATATGGCAGACCAAATTCTGTAAGAATGGCATGCATCTCTGTGTTGTTCTCTCCCGGAACGCCCAGAACATCAATAATATGACCTATCGGTTCGTCTGAACTTCTCGGCCACTCATCAACCATGACGGCCACCTTTTTGCCGTGATCATCTGCCCTGTATCCTCCTTTAAGTATTCTTATATCATGAGGCATATATTTATTTTCACAGATAACCCAGGCCTCCTCTCCCACAATCTGCAGGATTCCGGTAAATGGTCTCTTTGTCCTTTCAATTATCTCAATAACCTCTCCCTCTTTTCTTCTGGAACCACTTTTCTTTGAAAGAATTGAAATTTTTACTGTATCTCCGTGAAGAGCACCCCTCATTCTTGAGGCAGGGATAAAGACGTCATCTTCAACTCCGTCGCGAATGATAAAAGCATATCCCTCCCTAGTCATGCTAACCTTTCCTACTGACTCTTCCCTCTTACCACGACTCTCACCTCCGCGAGGCTTGCGTGATGAATTTTTCTTTTTATGCATATTTTGTATTTTTGCAACCAACAAAATTAATCAATTAAAATGGATAAGAAGGTACTTTTGATGATTCTTGACGGCTGGGGTGAGGGAAAGCACGACAAGACAAATGTTATATATACACAGGGCGAACCTAACATTGACAAGCTAAGGGCTCAGTATCCCACTTCGTTTTTATCTGCAAGTGGTGAAGATGTGGGACTTCCTGATGGTCAAATGGGTAACTCAGAGGTCGGCCACCTCAATATTGGTGCCGGCAGAGTGGTTTATCAGGATTTGGTAAAGATTAACAAGGCCTGCCGTGAAAATCGTCTGTTTGAAAACAGTGAAATAAGGGCAGCGTATGAATATGTGAAGAGCTCGGGTAAAGCCTTGCACTTTATGGGTTTAATGAGTGACGGAGGTGTACACAGTTCAATGGAGCATCTGTTTGCATTTCTTACACTTGCTAAAGAACAGGGAATTACTGATGTAAATGTTCATGCTTTTATGGATGGACGTGATACAGATCCCAAAAGCGGAAAAGGATATATTGAACAACTAGAAAGCCACTTAAAGAAAACAGGAGCAAAACTGGCCTCAATTATTGGCAGATACTATGCAATGGACAGAGATAAAAGGTGGGAGAGAATTAAACTTGCATACGATTTACTGGTTTTTGGCAAAGGAGAACCGTTTACAAGCGGAACAGAGGCAATGCAAAAGAGGTATGATGCAGGTATCACTGATGAGTTTATTACCCCGCTGGTTGCAGTGGACATTGATGGAAAGCCTGTTGGGACAATTAAAGATGGCGACACTGTTGTGTTTTTCAATTTCCGTAATGACAGAGCACGTGAGATTACACATGTTCTTACACAGTCAGATATGCCGGAACTTGATATGAAGACTCTCCCTCTCTATTATTGTACTCTA
The DNA here is from genome assembly GCA_937901965.1 of uncultured Bacteroidota bacterium. Classification (GTDB taxonomy): domain Bacteria; phylum Bacteroidota; class Bacteroidia; order Bacteroidales; family UBA932; genus Bact-08. The sequence goes on from CALGSW010000015.1 coordinate 62,454, forward strand.
ACCCCTTATGACGATAAGTTTAAAGGACTTCATATACTATATGATAAAGAGAATGTACAGAAGACTTTAGGAGAGGTTGTCTCAAGTGCCGGTAAAAAGCAGCTAAGAATTGCCGAAACCGAGAAGTACGCTCACGTTACCTTTTTCTTTTCAGGCGGCCGCGAAGCCACTTTTGAAAACGAGAGCAGAATTCTCATAAATTCACCTAAGGTTGCTACCTACGATTTAAAACCGGAGATGAGTGCCGTTGAAATTAAAGAGACACTAGTTTCAGAGCTGAGAAAAGGTACTCACGACTTAATAATTCTCAATTTTGCAAACGGAGACATGGTAGGCCACACCGGTGTATATGATGCCATAAGGAGAGCAGTAGAGACGGTAGACAAATGCGCCGGGGAGGTTGTTAAGGTGGCAAGGGAGTCCGGATACTCCGTTATTGTAACTGCCGACCATGGTAATGCCGATTATGCCGTTAATCCGGACGGTTCTCCTAATACAGCTCACTCACTCAATCCTGTTCCGTTTATTGTTGTAGATGATGAGATAAAGAGTGTTGAAAACGGAATTCTGGCTGATATAGCACCAACTATTCTAAAAATGATGGGTATTGCTGCACCGGCTGAAATGACCGGCAGACCTCTTGTATAGAGAAAATCAATAGCCGATTGGATAATTTTTTTGCGGGCCGGCGGAAAACGTCGACCCTAATTATCTATCTTTATGGTTCCAATTTCAAACCCTGAAAATCTTCATTATGCCCTTTGTTCACCTACACGTCCACACTCAATATTCTATACTTGACGGAGCAGCATCTATTAAGAAACTATTTAGCCGTGCAGCTCAGGATAACCAGATAGCTCTTGCAATCACAGACCATGGGAACATGTTTGGGGTGAAGGAGTTTCTTGAGGCGGCAGAGAAGACACCATCTGTTAAGCCTATTGTAGGGAGTGAATTCTACGTGGCAAAAGAGAGCAGGTTTGATAAGCGGGGAAGAGAGGACCAGAGCAGCTACCATTTGGTTTTACTGGCAAAGAACATTCAGGGGTACAAGAATCTTATTAAACTCTCCTCTTACGCATTCATAGAGGGTAACTACTACAAGCCAAGAATTGACAGGGAATTGCTTGAAAAATACCATGACAATCTTATCTGTACTTCAGCCTGTCTGGCTGGAGAGGTCTCCAGGTCAATTATGGCCGACAATATTGCAGAAGCAGAGAGAACGGTTCAGTGGTATAAAAACCTGTTTGGGGATGATTATTATCTTGAGCTTCAAAGGCATCAAACTGATGTTGAAGGTGCTGATAAATCAACGTTTGAGCTTCAGGAGAGGGTTAATAAAGTTATTCTTCAGCTTGCCCGGAAATTTAATGTAAAAGTTGTGGCTACAAATGATGTCCATTTTGTAGCTCAGGAGGACAGAGAGGCTCATGACAGGCTTATTTGTCTGACAACAAATTCAGATTTTTCTGATCCGGACAGATTGAGATATACTAAGCAGGAGTATCTGAAGAGTCAGGCAGAGATGGAGGAGATATTTGCGGACGTACCCCAGGCACTTGAAAGTACAGTTGAAATAGCTAATAAAGTTGAGGTCTATAGTATAGACTCAGATCCTATCATGCCTCACTTCCCTATTCCTGAGGAGTTCGCATGTTCAGACGATTATCTGAGACACCTTACTTATGTTGGTGCCAATGAGAGATATGCAGCTCTTGATGATAATATAACAGAGAGAATAGACTTTGAGCTTGAGACCGTTAAAAAGATGGGATTCCCTGACTATTTTCTTATAGTTCAGGACTTCATAGCAGCAGCCCGGGATATGGGCGTATGGGTGGGGCCGGGGAGAGGATCGGCTGCAGGCTCAGTAGTGGCTTACTGCTTAAAGATAACCGATATTGATCCCCTCAAGTATGATCTCCTCTTTGAGCGGTTTCTGAACCCGGACCGGATCTCAATGCCTGATATTGATATAGATTTTGATGATGACGGCCGGTCAAAAGTTCTTAAGTACGTTGAGGATAAATATGGAAAGGACCATGTATCTCACGTGATTACCTTTGGAACAATGGCAGCTAAGAGTGCCATCAGGGATATTGCAAGGATTCAGAACCTTCCGCTCCCTGAGTCGGACAGGCTTGCAAAGCTCATTCCTGCCAAATTCCCTGCTGATAATAGCGGAAAGGCGCCTGATGTAAATCTGGAGAACTGCAGAAAACTTGTACCGGAAATTAAGGATGCGTTTGAATCGCACGACCCGCTTGTAAGAGATACAATGGAGTTTGCCTCTAAACTTGAAGGCAATGTAAGAAACACAGGTGTTCACGCCTGCGCTATAATAATAGGAAGAGATGACCTCAGAGAGTTTATCCCAATAGGAATAGCAAAGGACAAGGAGACAGGTGAGGATATATGGGTGTCTCAATATGAGGGCTCTCAGATAGAAAAGGTGGGTATGCTTAAGATGGACTTCTTAGGCCTGAAAACTCTTTCAATCCTTAAAGAGGCTGTTGAGAATATTAAGAAATCCAGAGGTATAGCCGTGGATATAAATAATATTCCCATTGATGACAATGAGACTTTTGAACTTTTCAGCCGGGGAGAAAGTATTGCCACTTTCCAGTTTGAAAGTGACGGAATGAGGAAGTGGCTCAGGGAATTAAAACCAACCAGGTTTGAGGATCTCATTGCAATGAATGCTCTCTACAGACCGGGCCCTATGGATTATATTCCTGACTTTGTAGACAGGAAAAAGGGTTTAAGACAAATTGAGTATGACCTGCCTCAAATGAAGGAGATTTTGGAGGAGACGTATGGAATTACTGTCTATCAGGAGCAAGTGATGCTTCTCTCTCAGAAAATCGCAGGCTTCTCAAAGGGTGAGGCCGATGGTTTACGAAAGGCTATGGGAAAGAAGATTAAGTCAATGATGGATAGCCTTAAAGAGAAGTTCATCAAGGGCGGCACCGGTAATGGCCACACAATTGAAATTCTTGAAAAGATTTGGAAAGACTGGGAGGCGTTTGCCCAGTATGCATTTAATAAGTCACACTCCACATGTTACGCCTGGATAGGATATCAGACGGCATATCTTAAGGCCCACTATCCGGCCGAATTTATGGCTGCAACCCTGAGCAGAAACCTTGATAACATGGACGAGATTACCAAGTATATGGATGAGTGCAAACGTATGGGTATCTCTGTTCTTGGACCGGATGTAAACGAGAGTGACTACAAGTTTACGGTAAACAAAAAGGGCAATATAAGATTCGGGATGGCCGGCATAAAGGGTGTAGGACTGGGTGCTGTAGAGAATATTATTGCTGCACGCGAAAACGGAGGACAATTTGAATCCATTTTTGATTTTATTGAAAGGATAAGTCTAACTGTTGTTGGAAAGAAAACGGTTGAATCACTTATATATTCTGGAGCATTTGACTGCTTTGAACCAGTTAAGAGAGAGCAATATCTTGCCCCGGGATCAAAAGATGAACCATTTGTTGAGATACTCTACAAGTACGGGCAGCGTTTCCAGAATGACACCATAGCAATGGGAAATTCGCTGTTTGGTTCTCATGAAAGTATAAAACCTGTGAGGCCGGACATTCCCGTTGCAATGGAGGTTGATAAAATGGAGCTCCTTAAAAGAGAAAAGGAGTTAGTGGGTATGTTTCTCTCTGCTCACCCTCTGGATCAGTTCCGTTTTGAAGTAGAAAGGTTTACAACAAACAGCATTTCAGAAGCATCTGAATACGCAACGCAGGCTATGCAAAATCCTTCTCTGAGAGGGAAAGAGATGATTATTGCCGGTATGGTTACAAACTCAAAATCATCAATGACAAAAACCGGGAGGCCGTTTGTCAATTTTTCAGTTGAAGATTTTAATGGGTCAATGCAATTTGCGCTTTTTGGAAAGGACTATGAGAACTTCATGAAGTATACACATCCGGGTACACCTCTGCTTATAAAGGTTGCTGTATTACAAAAGTATGGTTATCAGCAAAATGGAGATGATCCCGCCAAACAGGTAGATTGTGAGCTAAAGGTCAGAAGTATGAGACTTCTTGCAAATACCCGGGAGGACTTTATCAAAAGTATTACTCTGAATATTCCTGTATCAATGATTAACAGACACTTAAGAAAAGATTTAGCTACCTGGTTTAAAGAAAACAAGGGGACTACGAGGGTTTTGATAAAGGTGCTTGATTATGAAAATCAGATGTCAGTTGAATTTGTCTCTATAAAATACTCTATTGCACTCACCGATTCTCTTTTATCTCAGTTTGAAAGTGCCGGCATTGAGTGGTCAATCACTCCATCCCTGAGCTTTTAGCGCAATCGGGACACCATCAGGTGTGACCAGCATTGCACCACTTCCTGAATCTGTGAGGTGACCGATGATGTCCAGCGATGGCATCTCTTTGCTTAATCGGTCATACTCTTTAAGCGGAATTATATATAAAAGTAGCATGTCGTCTCCACCATTAAGTGCAGCAGTGGTAGCATCCATTCCAAGCTCCTCCGCCATACTGAATGTCTGACTGGCAATAGGTATCTTGTTAAGATATATATGTGCACCAAGCCTGTTTCTGTGGCACACTCTTTTAACAGCATCGGACAAACCTCTGGTAATAAATTCACCGTCTGCCGGTATTATTTTACTGGATATTAGTGTTTCAGGGAGAGTTTTATCAAGTTCTGGCGAAAGGTACCTCTTAAGGATAAATTTGTATTCATCAAGTTTAGGTTGAACTTGTGAATTGCCGCTAAAAGCCCTCTTCTCGCGTTCAAGAACCTGAAGTCCCATAAATGCTGCCCCCGGGGAGCCTGATATACAGATAAGGTCTCCGGAAACAGGCTTGGTGCGTTGAACAAAGAGCTCTTTTTGTTGTTTTCCCAGTGATGAAATTGAAATGGTGAGACCATTAAGTGACGGCAAAAGGTCAAGACCACGTATCTCCAAATTGTGAGCTTCCATTGCGGCCTTCATCCCCTCCCAAAGCTCCTCAGCATCTTCGGTGAAGAACCGCGCTGAGAGACCAAGCCTTACGGAGATGGTCAAAGGTTTGTACAATGAAGCGTAAAGAGGCCCAAGAGCAGAGACAACAGCCTTGTAACCCAGATGTTTGAGAGGGTTGTATACAAGGTTGAAGTCTGTTCCTTCAAGAAGGAGAGTATGAGAAGTCAGATAGCTGCCACCGGTGTTCTCATAGGAGGCAACATTGTCCGTGAGCGTATTTTCCTGGTCCCCCAGGAGTCTCTCAATGAGCTTTGTCTTTCCGGTTTTCTCTATTGGAGTCCTTTGGGGTTGAATGTTTTCTTTAGAGGCCATATGGAGATAATTTGTATGCAAAAATAGTTTAAATGATATAACTTTGCGCCACGATGAGTGAAAATGATATAATTCAGAAGGTAACCGAAGCCGAATACGAGCATGGCTTTGAGACTGATGTTGAGCTGGAGTATTTTCCCAAGGGTCTCAACGAAGATATTATCCGAATGATCTCCGCCAAAAAGGAGGAGCCTGAGTGGATGCTTGAGTTTCGTCTGAAGGCTTACAGAAAGTGGCTCACAATGAAGATGCCTTCATGGGCGCATCTTAATATTCCCCCGATTGACTTTCAGGAAGTTATTTATTTTGCCGCCCCTAAAAAAATTAAGGAGGGGGCAGAGATTGATCCTGAGTTGCAGGCAACATTTGACAAGCTAGGTATTCCGCTGGATGAGAGGAATGTACTGGCAGGAGTAGCTGTAGATGCTGTATTTGATTCAGTTTCAGTTAAGACAACTTTCAGAGAGTCACTTGCTGAAAAGGGAATTATCTTTTGCTCTTTTTCTGAGGCTGTAAGGGATTATCCGGATCTGATCCAGAAACATATTGCATCAGTTGTTCCTTATGGAGATAACTATTATGCTGCACTTAATTCTGCCGTGTTTTCCGATGGTTCATTCTGTTATATTCCTAAAGGTGTAAGATGTCCTATGGAATTATCAAGCTACTTTAGAATCAATGCAAAGGGTACCGGGCAGTTTGAAAGGACACTTATTGTTGCCGAGGAGGGCTCATATGTGAGTTATCTTGAGGGGTGTACTGCTCCTCAAAGGGATGAAAATCAACTTCATGCAGCAGTAGTAGAGATTGTGGTGATGAAGGATGCCGAGGTAAAATACTCAACAGTTCAGAACTGGTATCCCGGAGATGCGCAAGGAAGGGGAGGTATATACAATTTTGTAACAAAAAGGGGTATATGCAAAGGTGAGAACAGCAAACTTTTCTGGGCTCAGGTTGAGACTGGATCCGCAATAACATGGAAGTATCCAAGTACAATATTAAGAGGAGATAATTCAATATCAGAGTTTTATTCGGTTGCTGTGACAAATCATCATCAGCAGGCAGATACAGGAACAAAGATGATTCATATTGGCAAAAATACCAGAAGCCGGATTGTTAGCAAGGGTATTTCTGCCGGTGTGAGCCAGAATTCATACAGAGGTCTGGTTAAAATACTGCCGAATGCAGAAAATTCAAGAAACTTCACACAGTGTGACTCACTTCTGCTTGGTGATAAATGTGGAGCGCATACTTTCCCTTATATAGAGAATGAGAATGAGACCGCAATTCTGGAGCATGAAGCCACTACTTCAAAAATTTCTGAAGATCAGCTCTTTTATTGTCAGCAAAGAGGTATTGGAATGGAAGATGCCGTGGGACTGATTGTAAACGGATATGCAAAAGAGGTTCTTAATCAGTTGCCAATGGAGTTTGCGGTTGAAGCCCAGAAACTGCTCCAGGTAACACTTGAGGGGAGCGTGGGTTAATAAGATAAGATTATGGAGAGTATATTCAGTATTGATAACATACTTTTTTCAATAGGAGGACAAGGGGTTAGTCTCGTTGAGGTACTCTCTGTTGCAGCCGGCCTGACGTGTGTCTATCTGGCCACCAGAGCTAAAGTAGCCAATTTTTGGGTGGGTTATATTTATAACATATTGCTGTTTATACTTTTTTATCAGAAAGGTTTATACTCAAGCATGCTTGTTCAGCCCATATCATTTGCCATTAATTTTTACGGCCACTGGAGGTGGACTCATCCGTCAAAGGAGGAGGAAAATAGTCAGAAGCAGCTGAAAATTACACTGCTTACAACAAAAGAACGCCTTTTTTATGTAGGACTTATTATTGTTTTTATGGTCATTTGGGGTGTTGTTCTTACTACACTTGACAATATAATGCCGGCAATATTCAGTGAGGCCAGAAAGCCTTTTCTTGATGCCTTTGTAACAGGGGCAATTCTTACAGCTCAATACCTCTCGGCCCAGAAGAAACTGGATTGCTGGGCGGTATGGTTTGTTGTCAATATTACGAATATTACCCTCTACCTGCTTGCAGGTCTGGCGTTCCTGCCTATGGTTAGTGCCGGATATCTCATACTTGCTTTTATGGGTTTTGCAATGTGGAAAAAATTGTGGAGAGAAAATAAATAGAAAAAAACAAATTGATATATGCTAACGATTAAAGGCTTGCACGCCTCTATAGATGGAAAAGAGATTTTAAAGGGGATAGACCTTAAGGTCAAACCGGGAGAGATACATGCAATAATGGGACCTAACGGTTCCGGAAAAAGTACTCTCTCCTCTGTCTTGGCGGGCAGAGAAACTTTTGAGGTTCACGGAGGAGAAGTGTTATTTGAAGGGGTTAATCTTCTGGAGCTAAACCCTGAGGAGAGAGCGAGAATGGGTATATTTCTGGGTTTTCAGTATCCGGTTGAAATTCCCGGAGTAAGTAATGTGAACTTCATGAAAACAGCTATTAATGAGAAGAGAAAGTATCAGAACCTCCCACCCATGACAGCTGCTGAGTTTCTTAAGCTTATGAGAGAGAAGATGGCTGTTGTAGAGATGGATAACTCCTTTTCAAGCAGAGGTGTTAATGTGGGATTCTCAGGGGGTGAGAAAAAGAGAAATGAGATTTTTCAGATGGCAATGCTTGAGCCTAAGCTGGCAATACTTGACGAAACTGACAGCGGCCTGGATATTGATGCCCTAAGAATTGTAGCCGCAGGGGTTAATAAACTTAAAACCAATGAGAATTCATTTATAATCATTACCCACTATCAGCGATTACTTGATTACATTATCCCGGATGTTGTTCATGTGCTTTACAACGGTAAAATAATTAAAACAGCCGGGAAGGAGCTTGCCCTTGAGGTGGAGGAGAGAGGATACGACTGGTTAATAAAAGGAGAGTAATATGGGATTGCAAGTTAAATATGCACCGGAAATCCCTGAGGTGTTCAAATGCAGAGTGCCTCTTGAAGATACCGGACAGGTCTATCTGATGAATGGTTTTCTCAGAGATAGCTATTCGGATAAATCTGGTATTGATATAGTTCCGGGAGAGACATCCGGATTTAAAATAAACGTGGAAGACGGAACGGCTCAGAATGGATCTGTGCAGTTAATAAGCATTAGGGACAGTGCCAATACAGCTCCTGTATCAATGGAGAATGAGATAAATGTGGGAAAAGATTCAACTTCAAGTTTTCTGATATGCACACATACTCTTTCTCTGAATGAATTTGTTACAGAGTCTTTTATAAAGATAGAAGCAGACTCTTATTCATCATCACACATCGTTTTAATGCAGAATGAGCACAATCTTTCCACTCATAAAATTAACTTCATTATCAATCTCCAAAAAGGAGCCTTTGTAAGGGTTAATATTGTAACTCTCCACGGAGCTCTACTGGAGAATAACATTGAAGCATCAATGATGGGTGAAGGAGCTGTGTGCGAACTAAACGGAATTTATCTGGCAGATGGAACACAACAGATAAATACAAAAGTTATCATGAACCACCTTGTTCCCCACTGCAACTCAAGCCAACTCTTTAAGGGTATTCTTGATAATGAGGCAAAGGCCTCGTTTTCAGGTAGGATTGTTGTAGCTAAGGATGCTCAGAAAACAGAGGCGTACCAGAGTAACCATAATTTACTCCTCTCGAGAAAAGCAAAAGTTTATGCTCAGCCACAGCTTGAGATTTATGCAGATGATGTAAAGTGTTCTCACGGAGCTACAAGCGGGAGGCTTGATCAAAATGCACTATTCTATATGCGGTCGAGGGGAATCGGCTCTGCAGAGGCAAAATTGTTACAGCAGATTGCTTTTGTGTACGATGTCCTTGAGAAGATAGAGAATCAAGAGCTTAGAGGGAGGTTGCAGGATATGGTTGAAAGCAGGCTGAGAGGAGAATTCAGTCACTGTGCTAACTGCAGTATGAATTGCTGCTAAATATAACCCAATCAATTAATTATTTATGAAAAGATTTTTCAAACTACTTGTTGCCATCATGCTTGTTGGCACTCCTCTGTTTGCCCAGCCATCAAAAATTGTGGGTAAATGGTATACGATAGACGAAGATGGCAACAAAAAAAGTATTGTTAATATCTATAAAGCCCCGGGCGGAAATTATGAGGGCAGAATAGAGATACTGCTCACAGGTGATCCTGAAAGAAGATGCGTAAACTGCACCGGCAGCAAACAGAACGTTAAGATTAAAGGAATGGTTGTGGTTACAGCAATGAAAGAGGATGGGGAGAAACTGTCAGGTGGTAAGATACTTGATCCTGCAAATGGTAAGGAGTACAACTGTACAATGAGCATTGACAAAAAAAGTGGAAACCTTAAAGTAAGGGGTTCTCTTGACAAGTCAGGTATTATTGGTCGCAATCAGACGTGGATAAGATCTGCAAATCAGTAGATAGCGACCATTTTGCAAATATGGGGTGTTGATAATTCGGTTAATAAATAACTTATAAATAGCCCCCCATATTGACCCTTTTACTATATTTTTGTGAGAGTCGACGGACAAATCCGCCGGCTTTTTCTGTCGAAAACAAACACATCAGACTTATGAAAACTTATACCTACGAAGAGGCAATGGCTGCAAGCCTGCAGTATTTCAAGGGGGACGAACTGGCAGCGTCAGTATGGATCAACAAGTATGCAATGAAGGACTCCTTCGGCAACATGTATGAGAAGTCTCCTGAGGATATGCACAAAAGACTTGCAGATGAATTTGCCCGCATCGAGTCAAGGTATCCGAATCCTATGTCTGCTGAAGAGATATTAGAGCTTCTGAGGGATTTCAAATATGTTGTTCCTCAGGGCGGGCCCATGACGGGGATTGGTAATAATCATCAGATTGCCTCTCTGTCAAACTGCTTTGTAATAGGACACAAGAAACCTGCAGATTCTTACGGCGGAATCATGAGAATTGATGAAGAGCAGGTACAGCTGATGAAGAGAAGGGGTGGCGTAGGTCATGACCTGTCTCATATTCGTCCTGCAGGAAGTCCTGTTCTCAACAGCGCCCTCACATCTACCGGAGTGGTTCCTTTTATGGAGCGTTACTCTAACTCTACCAGAGAGGTAGCCCAGGATGGGAGGAGAGGTGCCCTAATGCTCTCAATATCTGTAAAGCATCCGGATTCGGAAAACTTCATTGATGCAAAACTTGAACAGGGGAAAGTGACCGGCGCAAATGTTTCGGTCAAAATTGACGACGAATTTATGAGATCTGCCCTTCACGGGAAGAGCTACCGTCAGCAATACCCCATTGATTCTGAAAATCCCAAATATGTAAAGGAGATTGACGCCTCTCAGCTTTGGAAAAAGATTATACATAATGCATGGAAATCTGCTGAGCCCGGTATACTATTCTGGGATACTATAATAAGAGAGTCAATTCCTGATTGCTATGCAGATTTGGGATACAAGACCGTAAGCACTAATCCTTGCGGTGAGATCCCTCTTTGCCCATACGACTCTTGTCGCCTTATGGCAATAAATCTGTACTCATATGTTGAAAATCCTTTCACATCAAAAGCAAGCTTTAATATGCCTCTTTTCAAGGAGCATGTGAGCAAAGCAATGCGTTTGATGGATGATCTTATTGATCTTGAAATGGAGAAGATAGAGCAGATTATTTCAAAGATTGCTTCAGACCCGGAAGAGGAGGAGGTAAAGCAGGCAGAACTTAATCTTTGGAATAAAATAAGGGAGAAGACTCTTGGTGGAAGAAGAACAGGACTTGGAATTACAGCCGAGGGAGACATGCTTGCAGCATTGGGCCTTATATATGGCACGGATAAGGCAATCGACTTTTCGGTTGAAGTTCAGAAGACACTGGCTGTTGAGGCATACAGATCGTCAACAGTGATGGCACAGGAGAGAGGGCCGTTCCCAATATTTGAAGCAGCACGTGAGGCCGGAAATCCTATGATTGGCAGGATAAGGAAAGAGGATGAGGAGTTATTTGAAACTATGCAGAGGCATGGGAGAAGAAATATCTCACTTCTTACAATTGCTCCTACCGGGACAACCAGCCTGATGACCCAGACGACCTCAGGAATTGAACCTGTTTTCCTCCCTTTCTATAAAAGGAGGAGAAAGGTAAATCCAAATGACAAGAATGTCTCCCTAGACTACAAGGATGAAGTGGGTGATTACTGGGAAGAGTACTTTGTCTTTCATCATAAATTCCTTACATGGTGCGATGTAAATGGCCACAACAGAGATGAGGTGATGAAGATGAAGGCAGATAAACTTGATGAGCTTGTCAAACTCTCCCCGTACTTTAAAGCAACATCAAATGACATTGACTGGGTTGCAAAGGTTAAGATGCAGGGCCGAATGCAGAAATGGGTGGACCATTCAATCAGTGTTACCGTAAACCTTCCTAATGATGTAACTGAGGAGCTTGTCTCGGAGGTGTATAAAACAGCGTGGGAATCTGGTTGTAAAGGGGTAACTGTTTACAGGGATGGTTCTCGTTCAGGAGTGCTTGTTGCTGCAAAAGATGGAGATAACAAGGAGCAGGTTCTTAAAACCAAAGAGAGGCCAAAATCTTTGGAAGCAGAGGTTATTAGATTCAAAAATGGAGCAGAGCAATGGATTGCACTTGTGGGTCTGATGAACGGGCAACCATATGAGATTTTTACAGGTCTTATTGATGAGGATACCAGGAGTATTCCTAAATCAGTGACATTAGGCCATATCATTAAGGAAAAAGACGATGCTGGCAAGACCAGATACGATTTTCAGTTCCTTGACAGATACGGTTATCAGAACACAATTGGAGGAATTTCGCATATGTTCAACAAAGAGTTCTGGAATTATGCCAAATTAATCTCTGGTGTATTAAGGAACGGAATGCCTATTACCGATGCCGTGAATCTTGTTGCAGGACTCCAATTGGATAATGAGGCTATTAATAACTGGAAAAACGGAGTTGAAAGGGCTCTTAAGAGATATATTCCTGATGGAACTAAAGAGGATACAGGTAAAAAGTGTGAAAAGTGCGGAAAGTCAGAACTTGTATATCAGGAGGGATGTCTTACATGTCTTTCATGTGGTTACTCAAAATGTGGTTAAATGATAGTATATCCCAGAGCTAAGGTGAATATAGGTCTCAGAATCATTGGAAAACGCAGTGACGGATTCCATGATTTGGAGACCTTCTTCATTTCTGCGGGGAAAAGTGATATCCTGGAGGTTACTGAGAGTACAACGCTTATTATGAATCAGTATGGTATCGCACTAGATTCAGAACCACTTGGAAATTTGTGTGTTAAGGCATATGAGGTGATGAAAAGCGAGTATGGAATACCACCTGTGGAGATTAATCTGTTCAAAAGGATACCATTTGGAGCAGGCTTGGGAGGAGGTTCATCAGATGCTGCCGGGACAATAACAGCAATTGACAAATTATTCAAACTAAATCAAACGCAGGCAAAACTGGCAGAATTGGCATCACGTGTAGGTTCAGACTGTGCTTTTTTCATATACTCGGAAAATCTGAATCCGGAAAAGGGAGAGGGCATGACCGGAAAGGGGAGAGGTGATAAGCTTAAACATTTTAAAATACCACAACTTTCATCATACGAAATAAGAATTGTTGTTCCCGACATTCATATTTCTACCCCTGAGGCGTACAGAGGTGTTATACCTTCAGGAATTGGAGATTCCATAGAGGATTTGCTTCAAAAGCCTGTTATTGAATGGAGAGAGTCTGTTGTTAATGATTTTGAATACCACATATTCAGAAAGCATCCAAAAATAAAGGAGATAAAAGAGCAGCTTTATGAAGAGGGTGCTCACTATGCTTCAATGAGCGGCAGTGGTTCTGCTGTATTTGGACTATTTCCTCGTTAATATTGATCAAACATTCGCTGTATCTCTTTGCTGTAGCTCGTCTTGGTTAGCGCAAGCATAAGCAGAATCCTAGCTTTTTGAGGAGTTTTCATGCCGGCTACCGGATGTTTTGAGTCAAACTCCTCAGCAGACGTGTCTACACCTCCCCTGAGTATTCTCGCTGACCTTACAAACCTTATTCCCCTGTTATACCCTCTCTCCATCTCATTCGCATACTCGCGGTTGTAATTTCCATGTCCCACACCTGCAATCACAACTCCCTCAACTCCTGAATCAATAAGAGCCTCAAGTGCAATTCCTGACGAGAATGCATATCCATACACAATCTCAACCTTTGGTAAGGAAGAGATACCACTCAATTTAAACTCACTTTTTATTGTGTGCCTGCTTCCGGATTCTCTTGAAAAAACAGGCTTCCCGCCTCTCATATATCCAAGCGGACCCAGATTAGGGCAACTGAATGCATCGGTATTTACAGTATGAGTTTTTGTAACGTCGTCTGCAGAAAAAATATAATCATTCATTACAACCATAACTCCCTTTCCAGCTGCATCCGGTGATGAGGCTAATGCAACAGCGTTGTACAGGTTAAAAGGGCCATCAGGACTCAATGAACTTGATGGTCTCATAGATCCGGTTAAAACCACCGGCTTTGAATGTTTGACTGTAAGGTTAAGGAAGTATGCAGTCTCCTCCATTGTGTCCGTTCCGTGAGTGATAACAACTCCATCAGATATATTGTTAACAAACAGACTGTCAATGATTGAATGTAGTTTCAGCCAGATTTGGGGAGTCATATTTTGGCTGGAAATATTGCATACCTGAATTCCCGTAAGTTCAGCAAGAGATTTTATTCCCGGTACGGAAGAAATAATCTCATCAATGCTTATAACGCCTGGAGTATAAGATGCCTGAGTAGCACTCAGGGCTGTACCGGCGATTGTTCCGCCTGTAGCAAGTATTGTTATTCTTGGCTTTATCTGGGCCGATAGTCCTGCCGAAATAATCAGAGACAGAAGGATTGTTAAAGTTGTATTTAATCTTTTCATAATGCTAAGATAAATCAAAAAGGCCACTCACCCTGCTACAAGTGACCGGCCTCTTCTTTGTACTAAAACCTAAACCTACATATTTAAGATGCACGCAGTATAAAATTCGTTGCATTAGTATTTAATAATTTGCTGTTTTTTTCTGAAATTTTTTACCGGAAGCATAGAGGCAATGTAACCTATAAGTGACACTCCGGTTGCGACAGCAACAATATCCCAGAACTTTAACACAACAGGATAGGCCTCCATGACAAAATTCCCAGGCATATCTACAACTCCAAAATGTTGTTGTATGAGAGATATAGCAGAACCGAGTATTAGCCCGGCAAACATACCCAATAGAGATATCATCCATCCTTCAAACAGAAAAATACGCTCAATAAGCTTATCATTTGCTCCAATGCTTTTCAGCGTCTGAGTATCATCTTCCTTTTCAATAATAAGCATGGAGAGGCTTCCGTAAAGGTTAAATGATATAATAATTACAACAAAGAGAAGAATCATATATATAGTAAGCTTCTCTGCCTTCATCATTTTATAAAGGGTCTCATTCTGGCTATATCGGTCCAGAACCTTGTAGCCCTCACCCAGCTGAAACCTTAATTTTTCAATCAGAGATTCTGCGCTCTCTCCGTTTACAATATGTATCTCTACAGAAGTTACCTCATTTTCCTCCATTTCCAGGACCTCTCTTGCAACAGCTAATGGAACAAAGAACAGATTGTTGTCCATTGTTCGCTCAACTGAGTAAGTTCCTGAATGGCTTAAGTTTCTTGTGTTTATTGCTGAAAGAGGATTAAGAGGCGAAAAAGAGGAGTATCTTGAAGGGAAATAGACAGTTAGGGCATCTGTAAAGTGAGGCCTCATTCCAAGCGTCTGAGTCAGACCCCTGCCGGCAACTGCCTGCGGCACCTCTCCATGCCATAATGAGAACTCTCCGTCAATAATATAATTCCTGAGAACAGTAGTATTTTCAAATGTAGAATCAACTCCCTTCATCTCAGCTACGGCCTCTTTATTACCATACCTGACAAACACATTCTCTTTTGCCACTTCGCAAAAATGGTTTCCCATAGTAAGCTCCCTTGCTTTCTGCAGGGTTATTGTGTCTGTTCGGAAGACTTTTCCCTGAGCCGGAAGAATTAAAATATCGGCCTCTCCAGCACTGTAAAGTGATTTAATCAGGTCGCCAAAACCATTGTAAACACTTAATATTACAATAAGGGCAGTTGTGCCCAGAGCAATCCCTGCCGCACTTATTATAGAAATTATATTTATAACATTATGCGACTTCTTTGCGAAGAGGTACCTGCCGGCTATGAAAAAAGAGAGTCGCACGACTGCTACTTCTTTAGAAGTTCGTCTATGTGTTCTACATAGTCGAGAGAGTCGTCAATGAAAAATAGAAGTTCCGGTACAATTCTGAGTTGTTTAGCCACTCTTGTACCAAGTTCATACCTGAGTTCTCTTGAGGATGCATTAACTATGTCAAGGACCTCTTTTGCTTTGGCCGATGGAAAAATGCTCAGGTATACACGTGCCATTGCCAGATCCGGAGATACCTTCACAGTGGTAACACTTACCATGGCGCCATTGTATGTGACCATACCCTTCTCTCTGATAATCTCGGCGAGATCTCTCTGTAACTGTTTGCCAACCTTCTGTTGTCTTGTGCTTTCCCCCTCCATAATCAATCTACTTTAAGTATATAATAATTCTTCTTACCTCTCTGAATGAGAATATATTTGTTATTCAGCAGGTCATCCTCTTTAATGGTGATCTCCGGACTATCTGCCTTCTCTTTGTTAATTGCAACACCACCACCCAGAATCATCTTTCTGCACTCTCCTTTTGATGGGAAGACGGAGGTTTTAACGGCGAGCAGTTCAACTATATTTTCGTTAAGATCCTCTTTCATAATTGTAAACTGCGGCACTCCCTCAAAAACGGTTAAGAAAGTCTCCTCATCCAATCCTCTTAGTGCCTCTGAAGTTGAGTTACCAAAAAGGATACCTGATGCTTCCAGAGCCTTTTTATACTCATCTTCGCCATGAACCATTGTAGTAACCTCTTTTGCCAGAAGCTTCTGAAGTTCTCTTTTATGTGGCTCCTGTAAATGAGATTCGATGGAGGAGTCTATTGTCTCTTTGTCAAGCATTGTAAATATCTTCACATACCTTTGGGCATCCTCATCACTTACATTTAGCCAGAATTGATAGAATTTATATGGAGAGGTGTATTTTGCATCAAGCCATACATTACCCTGCTCGGTTTTACCGAATTTTCCTCCATCGGCTTTGGTTATAAGTGGGCAAGTGAGAGCATAAGCCTCTCCACCCTCTTTTCTGCGGATTAGTTCTGTACCTGTTGTAATATTTCCCCACTGATCGCTGCCTCCCATCTGAAGTTTACAGCCATAATTCTTGTAAAGAAAAAGATAATCATAACCCTGAACAAGTTGATAAGTAAACTCAGTAAAAGACATACCCTCTCTCTCATCACCGGTAATTCTTTTTTTGACCGAGTCTTTGCTCATCATGTAGTTTACGGTGATGTGCTTGCCTATGTCTCTGATGAAGTTAAGGAAAGTATACTCCTTCATCCAGTCATAATTATTCACAAGCTGTGCTGCATTGGATGATTCGGAATCAAAATCCAGAAATCTGCCTAACTGTGCCCGGATAGCGTTCTGGTTATGTCTTAATGTCTCCTCGTCAAGCAGATTTCTCTCTGCCGATTTCATAGAGGGATCTCCTATCATCCCGGTAGCACCTCCAACAAGGGCAACCGGCTTATGACCGCATGCCTGAAAATGCTTAAGCATCATGATACTAACCAGGTGCCCTATATGTAGAGAATCTGCAGTGGGATCTATGCCTACATAGGCAGATGTCTGCTCCTTGAGAAGGAGTTCTTCAGTCCCGGGCATTATATTGTGGACCATACCCCTCCACTTCAGTTCTTGTACAAAGTTGTTCATTATGGTGTAATTTGCCGCAAAAGTACGGTTTTTTATTCTAATTTTGCAGAGATATAACCATTACTATGAAAAGAACCAAACTCTTCGCAAGGCTACTCTTTGCCGTTACTGCATTGTTTTTCACAATTCAACCCGTTTGGGCACAGTTTCAGACACAACCTACACTTTTCAAAGATATTGAGCCGGATTCTCTAATGGAGAGAATTGAAAAGCTCCCATCAATTCGCGATGTAAAAAGGTTGTCCAGTCCACATTTCAAAGATAAGTACGTGCTGACAATAGAGCAACCTCTGAGTCACAAGGATCCTTCACTTGGAAAATTCAGGCAGAGAGTTTTTGTAATGCATGCAGGTCTGGACAGACCTACAGTACTGGTAACAGAGGGTTACGGAGCATCTTATGCCGGTAATCCAAATTACAGAGAGGAGATATCCAAACTATTCAATACTAATATAATATTTGTAGAGCACAGATATTTTCTTGAGTCTACTCCTGAAAACAAAGACTGGAAATACCTTACAGCCGAGAATTCGGCATTTGATCTCCACAATGTCACAATGATTTTCAGAGAGATTTATAAAAAGAAATGGATTGCAACAGGAATAAGTAAAGGGGGGCAGACAGCTTTAATCTACAGAGCATTTTTCCCTGATGATGTACATATAACTGTTCCATATGTTGCTCCACTTTGCAGAGGAGCAGAGGATGGAAGACACGAACCATTTATTGCAAATTTTGCAGGAACAGTTGATCAGAGAGCGAAAATTCTGTCATTTCAGAGGGAGATTCTTAAAAGAAGGGCCTCATTGCAACCTATGTTTGACGCCTTGTGCGCAGAAAAAAAATATGAATTTAATTTGCCGCTGGAGGAGATTTATGATTACTCAGTACTTGAATTCTCGTTTGCTTTATGGCAGTGGGGAAGCAGTACCGATGAGATTCCTGCCACTGATGCAGATGACAAGAGTATATTTGATTACTGGATGAAAATCAGCTCTCCTGACTATTTTGTAAAAGAGAGCACCACAACCTCATTCTTTGTTCAGGCTGCAAAAGAGCTAGGTTATTACGGCTATGATACAAAGCCATTTGAAGGCTTACTCAAGGTGAAAAGCACAAAAGGATATCTTTCAAAAATATTTCTGCCTCAGGATCAGGAATTCAAATTCAGCAAAAAATTATCCCGGAAGCTTGAGAAATTCATTGCAACAACAAATTCAAATATGATATTCATTTATGGTGAGTACGACCCGTGGAGTGCCGTTAAAGTAAGTGAACCAAAATCAACCAACGTTGTTGTTGTCACAGACCCTGCCGGAAGTCACAGAGCCAGAATATCTACCCTTCCGGAGGAGAGTCGTCAGAGAGTCATTTCACTTCTTGAGAGATGGCTTTTAGAATAATAAATTTATGATAGAATTCAGACAGATTACTCTTGAAGATAAAGAGTGGATAGACAATATACTTGCCTGTTCGGATTACAGAGGAGCAGAGTACTGCTTTACAAACCTTTTTATTTGGGAGGAGGTTTTTAAATCCAAAATTGCGAGACATAAAGACTTTCTGCTATTCACATCCGGTTTTGGTGAAGAGACAAGATATCTTTACCCTCCCGGTAGTGGGGATTTGAGAGAGGTTATTGAACTTCTTCAATCTGATGCGAATGAAAGGGGTGTCCCATTCAAAATGATAGGTCTTCCGCCTGAAGCAAAGGTGCAATTGGAGTCGCTATTCCCTGAAGCCTACACATTCAAGCCTACAAGAGATAGTTTTGACTATATATATGAGAGTGAAAAGATGATTTCACTTGCCGGTAAAAAGCTTCAGTCAAAGAGAAATCACCTTAACAAATTCCTGGAGACTCCCGGGTGGAGTTATGAAGAAATTACGCCGGAAAATCTGGCAGAGGTAAGAGAATTTACAATAAAGTGGTGCATTGCAAATCAGTGTAAAGACAGCCAGTCAAAAATGTGGGAAATCTGTGCTGTTAACAAGGCCCTTTCAAATTTCTTTGATCTAAAGATAAAAGGGGGGCTCATAAGAGTTGACGGGGAGGTGATAGCATATTCTGCAGGAGAGAGGATAAATTCGGATACTCTTATAGTACACATAGAGAAGGCCGATTCAAATATCAGGGGAGCTTATCAGGCAATAAACAGAGAATTTGCTTCAAGACACGCAGCCTCTCTCAAATACATCAACAGAGAAGATGATGCCGGAGAGGAGGGTCTTCGCAGAGCGAAAGAGTCTTACTACCCTGCCTTCATGCAGGAAAAGTATGCAGCTATTAAAAATTAACTATATTTGCAACCATAACCATAGTTTTTAAGAAGTTGGAACCTCCCAGTAGCTTAACTGATGACTATTACCCCGTGGGGATGGCACTCTGCCTCATCCTTGCTATGTATGTAATTCTAAAGGCAGGCGAAATCTATCTCCTCACCATGTCTAAAGCTGAGCAAGATCAACTCTCAAAAAGAGAGGGATCTGCTTCAGATTCTCTTCGTGTTCTCCTATCAAAACCGGACTATCTTTTTGGAACTATGTTCCAACTTTCTGCTCTTTTAGCAGTAGCAGCATCTGTACTTTCAACGGCTATTTTTATTGAAACCGGATTAATACTTACAATAATAATTACTACATCATTAATTGTAATCAGCGGACACCTTCTTCCGGAGATTCTTTCTGCAAAATATGGATTAAAACTGGCTGTTATTGCTGGTTTGATGATTAAGCCTGCAGGATGGATAGCAAAACCGGTTAATTTGATTTTATCATCATTTGCTAAAAGAGTTGAGGAGAGCAGAGAAGAACGAGATGTAAAGTCTGTTGAAGAGTTTGAAGAGGATAGGGGGATGCTTCTCAATATTGTAAAGTTGTCTGAAACTACTGTAAGGGATATTATGACACCAAGGGTCTCAGTAGAGGCTCTTGAGACAGGACTCTCCTGGAGCGAAGTAAAGTCAAAAGCCGTTGAGTGTGGTTTTTCCAGACTTCCTGTCTATAAGGACTCAATTGATAATGTTATGGGTTTCCTGTATATAAAAGATATGGTTGGTTTTATAAACCAAGAGGAGACCTTTGACTGGACCAAGCATATCAGAAAAGCCTACTTTGTTCCAGGAGCGAAGAGGATTAATGATCTCCTGGAAGAGTTCCGCCAAAAGAAAATTCATCTGGCTGTAGTAGCCGACGAGTATGGTGGTATGGAGGGGATAGTCACTTTAGAGGATATTTTAGAGGAGATTGTGGGAGAAATTTCAGATGAAACAGACATTATAGAAAATAATCAATAAGAGATGGGACTATTTTTCAGTAAGGAGGTAGAGAAAGGGGCAACAATTTCTGTCTGGGAAATAACAGAGACAGAAGATGAGTTGATGAAATTAAGCTCTATCCCACATTATGAGCTGGAGGAACTTCAGCTTACAAAAAGCTTGGCAAGACGCAAAGAGCGTCTGGCTGTAAGGGCACTGTTAAACGAACTGTTTGATGGTAAGGTTTATCTTGGACACCACGATAATGGCAGACCATTTCTTCAAAACAGTCTTATTGAGATAAGTATTTCTCATACAGGGAAATATGTTTGTGTGTTAACACACCCTGAGGAGAGTGTAGGGGTAGATGTAGAGTCGCTTGAAAGGAATTTTTCTGCAGTTGAGAAAAAAGCCCTTTCAGAGGATGAGATAGAAAATCTGAGCGAAAAAAACAGGAATCTTCACCTCGCGATACACTGGAGTGTTAAGGAAGCTGTCTTCAAAAGAATGTCACAAACAGATGTGGACTTCTCCCGTCAAATAAACATCAAAAGATTCACTCCAAGAGAAGAGGGAACAGTTGATGTGGAGTTTTTTCATAAAGATGGTTACCAAGATGAGTTTGAAGTGAGTTACGAAGTATTCGAAAATCACATTCTTGCCTGGATTGTAGGCTGATTGATTTACCTTTTGGGTTATCCTATAATTTGTTTAGAGTGGGCCTTTGTGTCCACTTTTTCAATTATATCTGAAATCAATCCCTCCTGGTCAATCACAAAGGTTTTACGGATAATTCCATCATACTCTTTTCCCATAAACTTCTTACGTCCCCAGGCATCATAAGATTTTAGTATTTGGGCCTCCTTATCGGATATTAACGGAAACGGAAGGTTGAATTTTTCTATAAAACCTTTGTGGGATTTTTCACTGTCTTTACTTACACCCACTATCTTATAGCCCATAGATTCAAATCTCTGATAATTATCCCTAAGATCGCAAGCCTCTGCAGTACAACCTGGAGTATTGTCTTTTGGATAGAAATAGAGCACCAGTTTTTTACCCTTAAAATCTTTTAGAGATATCTCTTTGCCATCCTGATCAATACCTTTGAAATCAGGGGCCTTATCACCTATTTTCAGCATATGATTTTTATTTTACTAAACATTTGATTTCAACGAAAGTTCAAAACAATATTTGCGATTGCATCCTTCTCCAAGTCTGCTTTTGCATCCTTCCCCCGCAACCGTAGCCCCTCCGGAACTTTTCCTCCTCGCTCTCTTCGTTCGCTGTGGCGGAGGTTCCTGCGTGGCTCGGTTGACCGGGGAAGGATGGTACGCATGAGTTTGCTCTGGGTACAAGGGCTTGCGGCCATTTTAAAAGAGGTGCTTTGCTGTGTTAAGCCGTTCGGCAGAGGATTTTTTTATATCCTAGGCACAGGCGTGGGTGGGACGAACCTCTATGGGTTTTAATTTCAAGGTGTTTCAAAATACAAATCTCTTGTAATCAACAAATTATGTTTTACAAATAGCTCATTACGAGGTTGATGGAGGTTCGTCCCACCCAAACCCGCAACCTCCGGAGCCAGATACCCGGCCAAAGGCCGCAAAAACTGCGAAGCACCAATTAAATCCTTGCAAGGCGATGTATATCCGCAAATCTGCGCGAGACAAACTGCACCCGCAGGGCTGTAACACACAGATTAAAAGCGTTTTGACAATCAACCCGAGGGATCACCCCTCGGATTAAGTGTCAAAACGCATACAGTTAGCAAGTTACAGCCGTCCGTGCTTTACTATTTCTGGCAGAACTTACCGCATCCCTTTCACAGAGTAGTCCGCATAACTGAAGGAGTCTCCGCCACAGCGAACGAAGAGAGCGAGGAGGAAAAACTCCGG
>CALGSW010000016.1 GCA_937901965.1 uncultured Bacteroidota bacterium
ATTTATCGTACTACTTTAAATTGTACTTGTCTTCCAATATTTCAATGAACTTCCCGATAAAAAACGGGACTGTGTCGTCCCTGTTTCCCGTTTGGGGAGTGCAAAGGTAGACAAGATTTCTGAAGAAACAAATTTTCTTGAAAAATTTTCAAAAAAAGAGAGCAAAAAGAATGAGCACAATCTCCATCATGCTGAGTATCTGCAGTATTTGATATAATACAGAGTAATCAAACTTCTTATTCTCTCCTGTCCGTTGATTCTGGCTGTAGTTGCCGCACAAGCAAGTATCTCAGGATTAATGATATAATGTTTGTGTTGTAAAATATACCTTACAATATTTGTATGTCCGTTGTGACTTGCAACAACAAGTGGAGAGAGTCCGCGCTTTTCAATTTCGTTAAAAATTGGCTTGCCCTCTGCGAGACTTGATAGTACGGCAATATTACCGTTTTTACACGCCTCCATTATGTCTGTTATAGTTTTTTCACTATCAGAGACGTGTGTGATATTGCGATAAGATCTGATTTTTGCTTTCATGGCTTTTGCTGTTATAAAAGCAAAGAAAAGCCATTGCTTTGTCAATTTTTGACAAATTTATTTTACCTCAAAATATTTTTCGGCAAATAAAGGTTCTCCCGTATCTGTAGTGCCTTGTACTACAATTTTGTAAGTACCTGCAATAAGAGAGGTTCTGAAAAGTTGTTTTTTTACCGAAGAAGCCGGAATATTAATTATCGGTTCCCATAAAATTGTACTCCTGAAGTCGGGATATTTAATGTTCTCAAATTCTTTCCCATTCATTACTGAATATGGCTTTGCTCCCTCAAAATCAATTATTCTGACACTTTTATCAAACTTCAACCCTGAATAATCAGACGTATAGGTATTAAAAGAGGCAATTCCGGTATAACTAAGATTACCTATGAAATACTTATCTCCAAATATTTCCAGACTTTTAATTTTCAGAGGATCCAGGTCCAGTATTTTTTTATGATCAAAAACCGGTATTCCATCAACCAGAGCCAGAGTATGCTCTCTTGCATATTCATTAGAATTCAGATCATTTTCCCATCTGACAAGCAGTTGAGCACCATTGTTGGTTTTTCGTGTTTTTAGTTCATAGACATATTCAATTATCACCTCTTCCATTACCGGAAAGCGAGTATAATCATCCAGCATATATCTTTTCTTCTTATCACTGAACAGAGGGTTGTGAAGAGGTTCAGAGGAAGTGAAAAGAGAATCGGCAGCATATCTTCTGCTCAATTGCATTCCTATACTTCTCTCTTGAAGTGATTTTTCGTAGACAGGTAATAATATTAATTTTTCAGCGGGTGTAACCTTGGGATGCAGAAACGGATCCATCAGCTCAACTGTGTATTTCTGAGTTGTGTCTTTTGCCACAACCTCAAGAACGCACTCTCTTTGACCATAGACATTGTCTGTAAAAAACTCAACCTCACCGTTTGCACCGGATTTAGAAGAATAAAGCTCACCATTCCTTCCTGGAAATGAGATAAAAACACTGTGGCCGGAGATATCATTTTTTTGAGATGGATTAACCGGAATAATTTTGCCTTTAATGATTTCTCCTTCATATTCAGGAATGAATTTTAAAGAAAGATTATCTCCGTTATTACTAAATGCTGTTGAAATAAACTCTTTAAAATCCCTGTTGTTGTATTCCGGAAGAGGCGAACTCTTGAAAATTGATACAGAAACCGATACAGGATTTAATTTAGTATTTGAAATACTAAACTCACAATTACTCTCAGTTGAAAACACATCTGAAGATGAGAATGAGATAACCAGATTACTCTCTCTTTTCTGATCAGAAGTACCAATTTCCTGTACATACGAGCTGTCATTAATACCAACCGCTACATTTGGCAACCTTTCTGAAGATATGGTATTAAATATTGAAATAGTTTTTTCAAAGTATGGCAAAGGGTCTTCATTCTGCATGAAATGTGTATAAGCTACGAGCTTGTAGTTACCGGTTGCAAGGCTAAACGGAAGATCTGCCCATGCAGATCCTCGTCCTTTATTAATTGCCATCTTTATGGTAACGACAGGCTTGTCAACTGCAAAAATTTCAATATATGCCAGTGAGCTGATATCTGAAAGTGTTATCTCACCCCCCTCCTTTTTAAAGCAGAACCCTGACATCCAGATCTTTTCTCCGGCCACATAGGAATCTTTATCTGTGCTGATATAAACTCTTTCAATGGGGATTTGTGCAACCAGTGGTAATGTGTAAAAAGCACAAATGAGTATACAATATATTATCTTCTTCATATTAGTTCTATTTATGATCATTTGGCCAGAATGACGGTTTTTTCTTTGTGCCTCTTAAACGGCAGTCTACACATGCATCTTTTGACCAAATACTTTTCCTTTCCATTTCGTCATAAGAAATTACAAGATATCCGTTTTGATAAAGGCTGAGCCATGAAATAGGAGGTGCGACCTCTTCCGGTATAACTATTTCACATTGATGGTAATTCTTATAGGTATCCATCTCTGCATCGTATGCAAAAAATCTCTTTGATTTACTCAAAGCAGCACTGATATAACCGATAACCACTTCATCAGGGTTGCTTATACATTTTATATTCCCCATTATTTCACTCGGCTGAGGCGAGAAGATCCCTCCCACATTATCCGAGTTTTTCTTAATATTATCCCAATACAGATAAGCCTCCCTGGTTATCGCCGTCTGGGTTACCTCAATAGAGTATAGTACAGAAATACGGTCATCTGTTCTTCCCATAGAGACCAGAGGCATTTGGTGAACCTTATCCTGAGTGAGGTGAGTTGTGGAAGCTATCAGTATTGATTTTGATCTGGCACTGTTCCAACAGAAGAATGTGTTTTTTTCGTATGGCAACTCATCTATTCTGTTCGTAAGAGAATTATAAACATAATATGCGTAATTGTGTGCGTAAAACTCCCAATCCTCGGTATAACTCCACTTGTAATATCTTGTTTTATTTGAAGGATCTTCTGTGCTAACATGAAACGTTATACTTTCCTTGACTGTATCTCTTTCAAACCCTATCTCAGATATTGGCGGACAATCCAAAACCGGTACAAGGTCAGATTCATAATACTTTCCGTCCGGAAGAGAGACACATAATTTGTATTTGAGTAGTTTATCAAGGCCCAGAAAATTTGTTCTGTAAATAACATCTGTAGTTGTTGTAAACTGTTGAGCATGATATCTTATACCCCTTTCACTCTCAATCCACACAGCTGCTCCTTTTACATAGAGCGGTTTTGTATTTTTATCTGAAAGTTTCTGAGTTCTGCTCAGTATAACCTCAGTATAACCGTTTGCATTTATATCTCCCTCGATTACGAGCATGTTTTCTGCACCTTCGTACCCCACGGGTTCAAATGGTGTAACGCAGCCTGAGAGTGAAAAACAAAGAGCAGCAAATATTATTGGATATTTAAATAATTTCATCATCTCTCAGAATTTTATGTTGTAAGTAATATAAGGAATTGGAGCACCAAATATTGAGAGTTTATACCCTTGTATTCTGCTGCCGCTGTGTGTGTCATAATATATTGAATAGGCATTCTTCCTTCCGGTAATATTATAGACACCAATTGTAATTGTACTGTGCGTAAGCAAAGTTAAATTGTGACTCGGCTCAATGTTAATTGAGAAGTCCATCCTGAAGTAGTCAGGAATTCTGTATGCATTTCTCTCTGAGTAGAAGAGTCTGTATCCATTTCCGTAATAGTATTTGCTTAGCGGAATGGTAACCGGTCTGCCGCTTGAGTAATCAACATTGAGAGATACGCTGAATCTCTGTGTGAACTTATAGTTTGCGACCAGTTTAACTTCATGTGGTTTATCATATGAGGCCGAATACCAGTTTCCTCTGTTAATTAGCGGCTCCCCGTTGCTTCCCTCCTGCTTTAGCATAGTACGCGAATATGTGTATGCCATCCAGCCGTTAAGTTTGCCAAGCGGCTTTTTAATCATAATCTCAGCACCGTATGCCCTGCCATTTGTCTCAACAACATCTCTTTCAATATACTCATTCATGGTAATTACCGCCCCGCTCTTATAGTCAAGGTAGTGATCCATCTCTTTGTAATAACCCTCTGCAGAAAGTTCAGCTCTTCCTCCAAAAATATTCGCATATAAACCTGCAGCAGCCTGCCATCCGCTTTGAGGCTGAATATTTGCATCACTAAGTTTCCATATATCTGTAGGTGAAATAGCTGTTGTATTTGAGAGCATATGAATATTCTGCCTCATGCTGTTGTAACCTGCCTTTATTGAGATATCATTATTAAATGCATATCTGGCTGATATCCTGAATTCGGGGCCATGGTAAGGTTTTACCAGTTTGCCACCTGGAACATGTACACTGTCAATTATAGTTCCTTCACCTTTTGGCTCCCCTTCAAAATATTTGAAATATGTCCTCTCTCCAAGTGCAGAGTAGAGAGAGTATCTTAATCCAAGCTCCAATGAGAGTTTGTCTGTAATATGCCAGTTATCTCCTACATATAGTGCCGACTCCACTCCTCTCTCCGTCTGAAGTTTTTTAGGTATAATAAGTGACTCCTCTCCAAATGGAGTGAGTGTTCCCGGACTTAGGTGGTAGAATACCGTGTTGAGACCGTAATTGAGCGTATGTTTTTCATTGATAAGCCAGTTAAAATTTGCCCTCACAAAACCCTGCTTAATATAGAAGTTCATTTTGTAAGCGTTGACCGGATTACCTAAATCATCTGTCTTATAATTGTAGTGATCATACCCTGCGGAGATAACCAGATTATGGCTTTCGCTCATAATACTCCTCCATTTAAGGGAGGCATTCATATTTCTGTACGAGAAGCTTGTGTCCCTGCTGAATCTGAATCCATCCCTTGAGTAATATCCGTTGAGGTACAAAGTGTTTCTATTGTCAATTTTGTAACTCAGCCCGGCCGTTACATCCTGAAATGTTGCAGAGCCGTTTTTGTACTCGGCATTTTCAGGGAGAAGGCCCAGTATCCAGTCTGAATAAGTAGTTCTTGCACCTATTATGAAGTTGAGTTTATCTTTAATGATGGGGCCCTCTAGATGGAATTTCCCTGTTAGAAGGCCTACCCCTGCTGAACCTGTTATCTTTTTGCTGTTTCCCTCCCTGCTGTTAATCTCAAGAACAGATGAGATTCTGCCGCCAAATCTCGCTGGGATTGTACTCTTATATAGTTCAATATCATTAACAATATCTGCATTGAAGGCAGAAAAGAGTCCAAAAAGGTGTGTAGGGTTGAAAATTGTTCCGTCATTAAATAGAATAAGGTTTTGATCTGTAGCTCCCCCCCTTACATTAAATCCGCCTGATGCCTCTCCTACCGATTTTACCCCCGGAAGAGTTAAGACGATTTTAAGTACATCGGCCTCGCCAAAAGCGGCAGGTACATGTTTTATTCTGTCAATTCTGACCTTCTCAAGACCAATTTGAGTACTTCGCAGGTTCTGTGTGTTTTCTGCTGAGAGCACCACACCTTTGAGAGAGTAAACTTTCTCCTTAAGTAACACATCCAGACCTCCGTCTCCAAGAAGTTCCACCATCAAATCTGTGTCTTCATACCCGTATCCCTTTAGTTTTAAAGTAAGTGAGCCGGGCTGGAGAGAGAGGCGAAAGAAACCGTATGCATCTGTTACTGTGTATGGGCCGCTATTTCCGGCAGAAACTGAAATACCGGCAAGTGGCTCTCCGCTCTCAACATCCTTTATGTATCCGCTTATAACTGCCCTGCCTGCCCTAGCCATTACCCCGGGTTCCCCAATTTTATATATCTTATTCTGGGATGTGGCTATACTTTCACCCCCGGTTAGCATAGAGGATGAAGGACCTGATGATGATGAAGATTGTTCAGAGAAGTAATCGGCCGGTAAGTTTTTGATTATTCCGCTCTCTTTGAATATGAAGATTCTCCCTTTGATATTGTCTGTAACGTATCCCTGAGAAGCCAGCTGCGAAGTTAAAGCGTTAAAAAATTCTTGTTTACTTGCATTAATAGTGACTTTAACCGAGTCAGAATTTGCAGTGGCCGGAAAGTAGACTTTAATTCCCAGTTCTCTTTGGGCAACTGAAATAACTGTATCCGGGTTTGCCTTATTGAGGTTGATTCTAATCTCCTGAGCTGAGATTACTGCAGAAAAAAGGGAGAATAGAACCGTAACTGATATTATTTTATTTTTCATCTTACAGATTGCTTGTTTTGTCTGCAAACTTCACAACCTGTACAATTGAATTCTCTCTGTCTGTTATGAAATTAAGCCTGGATTCTCTTATAAATCTTGATATTGCCCTCCTCTCTGACTGATATATCTTTAAAATATCTCTTCTGCTCTTTACTGTATACCACTTACCCGCTGAAAAAAGATGGTATGTCACATCTGTATTAAACATCCTTCTCAATGAGCCCGATGTAGCGTGTTTTGGAATCTCCTCAACGTATCGTTTTTTAACCTTTTTTATGAGAGTGTCAGTCTGAGAGTGTAATAACTGATAGTATCCTTTTTCCGGAGATCCTTTAGAGACACCTCTGTAGTAAATAAATAACTTCCCGTCAAAACTAAATGATTTAACAAAATTTTTGTTAGGAATGACTGTGGAAATTGTCCCGGGAATTTTAATAACCAGTTCATCAAGATGACAATTAAGGTTCATCTCAACATCAAAATACCGCTTACTATTATATAAAAGCTCCCCTTTACGGAATTTTTCATCAAATACATATTGTGTACCTTCAAAATTAAAATGGTAAGGGAGTGGCGCTCTTCCTCTGTAAAGCACGGAGTTTTCTCCAGCTTTTTCCGAAAAAGCTTTGTAATAATCAACCGATTGTGATATTGCGTATACAGGTAACAGTACCAGCAATAGCGTGGTTGACAGTAATGTTTTCATGGTGAGCTAGTTGAGTGTTAGTTAAGTTTTACCGGGCTTAGGTTTAACAAATATATGTAATTCTTGCTCCGTTTGGTGCAGGAGATAAAAATTTTGTTTAACACTCATGTTACATATATCTGCCTCGCTCACTGCATTCGCTGTGGCGGAGACTCCTTCATTCTAGCCTGTATGTATTACTCCATCCACAAAAAATCCGCTTCACTTCAGGAGTTTTTCCTCCTCGCTCACTGCGTTCGCTGTGGCGGAGACTCCTTCAGTTTTGCGGACTTCTTTGTGGAAAAGATGGAGTAATACATACTTGTCAACATATATAAGGGGCCTTAGCCGCAGCGAACAGTGTGAGGGAGGAGGTGTTACAGGCGTGAGTGGGACAAGCATCTATGGGGTTGTTTTTGAAGTGGTTGTAAAACGCAAGGTGTTGAATATGTGAATTTTATGTTTTGTGACACGCAGGTTTTCAAATAGATAGATGCTTGTCCCACCCAACACATAAAAATCTGACCTGTAAAACAGGTCATTTACAGGTTCAGCTAAAATCTCAATTTTTTTTGAATTTGCTTATTATTTGAAGGCCATTTAGCCTATATTGTTGTTTTTCAAATACTTCATTGTGACTTATTTTAAAAAAAACAATAAATAATTAGAAAAAATCTTTTTAAAATCAGACAATCAAATCACGTTCAATCAATTATGTTTTATCCAATAATTGCCCTTTTTTAAATTTGATTAAACCAAAAACTTAGTTATGAACGGATTGATAAATTCTACTGCATTTTTTTACTCATCTTTTGAGTTAATCTCTTTAATCGTCTATATGACGATAGGTATTCTACTTTTTCTTAATGTATTTTTTTCTAAAAAAG
The DNA here is from genome assembly GCA_937901965.1 of uncultured Bacteroidota bacterium. GTDB lineage: Bacteria > Bacteroidota > Bacteroidia > Bacteroidales > UBA932 > Bact-08. The sequence continues at coordinate 7,796 of CALGSW010000016.1, forward strand.
GGGAGAATCTTCAAACTGAAAAGTCAACTTTCATTGGGATATCCTTTGTTGCTAATTCAATTATCCTTGTTTTAAGGCATATCTTCAAAACTGAAGTTTCAACTGAATATATTTACGACCTCTCCTGTGTGTTTGTTATATTACAGTTATTTTATCCATTAGCTTATCATTTGCATACTCTTACAGAAAAGAGAGTAAGAGTTGCACTACTATTGATGCATACTTTAATCCCATTGTTTGCTGCAAATGTAACTTTAATACTTTTTATGTATTTCAACATCTCGGTTGAACTGGTGTATTTGTTAGCCGGAGGGGGCATTCTTATACTCTATTCAACTTTTAGATTATGTCAGCTTACGGGAAATTATTGTAAATATTTAAAGTTTATCATCAATGATCAGTACGGGATGAAGAGTGAGACATTAAGATTATCACTGGTAATTACAGGAGCTTTAATTTTGCTGATTACCGTTTCAAACATTTTTATATCAAATATAAATTCTCTGATGGTCCCCTCACTTATTGTAACAGTTGTTCTTTCTGTATTGACTGTCCACAGAATAATAAGTGACGAAAAATATAGTCCTGCTAAGTGTAATAATGTCAATGATGATAAAACGTTTGTAATCTCACCCAATCTTAATCCAATTGATAATTACAGACAAAATGATATTAAGGTAAGGCTGGAGGAGTATTTCAATAGCAGCAAGCCATATCTTAACAAGAAAATTTCAATTAAGGACGTTGCAAGGAGGCTTTTTACAAATAAAACATATCTGTCAAAAGTTATTAATGAAAATATGGGGGTAAATTTTAACCAATATGTGAATGCGTACAGGATGAAAGAGGTTGATAAATTATTAAAAGAGGATTCTCATATTGGAATGAAAGAACTTTGCGATAAAGCTGGATTTGGCTGTATGGCAACATTTGTAGTTGCTTTTCGCTTATACAAAGGGGCTCCTCCAGCTGAATGGTGTAAAAAAAACGCAAAATACTTAGGCAAGTATTCAGGTGATAATGGGGATAAGTAAATTTATCAAATATCTCAGGAAGTTTTTAGGAAAGGTCCTCTTTTTGTGTGGGTTGATGGATGGAGACAAAAAGAGAGAGGACCTTTCCTCTTTTAATGCAAATTCAATTCTTATGAAAACAGATAATCTGATGAAGAGTGAGAAACTTTATAGATCATCTGAACTTACAATTACTCAACTGGCAAGAAAAATCGGAACAAACAGAACTTATCTTTCAAAATGTTTTAGAGTGAATAACACTAATTATGTTGATTATGTAAATGAATACAGAGTTGTCTATGCTAAGTCGCTTTTTGAAGATGAGCATGTAGGAAGAAAGAGCATTACAGAAATATCGGAACTTTCAGGTTTCCCTAATCCCAGGTCCTTTTCAAAATGTTTTTCAAAAAAATATGGCATAACCCCCTCCCAATTCAAACGGGAGCTGCTGGCCAGAGATACTAAAAATAGATTTTGCTGAAATTGAAAATCCCGCTATTTGGTAATTTACACCACCTCGTTTCTGAGGTTTGAGCGGATGAAGTTCTGGCGGTCAGGTGTGTTTTTACCCATGTAAAATTCAAGCAGTTCGGCGATGTTATCGTCGTTACCCAGACGGACACGATCCAGGCGGATGTTTTCGCCAATAAAATTCTTGAACTCATCCGGAGATATCTCACCAAGCCCTTTGAATCTTGTTATCTCAGGATTGGGGCCGAGTTTTTTGATGGCCTTTTCACGCTCCTCGTCTGAGTAGCAGTAGGCTGTCTCTTTTTTGTTCCTGACTCTGAACAGTGGAGTTTGGAGAATGTAAAGGTGACCTTGCCTTACCAGATCAGGAAAGAACTGAAGGAAGAATGCAAGAAGAAGCATCCTGATGTGCATTCCGTCCACATCTGCATCTGTGGCCATTACTATGTTGTTGTATCTGAGATTCTCGAGATCCTCTTCAATGTTAAGAGCAGCCTGGAGAAGGTTGAACTCTTCGTTCTCGTAAACAATCTTTTTTGATAGGCCGTATGAATTCTGAGGCTTACCCCTGAGTGAGAAGACTGCCTGTGTCATTACATCTCTGCTCTTGGTAATGGAGCCGGATGCCGAATCACCCTCGGTAATAAAGAGGGTACTCTCCATAGCCCGGTCATGCTTATCTGTATAGTGGATGCGGCAGTCACGAAGTTTGCGGTTGTGGAGATTTGCCTTTTTGGCCCTCTCTCTTGCAAGTTTTTGTATTCCCGATATAGCCTTCCTCTCCTTTTCCGAATCCAGTATCTTCTTTAAAATTGCCTCTGCAATATCCGGGTGTCTGTGGAGATAGTTGTCAAGATGATCTTTTAGAAAATCTCCTATGAAATTTCTTACAGTTACACCTCCCGGACCCATCTCTTTTGAACCCAGTTTTGTCTTGGTCTGAGACTCAAAAACAGGATCCTGCACCTTGATACTTACAGCGGCTATCATACCCTGACGAACGTCTGAGGGATCAAAGTCTCTCTTGTAAAACTCCTTTAGTGTTTTTGATACAGCCTCCCTGAAAGCTGCAAGATGTGTTCCTCCCTGTGTGGTGAACTGTCCGTTAACAAAAGAGGATATTCCCTCACCATATTCATTGCCATGTGTTATAGCTATCTCAATATCGTCCCCCTTAAGGTGGATAGGTGAGTAGAGAGGCTCTTTTGTAAGTGTCTCGTTAAGGAGGTCCAGAAGCCCGTTCTTTGAAATGAACTCTTTACCATCAAGTTTTATCAGAAGTCCGCTGTTCAGATATGAGTAGTTCCTGAGCATTGACTCAATGAACTCAAGGTTGAACTGATAATTTCCAAAAAGCTCCTCATCGGCTGTGAAGGTAACCAGTGTTCCGTTCTTATCTGATGAGAGACTCCTCTCCTGCTCCAGAAGTACACCTTTACTGAATCTTGCCATCTGAGACTCACCGTCCCTGAATGACTGTATTCTGAAATCTATTGAAAGGGCGTTAACCGCTTTGATACCAACTCCATTAAGCCCAACAGATTTTTTGAATGCCTTATTGTCATATTTTGCTCCGGTGTTCATCTTGCTGGCTGCAACAATTAGAGAGTCCAGCGGAATTCCCCTCCCATAGTCTCTTACACTTACAACCTTATCCTTTACCGAGATTATAATCTGTTTGCCATACCCCATTGCGTACTCATCCACCGAGTTATCCATAACCTCTTTAAGCAGCACATAGATGCCGTCGTCAGGTGATGAACCGTCTCCAAGCTTGCCAATGTACATTCCGGGTCTGCGCCTGATGTGTTCATTCCACTCAAGGGTTTTAATGTCGTTCTCTGTGTATGTATTCATATGAAGTGTTAGGATCTAGAGATACAAAGTTAAGAAAATTTGAATAATGCACAGAGTTGCTTTACAATCAAAACTGCATTTGTTGCAGCACCTCTTCTCAAATTATCAGCAACAATCCAGAGATTTATTGAATTTTCTGCCGAAAAATCTCTTCTTACCCTACCTACAAATACCTCATCCCTACCATATGAATTAACCGGCATTGGGTATTCCTTTAGCTGTGGATTGTCTTGCAGGACTACACCTGGAGTATCTTTCAGAATTTCAAAAATCTTACTCATCTCAAACTCCCTCTCAAAAGTTACATTTACAGACTCTGAATGCCCTCCCTCTACAGGCACCCTTACGGTAGTAGCTGTTATAGCAATGGAGCTGTCTCCAAAAATTTTTCTGGTCTCATTTACCATTTTAAGCTCCTCTTTAGTGTAGCCGTAATCTGCGAAATCGTCTATTTGGGGAATTAGATTTTTATCAATAGGATGAGGATAGGGAGAATCAGCCAAATTGAGGTACCCGCTTCTTTCACTTTCTAATTGTTTTATTCCTCTCTGACCACTACCTGTAACTGACTGATAAGTAGAGACCACTATTCGCTTTATTGAAAAATGTTTGTGCAGGCCTGCCAGAGCGATAACCAACTGTATAGTAGAGCAGTTTGGATTTGCAATTATCAAATCATCTGTTGTGAGATCTTTGCCGTTTACCTCAGGTACAATCAACTTAACATCCGGGTTCATCCTCCAGCATGAAGAGTTGTCAATCACTCTGCATCCTGCCTCCGCAAATAGTGGTGCCCATTCACGAGAGACAGAGGCACCTGCTGAAAAGAGGGCAATATCCGGCTTCATTGACAATGCCTCACTTAACGTTACAACCTTTGAAATTTTCCTGTTTTCTGAGTATTTTAAAGGGATTTCCAAGCCTGCAGACCTCTCTGAGGCTACGGGTATGAGGAGATCAAAAGGTACTCTTTGCTCATTAAGAACGTCAATCATTCTCCTTCCCACTAATCCGGTTGCCCCTACAACTGCAACTTTCATAATGCAGCAATTAAAATATCGTTAAATACTCCGGCAGCTGTTTGTCGTGCACCTGCTCCTGCACCTGATATTACAACTAGTGACGGATAGTCACGGCTTGTAATTATTATAGTATTGTTTGTTCCTGCAGTCCTGGCCAGCGGATGGTCGGCGTGGAGTGACTGTAAAGATGCAGTGCATTGGGTATGAGAAATTGTTGCAACATATCTGAGGCACTCACCCTTTGCTGAAGCAACTCTGAAGCTTTTCTCAACCTCTCCAGTCACAAGAGGCCATATCTCTACATCCTCCGGTTCTCTGTTTATCCCCATCTCCCTGCTCAGGATAAGTGCTTTCCTGCCCACATCTTTACCAGAAAGGTCAACATTTGGATCCGGTTCAGTGTACCCAAGCTCTCTGGCTCTGTCCACAAGGGATGCAAGACTTTCAGTTCCGTTGTAATTGCTCAGAATATAGTTTAATGTTCCGGAAAGTATTGCCTCTATCTTTTCAATCTTGTCACCGGACTGTACCATCTGACGAATGGTTGAAATAACAGGCAATGCAGCTCCAACTGTGGTCTCATATAAGATTCTCCTTCCACATGATGTAAATGTCTTTTTCATTCTCCTCCAGTTCTCTTCCGGTGCACTCAATGCAATTTTATTGCATGTAACTACTGAAAACCCGTTAATTGCAAACTCTGAATAATACGATGCTACTAATCCATTTGCTGTACAGTCTACGAATATGCTTTTACTAAGACCAAGTCCGGTAACTTTCTCCAAAAACTTTGCAATATCTGCCTCTTCACCATTTTCCAGCTCTTCAGATATTTTAAAAGCATCAATTCCCCTCCTTGAAATGACCATTTTACGGCTGTTAATGATACCGGCAATTGATATGTCTTCTCTGTCTGATACAATTGAAATCAACTCCTTTGCCACATTTCCGTATCCGCCTATAAAAATATTGACTCTCTCTTTTCTCTCACCAAAAAACTCTTTGTGAACAACTCTAATTGCCTCGTTCAGGTCTTCTCTAGCAACCACTACTGAGATATTCCTTTCGCTTGACCCTTGAGCAATCGCCCTAATATTTATCCCTTCACTCCCAAGAGCATTGAACATTTTTCCTCCGGTTCCTGACTGGTTCTTCATATCATCACCAACCAGAGAAATTATTGAAAATCCTCTCTCAATTTTAAGCGGATTAACCTTAGAGAGACTTATCTCATATGCGAATGCCTCATCTGCCGCTTGTTTTGCTTTATCGGCATCCTCCTCTGAAATTGCAACACACATTGTGTGAACAGATGATGCCTGGGTTATAAGGATTATATTAATTCCGGCACTTGCAAGTGAAGCGAATAATCTGGAAGAGTAGCCCGGAATACCCACCATTCCGCTTCCCTCCATTGACAAAAGTGCGATATTGCTGCTACCTGAGATACCTCGGATTTTACCTCTTGTCTCCGGAGGGGATGACTCAATACAAGTCCCTTCTGAATGGGGTGAGAAAGTATTCTTTACTTCAATTGGTATCCCGCTTTCAATAGCAGGCTGAATGGTTGGGGGATAGATAACCTTTGCACCAAAATGAGAAAGCTCCTGAGCTTCATTGTATGAAATATGCTTTATACATCTAGCATCAGGAACAACCCTGGGATCAGCTGTCATCATCCCGTCCACATCACTCCATATTTGAAGAACTCTTGCATCTGTAGCCGCGGCAAACAATGAGGCAGTGTAATCAGAGCCTCCTCTTCCCAGGGTAGTTGTTCTTTTTTGAAAATCCGAAGCAATAAAACCCGGAATAATATGAAGCCGTGATTTTTCTGAAGCAAGAAGTTTGCGGATATTTGAATAGGTTTTTCCAATATCAGGAGTATTTACATCTCCAAGTTTTACTGTCTTTACAATATCTCTGGAATCCGTCCAGTGATTGCTTATACCCATTGAGGTAAATTTTACACTGGCAATTCTGGTTAATATTATCTCGCCAAAGCTAACAATAAGGTCCAGCGAAGAGGGGCTCAGCTCCCTTAATGAGTATACACCTTTGCATACATCCCTCAGTTGATTGAAGAGATTTTTAACTTTAAGCTCAATAGCAGGACGGAAATCAATAGGGATTAATTCGTAAATTATCTCAATATGACGGGATTCAAGAGTGTCAATATCTGACAGATAGTGTGTGTCCTGAGCAGCTGCTTTACGCCCTGTTGCAATCAAACTATCGGTACAGCCGGCTGTGGCAGATAAAACAAGGATGGTCCTGTCCCTTTTAACTGCCTCTTCTGTGATTGAGGCAACTTTCAATATGTTTGCGGCATTAGCTACAGAGCTGCCGCCGAATTTCAATACTTGCATTTTAACTGAAGAAATTAATGTGTCGCTTCATTATCCCTATGGTCTGTTCCCACTCGAGCAAAAAACCGTCGTGACCCCACCTGGATTCAAGAAGTTCAAATTTAGAATTTTTAATGTACTTGTGAAGAAATCTCTGTTCTTCAACCGGGAAAAGAGTATCTGAATCAATGCCAACCACTATAGTGTTTGCCTTTATCAGACCGAGTGCTTTTTCCACTCCGCCTCTCTCTCTGCCGCAATTGTGACTGTCAACAGAGCGTGTGAGAGTATAGTATGAATATGCATCAAATCTGTCTGAAAGCTTTCTACCCTGATACTGTTGGTAAGTGGCGGCCCTGCCTGCAAAAAGAAGATCTTCATCCTCCTCCTTCTGTGTGAGATTATACCCGTCGTATGATCGGTATGATATGAGTGCAACCGACCTTGCAGTCTGTAGCCCCAATTCACCTCCTTTTATACACACCTGCTCTGCAAAAGTTTTATCCGCAAGAAGGGCCATTCTCTGAGATTCATTAAAAGCGGTACCCCAGGGAGATACTCTTGCATTACAGGCGATTAACAAAATATTTTTCATTATATCAGGATACATAATACCCCATTCAAGAGCCTGAAATCCACCAATAGACCCTCCTGCAATAAGGTCAATTTGCTCTATTCCCAGCTTAATCCTGAGAAGGTTATGTGCCTTTACAATATCTCTTACTGATACTTGAGGAAATGAAAGCATATAAGGAATACCTGCAGGTCCTATGCTTGAAGGTCCACTGCTTCCGTAGCATGAACCAATCATGTTTGCGCAGATTACAAAATACTTATCCGTGTCAAATAGCTTTCCCTTACCCACTAATCCTTCCCACCACTCCTCCGGATTTGAATTTGCAGTAAGTGCATGACATATCCAGATTACTTTTTTGTCTGTTGTGTAGTTATTTGAATGATGATACGCAATTTCAAGTTTATCAAGCCATTCACCACTTTCAAACTGAAAACCTTCCGGGAATACTATAGAATCCTTAATCATAGACCAGCCCTCCCGAATGCCTGCTCAATATCCATTTTTATGTCATCTATATGCTCAATTCCCAGAGAGATTCTTAATGTGTTCTCCCCAATTCCGGCCGCCTTAAGAGCAAGTGCGCTCAACTGAGCATGTGTTGTAGATGCAAAATGTGTTATGAGGGTTTTATTGTCCCCCACATTTACAAGATGGCTGATTAAATTAAGAGAATTGACAAATTCCGATGCTTTCTCTCTGCTACCCTTCAGGTCAAAAGAGAAGACTCCACCAAATCCTCCATTAAGGTACCTTTTACCATTTATGTGATTTGGATTGCTTTTAAGACCTGGATAATTTACACTTTCAACTTTTGGATGAGCCTCAAGCCATTCGGAAAGATGGAGTGCATTTGAGAGAATTCTCTCCATTCTCAACGAGAGAGTCTCGCTCCCCTGAAGAATGAGAAATGCATTAAAAGGGGAGAGAGAGCATCCCCAATCCCTAAGCCCCTCTGCTCTTGCCTTTGCAGCGAATGCAACATTTCCTGTTTCACTTCCGGCTCCGAATCTATTCCAGAAGCTCAGGCCATGATATGATTCTGACGGATTTGTAAATCCGGGGAATTTCCCGTTATCCCAGTTAAAGTTTCCGCAGTCCACTATCACACCGCCAATGGAATTACCATGCCCTCCAATCCATTTAGTGGCAGCATGTGTTATTATATTAGCTCCCCACTCCCGGGGTTTAAAAAGGAATCCGGCACCTCCAAAGGTATTATCTACAATCAGTGGAATCCCGAGTTTTGCTGACAACTCCCCGAATTTTTCAAAATCGGGAATAAAAAAATCTGAGTTTCCTATGGTTTCAATAAATATTGCCCTTGTCCGGGAGTCTGTAAGATTCTCAAAATTTTGAATATCTCCCTTTTTTGCAAAACGAAACTCTATGCCCAGCTTTGAAAAGCTATTCCTGAACTGATTGTAGGATCCTCCGTATAGCGAGGATGAACTCACTATGTTGTCTCCACATTCAGCAATATTTTGGATTGCAAGAAATTGTGAAGCCTGCCCTGAAGATACGGCAACAGCAGCTGTTCCCCCCTCTAAGGCTGCTATCTTCTGTTCAAGAACATCCGTAGTGGGATTTGATAATCTGGTATATATATGACCGGTTGCGTTAAGTTCAAATAGTCTTGCGGCATGATCCGAGTCATCAAAAAGAAAAGAAGATGTCTGGTAAATTGGGGTTACACATGGCCCGTTTGAGCCAGATTTTACACGACCCGCATGAATCAGCAGGGTGTCAAAGTGTTTTGAACACATAATAACTGAATTTGATGATAATTAATACGAAATCTCAGTTAGGGATTTATGGGGCCTGCCCAATGGATCTGCGTAAGACCCTGAGTTATGACAGCATCTTGCGATGCATTCGCATTATCATCATTGATGATGAAACAAGAGAGAGGACAGCAGTATCATTGCTGTTTAAACTAAAATGTATGATATTCTCTCTGTTCATCTCTTTTGCGAGTTGCAAATCTATATAAACTTTAGAAAGGTTCCAAAAAGTTTGAGAATCTATTTTTTCATCTCCTCAAAGCCCTTGCCATAAACTCCCATCACATTACCTACGCTCAGGAATGCATCTTTATCAATCTCCTTAACTGTCCTAAAGACAAAGTTACTCTCTGTTCTTCTGACAATTACCATCAGTATTTTACCCTCTCTTTTTGTGTACCAGCCCGTAGCATCAATGACAGTAACCCCTCTTCCGCTTGGTGTAATTGCATCTGCAATCTGTTCGTACTTCTGAGAAAATATAAATATCTGAATTGACTGTCTGGCTCCTGAAAGAACCATATCCACTGTGTAACTGGTCACACTTATGAGAACAAAACCATATATTATAATAGCTGCTCTCTCTCCTATGGAAGCCTCACTTGGTATTGCAAGAGAACTCAGAATTATAAAAATATCCATATAGAGAATTAACTTTCCGGGAGATATATTCCTGTACTTGTTAATCATAAGAGCTACAATATCTGTTCCCCCGGTACTGCCCCCCTGTGTGAATGTAATTGCTATGCCTGCTCCTGAAAAGACTCCTCCCATCATAGCAGAGAGTAGTTTCCCGTTACCTATTGCAATGTCTTCAATAAGTTCCACCGGGATAATACCAGGTAATCTGTCAAGAAACAGCGTTACAGCAATTATGGCAAATACCGTTTTTACTCCGAATCCTTTACCCAACACCTTTAGTGCAATTGCAAGAAGAACTGAATTAATCAAAAAGAATGACCAACTTACCTGAAATCCTGTGGCGTAGTAAATTACTGCAGCAATACCTGTTACTCCCCCCCCAACCAGTCCGTTGGGAATCAGGAAAAGACTCCAGCCTACTGCATACAGTAAAAGGCCGAATGTTATAATTGTATAGCCCCTGAGAGTACTTAAGACTCTTTTTGTTTTTTGTTCCATAATAGCTTCCCGTCTTTAATCTGATCAAAACCCTGTCCGTAGACACTCATAACAGCAGAGACAGATATAAATGCATCTTTATCTACATCCTTTACTATTGCACTGATATCTGCCAGTTGAGATTTTCTTATGATTACCACCAGCATCTTACTCTCGTTTTTTGAGAACCAACCCATAGATGAGAGAGCTGTTACACCTCTTCCCATCTCTTTGCTCACCCTGTCTGCTATCTCTGAGTATTTTGACGAGAACACAAACACTTGAAGTGACTGTTTGTTTCCGGTAAGAATCATATCAATAACATATGAGAAGGAGACCATCTCTATGTATCCGTAGATAACATCTTCCAGCGACTTGTCCGGGATAAAATAGACAGAACCTATTATCACAAGATCACATATGATAAAGACCCTGCCCGGAGACATCTCTCTGTACTTTGCTATGATGAGGGCAATAATATCCGTACCTCCTGTACTGCCCCCCTGAAGAAAAATTATTCCTATACCTATTCCGCTCATAGTACCTCCTATAAGAGAGTTTATGAGTTTGTCCTCAATGTCTGACACCCACGGAATCATGGGAAGAAACTCAAACATCAAAGCTGCGACTGAGATACAGTATATTGTTTTAAATCCAAATGCCTTTCCAAGTACAAGGAAACCAATCCCTAAAAGGATTGCGTTAATTATCAGATATGAGTAGGAGACATCAAATCCAGTAGCATAGTTTATTACAGAAGCCAGACCGCTCACCCCGCCCCCTGCTATCTCATGTGGTATAAGAAAAGCTGTCCAGCTGAAGACAAAGATGAAGAGACCTATCGTCATTATGACGTAGGATTTCAAAGTCTTAAATATTTTCATCATATCTGTCATGATATAAATAATTGTGATTTTGAGTAAGTAACAGCTTTACCTTTTATTACTACGAATGCCTCCTCAAGTCTGCACTCAAGTTCGCCTCCTCTCAGACTTATCTGTCTGGCTTGCAGAATACTCTTTTTTAACCTCTTAGCCCAATAAGGGGCTAATGTGCAGTGAGCACTTCCCGTAACCGGATCTTCAAGTATTGTTGATTGGGGGGTGAAGAATCTTGAGACAAAATCGCAATCTCTTCCTGGTGCTGTAATAATAACACCACCGGGATTTATATTTATCTCATCAAAAATTGAACGGTTAATTTCTATGCTTTCTATTTCACTCTGAGATGGATATACCAGCATATAGTCTCTTGCCTTGTACACCTCTTTTGGTTTTATGCTCAGACTGTCAAATATCTCTTCTGGAAGTACACATGGTATACCCTCTCTTATAGGAAAGCTCATTAAATAGTAATCACTCTCCCTTTTCACAGAAAGAGGACCGGATACAGTTTGAAAAACTACCTCATCTGTCTGCAGTGTAAACTCTGTAAAGAGAATGTGAGCAGAGGCAAGCGTTGCATGTCCGCACAGGTCCATCTCAATATCGGGTGTAAACCATCTGAGTTTAAATTCATCTCCGTCTTTTATGATGAAGGCTGTTTCAGGTGCTGCATTCTCCCTTGCTATCAGTTTAAGAAGCTCGTCAGGCATAGGCTTGTCCAGTAAAACAACAACAGCGGGATTACCACTGAAAACTTCATTGGTAAAAGAATCTACCTGATATGAAACAATAGACATGCTAGCAAACTATATTAATGATTTTGCCGGGGACAATAATTATTTTTTTAATACCTGCACCTGCAAGAAATTTCAGTGTGTTTTCATCTGACATTACTGCCGACTCAATTTCCGGGAGTGTCAGAGACCTGTCAAGTTCCAGTTTGAACCTGAGTTTACCGTTAAATGAGACAGGGTACTCAAAACTATTTTCAATTGTATACTTCTCAATATATACAGGGAATTGGGCATAAGTTACACTAGTATTATGACCAAGCATTTTCCAGAGCTCCTCAGCAATGTGCGGTGCAAACGGAGAGATTAACACAACCATTGGCTCCAGTATTTCACGCTTGCTGCAGTTAAGTTCATACAGATCATTTACTGCAATCATAAATGCACTTACACTCGTGTTAAACGAGAAGTTCTCAATGTCTGTCTGAACTTTGTTAATAAGTCTGTGCAGTACTTTTAGTTCGGCAGGATTTGCAGCCTCTTGTGATACATTAAAATTATCCTTCTCAAAAAAGAGTCTCCAGAATCTCTTCAGGAATCTGTGAACACCATCAATGCCGTTTGTATCCCATGGTTTACTCTGCTCAAGCGGACCAAGAAACATTTCATACATTCTGAGGGTATCAGCACCATATTTATCACAAACAGTATCCGGATTAACAACATTGAACATAGATTTGCTCATCTTCTCAACTGCCCATCCGCATATGTACTCTCCATTTTCAAGAATGAACTCTGCACTCTCATATTCAGGCATCCATTTGCGGAATGCATCAATATCAAGGCGGTCATTGCTTACAATATTTACATCAACATGAATTTCAGTTGTATCATAACTCTCCTTAAGCCCAAGTGATACAAATTTATTGCTCCCCTTAATCCTGTAAACAAAATTTGATCTTCCCTGAATCATCCCCTGATTAATCAGCTTGCGGAAAGGCTCTTTTTCGCAAACATAACCCAGATCAAAAAGAAATTTATTCCAGAACCTGCTGTAAATCAAGTGGCCTGTTGCATGTTCGGTACCACCAATATAAAGATCAACATCTCTCCAGTACTCATTTGCCTCCTTTGAGACAAGCGAATCACTGTTAGCAGGATCCATATATCTGAGATAGTACGCACTGCTGCCTGCAAATCCGGGCATAGTACTCTTCTCAACCGGATAACCATCAAAGCTCCAGTTCTCAGCCCTACCAAGAGGAGGTTCTCCGCTCTCTGTAGGCAGAAACTTATCCACTTCAGGCAGTTCCAGTGGCAGCCTGTCAAAAGGCATTGGAGTAGCAATACCATCCTTGTAATAAATTGGGAATGGCTCACCCCAGTATCTTTGTCTTGAAAAGATTGCATCTCTGAGCCTGAAGTTAACTTTCCTCCTTCCTATTCCCCTCTTCTCCACCTCGTCAATTGCTGCAGGAATAGCCTCTTTCACGCTCATTCCATTTAGAAATCCCGAGTTACACATTACACCCTCCTTGGCATCAAAACTCTCAGAAGTGACATCGCAACCCTCAATGAGCGGAATAATAGGTAGGTTAAAATGCTTCGCAAAGGCATAGTCTCTGCTGTCATGTGCCGGAACAGCCATAATTGCTCCCGTTCCGTATCCTGCAAGAACATATTCTGCTATCCATACAGGTATCCTCTCAAGTGTAAAGGGATTTACCGCATAGCTTCCGCTGAATACTCCGGTAACCCTTTTGCTCTCAGCCATTCTTTCTCTTTCGGTCTTCTTTTTTGCCGAGGCCAGATACGCGCTTACCTCCTCTCTTTGCTCATCTGAAGTTAGCTTCTCTACCCACTCACTCTCAGGCGCAAGAACCATGAAAGTTGCTCCAAATATTGTATCTGCTCTGGTAGTAAAAATTTCCAGATCATATTCATTTGTACCATTGACAACCCTGAATGTCATCTCGGCACCCTGAGACCTTCCTATCCAGTTCCTCTGCATCTCTTTAAGAGACTCGGTCCAGTCAAGCTCCTCCATATCGTTCAGCAGCCTCTCTGCATAAGCCGACACTCTCAGCTGCCACTGCCTCATCTTCTTTTGCTCCACAGGGTGGCCACCTCTGACGGACAGCCCCTCCTTAACCTCATCATTTGCAAGAACAGTCCCCAGTGCAGCACACCAGTTGACAGATGTCTCTCCCAGATAGGCAATCCTGTATTCCATAAGAATTGCAGACCTCTGCGCTACATCCATTGAATTCCATTCCTGAGCAGTAAACTGTTGTACATCACCGCAGGAGGCACTCACATTTGCATTCCCCTCCTTTTCAAAAACTTTAACAAGCTCTGAGACAGGCTTAGCCTTCTGCTCAGAAGAGTCGTACCAATACTCAAACATCTGCAGAAATGCCCACTGAGTCCACTTGTAGTATGAGGGATCACATGTCCTAACCTCTCTGTCCCAGTCAAACGAGAAGCCTATCCTGTCTAGCTGTTCTCTGTATCTCTGAATATTTTTCTCTGTAGTTGCAGCCGGATGCTGACCCGTCTGTATTGCATACTGTTCGGCAGGTAATCCAAAAGCATCGTAGCCCATAGGATGAAGTACGTTGAATCCCTTTAACCTCTTATATCTGCTGTAAATATCACTTGCAATATAACCCAGCGGATGTCCAACATGAAGCCCGGCACCTGACGGATAGGGGAACATATCCAGGACATAAAACTTAGGTTTGGAACTGTCTGTTACTGCTTTAAAAGTCTTATCTGCGGCCCATTTGGCCTGCCAGTTCTTCTCAATCTGGGAAAAGTTGTACTCCATTCTTTCTTATTTGAATCAGGCGACAAAAGTAATAAAATTTGCTATCTCTTCAGTCTGAATTCCACAGGAAGAGTAATCCTTACCGGGACAGGTTTACCGTCAATTTTTGCAGGCCTCCAGTCCGGTGAGGCCTCTATTGTCTTAAGTGCAGCATCGTCAAGTTCGTTGTCAAGTGATTTAATAACCTCTACATCTTTCACCTTCCCTTCATGGTCAACAGTGAACTCTACCAGGACTCTTCCGCTTACCCCTCTTTCAACGGCACTCTGTGGATATTTAAGATATTTATATACCCATCTGTCAAGAAATCTCTGTTCTCTGCCATGTAAGAAGAGAGCAGGAAACTCTGTCTCCTCTTGTCTGTATATTCTTGTTCCTCCTGCCGACTGAATTTTTTCATCTTTAGGTGCAAGAATTGTCTTTGATAGCATTCTGCTCATATTTGAAGCATCCATAACCAGATTGAAAACATATTCAACTGTCATATCCATTGAGGTGTAATCTATTTCACCCTCAATATCCCTGTTTGTATGGTAATCTCTGTGCAGCCCTGTTGTGAACAGAGCAACCGGTATCCCTTCTGAAGAAAATACCTGATGATCACTCGGAAAATATGTTGATGTTTTAATAGTGGGAACAGGCATCAGCGGCTTGTCCGAAACATCCTTGAGCAGGGTTGTCAGTTCTGCATGAGGCATCATGGTATAAATGTGCAGAGCCCTTCCGTCTCCTCCCCTTCCAAGCATATCCAGATTCACCATCAGAGATATCTTGTCTTTTTGTGCAAAGGCTCTGTTTACGAAGTACCAGCTTCCTATCATTCCTCTCTCCTCTGCTCCGAAGGCAGCAAAGATTACCGATCTTTTAAACATGAAATTCCTTGCCCTTGCCATTTTGGCCACCTCAAGCATCACAGCCACTCCGGAAGCATTATCATCGGCTCCCCTGTATAGCAAAAGCGAATCGGTTCCGTCAATTTTTGTCTTTATATAGCCAAGATGGTCGTAGTGTGCACCTACAAGAATGTATTCATTCTTTAGAACCGGGTCATAACCTTCAATAATCCCAATGATATTCTGAGATTTTAACGTATCTCCTGTGTCATTTACGAAGGAGAAGTCTTGTCCAGGGGTAGGATAAAGAAGTTCAATCTCATTTTCATTAAAAAATCTCTCTATGTACCTTGCGGCCATTCGCTCACCCTCACCTCCTGCGGCTCTGCCCATAAGCGAGTCAGAGGCCAGGGTTGTAACATGCTTTTTCAGTTCCGCAGTTCTCTCATTCTGCGAGAATAGCCCTGCCGTCACAAGGAGCAGCAGAGCTACAATCATTGATAATCTTTTCATTTGTTATCTTGTTGGCAAAACCTCAAGCCAGTAGCCATCGGGATCGTTTATAAAATATATGCCCATCCTGGGGTTTTCATAACAGATACAACCCATCTCCTGGTGGAGTGAATGTGCCTCCTGGAAGTTGTCGGTTCTGAAGGCGAGATGAAACTCATTGTCGCCAAGATTGTAAGGTCTCTCCCAGTCTCTTAACCATGTTAGTTCCAGCTGATGACCGCCCTCAACTCCGTCAGACAAATAGACAATGATGAAAGATCCGTCCTCCGGTGCAATTCTCCTTACCTCCTTCAAACCAAGTGCTTTCTTGTAAAAGTCAAGACTCCTCTGAAGGTCAAATACGTTTATATTGTTATGAATAAATTTAAATTTTGCCATATAAAACTAGTCTCGTTTAAAATGTGGAAGCTCTCCGGGCAGAATTATCGAAAATTCTACAAGTCCCCTGACAACTCCATCCACTCGCCATGGAGTCTGGTGTATCAGCTTCTTTACTCCTTCTTTCTCAATAGTGTAGGAATTTGACTTGCCACTTTCCAACATACCCATTATCATTCCCCATGATCGCTCCCCGTGACATTCTCTGAGGTTTTTCCCCAGAAGCTCTCCGTACTTTTCAAAAGTTTTTGCGGACTTTGAATTTCTGTAAACTACAATTCCCTCATTATCACAAACAGTGACTGCACATTCAAGTTCGGAAGCCCAGTCAAACAAATGAGTATCCATTTGGTTACTGTTTATAAAAAGGGGTCTTCACTACGGCTGCTTTAAGGAGCTTGTCCCTCACCTTTATAAAAATCTCCGATCCGGCCTTTGAGAACTCAGGAGTAACATAGGCCATTCCTATTGCCTTCTTTACAGCAGGACCCATTGTACCGGAGGTCACAACACCAATAACCGTGCCGTTTGCATCACAAACCTCATAACCATGTCTTGGAATACCTCTGTCAATCAACTCAAAGCCTGCCAGTTTTCTCTTTACACCATCTGCCTTAAGTTTAAGCATATACTCTTTATCAATGAAGTCTCCTTTTGCATCGCTGAATTTGGTAATCCAGCCAAGTCCAGCCTCAATTGGAGAGGTTGTATCGTCAATATCGTTTCCGTACAGACAGAATCCCATCTCCAGTCTTAGTGTATCTCTTGCTCCGAGTCCTATAGGTGCAATGCCAAACTCCTCTCCTGCTTCAAAAACAGCTTTCCATAGCTTATCGGCATCGGCGTTTGAAACATATATTTCACATCCACCCGAACCGGTATAACCTGTAGTAGAGAAAATAGCATCTTTAATACCTGCAATAGTGAGCTTTTTAAATGTGTAATACTCCATATCAGTTACGGTCTGGTCGCAAATCTTCTGCATTGCTTTTAATGCAAGAGGCCCCTGTACTGCCAGCTGGCAAATCTCATCAGAAGCATTGTAAAGCTCCCTGCCCGGAGTAATGTTGAATTTAGGAGCAATGGCAGAAAGGTGTGCATAGTCCTTATCTATGTTTGATGCGTTTACTACAAGAAGATATGTTACACTGTCAATGCAATAAACAAGCAGATCGTCAACTATCCCGCCTTTTCCGTTTGGAAAGCATGAGTACTGAACCTTACCCGGTGTAAGAAGCGACGCATCATTAGAAGTTGTGTGCTGTATAAAGGCAAGTGCATTTGGACCCTTCACCCATATTTCCCCCATGTGTGAAACATCAAATACTCCAACTTTTGTTCTCACATGATTGTGCTCTTCGTTAATTCCTATGTATTCAACAGGCATGTTATAGCCTGCAAAGGGAACCATCTTGGCCCCCAGGGCAATGTGTTTTTCTGTAAAAGCAGTGGTTTTCAT
The DNA here is from genome assembly GCA_937901965.1 of uncultured Bacteroidota bacterium. Classification (GTDB taxonomy): domain Bacteria; phylum Bacteroidota; class Bacteroidia; order Bacteroidales; family UBA932; genus Bact-08. The sequence goes on from CALGSW010000016.1 coordinate 25,612, forward strand.
GTTATTTTGTTTGAATATGTAATTTCTGTTTTTCTGAATCGTAAATCCATATATCCTCCGGACTAAAGTCAAGCTCCAGAAGTTTCCGTAAAGAGGCATAAGCTTCACTCACCTCTTTGTGTGCACTTGAAGCCACAACATTATATCCGTTCCGGAATGTCAGTCTGATAGGAGTATATCCGCTCTCTTTTAAGTATAAAGCCATTTTATCTGCGTTGGCAGCATCTGAAAAGCTTCCGGCAATCACATAAAATCTTGCCTCCGCAGATGGTGCGGGAGCAACTGTTGTGTTTACAACAGGTTTATCATGCGTGAGTGTATCACTAACTACAACTGTTGTGTCTTTAACTACCGGCTTAGAAGTTGTGTCTGCAACTACCGGGAAAGATTGCTTGTATCTTTGCAGCTCTTCAGAAGTGGGCATCCCCAGTGTAGAGCGCAGCCAGTCACATCCGGTAAATATGAAAACCAGCGAAATCGCAAAAATGAGTGAAATTATTCTCTTCATAATCTTCTAGAGTTTAGAAGGTTTGTAATCTTACAAAAGTAACCAAAATTAAGGATAAGCGAAAATTTAATGTATATTTGGCAACACAAAGAGGATGTGATATGTCAAAATTTTTTCAGCAAGTTAAAGAGATTGCAAACTTTGCAGATCATGTTGATGTAACAGGCACAATTGAGAGTATAAAAAAGAGTATTGATTTCAAGGGGCCTAACGTCTGGATTCTTGCTTTTGCCGTAATTGTAGCCTCTGTGGGGCTAAACGTAAATTCTACTCCGGTTATTATTGGAGCAATGCTTATCTCTCCTTTAATGGGGCCAATTATCGGCACCGGCCTGGCAGTAGGAATCAACGACTCTGTTCTGCTGAAAAGATCACTGAAAAACCTGGGCATTATGGTACTTATAAGTATAATTGCCTCAACACTTTTCTTTGTTGTTTCACCGCTGAGTCTTGATGAGCCCACTGAACTTCTGGCAAGAACCAGACCAACAATATATGACGTGTTTATTGCATTCTTTGGGGGGCTGGCAGGTATAGTTGAGGGATCCAGAAAAGAGAAAGGAACTGTTATTGCCGGTGTTGCAATTGCAACTGCTCTCATGCCGCCGCTTTGCACAGCCGGATATGGAATAGCAAATCTGAACCTTACCTATTTTGCCGGTGCTGTTTATCTCTTCTTCATCAACTCACTCTTCATTGCTCTGGCTACATTTATAATAATAAGATACCTTCGCTTCCCTCTTGTAAAATTTGAGGATCCGGCAAAACAGAGAAGGGTGAGAAGAATGATTAGCATTGTAACTATTCTGATGATCTTGCCAAGTATTTACACTGCAATTATTGTTATCCGTGAAAACACCTTTAATGTATCTGCCAAACAATTTGTGAACGAGAATAAAACTTTAGAGAACAGCTATATATATGACCATAAAGTTGTTCACACAGGCAAACTCTCCACACTTGAAATTTCTGTTGCAGGAGAGCCACTTAGTATTGGGCAGAAGGAGTTGCTGTACGCCTCTCTTGAAAAAACAGGGATTGGGAGAAATCATTTGATAATCAAAGAGAACTCAACTGTTGATCCACTTGACGAGGTGGGAGTTGTGAAAAGTATATTTGAGAGAAATGATCTGGAAATTCAGAAGAGAGAGGAGTTGCTTAAGACAATGGAGGCAGAGCTTAAATCAATAAAAAGTAAAGAGATTCCCTATAAACAAATTGCTCAGGAGATATTGGCACAACACCCCGGCTTAAAATTTTTCTCTATCGCACGGGGAGCAAATGTAAATTTAACTGATTTTAACTCAAGCGACAAAGTTATGGTAATGGCTTCCTGGGAGAAACCTCTTCTTCATGATGATATTAGAAAACTTGAACAGTGGCTGGCTGTGAGACTTGGTGAACAGAGTGTAATAATAATGCAGATTGACTAAAATGTTTCTTCATGTACTGGTGATTATTAACTTGCTCTTCACGTTACCTTTCAGGTGGGGAGATACTCTTAAGGTGACTTTTCTCGGGGACATAATGCAGCACCAGGCTCAGCTTGACGCTGCCAGAAAGCCCTCTAAAGATGGAGACAGATTCACATCATACGACTATTCATCATATTTTAAGCACCTTGAGAGCCGATTCAACCTATCTGATTTAAGAATTGCAAATATGGAGACAACATTCTCTTCTCCTCCATACTCAGGTTATCCCGCTTTTAATTCACCTATTGCGCTGCTTGAGGCTTGCAAGAACGGAGGTATTGACATCTTTCTTTCTGCAAATAACCACATATGCGACAAAGGGGGAAAGGGTATTGACGGGACAATATCGGCTTATAACAGCCTTAATATCCCTTATGCCGGTGCTTACAGAAACAGTGTGGAGAGGGAGAGTCTATATCCTCTTATTATTGAGCTTAAGGGTATAAGACTTGCCATTTTAAACTATACTTACGGCACAAACGGCATAAATATCCCTGAGCCATTTACAGTAAATCTTTTAGACTCTGTTCAGATAAAGAGAGATATTGTGAAGGCCTCAAAGCACGAGCCAGATTTCATAATAGCTGCTTTACACTGGGGTAATGAATACAATCTTTTTCCATCTGCCGAACAGAAGAGGTGGAAGAGATTTTTCAACAGGCATGGTGTTAATATTATAATGGGCTCTCATCCTCATGTTGTGCAGGAGGTTGAGACTGAGAGGGGTTTATTTGGTGAAACAAACAGAATAACTGCATACTCCCTGGGAAACGCTATTTCAAACATGACAGCCCCAAACACAAGAACAGGAATGATTTTAACATTGAGGTTTGTAAGGGAGGTCAATGGACATGTGAGGCTTATAGAACCTCTGTATGAGCTAATCTGGACCTCCAGACCGGGAGCAGTTGAACAAAATTTTACAATATTGCCAGTTAAGGATTTTATTGACTCGCCACATCTTTTTAAGAAAAAAGAGGAGTGGAGAAGGATGAAACATGAACATAGCACTCTAAAGAAATGACAGAGAAAACAATTGTACTTGAAGAGATTGACCCGGTGGATATCTACGGGGTTAATAACAAGCTTATTAATCTCCTCACCGGATACTTTCCAAGAATGAAAGTGGTGGCAAGGGGATCTGAAATAAAATTAAAGGGAAGCGCAGCTGACGTAAGAATGTTTGAAAATAAAATTGCACTTCTTGTTGAGATGAGAATGCGAAAATCAAGGCTTACCGAGGACGATGTTAACTCTCTGTTTGACCCGGCGTCTGATAAAAAGGCAGAAAGCACTGATGACGAAAAAGATGTTATAGTATCTGGCAATGAGGGGAAGGTTATAAGAGCAAGAACCAAAAATCAAAAAAAACTGGTAGAAAGCTATTACAAGAACGACCTTATCTTTGCAATTGGACCTGCCGGAACCGGAAAAACCTATACTGCAATTGCACTTGCTGTAAGAGCACTAAAAAACAAAGAGGTAAAAAAGCTTATTCTCACAAGACCCGCAGTTGAGGCTGGAGAGAGACTTGGTTTTCTTCCGGGAGACTTAAGAGAGAAACTTGATCCATACCTCCAGCCACTTTATGACGCATTAAGAGATATGCTTCCTTCAAAAAAGCTTGAATTGCTTATGGAAGAGGGCGTTATTCAGATAGCTCCACTTGCATACATGAGGGGCAGGACACTTGAGAGTGCGTTTGTCATCCTTGATGAGGCCCAAAACACAACATTTGGTCAGCTCAAAATGTTCCTTACCAGAATGGGCGGAAATTCAAAATTCATAGTTACAGGTGATGCAACACAAATTGACTTGCCCAAGAAATCAGATTCAGGTCTCCTAAGGGGCGCAGACCTGCTTGGAAATATTAAAGGAGTCTGTAGGATTGATTTTACAAAAGAGGATATCGTGCGACACAAGCTTGTGACAAAAATTGTTCAGGCGTTTGACAAGCTTGATGAAGAGGGGATTAATCAAATTAACTGATTAAAACAATACTCCCCCCATATCACCGGTCTCTCTTCCTTTTGCAATAGTTAAGACACCATTGACAAAAACATACTCAATACCGGTGGCAAATTTATGAGGCTCTGCAAAAGTTGCATTGTCAATAATTGTATCTGGGTTAAAAACTACAACATCTGCATGGTAGCCCGGAATCAGAAGACCCCTCTCTTTAAGAGCCAGTCTTGAGGCAGGCAATGCTGTTGCTTTATGGATTGCAGTCTCCATATTCATCAGCTTCTGTTCTCTGACATATTTACCAAAAAACCTTGGCATTGTTCCGTATGAACGAGGATGTGGCATTGACTCACCAAGTTTTCCTTTTGGAGAGTAGACACTCCCGTCTGAAGCCGGCATGCCGAGTGGGTGTGACAGAAACATTGACACATTCTCCTCTGTCATTGCAAAGCCGATAATATCTACATTTATTCTCTCTTCAATTAGCAGTCTTCTTACAAACTCCCATGCTTCAAGTCCTGACAGGCTTGACGCTTCTGAAACATTCATCCCAATAAATCTCTTGTTGGAATCTTTTCTGCAAGATGTTATTACGATGTTTTTAGGGCCACCCAACCTTTCAAATCTGGACCTTGCATATTCTCCTATTTTCTGTGATATTACAGGAGACTCCAGTCTGGATAAAATTTCGTCTGTTGTTCCCTGTCTCTCGCTCAACGGGATGAAAGTTGACATACCTGTTGAAAAGGCGATATACGGATATCTGTCAAATGCAATGTCAACACCTGAAGCCCTGGCATCCTCTATCATCTTGATAAGTAAAGGAGCTTTATGCCAGTTTGCCGCATTTTGAGCCTTTAGATGTGAAATCTGTAATCTTACGCCTGATGCGCGTGCAATCCTTATTGCCTCATTGAGTGCGAGTTCTACTCTGTCATCCTCATTTCTCATGTGAATAGCAAAGAGTCCGTTATGTCTTGCAACGGCCTTGCAAAGTTCTGCAATTTCAGCCTCTGTGGCATATGACCCGGGGACATATTCCAGGCCACACGACAGACCCGCAGCTCCCATCTCCATCTGACTCTCAACGTACGATACCATGGCTTTTAGCTGTTCCGGTCCTGCAGGTACATCGTTATCCCCTACAAAGTGCGCTCTTACTGACCCCTGACCAATCAGAGTACCGTAATTTATCCCCCTTTTATGTTTTGCATAATCGGCAAAAAAGGCCCCTTTATCCACCCATTTAGCTGATGGGAATGGAGAGTCGCCACAATTACCTCCAATGTCAAGTGTGACACCCTGGAATATTTTACTATCCCCAAGCGGTGCCTCCATCATATTTGTATCTGTATGGGTATGAATATCAATAAAACCTGGTGAAACAACATTTCCTCCGGCATCAACTATTCTGTCTGCACCATTTCCAAGATCTCCTACTGCAGCAATTCTTCCGTTCTTTATTGCAATATCACCTTTTACCGGAGCTCTCAGCTCTCCATTATATATGAGTCCGTTTTTGATAATTGTGTCAAACCGGCTATTTGCCCTGAGAGAGGTGATATCACTAATTGACAAACCTATTGCAGCTCCTGCAAAGATTGAGGACTTCAGGAATCCTCTCCTTGAAATTTTTTCAGCCATAACCTATCTTTTTATCTCAATCCCTTTTGAGATGAATTGTTCAAATTTGCCACCATTGTCATAAATAAGCAGTGCATCAATATCACTCCTGGACTCAATAATCTCTTTTGCCCTCTCCAGGCCTATAACCATAAACCATGTAGCATACGCATCGGCTGTCATAGCATCCCTGGCAATAACAGTGGCACTCAGCAGGTTGTGTTTTACCGGTTTACCTGTTGCCGGATTAATGGTATGTGAATACTTTAGGCCATCCTCTTCAACAAACTTTCTGTAGTTGCCGGATGTTGCCAGTCCTCTGCCCGAGAGTAACAAAACTGTCTGCAATTGGGCCCCCTGAATCATATTTCCCTCTTCTGGCTTATCTATTCCTACACTCCACTTTTCTCCAGAATGGTTAACACCTTTTGTGAAAATCTCTCCGCCAATTTCAACAAGATAATTCTTTACGCCTCTCCTGTCAAATTCGGCAGCGATCACATCGGCTGTATATCCCTGTGCAATGGCGTTTACATTAAGACTCAAGCGACTATCTTTTTTAACTACTCTGTCATTGTCAAGAATCACTTTATCCATTCCCACAAATGGCATAATGCTATCTATCATATTGTCCGTCACTTTTTTTCTTTCACCCTTTCCAAAGCCCCAAACCTCAAAAAGGGGTGCTGCCGAGATGTCAAAAGCCCCTTCACTCTCTTTCCAGATTTCTACAGATCTGTTGAAGACATTAACGAAAAGCGTGTCAATGACAACTTCCCTGTTTTGGTTGACTGCAGTGATGATTGAGCTGTCATTATATACAGAGAGAGAATAGTCTACATTATAAAGAATTGAGTCTACAAGAGCATTCAGTGAATCGCCGTCTGATGAGTAAACAATATGGTATGTAGTTCCCTGAGTAAAACCGTCAATAGTTCTGTACTGACCATGATTACTGCAAGATATTGCAACAATGAGTGTTGAAATTCCTGCAACTAAAAATTTGAGGTGTTGTTTTGAAAAAATCATTATAGACAAAGTGTTTGGCACAAATTTAGAATAAAAAAATATATCTTTGTGAGTTACATAAGCACTAATTAAAATTATGACAGAAAACAAATGGCTAAGACTTGCATCGCTGTTGATGATGCTCATACTAGCCTTCGCCTGCAAAAAGGATGAAGAGGTGGATACCAACTTATATATGAAGGGAACTCTTGCAGTAAAAATTCCTTCACATATAATTGTGGGGCAGGACTTAAACCTGAATGCAACCGGTATAACACTACCTGTTGACAGCTTATCATACAAGTGGTATACGAAAGGATTCAGTGTAGATTCAGTACTGGGAAATAATATTACTATTAAAGCTCCTGCAACTACCGGGAATTTCACATTATCTGTCTATATTTCCCATCCGAGATACTCAACAAAAAGCCAGAGCTTCAATACAGTTGTGATTAACCCTGAATCATCAGAGAGTTTTGGAGGTGTAGTAAAAGGGGATAAAATATTTGTTGACACTCGTGACGGAAAAAGCTATCATTACTCTACAATTGGGGATTTGGACTGGTTTACATTTAATTTGAACTGGAAGGGTGCAGGTAATCCTTACCTGCTTACTGATGCCCTTGGTGAAGTATACGGGAGACTTTATACATGGAATGATGCAAGGACTGCTTGCCCGGCTGGGTGGAGGCTTCCTGATAATAATGACTGGAAGAGTCTTGCCGCAGAGATATCAGGAAATAATGCAATCTCTTTTGATAATAAGTGGACAGGTCTGGGAGCACAGGTTTCAGTAAAAGCAACTCTAAATTCTGTAAATATCTGGAAGTACAGTCCCAATATGCAGTTTGTAAACAAATTTTCATGGAATGCAATTCCGGCAGGCAATGCAACAGGTAACTTCAGGACATATCTAAACAGAGGAGAGTACGGAACCTGGTGGTCGGCAGATCAAAAGGATTCCGGTAATGCATATTACAGATATATCTTTTTTGACAGCCCGGACTTCCCTTACAACTTCGCAGACAAAGCCAGCTTTGGAGCATCTGTCCGTTGTGTAAGAGATACAACTCCTGTTATATAATTTGAATACAAAATATCTTAAATCATGAAACTTTCAAAAGGCTTAATAACTTTACTCGTAGTACTGGGAGCTGTACTACTTGTATTCCTTTGGGCGAAAAGCGCCTTTAATTCAATGGTAACTAAAGAAGAGGGCGTTACATCTGCCTGGGCTCAGGTTGAGAATGTGTATCAAAGACGTGCTGACCTTATCCCTAACCTGGTTGCAACAGTAAAAGGTTATGCTGCTCATGAGCAGGAGACACTTGAAGGTGTTATCAATGCCCGTGCAAAGGCAACACAGACAACAATTGATCCCACAAACCTCACAGAAGAGAGCTTAAAACAATTTCAGACTGCTCAGGGAGAGCTTGGCAGTGCCCTACAAAGGCTTATGGTTGTAGTTGAGCGCTATCCAGATCTGAAGGCTAATCAAAACTTCCTGGAACTTCAGGCTCAGCTTGAGGGTACAGAAAACAGAATTACTGTTGAAAGGCAAAAGTTTAACGAGACAGCCAGAGAGTACAATACCTACATAAGGCAATTCCCAAAGAACATCCTTTCAGGTATTTTTGGATTTGAGCGCAAGGCCTATTTTGAAGCTGCCGAAGGTGCAGACACAGCTCCTAAAGTAGAATTTTAACCGTGGGAACAAATCCCTTCATTTCCAAAGCAGACCAGTTGAGGATTGTTAAATCCATTGAGTCTGCAGAATTGAACACCTCAGGTGAGATAAGGGTTCATATTGAGAGTAACTGCCCGGGCGATCCTGTAGCCAGGGCAGTCTATGTTTTCAATAAGCTGAAGATGTTCAAGACACGAGACAGAAATGGAGTTCTAATCTATATTGCCTGGAAATCACATAAATTTTCAATAATTGGAGATTCCGGGATAAATAGTGTCGTTCCTGAAAATTTCTGGCATGATGCACTTGATCTTCTTGGCGAACACCTGCGCTCCGGCAATAATACAGATGGTATTTGCAAAACTATTGAACTTGCAGGCGATAAACTCAAAGTATTTTTTCCTTTAAAATCTGACGACACAGATGAACAGAGTAATGAAATCTCTTTTGGCGATTAAGAGCATTTGTATTTTTGGGTTGCTCTTTTTCACTACTGTGTTGACAGCACAGATTCCTGCAAAGCCTGTTCCTCCAAGACTTGTTAACGACTTTGCGTCAATAATCTCTGCATCAGATGCCCAGAGGCTTGAGGAGGTTCTTGTTGCATTTTCAGACAGTACTTCCAACCAAATCGTGATTGTCACTGTGAACTCTCTTGAGGGAATGGATAAAGCTCAGTTTGCATATAAAATTGGAGCTGACTGGAAAGTGGGGCAAAATGAGTTTAACAATGGAGTTGTGATTCTCATTAAGCCCAGAACCGGCAATGAAAGAGGAGAGGCTTTTATTGCAACCGGATACGGACTGGAGGGTGCTCTACCGGATGCAATTTGCAAAAGAATATTAGAACAGGAGATGTTGCCGCGTTTCCGTGAAGAGGATTACACAGGTGGAATAATTGCAGCTCTTAATGTAATTATGCCTATAGCTGCAGGAGAAATCTCTTCTGATCAGTATGCATCATCCGGTGGTGAAGAGGGAGGGATAGCAGTTGCAATCCTTGTAATAATTTTTGTTATACTGGTTGCTGTAATATCTGCTGCCTCAAAAAGAGGCGGAGGAGGAAATTACGGTGGTGGCGGCAAAAAGGGACCCGGACTTGCTGAGTTACTTATTTTAGGATCTCTGATGTCTGGAGGCAGAGGAAGATCCGGAGGTTTTGGAGGAGGATTCGGAAGCGGAGGAGGATTCGGTGGCGGAGGATTTGGGGGATTTGGGGGAGGAGGATTCGGTGGTGGCGGTGCCGGAGGAAGCTGGTAGCTCTATCCATTCTATAACAACAACTTCTGATTTTGTACCAATTCTGTACTTGGGACCCCATAGTCCAAGTCCGGAGGAGACTATTATGTCCGTATCTCCTTTTCTTAAATGTCCGTAGCCATTTTCAAACAATAAGGAGACCAGAATGTTTCCAGGCCAAAACTGACCATTGTGAGTATGACCAGAGAGCTGTAAATCAACTTTATTATTAACAGCATCTTCCAGCTTTGAAGGCTGATGATCCAACAGGATGACGGGTAAATCCATGTTGATTCCCTTCATTAATGATTCCAGAGAATTTCTTTTGTGATTCGTCTTATCATCTCTGCCCACTATAACAAAGCCATTTGGAGAGACGTGTACTGAATCAATAAGTAAATGAATCCCTGAAGACCTTATAATATTGTATATATCGTCCCTTTTACCTCCGTAAAATTCATGATTTCCCGTAATTGCATAAACACCCAGTTTTGATTCTATCCTTGATAATTCTCTGTCCATTTTGTGCTCAATAAGAGGACGTGCATCTCTGTCTGCTATATCTCCGGCAAGAACTACTAAATCACCTTTTTGACTATTTATGAGATTAACATATTTTTTTAGATTTTCTCCATTAATAAAGGAGCTGAGATGTATATCACTGGCCATTACAATCCTCAATCTACCACCTGGAAGAGGCTTATCTGTATGAAGTTCGTATTTTGTTACAACTGGATTATTGAAATTTCTACTCCCAATGATCAGAAGAATTACTACAGTTATAACAGAAAAACCGAGGGCTGAATATTTAGCAATCTCTCTGTTTTTGATTACAAAATCAGGGAAAATTTGAAAAAAATGGTTGATTACCCTAAGTATATCAAATCCGAGTGCAAACAACGCAAAGTAAACAAGTGCAATTATAAATGTAAATCCAATCTCTGACAGTGGTAAAGTATACTTCTCTTCAACTCTGTCTCCAAGATACATCCTCAAAAAAAAGGAGAGCATACCACCAATAAAGAGAATTGAATATATAACCTTAATAATAACAGATGGAGGCAGGGCCTGAAAACCTCTCATAAAAACATACGAAGAGAGGGCAAAAAATGTTGAAAGAACAATAATGAAAAACATATAAGTGAATTGGGTGTTTGCAAAAATAACATATAACTTTAACAATTGTTTGACTATTACAACTAAAGATGGAAAACAGGGCTAGTGAGGCAAGAAAAGTAACCATAATTGGTTTCTTTGTGAACTTGGTTTTGACGGCTGCCAAAATAACTGCCGGTATTATAGGGAAAAGCTCTGCAATGATTGCAGATGGGGTACACTCACTATCAGATTTTGCTACTGATATTGTTGTTTTAGCATTTGTCAAAGTATCCGGAAAGGATAGTGACGACAACCATAAATATGGCCATGGAAAATTTGAGACATTTGCAACACTTATAATCTCACTTGCATTGGCAGGTGTGGGTATAGGAATTTTTATCAACGGACTGGAAAAAATTATTGAATACCTTAAAGGAGGAGAAATTGAGCAGCCCGGGATGGTAGCCCTATGGGCTGCAATTATCTCAATCACTTCAAAAGAGATTCTTTTCAGATACACAAATGTTGTTGGAAAAAGAATTAATAGCCCTGCAGTTATAGCTAACGGCTGGCACCACAGATCTGATGCATTTTCGTCCATAGGAACAGCTCTGGGTATATCCGGAGCCATTTTCCTGGGGGATTCATGGAGAATACTTGACCCAATTGCCGGTATTGTTGTTAGCTTCTTTATAATGAAAGTAGCTTACGATCTTGGAATGCCCAGCATTAAAGAACTTCTTGAGGCTTCATTGCCTGACGAAACCATAGCTGAAATTGAAAAAATTATTACAGGTCACCCTGAGGTGATAAAATTTCACCACCTCAAGACCAGAAAAGTTGGGACTGTTTATGCAATTGATGTCCACATTAAACTTGACAAACAGATATCATTTATAAGATCTCACGATATTGCAACTGATATTGAGAATTCTATCAGGGAGAGGTACGGCCGGGGAACTCATATAAATATCCATACAGAACCTCTATGATTTTCAGGAATTTATTGTTCATATCCATAACTCTGCTAATGCTCTCCTCCTGCAATGACAGGGAGAGACTTGAGACTCCTTTGTTTAACTCAGATTTATCAATAAACTCTGAGAGTTGGAGTGAAGATTATCTGGGCAGCGAATGGGAGAAGAAGCACCTCATTCTTAAAAAAGACTTTGATGGGACACCTGTTGCAACATTGATTAGAAAAAGGGTAAGTGAAAACTCAAAAAGGGCCGTATTGTATATTCATGGCTACAGTGACTACTTTTTTCAGACCTCGCTTGCTGATTCTCTTGAAGAAAAAGGTTTCAGGTTCATAGCACTGGATCTGAGAAGGTATGGCCGCTCAAAACTGCCGGGGCAGGTATGGTATGACTTGAGAGATATATCGGACTACTTTGAAGAGATTGACCTTGCAATAGGTGATATTAAGAGAGAGTATCCGGAAGCTGAAATTACCCTGATGGCTCACTCTACCGGCGGACTGACAGCATCCCTTTATGCTGCTGAAAAAGGGGATTCAGTTAAAATATCATCACTGATCCTAAATAGCCCCTTCTTTGACATGAACGTAGGCGGAATAAACGAAAGAATCGGAATTCCTCTTATATCCCTTATGGGTTCTGTTTTTCCCAGAATGGTTGTTAACAGGAGTGTAAGCCCTGTCAATTGCATGAGCCTGCATCAGGATTATTTTGGCGAATGGCAATTTGACACAATTATGAAACCAATTAAGTCACCAATGGTTACAGCAGCCTGGATAAGAGCCGTCTATCTTGCTCAAAAAAGACTGCAAAAGGGTATAACAATTAAAGTACCTGTTCTTGTAATGGCCTCTTCCGCGAGTACAAGGGGCCAGATATTTGAGGAGATTCATAAAAAAAGCGACACCGTTTTAGATGTCGCTGAAATTGTTGAGTTTTCTTCAAAAATCTCCGGCCCGGTTAAGCTCTCTATTGTTGAAGACGGGCTCCATGACCTTGTTTTATCCGGAAGTACCTCAAGAGCAAAGGCATACCGGGAAATATTCAGTTTCTTACTTTAACTGTTTGAAGAAGTCGTTCCCTTTGTCATCCACTAATATGAATGCCGGAAAATCTTCTACCTCTATCTTCCATATTGCCTCCATTCCCAGCTCCGGATATTCCAGCACCTCAACCTTTCTTATACTTTCCTGTGCCAGTATTGCTGCAGGCCCTCCTATACTTCCAAGGTAGAATCCGCCATGTTTATGGCATGCATCAGTCACCTGCTGGCTCCTGTTACCTTTAGCAATCATTATCATACTCCCTCCTTTGCTTTGGAAAAGGTCAACATATGAGTCCATACGTCCTGCAGTTGTGGGACCGAACGATCCACTAGGGAGTCCGGCCGGTGTCTTTGCAGGGCCTGCATAGTAAATAGGATGATCCTTCATATACTGAGGCATTCCCTCTCCACTATCCAGACGCTCTTTTAATTTAGCATGTGCTATATCTCTTCCCACTACAATTGTACCTGACAACAAGAGGAATGTAGAAACAGGATATTTTGAAAGATCTGCCAGAACCTCTTTCATAGGTCTGTTGAGATTTATCTTAACGGCTCCCTCTTGAGTTGCCTTTATATTTCTCAAGTTTTCAGGAACAAGTCTTAACGGATCTGAATCTAATGTCTCAAGCCAAATACCCTCTCTGTTAATTTTTGCTTTAATATTTCTGTCTGCACTGCATGAGACACCCATTCCCACCGGGCATGATGCTCCATGCCTTGGAAGTCTGATAACTCTTATATCATGAGCATAATATTTCCCTCCAAACTGAGCACCCATCCCAAATGTTTGTGCTGCCTTGAGAAGTTTAGCCTCCATCTCAAGATCCCTGAAAGCATGCCCCTCCTCTCCTCCGGTCTTAGGCAGCTCATCCAGATATTTAGCCGATGCAAGTTTGACTGTCTTCATACAAGCCTCTGCCGATGTACCGCCTATTACAAAAGCTATATGGTATGGAGGACATGCAGCAGTTCCAAGAGTCTTCATCTTCTCTATCAGGAATTTTTCAAGTGATTCCGGATTCAGTAATGCTTTTGTCTCCTGGAAGAGATAGCTTTTATTTGCAGATCCGCCACCCTTTGCAACAAAGAGAAATTTGTACTCACCTCCATCAGTTGCATAAATATCTACCTGAGCAGGAAGGTTATTTCCTGAATTCTTCTCCTTATACATATCCAGAGCAATAGTCTGTGAATATCTCAGATTATCCTGGGTATATGTGTCAAACACACCGTGTGAAAGTGCCTCTTCATCACCACCACCTGTCCATACTCTCTGGCCTTTTTTTGCAACAATTGTAGCTGTTCCTGTATCCTGACAAAATGGGAGAACACCTTTTGAAGATATACCGGCATTTAAAAGCATTGTAAGGGCTACTGCCCTGTCATTTACGCTAGACTCCGGATCACTGAGGATCTTGGCAACCTGCTCATTGTGCTCAGGTCTAAGCATAAATGCGATATCATGCATAGCCTGTTTTGCAAGAAGTCTTAATCCCTCTTTTTCCACTTTAAGAATCTCATTTCCTTCAAACTGTGCTGTTGACACAAACTCCTTTGTCAGAAGGTGGTACTGTGTCTTGTCCTCTTTCAGAGGAAACATTTCATGAAATTTAAAATCCATCTCTTCTCTTTTATATAATACTAACTGTGTTTACCTTGGCTTCCCATTAAGAAGCTCCTCATGAACTCCATTATGTCACCATCCAGAACAGCCTGTGTATCTGATGTTTCATAACTTGTCCTTAAATCTTTAACCATCTTGTAAGGATGAAGTACATAACTTCTAATCTGGGATCCCCACTCAATTTTTAGCTTTTTACCCTCAAGTTCGGCCTCTTTCTCCCTTCTTTTTCTTAGTTCCATCTCATAAAGGTGAGACTTTAGAATTCTGATTGCATTCTGCCTGTTGTCAAGTTGTGAACGGGTCTCTGTATTTTCAACAGTAATTCCCGTAGGGATGTGCCTTACTCTCACCCCTGTTTCTACTTTATTTACATTCTGGCCGCCTGCTCCTCCTGATCTGAATGTATCCCACTCCAGATCGCCGGCATTTATCTCAATGTTGATTGAGTCGTCAACAGCCGGATATACAAAAACAGAGGAGAACGTTGTCTGTCTTTTCCCTTGTGCATTAAATGGTGATATTCTAACAAGGCGGTGAACACCACTTTCGGCCTTAAGATAGCCGTACGCAAAATCCCCCTCAAATTCAATGGTTACCGATTTAATTCCAGCCTCTTCACCCTCAATAAGATCATAGATATGAACCTTATATCCGTTTCTCTCACCCCACCTCACATACATTCTCATTAGCATTGAAGACCAGTCGTTACTTTCAGTACCACCAGCTCCTGAGTTTATTTTAAGGATAGCACCAAGGCTGTCTCCCTCGCTGCCGAGCATACTTCTTAACTCAAGTGCCTCAACAAGTTTTTCAAGTTTTTTATACTGCTCCTCAACTTCACTCTCTATGGTCTGATCCTCTTTTGAAAACTCAAACAACACAGAAAGGTCCTCAAGAGAGGAGTCAATTTCAGCGAATGATTTTACCCAGTATTTAAGTGCCGAAACCTTTTTCAGATATGCTTCTGCCTCTGCAGGGTTATTCCAGAAATCAGGAGAGAGTGTCTTCTCCTCCTTTACTTTTAGTTCATCTCGCTTCTGAGCGATGTCAAAGAGACCTCCCCAGCGACTCAATGCGCTGCTGGATCTCTTTTAAATAATCCAGATTAATCATGTCAATAAATTTTGAAAGGCAAAGTTAACCAATTATTTCTTTTGCCACCTTAATGGAGAGTTCATAACTATAGCCTCTGGAAACAGCAAACCTGACAAGTCTGTTCAATCTGTTTTCAAATGAGATATCACTTTTGATTGATTTAGCTTTTAAACTCAGTATTTTATTTAATCTCTCGTTCTCAGAATCTGCAGAAATTTCACTAAGCGCATCAGATATAATCTCATCCTGAATTTTTTTATTCCTTAGAGCGTATCTTATTTTAAGTGTACCCCACCCTCCAAGTCTGCTCTTATCTCTTACAAAAGCGCCCGCAAATCTCTCATCATCAAGAAATTTCTCCTCTTTAAGAGTATTTATCACACTCTGTTTTTCACCCTCGTCCAGACCCATCCGTTCCATCTTTTTCAACAAATCAAAGGTGCAATACTCTCTTAAAGAGCACATTCTTCTGAACACATCAACAACTGAGGATTTCATTACTCTGCAATAAGCCCCTCTACAAATGATTTGAATTCGTTTACAAACTTAGTGTAGTGGATACCTGTTCCGGGTCCGTTAAATCCTGAATGAATTCTTCTTACTTTTCCTTTTTTATCTATGTAAACAGTTGTTGGAAATGCTTTGAAATTCTCCAGTTCTGGAAGTGCCTCCTTAAGCCGTGACGGAGTATGTCCGGTAATAAGAACTTCGTAGTTTATACCTGCAGCATCTACAAGTTTCATAGCCTCTGCTTTAGCCGCTTCAAACTCCTCTGCTCTTTCAAAAGCCAGAGCAACAATTTCAAGTGAAGGGCTGTACTTCTGTTGCATTTCACTTAAAAAACGACTCTCATCCAAACAATTAGGGCACCAGGAACCACTTATCTGCAAAATAACCACTTTATTATTAAACCTCTCATCATTAAGGCTTACAGCTGTTCCGTTTAGATTTGGAAAGCTGAATCCGAATGTTGAATAACCCTTTTTCATTCCTGTAACAGAATATGCATCCGGGAGTTCTGCATCTTCGCGGCGTTGTGCAAAACCAGTTTCAAGAGTCTTATAACCTGAATAGAGTCTTACATTTGACAATGAATCCTTTCCCTCAATCCTGGCCTTGAATAATCTTATAAAACCACCATCAAAGCATGATAGACTAAGTTCGCCTGAAGTATCCAGTACCCCTTCAAAAAACCTGTAATCACCGGAAGGGGTAAGAAAAGATCCTGTTACAACACCATTGCTTTCTGAAAACTCTCCAATAATCTCTCTCTCACCCAGATTAACAAGCCACCTGCCGGCTACCTGTGATGAGTTTTCAGCAGGTTCAGACAGGAATCTTTTCTCTACACCATGCCATGCCTTCACATTCATGTCATAGGTGCTCCTTGAAAATTTTCCTGAAAGCTCATTATCTTTAATCTCCAGAGCAAAACCGGAACTAAACAGAGGCATAGTAACAAAGAGTGAGTCCCCTTTTCTGGAAATCTCTTTCACTGTATAAATCTGTTCACCGGTAATAATCTCCATTAATGTATCACCTTCACTAATCTTCAGGTTGAAATTGAAAGGTATCTCAGTAGAGTCAGAGGTGAATAATACCGCCCTCCAGGTTCCGGGATTCAGCTCTCTGCTTCCCTTAGAACAAGACGAAGTGATAACTGCAAATGTCAGTATCAGGAAATAGAATCTTTTCATAATATTAATTATCAATTATTTCTTTTTAAACAATCTTGTAAGCTCTCCTATCCATAAAACTACTGATGTACCCGCTGTAATGTATATCCAGTCAATAAAACTCAGTGGAACAGTTCTGAACACATCCCCGCCAAACTGAACGATAAGAACCTGCCCCAGAACAATTAACAGCGAAACCAAAAGATAACCTGGACTCTTGATAAGCCCCCTGAAAGCAGAACCTCCGGAATTGAAACTTTTTGCGTTAAACATATTCCAGAACTGAAGCATCACAAATATAGTGAAGAACATTGAAAGTTCATATCTGGACAGTCCCTCTCCTCCTTCATTCATAAAGAGCATGAGCCACAACAGAGATATAACAAAGAAGAGGCCCGTCAGTATTATGTTCCATCGCATAAGAGGTGTTATGATAAATGCCGACGAATCCCTTGGTGGAAGTTTCATTACCCTCTCTTCAGGCGGGAGTGAGGCCAGGGCACCTGCTGCAAACGTATCCATTATGAGATTCACCCAGAGCATCTGGGTTACAGTCAACGGCAGTTCGTGCCCAAGAAGAGTGCCCAGCAAGACGATAAGCATTGCTGTAAGATTGATTGTGAGCTGAAAAATAATAAATCTCTGAATATTCTGATACAGAGAGCGACCCCACATTACAGCGGTTGCAATTGAATTGAACGAATCATCAAGAAGTGTTATATCACTCGCCTCCTTTGCAACCGAAGTGCCAGTTCCCATTGAGAGACCTACGTGCGCATGATTCAATGCCGGGGCATCATTCGTTCCGTCTCCCGTTACGGCCACAACCTCCCCGTGTTTCTGCAGAAGTTCAACGAGCCTCTGTTTATCACCGGGCCTTGCCCGGCACATAATCCTTAAATCCCTGACTATTTCAAATGCCTCTTTATCAGACATAGCCGCAAAATCACTTCCGGTTACAACAAGTCTCCCCGGATCTTTAGTGTCTCTTTCAAGAATTCCTATTTGCCTTCCAATCTCAATTGCAGTGGCAGGTGTATCTCCTGTAACAATCTTTACATCAATACCTGCACTTCTGCATCTCATTACAGCAGCGGGAACATCCGGCCTTACAGGATCAGATATTGCTACGGCACCCAGGAAAGTAAGTCCATCTTTTGCCATCTCTTCAATTGAGCGAGAGTCATCTGAATTCACAACTTTATAGGCAAACCCGAGAGTTCTCATCGCCCGACTCTGGAACTCAAGGAGTCTTGCGGGAATTTCGTCAGGTACAGAGATACATTTCCCGGCTACAATCTCAGGAGCTCCCTTCACATATAGGATTCTCCCACCTGTAACTGGCGACAAAACCAGAGTAGCCATAAATTTCCTTTCAGTTGAGAAGGTCAGCTGATTTTCAACGGTTGCAGACTGTCTGATTGCAAGATAATCTTCACCGTTTTCATTTAGCCAAAGTAACAGCGCAGCTTCAGTAGGGTTACCCAGTGCTTTTGGGGACCCACCTCCCGAGAAATCCAGAAAAGCCGTAGAATTCAGAGCAATACTCTCGTATACAAGACCCCTCTCTTCAGGAAAAATTGCCTCTGATACCCTCATCTGATTCATTGTTAGTGTACCGGTTTTATCTGTGCATATTACAGTTGCTGCTCCCATTGTTTCAGTAGCGTGCATTTTTCTCACAAGGTTATTTGTAAGAAGCATCCTTCTCATACTCATAGCAAGAGAGAGAGTTACAGCCATAGGAAGCCCCTCAGGAACGGCAACTACAATCAGTGTAACCGCAACCATGAAATGTCCCAGAATTCTGCTGGCTACATCAATTGAGACGAGCGCATCCGCAGTAAAGATATCAAACCCCAAAAGGTGAACAGACACCACAGGTATAATGAAAATTGTCAGCCCGGTAAGAATCCAGAAGAGCCAGCCTCTCTCTCTCCTCTCCTCTTTTTTACTGTAAGACAGTATAGGCATCCATATTTTCCCAATTGCTGCAATAAGTCCCGCTATAGCAGATGTGAGGAGTACAGTCTGAGGAATTGTGAATGTAGATTCAGCTGAGATTATCTCTTGAATGTAAAGTATAACAAATAGAAGAGTTGCAGTAATAAGACCGGCAAATCCAATAAAGCCGGCAAGTGATTCAAGCTGTTTGTTCAGAGGAGTCTGTTCGGTACTTCTCTCTGATGATTTTTCAGCTACTTTGCCAAATTCTGTTGCATCTCCCACCTCAGTGACAATAAAACTGCAGTGCCCCTCTACAACTGTTGTCCCTCTGTAAATTCTGTTTGAAGGATAGGTGGCTTCATGATCAAAATCAACCGGATCTGTACTCTTTGAAATTACAGGTTCTCCTGTGAGAGTGGATTCATTAACAGAGAGCGAAATAGCATCAAGAAGTTCTCCATCTGCAGGAATCTCCTCGCCAGTATCAAGCATAACCAAATCACCGCAAACAATCTCACTTTTGGGAATTTCTGTAATAGCTCCATCTCTCAGCACTTTAACAGGAGTCTCATCATTAACCTTGTTGAGAATGTCAAATTTTTTGTTTGCATCCATCTCAAACCAGAAACCCACTCCGGTAGCGAGAAGAATTGCAAAGAATATCCCGATTGTCTCTATAAATTCACCGTGGATAAATGAGATTCCCAGAGATAAAAATGCTGCAATAAGAAGAATCCGGATTATGGGATCTTCAAATTTTTGTAAAAAAAGCCTCCAGAGAGGCTCCTTTTTTGGAGGAGTAAGCACATTTCTCCCTTTCAATCTTCTTGATTCTAGAGCCTGATCAGAAGTAAGACCGTTGTATTTTTTTGTCATATCGAGTATTAATCTTTTTTAACGCTGAGCATTCCGCATGCAGCCATAATATCTTCACCTCTTGATGTCCTTATGGTGGTAATAACGCCTGAACGGCTCAGCCTGTCCCTGAACATCTCCATAACTGGAAGAGGAGTTGTTCTCAAAGGAAAATCCGGGATTTCGTGAAATCTGATAAGGTTCACCCGGCACTCTATTCCCTTTAACATTCTGGTAATTGCGTCAGCATGTCTCTTTGAATCATTCCAGCCGTCAAACATTATATACTCAAAGCTCACTCTTCTTTGTCCGGAAAAATCATAATCCTTAAGCATTTCAATTGTATTTGAAATTGGCCAGGCCTTTTGCATAGGCATCAGCTCAATCCGCTCCTCTTCAAATGGATTGTGGAGGGAGACTGCAAGATGACATTTTGAATTATCCAGGAAGTTCTTGAGTGCAGGAGTAACACCTATTGTGGAGATAGTAACTCTTTTGGGACTCCATCCAAATCCCCAGTCTGATGTAATGATTTCAACAGCCTTCATTACCTCCTGATAGTTGTCAAGGGGCTCTCCCATTCCCATAAATACAGCATTTGTAAGCTGATCACTCTCTTCAACATTGATAAACTGAGAAATAATTTCAGAGGCAGATAAGTTCCCCCTGAATCCCATCCTCCCCGTCATGCAGAATCTGCAAGCCATTTTACAACCTGATTGTGAGGAGACGCAGAGAGTTCTTCTCTCCTCTTCCGGAATCATTACACTCTCTACAGGAGTGCCGTTAAGAGAAGGGAAGAGATATTTTTTTGTTCCGTCAGATGAAATCTGACAATCAACGGGCGCAAAGCCTCCTACCTGATAACTCTCAGCAAGAAGAGTTCTGGCCAGTTTTGAGAGGTTGGTCATATCCTCAATATCTGACACCCTTTTTTTGTATATCCACCCAACAATCTGACCAGCCGTATAGCCAGGAAGAGCAAGCTCTTCCACAACTTTTTTAATCTCGGCCGGAGTCATTCCCAGTAGCCATTTTTTCATTCGGCAAATTTAGGTAAAATTGAAAATCATTTGTTATTTTTGTGGGAATTTAAAACTATTATCATTATGGCTAAAGAGAGCGCAGAAGTAAAGAGAGGCGCAGAGATTGCTCCTGAGAAGCTAAAAGCTTTACAGGCAACTCTGGACAAGATTGAGAAGGATTACGGGAAGGGTACTGTTATGAAGATGGGAGAGCAGCCAAAATGGGAGGTAAGCACTATTGCATCAGGCTCTATATCTCTGGATAATGCCTTGGGAATAGGAGGATATCCCAGAGGTAGAGTCGTTGAAATATATGGACCTGAGTCCAGCGGTAAAACTACACTTGCAATACATGCAGTTGCAGAGGCTCAAAAGCAGGGTGGGATAGCGGCTATTATTGACGCTGAACATGCATTTGACAGAACTTATGCAAAGAAACTCGGCGTTAATGTGGATACTCTCCTCATATCACAGCCGGATAACGGAGAGCAGGCACTGGAGATTGCAGATCATCTTATAAGATCCGGTGCTATTGATATTATTGTGATAGACTCAGTTGCTGCCCTTACTCCTAAAGCAGAAATTGAGGGAGAGATGGGTGATTCAAAAATGGGTCTTCAGGCAAGACTTATGAGCCAGGCTATGAGGAAACTGACAGCAAACATAAGTAAGACTAACACATGCTGTATTTTTATCAATCAGCTCAGAGATAAAATTGGAGTCATGTTTGGTAATCCGGAGACAACTACAGGAGGTAATGCACTTAAGTTTTATGCATCAGTAAGGGTTGACGTAAGAAGAATAACCCAGCTAAAAGATGGAGAAGAGGCAACAGGCAACAGAGTAAGAGCTAAAATTGTAAAGAACAAAATGGCTCCTCCGTTTAAAAAGGCTGAATTTGACATTGTTTTTGGCGAAGGTATTTCCAAACTCGGAGAGATTGTAGACTTAGGTGTTGAATTTGAGATAATAAAAAAGAGCGGATCCTGGTTCAGTTACGGTGATGCAAAAATCGGTCAGGGCAGAGAGGCTGTAAAACAGATTCTGACCGATAATCCTGAACTCATGAGTGAGGTTGAGGAGAAGATTCGCTTAAAGCTTAAAGAGATTAAAGACTAAGGGATGGAGATTGTATTAAGCGGCATAAGATCGACAGGACACCTGCATCTGGGCAACTATTTTGGAGCTCTCAGAAATTATATAAAAATGCAGAATGAGTACAACTGCTTCTTTTTCATAGCAGACTTGCACTCTCTTACCACTCATCCCCACCCGGATGATTTCCATTCAGGAGTCAAGACAATACTTGCGGAATATCTGGCCTCCGGACTTGATCCTCAGAAATCGGCCATCTTCATCCAGAGCGATGTACCGGAAATTGTTGAACTCTATGTTCTGCTGAATATGATTGCATATAAGGGAGAACTGGAGAGAACCGCCTCATTCAAAGAGAAGGTAAGAAAGAATCCGGATAATGTTAATGCAGGCCTGCTCACATATCCGGTTCTTATGGCAGCTGACATTCTTGTTCACAGGGCACATAAAGTTCCGGTTGGAAAAGATCAGGAGCAACACCTTGAGATTGCCAGACTTCTTGCCAGGAGGTTTAACAACCTCTATGGTGCTGAGGTTTTTCCTGAACCTCAGGCATTTAACTTTGGAAGCGACCTTGTTAAAGTACCTGGGCTTGATGGGAGCGGAAAGATGGGAAAGAGTGAGGGAAATGGTATATATCTGTATGATGACGAAAAGACAATTCACAAAAAGGTGATGAAAGCTGTGACAGATGCAGGACCTACAGAGCCAAACAGTAAAATGCCCGAGGCAGTTGAGAATCTCTTCACCCTGCTTAAAATTGTCTCTGAGAAGGAGATAGTTGAGCACTTTGTAAACGCTTATAATAATTGTTCAATCAGATACGGAGATCTCAAAAAACAACTTGCTGCAGATATTTGCAGACACACTCTGCCTATCAGAGAGAGAATTGATGATATTTCATCTGATTCTGAGTACCTGAAACGAGTGGTGAGAGATGGAAGAGACAGAGCCCGTGCCAGTGCCTCTGCAACTCTGGCCGAGGCTAAAAAAGCGGTAGGCTTCAGGAGCTTCTGACTTGTAAATGATCAGTAAAACAACCATAGCGAGAATTCTGGACAGTGCCCAGATTGTTGATGTAATTAGTGACTTTGTTTCATTGAGACGAAGGGGTGCAAACTATACGGCTTGCTGCCCTTTTCATAATGAAAAGACTCCTTCATTCTCTGTCTCTCCGTCTAAGGGTATATATAAGTGCTTTGGATGCGGAAAGGCTGGAAATACAGTCAATTTCATTATGGAGCATGAGCACCTTACCTATGTTGAGGCACTTAAGTTTCTTGGAAGAAAGTATGGAATTGAAGTTGAGGAGAGAGAGGAGAGCGAAGCCGAAATTCAGCAAAGGTTAAAGAGTGAGAGTTTACTGGTTGTATCTGAATTTGCCAGGGACTTTTATGTAAACTCTTTATGGAATTCGCAACGAGGAAGGAGTGTTGCTCTGAGCTATTTTCAGGAGAGGGGATTTTCAGAAGAGACTATTAAAAAATTCCAGCTGGGATGGGCTCCGGAGGGTAGGGATGGCTCTATGGCATCTGCAGCACTCAGAGCGGGATACAAAAAAGAGTACATCATCTCATCCGGCCTTGGAGTAGAGAGAGAGCAGACAGGTGAGCTGGCAGACAGATTCTATGACAGGGTAATGTTTCCTATTCACTCCCTTACGGGAAGGATTATTGCCTTTGGAGGGAGAACTCTCAGGACGGACAAGAATATTGCAAAGTACATAAACTCTCCAGAAACGGAGATTTACAATAAGAGCCGGTCTCTATACGGAATTTACTTTGCAAAAAGTTCCATTGCCAGACATCAGAAGTGCTATCTGGTAGAGGGATATACAGATGTGATTTCCCTTGTTCAGTCCGGGGTTGAGAATGTAGTTGCCTCCAGCGGAACATCTCTTACATCTGAGCAAGTAAGACTTATAAGGAGGTTCGCCCCAAGTGTAACGATACTTTATGATAGTGATCCGGCCGGAATAAAGGCATCTTTAAGGGGGATTGACATGTTACTGGAAGAGGGATTACAGGTTAGGGTAGTTCTTTTTCCCGAGGGAGAGGATCCGGACTCATATGCGAGAAGTAATTCATCAGCTCAGTTAAAGGATTTTCTGGAAAGATCGGAAAAAGATTTTATTGAGTTTAAAATTGAACTCCTTTCACAAGAGGCAGACAAAGACCCAATAAAAAGAAGACAGCTTATAAACGAAGTAGTTACAAGTATTTCTGTAATACCGGATGCGATTACAAGAGCTGTCTATATTGAAGAGTGTAGCATTAAACTGAAGTTCGACCAGAACCTGCTGGCACGAGAGGTAAATAAACTTAGAAAAGTAAGGCTGCCAAACAGTAATTTTGGCAGGGATCAGGACTATAAAGAGAGCCTCCCACTCACACAGATACCTGATATTGACACCGGTGAGAGTCTTCCTGTATTTGTAAGAGATGTCTACTATGAGCCCGCTGAGAAGGAGCTGCTTTACTATCTTCTGAAATTTGGAGAATTTCCCCTTTACGGGACTGAGGATGGTGCCATCTCTCCAATTTCTGTGTCACAGTTTATCCTCAATGAACTTCAGACTGATGACCTGGAATTCCAGAACCTTTTGTATAAAAACATGTTTGAAGAGTACTACAAGGTTAGAGAGATGGCACAGGAGGAGATACAAAAACACTTTACAAATCATCCGGATCCTGCTATTGTGTCACTTACATCTTCGATACTGATTCAGGAGCATAGTCTTAATATTAAACAATTTGTCGCCTCGCTGATCCCTGAAGAGAAAGTTCTGTCCATAGTTGTACCTAAAGCCATAATGATATATAAGGCAAAAATCACATCTATTGCATATCAGGATATGTGGGATTTACTTAAAAGGACACCTCCCGATGACGAGGTGATGCAGAAGGAGCTGATGAAAAATATTCAGACACTCCTGTCGGTAAGAAATACGCTCTCTAAAGAGCTGAACAGATTAACAATATAATTTACTATACAATGGAAAAGAGCTACAAAAGACACCTGATTACAGCAGCCCTTCCCTACGCAAACGGGGCAGTTCATATTGGTCACCTTGCAGGGGTATATATACCTGCAGACATATATGCCAGATACCTCAGAATGCGTGGAAGAGATGTAAAATTTATTTGTGGCTCAGATGAGCACGGTGTTCCTATAACAATTAAAGCCAAGCAACAGAACTCAACTCCTCAGGAGGTGGTGGACAAATATCATCTGATTATTCATGACTCTTTTGAGAGACTTGGTATCAGTTTTGACATCTATTCCCGTACCAGCTCAGAAATACACCACAAAACAGCCTCTGAATTTTTCAGAAAACTGTATGATGATGGTAAATTTATTGAGCGTGAAAGTGAACAATACTTTGATGAAGAGGCAAACCATTTTCTTGCAGACAGATATATTACCGGTACCTGCCCTAAATGCGGGGCTGAAAACGCTTATGGTGACCAATGTGAAAAATGCGGCAGCACTTTAAGCCCTAATGAGCTTATCAATCCAAAATCTGCACTTAGCGGCAGTACTCCTGTGTTAAGAAAAACCTCTCACTGGTATCTCCCTCTTGATCAATATGAACCCTGGCTGAGAGAATGGATTCTGGAACAGCATAAAGAGTGGAAAACAAATGTCTACGGGCAGTGCAAATCATGGCTGGATAGCGGACTGCAGCCAAGAGCAGTAAGCAGGGACCTTGACTGGGGCGTACCTGTACCGGTTGAAGGTGCAGAGGGTAAGGTTCTTTATGTTTGGTTTGACGCTCCTATAGGTTATATTTCAAACACAATTGAACTTATGCCAGATGAGTGGGAGAAGTGGTGGAAAAGTGAAGATACAAGGTTACTCCATTTTATAGGAAAAGATAACATTGTATTTCATTGCATTGTATTCCCCTCTATGCTCAAAGCGTACGGAGACGGATATATCCTCCCTGACAATGTTCCGGCAAATGAGTTTCTCAATCTGGAGGGTAATAAAATTTCAACATCCAGAAACTGGGCAGTATGGCTTCATGAATATTTGGATGAATTCCCGGGAAAAGAGGATGTTTTGAGGTATGTATTATGTGCAAATGCCCCTGAGACAAAGGACAACGATTTCACATGGAAGGACTTCCAGACCAGAAATAACAGTGAACTGGTTGCGATCCTGGGTAACTTTGTCAACAGGGCTGTGGTCCTAACTCATAAATATTTTAACGGAGAGGTTCCTTCTCATCTTAAGAGTGATCCCATAGATGTTGAGACCCTGGCTCAGATTCCGGTTATTAAGAGTAATATTGAGGAGAGCCTTGAGAATTTCAAATTCAGAGAAGCATTAAAAGAGGCAATGAACCTTGCAAGACTGGGAAATAAATACCTTGCCGACACTGAACCATGGAAACTTGCCAAGACAGATATGGAGAGAGTGGCAACAATTCTGAATACCTCGCTTCAAATTTGTGCCAGTCTGGCAATAGCTTTTGAGCCCTTCCTGCCCCACACGACTCAAAAACTCTCATATATGCTTAATTTGAAGAGTAGAAACTGGGAAGATCTTGGATCAGATTCGGTTCTTATGCCGGGCCATAAAATTAATGACGCAAGACTTCTGTTTGAGAAAATTGAAGACGAGGCCATTAACCACCAGCTTGCAAAACTTGAAGCACAAAGACCAAAGGCAGAAGAGAGCTCACAAGAGGACTCTTCTAAAGTAATTGTAGCCCCTGTAAAAGATGAGTGCTCCTATGATGAATTTATGAAGATGGATATTCGTACTGCTACAGTACTGGAAGCTGAGAGGGTGCCTAAGACAGACAAACTTCTTAAACTGTTGATAGATACAGGCATTGATCAGAGAACTATCGTCTCCGGTATAGCTGAATACTATACCCCGGAAGAGATGGTGGGCAAACAAATATGCATACTGGCAAACCTTGCACCAAGAAAAATAAAAGGTATTGAATCAAAGGGAATGATTCTTATGGCAAAAGAGGAGAGTGGAAAGATGAGAATTGTTACACCTGAAGAGAGGCTTGCAAACGGGAGCTGTATAAATTAATCGGTCTAAGAACTTTTAATCTTGAGGGAGGGTCAGGAAGAATGTACTGCCCTCCCCTACTTTTGATTCTACCCATAGATGGCCCCCCAGAATTTCAGCAAAAAGTTTTGAGATAGACAACCCAAGACCTGTTCCTTCAAACTCATTTTCAGAAGTTGAATGAGCTTGTACAAATCTGTCAAAAACTACTTGCAGTTTGTCTTCCGGAATTCCAATTCCGGTATCTTTCACAAAAATCGTGAAATTATCAATCCCTGTTGTATAGCCAATCTCAACATATCCCTCTTTGGTGAATTTTATTGCATTGCCTATAAGATTCGTTAAAATTTGATTGAGTTTTACTTTATCTGTATTCACAATAAATGCTTCCGGCACACCACAGGATATCCTCAAATCCAATTTTGTAGTATTTGCTTTAAAAAAGCCATGCAGCTCTGTAAGAAGTTCATTAAGATTGAATACACTTTTTGAAATTACTACCTGGCCAGCTTCAATTCTTGAAATATCAAGTACGTCATTTATTGTTGCAAGCAGTCTGTCTGCACTTTTTGAAATAATTTCAAGATATCCCTTATGTTCCGGATCTTCAACCTCTTCCAGAAGAAGATTTGCAAAACCCATTATACCATTCATTGGGGTTCTTATCTCATGGCTCATATTGGCAAGGAAGGAGCTTTTTAGTTTATCGCTCTCCTCTGCTTTAAGTTTTGCCTCTTTAAGAATTTCAATATTTTTGATTCTCTCAATAAATATCCCAATGTTATTTGCAAAAATCTCCAGCAGTGCCAGGTCATCTTCATTATAGGCCTTGGAGTCCTCATAATCCTGAACAACAATCACCCCTATTACCTCCTGAAAATTCACATCAAACAGAGGAGCTCCCATCCAGACAGATGAATCTGTCCCATACGTTGAGAAAATCAAACCATCCTTCCTGAGGTTCTCTTCAATATTTAAATTAATGATCTTTCCCTTCCCGCTCCTCCTTACATAATCAGTCAAAGATCCATGAAGTGACTCTGTAAAACCGGGTTCAATAATATCAACCTCGTCAACGAAGTAGGGATAGCTATATACATCTCCCACCTTGTCATACATTGCCACGTATATATTTTTAGCAGAGATTATTGTTCCTAACTGATGATGAACCTCTTCAAGGAACTTGGCTAAATTTGTCTGACTCAGGGAGCTTCTTGATATGCTCAGAATAGCCTCCTGCACCTCTCTTTTTTGTGCAGCCGATGTCAGGTCTCTGACAACACCTCCCACACCATAATTGCCGGATTCAAGAATAACCGGAAACTTGGTAGCTTCATACAGTCTTGGTCCGAATCTCTCCTCTATTTTTACCGTTACATTTTTATCCAGGACTTCGTTATCAGATATCATTACATCATCAAGATCACCCTCAACAAGAAGTTCTCCGTCTGTTTTGCCGAGAACTTCATTAGCACTTTTTCCAAAAAATTGAAGAAGTGCATCATTTACCTCTATATATCTGAAATTATTATCCTTAATAAACATCATATCCTTACTTGCATTGAAGAAGGATGTCTTACGCTCCTCTGCCTCTTTATATTTAGCAGTACTTTCAAATCTGTCAATATTTGTAAGCATCACTATTCCCAGAAAAACAGTAGCGATAGGATAGGCTGTTATTACTACAGGACCTACATTAATAAAAGTACTCAGCCTCAGCTCTGCAGGCAGAAATATCATATCTGCTATCATCAATACATGGGTTAGAAGTCCGAGCATAAGTAACTCCTTAACTCTGTTCTTCTTGTACCAGTTCTTCCTTAAGGCACCCCATAGTATACCTGTTGCTCCGGAGGTAAGGATTGAGGCTACCCCCATAACAATTCCGTCTCCAGCCATATAAATCCTGTAGAGAGCGGTTGTTGCCATTGCAATAATTGTGGGAATAGGACCGACAATCAGCCCCGATACAGCGAGTAGAATGGATCTGGAATCAAATACAAGTCCGGGCTGCAAAGTCCATGGTGAAAGCATTAAAACTATACCAACCATTCCAACTAAAACACCAAGGGAGATCTCCATGACACCCTTATACTGATTAACAGGCTTGAGTCCAAAGAGATAATGCAGCATTGACAATGCCAGCAGAATGGATATGTTGTGAATAATTCCCAGTACCATAATATACTTAGCAAATATAACGAATAGAATGATACTGGGAATAATTATTCAGCTTTTAATAAACCCCTCTCTCTGTGTAGTCAGTATGAAGTAGTTCATGGGAAACGTGACCCAGCGGCTCTTTAAGAAATACATCATATAACTCTTTTATTGCAGGATTGTCATGAGATTTTCTTAAAGGTTTTATTGAGTCCTCTTTATAAATTGAGTTAGCCCTCTTCTGCCGTATCTCCCATGTAGTAGGTATTGGCTGTCCGCCACCACCAAGACATCCGCCGGGACATGTCATAACCTCAATAAAAGCATATGGTGACTTGCCCTCCTCTATCTGGTCAAGCAGCACCCTTGCATTTTTTAAAGTATGAGCAACGGCGACCTTTAGTTTTGTACCGTTTACATCAAGTTCCGCCTCTTTAATTCCGTCAAATCCTCTTACAACCTTAAGATTCAGATCCGGAAGAGGTTTTCCCGCCACAACCTCATATGCTGTTCTTACAGCCGCCTCCATTACCCCGCCGGTAGCTGCAAAGATAGCTCCGGCTCCGGTTGAGATACCGAGCGGATGGTCAAAGTCCTCTTCCGGAAGATTTTTAAAATCTACTCCTGTCATCTTGAACATCCTCGCCAGCTCTCTTGTGGTAAGAACGTAATCAACGTCAAAAAATGACTCCTTCTCTGAGAGGTTCATCTTATCTTTCCACCAATGGTAAGCCGATTGCATTTCCGGCCTTTTACACTCAAATTTCTTGGCAGTACATGGCATTATGGACACCACTACCAGCCTTCTTGGATCTATGCCCATTTTCTCTGCATAGTATGTTTTAGCAACTGCTCCAAACATCTGCTGAGGAGACTTGCAAGTGGAGAGATGACCAAGTGACTTGGGGTAAAAATGCTCAATAAACTTTATCCATCCTGGAGAGCAGGAGGTTACCATTGGTAATTTCCCATTAGTTGTAAGGCGTCTGATAAGCTCATGCCCCTCTTCCATTATGGTAAGGTCAGCAGTAAACTGAGTATCAAAAACCTTGTCAAATCCCAACCGTCTTAATGCAGAAACCATCTGACCGGTAACAAGTGCACCATCTTCCATGCCCATTGCCTCACCTATTCCCACACGGATTGCCGGCGCAGTCTGCACAATCACAACCTTATTCTCATCATAAATATCCTTAAACAGATGGTGAGACTCATCTCTCTCAACAATTGCCCCCGTAGGACAAACCAGTGCACACTGTCCGCAGTTGGTACAGGCAACATTGCCCAGCCCCTTGTCCTTGTAAGTTGCAATTTTTGATTTGAGGCCTCTCCCGGCAAAGTCTATTGCATAGACTGTTTGAACATCGGCACAAACAGCTACGCAACGGCCACAAAGTATACACTTATTTGGGTCCCGTATAAGAGACAATGAAGTTTCATCTTTTGCTGCAACAGGTTTTGTCATATCAAAAGGTGTCTCCCTAACACCAAGGACCGAGGAGAGATCCTGTAATTCACAATTTCCGTTTCTGTCACACATTAAACAGTCCTTAGGGTGATTTGCCAGCATCAACTGCAAATTCATAATGCGCGCCTGGTTAATTGCAGGAGAGTGTGTTCTAATCTCCATTCCGTCAGCCGCAGATGCAACACAACTCCTTACAAGACTCTTTGCACCCTTGACTTCAACAACACAAATACCACAAGAGGCATTTGATGAGATATCCTTCAGATAGCACAGTGAAGGGACACTTATTCCAAGCTCCTTGCAGCTTTCAAGTATGGTTTTACCTTCATTAATCTGATACTGCCTGCCATCAATTGTTATGCTTATTTTTCTTTTTTCCATTGCTTATTCCTCCTCAGTATTTACAATTACCCTAACATCGCATCTCAGGCATCTGGAGGCCTCAGCATAAGCTTGTTCTTTAGTATAGCCGAGGTTTATCTCCTTGAAGTTACCTGTTCTCTCCTCAAGAGGCCGTTTTATGGTATAGTGTCTGTTGCCTCCCTCCGGTTTCAAAGGTACCTCATCGCTATATTCAAATCCTCTGAACAACTTATGGAACCTTCTCTTGTTCATTAATTTCCAGTCAATAACCTCTGCAGCCTTCTTGGCAATACCCATTGCCTCTGCAGCTGTAGCAGGGCCGGTAACAGCATCTCCAACTGCATATATTCTTGGGTGGTTTGTAATATAGGTAAAGTGATCAGCATCAATATTGCCATTACTAACTGTCTTTATTCCAAACTCTTTTGCAAAAGATGCATCTACCTCTTCACCAACAGCCATAATAACTGTATCGCACGGAAGAATAAAAGATTCACCTGTTGGAACCGGTTTTCTTCTGTTAGACAGGTCAATCTCTCCACAGGCCATCTTCATAAGTTCAATACCTCTTACCTTGTCATTGGTATCAGCAAGAATTTCTTTGGGTGTACTTAAGAAGAGGAAGTTAACACCCTCCATCTCTGCTCCTTTGATTTCGTCCTTATTTGCAGGCATATCCGGTTTCATTCTACGGTAAACGACTGTAACTTCAGCACCAAAACGCTGTGCAGTGCGGGCAGCATCAATAGCAACATTACCTGCACCCACAACAACAACATGCTTGCCCATATCCGGAACTTTACCCTTTGCAACATCTTTCAGGAACTCCATCCCCGATAGGACTCCATCAAGGTCGCATCCGTTAATTCCGAGGTTCATATCCTTGTGAGCACCCAGGGCAAGAACAACAATATTGTAATCGCGTTCCAGCTCATCCATGGTTATATCTTTACCTACTCTTGTGTTAAACACGAAGTTCACACCAAGATCCTTTATAAATTTCACCTCATGGTCAAACACATCTAAAGGAAGCCTGTATTTAGGTATTCCCCATCTCAATATGCCCCCTGCTTCTGATTCGGCCTCAAAAACAGTAACATCATGTCCTAACCTGACCAGATAAAAAGCAGCGGTAAGCCCGGCCGGCCCGGAACCCACAATCGCAATCCGTTTATGAGTCAAAGGCAGTTTCTCTTTAATGAGCCTTTCATATACATTCTTTGCGAGCCCTTCATTATAAGCCGTATCTGAAATATATCTGTGAATGTCTCCCTGAGAAACAGATGCATCAATTGCTTCCCGTCTGCATTTCATCTGACAGTGGAAGTGGCATATCCTGCCTATTGATGAAGGAAGCGGATTATCTCTCAGAGTAGACTCAAAAGCATCCTGCAATTTATCCTCTTTAAGCAGCTGTAAATATCTCGGGATATTCATGTGCATCGGGCAGCTATTCTCACATAATGCAGAGAAGAGCTCCTGACAGACTCCCGGTTCACACTTCTTCTCAATCATATGGTGGTCATACTCATCCCTGAAATAGCGAAGAGTAGTTAACACAGGATTAGGTGCTGTTTGACCCAAGCCGCACAATGCAGTAGATTTTATTACTTTTCCAAGGTTTTCCAATGCGCGTATATCTGCCTCAGTTGCCTTACCTTCCGTGAATTTGTTGATTATTCTTAGTGTCTGAGCCAGCCCCTCTCTGCAAGGTGTACACTTACCGCAAGACTCTCCATTGGAAAACTCGGTAAAATATCTGGCAACGTCTACCATACAGTTGTCCTGATCCATTACAACCATACCTCCTGAACCCATAATAGATCCAAGTGAACTCAACGATTCATAGTCTACAGGTGTATTCAGGTAATCAACAGGTATGCAGCCTCCGGACGGGCCTCCGGACTGTACAGCTTTTACCCTCTTCTGGGTTCCAGTACCCTCCCCTATTTTAAAAACAATAGTCTCTAAAGTGGAGCCTAACGGTAACTCAATAAGGCCGGTATTCTTAACCTTTCCCACCAGTGAGAATACCTTTGTCCCTGCGCTCTTTTCAGTTCCGGTAATTGTAAACCACTCGCCACCTTTTGAAATAACCACCGGAATATTGCACCAGGTCTCCACATTGTTAATATTTGTAGGCATTCCGTATAGCCCCTTTTCTGCCGGATACGGAGGGCGCGGAGATGGCCGCCCGGCCTTACCCTCAATACTGTGGATAAGGGCTGTCTCCTCCCCGCACACAAATGCTCCTGCTCCTTCAACTATCTCAAGATCAAAACTGAATCCTGAATTCAATATGTTTTCTCCCAGCAATCCATAGATTTTCGCCTGCTCAATGGCACTCTTAAGCCTTCTTACTGCAAGCGGATACTCGGCCCTGATATAGACAACGCCTTTTGTTGCACCCATTGCAAAAGCTCCAATTGTCATACCTTCCAGCAGCATAAACGGATCACTCTCGATTTCGTTTCTATTCATAAAAGCACCCGGATCTCCCTCATCTGCATTACAGATAATATATTTCTGAGGGGCCTCCCTTTTTGCCATCATCTCCCACTTTATTCCTGTAGGGAATCCGGCACCTCCTCTGCCTCTCAGCCTGGAGCTCTTTACCTCTTCAACCACACCGGATGGTGTCATCTCAAAGAGAGCCCTGTAAAGTGGCTGATATCCTCCTACTGCTATGTACTCTTCAATATCATCAGGAGCAATAAGCCCGCAATTTCTGAGTACAATCTTCTTCTGCCATTTAAAAAACGGAATCTCGTTCCACAGTGGATATTCAGTAAGTCCTCTGCCAAACTCAAACTTACCTGTAATGAAGTCCCACTCTTCAATCCTGCACAAAACATTCCTGTAGGGCATTATTCCCTTTACAATACCACCTATGACAGGAATTACATCAATTTCAGAAACATTGTGCATTATAATAAGAGGAAATCCCGGCATATAAATATTTACCAGAGGCTCTTCTGAGCAAAAGCCAAAGCATCCGGTCTTTTTTAGCATTATATCCAGTTCTCTCTCTTTAATAATTCTTTCAAAACTGTCATACAGCAACTCTGCCCCTCTGCCTATCCCGCAAGTACCCATTCCCACAGCAATGTACGGTTTGTCCGGGAGGATCTTCCTGGAAGCACTCTCCCTGAGTTTATTCAACTCAACTAAGTCTGAGATTCTCATCTTTGTTGTCCTCCTGTAAGTTTTCCAATAATTTCTTTATCTGTTCAGAGGTTACGTTACTGTAAATAACTCCATCCACAGCAACAACCGGTGCAAGCGCACACTGGCCAAAACAGGCTACAGTTTTAACAGTTATCTGTTTGTCCTCTGTCGTAAAAGAGCTCTCTCCAGAATCAAAGGCCTCTTTACACCCCGGCAGGATAGAGAGATCATCAAGTAAAATTTTAGAACCTTTTGTATGACAGGCAGTTCCCCTGCATACGATAATTGTGTGTTTTCCCTGTGGTTTCAGGTTAAAAAAGGAGTAGAAGGTAGCCACGCCATAGATTTGTGACAGAGGTACCTTTACAGATGAGGAGAGATACTCCATGCTGGAATCGTCAAGAAACTTAAACTCACTGGCCTCCTGTATCTCTTCCATTACAGTAAGCAGTTCGCCCGGTTTCCCTCTGTGCCTGGAGACAATCTCATCAATAACAGTCGTATTGACTCGGCTTTCTTCGAATGCATTCATAGGCTCATCTTTTAAGTTAAAAATTGGTTCTTTTAATATAAGTTGTGTGCAAAAGCTTATGAGATTTCTCTCCAAGCGGTTTGCCCAGAAACTCTTTGTAAATCTTTATGACCTCAGGATTCTGATGAGATTTCCTCAGCGGCATACCTGCATCCTCGGCATAAATAGCCTGAGCCCTTCTCTTCCTGATTTCAGGATTAGTAGGAATAGGCTGACCTCCGCCGCCAAGACATCCGCCCGGACAGGCCATAAATTCAATAAAATGGTATTTGACCTTGCCGTCACGTACCGCATCCATTACAATTTTTGCATTTGCAAGGCCATGGGCTACAGCACAATTCAGCTGTACACCATCAAGAAAAGCCCACTCTTTTAAAGGGTCCTCAATTGTAATTGAAGCCTCTTTTACACCCTCCATTCCCCTGACCGGTGTAATATTAAGATTTTCAAACGGCACTTCTCTTCCTGTAACAATTTCATATGCAGTTCTAAGCGCAGCCTCCATAACTCCTCCGGTTGCCCCGAATATTACGCCTGCTCCGGTAGATTCTCCCATAAGTCTGTCAAAACTCATATCCTGAAGCTTAAGGAAATCAATACCTGCCTGTTTAATCATTATTGCAAGTTCTCTTGTAGTGAGGACATAATCCACATCTCTGAATCCACTATCCCGCATTTCAGGACGGGCTGCCTCAAACTTTTTCGCCGTACAAGGCATTATTGAAACTGACACAATTTTTGACGGGTTAATTTTCCTGGCCTTTGCATAATATGTCTTTACAAGGGCACCAAACATCTGCTGTGGGGATTTGCATGATGAGAGATGTCCCAGGAAATCCGGATATATGTGTTCAATAAACTTAATCCATCCCGGGGAGCATGAAGTGGCAAGTGGAAGTTTTACATCTTCCCTCCCTTCATAAAGTGCATCTTTAAGCCTCATAAGCAACTCAGTACCCTCTTCCATTATTGTAAGGTCGGCAGTAAAGTCCGTATCCATAACAGCGTAGAAACCGAGTCTCTTGAGTGCTGCAACCATTTTACCTGTTACCCTCTTACCAGGATCAAATCCCAGCTCTTCTCCCAATCCAACTCTAACTGCCGGAGCTGTTTGAACAACCACAAATTTATTTTTATCAGCAAGAGCACTCCAAACCTCCTCAATATAATTTTTCTCAGTTAGTGCTCCTGTAGGACAGTGGTTTACACATTGACCACAGTTTGTACACACAACATCATTCATTGATTTTTCAAAGAAGGTTGTAATCATTGCATGTTCACCCTTATATGCCATTGTAAGAGCGTTAACACTCTGAAGCTCCGCGCAGGTCCTTACACATCTCTGACATTTGATACATTTACTGTCATCCTTTATTATTGAAGGAGAGAAGTTGTCAATAGTAAAATTTTTGAAAGGAATGAGATCAATAAAATCCTGAGTCATTATTTTATAATCAGAGGCAAGCTTTTGTAATTCACAGTTTCCGTTTCTGTAGCAACTGGTGCACTCTGCATTGTGTTCAGATAGGAGTAATTCAATTATGTGCTTCCTTGAGTTTCTTACTTTTAATGTATTGGTCAATACCTCCATGCCATCTTCACAAGGAGTGGCACAGGCAGCTGCAAGTCTTTTCTGGCCTGCAATCTCTATTACGCAAACCCGGCAGTTCCCGGCAACGCATAAATCTTTATGATAGCACAGAGTAGGGATAATAACTCCGGCCTGATGCGCTGCATCCAATACTGAAGTCCCCGGTTGAACCTCTGTGGTCTCCCCGTTAATTGTTATCTTGATTCTCTTTTCCATTGTTTTTAATGTTTTGAGATCAGTATATCATTTCCTCTCTGAAATTCTCAACAATTGACGAGAAGGAGTTTGCAACAGACTGCCCCAGTCCGCACTTGGCAGTAAAGGTCATGGTCTCGGCAAGTTTGAGCAACTTGTCCAGATAGCCGGCATTCTTCTCGCCTTTCTTTACAGCTTTAATCCCCCTGAGAAGTTGCTGACACCCTACCCTGCATGGAGTGCACTGCCCACATGACTCCTCAGCAAAGAAATTAAGATAGTTGTCAAGCACATTATACATAGATCTTGAGCTGTTAAAAAGCATCATTGAACCTCCTGTAGGCAGAGAAATCCCTACCAAACGTCCCTGAAATCCAATTGTAGTTTCATTGAACCTTTTCCTGGGTACAAGAAAGCCGGAAGCACCACCCACCTGAACCGCCTTGGTATCATCATCGCCAAACTCTTCAACAAAATCTGAGAGACTCATCCCCAGTTCAAGCTCGTATATTCCTGGCCTTGGAGTGTCTCCTGATACAGAGAATAGCTTTGTCCCTCTGGAGAACTGAACTCCAAGGTCATAAAAACGCTTTGCTCCATATTTAAAAATTGTATAGGTGTGAGCGAGAGTTTCAACATTGTTGATTACTGTAGGTTTATTCATATATCCGCATGAAGAAGGATATGGCGGTTTATTTCTAGGTTCACCACGTTTACCCTCCATCGATTCAAAAAGGGCAGTCTCTTCACCACAGATATAGGCTCCGGATCCCATAAAAATTGAGATATTGAAATCAAATCCAATTGATATACAATACTCTTCAAATTCTTTTATTGCTTTATCTAAATCATCCCTGAGGAAGAAATACTCCCCCCTGAGATAGATAAAACCTTTTTTTGCACCGGTTACATGTCCGCAAACAGCAATGGCTGTTAGTACCTTGAATGGTACTCTTGATAAGATCTCCCTGTCCTTAAAAGTTCCGGGCTCTCCCTCATCTGCATTACAGATAACATATTTTTCATCTGAGTCAATTTCAGATGAAACTTTCCATTTGAGGCCGGTGGGGAATCCTGCTCCTCCTCTGCCTTTGAGCTCTGAGCTTATAAGCTCATTAATCAGTTCGTTTGCTTTTCTGTTAAGGTTCTTCTTCAGAACATCTTTCCAGTCGTTGTCACTTTTAAAAATAAAGTCTGCTCTCTTAAGTAGATGAGTTGTTGACATTTTTAATTCCTCCACCATTACTGTTTATGTAACTGGTCAGAATATCACGGACTTTTTCCGGAGTTAATTCATTGTACACTTCATTGTTGATAAGCATTGCCGGAGCTTTGTGACAAAAGCCGAGGCAATTTGTTTGAAGTAGAGAGAAGTTGCCATCCGGAGTTGTTTCACCCACTTTAATCTTAAGGAGATCCTGAATAGTAAGCAAGATCTGATTCTCTCCTTTCATTGAGCAGGTTATTGTTTTACAAAGCCGGATAATGTATCTGCCCATTTTCTTGTATTCAAGAAAAGAGTAGAAAGTCGCTGTACCGTATACATCGGCAGCTGGCAGATTAAGTTCTCTTGCAATTTCTGTCATGGAGTACTCAGAGAGGAATTTTTCCTGTTCAACAACCCCCTGTAATATTGGCAGCAGACTGCTTCTTTCGCGTCCGTACCTGTCGGCAAGGCGCCTGATAAGATCTGATATGGGTTCCATTCCTCAGGTTATTAATAATTATACTTGAAACGGAGACACAGATTCTGATAGGGCAAGTAAATTTAAATAAATTAAACAATACAATAACTATTAACGACTGTTTAATATCAAAATAATTACACTCCTATTACAGATTGTAATTAAAAACGCAAAATACTGAAGTAAAAAGTTTAAAATAAATAGTTAGGGTAAAAGCCGGGTTGTTCGTCTTGAATACAGAAAAGTCAAACATAAAAAAGGTGAATATGAAACCAACAATCAGACATTTCATAGGACTGGCAATTACAGTTCTTATGCTTGCCCAGCAAAGTCCGGCATGGTCACAAACAGAAAAGGGCTTTTTCACTGTAAGTGGAGTTGTGAAAGATAAATCCTCTCAGAAAAGACTTGAATATGCAGTAATTGCTGTAAAAGGGTCAAATGTGGGTACAATAGCAAATTCAAGAGGAGAATTTTCAATAAAAATCAAAGAGGGGGGCAAATCAAAGGCAGTTGTATTCTCCCATCTTGGTTACTCTAATTTTATTCTTCCTGTAGATGGCCAGGATAAGAGTGATTTGGTTATTACACTTGAACCAAAGGCCAGTCAGCTGGATCCCGCAACAGTTATTGGTATGGACGGAAGGGCTATTGTAGAGATTGCAATGGAAAACGTCTCAAAAAACTATCCTGTAACTAACAATACACTTTCCGGATTTTACAGAGAGACTGTAAAAAAACGCAGGAGCTATATTAATGTATCAGAAGCGGTTGTTGAGATGTACAAAACACCCTATTTTGAGGGTGTTGAGCGAGATGCTGTTCAAATTTACAAAGGGCGCAAACTGGTAAGTCCGGATCCAAAAGATACGATAATGGTAAAACTCCTGGGAGGCCCAAATCTTTCTGTTTACCTTGACATTGTAAAGAATCCTGACCTTATCCTCAGTAAAGAGAATCTTGAGATGTACAGTTTTGTAGTGGGAGAGTCTGTAATGATCGCCGAGAGGCCCCACCACGTTGTAAGTTTTCACCCGCGAGTTATAATGCCTTATGCTCTATATAGCGGGAAACTGTTTATTGACAAGGAGACTTTTACCTTCTCAAGAGCAGAATTCAGTCTTAACATGAATGACAAAAGCAAGGCAACACAGGCAATACTGAAGAAAAAACCTTTCGGATTGATTTTTAAACCAGAATCGGTTGCTTTTACTGTGACTTACAGACAGGAGGGTGGATTAGCACTTCTTCACTATCTGAGAAGTGAAATAAACTTCAAATGCGACTGGAAGAAAAGGCTCTTCTCAACCAGTTATTCTATAGTTTCAGAAACAGTAATAACTGACAGTAATCCTGAAGATGCAAAGAAGATACCGGTTAAGGTTGCCTTCAAGGACAATCAGTCCCTATCAGATAAGGTTACAAATTTCCTTGATGAGAACTTTTGGGAGGACTTCAACATAATTGAACCTGAAGAGTCTCTGGAGAATGCAGTTGAGAAACTAAGAAAAGCAATAAACAGCAGTAAGTAGCATTACAAATTAGTATATTTGAAGAGTAAACAGATATCCGTCAATGTTAAACGACCTGGTACTAGTTCTTAAAGTTAGAGAGGGGGATATAAAAAGCTTTGAAGATCTTTTTAAAAGCTACTACACCCCCCTCCTCTGTTATTCTGCAAAAATTACCTGCAGGAGCGACGTATCAGAGGAGATTATTCAGGAGCTGTTTTATAACTTATGGAGAGAGAGAGAGTCACTATCAATAACACGTAACATCAAGAGCTATCTTTTTAACTCAGTAAGGAACAGATCTATTGACTACTGCAGAAGGAAAAAATTTGAAAAAAGCTCATCAGGAGAGTTAGAATATTTAAGGATAGAAGCCGGAGACGGCAGCCCACTTGAGATGGCCGAAGCAGCAGAGATGGAACAAATAATCAACAGGAGTATTTCAAAAATGCCCGCAAGAAGAAGAGACATTTTTATGTTGCACAGGGCCGGGGATAAAAAGTACGATGAAATAGCAGCCCTTCTGCGGGTTTCAGTAAAAACAGTAGAGGCAGAAATGGGAAAGGCAATAAAGATGCTAAGAAAAGAAACAGGATATTCAAAATGAAAAAACAACTATCAAACGAAGAGAGGCTACAGACAGACAGAGCCTGGTCAAGACTGAGAGACAGACTTGAAAGAGATGGCCTTATGGATGAGTCCAACCAACGAAAAAACCCGTCATTCAGATATGCTGTTGCTTTTGCAGCCACACTTGTATTATTGGTTACTGCCGGTTTACTATTTACAAACAGGGAAAAAGAGGGGCCAAGCATTTTAAGCATGGAGCTACTAAACGATGTTGCAGGAACTACACTTGTGTCACGGTTGGAAGATGGCTCAATAGTTTACCTGACTGAAAACTCATCAATAAAACATCCGCAAAAATTCTCATCAGATGAGAGGAAGATAGAACTTGAGGGGGAGGCATTTTTTGACATTGCCAGGGATGAGAAAAAACCATTTATTATTAATGCAGGAAATACCGAGGCAACGGTGCTTGGAACATCATTTGAACTTATAAATCATGATGGAGAGACCGTTTTATCTGTTAAAACGGGAAAAGTCAGGCTTACATTGATTAACAGTGGTGTGACAATAGATGTATCAGCCGGTGAAAGAGCGTACTCAGATAACAGCCAGTTAAAGAAACTTACTTTTGATGAGTATGAGAGTTTCAAAAAATACAGACTGAAGATGCATTTCAAGGACCAGTCACTTGAAAGCATCGCAATAGTACTGAACCGCAATTTTAACGATAGGGAGATAGTTGTTGATCCTGGCATCGCGAACAGAGAACTTACAGCAACATTCACAGGAGAAAACCAGGAGTCAATGGTAAAATTAATCTGCAATGCATTGAATTTGAAATATTCAAATGAGGGTAAGATTATAAAAATTCACTTGTAACATGTTCCCAAAATGAAAACCGGACCGGGACATTTTATTGTACTTACTGCATTGCTGTGCTTTGCTTTCAGTATGACATTTGCAAAAACCGGAACTGAAGATATATTCAAGACAAAAACTGTTAGAGGCAGTACATATGAGTTGTTAAACCATATTTCAACAATTACCGGATACCTTTTTGTGTATGACAGCAAGACTGTTGATAATCAGAAGAGAAGCAGGATAGAATCGGGTGAATATACTATTGAGGAGGCTGTAAAGATTATCACAGGAGATGAAAACCTGCTCATAAAAAAGGAGGGTGGTTATATTTTAATTTACAAACCGGCGCCGGCACAAAGTGAAAAGGTCTATTCAGGAGTAAAATATATCCGGATTGAGGGAAAGCTTACAGACAGACATAACAGAGAACCGATACCTTTTGCTACAGTAAACCCTGAGGGT
This sequence comes from uncultured Bacteroidota bacterium, assembly GCA_937901965.1. Taxonomy (GTDB): domain Bacteria; phylum Bacteroidota; class Bacteroidia; order Bacteroidales; family UBA932; genus Bact-08. The sequence continues at coordinate 67,160 of CALGSW010000016.1, forward strand.
TGCTCTATGGGGACAATTACTAATCAGGAGGGGGTATTCAGATTAACAATACCGGACACACTGTCAGACAGGCCTATAGTATTCTCTTCAATGGGGTATGAACAGAGAAAAATATCACTGCATTTACTTACAGAGAGCAATGTCACCATTGAATTGATGCAATCTGTAATACCATTACAGGAGGTGATTGTAAGAGTTGTAGACCCCACTGCACTTCTTGACCAGGCACTAAGAAAAAGAGGCATTAACTATAATCCTGAGCCGGTTAATATTACAGCATTTTACAGAGAAGGTATTGAGTATAAAACAAGCCTCAGCCTCAGTGAAGCAGTTCTTAAAATGTTCAAAACGGGTTTATCTCCCACCTTTAAATCCGATCAGGTTAAACTGTTAAAGATGAGAAGGCATAGCAATATGGACGGGAAAGACACACTTATTGCCAAGCTGCGTTCAACAATCAATGCCATCCATTTGCTTGACATAATGAAACACTATCCGGACTTTCTGGAACGCTCCGGGATGAAATACTACAACTACACACACACAGGAATTACAGAAATTGACAACAGGAGGGTTTACATTATCTCATTCGTGCAAAAAGAGGAGATTCTTGATGCTCTTTTTAAAGGGGATCTGTATATAGATGCGGAGAACAATGCACTGGTAAAAGCTACCTTTGAGGTAAATCCAAACCACATCAGAAAATTTGCAGACAATCTGATTGTAAAACGGAGCAAAACCCATGACGTCATACCTATAAAAGCCTCATATGAGGTAACCTACAAATTTTTTAAAGGATTTTATCACATTAACCACATCCGCGGAGACCTTGAATTCAAAGTGAAAAAGCGAGGCCGTCTCTTTACCTCCCCCCTTCTGCTTTGGTTTGAGATGGTGAACTGCAAAACAGATACAGAAAACGTAGAAACCTTCCAGTCAGACGAACGCCTCTCCGCCCGGGATATCTTCGCAGACATCAAATACACCTACGATCCCGAATTCTGGGAACACTTCAACATCATCATGCCAGAGAAAAAGATTGAGGAGATCATTGGGGAGTATAATTTCAGGTAGCAAGTAATTTTCAAAACACAAGTACTGAAAATTGTAAAATTGATTAAAGACTGCAGATGCAAGGCGGCAAAGTTCCCTAAATGCAAGATTGTAATATTATTAAAAGGACGTAGAAGCAAGGCGCTAAGGGTTTTTTTTGCGCAGCGTACTCTAGTACGTGAGCACAAAAAAAGACTGCAGCCAACGAAGCAGATGCAGTCTTTAATCAATTTAAAGCTCCTCGTCTAGGACTTGAACCTAGGACCCCCTGATTAACAGTCATAACCAGAACCTTATAGATATTACCTGTTTTTATATTATTATTCTGTATATCAGTAAAATGTATTGATAACTTTTATGTTTCTTTATTGATGTTATTGGTTTATTTTGTATGTTTGTATGCAAATTTTATGCAAATTTATTTAAACTGAACTTCAAGTATGACAAAGGATTACATCATTTCCATCTATCTGGATGTGCGCAGAAAAAAAGCAAATGGCAAGTATCCTGTAAAGTTAAGAGTATTTATACCTAGTAACAGGAGGCAGAAACTGTACCCAACAGCCTTTGAATTCGTTGAAAGTGAGTTTAAAAGCATATGGGAGACAGTGAAGCCCAGGTCAGAGCATAAAGAGGCTCAGATGAAGTTAAAGGCCCTAGAACTCCATGCAAACGAACTAGCAGACAAGCTGCCTTACTTTACTCTAGAAAAGTTTGAACTGGCCCTCTACAATAAATCGCATTCTAATAGAGGTGATGTTGTAAATCTATACCATGACGCAATTGACCAGTACAAGAAGAACAACCAGATAGGAACAGCTTCTAGCTACGAATTGAGCCTTGCCTCTCTGCTAGAGTTTCAGAAAAGAGACACACTTCATTTCACAGAGATCTCTTCACAGTGGCTAAAAGACTACGAAAGACACATGGTTGATGTAAAGAAAAGAAGTAGCACAACGGTTGGTATCTATTTAAGGCCACTAAGAGCAATCTTTAACACAGCTATAGAGAATGGTATTATCAGCCCGGATCTATACCCATTTGGCCGGAGAAAGTACACTATACCGGCACCTACGAGCACAAAGAAGGCATTAACAAAAGAGCAGTTAAAACTACTCTTTGAAACGAAGCCTACAACACCTGAGCAGACTAAAGCAAAGGCATTCTGGTTCTTTTCGTATGCCTGCAATGGGATGAACTTTAAAGATATTGCCAACCTACGATACCAGGATATAATAGGTGATACCATACAGTTTCGCAGAGCTAAAACAGTCAAAACAAATACTTCGCAGGCTCCTGTTGTGGTTTACTTAAATGATTATACTAGGAAGGTTATAGATGATTATGGCAATACTAACAAATCGCCTAAGAATTACATCTTCAGCCTGGTTGATCATACTGCCAGTTCAGAGGCAATGCATACACAACTGAAGAACTTCATAAGGTTTATTAATCAGCACTTCTCAAAATTCGCCAAGGAGAATGGTATTGAAGAGCAGGTTTCCACCTACTGGGCCCGACACTCTTTCGCAACTAATGCTATACGAAGTGGTGCAAGTATGGAGTTTGTAAGCGAAGCACTCAGTCATTCAAACCTGAATACTACTAAGAAGTACTTTGCCGGCTTCGAAGATGAAAAAAAGAAAGAAATCTCAAAGAAGATGTTGGAGTTTTAAAATATTAACAAACTATATGAAAGAACCAGTAGAAAAGTTGCAAGAGTGTTATCAAGAGTATCTTGATAAAGGATTTTCTCATGGGTACAACAAAGTAAACCTAAAAGACACATATCAACAAGGTTTACAAGTCTTAGATGAACTAAAACAAATTAGAAATAGCAAAGGTAGAACAGAGCGTTATCTTCGTATAAAATTTGTTCGACCATATGGCTCATACGACACTACTTTGCTTTTAACATGGCTTTTAAGAAGCTTATATGAAGACGATAGTTACACATACTCCTATAACTATATCGCAGGTTGGGATAATAGACTAGCAGGATACGATTTTAATGTATGTAAAATGTATACTAAAGACGAAATCGGACAGTTTATCAATAGAGCTATCAATATAATCACGAATTATGAAGAAGCTACCATCTCCCCAATTTCTATTGAACAACAATTAGAAGCACCCAAAATTTCCATTAAAGGCCAAAATGATATAAATACTAGAGGTCAATTAAAAAAAGATCTAATCCTACAAGTATACAATATATTAAAAGATTACTTTAACGAGGAAGACCAACCGAAATTAGAGTATTTACTCAGCACTTTTGAAAATATTGAGCCAAAACTTATTTTTAAAGGTCAAGGGAACAAATTGGCAGATGTTTTTAGAAAACTTATAGAAAACCAAATAATTATAGGCATTCAAAAGGATCAACTGCAAAAATGGATAGTACAAAATTTTTCATATACTATTAAACATCAAATATATGAATTTAAAATTTTTACGCTACATAAGTATATATCAAAGAATGGATACGAGAGCAAAAATCCAATTATTTATGTTAAAGATGGAAAGATTTATGGGAATTAATCAATTATAAAGGCCATTATATCGATGTTAATAGAAACTATTTATTGATCTGCGTCAATAATCAAACAGAACAGGAGCACTAAATGCACTTAGCTTAGTTCATTTTTAATAAAGAAATTGGTTCCTTATAGGTCCCTTACAGGTCCCTTGCAATCCAAGGGCATTGTAAGGGACCTTTCGTTACTTCTATCATTGCAATAATTCTAAAAAAATGAATTATGAAAGAAGAAGAGATTAAATTATTATTATCAGCAATCGCACAACTTAGTTGCGATGTAAATGATCTTAAACAGGTCGTATTAGACAAACCCGCAAGAGAAAGGTTAGATTCAAATATCTGGCTCAATCTAGATGGATTGTGTATGTATCATCCTGACAAACCATCTAAAGCCACGGTTTACGGATGGGTAAGCTCTGGCCTCATACCTGTTCATAAGACTGGTAAAAGACTTCGATTTCATAAAACAGAAATTGACGGATGGCTTGAACTAGGAAAGAAAAGGACAACATCTGAAATCTGTAGAGATGCATCTAATTATGTAGGTAAAAGAAAGGGAGGTAAGTAATGAATAAGAATTACAATACCTCCGATTATCTATCTCAATTAAACAAGAGTAAAGATAATCAAAAACCATCTAATTGCAAAGTAATTAAGGTTAATTCTCGCTACAAAAATCCTGCTGCTGTAAAGGAGCTCGAGGATGCATACTTAGCGCACCAGCAGCTAAAACACCCTGTCATTCCAGATAAGGTTTTTGTAAAAATGCAATTCAGAGATTTTATTTTATTCATAGAGTGTTATCGTGTACAGTTAAAGCTTATCGAACTAAGAAAACATCCAATCAACACTTGTGTTTGCTTAAGCAATTTTAACTTTACTCTGGGCTCTTTGGTAAATCAGTTGTTAAACAGATATATAACTAGAATATCTAAAGGAGGTGTGAGTGATGAAAAAAGTTAAGGATGTATATTACTTTCCTCATGATAGTAATGCAGTTGAAGATCCAAAGTGCATAAAATTAATAAACACTTATGGAACATCAGGATATGGGTTATACTGGATCCTATTAGAGAAGCTCAGGCAACAACAAAATTATATGCTCCCCCTAGATGTGCTAAAATCATATGCCAGGTACTATAATACAAAAGAAAAAACTTTGCTGAACATTATAGCTGAATTTGATTTATTTGTCGTTAGAGATGACATCTTCTACTCTGAGTCCTTAATTAAGCGAATGAAGGTTATAAATAAACGAAGAGAACAGCTATCAAAAGCGGGAAAGCTTGGCAATAAAGTAAAATACAGCAAATTACAGCCATCGCTAAGCGATCGCCAAGCGATCACGATGCGACAACTAAGCGACAGCCAGGCGATCGCAATAAAAGAAAAGGAAATAAAAGAAAAGGAAATAAAAGAAAATATATTTATAAAGCCTTCGCTCTCTGAAATAGAAGAGTATTGCCGGCAGAGATCAAATAAGATAGATCCTGAAAAATTCTTTAATCATTACGAAAGCAGAGGATGGTGCATGGGCAAAAACAACACTCCTATGTCAGACTGGAAAGCTGCGATACATAACTGGGAGAGGAATGAGCGTAATGAAGCTAAGGCTGATTTAGGAGTTGATGAGAGGATAAATGAGTTCGGCAATAGAACATATGGGAAATCTGGAATAATCGTTCCTGCTGAAGCACCTCCAAGGCCAACAAAAAACCATTTATGGAGTATACACGATAAAGCATGGAGGATTAATTTATGATGTGGCAAGATTTAGGTGTAGATGTCAAGAACAGGATTTCAGGGCAGATTAAAACTTATTGTCCCAAATGTCGCAATAAGCGCAGCGATAAGAGAGATGCTAGTCTATCGTGTAATTTAGATACAGGAGCATATAAGTGCCATTATTGTGAATGGAGTGGTAATATAAATTCAACCCCTGCGAAAACCTACTTTAAACCGGAATGGAAGAACAATACAACAGTACCAGATCATATTGTAAAATGGTTCGAAGGCAGAGGGATTAACCAGTCAACACTTCTTAAGGCTAGAGTAACCTACGGAAATGAATACATGCCTCAGAAGGGTTCTGAAGTAGGAACTATACAGTTCAATTACTTTATCAACAATGAGCTTGTCAATGTAAAGTACAGGACTCTTGACAAAAACTTTAAGCTAGTTTCGAATGCGGAGTTGGTACCATACAATATTGATTCAATACACAACGAAAAAACGTGTGTAATAACAGAAGGCGAGATTGACTGTCTTAGCTTCATACAGTGTGGAATTACATCTGTTATTTCAGTACCTAACGGAGCTACAAGCAACCTTGACTACCTTGACAGGTTTATCGAATCTCATTTCGAAGACAAAGATGAGATCTTTATTGCTGTAGACACAGACAAGAAGGGTTTAGACCTAAGAAACGAGCTTGTTCGTAGGTTGGGAGCAGAGAAGTGCCGGATTGTTACATATGTCGAAGGGTGTAAGGACATAAACGAAGTATTGTGCAAACCTGGTCATGGTAGTACTGCTGTTCTACAGGCAATCGAAGATGCACAGTATGTTAAAATCGAAGGCGTCTTCGAAGTTATTGATGTAAGTAGCCAACTTGATATACTATTCAACGAAGGGCTGCAAAAAGGTGCTACCATAGGCCAGCCTCACTTCGATGACCATATCTCCTGGGTGACAGGAAGGCTATGCGTTGTGACAGGGATACCTTCACATGGGAAAAGCGAGTTTTTAGACGAAATTATCTACCGACTTAATTTAAAGCACAAATGGAGGGTTGCATACTTTTCGCCCGAAAATCACCCCTTAGAATGGCATATTTCAAAGGTTGTATCCAAGTTGACTGGAAAGAAGTTTGAAAAGGATAAATTGTCGCATGAAGAGTACAAGAAATCTGTAAACTATACGAACGACAACTACTTTTTCATTGCACCAATGGACTCTTCAGACATTGATACCATCCTTGAGAAGGCTGCATCTCTTGTCAGAAGAAAAGGTATTAAAATGCTTGTCATAGACCCTTACAATAAACTTGAACACAACCTGACAAGAGACCTAAGTGAGACCCAGTACGTAAGTCAGTTTCTTGACAAGCTAATATCATTCGCTAAAAAACACAACATACTCTGTTTTCTAGTAGCACACCCTGTCAAAATGAAGGTTGAAGAGGGTTTATACGAAGTGCCAAACCTCTATTCAATTAGTGGTAGTGCTCACTTCTACAACAAGACCGACTATGGTATAAGCGTTTATCGAAACTTTGTCACTAACACTGTGGAGGTATATGTACAAAAAGTGAAGTTCAGACATCTTGGAAAGCCTGGAGTATCATATTTCCATTACAATCTTGAAAATGGCAGATATGTCCAGTCATACAATGATCAGCCCCCGGCATGGGACAACACTAACCATCTGACAAAGCAGCTCTATAATGATGAATTAAACATCGAAGAGCCTGAGTTTGACTTTGATGATGGAGATTTACCGATGTAGTGGAAAAGGTGTTCTTAATAAAACAGCAAAGGCTTCTTAATGGAGCCTTTTATATTTGGCCATTCTATGAAACACGGGCGACTATAGGTTATGTCTAACATATTAATAAGTTTATATATGTTATCTATCAATAGCCTCTTCCTCATTTTCAGTGTCATACAAGAATTGTCTTGCAAACAGCACTACTAAATGTATTGCTGCACTACTTAATGTATTGCAATTAGTATTGCAGTATTAACAACGTAAGTGAAATGTTTAAACATCATCAAATTAATTTGTTAGCTCAGGTATTATTGCTTACATTTGATAGTCAGGCTGATACAATCTCCCAATAATCTTCTGATACCTATACCAGCATTGCGATTTCGACATTTCATTAAACTATATAACTATGAATAAGGTATTTAATTTCTTGTTAGCATTTTTCTTTTCTGCTTTACTATTAGTAAGCTGTGAGAAGGAACCAATACTGGAAGTATCACAGTCATCTCTAACATTTACAGACCAAGGAGGAGCGCAAACCATTTCTTTCTCAACAAACAAAGACTGGACTGTTTCTGTATCCGGTGGAACTGGATGGTGTACGATAAGTCCATCAAGTGGCAAGTCTGAGATCCGGTCAATATCCGTTACAGTGGAAGCCAATACAACTTATGATGACCGTACTGCAACTATTACAATTAATGCAGAGGAATTATCTAAGGTCATCACAATATCACAGCCCAAAAAAAGGGCAATTATGCTGACTAAAGACTCTTTTGAGGTTGTCTCTACCGGAGGAAATATAAGTGTTGAGTTGAGTTCTAATGTCGAGTACGATGTAGCCATACCAACTGAAAACCAATCCTGGATTACAAATACTACTACAAAAGGACTAGTAACAAGTACTCTAACATTCGCAATAGCACCCAATGGCACGTATGATAGTAGAACAGGTAAAATAATAATTAAAGATAAAACGACTGCTTTGGCTGATACAGTACATGTTACACAGGCTCAAAAAGATGCAATTGTTTTAAACAATGCTAACATCGAAATTTCAAGTAAATCCCAAACATTTGATATAGTGGTTAATTCTAATATAGATTATAATATCAATATTGAAGATAATATTAAAAATTGGCTTAGTATAGTTGGAACAAAAGCCTTAAAAGCGTCTTCACACACATTCACTGTGTTAAAAAATAATTCGTATGATAATAGATCTGGCAAAGTTATCTTTAATCAAGTCGGAAGTGCACTTTCTGATACTCTCAATGTTACGCAAAAGTGTTTAGATACACTGTTTATAGATAAAAATAATTTCAATATTGACTGGAAAGGGGAAATAATTCAATTAAAAGTATCTCATTCCGTTGATTATTCTATAGGTAACCTCCCTGATTGGATTACTCTTGTTACAACTAAAGCTTTAAATAATGATGTTCTTAACTTTAAAATTTCTGAAAATTTGGACACAACAAGAACTGCAGAAATTTCTTTTAAATGGAAAAAATTGGGTGAGGAAACATCTACGAAAGTCATAATTTCACAATCCATGTGCGCAATAACAATGGAGGCAGCAGGATTATTTTCATCGATGCTAAATCAAGAACAAAAAGAAAAAATTAAATATTTAAAAGTTCGAGGTCAAATTAATAGCGAAGACATTATGATACTTAGGATATTAGCTGGTCTCCAAAGCAAGTATCACTTAATGTATATTGATTTATCCGAGTCATCAATAGTTGGTGATTCCAATAACGAAGCAAACAAATTACCTGACCAAGCATTTTTTAATTCAAATTCTTTAAAATATCTTATTTTACCAAAAACTTTGAAAGTAATTGGATTTCAATCATTAGCTCAGATTTATCTTAAAGAAATTGATATTCCTTATGGAGTGACAAATATTAAATCATCTGCTTTTTCAAATACATATTCCTTAACAAGGGTAAATATTCCGAATTCTGTTATAGAAATTGATCATAGGGCATTTTTTTCCTCAGCTATTAGGGAGGTTCGTCTGTCTTCCTCAATGACTGTTATTGGAGATCGTGCTTTTGATCAATCTATGTTGCAAAAAGCATATATTCCTTCAAGCATTAGTTCTATAAACACAGGAGTGTTTTTCTATTGTTTATATCTTACAGAGATTCATCTTGAAAGTACTAAAGTAGTAACTGTCAGCAATAATTCTTTTGATTATGTAGATGTATTCAACTTAACTGTATTTGTTCCAAAAGGATACAAGGAGTTATACTCAACTGCTCCTTTTTGGAAAAATTGCAAAATGATTATTGAAGAATAATTATCCTATCATTTTCTGTCATTGTATTGGGTCTGCTGGTAATTGTAATGGTCTAAAAATTTTGGACAGGAATTAATAAACAATTAAATTTCTGTCATTATGAAAAGATCACGACGCAAATTCACAGCCGAATTCAAAGCCCGGGTAGTTTTGGAGGCTATTAAAGAACACAAATCTCTTAGCGAGCTGGCAGAACAGTTTGAATTACACCCCAATCTCATTTCCATTTGGAAAAGAGAGTTTCTGGAAAATGCAGCAAGTGTTTTCAGCAAAGGGAATGAGGACAAAAAATCTATTCAAGATGCCGAAAAGGAAAAGGAAGAACTTTTCAAACAAATAGGTCAGTTAAAGGTAGAAAACGATTGGCTCAAAAAAAAAGTACTATGATTCCTATAGATCAGCGGAAGAATCTGATTGAAAAAGAGAGCGCGGAGCTTTCTCTTTGCAAACAATGTGAGTTGCTCAACATCAGCAGAAGCTCTCTTTATTATACGCCATCCGTTGCGAGTTCTTTAGAGCTTGAAATAATGAGAAACATTGATTTTCTTTATACTGAAGATCCAACCAGAGGGACCAGAAGAATGTTTCAAGCTTTAAAACGTTTGGGCTTCAACATTGGTCGCTACAAGGTACGTTCTCTTATGAGGCTGATGCGTATAAAGACCATTTATTGTAAGCCCAGAACAACATTTTGTGATCCGGCTAAATACAAGTATCCCTACCTTTTGAGAAACTTACCGATAAATGAAACCAATCATGTTTGGGCAATTGATATCTCCTATATCCCTCTTAAAAAGGGTTATATGTATCTCTTTGCAATAATTGATATCTACAGTCGATATCTTGTGGGTTGGAGTTTGTCAAATACAATGACAGCTGAGTGGGTTGTAAATGCAATTTCTGATGCCATTCTAAGATATGGCTCTCCCAAAATAATCAACTCAGACCAGGGAAGTCAGTTTACATCTGAAGAATATATTAGTTTCCTTAAAGACCAAGATATACAAATATCTGTGGACGGGAAAGGACGAGCTACAGATAATTCATTTGTAGAGAGGTTTTTCAGGACTATCAAATATGATAAAATATATTTAGAACTCCCTGAGAATGGTACAGATTTGCATAGGTGCTGCAGCGAGTTTGTAAATTTTTACAATAATTTGAGAGAGCATTCAAGCCTGGATTACACAACGCCGGCAAAAATATTCAACAAAGCGGCATAACTCCTAATTTAAAATTTATATATTTGTCAAAGAACTACTTACGCGAATAAATTAAAAATTCAATAAAAAACTGTCTGAAAAACTAGACCATCTCAATGGATACATTGGAAAAAACATAACTGCAATTACATACAATCGCTGGAATTCCGGAATGACAATAGGGGATTTTAACAATCTAATGTTCGAGTGGATTGCAAGAGGTCAATATAGATTCTTGGGTTTAAACTCAGATTATTCAGGCAATTGTTATTTCTATCCTATAGGATTATCAAGAATTTTAGTTGGAACTTGGAGACAAGGTAGATTTATATTTACAGATAATAATATCAATTCATACGGGGAGTGGTTAGAAAGTGTAAATGCGTAACATCCTACTATGCTGTAAAAATTTTGATATAATTCAATTAAATTATAGTTATGAAACAAAACACTGTTAATGAAGTTTGGCAGAGAATTATCGATTATTCAGTTGAACCAGGAGTAAAGCCTGATGAAAATCAAATATTTTATACAATGGCAAGGAATATACCATTTTGGATTGAAAGACAAGGGAATAATATCATGCCAAAGAATGACAGAAAATCGAAACTTTTTCAAATATCAAAAGAAATTATCAGGCGCGATATTGATATGGGCGTTGCTACTAATTCTCAAATCAAAACCAGTGATTTGGGAACTCCTGCGCCATCTTACCGTTATGCTTTGCTAAGTGATCCAAGGATTTGGATTAAGTAGTTGAGACACTACTCTTGGAACTTTAATATCAGAGAATGACTTATTAATGCTTATTTTTCATGAAAATTGAATTGGTTTCATACCGTTCAGGTCTGCAATGTAAGGGCCGATTAAAACTGACCACTGAGATAATTAATAATTCATCATCAGATTTATTGTTATTCAGTGGTCATACAGTTTGCTATGTTGAAGACATTGCTAGGTTAAGATCAGGTATAACAAACACTAAAAGTGGAGCAATTTTTGAACTTAAAAATATAAACTCTGGGTTTATATCCAATTCATTATATCATATAAAATCAGGGGATGTTATTTCTTTAAACACGAATCAGGTGTTTTCAAATTCATCAGAGATTTCAAATAATTACGAGCTGGCAAATCGATTTCTCCATGAATTAGAAACAAACCGCAGATTAAAAATTAATGGAAAGAATATTACAATCCTTCAATGTGGTGAAATCTTAATTCTTGAGTATTGTAAAAGTGAAGATAAAGGTGTTAAGTTCAGATTTTCAAATGACGCAGAACTTAATATTCGTTTTGAGAAGATACTTTCTGTTACAGATATTTTCTTAAATCCGATTCACACGCCAATGGCAAGGCAGTGGCAGATGGAGAAAAGAAGACAGTTTCTTTCAAGTAATAACCGGTTTTACTTTTCAACCAGTAACTCAATTAAAGATTCAGAAAATCTAAAGGTTAAAAGTATGCAATATGCTTTAAGTAATGGCAATCATTTGTTGTCGGAAGATCCAATTGTAGACACTTATTTTATTCGACGAATATTTGAGATTTGATTTTCGATATAAACGTCGCAGCTTAAAATATTTTTTATATATTTGTTATTCAAATATATATATATATATATCAAATTCAAATCACTTCCTTCAATAATTTTAGAATTCTAAATAACTATGAAAAAACTCATCATTCTTGCTGTCCTTGGTTTGATTGCAAACCTAAACCTGTATTCACAATCTTATAGTCTGAAACTAGTGACAGAGTCCTCATTGGGGAAAATCCCCAGAAACAGCGAGATTGTAGTCGAAGAGATTATCAGACATGCAACTGCTGATGAAAGTGGAGAAAAGTTAATAATTGAATATCTGGCATCATGTAAGTACGAAGATGTATATTATACTTATGAATTAAGAGATATTAAGAAGTCATGTAAAATTGTTCATTTTATTGACAATAAAGATAACTTCTGGCTTTCTGAAATCATCTTTAACAAGGACTTAATTAACGCTTTAAGAAAGTATGGCCCTCAAACTGATTTAAGAGATGAGTCATCTGACGATGCCCAGGAGTATATCAATAAAGTTACTGATGCGAATCTTGTGTTTGATGATCCACTCCTTAAAAATTACCTCTATACATTATTGCACAAAATCAGGATGACTAACAATGTGTTTTACAAAAATGGTAATATCAATGTAGTAGTTCTAAAATCAACTGATTTGAATGCTTCAATTTATCCCGACGGGACACTGCTTATAACTACCGGTCTACTTGCCAATCTGAATTCAGAAGCTGAACTTGCAGGCGTTCTGGCGCATGAAGTTGCCCACTATGTATTAGACCACAGTATCGTTAATATTAACAAGATGAACCAGCGCATAAAAAGAGCTGAGTTCTGGGCAGCATTTGCGACTGGTATGGCCGCCGTTGCAGAGGGTGTTCTTGCAACACAATCAAATTACTATTATCCTGTTGGTGCCGGTACAATGGCAACTGCAGCTATTGCATCATCAATTGCTAATAGTGTAATAGAAAGGCTGGGTATGGAGTATAATCAAGAGCAGGAGACAGAGGCAGACAGGATTGCTGTAAATATTCTTAAGCTTTTGAAGTACAATGAAAACGGTTTTGCAACAGCGTTATCAAATTTGCAGAGTTATCAGCAAACAAACGGAAACTATTCTTACTTTTTTAACAGCTCTACTCACCCGTCACTACTATCAAGAATCTCAGCAAGCGGTAAAGTTGAAGAGATTAAAGATTTGTTCTATAAGCAACAAACATCATTCGCAATATCAAACTACGCTGTTGTTGAGTTTTCCAGAAGGAACTTCCAGGCAGCATATAAATTCGCAAAACAAAACATTGATAATAATGTTGCAGATGATGATGATTATACAATTTGTTCAGCAAGCTTACAGATAATCAAGGATACTCCCGAGTCCAATAAGGAGGCAATGGAATTACTTAACAAGGCATATCTTATAAACCCAAATAATATTAACATAAGCAAGTTCAAATGTATTCTGCATTTAAGGCTAAAAGAGAGTGATAAGGCAAAAGAAGAATTAAATAACTATATGAGCGGGATTAGTGAAGAAATTAAAAGGTTAGACAATATTAAGGGTCAAAATACCTGGGAAAACTCTTACTCATACCTGACACAGGAAAACTCTTGGGCCGTGAAAATGGCAATTAAACTTAACGGGATGCATCAATAAATAATGTGTTAATCTTTTTTTTGATTATTGCTATAATCTTTTGTAAATTAGTCTCCTGTAACTCGTTAACGATATTTGTTTTTTATTATGAGAACTGACAACTTTATTATAATTGCTGTGATGGCATCAATTATATTATTTTGTTATAGCTGTCAAAACAGCTCAAATATTCAAAACTCGATTATAACTCATAATGATACTATTCAATCGAAAAATGAACCTGAATTGCCAAAGGATTTCAATCAGGATACAATTCTTATAACTTATCAAAATCAAATTAATGAATATAGAGTTCAAGTAAAATGGATTCCTAAAGAGGCTGGCTGTAAGTTTGTTGAAGGCAATGCAATTATCGACTTTTATCATGAGTCTGGAACTTTATTCACAATTATGCACGAGTTTTATTTTAGCGATATTATTGATTTTGACAAATCTAACGGAAGGGCAATTATTTCAAATCAAAGAACTTACAGTTGTAGATATCCAAAATCTAAGGACTCATCAGAATTTAACAGATCAGATGTTCCGTTTTATTTTGCAGATTTAAATTTTGATGGAATTAAGGAGCTAATTTTAGTAAGTTTATGTAAGGATCAGAGATTTAGAGATTCTTTGTCTGTTTATGGGATAACCAGTGATTATAAGCTTGTTAACAAAGAAAGGCAAATTACAGATAAAGAACCATATAAATCATTTGATTCTCAAACGGTGTTCAATAAAAATGATAAAACGGTAACTGTAAGTGATTCAGGAGCTGCTGATATTTATGAAGAGAGAACTTATAAATATATACCCAGATGGGGTTTTAAACTGATATTAATCAACGGAGTATTACACGATTCTGTGTATAAACAAAAATTTTAAATTATTAACTTAAACTTTAGAACTAAGTCTTTGATTTTAACTAAGATTGAAAAGCAAGCGGTAGTAAAAGTGCTTATGGACATTATTAATTCAGATGGTAGAGTGTCTCCATCGGAAGTATTGTATCTTAATCAACTGAAAAATGCGTTAGATATTTCAATGTCTGATATTGAAGAAGCTGCCGGTATGAGTGTAATGAGGGCCGTCTCAACTATTAGAAATATGAGCCAAGATGAGAAAAAAATTGTAGCGGTTATGTTGGGTGAGATGGTAAAAGCAGATAATAATGTAACTGAAGATGAAGTCAAAATGTATTTTGCCATTATAGGAGCAATTGAAGTAGAGATACCTAACATTAGAATTTAATTTCGGCACTATCCAAGAAATTGTGTAAACGATAATACATAAATAAAAAAGCATTATTAATTTTAACCATTAATCAAATGGAATCACAATTTGTGGAAATAAGCGGGCTGATATCCCGCCGGATCTATTAAGTAAATAGTTTCTTAAGTAATTCAAGACAGAAAAAGGGAATTTGATCCCATTATCGTCCCCAAACATGATAGAGGGGCCTCTCTATTGAAAAACTTGTAATATTCCTTTAACTGGTAATAGTTGGTAGGGTTTTTTAACCTTACCAACTATTCATTCAATACTGCTTTCTGCAATAACATCTGGCTATTCCCGTAGAATGGAACATCTGTTTTACCCAATACTGAAGTTGGCAAAGTTCCTATCTCGGTAAGATTGTCCATAGGGACCAGTACTGTTCTTGCACCATTTTCTGAAAGCAAAGTAACTTTATCGGCAAAGTTGAGTGATCTTTCTATAGCCCCACCTATTGAAATATTTCCCAGCACTGCAAGTCCGGCCTTTAGATTCTTCTTATAAATAGCAGAAATTACTGCAACATACACAGCACTACCAATACCACCGCTTATGGAGGCTCCTAGCATGTTTGTGATTTGAATGTTCAAATCGTATCCAGAAAGAGTGTGCTGTTCATTAAGGATGCTTTTCTCGTTAGCTTTAAGATAGTTGATAGTATTCTTAATGTTCTCTTTCACCTCCGGCGAACTTGTCCCTGTTACGTTCATCTTACCAGAACCTTTTACAGCAACGACTTCGATTTTAACAAGGGTGTTGTTCTGCCCATCACTGGTAGCTGTATAGCATACACCGGGAGAAAGAGGAGAGGCCTCAATCAAAGATTTTCCTTTTTCTTCAGGTAAGTTGATAAAGAATTCCTCTTGAGTTTCCTTGTCTATATATGAGAAATTTGTATCCCAAAACTCCATTCCCCCAATTCTCTTCAACTGCTCCTTTACTCTTCGTCTCATCTCCATTGCAGTAGTAAGATACTCTAGAATATCCTTCTTTGTGAAATTTCCGTCCGGATGCATCAGTTTAATAAATCCTGATATTATTTTTCTTATAGACTTGGAATCTCTTTGTTTTATATGGGAGCCAAGTGTAAAGTATTTGTCTAAGGCATCATAATATGTTGACTTCCTCTGAGATTTTAAGATTTCAGAAAAGAAGTCTGTACTAAATCCAAAATGACTTGTAAAGTTTTGTGGACTAAACTTAGTTATCTCCCAGCCGGGAAGGAATAGGTTGATCCTATCCAAAAAAGCCGTATCGTGGTTAACTTCGCTTGATAATGGGCTAAACAGGTGAGAGGTCTGTAAAACAGTTTCAACAGGTTGGTTAATGTTTCCGTTCAAAATAATAGAAGCAGAACCGGATATCTCGCCTCCCCTTGCCCTGGAAAAAGAGCCTGATTCCATGTAATCTTTCATTAGAGGGATAGCATCTGAGTCCTTGAATAACTTATCCGTACTCTCATCAAAACAAATCGCATCCCAAATCCCAACTGCACCTACACGGCCAGTTGTATTGTTAACAAAAAGCTGTGCAACAGAACCCTGTCCACCTGAAATTAATATAGCATAAGGCGTAATCTCTTTATAAATGTATGATTTACCAGATGAGCGAGGTCCAAGTTCTACCATATTAAAATTCGCCTCAACCATAGGTATGAGACGGCATAAAAGAAGATTCAGCTTTCTTTCATCCAGACCCTCACTAAATGGCTCGTAACCGGCACTTCGCAATATTAGCTTCTTCCACTCTTCCTTGCTGAAATCTTTCCTTTTATCGGAGATTTTGGAATTGTCAAAAGTAGAAAGCTGTATTGGTTTAATATCTTTTACGAGAAAAGGATAAACAGTCGATCCAATAGTAATCATTGGGTCGTATTCCATCTCAATAATTGCCCAAATTCCCCCTAATAACAGCTTCTCATGATTCTTAACGAGATAATCTCCAATGTTAGCTTTCTTAATGTTGCTGTTGCTTATATTAGCCCAGTATCTGTCCCTTTGCGCATCCAGCTCTACTGAAATCTTGTCAATTATTTTATACCGACCTTTTTCACGCAATTTAGATTGAATTAAAGAGCTCTCTTCCGGGTTAACATAGTGATTCCTGAGAATGGTTTTTACATTCTCCATTCCTTCGTTGAGCTTCTCTTCATCTTCAGTGCTGCAGGTATTTGCCAGGAGATATTCCAGTACAAAAGCAGGCACATTTGCCCCTCCCTTAATAATGCCAACAAGATCTTTCTTTACCACAAAGCCCCTGAAATGCTCCAGAGCTTTTTTGTCTAATTCATCTAAGACTATCATAATACATATTTATAAAAGACCGCCCAAATCCCTGGCGTTGGATTTTTTTATTTTTACGGAATCTAATTTCTCCTGAGTCTCGGCATCAATCAGGATAGCAGATACTTCATTATTACTCATAAATGAAAACTCAAGAGAGGTAGACTCACCCGCATTCAAATTAATAATATTACTTCTGCTGTAATTAATGTTGTTTGCATACAAAACCACCTGTACTTTTCTACTTGCTGTAAACAAATCGTTTGTACTTACTTTTGCACTTATTTTAACTCCAAAAAGAGCACCTGTAACGTCTTCCAATTCACTCTTATTCTCAATCCATACTTCCAATCCCTGAACACCTGATTCAATTTTTCTGAAAACAAAATTTGGAATAATTATCTCTTGTGGAGTAAATCCGCCATGGGAAAATCCATAAAGGCCCTTAGATTTGAATGGCCTATGATTCTTCGCAGCGTAAACATAATTATATTCACCACTTTGTCTCTTAAATTCAATCAAATCAGCTCTGCTCTGTTTATCAATAGTCCTGACAAACCTTTCGTGGATCTCTCTCTTTCCTGATAAATCTACTTCAATTTTATCAGACTCGTCAAGTAAACCGGTCAAAACAAAACCATGGTCTGTGAGCAGATGCACCTCTTTGAATCCGTTGTTAAGCAATTGATTAATTTTCTCAGTAAGTACCTTTTCAAATTCGCCAAAAAGCTTTATTGCCCCCATCTGCAATGTCTCACCGGCACTGTCAATGTCTTTGTAAGTCAATACCAGATAATCTGAATTTGTGCCGGGATTAACCGATTCAAGGCTTAGAAAATCAATATTCTTCCCCGAAAGGCTACACAATCTCTTTTCACGGTCTCTGTGTAGAGGCAAAACTTCATCATTCCCAACATACAGAGCACTCATATTATGCTCTGTTTCAGATGGCATATCTGCGAGCATTGTTGTAGATTGAACCCTGTATTTACTATTTAACCGAGATGCCACATAGTCTGCAATTTCATATCTAAGCCCATCACCAACAATTACAGCAATACCTGGTTTGGCCTGTTTAAAAAGGGTTACGAGGCAACCTTGCTGGTTATTCTCATATTCATTAGCTACATCGTACCAATGTTGCAGTAGTTCATGATTCAGACTTTCATAATGCTCCTGAAGAGGCCTTAAAATATCTTTATCCTGCATGAACACTGAATAGAGATTTCTGATTGCCCTATCTGTTTTGTGAAAATCCGAAGTATAGAAAGAGACTACTTTTTCAAAAGAATTGCACGATGCAAGTGGCTTATTATCAAATTCAAAGAGAGTGATGATATCACTCCACCAGGAAGGAATGAACCTATGTGTTTGTCTGCCTCTTAATCTTTTTTTAATTTTATCTAGCTTCTCTTTTACATACGAATGGTCTCTGAAGTTCTCAACAATATGGCGCAATTGGATGTGATCTATTTCTACGAAACAATGATCTGGATGGACATTCCAAATATTAAGAGATTTATCTGGTTTATATGCATCTATATATCCCTGCAATGAAGAGGAGTATGTATTGCTATCCAGCCATTTATAATATATACTCAGCAACTCCGGCTTCACATCATTACTTAATAACTCATCAAACAGTAATGTAGTAACCTCCCTTGCTAATGTTTTTGGAGGTTTGGACATATAAGGTGATCCAAGCAGCTCAAAGAGCTTCTCTTCAAAAAGGCGTCTTATATCTTCTGCTTTTGATTTGAAATATAAGTCAGGATTGTCAAGAAATGGAAGTAACTCATCATCAATAGACATCAGGTCTTCCAGATTCTGCAGTATTCTCTTCCACCATGCAATGTCTTTACCAACACCTAGCTTTGCTGCTGTAAGCAATAGAGGATTCTCCATAGCTACCTGCATCCCTGTATTTGAAATCAGTTTTTTTCTAATCCACTCTGCAGGATTTGTCAAATCAATACTACCATGGGTAAAACAATAGTCAAATAAGAAACTGAGCTTACTCTTTTCCCTGATTACATAAAATATTACCTTTTCATCTATAAGTTCGCTCTCCGCTTTATAGCGAAGGAATAACTCCTCCTTAACAGTCTGCCATTTTTCTCTTAAGGTTCTATCGGTTTGTAAAACAATATATCCTTTAAGTTTTGCAAGCTCAATTAAAAACTCACACTCTCCAGAAGGGTCAATAACAACAACTCTTTTATGTTGATCTAAACTCTTCTCAATGTCCTGTAAAAACCATTTATCTGTCATAGCCGGGAAACTTTAATTCAAATGCCCAATCTAGGTCCTGAAGCCGTGCTTTTAAATCTTTCAAATTATTTATCAGATCTTCAAAGCTTGGCTTATTCTCTTCGTAGATCATATCTTCTTTCATTTTAGCATAATCGGCTTTCCAAGCTTCAATAACGCCTTCTGGTGGTATTGGATTAAGCAGCTTCGGATTGTGGAAATTGTAATCGACACCCCCCACTCGTGAAAATTTGTACCGGTGATCAACAATGGTTTCATACAATTCTTTGTCATTAATTGCCCTTTCTGCTACACCCGCCTTTGTGAGGTGATAGACATCATATAAGTGTCGGCTCAATCTATCAACTCGCATTTTTTCTTGAGGTCGATGAAATTCTTCATGAAGCAAGAAAAGTTTCTCCAAAAAAGTTCTTTCCGGATTTACGGTAGGTACTTCAAACAGCGGTTCTGTAAATTCCCTGTCCGCATATACTTCATCCACAAATGACCCAAATTTTTGGATAGAGAAAGGCTCTCTTAACGACCGGCAACTTATTTCTATTTGTACCCTTGGTAAAACATATTCTGTTGGTGGAGAAATAATATTTGGGTAGTATATTTCTATGATTCTTGGGTCTTGATCGCTATCTATTGCTTCTACAACAATAAATTCAAGACTATTGAACCCTTTTTTTCTGAACTCTTCTTTCAGTTCTTCAAAGAATGTTCCTGTGGTATAAGCACCTGATTCTTTTCTTAAGCTGGTTATTTGTGTTCTAGAAATATCCCCCCTAAAACCTTCAAAAAATTCTTTGTCAATAGCTAAATCAATATCTTCAGAAAACCTGTGAATCAATTTCCATGCTTTACTTAATGAAGTTCCACCTTTAAAAACCAGTTGCTTTCCAATATCCATCTTAAAGATGATATCCAAGGTGCGGCAAACCCACCAATCCTTTTCTACGGCAAAGGGTGTCATGCCTTTTTTGTTAGCAATAGCATTAAAAACAGCCTCTTTTTCCTCTTTATCTATCGTATAAAAATCAATTTTTGCCATCATCTAATGCTTTTTTCATAATTTTTTTAGCCCATACCGGTGCCAAGGCTAAATCGTGCTTTAGGTTTTTTTTATCTTCCTTTTTTAGTAATTCAATAATCTTTCTCTCTTCCTCTGCTTTTATATTTCCGTTGCCGATTTCTTTTAGTGCCTGAATAACCAAACTGCTGACTTTACCTTTTGCCATTAGGTTTTTGGGTGTGGTTTTTTTAAACTTAATGGTTCGCACACCTACTTTAACTGAACGAGGTGAGCCATCCGTAAGTAGCACGATATTCATTGGCACTTGTGGACTCAATCCTAAAGCGTTTAATGCGGAGCTCCCAGTGAGCACTGTTCTTACTCGGTCCCGCTTAGCGATTGCTTTTGCCACCTCTTCGGCTGTGGGTACCAATGGGCCTATCAAAGTACTTACTTTAGGACGGACATAAATACCCTGAGCTACCCTCAATATTACTTTCTTATCTTCTAAACGATCCAATGCTTTTCGTATGGCATCCGATGTGCCATAACTCAAATAATCGTCTGGCATTATCAGAGCACCTCTCTTTTTGCTTTTGATAGACCGTTCTATTTGTTTTTCAATGCTTTGCATCTGTTTGCATTCTTAATACTTGTCACAAATTTAGTAAATATTTGTGACAAATAACTTTTACCAGTCTGCTTTTAAATATTTCTCTAACTGGGAATTTACTCCTCCGGAAGTCTTTAAAACTTCTGCTCTAAGCATACCCTTCTTTTGTAATGGTGCAATATTCTTACCTACGCCATCATCCAGTTTGGGATCATATCCCTCTGCAATAAGTTCATCTATCTTTTTAGAAAATGTTTCAATCTCTTTAATCTGATTGCGTATTTGCTCTTTTTCGTTTTGTGCCTGTGCAGTATTGACATCCTGTATCTGAATTAAACGATACTCTAAGTTCTGAATTCGTTGACTTATGTATTGCGATTTAAGCTTGAACAGACTGTCTCTGTTCCATTTGTATATTAGTATATAGGCTTCGAATCCCTGGTACTGACCACTGCTTAAATGCCAGATAAAAGGAGATGCGGGAAGCTGTTTAAATAATTTTAAATGAAAACTAAAAATATTTAAAAAATGATGCTCCAGATACTCATTGATGGAGCGACCTAGCAAACTGTCCAACTGCATAAATTGGGCAGAGGTGAAGCCATTTTGCAGACAGTGTTGCTCCAAACGCTGACCGAGGGCTTCTTCCCCTGGCAGACCTACTAATGGAATAATACCATCATCGTCTTGCTGCAACAAAGTGCGGATGGCATCTGCCAAAAACTCCAGGGCAATCTCTGCTGCTCTTGCCTGTGGTACGGTGTTGGTCTCTTTAAACCAATACCATATATTGATAGGATTGACTTGATGGCGGATGCAAAACTCTTCCAGATCGTTGTTACTTTGATAAAGTGTGTTAAAACCATCTTTTATTTCTCTTACTTGTTGCTCATCAAAAGTGGTGGTGCTTAGGTTTTGAATATGCTCCGTTACTTCTGCAAGCGGATTTTCTAATTGGGCTAAGAAAGCTGATTTGGCTTCCAATAATACAGGAAACAAGCCGATGGATTTACCCATCTTGTTTTCTACCTGTTCTCTATCTGCATCACTAAGTTCATACACTTCAAAAATAAGTTCATTAATAATGGCTTCATTGATTAGCACCTGAGCTTGTTGAGCGTTTTCAAAGTTGAGATAAGCCAATAGACGGTCTTTGAGGGCTAAACCTTGAAAATCCAATAATGGACTTTGAATAAAATTTTTTTCAATTAAACTGTAACCAGAAAACATAGTATTTATTCTTACATTTGAAGCAACAAGGGAGTTGATACTTCTCTCAATATCATCACCTACATCAGGAAAAGGAATTCTACTTAAATCTCCAACAGTAATATTTACTGTTGGATTTAAAGAATTGAGAACATAATTTACTACTGTAGAGTTTAATACACCCAAAGCATAATAAAGTGTTTCACAATTATCGATGTCATTTTTAAGAAAGAAACCAATATCAGCATCACTTATCCATTGATCTTTATTTTTAAATTTAAAAGACGGTCCTTTAGACCCAACTCGCGGGGTGTAAATCCCATAATTATTAAAATAATCTAATCCGGAGAAACTTGAAAATTCTTCATTTAAAATATTTTCTTTATTCTTATCAAAATCAATGGTCAACCAAACATTTCCATACCATTTTTTAAATGGCCCCCCTTTGCTAATTTTTTTTGCAGCCTTATTGTTGTGTTCGTTTACAAATCTGAGATATTTCTCGTTACGACCAGGATTGAAACCCCTTGTAAGGGTAAATATTTCAGATATTGATTTTTCTTTAAATTTCTCCCTAAATCCATCACTGATCCAATAGATAAAAGGCCAACCTTCAATTTTTTTAAACGCATTTTGGAATAAGTTATAATTGAGAACATTAGGAATATTATTTATTAGATCGTCATATGTTTTAGCAAATATTTCAGGCTTGTTGGTGTGATTTTTATATTTTTTAAAATCAAGAAAGAGCCCAATTTTATTATCAAATTTATTTTTTAGTATATATGCTGCCACATCAGCTTGAACATCTGAGTTAGCGAATACACCACCTAATCCCAATTCTGCAAGTATTTCAATTTTAGTTTTTGTCAAAATAAATTTTCGCACATCTTTAAATGTAGAAATGTACATAAAAGTAAGTGGATGTAGCATACCTGTAAAACCTTCAGGAATGACTAATTCTGAACAACGCTTAATAAACGTCGCATACAAATTAGTATTGAATTTATACGGTTGCCGATAGTTGGCGTCCACAAATTTCTTGAGTTCGGGACCAAAATCGGCACTGTCTGTATAAGGTGGGTTGGCTACTGCTACATCGTATTTTTGAGTAAGGAGTTTTAAGAAGGTAATTGCATCCTGAGTCTTTGTGTTCAAGAATGTTTGACCTTGTTTTGCAGTGTTATTGGCTACGGCTTTTTGCAAGTTGATAAAGAAGGTTTCCCGGAAATCTCCATACTTCTTGATATTTTCTTCTGAAAACAAAGTAATGCCTTCATCCTTGACCAAACCGTGCAGTTTTATGCTGAATTTTTCTTCCAGCCGAATGAGTGAACCAAACTTATGGGCTTGTTGCAGGTCTTCCCAAAGATCTATTACGATCCTCTCCAACTGTTGGTCCAATGGATGTCCGTTTGCAAACAGATGTTTTACCTCTTCATAAGCAGGCAAAAAGAAATCGGAACTTACTATATTGAAATGGTCTATTTTGGTATTTCTCTTTTTGCGTTTGGCCTTTATGTATAAACCCAATTGAGCTAATTGTACAGCCCGGTCGTCCAAGTCAATACCGTGTAGGTTGTGTTCAATTATCAATTTTGGAACTTTTGCCTCATCGTAATCTGCTCCGTAATTCTCGATTTGATCCATGTATATGTCGTACAAAAGATCAAATGCGTATAATAAAAAATTACCGGATCCTGTTGCCGGATCAATAACCTTTATCTCTTGTAATGGTTTCCGCTCCCTGCACACCGACTGTGGAGCATTGGCTATTTTGTATGTGTCTTTAATCTTGCTATTGGGATACATCTCGAGGTATAGTTTCCCCAAACTGTTATCCACCAGAAACTTTACAACCCATCGTGGTGTATATACCTGGCTTTGAATGCATACTTTATTGAATTCTGTTGGATCGCCGCTCTCTTTATGTGCAGCTTTCTTGTAGTTATTATAACTTTCATAAAGCCATCCTAAAACATCGTCGCTTTTCCAGATATCTGTATCTACCTGTCCGTCTTTCTCAACATCATTAAAAGCATTAACTATTCCAAGAAATTCCAATGCTGTTGGCAAAAGATGGTAAGGATGTTCCAGACTAAATAGTGGAATTTCACCAGCGAGTTTTGTAAACTGCTCTTCAATAAAAGGGATGAGCCCCTCAGCCTCAGCAGTGCGAGCTTCCGGATTGCCCTCTAACCAAGCTAAGTGCGCAAATGAGCGGCCTCCATTTGCTTCCCGCTTTGTGACAATTTCCGGATGAAGTACATGTGCCTCCATTACCTTTAATGCTGCCAGACGATTAAAAAGGGTAAACGTAAGTTCCTCAACGAGTTTCTCAAAAGCTTCAACGAATGTACCTGTCTCGGCAACAAAGACTTCCAAAATTGCCTCAATACGCCGTCTATCTTCACGATACTCATTTGGAATATCTTCAATAGGCGTTAGTTTTACAGAGTTTATCCCCATCCTTCCAAGACGGTTGCGAAAGGCTGAATCTGTAAGTTGTCGTATAAGTTCTACGTGTTCGCTTAGTTTCATAAATTTTTAGTTGATCTCTATTTCGTCACTGTCATCCGCTCCCGATAATTTCTGTAGTTCCTGCTTAAGCCACTCCTTGTAAGCTGCTACTTTCATTTTTTTTGCAGGAATGCTGGCAATAAAAGTTCTAATAATTGGGCTAGTTATTCCTTTTAGATCTTTATTTACAACAGGTGGTTGGCTTACCAAGCCTGCCCTTATTATGTCAATCTCGGCTTTTTTGCTTCCGTAAAGATCAATAAAAGAGAGTACCTCTGAGAAAGTGAATCGGCTATTTTTATCTTTTACATCAAATTCAATCTCAACTAATGATATTTTTCTCTTTTCTGAGTAATCAATGATTGAACTTGTCTTTTCCATTGCCTCTTTATTAAGATTTGCCGGCAAAGTATTTATTTCGTCAATTAGACTTATTGCCAATACCTCTACCTCTGCATATTTCTGGGAGCAAACCTTAACTGCACTGGTAAACAAGCCATGGTAACAGTCTTTTACTCTTTGTGCCGTCTGTTGAAGTAATGAGTAATTCTTTATAACATCTCCGCTTACCAAGCTTCTAAACTCGTCTGTTAGTTGTTTGATCTCATCATTTTTTAAAGAGGCCTTTATCAGTTCATCTTTTACTGCTTCAACAAATCTTTTCCACTCTACAACCTTTGACAGATTATTTCTGATGAACTTCTCTATTTTCTCTATGTTTTGAAGTGCTTTGTGATACTGATCTTTCGCTCCCAGAAACTCTTCGGCCTTGTCTATGTAATTTGCCTCGCTAACAGCACCGGTGAACTGCCCAAGATAATCTTTGCTCTCCTCTCCAAGAGGAAATAGATTTGAAAATTCCTTCTCGCTGTTTTTGAGTGTAGATACTTTATCTGCAAAAAGTTTGGCGGTATCTCTTATGGAATTTACGAGTTCAAAGTCGTTGGTGTTATAATCCACCTTTTTACCGGTATATTTCTCCACCTCCATGTCTAAAAGAAACTGAGCAATTTCCTGTCTCTGACTCACAGATAGTGTCTTTGATACAGCTTTAAAACTGGCTTTTCTAAATTCACGGGCAGCAGCGAATATTCCTGAAACGCCCTCGTCTCTCCAGGAGAATTTCTCCGACCCGTTATATTTGGCTATTACCTTTCCTGCTCTCATCAACGCAGCTACAGATGATATCACTGTTCCAAAGCCAAAACCTGCAGGCGGCTGTTCGAGGTCTTTTTCAAGTGTCGCACCATCAACAAAAGTGTTTCTGATTTTATATAAAATCTCCTCGGTAACCTTAAGATTTTCTCCTATGAAATTACCTTTATTATCGAAGAAAGCGAAATCTCCTCCGCTGAAATATTGATGTAATCTCGTATTATTGGCCTCCTTTATCACAGATTCAGCAACTCTGTCGCTGAGTTGCGATGCAAGCCTTTTGTTATAGACATTTTGAATAATCTGCTTTTGCTGTGACTGAAGTGTAATTTGCCAGTTGTCACTGTTAAGAAGAAGTGTATTGTAAAGGTAAATGGCACTTGAATTAGCAAGTGACTCTTCAACAATATCTTTTATCCGGTTTTGCTTCTCACCTTTTTGTGTGATAAAGCTCACCATGATTTTACCCTCGTCTGAGTTAGGGTTGCTATATTTTTGTTCCAGATATGAAATTCGTTCAACCTCATCTATCAGCTTATCTAGCTCTTTATACCCGGAATTATCCGGCACAAGCCATATCAAGTCTTTGTCATTTTGATGCTGTACCTTAAGAGATTCAATATCTGCAGAGCGATTATCAGAAATATTATAAATACTTTTAATTTTTATTTTCAGATACTTCTGTGATGGGACATTCAGTTCATCATCATTATCAGTTGTTATATAAAAGTCGTACGAGAGTCCATTATCAATGACTCTGCTAATTGTTTGTTTAAATGACGAAGATTTATAAACTGAAATAAGTTGTTTTTTCTTAACGAAGCCTTGCACGGGAAACCCGTTCATCTCATCTAATAACCTCTGCTCTACATCGGAGGTAATTCTGTAAGTCTTATTAGTGTCCAGCAATATTTTAGCATCAACAAGTAATTCAAGTGCTTTGGTAATTTCGTCCTGAACTTTATGGTATGTTTCAGGATCAGAGATAAATGATTTTACAATGTTTGGCAGAGTTGCCGGTGTTACTTCTGCTTCAGAAAGGAAATTGATTGTTTCGAGAAGTTTCCTGCCGGAAATGGGTGATGCTTCAATTTTTAATATTCTCTCTGCGTTGTCATACCTGTTAACAAGGCGAATAGGAGGCTGAGGCTGTCCCTCTTTAGCAATTTGCCAACCTGTAACAGTTTTGAAAAGCTCCTGATGTTGCACCTCTTGCTTTAGAATGTCGTAAGTAGTAATAATTAAACCTCTGGCAGCGACTTTGGTTGATGCATACCCTTTTGTTCCAAAAAGGAAATTTTGTAAAAGGTCAAATTGATACTTGTAGAATGGGTAATAGCTAGCATATCCTTCTGCAGAGTCTGTTTTTGTAACTCCTGATCCTATAAGAGATGCGTGATCACATATTTTCCCTGAGTTCTTACCATAGTTTTCTTTAAGTCTTGAAACGCCATCCTCTTTCTTATTCAATAACCTATTACGAATAATCACATCTACCTCTGTTGCTTCAAGGTGTATCTTGGTTTTGAACCGGTCTGTTAATTTTGTCAGCTCAGCTTTGGTTATGTTTGAATTTCTAATTACATCATCTAGCTTCTCCTGAGCAATTGCAATTGTCCATATTTTTTGCCCCAGAGCAGACAATGCTTCGCTTATACCTTCCAGTTCTAGAAGATTTATTTTTTTCTGGTTTATTGCTTCGCTCGCCTCATCAAACAGAAAGACAATTTTTTCTTCGGGTTTAGTAATTAAATAATTATTCAGCTCCTCTTTCAATCTTGCAGGGCTAAACTGCTCGATATCTCCTCTGATTGTAGTAATGAGGTTGTTGTAGTCATTTTCGCTGTTTCCCTTGTTAAGGAATATCTCTTTTGATGCCTTTGAGTATTCTACTAGACGAAGTTTTATATCAGGCCAGTTTTTATTTAAATTGCTAAAAACAAAGTCGCTTATGTCCGATTGTTTCTCATTTATCATTAAGTGATAAAGGAAAAACCCGTGCTCATTTTCAGGCAAGTTAAGTGATCGTAAGAAATTCCTGAACAGTGTATATGCCAGGCCTTTTGAAGTGTCTTGTTTCGCAATGTCAAGAAACACCACTCGTGATTTGATTGCACTCAGACGGGATAAGGAGTTTTTGACCAGTGCCTCATCTGTTAACCCGGTAAATCTTTGAAGAATTCTTTCCCTTGCACTCGTGCCTGAAAGCATCTTGTCGCTTAGTAAATATCCCAATAGCTTTCCAAAGTAGGACTTCCCGGATCCGTAAAAACCGGAAATCCATACGCCTGTTTCCTTTATGTTTGATGTGTAAATGGTTGCAAAGTCTGAGTAATCTTTTGCGAGGCCATCTGTTACAATATAACTTTCAATTTCTGATTGAATCTCAACTTCTGAAACATCCTCAAGGTCAATAACATTTTTAATGTCCTCGGAAAGGTCTATGGTAAGTATATCTTTAATCTTCATCATGAATTACTTTAATTTACAATCATACATCTATATTTTGAAGCTTGGCGCACAGAGAGGAACATAATATGATCTCCCTCTTTTGTTCCAGGGTATAGAACTACTAGAGGGATACTTGACTTCATTACTACCTCACTCTCCATGATGTGGATGTTCTCAATGTCACTTCCATATAGAGAACCGGTGTTAATAAGGACAGGAATCCTATCTGCATTGAAAGAATCACTAATTTCGTTCATAATACAACTAAATAAATCCGGCCCGACCTCTCCTTTTGGTGCTTTAAATATTTGGTGTACAGAGCCCTTTAGCAACTCAAACGACTCTTCAATTTCTTTTTTTTTGTCTTGCACATACGTTACCAGAATAGTGTTTAGATCAATGATCTTGTATGATTCAGATCCCATTGTGTTTTTGATAGTATCTATATAACTATCTTCCTGGTCAGGGGGGCATACTAAAAGAATTGAATTACCTCCATTTGCATTCAATCGTATCTCTGAACGTTTGTTTGATTCAACAACTCTCTTTACCTGATTTACTATTTGTTCTATACTAGTATGCATGATTATATATCTCGTTATATGAAATTAATGGCTCAACTGTCAGTTTATCTCCTGTATACATTATATTAAAATACTTGTTGAATTTCTTTTGTATGATCCTTTCAATAAATATCTGCCTTTCTGTGAAACCATAATTGATCCATGGGCTATTTAGTAAATTGGAACCCTCTGAAGCAGAAATTAACCAGTATATAAACACAACAAACATTTTGTCATTAACATTCAAATGATTTATTGTTTTGTGAACAGAGCCATCTAAAAGTCCAAATTTTTTTAATAGAGTGAGATACTTAGATGCTGTTGTATTTACTGTAACATCCGACCACTTTTTCAAATCAGATTGCGTTTGTTTTAGCTCATTAATGCATGCTGATGCTTCATCTACTTTGATAGATACCCTTCCGCTGTAAAGCGCTGGAAAAAAGAGTTTATCATTTATATAGTGAAGTAGGCCATTATTTAATGAAGCGTTCCAAAACATAAAAAGCAGTGAGTCTGCACTTATTTCTTCAGCTTTAATTATCGAACGAAAAAGAGATTCTATATCTTCTGTTTTAAATGTCAAAAGTGTGTTAGTTATAGCGTGTTCAAACCTCATGACAGATTTGTCAGTTTTGATTGTAGTAACAGATCTGCTACCACCTCCCGAAAGTATTGCTTTTATGTCCTCATTTAAGAAGACATAAATCAACTTCCAATCCGGCAAGCCTCCTAAGATATTTATATCTGTATTTATTGTCATCTACTGTCTTGTAATCACAAAGTGAATTGTTTTTTGTACTGTGTTACATGCAAATTTATTAAAATATATCACACAAAGATTACATATTGCTATGACAATTTATGACAAATCACTAAGATCTTATTGTAATAACGAGGGAGAGGATGTTGATTCTATTGATTTATTATACATCACATACGAGGATCCTTTCAGGGGTACCCCCCACATTGCCTCCACTACCATTTTTAGAGGCCTCTTACCTTCTCGTTGTTCTGTGCTATTAGATGATCCAGATACGCCTCCGCTTCCCACTCTGTCAGTGCGAATATACCCCTGGCTTCCTGTATCCATTCCTGGCGACTCAGATCCTCTAGTTTCTTTCCGTTCTTCTCTTCCCAAGCTAGAATCCTCTGCTTGCGTTCTTCTGCGATTGTCATGATAATTGGATTATGGATTAATATTAAGTACTTTATCCAAATTTGGTCAATTATTGTAGATCTCGTATCTATAGAGTAGGAAGTTGTAATAAGATTTTAAATATTTATATTTGAAAGGATTACGGATGCAATAGCAAAAATAAAATAGATGGGGTTTGTATGCAAATTTTATGCAAATGAAAAAGAGCCACAACTTTTTATCGCTGTAACTCTCTCATTTTTAAGCTCCTCGTCTAGGACTTGAACCTAGGACCCCCTGATTAACAGTCAGGTGCTCTAACCAACTGAGCTAACGAGGAATTTTTATTCCGTTTTGGGAGTGCAAATGTAAGTTGAATTTTATAAAAGTCCAAATGTTTGAAACAAATTTTTATAACTTTGCCAATAGATATAAGGCAATATGGATATTGAGTTGATTTCGGAACTTCTTGTTGAGCTGATTATGGATAATGACAGGGTATCACTCCCGGGCATGGGCAGTTTTATTGCCGAGCCTGCACCGTCTGTTTTTTCGGATAAGGCCACTATTATCCATCCACCATACAGAAGAGTGATCTTCAGAAGTAAAGAGACTTGGAATGATGGCCTTCTGGAGCAGAGATATGCCCAAAGGGCCGGAGTAAAAGAGGATAAGGCTAAAGTTTATATTGAACAATTCATAACTGCCCTGAATGCGGAGCTGGAACTCAAAAAAAGGGTTGACTTTCCGGGATTCGGATATATGAGAATAAATGAGAGAGGTGGAAACTCATTTATTATCGACAAAGATCTTTTTATAAGCAAAGATTCATATGGCCTTGAGCCACTGCAGGTGAAAATTCTGGATAAGCCCGGAATAGTAGATCATCTGAAAACAAGGAAAATGAAGAGCTTTTCAGATGCTAATGTCATAAAAAACCTCTCTTCTGAAAAGAGAGGCTTTGACTTTAAACTGCCAAAATCCGCTGTTAAGTGGTCTCTGATTATTGTAGTGATTGCATTAGTGGCATTACTTCTCATAATTTTCAATGATCAGCTGAGACCTCTTTGGGAAATTCTTCTTTACAATAAAGAGGAGAGAGAGATTTTAAGATCTATCTCTTAAAAAATCTTACCCTACCGATTTTTTTCTGAACTGACCGGGAGTTGTGCCTGTCTCTTTTCTGAAGGCTCTTAAAAGAGAGTTGACAGAGGCGAATCCGGACTCCTCAGCAATATAATCCAGAATATGATTATCTTCAGATAACAAAAGCTTTTTTGCATACTCCACACGGTATCGGTTAACAAAATCAGTGAAAGTAGTGTTGTAAATAATGTTTACAACACTGGAAATATATGATCTGTTTGTCCCAAGTTCAGCAGAGACATCTGATATTCTTAAATCCGTCTTTCTGAAGAACTCTCTCTCTTCAAAAAGGATAATCAAATCTGTCTTAATCTTTTCACGGGTCTTTTCATGTATTGCAAGCGACCCCTCTTTATGCTCCTCCTTAATATCACTCTTTGACTCTGCCAGCTCTATGTGAAAATCAACAATTGAGAATTTTTGCATAAAACCTGTGTATCCTATGTAGAAGAGCATAATTGAAAACGCCAATGAGGGTATAGTCAATATTCCAAGGTCTCTGAAATATTCACGACCAAGTATCCCGGCTGTTATAGAGAGCACTCCGGTTAGCATCAACAGCAGGAGCATACGGTTAAGCCATCCAAGTTCACGGCCCTCAGTGGATGAATAGTACTCGTTTATTCTCTTGTGATAATCTCTTATCAGTCTGCTTCCGTACACTACCACCAACGGTACCTGCACAACAAAGATAACTCTTGCCAGTTTATCTGCAGCATCAACCAGACCCGGTGAAAACAGGTGTGCTGCCAGTACAAGCAATGACACTACAACTGAGGGGATAAAGAGATAAAAATTATTTACTGACGGCACAGGCTCCTTTGCAAGCGACTTTATATAGATGAAAAAGAGCGGATAAACCGATAATGACGCAAACACATACAGCGGATCAATCTTTGAGTACAAACTGTTATAATCATAAAAAAATAGTGCATGTGCAAAATAGAGAATAGCTGAAAGCCCCATGAAAACGGTCAACAGTTTTAGAGGCATTTTATTTTTTCTGAACTCCAGAGACATAACCACAGTCCAGAAAAGACACACGAAAAAGGGGAGCAGGGATATGATATCTTTAAACATAGGGCTATATTTGCATATTCAAAGTTATAAATAATGATGAATAAAGAACGATGGCAGACGCGGAAAACTAACCCCCAATTTTCCAGGTCTGCCATCGCAGTGACTTTTGCAACCACTTTTGTTATACAAATATAAAAATATTTTTAAAAATTCTAATAATTTTATCAACTTTTACAAGGATTTGTGACCTTTTTGTAACATTTGATTACTAATAATAAGTTTTTGTGTCAAATAAGTATTTTGAAAATTTAAAAATTGCAGGACCAGTTATACTTTCACTGGCGGGGCAATCACTAGTTCAGATTGCCGACAGCATAATGGTAGGACAAACCGGAGCCCAGCCACTTGCAGCTGTATCATTTGCAGGAGCCATTATTATGAATGTAATGGTAATAGGGCTCGGTCTGACAATAGGGCTGACACCTGTTGCAGGAATGCACT
This sequence comes from uncultured Bacteroidota bacterium, assembly GCA_937901965.1. Lineage (GTDB taxonomy): Bacteria > Bacteroidota > Bacteroidia > Bacteroidales > UBA932 > Bact-08. The sequence continues at coordinate 100,089 of CALGSW010000016.1, forward strand.
GGGCCAGAAGCGAATACAGGAGAGTGTCCGGGTATTTTCAGAACTCTCTCTCTGTCAATCTTATTTCTTCATTTATACTAGTAGGACTCCTTTTTCTTATTGTACCACTTATACCCTATCTCGGTCAGCCCGAGGAGGTCACATCCATAGTCTACGGATACTACCTGATGGTCTCGTTTTCACTTGTGCCCATGATGATCTTTCTAACCGGGAAGCAGTTTCTGGAGGGCGTAGGTAATACACGGCTGTCAATGTATATTACAATACTTTCAAATGTTGTTAATATTGTATTAAACTATTTACTGATTTACGGAAAATTCGGTTTCCCGGAGATGGGTATAGACGGGGCAGGCCTTGCAACGCTTATCTCCAGGTTAATAATGCCTCTTGCCCTTTTTATGGCCATTTACAAAAATGATGGTTACAAGAGATTTTTAAAGATGTTCCGTCTTGCCCATTTTTCAATTAAAGAACATATTCATCTTATTAAAATTGGGCTGCCTATATCCGGTCAGATGGTTATAGAGTTTTTCTCTTTAAGTGCAATCACTTTTATGATGGGGTGGATGGGGACAAAATCACTTGCGGCAAATCAGATTGTTCAGACAATGATTAATTTCACATTCATGATTGCAAATGGTGTTGCAGCGGCTTCAACCATACTTGTAAGTCATTCTGCAGGAATGGGGGATATAAGGGGTGCAAGGGATAGAGGATTCGCAGGAATCAGGCTCTCAACGTTAATTATGGGTATAGCCGCTCTTGTATTTTTATTATTTGGCAGAGAGGTTGCCTCACTGTTCACAACAGATCAGGATGTAATAGCCATTGCTGTTAAGATATTTTATGTTGTTGCTGTTTTTGAAATTCTTGACGGATTACAGGTTACGGCACTGGGAGCCCTGAGAGGCCTTACAGACACTAAGAGGCCTATGTTTATGGCAATTTTTTCATACCTCTTTGTCTCACTCCCCGTTGCTTATGCAGGTGGTTTTATATTTAACATGGGAGAGGCAGGTCTTATGTGGGGCTTTGCCTTTGGGTTATTAGTGGCGGCAATACTTTTCATAAGAAGATTCTCAATCCTCACGAAATAATTGTTTATTTTTGGAGAATGAAAAAATCCAAAAGGTGCAAAAAGCTCAGACTTCTTGTTATTGCTTCAATCATTGTTATTGTTGTCTCTGTTTCACTCGGTTTAAGAAATGTTAAAACTTCTGAAGAGGAGATATCTGAGCCTGAAGAAATTTCATTGAATCTCCTTATAAACAACGAGTTAAGCAATCTGGAAGAGACAAAAAAACTTGACTCTCAGATTGAGCGGTTTATGAAGGAGTGGCAAATCAAAGGTGCCTCACTCGCTGTTATGAAGGACGAGAAACTTATCTACTCAAAAGGTTACGGATGGGCAGACGAGGAGGCAGGAGTGAGAATGGAGCCTAGTAATATCCTCAGAATTGCGTCACTTTCAAAATTGATTACCGCTACCGGTGTTATGAAGCTTATAGAGGATTCCCTTTTAACTCTTCAGAGCAGAGTTTTTGGAGAGGGTGGAATTTTACCCTTCCCGGCAGATAACGAGATTTCAGATCCAAGAGTCAAAAAGATCACCATTGAGCACTTACTTAGGCACCAGGGTGGCTTTACTCTCAGAGCAGGAGACCCTATGTTCAGTACAACATTAATGTCCAGAAGACTTAAACTTGATACCGTTCCGGATAATGATCAGATTATCCGGTACTGCGCATCAGGGAGACTTGGCTTTGAGCCTGGTAAAGGGACAAGGTATTCAAATCTTGGTTATGTTATCCTCTCAAGAGTCATTGAAGAGGTTACAGGAGACAGCTATGAAAATTACATTAAAGAAGCTGTCTTAAAGCCTGCAGGGATTACAGATATGCATCTGGCTAATAATTTCTACGAAGAGAGGTACAATAATGAATCAAAATATTATGAACCATCAAATGAACCCCTTGTTGAGGCTTATGACGGAAGCGGCAGAATGGTTCAGAGGTGCTACGGCGGGAATAACATAAAAGACCTTCAGGGAGCCGGAGCATGGGTTGCTTCCCCTTCTGAACTCCTTCTTTTTGTTGCATCAATTGACGGCAAAGATGGAATACCAGATATACTGAGTAAAAGAAGCATTACTACAATGACAACCAGTACTCCTCAGAAATTGCCTATAGGATGGGCAAGAGTGAACTCTTCAGGTGAATGGTCAAGAACCGGGACTCTTTCAGGGTCCAGCGCTCTTCTTAAATGTCAGAAAAACGGCATCACGTGGGTTCTTATCACAAATACCAGTTCATGGAAAGGAGCCCGCTTCCCAAGACAGATTGACAATCTTCTGAAAAACGGGCTCACAAAAATAAAAGAGTGGCCTGAACGGAACCTCTTTGAACTTAAAATTCTACCGTAATACCAATTGATGGAAGAATAGTCCCCTCAGTCAGTGAAATTCTTTTCATCTCATATCTCTGCTCTCCCCTTGGAGCTTCCGGATTTAATACTCTTCCTGTACTTACCAGTACATCTCCTGTCTTGTAGTCAAAATTTGTAAGATTCTGAACATCAATATATAGCTTCAGAGCGAATTTTTTAAAGAAGAACTCTTTATCTACCCTGATATCAAGCTGATTAAAAATTCCCAGATACTGTGAATTGTAGATTGAGTAATCGGGATAAGCCCTGCCTGATGCATCCCATGCAACTACAAGTGATGATTTATTTTCATCAAGAGGAGTGTAGGGTGTGCCTCCGGAATACCTATATTTGAGACCCACATAGAAATCAAGCGGTAGTTTGTATCCGGCAGAGAGTGTGAGCAATCTCTTATTGTTCCATGTTCTTGAAATCCACTGGTCATTATCATCTCTGTACTGACTTCTGAACAATGTAAGCGATCCCAGAAGATTCAGCTTATCTGAAAGGAACCATCTGGCAGAAAATTCAACACCATATGACCTGCTCTTTAAGGTAGATGTTATCTCCTCATTTCCCGATACTCCGTAATTAACTCCCTTCCCCTCAACAGGAATAGAGTCTCTTACAGACCACATTCCATTAAAATTACTTCTGTAAAAAAGCTCGGCAGCAAGTTGAACTCCATTGCTGTTTCTGTAATCCACCCCTGCCGAAACCTGGTCTGAACCAATATATTTTATATTACTGTTTACCAGTTCTCCCTGAAAATCTCTGAATCCCATAGCTGTATAGGGAGGGAGCTGGTAATACCTGCCTGCTCCGGCGTTTAAATAAAAGTCTGTTAAAAACTCATATGATAGAGAGAGTCTTGGCGAAAATTGTTTAAAAATATTTGCCATCTCTTTTGAATATGTATTTCCATCAAATCTGACACCCAGATTTGCGGTAAACTTTTTATCCGGAGTTGTATAGTTTGCATTTGCAAATGCAGAGTACTTTAAAAAATTCAGCTTACTATTATAATCAACCGTCACCGGATTCTCCAGAAATATTTTCTGGTATGTTCTATTTGAATAGAGTGGCAGATCAACTCCCAAACCGGTAATAACTCTGAAATCACCAAACCGTACAAGATTCTCGGCGCGAAACTTTGTCTCCTGTTCAACTGACCTGTATTTGAGTGAAAGGTTATCCTCTGATGAATCATCATTATTTGAGTACTTTGTATTTCTGTTGTTAAGATAACTCTGACTCAAATAGAGACTAAGGTTATTGATACCATAGTAGTATTTATAAACCAGACCGGTAGTAAACACCTCTTGTTGTATCACCGGCAGATATGCCAGGATATACTCATTTGACTCTTTACCTCCTGTATCTTCATTCAGGGTCATATTATCCAGACCACCAAGTGCAATAAATGTCAACTCATGCTTGTTGTTAAATCTGGTTTTCAGCTTTATCTGCATATCGGTAAATGTGGGTAGAAATGGGAGGTTTATGGCCCGGAAAAGGAATTGAAGATACGAGACTCTTGCAGATACCAGGTAGTTTGTACGCTTAGTCAGGTGCCCGTTTGAGCCGAATCCTGCTTCAGATGCTCCTACAGTAAACTTATATGTATTATTTATAGGGTCTCCGTCCTTCAACTTAAAATCAAGTACAGAACTTATTGCGCCCCCTCTTGCTACAGGAAAAGAACCTCCGTAAAAGTCTACCTCTCTTATAAAATCGGCATCAATTATTCCTACCGGACCACCTGAAGAACCCTGCGTACTAAAGTGGTTTATTGAAGGAACCTCTATCCCGTCAAGAAAATACTTATTTTCCGCAGGACCTCCCCCCCTTACCAGGATATCATTCCTGAATCCTCCTCCCGCAACATTACCCACGCCTGGCAGTGAGGCAACAACTCTTGAAATATCTCTGTTTGCACCTGGATTTCGTTCAATCTCCTGAACTCCTATGGTTCTCTGAGAGAGAGGTGTTTCAGGAATCCTCCTGAATGGATCTGCTTTAGGCTTAACGGTTACGGCACCAAGCTGAAGGCTCTCCTCTTCAAGTTCTATATTAACGAATGCCCCCTTTATTGAGAGCATTATCTCTTCTGTAATGTACTGGTTATACCCCAGCAAATCAACCTGCAATCTGTACATTCCGGCAGGCAGTTTGTCAAGAGTGAACATCCCGAGAGAATCTGTAATAGAATATTTTGTTCCCTGGAATACGGATACAGTAGCGAAGGAGACCGCCTCCCTGGTATACTTGTCAATTACTTTACCCTTAATAGTGTAGTCTGCGGCAAGTAATTGTATACTAAATAATAATGAAAACAGCACTAATACAAAACGTAGGTTTTTCATTTTCATAAATTAGTTTCTCTGTGAAATTTTCACAGAGAAACAATTCCCCACTAAAAAGGTTCACTGTTTATTAAAACTGAGTGTAATTTGCAATTAAATTCTAACTTTATTTTTTTAAATCAGTGTTATGGCAAAAGAGCGACAAAAAATTGAAATAAGAAGAATTGATATAAAAGATGTGGAGGTATTAACAAAGTTTCGGCTGGATTATCTTGAAGAGATGCAGGGTATCATGGATAAAGATTATAAAGAAGTCCTCTATAGTGAATTAAATAACCATTTCAAATCAGAGATGGCTCAGGATAGAGTATTTGCATTTATGGCTGTAAAAGGAGAGAGTAGCGTGAGTTTTGGAGCAATGGTAATCAAAAAAATCCCCGGTGACTCGGCAAAGCCGGTTTATCTTGAGGGTGATATTTTAAATATGTATACCATCCCTGGTGAGAGAAGAAAAGGTATATCATCCCTTATACTTCAGGAGTTGATAAACGAAGCAAAGAGAAGGGGGATAAATAAAATTTCTCTCCACACGTCAAAGGATGGGGAGAAACTTTACAGGAAATTTGGGTTCAGCGAACCTGTATATCCGGTGCTTGAGTATATTGTTCCATAGTGTTAATAAACGCTTTCAATAAAGTATTCCGCACCTTCATTTCATTTTTTTACTCAAGATTCTGCTGGGTAAATACATTTGATAGTTCAATTATTTAGAATTTTAACATATGAGTGCTAATATTAGGAAATCATACCTTATTTCTCTGACGGTAATTCTCTTTTACTCAAGTATTTGCAAGGCGCAAGGGCCTGAATTACAATATTTTTATAGCGAAAGAACAGAAGTCCCTTGGTCTGAAGCGTGTATCAAATTCAAGAGTGGCAGCGGAATTAAAATTGGATTCTTCCCGCTTGCTTCGTCAAAAAGCGCTCCTTTTGGTACAGAGGGATATACTAAAGATGTACAGATTGAGAGGCCTCTGCTATTTCTGCCATCAATTTTGCACAGAACGGGGTTCTACGGTGAGAATCTGGAAATAAGTGACAGATTTATATTGTACTGTCCTGATTTTGAAAAACTGGCCGGCAACGAATCTTCATTAAACGATAACATAAATAGCCTGATTAAAGAGAATGTAGCTGGAATTGCAATATTTTCAGACGAAGAGGAGAGTCCCGTAATTGACCTGGAAAACATTAGATTTCACAATGGAGAGATTCCTATTATTGTCATTAGTAGAACAACAGCACATATGCTGCTTAACGCCGGTGGATATTATCTGGAGTCCATGTACAATAATATAAATTCCGGGAAGCTCCCTACGCTGAAGGAACCAATATATAATATCTCCATATCTTTTACCGGCAAATTTAACAGCCTTCAGTCTGAGTTCTGTACTATCAGATACAACAAAGCGACACTTGACAGCACATCAGTTGCAGATATTGCAAATAATAATGAAACAGCTTTAAGCTTCCTTTTCAATCTCTTTTCTGAACTTAAACCATCCAAAGAGAGGCAACTAATTACCTATTTTTCTGATTACGACGAAAAATTATTCTACACAAATCATTGGGGTAAAGGCCTGGCTGCCGGAAGTGCCGGAATATTTTCAATATACGATCCAACAACTAATGACTTTGCGCTGGCGGTCCACGAGCTCACTCATATCATCTTCAATAACAACTGGAAAAGACAAACCTCATTCCTTAACGAAGGAATTGCAATGTATGCGGAAGCTATTTCGGTCAACTCAAATGAGAGTAACAGAATCACAAGAAACTTCCTGGAAAAAGGGTGTCTTTTACCCCTTGTCAAACTTACAGAGCTTCAGATTGGAGCTGACAAGGAGTTCACGCAAATGGGCTATGCCGCAGCCGGCTCATTTGTTGAATTTATAATCAAAAAATATGGACAAAAAACATTTCTTGAACTATGGAAATCTGGTGGAAAATGGCTATCCATTTATGGGAAGGAATTAATCAGTCTTGAAAAAGAGTGGCACAACTGGCTCATTAATCAAAAATCTTTGTAAAGCAGGTACCCTTTTCTCAATTTTTTGAAATCTGTGAGTGCTGGCTCCCAGCTGTCTCTGATTTCCTGCTCACTCTTACCATCAATAATCTGGTTCCTCAGCTTATCTGTACCGGCAAGTCTGTCAAAGCGTCCTACATGGAAGAAATTCTCTTTATCAGGGTGAATTCTGTAAAATTCAATTAACCAGCTTATGTTGATTTTGCCACTCTCTTTAAAGATGTTTGTATCATAATCTCTTAGATCTATGCCAAAGCACTCTTTATCCTTATGAGGGGGATTTGTACTCATTCCTTCAATAGAGACGGGTGTAAATGAAAAATCATAGTGCTCCCTTAAATCAGGATTTCCAAGAACCTGGAACGGGAACATTGTTCCTCTTCCCTGGCTTATTATTGTTCCTTCAAAAAGGCAAAGAGACGGATAGAGCAAAATTGACTGCTGAGTATTTAAATTAGGTGATGGAGGTATTGGAAGAATATATGGCTTTCCGTGCTCATAATTCTCCATTTCCACTACTGTCAGTTTGCACTTAATCCCATCCTTAAGCCACCCTTCCCCGTTTATCATATTTGCATACTCACCAAGAGTGAGTGCATGGAGAATAGGTATTGGGTGCATACCTACAAACGATCTGAAATTAGTGTCAAGAATCGGTCCATCAATATAGTAGTCGTTTGGATTTGGACGGTCAAGAATAATTACATCTTTGCCATTTTCAGCAGATGCCTCCATTACATAGTGCAAGGTAGAAAGGTAAGTGTAAAAACGGGTCCCAACATCCTGCATGTCAAATATAACAACATCCACATCAGACATATCCTCTGGTTGAGGTTTATAGTTACCGGCTCCGTAAAGCAGTACAATTGGAACACCGGTTTCTGCATCAAGTGTGTCATATCTGTTTCCGCCCCTGAAACCATGTTCGGGGCTGAATATCTTTACTATATTAACTCCCCGTTTAAGAAGAGTATCCAGAAGAGCTTCACCTCCTATAACAGAGCTATTATTTACAGCAAGTGCAACATTTTTACCCTCAAGAAGAGGAAGGTAGATTTCAGTCCTGTCAGCTCCCGGTATTATTTCCGTACTCTTTTTATCAGAGCATGCGAAAGCAAGCAGAATCACTACTAACGAAGTCAGTATTGAAAAGTTTTTCTTCATAGTTGTTAAGATTTAGTATAAATAAAGCGATTGCCTACAAATATACTAAATCAAACACTGTATTAAAAAAATTAGCGAAAAAGTTCGCCAGCCATAAGATGTAGTGTAATTTCAGAGATCTTTGCCTGGTAAATAGCATTCAACCTTCTGTCTGCAGAGTTAAGATATGAGAGTTGTATGTCTCTGAACTCAATTCCGGATAGCGAGCCAAGCCTGTACCTCTCTCTGGCTGCCTCAAGATTAAGTAATGCTGCCTGCCTGCTCTCCTCCTCAAATTCAATCATTCTAAGGTGATACTGATAAATATTGTAGAGTTGCTGCAATTCACTCATCAGATCTTGTCTCGCCTGTTCGTAAGTAAGTCTGGCATTTTCCTGCTGTATTTTAGCATTACTGATACGTCTGTTGATTTCGTTTCCGGAGAATATTGGTAAAGAGAGAGAAAATCCCCAGTTAATACCATTAGATTCGTTATATCTGGATGGAAAATAACCATTTTGATTAAAATTATAATTGTACCCGGCGGATAGGTCAAAAACAGGATATCTGGATGCGCGGGCAATCTTTGTATCCAGTCTGGCAACCTCCTCTCCTGCTTTAAGCGCCAGCAGAGTGGTGTTGTTATCATCAGCATTACTTATAAGGTGATCAACATTGAGTTGAGGCTCCGGTATGATAGTATCTTTGATAGCATACTTTGAATCAAGAGGCAGATTCATGAGTTTGAAAAGCTCTATGTATGCATTCTTGATATTTTCTGTAGCCTGAAGAAGTGCTGAAGAGTCACTGTTGAGATATATTTTTGCCTGCATCTGCTCAAGTCCGGATCCGCTTCCTATGTTGTACTTAAGCAAAGCCTGCTCATACCTCTCTTTTGATATTGAGGCAACTTCATTAAGAAGTTTAAATCTGTTGTGTAAACTTATGATATTAAAATACTGCGAAGAGATCTTCATAACAAGATTTTCTGAAACAGCTCTGAAATTAAACTCGCCCTGCCTCAGCAACTCCTCCTGCTTCTCGCGTGTTGCAAACATTGCAAGACCGTCAAACAATCTCCAGCTTAGGTTCGCTCCGTTTATAACAGAATTTCCGGAGGTTGTTGATTTTATCCTCTCGCCATCTTCACTGATATTCTTTTGTACACCGCTGTTTGCGCTTTGTCTTGAGCTTGCTGAAATTGTGGGAAGAAATGGGGCAAGTGTTACATTATTCTTTGAAATCTCCAGATTATTGCCGGAAATTATTATTGAAAAATTTGATTCCAGAGCCTTCTCAATACACCCCTCAAGAGTCAGATATTCAATATTCCTTGAATTTTGGGCAGAGAGTGGGTTTATTAATGCAAAAGCAATTGCAAGTGATAATATTTTATGTTTGATTGTCATTGCTATTACTGTTTTGTTGATGAAATATAAGAGTACATTGCAGGAATAATATAAAGGGTAAAGAATGTAGAGAAAATCAATCCTCCGGCAACTGCAACACCCATTGAAATGCGGCTCTCGGCTCCCGCCCCGGTTGCAAAGACCATGGGAAGGATCCCGAGAATGGTTGAGAGACTTGTCATAAGGATAGGCCTGAAACGGGAGGCTGCAGAATCTCTTATAGCCTCAAATTTATCCAGACCGGCCAATTTTCTCTGATTTGCAAACTCAACCATAAGAATACCATTCTTTGAGACCAAACCTATCAGCATTATCAATCCTATCTGACTGAAAATATTCATCGTCTGCCCGTAAAGCTTAAGAGAGAGCAAAGCCCCAAAAAGTGCAAGAGGGACTGTGAACATAATGATCAAAGGATCTCTGAAGCTTTCAAACTGGGCAGAAAGGACGAGATATATCAGTAAAAGTGCAAGCAGAAATGCGAACAAAAGACTGGAGGTACTCTCAACAAAATCCTTAGACTGACCAGATAATGTTGTGCTAAAGTCATCCGGATTGAGCACCTTATCTGCAATCTTATCCATCTCCTCAATTCCCTGTCCAAGAGTGTAACCTTTTGAGAGGGCTGCCGATACTGTTGCTGATACAAATCTGTTGTATCTGTAAAGTTGAGGTGGCATACTGCTCTCCTCCATTGTAATCAGATTGTCCAGCTGGATAAGTTCGCCGGCATCACTTCTTACATATATATTTGCCAGGTCAACAGGCTTATTTCTCATACTCTGGTCTATCTGGCTCATTATCTGATATTGTTTCCCGTTTCTGATAAAGTAGCCGATTCTCTGCTCACTCATTGAGAGTTGCAAAGTCTGGGCAATATTTTGAATAGAGACTCCCATCAAAGAGGCTTTATCCCTGTCTATACTTATGCTCAGCTCTGGCTTCGTAAACTTAAGGTTTATGTCCGAATTTGAGAAGACCTCGCTCTGAGCCACCTCTGACATAAACACAGGAATTATCCTCTTTAACGAATCAAGATTTTTTGCCTGAATTACATACTGAACAGGCATTCCGCCCCTTCTTCCCCCGAATGTCTGCTGTTGGGTTACAAAACTCCGCGCTCCCGTAAGCCTTGCCACTTTGGGAGAGAGATCGTCTGCTATCTCCTGCTGTGTTCTCTCCCTGTTTAGAGGGTCGGTAAGGGAGACAGAGAAATTTGAACGGTTACGACCACCCATACCCACCATCTGCAGGATGTTTTCTGCCTCAGGAACATCTTCGGTTACAACATTATACAAGTCGTCGGTATATTTGAGCATATAATCAAAAGTGGCACCCTCCTGAGCAGTACTTGAAACGGTAAGCATTGATCTGTCCTCCAGCGGAGCCATTTCAGAAGGGATTGTTGTCCAGAAAAATATTATTATACCAAACGAGAAAATCAGAAATACAATTGCCATCCACCTTTTATCCAAAAACTTATCTAAAGATGAAGCGTAAATTGTGTTAAGCTTTACAAAAAATGGCTCTGTCCATCTGTAGAATTTATTCTCCTTTGCATCCCTTTTTAACAGCTTGCTGGAGATCATAGGAGTAAAAGTAAGAGCAACAAAACTAGATATGATTACAGCTCCTGCAATTACAAAAGAGAATTCCCTGAACAATCTTCCTGTTACCCCCTGCAGAAATACAATTGGGAAGAATACAGCAACCAGAGTTATAGTAGTGGCAATAACAGCAAAGAAAATCTCCTTTGAACCCTCTACTGCTGCCTCTTTAGGATCCATACCCCTTTCAATCTTGGTATATATGTTCTCCATTACAACAATTGCATCGTCAACCACAAGTCCTATAGAGAGAACAATCGCAAGCAGAGTGAGTATATTTATTGAGAAGCCTGCTATGTACATTATGAAAAATGCACCTATTACGGAAATTGGAATTGCAATAATGGGAATAAGTGTAGTCCTCCAGTTTCTCAGGAACAGGAAGATAATCAGAATTACAAGCAAAAATGCCTGAAGTATAGTCATCTTAACCTCGCCTATAGAGTCCCGTATGAATGTAGTATTATCAAATCCCACTCCCACCTCAATATCCTCAGGTATTGATTTTTCCAGCTCGGCTACAACCCTCTTGGCATCATCTACAATATTTATATAGTTTGCTCCGGGTTGTGGCACAAGAACACAGGAGACCATAGGGACTCCATTCCTTTTAAGGATAGACCTCGTATTTTCTGCATCCACCTCTGCTGAGCCGATATCTGAAAATCTGACAATCCTCTCACCGCTTCTTGTTATAATGAGATTATTAAAATCATCAATAGTTCTTAATCGTCCAAGAGTTCTTACGGTAAGTTCCATTGTTGAACCCTCTACCATCCCGGAAGGAAGTTCAACGTTTTCTCTGGATACAGCCTGTCTTACATCAAGCGGTGTGATTTTGTAAGCAGCAAGCAGAATGGGATCCATCCTCATTCTAACCGAGTACCTCTTTGACCCCCAGACACCCACAGAGCTTACACCGCTTATTGTCTGTAATCTCTCTTTGAAATTTACCTCTGCGTACTCACTCAGGTCAATAATATCCCTTGATTCACTCTGAAGAGTGATTGTAAAAATAGGCTGAGCATCAGCATCGGACTTTTCAACAACCGGAGGATCAACATCCTGTGGCAGTTGCCTCATGGCTCCGGAAACTTTATCCCTTACATCATTTGCAGCTGTTTCAAGGTCAACCTCCAGGTTGAATTCAATATTAATAGAACTTGAACCATCCCTGCTGGTACTGGAAATGGCTCTGATACCGGGGATTCCATTTACAGCCGCCTCAAGAGGCTCTGTTATCTGAGTCTCAATAACATCGGCATTTGCGCCAGGAAATGAACATCTTACAGAGATAACCGGATTGTCCACGCTTGGATAGTCTCTTACACCGAGAGAGGTATAGCCTATAGCTCCAAAAATAACTATCATCAGGCTCAGTACTGTGGCCAGTACGGGTCTGTTTATTGTTGTAGTGCTTATACTCATACCTAATTCATTGTTGATTGGGGTGAAACCTGAATACCAGTACGCAGCTGCATCAAGCCGGTTGTTATAATTGTATCTCCTCTTTCAAGACCTCCCAGAATTTCAAGCATATCTGCTGTTCTGGTGCCGGACTGTACCTGGACAAGTTCGGCCTTTCCTCCTCTGAGAACCCATACTGAACGTCCCTTTACATCTGGAACAACTGCCTGATTAGGCACATAAATGTTGTTTGCCCCCTCTGTTGTTGAGAATGAAACCTTAGCGGACATTCCGGGTTTCAACATCAGACCTGAATTTGCATATCTTGCTCTGAGCATCAGTGTGCGTGTCTTAACCTCTACCTGAGGATCAACTGCGTACACTTTTGCGGAGAATGTCTTTCCTGTTCCCTCTACTGTAAATGAAACAGAAGAGCCACTCTTAACATCATTGATATACTTCTCGGGAATTGCAAATTCAAGTTTAAGACTGGCAATGTCAACAAGAGTTGAAATTTTTGTGTTTGGTTGCAGAAATGCTCCGAGGCTTACATCCCTGAAACCTATCACTCCATCAAAAGGAGCTCTAACCTTCATCTTCTCAATCCTGATCTTAAGTTGTTCAATATCCTGTTTAAGAACATTGAATTCAGTAAGAACCTTATCATAATCCTCGCGGCTTACGGCATCTCTCTCCAGTAAAATTTTCTGACGCTCCAGCCTCTGTTCAATAAGTTTATACTGATACTCGGCCTTCACAAGCTGAGAGACAAGTTCATCATCATTAAGTTTAACCAGAACGGTACCCTTTCTAACGAGTTCACCCTCTCTGAAATTAATTTCTGTTACCCTGCCCGAGAGTTCACTTACCACGTCCACCCTCTCATTGGGAGTGAGGGTTCCAATTGCAAGTCTCCCCTCGTCTGATGTCATATACTCTGCTATGTAAACAGATACAGGCAGAGCTCTTCCTCCTCCCCCTTTGTCCCCCTGACCACCTGGACGGGATGTGGACTCCTCGTTAATTACTGGTTTGTTAAACAATTTGTTGTAGCCGATTACGGAAGCGGCCAGCACAACAGGAATAGCGGCATAAAGAATGTACTTTTGTCTCTGTTTCATCAAAGTAAAATTTATTTTACTTTGACCGCTGAGCCGCCAAAAAGTTTAAAATGGTATGAGTATATTTGTAGTCAGATATGGGAAAATTCAGAAAATTACTAAACAGTGAACTCGGGAGAATCTCCTCCGAGGAGTATTCATCAGCAGTAAAAATGCCGGTCACAATAGTACTTGACAACGTCAGAAGCCAGCACAACATTGGGGCTGCCTTCAGGAGTGCCGATGCATTTGCCGCTGAGAGAATTATCCTTTGCGGAATTTGCGCAACGCCTCCATCTGCAGAGATACATAAATCTGCGCTGGGGGCAGAGAACACCATTCCCTGGGAGTATTTTGAAGAGAGTAGTAACGCAGTTAAGAAGCTGAAAGAGGAGGGATATGAGATTATCTCCGTAGAGCAGACGGAAAATTCAACTTTGCTTAATAATATAAAACCTGTAATAGATAAAAAGTACGCCCTTGTCTTTGGAAATGAGGTAAAAGGTGTAAAGCAGGAGGTTGTTGACGTTAGCGATCTTGTACTTGAGATACCTCAGCACGGAACAAAACACTCAATAAATGTATCTGTTAGCATAGGGGTTGTCCTCTGGGAGTTTTCTAAACATATAGGGAGGAATAGGGATGATGTATGACCCTTACGGAAGAACTATCAATTATCTGAGGATTTCAGTTACTGACAGATGCAATCTGAGGTGCACATACTGTATGCCTCCTGAAGGGGTACCACTTGTTGACCACAGCGAGATTCTAACCTTTGACGAAATTGAGGAGTTTACAAGAGCTGCTGTCATAAATGGGGTTAATAAGGTGCGGATAACAGGTGGAGAGCCACTGGTAAGAAAAGGGATTACGGAACTTGTTCGCAGACTGGCCTCAATTAAGGAAATTACCGACCTCTCAATGACAACAAATGGACAGCTGCTCTCCCAATATGCCGGAGAGCTGGCAAAGGCAGGTCTGATGAGAATTAACATAAGCCTTGACACAACTGACCCGGACAAATACAGAGAAATTACCAGAGGCGGGGATATTAATAAGGTCTTTGAGGGGATTGAGGCGGCAAAGAGCGCCGGTCTGCTACCAATTAAACTCAATTGTGTGGTAGAAAAGGACAGAGAAGAAGAGGATGCACAAAGTGTACTAAGATTTGCGCAAAGAGGCGAAATTGAGGTGAGATTTATAAAAATGATGGACCTCCATACCGGCTCCTTTGGGATAGTTGACGGCGGAGATGGAGGAGACTGTCCAAGGTGCAACAGAATCAGACTAACAGCCAACGGAATGGTTAAGCCCTGCCTTTTCAACGATCTTGGTTACAGCATAAGAGAGTTTGGAATCAAAGAGGCTCTGGAAATGGCAATAAAAAACAAACCGATACGAGGCTCTCATAACGACACCGGAAAGTTTTATAACATAGGTGGATAATATATCAGGAGGATGATTATGGCAGAAGATAAAAATTCTAAAAACAGCAAAATGCTCACCCATACAGACGAAAAGGGGCGTGCAAATATGGTGGATGTAGGAGCAAAGCCCATATCGGCAAGAAAGGCGACCGCAAGTGGGAGAATACTACTCTCACCTGAAACGATAGCACTTATTAGGGAGAACGGGCTGAAAAAGGGAGACCTGCTAACAGTAGCCCAGATTGCAGGAATAATGGCTGCCAAAAAGACCCCTGAACTAATTCCACTCTGCCACCAGCTAAATCTTAATAAGGCCGATGTTAAAATCACCGTCCAGGATGACGGGGTGACTGCCGAGGGGTTCGCCTCCTGCAACGGCAATACCGGAGTAGAGATGGAGGCACTGACTGCTGTATCGGTAGCCCTGCTTACCGTTTACGATATGTGCAAGGCGGTGGATAAAAACATGATAATAACCAACATTGAACTCCTCTCAAAGAGCAAAGAGGAGATTAAATAGCATTAGACTAACAAAAAAATGGAACTTGAAATAATATCGGTAAACATTTCAGTAAAAAAGGGAGAGATTAAACTCCCTGTTGATAATATCCAACTTACCCCCGAGGGTATCCCGGGAGATGCCCACGCCGGAAAGTGGCACAGACAGGTGAGTCTGCTTGGAACAGAAAGCTTTGAAAAGTTTTCGGCCATAACAGGCAGGGAGTTCAAATGGGGAGAGTTTGCCGAGAATATCACTACAAAAGGGATGGTTCTTAACGAGATGATGCCCGGAGATCTGCTTACGAACGACACCGTCCTGATGGAGGTTACACAGATAGGCAAAAAGTGCCACGGCGACGGATGCGCAATATTTCGCGACACAGGAGCCTGCATTATGCCCAAAGAGGGGATATTTGCAAGGGTCCTTAAGGGTGGAGAGATGAGGGCCGGAGACAAACTCAAATATCAAAAAAAGGCATGGAGAGCCGGAGTCATAACCCTGAGCGACAGAGCATACGAAGGGGAGTACAGAGACCTCAGCGGACCACTTGCTGAGGAGCTTATTGGAAAATGGTTCGGTGAGACTAAACGGAGCCTCTCCTGTGACTATAAATTGCTGCCGGACAATCCGCAGATGCTTGAGGCCGAAATCAGGCGAATGGTTTCAGAGGGGCACGAGATAATTATCACCACCGGCGGGACAGGAATCGGCCCAAGAGACTTTACCCATGATGTTGTAAAGCCACTACTGGACAAGGAGATTCCCGGAATTATGGACTACATAAGATTAAAATACGGAGCAGAAAAGCCGAACGCCCTTCTTAGCAGAAGCATTGCAGGCGTATCCGGTAAATCTATCATATTTGTTTTGCCCGGCAGCGTTAAGGCTGTGAATGAGTATCTGTCCGAGATTCTTCCTATGCTCAACCACCTCTTCGCCATGATGAGCGGGATTGATTCGCACTAGTGAGCGTTCCACCTTTCCCAAGTCTGCTGTTGCATCCTTCAAATGTCTGCTGTTGCATCCTTCCCCGGTCAACCGCAGCCCCTCCGGAACTTTTCCTCCTCGCTCTCTTCGTTCGCTGTGGCGGAGGTTCCTTCGTGCCTCGGTTGGCCGGGGAAGGATTGCGGAGCATTTAAACCCAAGGATAGGCTCACAGGCGTGGGTGGGACGAACCTCCATTAACCTCGTTTTGTGCTAATTGCAAAATATAATTTATTGGTTTTGAAAGATTTATATTTTGGAACACCTTGAAATTTAACTCCGTGGAGGTTCGTCCCACCCAAACTTCCGGCCAAAGGCCGTATAAATTGCGCAGCACCATATAAATCCTCGCAAAGCGATGTGTATCCGCAAATCTGCTGGAGGTGGTCTAAACACGCACGGCTGCAACAAGCAGATTAATTGATAATTGACACTTTACCCAAGGGATCACCCCAGGGATAAAGTGCTAAATCACTCACTGTTTGCAAGTTACAGCCGTTCGGGGTTCGCTATTTTCGGCGGGTTTCATTTGCAAAGCCATACACAGCTACCTTCCCGGTCACAGAGTAATCCGCATAACTGAAGGAGTCTCCGCCACAGCGAACACAGTGAGCGAGGAGGAAAAACTCCGGAAGTTATGCGGATACTCTGTGAATGCAGGAAAGTTTAGATATTAAACACGAGCAATGGCAAGGAACAGAGCGTGAAGTATGATTGTTACCGCAATCCACAGCCTCTCGGCACTCTCTCCCCTCATCCCAAAGAATCTGTACTCAAGAGCATTATGAGGACAAGCTGTAAGGCAGTCACCACAATAGGTACAACCATTACCAATAACAAGCTTTCCTTGAGAATCCCTGTTCATAGCAGCATAGTTGCAGGCAGGAATACATTTCATACAAGATGTGCACTCGCTCCTCTTTACATCAAACCTGAAAGGAGAGAGATATTTCATAAAATTCACAACCGTCCCCACCGGACACCACACTGTACAGTGAACCATAATTCCCCGCCTCATAGAAATTATCAATATTATCAGCAGGCCCACAGCAAAAAAGAGTATCGCCCAAAGTGCCGCATTGTCCTGAAATAGGCTTTTGACACCATAGTCGGGTCCCCTCATAAACCGAAGCGTCAATGCCACCGCCACAACCACCATCAGCACCCCCACCCTCATTATCGGCTTCCATCTCCACATCCACTCCCTGAACACCCTTCTCATTGAACCCTTGCCCACTCTCTTTCGCTTTGCCCCCACCCTTGCGGCAGCAGAGTCAAGCGCTCCAAAATAACACAAATGGCTGCACCAGGCAGGACCCGCAAGCAAAATGGCAGAGAAAAAGAGAATCGGCATAAACCAGGAGCTGAACCGATACACAGGACCGGCAATAATCACCGCCGGAACAGGGAGATGCAGCTTTCCCGTCATCAGAAAGAGCGAATCTCCAAAAATACCCAGCGCAAGCTGTCCGTAAAAAAAGAGGGTAAAGAGCATCCAAGACCTGTTCCGCCACACACTCCTGCTCTCCCTTGGCAGCATAAAACGGGCGAGCAAAAATGCATACCCCGATGCCATCACTATCTGCACCCATCCACCACCCGTAAGCAACCTCTCACCCATTAGTAACGCCCTCTCAGGCATCACCTGCACAGGAACCAGCAAAAGAGCCACAATAGTAGCAACAACAATTGGCAGCATTGATTGACGGTTGTTCATAGTGCAAAGATAGTGGATAAGATCTATGTTAATATTTACTATCGTTTAATCATAAATAACTTGTTCTTATAATCCAATATAATCATACAGTCAAGGAACAGGGCATTCCCGGTTAATCCCCATATATTTAATGGCTTAAAAACATCTCTCTCCCAAAGTCCATCTTTATCATAGTAGACTGTAGATTGTCTGAATTTATATTCACCTAGTTCAACCGATTTGTTCACATTAAGTCCGTAAAATGTTATCTGCTGACCCCACCATAAAGGACCGCTCAATGAATCAATAATTGACGGACCGGCTATCTCCAACGCCCTGTTTTTTGAGCTTGCCAATGCAAAAGGGCTGGACCCGGTATCAAACAGCAACTTCTGCACAACTCCGTTGATCTTAAACGGGAGTATAATCATTCCGTTAATAATTTCAAATTTAACCCCTTCAAGGCTTTTAAATTCTGCCGGTAATTGATCTGTTACGGCAAATCTGGCAGTTTTGTAATCTATGATCAGTATTTTATCTTTGAACATATCGGGAGCAATGGTTCCAATATGTTTTGCTGTCCTTGAATGAAGTGAATCCCGGGGGATAGTATCACCAAAGCCTGATCGCAGCCAAACATCAAATAAAAAATTGCTACTACCCATCTTAAGATTAATCCCATTGAATATTACATTCTGATATGTTTCATAAGATCCCAGTTTCTTTGCAAAAGAGGGGTATGCAGCAATGTATGGTTTAACAGAGTTTCCATAAAACTGTGTATCTGTAGTACCCAGATCAAGCTGCATCGTAAAATTTTCAGGCAAATCATCAATCTTAACCGGGACGTACATATATGCCTTCTCAACAAATTTACCTGAAATGGTATCACTCTGCCATACGAACGGAATCCACTTCAAAGAATTTTCCTGAGACAAGACATCAATACTACTTGCAAATATCAGAATCAAAAATGCCAATACAGCTACCCTCTTTTGCATAATCTCTTATTTTTTTATTATCGGTTTCGCTATTCTTTGCACGCGAAACTAATCCTCCCATAGTCCAAGGTTCATTAAGTCTAGTGCAGAACTAGGCACTATAACCATGTAGCTCTGTTCTCTGCCTCCGTTGTGTCTCCATCTTACGGCACTGATATTGCCGGAGTACTGGGCTGTCGCTCCTCTCACATTTGGAGCATTGTACTGTAGCTCCATAGCGAAAGGCTTTGTACCCAACGATGATGGGTTGTTGATCATCCGAAGACGGTTCTGTATGTCATATGTAAATGCTGTGCTCACGATACTGTTAGTAATACTCTCAAAGTTGAATGTTAAGGGTGAATAATAATGTAGATTATCTTAGAAAAACGAGTATCAAGTGACCTTGATGATAAACAGCCGAAAGCCGGAGAGCGTGGTCTTAACAATTAGTAATGAGTAAATATAATAATTATATATTAAATGCAAAATATTCTGATAAATGATTTTGAAGGGGCGTTTAGGAATAACACCTTTTCTGCCGTGCGGCCTGAACTCTCTAGCAATGTGTACGTTAACACTTTATCCGAGGGGTGACCCCTCGGATAAAGTGTTAACGCGCTCTGATTCTGCTTGTTACGGCCATGTGGATTCAAACCGCCTTCCGCAGAGTTATATGGTGCTGCGCAGTTTATACGGCCTTCGTCCGGAGATCTTGGTTTGGGTGGAACGAACCTCCACGAGGTTGATTTGCAGACCATTCCAAAACATAAATCTCACAATATCAATATATTACAATCCCCAACCAACTCAAAATAAAGGCCATAGAGGCTCGTCCCACCCACGCCTGTTTTTTCGTCCTCTTTGTTCGCTGTGGCGGAGGCTCAATCGTTTATAGGTTATCTTGTATGTATTACTCCATCCTTTCCACAAAGAAGTCCGCAAAACTGAAGGAGTCTCCGCCACAGCGAATGAAATGAGCGAGGAGGAAAAACTCCTGAAGTGAAGCGGATTCTTTGTGGATGGAGTAATACATCCAGACTACAACGACAGAACCTCCGCCACAGCGAACAAAGAGAGCGGGGAGGAAAAGTTCCGGAGGGGCTGCGGTTGACTGGGGAAGGGTGCAGAAGCAGACTAGCGAACTTGATTATTTCCTATCTTTGCCCTATGCACCACAACCGCAACATCACTCATTTCGCCTTTATGCTTCTTGGAGCAGTGGCGTTGCTGTTCATATTTGCGCCGCTTGCGGGGATGTTTCTATCGGTAAAAGCACCGGGGCTCTTTGAGACAATAAGGGATCCGGAGGTGAGCCGAAGTATCGTGCTGACGCTGGGTGTATCTGCTGCTGCGACATTTATTTCGTCGGTTTTTGCCATTCCGCTTGCCTATATTCTTGCCAGAAAAAAATTCCCGCTTAAGGGTGTAGTTGAGGCGATTATTGACCTGCCTATAGTGATTCCCCACTCAGCTGCCGGAATTGCACTCCTTGGGGTTATCTCCAGGGATAGTCTGCTGGGTTCTGCAGCTGATTCCATTGGGCTTAACCTGGTGGGCTCCCCCATAGCTATTGGGATGGCGATGGCGTTTGTAAGTCTTCCGTTTTTGATTAACTCAGCAAGGGATGGATTTGCGGCAGTTCCGGAAAGGCTGGAGCAGGCTGCGGAGACACTTGGCGCATCAAAGTTTACTACATTTTACAAAATATCCCTGCCTCTTGCCGGACGGTCAGTTGTCTCAGGACTTATGCTGATGTTTGCACGCGGAATGAGCGAGTTTGGGGCAATAGTGATAGTAGCGTACCACCCGATGACCACACCAGTTCTGATATTTGACAGATTCAACTCATTCGGAATAAACTACGCAAGACCTGTGGCGGTGATATTTGTCACCGTTACCCTTATCCTGTTTACACTACTGAGAATATACCAGAAGAGAAGATGGTAAAACTGGAAAACATAACATACAAAGCAGGACAATTTACCCTTGGCCCCATTAATCTGGAGCTGCCAAAGGGGAGCTATACAGCCCTGCTGGGTCCTTCGGGCTCAGGGAAATCTGTAATGCTTGAACTGATTGCCGGACTAAGATTCCCTGACTTGGGCAAAATATTTATTGACGGGATAGATATGACCAACACCCCTGCCAGAAAGAGGCCGGTGGGTATGCTCTTCCAGGATTACGCCCTCTTCCCCCATATGACAGTTGAAGAGAACATCGGCTTTCCCCTCTCCATTTCCGGTGCCGACAAAGCTGCCGTGGCAAAGGAGACCGCGAGGATTGCCTCCCTTTTCAAAATTGAGGGATTGCTTAAGAGAGCTATAAAAGATTTATCAGGAGGTGAAAAGCAGAGGTGTGCACTTGCCCGCGCCATGGCGCATCAGCCATCCGTTTTACTGCTTGACGAGCCACTTTCCGCACTGGATGAGGAGCTTAGAGACGAGGCGGTAAAGACATTGGCAATCCTCAAAAAAGAGGGCCAGACCGTTCTCCATGTCACCCACAACAGGGGCGAAACAGATGGTCTGGCGAGTTTTTCACTTCTCATAAGAAATGGCAAAATTTCAACGCCGTGATTTGTGGTACAAGTAGTTACCACAAATCACGGCGTTGAAATTTTTACGGATTCATCAGATCAGTGTTCTGATAACTCAGAATCTCATATATAGATTCAATTGCATGTGCAGCAGGTCCCTCAGGATTAAGGAACTTCGCCTTGTTAAGGGCATTGATAGCATCTCCCCAAAGTTGTTGCCTTCTTAGAAGACTTCCAAGCAGATACCACGCCTCAGCATTCTCAGGCTCTCTCTCCAGCAGAGCTCTGAGCTCTACATTTGCCGCATCTGAGTCACCGGCTCTGAGTAATTGATCTATTTCAAGTAAGGTTTTAGCCATAATTCAATTTTTTAATTACTAAACAAGACCTGCAAAACCCATAAAAGAGAGTGCCAGAATTCCCGCAGTAATCAGGGCTATAGGCATCCCTTTGAAAGGTTTTGGAACATTGGCAAGCTCCAGCTGCTCTCTTAACCCTGCAAAAAGTATCATTGCCAGACCAAACCCAAGAGCTGTTGCTATACCATAAACAACAGACTGGGCAAGATTAAGCATATGAGGATCTCCGCCAAATGCAAATTCTTTAGATACCACAATAATTGCAACACCCAAAACAGCACAGTTTGTTGTAATCAAAGGAAGAAAAATACCCAGAGCCTGATACAAAGAGGGGCTTACCTTTTTAAGAATTATCTCCACCATTTGAACAAGTGCTGCAATAACAAGAATGAATGCAACCGTCTGCATAAATTCAATTCCAAGAGGAACTAGAATATAATACTGCAAAAGAAATGTAACCAGTGTTGCAACAGCAATAACAAATGTGACAGCCCCTGCCATACCCGCAGCCGTACTAACCTTGTTAGAAACGCCCAGGAAGGGACAGACTCCCAGAAACTGAGACAGCAATATATTGTTTACAAATACTGCCGATATTATTATCAGAATATACTCCATAACCCCTCCTATTTAATTTTAGTCTTTAACTTGTTGAACAGAACCAGAAGATAACCCAATGCTATAAAAGCGCCCGGAGCAAGAACAAATACAAGAATTCCGTCTCCGTTAATAAATTTAATTCCAAATGCCGAAGCGCTTCCAAGCATCTCTCTAACCAGTCCCAGAACAGTCAGAGATGCAGTAAAACCTAAACCTATACCTAAGCCATCAAGGAGAGAGTCAGTAACACCGTTCTTAGATGCAAATGCCTCAGCACGCCCGAGAACTATACAGTTAACAACAATCAATGGTATAAATATCCCCAGAGTTTCGTACAAACCAGGAGTAAAAGCCTGCATAACAAACTGAAGAATAGTAACAAATGCAGCAATAACAACAATGTAAGAGGGTATTCTCACCTTAGCAGGAACAAATCCGGCAATAGCAGATATTGCCATATTAGATAACATTAGTACAAACATTGTTGCCAGACCCATTCCAAGTCCGTTAATGGCAGATGTAGTGGTACCAAGAGTGGGACACATACCAAGCAAGAGAACAAACGTAGGGTTTTCTTTAATTATCCCTCTGGTTATCAAATTTAGCTTACTCATCTGCTACCTCCTTTTTTACATTACCTTCATTACAAAGCTTATAAACCTCCCACGCAGACGTTACGGCATCGCAAAAGGCTCTTGATGTGATTGTTGAAGCTGTTATTGCATCAACATCCCCGCCATCTTTTTTAACAAGAAGTTTAAAGTCTTGCGGATTCTTTCCCTGAAACTGTACACTGAAGTTACTTTTCCCCTCAATCATCTTATCCCCGAGACCGGGAGTCTCTGCATGCGAGAGGACTGCAGTATTATTAATAGTACCATCAATATTAAATCCCACCATCAGTACAATTCTTCCCCCGAACCCTCCGGTTGTGAAACTCTCAACTGCATACCCTACAATTTCTCCTCCACTCTTAGCCGGATATACAATATAGCTCTTACCATCAAACACCTTTTCAAACTTTTCTGCCGATGGATTATTATCAAAAGCAGGTACCACTTTAGAAATTGCATTATTTATCTTGGCAACCTGAGCTGTATCAATAGGGCCCTTTGTCAATGCATATACAACGCCCAATAAAGCAGAAGAAACCAGCGTAATTGAAGCCAGGGTTATCACCATATTTTTAAGCGTAGACTCTTTAGCCATGTTTCACCTCCTTTCCGAACTTTGCAGGTTTCATATACATGTTTATAAGCGGAACTGTAGCGTTCATAATCAGTATTGCGAATGAGATACCCTCAGGGTAAGCACCCCAGTATCTTATAAGCATTGTTATTATACCTATCCCCACTCCATACAGCACCATCCCCTTTTTACTCATAGGGGAGGTTACATAATCTGTAGCCATAAATATGGATCCTATTAAAATACCTCCTGTTAAAACATTAAACAGAGGATCAGCATACATCTGAGGATTAATCAGCCAGAAAATACCGGAAAAAAGAAGTACTGTTCCAATGATTGCCAGCGGGATATGTGGCCTTATAACCCTCCTTATCAGAAGATAAACAAATCCAAGAATAAGAGCAAGAGCCGATACCTCGCCCACAGAACCCCCTATCTTTGAAAAGAGCATCTGAGCATACGAGAAATTATTCTCCGAGAATATCTGATCCATTGTAAGTCCCTTTGCAAGCCCCTCTTTAACAATTGAAAGAGCCGTTGCTCCTGAGCTTGCATCTATCCCCTCCCTGAACCATGAAGTAGGGATTGAATAGTCTGTCATAATCACAGGAAAGGATACAAGAAGAAATACCCGTCCCACAAGAGCCGGATTGAAGAGATTCTGTCCTACTCCTCCAAAAGTCATCTTTGCTATACCTATTGCAACGACAGAACCTATGAACATTATCCACCACGGAGAGTTTGGAGGGAGGTTTAGTGATAGCAGCAGTCCCGTAAGAGCGGCAGAATAGTCGTTAACGGTTATTTTTGATTTGACAATATATCTCTGAATCACATACTCCACAGCAACAGCTGTGGCAACACCCACAAGCGCAAGCTTAATGGCAGAGAACCCAAAGAAATAAACCGACACAAGCAACGATGGCACAAGAGCAATAATCACATCTCTCATCAGGCTCTTGGTTGACTCGTTTCCATGCAGGTGCGGTGCCGGTGAAACTATCAGTTTTTTCATATCTGGAATTTAGGTTTTTACTTTTTTGGTCTGCTTCTAATTATCTTAAGAACTTTTGTTTTTGAAAGCCTTATTGTATCAAGCAAAGGAATATCCGCCGGACATACATAAAGACAACTTCCGCACTCTATGCAGTCATGAACCATATTGGCCTCAAGATCCTCAATTCGGTTCGCCCTTGAAAGTCTGTTGAGCAGGTATGGCTCAAGCCCCATAGGGCAGGCATCCACACATTTGGCACATCTGATGCAGTTCGCCTCCTCACCCCTCTTTGTCTCCTCCTCTGTCAAAAGAAGTAAAGCCGATGTACTCTTTACCGACGCAGCCTCAATCCTTGACACCGCTTTACCCATCATTGGTCCGCCGCTAACCAGTTTCTCTGCATCTTTAGGAAAACCGCCCACGGCAAATATCATAGACTCAAATGTTGTTCCCACTCTCATCCTGAAGTTTCTCTGCTCAGGCATACATTTGCCGGTCACAGTAACTACCCCCTCAAACAGAGGTTTGTTCTTCTGAACAGCCTCATATACCGCCAAGGCAGTGCCCACATTCTGAACAACAACCCCTACATCAATAGGTAACCCCATAGAGGGAACCTGTCTGCCTGTTATAGCGTCTATAAGCTGCTTTTCCCCACCCTGAGGATATCTCTTTTTAAGCGATACTATCTTAATCTCCTGATAGCCCTTTGACGCTATCTCCTTCATCTTTTTAATTGCTTGAGGCTTATTCTCCTCAATACCCAGATAGGCCCTCTTCACTCCAAGAGCAGACATCATCAGTTTAACACCAATAAGTATCTCCTCGGTATTTTCAAGCATTATCCTGTAGTCAGATGTGAGATACGGCTCACACTCCGCTCCGTTAACCAAAAGGAATTCCGCTTTTTTCCCAGGAGGAGGCGACAGTTTTATATGCGTAGGGAAAGCAGCGCCACCCAGTCCTACTACACCGCACTCAGCTATTTTTGCAATAATATCCTGTGGAGAGTCTTTTATTACTCTGTTAATCTCCGGAGTTCTGTCAATACTCTCCATCCACTCATCTCCCTCTACATTAACCACAACGTGCTGAACAAGATTTCCCGCAAGATCAGGGAGCATCTCAATTGAGTTCACTGTTCCTGATACTGAGGAGTGAATATTTGCTGAGATAAAGCCGTTTGCCTTTGCAATCAGCTGTCCTGTCTTAACCTTGTCACCTTTTGCCACAACGGGCTCAGCAGGCGCCCCAAGGTGCTGCGACATAGATATATATGCCCTCTCCATAACCGGAAAGTTCTCAATTGCCGCATTAACTGAAATTTTATTGTCGTGCGGATGGATACCGCCAATTCTGAATGTTTTGCTCATATTCCGGAATTAATGCTGTTCAACCTCTGCAACCTCTTTTTTAGGAACCCTTACAGGGAAATTTACCTCCCAAATTGCATTGGTAGGGCACTCAACTACACACTTTCTGCAAAGTTTACACTTGTTATAGTCTATATATGCAAGATTTGAGGATATTGTAATTGCGTCATATGCGCAAACCTTCTGGCACTTTGTGCATCCGATGCAGGCAACGGCACATGCCTTCTTAGCCACTCCCCCTTTATCTTTGTTAATACATGAAACAAATATTCTCTTCCCTTTTGGACCTTTGTTTCTCAACTCAATAATCATCTTTGGGCAGGCCTTCACACAGGCTCCGCAAGCAGTACATTTATCAGCATCCACCTCAGGCAATCCTGTCCTTGGGTTCATTTTAATTGCATCAAAATCACAGGAGAGCTCGCAGTCTCCTTGGCCAAGACATCCGTATCTGCAGTCTGTGTCTCCGGCATAAAGAGATGCCATAACAGCACAGGAAGTATAGCCGTCATAATTGTTTGATTTGGGTCTGCTGTCGCAGTTTCCGTTGCATCTTACAACAGCAACCTGAGGCACCATTTCGGCAACACTTCTTCCCAGATAATCGGCAACTCTCTTCATAACGTCATTACCACCCACCGGGCAAAACAGACCATCCATTGACTCCGCATTAACACAACCTTCCGCAAATGAGCGGCATCCGGTAAAACCACATCCGCCGCAGTTTGCTCCGGGAAGAATGGTCTCAACATCGTCAATTCTGGGGTCCTCTACCACCTTGAATTTTTGGGCGGTGAAGTAGAGAATCAGAGCCAGAACAAGCCCAAGAACGGTGAGGCTTGCAATGGTAAAGATAATTGTAGCAGTCATATAATTAGTTCAGTTTCTCGATTGTAAAAACATACTCTTTGCGGAATTTCTCCCTTAAGAGATAAACAATTGAATAATAAATCGCAAGCCCTCCAAGTATAGCCAGGCCTGTAAACAAATCCCCGGCTCCCGCAGCTGACAAAGATAGTAATATTGCTACCAGAATCAATAGAGGAATAAGGTACGAAATATACAGAGCCTTGTGTCCCAGGCTTTTTTTCAGTAAAACATTTACCCTCTCACCCGGCTCAAACTGAGAATAGCCTGTATTGGCAACCTCCACAAGCTTAGTCTCAGCCTCTCCAAGAGAGCATGCTCCTTTAGCAGCGCATGCCCCGCAAGCAGACTTATTAAGTATTTCAACCGTTATAAAATCCGTATTAATGTCAACAATCACACCTTCGTGATCAATAGTTTCGCCACTGTTCATTACTCTTTAATCATACTGGTCAATGGATATTTCAATTTCTCTGTACTTTTGAGAGTCCCAAAGAGTTTTCCTATAATTATCTCAACCTCAAATCCTAAAGGAATTTTATTTTCATCATCTGAGATCCAGATAATCATCTCCTTATCTCCTCTGAATACCGTTCCTGCGATAAGCTTTACAGCAAATTTTGCTGATCTGAATGTCCCCACCCCCTTTACCTTTTTTACCTCTTTACCCAAATACCTGAATGAAATATCAAATATTTCATCATCTATAACAAAAGAGACTGGGTATAACTTCCCCGGATTATCGTTTTTAATATCAATCGTCCTTGCATAATAGAACATTGTAACGATATCATAAGTGCAGGGGCTCCCTTTCAAAAGGGTATCCCTTTGTGGATTGTCGTATTTTCTGGTTATTGCTCTTATCTGATTATCAGGAAAAAAAGTAATATTATTCCTCATCCTGTACTTGCCCTCCTGAACATTTCTGTGGAAATTGAATGGTCTCAGGGTTCCTGTATAAAATCTGGACTCATAATAGTCTCTTACCTTAAAAAACAGATCATAGAATTTGTATGTCTTACCTTCAACAATTGCATGAAAGAACTCACCGGCTCCCGCAGAGTTATAATATTTTAGTCTCGCAACACCCTCAGCTATTTCAGAGACCACCCCTCCCCAGTTATACGAGAGAGAGTATTTAAGTACCTCGCCGTCCTGATATGGTAAATCAGATGTTGTCCCGGCTCTGGGAGGAGGACAGTTTGTATTCTGGGCTTTTATACCTGTTGCAAACAGGAGAAGGGTAAATGATATGAAAAGGCTCCTTAACATTTATATTATGAGTCAAAGTCTGAATTAGGGATGAATTCAGTATTGCTGTTTAGTTTTGAGCCGTATGTATGTACAGCTCCGGCAAGGTTCTCTCTAGACAAATCAGGCTCTGATATATCCACAAACTTGACTTCAGAATTTCTGAATCTCATTTGAACATCGCATACTGCACCATTACGGTGTTTAGCTATTATAATATCTGTTATCCCTGCCATAGCCGGATCCTCTGTAAGTCCGTAATAGTCCTGTCTGTGGATGAAAACAACAATATCGGCATCCTGCTCAATTGCACCGGACTCTCTGAGGTCACTCAGCTGGGGCCTTTTGTTACCTCCTCTGGTCTCAACAGCCCGGCTGAGCTGAGATAGTGCAATCACCGGCACATTTAGCTCTTTCGCAATTGCTTTAAGGGATCTTGATATTGCCGAAACCTCCTGTTCACGCATACCCCTAAGTTCAGGAGGTCCGCTCATCAACTGAAGGTAGTCTATAACAATTGCCTTAACACCCGCATTCAGAACCAGCCTTCTGGCCTTTGACCTGAATTCATATATTGAGAGAGAAGGTGTATCATCTATATATAAAGGAGCTTTAATAAGCTGAGCCAGCCTCGTATTAATCTGAGTCCATTCGTAATCCTCAAGTTTCTTTCCTCCTTTGATTTTATCTGCTGAGAGCCCTGTCTCGCTTATCATCAGCCTCTTTACAAGTTGCAGTGCAGACATCTCAAGAGAGAAGAATGCAACAGGAATCTGATACTCTACAGCCATATTTCTTGCCATAGTGAGTACAAACGCAGTTTTACCCATTGATGG
Organism: uncultured Bacteroidota bacterium; assembly: GCA_937901965.1. Classification (GTDB taxonomy): domain Bacteria; phylum Bacteroidota; class Bacteroidia; order Bacteroidales; family UBA932; genus Bact-08. The sequence continues at coordinate 129,173 of CALGSW010000016.1, forward strand.
TCTGGCTGCCAGGATTACCAGATCTGATGGCTGCCATCCAAGTGTAACCCTGTCCAGCGAGGTATATCCTGAACGAACGCCTGAGAGTCCGTCTGAACGGAGCTGACTATTGTGAAGCTCGTCAATAGCCTCTTCAATAACTGATTTTACGGGCCTTGTCTCTCTTTTAATATTTCTGTCAGAGAGGGTAAATATCTTTTGCTGAGTAGTGTCAAGTAAGTCATCTACAGGGATATTGTCGTCAAAAGAGTCTCTCTGAACCTCGTAAGATATTGAGATCAGCTCCCTCTGAATATATTTCTGCAGCAGTAGTTTTGAATGGTACTCCAGGTGGGCGGCAGAACTTATCCTCATACTGAGTTGCGTCAGAAATGCATTGCCACCTACAATTTCCAGATCTCCGCTTCTTTTAAGTTCATCTGAAACAGTGAGTAAGTCAACCGGATAGTGTTTATCAGAGAGAGATTTTATGGCGTTGAAGATTTTTCTGTGGGTCTCTTTATAGAAACACTCTGCAGTAATTATCTCCAAGGTTTCAGGCACCATATTTGGCTCAAGCATGAGAGCGCCCAATACTGCCTCTTCAATATCCAGAGCCTGAGGAGGTTTCTTACCCATATCAAGCCCTAAAGAGTCAAGATTCTTCTCCTGTATCTGTTTAGTTTTGTTATAACTCTTCGCCATAATTATCAAAGTCTGTCTAATGCCCGGACAATAAGTCCGGCTGAATACAAAATCTCATCATCATTTATACACAGAGGGGGAGCAATCCTAAATGAGTTCCCATCAAAGAGAAACCAGTCGCTCATTATCCCCTCATCCAGCAGAAGCGGCAACACTCTCTCTGCACAATCTCCGGATCCCAGATCTACTGCCAGAAGAAGCCCTGCCTGCCTGATCTCTTTTACTCTCTTGTGCGAAATCAAAGTCTCTCTGTACAGAGTACCTTTTCTTTCAGCATCCTCCACCCAGTTCTCTCTGAGTAATATTTTCAGTGAAGCCAGAGCAGCTGCACAAGAGACAGGGTGACCTCCAAAAGTTGTTATATGACCCAGAACCGGGTTATATTGCCAAAGACTCATCAGTTCTGAAGAGGCAGCAAACGCTCCCAGAGGCATACCGCCTCCCAATGCTTTTGCTAAGGTAATAATATCCGGTACAACATTCCATCTCAGGGCTGCAAAAAGTTTTCCACATCTCCCAAAACCTGTTTGTATCTCATCAAATATCAGTATGGTTCCGGTTTCATTACACCTGTTTCTAGCAGCCTCAAGGTATCCCTCGTCCGGGATTCTAACCCCTCCCTCTCCCTGTACAGGTTCAATTATAAATGCTGCTGTCCTATCTGTTATCAGAGTCAGATCTTCAAATGAATTAAATTGGATATGCCTGATATCCGGCAATAGCGGTCTGAAAGCACTCTTGAATTTCTCAGAGCCCATAAGGCTTAAAGCTCCGTGGGTGCTTCCGTGGTAACTATTGATACAACTTATTACCTCTCTCCTCCCGGTTTTACGCTTCGCCAGCTTTACTGCTGCTTCATTCGCCTCACTTCCTGAGTTTACGTAATAAACAACATCAAGATTTCCGGGTAAATTAGCTGCCAGAAGAGTAGCATGTTCAACCTGTGGCTGCTGGATTATCTCCCCGTAGACCATCAGGTGCATATGTCTTGCAGCCTGCTCACAAACCGCCGCCACCACCTCCTGGTTAGAGTGTCCCACATTTGAGACCGACACACCGGAAACCAGGTCAACATACCTCTTACCTTCGGGTGTATATAAATATACCCCCTCTGCCCTCTGAATTTCAAGTCCCAGAGGTGAGGGGGAAGTCTGACCTATATGTCTTAAGAAATTTTCCCCTAATCTATAGGGTTGCGGGAACATTACTCCTTGCCGGATTCAGGCTCTTCAACCTTGACAAGTATCCTTCCGCAATATTCGCAGACAATAATTTTTTTACTTTGAGCAATGTCCATTTGTCTCTGAGGCGGAATCTTGTTGAAACATCCCGAACAGGCATTCCTTCTAACAGTCACCACTGCAAGTCCATTGCGGGCGTTTAACCTTACCTTCTTATAGGCAGCAAGCATCCTGGCATCAATTTGTGCCTGAATTTCATTTGAATACCTGATAAGCTCATCCTCCTCCTTTGCTGTTTCTGCAATAATTGAGTCAAGCTCACCCTTCTTCTGTTCAAGATCCTTAACTCTCTCCTCAAGTGCTGTTACTGCATTAGCAAGAGCGGCTTTTTTGTCTGCAAGTAATAGCGTATTCTCTTTGATTCTCTTCTCAGCAAGCTCTGCTTCAAGCCCCTGAAATTCAATCTCTTTAGTAAGAGAGTCATACTCCCTGTTGTTTTTAACATTACTCTGCTGAGCGGTATATTTCTCAATCAGAGATTTTGCATTTTCAAGATCCATCTTCTTCTGATAGATTAGCCTTTCAGCATCTTTAAGCTCAGCCTGAAGGTTTTCTACTCTGGTTTTAAGCCCCTCAATATTATCTTCAAGGTCCCTAACCTCCAGAGGCAACTCCCCTCTCAACAGGTGTATCTTATCAATTTTGCTGTCTGCCAGCTGCAGCTGATACAAAAGATTCAGCTTTGTCTCCATTGTGAGGTCACCCTCGCTGCTTGTACTCTTCTGGAGAGATATAAAAGTTCCTCCATCCAGCGGAGTCTCAATAGTCGGTTTCTGTTTTGTTGCCATAACCCTCTTAATGATAGTATATTAAATTATTATTGTTGTCAGAAATGCGAACTTCAAAGTTAGGTATTTTTTTTGACAGTATATCTTTTATCAAAGTGAGTACCTCTGTCTCACTCTCAAAGTGGCCTGTATCAATGACCATAAATCCATCTTCGCAAAGGAATTTGTGATAAGAGAGATCACCTGTTATTAGAACCTGGGCTCCGGCAGCAACTGATGTTTCAATCAAAGATCCTCCACTTCCTCCGCAGAGGGCCACCTTCTCTATTAGACCGTCAATAAGTCTGGAGTGCCTTACAGTACTCAGGCCAAATTTCTTTTTTACAAGTGATACCAGATCCATAGCAGATATAGGTTCATTGAGAATTCCCATAACACCCAGGCCGGTATTTTCATCTTCCGGGTCAAGTATCTTAACATCCTTAAGACCTATTTTTTCAGCCATAAGTCCGCTCACTCCGGGCAGCACTTTGTCTGCATTTGTATGGGCCGAATAGATAACTATTCCACCTTTTATAGCCGACTCCACCATTTTTTCAACTACAGACCCCCCGGCAATCCTCTTCAACGGAGAAAAAATAAGCGGATGATGAGTGATTATCATGTCCACTCCTTTAGATATAGCCTCTTCTATTACTGCCGGAGTACAATCAAGGGAGAGCAGCGCAGAAGTGACGTCCTTGTCCGGCCCCCCTATTGTAAATCCTGAGTTATCCCATTTCTCCTGAATATGTCCGGGTGCAAACTCCTCAATAGCAGCAGCAATAACTGAAGCTTTAATTCTCATAGTATTTTCTGAATTTCCTGCAATCTCTCCTTTATACCTGTCAAAGACTCAATTATATCCACCCTTCTGTCTACACCTTCTTTGTTGTCTTTCATTCTGTTATACGCACCCTCTAGGGTCATCCCCCTCTCTTTTACCAGATAATAAATAAGTTTAAAATTAGTTACATCATCCGCTGTAAATAACCTGTTCCCCTTTTTGTTTCTTGCTGGTTTAATAAAGTCCGGAAACTTCTGTGCCCAGAATCTTACAAGAGAGGTGTTCTCCCCAAGCAATTCTGCAACCTCCCCAATTGTATAGTAAAGTTTTTCCGGCTTGAACTCTTTGTAAGGCATTGTATTATAATATTAAATTATTAATCCAGTGACTGGCCAGTATTTATGGCAATCATCAACATCTCCCTGTATTCACTAGGTGAAAGATCCGCAAAAAAGTAGTTCACCGGTTCCACCGGCTTACCATCCAGATGTACTTCAAAATGGAGATGGGGTGCAAAAGAGAGACCGCTGTTTCCCACTCTTCCTATTATGCTCCCCTGTTTTACCTGCTGGGACTTTCTTACCATTACATCTCCCAGATGCGAATATACGGTTTTATATCCACCCCAGTGCTCAATTATAACCTGATTTCCCCTTCCCCGGTCTGACCTTGAGATATCTGACACAACTCCGTTAGCCACTGCAATTACCTCTGTCCCCAGAGCAGCTAGAAGATCTACTCCATTATGAAGCTCCATTGTCTTGAAAAAGGGGTGAATCTTCTTACCCAGACTTGCTCCGGTCTGGTTAACCGCAAGTCCCTTTATAGGTAAAATTGAGGGTATATCTGAAGCATTATTGGCTCCCAAAAATTCGTTGTATATATTATCCAGTTTCTCTCCTGCTGTCTTAACCAGCACCTCAACATCTCTGGACTTGGCAACAGAAAACTTTACAATTTCCATATCCTCAAGAGAGTCCAACTGCTCATAAACAGCTGCATTATATGCGGAATTCACAAGATCAGGCGGAGATGATTTAAAAATATTCATGTAGATCTCACGATCTCTGGTCTGCAAATCAGAAAGAACATTTTCAAGAAGATTCATCTTCTCAACTGCACTCTTATACTCCTGCTCCATAAGCTCTCTCTCCCTCAAAAGTCTCTCTTCCTCTCTTGTATTAAAAAAAAGGGCTACAATAATATAGTATAGAATAGCCAGTAGTATACTGCCCAGAAGATACCCCAGAAAGATTCTCAGCTTTCCGCGTATTCCCAACTTGTCCTCTACAAACCTAAGCTGATCCTTGTTGAATTTATATTTGCTCATCTCTCCTATCCTTTATTTTGGGCAGAGGGAGAGACTAATGCCAGATATGCATCTGAATCAATGTCACGGTTATAGTAGTTCAATGGATTAACAGGTCTGTTCCTGTAGATAACCTCGTAGTGAATATGCGGCCCTTTAGATCTGCCGGTATTCCCCATAAGAGCAATATGTTCACCTCTTTTAACCGCTCTCCCCATAGTTACAAGAGAATTTTTTAAGTGTGCATACCTGGTCTTATATCCAAATCCATGGTCAATAATAATATAGTTGCCGTAACCAAAGAAGTCGTAACCAATTTCCACCACTTTGCCATTGCCGGTTGCATAAATATGCTCTCCCACCGGTCCGGAAAGGTCAACTCCGCTGTGCATTCTGTAAACACCATTGAACGGATCCGGCCTGTAACCAAAAGAGCTTGAAAATCTTATCTTCCTTGATGCTATATTAACAGGTGGGATGGCAGGTACACAAAGAGCCATCTCGTCTGCATTTTTAGCAAGCTGAGAAACTTCATCAAATGATCTGCTCTGAATAAAGGCTTTTTTATAAAGCTGATCCATATTCATCACAGTAGATGTCAGAATCCCTGAACGGTCAACAGTTTCAAGATATGAGTATCTGTTTACACCACCAAAACCTGCCTCTCTCACCTCCGGAGGAATCTCCTCCATACCAAAAATAGGTCTGTAAACGAAATTATCTCTTATTTCCAGGGCATTCAGAATCCTGCTGGCCTCTTCAAAACGTCTGTTCATCAGTGCCAGCCTGTTTGCCAGTTCTGCATTGGTACTTCTTATGCTAAGTATCTTAGGGGTCTCCTTCCCCATATAACGAGTGTATACGAAGTAGTACCCCACAGAAACAACAACACTCAGGAGAAACAAAAGGAAACCCTTCGAAAATCTTGATTTTACAGAGATTTTGTGAATCTCGTAAGCAAGTGTTTCCGGATTGAATTTATACCTTTTACTCTTTGACATTGGGGATTTTTAACCTTAAATTCGTGCAAATTTAAATAATTTTAATAAAAAACCTATTTTTGTCATTCACTAACAAAACCCTCTGAATAATACAAAATTATGACATCTAAAGATATACGTAAAAACTTCCTGGATTTCTTTGCCAGCAAAGGGCATGCCATTGTACCTTCAGCACCCATGGTTGTGAAGGATGATCCAACGCTTATGTTCACAAATGCCGGGATGAATCAGTTTAAAGATTGGTTCCTTGGAAATGAGCCGGCAAAACACAACAGGGTAGCCGACACTCAGAAGTGCCTTAGAGTAAGCGGAAAGCATAACGATTTAGAGGAGGTGGGACATGACAGTTATCACCACACAATGTTTGAAATGCTTGGCAACTGGAGTTTTGGAGATTATTTCAAGAATGAAGCTATTGATTGGGCATGGGAACTCTTGACAGAGGTTTACAAACTGGATAAAGAGAGACTATATACAACAATTTTTGAAGGGAGCCCGGAAGAGGGTATATCGGAGGATACAGAGGCCAGAGAGAGGTGGCTTAAATACCTGCCTGCAGAGAGAATAATAAGGGGTAACAAAAAAGATAATTTCTGGGAGATGGGTGATACCGGGCCATGCGGACCGTGCAGCGAGATCCATGTGGACCTCAGAGAGGATGAAGAGAGGGTAAAAGTACCGGGTAAAGATCTTGTAAATATGGGTCACCACCTTGTAGTTGAGATTTGGAACCTTGTATTCATTCAGTATAACAGGAAAGCCGACGGAAGTCTGGTTCCGCTGCCTCAGAAGCATGTAGATACCGGAATGGGTCTTGAGAGATTGTGTATGGCTATGCAGGGGAAGAAGAGTAATTATGACACAGATGTCTTTACAGGTTTAATTGCTGAAATTTCCCGTCTTTGCGGCAAGGAGTACGGTAAAGATCCAAAGGTTGATGTTGCAATGAGGGTGATTGCAGACCACATCAGGGCAATAAGTTTCTCAATTGCAGACGGGCAATTACCTTCAAACGTGAAAGCAGGGTACGTAATCCGCAGAATTTTAAGGAGGGCTGTAAGGTATGCATATACTTTCCTCGGCGTAGACGAACCATTCCTGTGCAGACTTGTACCAGTTCTTGTGAAAGAGATGGGAGATGCCTTCCCGGAACTGGTTAGGACGCAAGACCTGGTTACCAAAGTTATAAAGGAGGAGGAGGACTCATTCCTGAGGACTCTTGACAAAGGCATCAAAATGCTTGACAACATAATGTTAAAAAATGCAGATTCAAAGACTATTTCCGGAGAGGAGGCATTTGTTCTTTACGATACATATGGATTCCCACCGGATTTAAGTGACCTGATTGCAAGAGAGAAGGGGTTCCGGATTGACCATGGGGCATTTGAGAAAGAGCTTGAGAGACAAAAAGAGAGAAGCAGAAATGCTACTTCAAGCCAGGAGGGAGACTGGAATGAGGTTAATCCTTATAACGGTACGGAATTTACAGGTTATGAAAGCACTGAATCTCAGACAAGAATTTCAAGATATCGTACAGTAAAAACCAAAAATAAAGAGCTGTTCCATATTGTTCTTGACAGAACACCATTCTATGCCGAGAGCGGAGGACAGGTGGGGGATACAGGTATGCTTATTTCATCTTCAGGTGAAAAAATTGAGATAATCAATACACTTAAGGAGAACAATCTCCATATCCATATTTCTGAGAGGATGTTTAAGGAGCCTGGAAATACAATTCAAGCAGTTGTCGATAGTGAAAAACGCAAAAGCACTGCAAATAATCATACTGCAACCCACTTGCTGCACAAGGCTTTAAGAGACATACTGGGAACACACATTGAGCAGAAGGGCTCACTGGTTAGCCACTCATATTTCAGATTTGACTTTTCACATTTTGAAAAGATCTCTCCGGAGATTCTCAGAAAAGTTGAAAATAGCGTAAATAAAATGATTCGAGAGAACTCACCCCGGGATGAACACAGAAATGTGCCTGTAGATGAGGCAAAGGCCATGGGAGCCATGGCACTTTTCGGAGAGAAATATGGTGATTCCGTAAGAGTAATCAGATTTGGAGACTCTCTTGAATTATGCGGAGGGACACATACATCCAGCACAGGAAACATAGGCCTTTTCAAAATTATTTCTGAATCAGCAATTGCTGCAGGTGTAAGAAGGATTGAGGCAACAACCGGAATTTATGCCGAGAAAATCGTTCATGACAACGAAGATACTCTCTCCTCTGTTAAAGCCCTGTTCAACAACTCCCCAAATCTACTGGCTACCGTTTCTAAGGTAACTGAAGAGAACGAATCACTCAAAAAAAGGGTTGAGGAGTTCATGCGTGAAAAGGCTCTGGATTTGAAAAAGACTTTGATTTCAGAAAAACAGTACATCAATGGTGTCAATGTTATAATGCTATCCGGAGAGTATCACCCGGAAGTTGTGAAAAATGTTGCATTTATGCTGAGAACTGAGCAGAATACAATGTTTGCTGCCGGATTCAGATTTGAAGATAAAGCAAACCTGGCTCTTATGTACACAGATGATCTTGTTTCACATGGCTGCAATGCGGGAAAGGATATAAGAGAGGCGGCTAAACTTATTTCCGGCGGAGGCGGTGGTCAGCCCTTCTTTGCAACAGCCGGAGGTAAGGACATGGCCGGTCTTCAGGCAGCATTGGCTAAACTAGTAGAATCAGCGACAAAATAGATTATATTGAAAAAATTAGACAGATTCATAATCCAGTCATTCCTGGGTCCGTTTATACTCACGTTCCTCATCGTGATTTTTATCCTGATGATGCATTTTTTGTGGCTGTATATTGACGAACTTGTGGGAAAAGGGTTGAGTTTCGGTGTAATTCTGGAGTTTATGGGATGGGGAGCGGCAACTTTAATTCCTCTCGCTCTTCCTCTTGCAACCCTGCTGGCTTCAATAATGACTATGGGTGGTTTTGGCGAGAACAATGAGTTGCTGGCTATGAAGGCTGCCGGTATTTCACTTGTGCGTGTGCTTACCCCTCTTATGGCAGTCTCCCTGCTTATTGCAACAGGGGCCTTCTTTGCTTCCAATAACCTTATCCCCCACGCATATGACAACATCTATACGCTGAGAGATGATATAAACAAAACCAAGGAGGAGATAAGCATACCTACCGGAATTTTTTATGATGGTATTGATAATTACGTAATCCGTATTGATAAAAGAGACGAAAAGACACAGATTCTCTATGATCTAATGGTTTATGACCACTCAAGAGTACAGGGGAACATGAGTGTTACAATTGCAGATTCAGGTTCCATACGACTTACAGAAGACAAGCAAAATCTTCTTTTCACTTTGTATGATGGCAATACTTATGAAGAGACACCTCCGCAAAATGAAGTTGATACCTCTTTTCAAATGCAAAAGGTGGGTTTTAAGAGACAAGAGCTTGTAATCTCTCTGGAAAACTATGCGTTTAAAAGATCTGAATCGGGTCGTTTCAGCGGAGAAGTTAATGCATTAAAGATTATTGAACTCAGATCAATGAGGGACTCACTGGATACTACATATAATAAACTTAGAAATATTCAGGTCAGAAACCTGGTATCCGGGGGGAGCCTCTCTTATGGTTCTCAGTTTGAGGAAGACAATATTGGTAAGTATGATAAGAGAGTTGATATTACAAAACTTAATAAATGGGAAAGCACTGCCGCAAAAAAAGAGGCCTACGTACAGGCAGTCGCACAACTTAGCAATGCAATACAACTCATTGACAATTACACTCTTGATGAAAAACAGTATCCATTACCTTTAAGACAGGCCAAGATTGCCCTTTACAGGAAGTTCACATTGTCAATTGCCTGTATCATCTTCTTTTTCATAGGAGCTCCTTTAGGTGCAATTATTCGCAAAGGAGGACTCGGAACCCCTTCTGTTATTTCAATTCTGTTTTTTGTGTTTTACTGGGTAATTGATATTTCGGGCAAAAAGCTCTCTACAGACGGCTCTCTCTCCCCGGGGATGGGCAGCTTAATCTCCAGTCTTATTTTGCTTCCAATTGGTATATTCCTGACTTGGAAATCTACCAGGGATTCAAACCTGTTTAATCCGGAAAAGTACATTGCATTCTTTAAAAAATTGAAAAGATGAGGAAAATAGTATACATGGGCACTCCCGGATTTGCTACAGAGCCACTCAAAGCACTGCTGGAATCAGGTTATGATATAGCAGCGGTAATTACAGCACCTGATAAACCCAGTGGAAGAGGGTTGCAACTCTGCGAGAGTGAGGTTAAGAAATTTGCTTCTGCGAGGGACTTAAGAGTAATGCAGCCAGTATCACTTAAAGATCCTCACTTCCTGGAAGAGTTAAAATCTCTTGATGCAGAATTGTTTATTGTTGTTGCATTCAGAATGTTACCCAGGGAGGTTTGGAGTATGCCTGCGCTTGGATGCTTCAATCTCCACGCCTCTCTCCTGCCTCAGTACCGGGGTGCCGCACCAATTAACCATGCAATTTTAAATGGAGAAAAGATAACTGGGGTTACTACCTTTTTTCTTGATGACAAGATTGACACCGGAGAGATCTTGTTTCAGGAGAAGTGTACAATAGATGATAATGATAACGCAGGTTCTCTCCACGATAAATTAATGCACCTGGGGGCATCTCTTGTGGTCAGGACAGCCGGGGCAATATTTAACAAAACAATATCTCCATCTCCGCAGGTCGTGGATGAGAAGCTTTTAAAAACCGCACCTAAACTTAACCGAGAGACAGGCAAAATTGAATGGAACAAAAGCCGAATTGAGATATATAATCAAATACGTGGTTTAAGTCCATATCCTGCAGCATACACAGATATGGTTTCTTCAGATAAATCGGTCCAGGTTAAGATTTTTGAATCCGAATTAGCAGAATACGATGAACTGAAGCCATTCGGAACAATCATAAAAGAGTCCAGACACTCTTTTCTTGTTGCTTGTGGTGATGGTTTTCTGAGAATTACAGAGCTTCAGCCGGCAGGTAAACGAAGAATGAAAACCTCTGAGTTTCTGGCCGGCATCAGGGAGCCGGAGAAATATTCAATGAGATGATTTTAAAAAATATAGTCATACTTGCAAACGGAGATTTCCCAACTCACTCCGTACCAATCAAGGTTCTGCGTGAAGCGGAGTTTATTGTATGCTGTGACGGAGCTGCCAACTCTCTTATAAGGGCTGGTATGGAACCGGATTTAATAATTGGGGATCTTGACAGCCTTGAGAGAGAGAATAATGACAGGTTTAAGGACAAAATCATACAGATATCCGAGCAGGAGACCAATGATCTGACTAAGGCATTTGAATATTCTCTTTCATTAAATCCTTCAGAAATTAAAATTCTGGGAGCAACAGGTAAAAGAGAGGACCATACTATAGGAAATATCTCCCTTTTAAGCCAGTTTGGAGGAAAAACCCATGTTCCCCTTCAAATGATTACAGATTACGGTATTTTCACCCCCATTTTTAATACAGCCAAGTTTAATTCAAAGCGCGGAGACAAAGTCTCAGTTTTCTCTCTGGATTGTAATCTTGAACTTGAATCAGAGGGGCTGGAGTATCCTTTAAAAGAAGTAAAATTTGATTCATGGTGGAAAGCAACATTGAATATTGCCTCTGGCGACAATTTTACAATATCCTTTCCAAAAGGCGCAGGAAGAGTAATTGTTTTTACAACACACCAATAACTCACCCGCAGCCCCTCCGGAACTTTTCCTCCTCGCTCTCTTCGTTCGCTGTGGCGGAGGTTCCTGCGTGGCTCGGTTGACCGTGGAAGGATGGAACTGAATTTCTTTTCACTGGGTACACAGAGGTTGCGGCCTTTTAAAGTGGTGCTTCGCCGTCTTAAGCCGTTCGGCAGAGGGTTTTTCTACGTCCTGGGTACAGGCGTGGGTGGGACGAACCTCCATTAATCTCGTTTTGTGTTATTTGCAAAATATAATTTATTGATTTTGAAAGATTTATATATTACAACACCTTGATATCCTACCCCATGGAGGTTCGTCCCACCCAAACCCGCAATCTCATAAGCCACACCCGCACCTGCAAAGTTTACTTTCAACCCTAACCCGCAACCACCTGAGCCAGATGTCCGGCCAAAGGCCGTATAAACTGCGCAGCACCATATAAATCCTAGCAAGACATTCCTTCCTGGGCGATGTGTATCCGCAAATCTACGGAAGGCAGTCTAAATCCGCACGGCTATAACAAGCAGGTTTAGAATGCGTTGACAAATAACCCGAGGGATGATCCCTCGGATAAAGTGTCAAATCACTCACTGATTGAAAGTTACGGCCGACTGGGTTTCCCGGTCAACAGAGCCACGAAGGAACCTCAGCCGGAAGCATCGCAGCGGATTTTGCACATCCCTTCCCAAGAGTAGTCCGCATAAACTGAAGGAATCTCCGCCACAGCGAACGAAGAGAGCGAGGAGGAAAAACTCCGGAAGTTATGCGGACTACTCTGTGAATGCTGGAAGATTGCCAGTATACCAAGAGTGCAGCTGACAAACAAAAGGCCGTCTGAGCATTCAGACGGCCTTAGTTTTTCAAACCAGAAACTTTAAGTTTACTTAACCTTTTTATTTAGTTCAGCTCCGGCTTTAAATCTTACAACATTTTTAGCTGCTATTTTAATTTTGGCACCTGTACGAGGGTTCCTGCCGTTACGTGCATTTCTCTTGTTTACTGAGAAAGTACCAAATCCTACGAGAGTAATTCTCTCGCCTTTTTTCATTGCATCTCCGGATACATCAATAAATGCGTCAAGAGCCTTCTTTGCGTCAACTTTTGTAAGTTCGGCCTTAGCTGCGATAGCTGAAATCAAATCTGCCTTATTCATAATTTAAAGTTTAGAATGTTGAATTACTTGTGTTTGTACAAATATAGTTTTATTATTGAAAAAATCAAACAATAGAGATTAATTTGTAATTCAAATATAAATAATAATCTCAAATTTACATACTATCTGCTGCTCTTTATTTTATAAAGGCTAAAAAGCAGCTTTAGGAAAAATCATTAAGAAATCGTAAGTTAATATTTTTTCCAGCAAGTTATACTCTTAACTCCTCTTTTTTTCTAAAAATGCCTCCAATTCATCTATTCTCTTTAGTAGCTCTTTATATTCCGGGCCTTCAGGGAAGAGTGGTCTGTGACTTTTTAACTCATACAATCGCTTATAATCTTTAAGCAGCTCTTTTGACTCATTCTCCATTGCAAAATTTACAAATCGCTCCCAGATGAAATCTGTTGCCTCTGTTGTAAGATGAATCAAATCAGGCCCAAAAAAACGATAGTCACGCAGCTCATCCATAACTATTTCGTAAGAAGGAAAATACACCACATTGTTATACTTTTTTTCCAGCTCATTCAATGCAAGAATCAGGTTTGCCTTACTAAGCATATTCTCCTTTGCGCCATCCTTCAGGTGTCTTACCGGACTCACACTCATAAACCATCTTTTACCGGGCATCATTTCAATTATGGGGGAAAATAAATCAACAATCTCATTTGCAGTCATTGAAACCCTCTCAAAACTACCGGCCGGCTGTTTGTGACAATTGGAGACCACTCTGCCATCTGTATTTCTTTTGTAAATCCATGTTGTCCCAAATGTGAGGGCAACTGTATCTGCACCCTTCAAAAAATCGGCTGATTCATTAATAGAGACATTCAGACTCTTAATCAACTTATCAATATCAAGAGAAGAGTATTCGCTTGAGTGGTATATACTTTTATAAACTGAGCCATCTTTTACAATATCATCTTTTGCAATACCTCTTTTCTCTATCAAGCGGATAAGCGACTGAGCTACAGACGAAGGATTGTATAACACACCAAAAGGATTGACAAGTACTTCAAATCCAAATTGTTTCATACGTCTTCCTATCTCCTGAGAAAAACATGACCCCAAAAAAAGAATCTTGTTTTTATAGCATATTAAATGAGGTGACCTTCCCGCCTTTACCTCTGTATACCATTTCATCCTATATTATTTTTTATTTTATTCAAACCCGCTCTCATTAACGGAGAATCAGAAAACCATCTTCCAAAATACTCCTCATCCATTGATAGCCACTCTTCCATTGTAGTCTCTGTCAATCTTTTTTTAGACTCTCCGTGCCTTAAAGGGAGAAACTCATCCCAATCTGTTGGCTCGCCCTTTGAAGACCACGGACAAGCATTAAGACAAATATCACAGCCAAAAATCCACTTTCCCTTTTCTGCCGGAAACTCCTCATACTCTCTAGCTTTTGCCGATTCAATTGTCTGATAGGATATACACCTTCTGGCATCTAGTTTATTTGGAGCAACAATAGCTCCCGCAGGACAAGCATCTAAACATCTGGTACACTTTCCGCAGCCACCGGAGACAGCAGACCCATAAACAACCTCTCTGTCCAGTAAAATAATTCCCAACAAGGTATGGAGTCCATGCTTTTTGCTGATCAGAAAAGTATTTTTTCCAATAAAACCCAGACCTGCCCTTGCTGCCCATGCCCTCTCAAAAAGAGGAGCCGAGTCACAGAAAACTCTGAATTTTACGTCCGGAATCCTCTCTTTTAATGCAAAACAAATTCTGTAGAGCTTATCCTTAATCACTTTATGATAATCTCTTCCGTAAGCATAACTTGCTACTCCCGGAAAGTTATCAGACTGAGATTCCGTTGGTTTGTACGGAGCCAGAAAACAGAGAACAGACTTTGTCCCCTCCATAAGCAGAGAGGGATTCTCCCTTAAATTGAGGTTTCTTGCCATGTACTTCATGTCAGCATTATAGCTCCTTCCAATGGACTCCTCCAGCAATAAGGAATCATCCTTCATGATGGTGATCCGGGCAGCACCATAACCTATAAATTTCTCTTTTAACGAGAGTTCTCTTATTAAAGTATCAGTCTGCTCCGGAGTCATAATTGAATTAAGGACGTTATTATAAAAATATGTAATCAAAAATAGAATTTATCTATAAATTTTATACATTTGTAACCTATTTTCTTACAGAATTAAAAGTTCTAATATATGAATGTTTTAGTGGTTGGTGCCGGTGGACAGATAGGCACGGAACTGGTTCCGCATCTTCAGAAATTATACGGCGAAGATAATATAATTGCTGCAGATTTAAGAGAGGATGTTGTTGAGAGACTTTCAAAGATATCCAGAACTGTCTCTCTTGATGCTCTAGATGTTAAATCATATACAGAGACCGTTAAAAAATACAATATTAACAGAATCTACAACCTTGTAGCTCTTCTCTCTGCTACCGGAGAAAAAAATCCTCTTCTTGCATGGAATATAAATATGGGAGCTCTTCTTAACTCTCTTGAAATTGCAAAAGAGTACAATTGTTCGGTTTTTACTCCAAGTTCAATTGGAGCATTCGGGGAAAACACTCCTCATAAAGACACTCCACAGGACACAATTATGAGACCAAACACAATGTATGGTGTCTGCAAAGTATCAGGGGAACTTCTAAGTGACTATTACTATACAAGATTTGGCGTTGATACAAGAAGCGTAAGGTTTCCGGGCATAATTTCAAATGGTTGTCTTCCTGGCGGGGGAACTACAGATTATGCGGTTGAGGTGTTTTATGAGATTGTGAAAAGGGGTGAGTATGTGTGTCCTATCCCTCAGAACACAAGAATGGATATGTTATATATGCCTGATGCCCTTAATGCATGTACACAACTTATGGACGCAGACCCATCCAGATTAATACACAGAAACAGCTTTAATGTTACAGCCATGAGCTTCTCGCCAAAAGAGCTCTTTGCTGCAATTACAAAAAGATATCCCAATGCGAGATTCAGCTATCAGGTAGATCCCGTAAAAGACAAAATTTCCGCATCATGGCCGGACAATCTGGATGACAACTGTGCAAGAGATGAGTGGGGATGGAATCCTGAGTGGGGAATGGAGCGGATGATTGATGATATGATCTCTGCCATTAAGGCAAAACAAATCTGACCTTTTTAACCTTTTTTTATAACCGGAGAGCGTTGCATATTAATTATGCGGCGCTTTTCTTCTCTATTTGGGTGCAATCCTGTACAACAGATATGCAATTGCTCCGTATAGTATATTAGGCACCCACAGAGCGACAAACGGCGGCAGCACTCCTGAGTGCACAAACATCTGACTAAATCGTAAAAACAGAATATATGAAAAGCTTAAAGCTATCCCTATGCCTATATTCATACCTATCCCACCCCTTCTTTTTCTTGATGACAAAGAGACTCCCATAATTGTAAGAATAATTGCGGCAAAGGGAAGAGCAAACCTTGTATGCTTTTCAATCAATGCATATTTTACCATTTTATCCCCCCTTAGCCTCTGAATTGCTATCATCTCATTTAGATCGTGATAACTCAATGTTTCAACCACATTTGTCCTTGTACTTAAGTCCTCATATGTAAGGTTAATGACAGTATCCATCTGGGCACCCTGAATAATAGTTTGCACATCCCTATCATCAAATTTTCTGTGATAGAAATCATATAGCTGCCAGCTTCTTGAAGTACTGTCCCATACTGCATTCTCTGCAGATAGCTTAGAGATCATCTTGTGTCCTTCCATCTTTTCAAGGGTAAATTTTGTTCCGCTCTTACTAAAATTACTAAAGGACTCCATGTACAAAAATTCTCCCGGATTTATCTGATAATGAATATTTCTGTCTGTATTAACGTACTGCTTCTTGACATACTTGTTCTCAAATGCCAGTCTGCCTTTGTTTGCAGGCGGAATAACAAACAAATTCAGTAAAAGACTGAATATTGTAATAAACACAGCAGAGAGTATGTATGGATAAAGCAGACGGTTAAAGCTTATCCCCCCTGATAAAATTGCAATAATTTCACTGTTTGCCGCCAGTTTTGAGGTAAAGAATATTACGGTAATGAAAACAAACAGCGGACTGAACATATTTATGAAGTATGGAATAAAATTCGCATAGTACATAAATATAATCTCATCTAATGGAGCCTGATTCTGTACAAAATTGTCAATCTTTTCGCTGATATCAAATATTATAACAATTCCAATAATCACCAGCAAAGCAGAGAGGTAGGTTCCTATGAACTTCCTGATTATATATTTGTCAAGAATTGTCGGCTTTAATTTCATCTCTTTCTATTAGAGCTTTGTCTCTAATTTCTTTACCATATTGCTCTTCCATGAGATAAAGTCTCCCATTTTTATATGTATTGCAGCCTCCCTGACAAGCCACAAATAGAAGGCCAGGTTGTGCTCACTTGCAATCTGGGCTCCAAGTATCTCCTTTGCTATAAAAAGATGCCTGAGGTAGGCTTTTGAGTAAATTTTATCAACAAATGAACTGCCGTTAGGGTCTATTGGAGAGAAGTCGTCTGCCCACCTCTTATTTCTAATATTTATTATCCCTTCAGATGTAAAAAGCATACCATTTCTGGCATTTCTGGTAGGCATCACGCAGTCAAACATATCAATCCCTCTTGCAATACCCTCAAGAATATTTGCAGGAGTACCCACTCCCATTAAATAGCGGGGTTTGTCTTTTGGTAATATTGGATCTACAACTTCAAGCATCTCATACATCTGCTCTGTAGGTTCTCCAACAGAGAGCCCACCTATTGCATAACCCTCTCTACCAAGAGAGACAGCATGTTCAGCAGCCTCTTTTCTTAAGTCCGGATATACACACCCTTGTACAATCGGGAAATATGCCTGCGAATATCCATACAGGGGCTCTGTTGAGTCAAAGTGTCTGCACCCCTTCTCAAGCCAGTCCTGGGTAAGTTTAAGAGACTTTTTTGCGTATTCATGTGTGGACTCACCGGGGGGACACTCATCCAGAGCCATTATAATATCAGCTCCAATTATTCTTTGAATATCCACAACCCCTTCAGGAGAGAAAAGATGCTTAGATCCATCAATATGGGAACTGAATGTACACCCCTCTTTGGTAAGTTTGCGTTTTTCTGCCAGAGAGAATACCTGATATCCTCCGCTGTCTGTAAGGATAGGTCCGTCCCATGAGCTGAACTTATGTAAACCTCCGGCCTTTTTAATGATATCTGTTCCAGGCCTGAGGTAAAGATGGTAAGTATTTCCGAGAATAATCTGTGCTTTTATATCCTCCTTAAGATCCCTGTGAAACACAGCCTTAACTGTACCCAGGGTTCCCACCGGCATAAAGATAGGTGTATCAATCACACCATGATCTGTATAAATCTTTCCGCATCTTGCGGAGGAGTTGGGGTCAGAAACTAAAGTCTCAAATTTCATTATTTCAGAGCTGCGAAGGCCTCAGGTTTATGTTTGTATTTAAAGAATACCGCAAACAATATTCCAAGAACTAATGCATATCCGGCAAAAACAAACCAAATTTCCGGCCATGATTTCATACCGGTTGCATCTGTAAAGTAATCAACCACCCATCCGCTGGCCATACCACCAAGGAAAGCACCAACTCCGTTTGTAAATATCATGAAGAGACCCTGAGCACTAGCCCTTATCTCAGGTTTAGCCTCTGTTTCAATAAACAGTGAACCCGATATGTTGAAAAAGTCAAATGCGATTCCGTAAATAATCATTGACATTATAAGGAGTACAAGTCCATCTCCCGGGTTGCCCAGTCCAAACAGGCCAAAACGAAGTACCCAGGCAAAAATACTCATTAAGACTACCACCTTGATTCCAAACCTTCTCAGGAAAAATGGAATTGCAAGTATAAACAGAGTTTCAGACATCTGAGAGACAGACATCAAAATTCCCGGAAACCTTACTGCGAAAGTGGATGCATAGTTTGGATCTTTGGCAAAGTCATGCAGGAATGGCTCTCCGAATGTATTTGTTATCTGGAGTGCTGCTCCAAGTAACATTGCAAAGAAAAAGAAAACTGCAATTTGTCTGTTTTTGAACAGAACAAGCGCATCCAGTCCAAGGGCAGAAATAAGTGTATGCTTCTTTTGAACCGGTGATGGTGGACATGATGGCATTGTGAATGCATAAATCCCAAGGAAAAGAGCTGAGATTGAGGCAATCTGCAACTGAAACGGACTAAGTGTCCATCCTCCAAGGTCAACAACCCACATTGCAACAATGAATCCCACTGTTCCCCAAACTCTGATTGGCGGAAAATCCTTAACAACATCCAGACCCTCTTTCTTAAGTATACTATATGATACTGTATTATTTAATGCAATTGTAGGCATGAATACCATAGCATTCAAAAGCATTACCCAATACATTGCATCAGGGTCAGTAACAGTTGATGCTGTAAACAGAAGTATTGCCCCCAGCAAATGGCAAATTCCCAATAGTCTCTCTGCATTAATCCATCTGTCTGCAACAACACCCAGTAAGCCGGGCATAAATAGCGAAGCCAAACCCATTGTTGCGTATATAGCACCTACCTCTCCACCGGTGAAATTGAGTTTTACTATAAGATATCCTCCTAATGAAATAAGCCAGGATCCCCACAGGAAAAACTGGAAAAAGTTCATCAGTGTCAAACGAAGTTTTACATTCATAAATTATTGGTTTTTTCGTGAATTGTTACAAATATATAAATCATCTGAGCCTTTTGCAAATGCTTATTATAGCTTCAATTTCAGATACTGAAGACTCATTATGGCCTGTAATGGATTTGATACTCTCTCCCTGAAAATTCATTTGTGACGGAGTTGTTGATTTTGCTGAGAAGTGGACTTCATTAAACTCTGTAAATCTGTATAACTCCTCCACATTATCGGAAGTTATTCCGCTCCCCGCCATAATTGTTATCCTCTGACTTGCTTTACTAATAATTTTTTTCAAAGTTTCTCGTCCCTCAAATGCAGTATCGTGGAGTCCGGATGTCAAAACTCTTTTGCATCCGCAGGCTATCAGCTCCTCAAGTGCCTCTTCCCAGCTTCTGCATCTGTCAAAGGCTCTGTGGAAAACAACCTCCATATCTCCGGCAATTGAGACTATTTTTTTGAGTTTATCAGAATCTACAGACCCGTCGGCCTTAAGAAAGCCTACTACGACTCCATGTACGCCCCTCTCTCTGCAAAAAATGACATCATTGCAGATTATTTCAAACTCCTCTTCCGAATAGAGAAAATCTCCGGATCTAGGACGAATTAGCACAGCTATATCAAGAGTAAGATTCTTACAGCACCACTCAGTAAATGCAGGTGATGGTGTAAGCCCACCCTCAGAGAGTCCCTGACATAATTCAATTCTGTCTGCACCACACCTCTGAGCATTAAGAGCCGATTTAACGTTTTCCGCAACCACTTCTGTAATTATCCGCTTCATATAAAATAAAATATTGGCAAATGTACAAAAAAAGAGTGCCTGAATATATTCCGGCACTCTTCGTGACTTATCTTTTATTGATATGTTACCTTTACTCAGCAGCCTCGTCAGCAGCCGGTTTTGCTTTAGCCTTTGGAGCCGATTTTGGTTTTGCAGGTGCTTTTGCCTTAGGAGCTTTTGGCTCTCCGGCCGGAGCTGCCTCTGCTGAATCAGCCTTTTTTGTACGACCACGCCTTGTAGATGGTTTTTTAGCTTCTGGCTTAGCCGATGCAAGCATTGCCTCATTGAAGTCAACCAACTCAATCATTGCCATATCGGCTGCGTCACCCTGACGGAAACCTAATTTAAGGACTCTGGTGTATCCACCCGGACGATCAGCAATCTTTGGTGCAATTGTACGGAACAACTCAGATACAGCCTCTTTTTGTTTCAAATAGGAGAAAACAATACGACGTGAGTGAGTAGTATCCTCTTTTGACTTTGTAAGTAGTGGTTCAATATAAACTCTCAGGGCTTTTGCCTTTGCCTCAGTAGTCTCAATCCTCTTGTGCAAAATGAGAGATGATGCCATATTTGCGAGCATAGCCTTACGGTGTCCGCTCTTACGGCCCAGGTGATTTATTTTTTTATTGTGCCTCATGTTTAATTACTTTCTTTTCAATGTTATACTTTGATACATCCATGCCAAAGCTCAGCTTGAGTCTTTCAACAAGCATATCGATCTCTGTGAGTGATTTCTTTCCAAAGTTTCTGAACTTCATCAGTTCATTTCTCTGAAGTGAAACCAGGTCTGCAAAGGTCTCAATGTCTGCTGCCTTGAGGCAGTTGAGAGCTCTTACAGAGAGCTCCATGTCAGAAAGTTTGGTGAGTAGCAGATGACGCATTCTAAGAGACTCCTCATCCAGTTCGTTGCTTACCACCTCTACTGGTGCCTCTAGAGAGATCTTCTCATCTGAGAAAAGCATAAAGTGGTGAATAAGGATCTTTGCAGCCTCCTTCAGAGCTTCCTTTGGATGGATTGATCCATCTGTAGTTATCTCAAGGTTAAGCTTCTCGTAGTCTGTTTTCTGCTCTACACGCCAGTTCTCAACGAAGTATTTAACATTCTTTATTGGAGTGAAAATGGCATCTATAGGAATCAATCCAAATGGTGCATCCTCAACACGATTCTCTTCAGCAGGAACATATCCTCTTCCCTTGTTTATTCTAAGCTCTAAACTTAGTGAAACTGAAGGCTCCATTGTGCAGATGTGCCATTCAGGATTAAGAACCTTAAATGAAGAGAGCTGTTTTGAAATATCTTCAGCAGTAAACTCCTGTTTTCCGCTAACGGTAACAGTAACAACCTCTGAATCTTCACCCTCTACCATTCTTTTGAACCTAACCTGTTTTAAATTGAGAATAATGTCAACAACTGTTTCAATAACACCCGGTATGGTTGCAAATTCATGATCTACACCCTGAATCTTGATTGAAGTGATGGCATATCCTTCAAGCGAAGAGAGCAGAATGCGGCGTAAAGCGTTACCAACTGTGATGCCGTAACCCGGCTCAAGCGGACGGAACTCAAATCTGCCGAATGTCTCGGTTGATTCAAGCATAATTACCTTATCCGGTTTTTGAAATGCTAATATTGCCATTTTATTTTTATTTAGAGTATAACTCAACAATTAACTGCTCGTTTATGTTTTCCGGTATCTCTGTTCTGTCCGGAAGGTTGAGAAGTTTTCCCGACAGTGATGCCGCATCCCACTCTATCCAAGCAAATCTGCTTGTACCACGAGAGATATTGTCCTGAATAACCTCTAAACTCTTAGATCTTTCGCGCACACCCACTATATCACCAGGCTTAATTATTGTTGAAGGGATGTTGCAGATTTCACCGTTGAGTACAATGTGACAGTGTGTAACAAGTTGTCTTGCAGCTGCTCTTGACGGAGCAATACCCATTCTGAACACAAGGTTGTCAAGGCGAGTTTCAAGCAGAAATAGTAAGTTTTCACCCTTGCGGCCCTTCATCTTTGATGCCTTCTCATAAAGGTTGCGGAATTGTCTCTCAAGAATTCCGTAAGTATATTTAACTTTTTGCTTCTCCTTCAGCTGTGTACCATACTCAGAAGTCTTTTTGCGCTTCTTTGAAAGTCCGTGCTGTCCCGGAGGATAGTTCTTTTTTTCGTAACTTTTATCGGGGCCGAAAACCGGCTCACCAAATTTGCGGGCAATTTTTGTAGAAGGCCCTGTATATCTTGCCATATTAACTTATTTAAATCAATTTTTAATAGTTTATACCCTACGGCGGCCTTTCGGACGGCAACCATTATGAGGAAGTGGAGTCACATCAATGATCTCTGTAACCTCAATGCCGGTTCCGTGTATAGTACGGATTGCCGACTCACGGCCTGCGCCCGGTCCTTTTACATATGCCTTAACTTTACGCAATCCCAGGTCAAAAGCTACCTTTGCACAATCTGCAGCAGCTGTTTGAGCTGCATAAGGAGTATTCTTCTTAGAACCTCTGAAGCCCATCTTACCGGCCGATGACCAGCTGATGACCTGACCTTCATTATTTGTCAGGGTAACGATAACATTGTTAAAAGTGGAAGACACATGGGCTTGCCCGTATGCTTCAACCTTTACAACTCTCTTTTTATTTGTTGTTCCTGTCTTTTTTGCCATGATCTAGGTTCTATTTAGTTGCTTTCTTCTTGTTAGCTACTGTTTTCTTCTTACCCTTACGAGTACGTGCATTATTCTTTGTAGACTGTCCGCGTGTAGGCAGTCCCAGACGATGTCTGATGCCTCTGTAACAGCCAATGTCCATCAATCGCTTGATGTTCAGTTGTACCGATGAACGAAGTTCACCTTCAATTTTGTATTCCGATGCAATCATTCCACGGATTGCAGCAATCTGATCGTCATTCCAGTCTTTCACCTTTGTGTTAAAATCAATACCAAGTTTGGTAAGGATTGCCTGTGAAGAACTGCGACCAATTCCAAAGATATAGGTCAAACCTATCTCTCCGCGTTTGTTTTTTGGTAAATCAACTCCGGCTATACGTGCCATATGTATCTATTCTCTTTATTGTTTACTATTAAAATTAACCCTGGCGCATCTTGAATTTTGGATTCTTTTTGCAAATAACGTACAAGCGGCCTTTGCGCTTTACAATTTTGCAGTCTTCGCTACGCTTCTTGATGGATGCTTTAACTTTCATATCTGTAATTATTATTTGTATCTGAAAGAAATTCTTCCTTTTGTCAAATCATAAGGGGACATCTCAACCCTCACCCTATCACCTGGCAAGATACGAATGTAGTGCATTCTCATCTTACCCGAAATATGGGCAATTATTACGTGGCCGTTATCCAACTCCACGCGAAACATCGCGTTGGAAAGGGCCTCTACTATTACTCCCTCTTTTTCTATAGCTGATTGTTTAGCCATTTGTGTTTAAAATACTCCTTATAACTTAACTTTTGTTGTTCTCTATATAGTCAAATGTCGACAAGACATCGGGCTTCCCCTTTTGTACCACCACCATTAATTCATAGTGTGCAGAATTCTTCTTATCCGTGGTGCTGAGGGTCCATCCGTCATCATGAAGATAGACATTCCTGGTCCCTGCATTAACCATAGGTTCGATGCATATTACAAGACCTTCAGTTAGTTTCTTCCCATCTCCTCTTCTGCCAAAGTTTGGAACCTCTGGTGATTCATGGAGTTTTGTTCCAATCCCATGACCCACCATCTCTCTCACAACCGAGAAACCTGCCTTTTCAACATGTTCCTGCACTGCGAAAGATACATCTCCCATTCTGTTGCCGTGAACTGCCTTTTCAATACCCTTAAAAAGCGACTCTTTTGTTATTCTTAGTAATCTCTCTGATTCCGCAGAAATCTCTCCTACCGGAAACGTATAAGCAGAATCACCATAGAATCCCTTCATATAGGTACCACAATCCACGGAGATTATATCCCCTTCGTTTAATCTGTAATTTGAGGCAAATCCATGGACAACCACATCATTAACAGAGATACAAAGAGAATAGGGAAAACCGCCGTAACCAAGGAACGCTGGTACTGCACCATTGTCGCGGATATAGGTTTCAGCAATTTTGTCAAGCTCCAGGGTTGTTATACCGGGAACTATATGCTTTCCTACCTCCGCAAGAGTTCTTGATACAAGGAGAGCATTCTCTCTGAGTATCTCAATCTCCTCCCCGGTTTTAAGTCTTATCATTATTTGAAAGAACTTGTTTGAGTCTTACATGCCTGAACGCCCCTTCATACGACCGGTCTTCATCAGACCATCGTAGTGGCGCATCAGCAGGTGACTCTCTATTTGCTGTAGTGTATCAAGTACCACACCCACGAGAATGAGCAGCGAGGTTCCCCCGTAAAACTGGGCAAACTGGCCGTCAACCCCGAGCATGCTTGCAAACGCAGGCAGGATAGCGACAATCGCTAGGAAAATCGATCCCGGAAGCGTAATGCGAGACATAATGGCATCCAGGTATTCGGCTGTCTTCTTTCCCGGTTTGATACCAGGTATAAAACCACCGTTTTTCTTCATATCCTCAGCCATCATGGTTGGATTCACAGTTACTGCTGTATAGAAGTAAGTGAAGGCAACTACAAGTAGCCCAAAGATGAAGTTATACCAGAAACCCATAGGATTTGTGAGCGTTGCGGCAATTCCGCGTGTTGCGTCAAAGCCTGCAAATATTAGCGGAAACATCATTATAGCCTGTGCAAAGATAATTGGCATAACGCCAGCCGCGTTTATCTTTAGTGGGATATATTGACGAACTCCGCCATATTGTTTGTTACCGATAATTCTTTTAGCGTACTGAACAGGAATTTTTCTTGTTCCCTGTACAAGTGCAATAGTAGCTACAAATACAAAGAATAAGATAATGCCCTCAACAATAAGCATAAGAACACCGCCTCCGGCGCTCTGGCTTATTCTTGCACCGCCTTCTGCCACTAAAGCAAAAGGAAGACGGGCGATAATTCCCACCATGATGATTAGTGAAATACCATTACCTAAGCCGCGATCGGTAATGCGCTCACCCAGCCACATGATAAACATTGTTCCGCCAACCAGTACTACGGTTGCAAATACATTGAATGTAAACCCTTGAAAGAGAAATGCAGATTCAGGAAGCTGCACATGGAGATTAGCCATGTAAGCAGGACCCTGAAGTGCAAGAATAACAATGGTAAGATACCTTGTCCACTGATTCATCTTTCTTCTTCCACTCTCCCCCTCTCTCTGAAGCCTCTGGAAATATGGAATCATAATTCCAAGAAGCTGTATCACGATAGATGCAGATATATAAGGCATTACCCCCAACGCAAAGATGGAGGCATTACCGAATGCACCGCCCGAGAACATGTTAAGAAGTCCGAGCAATCCCTCAGATGCCTGATTCTGCAACTGATCCAGTTGTGTAGGATCTATCCCCGGAAGCACAACATAGCTACCCAGGCGATAAACCAACAACAGCAGTATAGTATAGACTATCCTCTTGCGAAGTTCCTCTATCTTGAAAATGTTCTTTATCGTTTCAATAAGTTTTTTCATGGGCTTCGTTAGATTTTTGTAGCCTTACCCTGCTGTGCCTCAATCTGTGCTATGGCCGATTTTGAAAATGCGTGTGCTGTAACATCAAGTTTTGCGGTAAGATTACCATTTCCAAGGATCTTAACCTTGTCATTCTTTGAAATCAGACCAAACTGAGCAAGAACATCAAGGTTAATTACCTCAACACCTCTTTTTTCGTTTAGCTCCTGAAGTGTAGAAAGGTTGATTGCCTTAAACTCCACTCTGTTGATGTTATTGAATCCAAATTTTGGAAGTCTTCTCTGGAGTGGCATCTGCCCTCCTTCAAAACCCGGCTTACGAGAGTAACCGGAACGAGACTGAGCACCTTTGTGACCACGTGTAGATGTTCCACCATGACCCGAACCTTCGCCCCTGCCTATCCTCTTTTCTCTGCCTGTGGCTCCTGTAGCTGGTTTTAGATTATTTAATTTCATTGTCAATGCTCTCCTATTAGTTAATTTCTTCAACCTTTACAAGATGTAATACTTTATCTATCATACCCTTGGTTACAGGATTACTCTCTACCTCCACTACCTGGTGGATTTTGCGTATTCCAAGTGAGGCCAGGGTTGCCTGCTGTCTTTCTGTAGCGCGAGCGCTGCTTTTGACCTGAGTGATTCTTACTTTTGTCATCTTCTTTCCTCCTAGCCTTTAAAAACTTTATTCATTGGGACACCGCGAAGACCTGCCACAGTGTAAGCATCTCTCATTTCCAGAAGAGCAGCAACTGTAGCCTTCACAAGGTTGTGAGGGTTTGAAGAGCCCTTGGATTTAGCAAGAACATCATGGATACCTACCGATTCAAAAACAGCACGCATCGCACCCCCTGCCTTTACTCCTGTACCTTCAGCAGCCGGTTTCATAAATACCTTTGCACCACCGAATTTTGCCTCCTGCTCATGTGGAATTGTCTTTTTGTTAAGAGGAATCTTAACCAGATTCTTCTTGGCATCCTCAATTCCCTTAGAGATGGCTGTTGTTACCTCATTTGCCTTTCCCAGGCCATAGCCTACAACACCCTTCTCGTCACCAACCACAACAATGGCTGCGAAGCTGAAGTGGCGACCACCCTTGGTTACCTTGGTAACCCTTTTAACTGCAACCAATCTGTCCTTAAGTTCAAGATCAGTTGTTTTAACTTTCTTTACGTTTATATTTGCCATAGTCAGTTACTAGAATTTAAGACCACCTTCGCGGGCGGCTTCTGCCAAACTTTTAACTCTTCCGTGATATAGGTAACCTCCGCGATCGAAAGAGACCTCATTAATACCTTTTTCAATAGCGCGCTGTGCGGCAAGTTTGCCCACAAGTTTCGCAACCTCTACTCCGGATTTACCTTTGCACTCCTCAACGATAGCTTTGTCTGCAGAGCTTGCGCTTGCAAGAGTCACACCGTTGACATCGTCAATAAGCTGAACATATATCTGCTTGTTGCTTCTGAATACGGCCAGTCTCGGCCTCTCAGCCACGCCGTTCACAACCTTGCGAATGCGGTGCTGTATCCTTTTTCTTCTTTCTATTTTATTTAAAGCCATATCTATTCTTCTCCTTATTATTTAGCGCTGGCAGATTTACCTGCTTTACGACGAAGTTGTTCACCCACAAACTTAATACCTTTTCCTTTGTATGGTTCAGGTTTACGCAGCGAGCGTATTTTTGCAGCTACCATACCAAGGAGTTGCTTGTCATGGCTGGTAAGTGTTAGTACAGGGTTGGCACCTTTCTTTATAACCTCCGCACTGGCTTTAATTTCAGCAGGAACCATAAAGTGGATGTCGTGAGAGTAGCCAAGGCTCATCTCAATTACTTGTCCCTTTACTTCACAACGATAACCCACACCCACAAACTCCTGTTTGATGGAGAAACCCTGAGATACACCTGTCACCATGTTCTGGATAAGTGCGCGGTAAAGACCATGCATTGAACGGTGACGTGGCTGATCCGTAGGACGAGTTACTTTTACAGTGCTCCCCTCAATCTCTACGGCTATGTCTGCGTCCACCTTCTGAACCAGCACACCCAGGGGGCCTTTAACCTTTACAACGTTACCCGGCTCTACCACAAGAGTAACTCCGGACGGAAGGTTTACAGGTAATTTTCCTATTCGTGACATTATTAATAAATGGTTTTAATAAATAATTCTTTTAATATACGTAGCAGATTACTTCTCCGCCAACATTAAGGTCTTTTGCCTCTTTATCGGTTATCAAACCTTTTGAGGTAGACAGAATGGCAATACCCAGACCGTTCAGTACTCTTGGAAGTTTCTCAACACCCACATACCTTCTTAAGCCTGGTGAGCTTATTCTTGAAATCTTTTTGATAGCTGCTTTCTTAGTTTCAGGATGATACTTCAGTGCTATCTTAATAGTGTTGCTGGGAGTTCCCTCAATAAGCTTATAGCTCAGGATGTAACCCTTCTCATGAAGAATACGGGTAATCTCAAGCTTCATTTTTGAAGATGGAATCTCAACAATTTTGTGTCCTGCAAGATATGCATTTCTAACTCTTGTCAGGAAATCTGCAATTGGATCAGTCATTTTATTGTTTTTTACTTTGGTAAGTCGACGTCAGTATGACGCCCGATATCCAATAATTATTAAATAAATATGTAAAGGCAACTATCAGTCGCCTTAAAATTTCTACCAGCTGGCTTTGCGAACGCCCGGTATGAGGCCTTTGCTTGCCATCTCACGGAACTGGATACGGCTGATACCGAAAACACGCATATAACCCTTTGGACGGCCTGTAAGTGAGCAGCGATTGTGCATACGTACCGGACTAGAGTTCTTTGGGAGCAAATCAAGAGCGGCATAATCACCGGCCTCTTTTAGTGCTTTGCGTTTTTCTGCATATTTGGCACATAGTTTAGCGCGTTTTACTTCGCGTGCCTTCATTGATTCTTTTGCCATTATCTATCTCTTTATATTATTTCTTAATATTCTTGAAAGGCAGACCGAATTCACGTAGAAGAGCATAAGCCTCCTCGTCCTTGCTGGCAGTTGTAACAAAGGTAATCTCCATTCCGAGAATCTTTGTAACCTTGTCTATGTCAATTTCAGGATAGATGATCTGCTCTTTAATACCCAGTGTGTAGTTACCCTTTCCGTCAAACTTCTCGTTGATGCCCTTAAAGTCTCTGATACGAGGCAGTGATATTGCAACAAGTCTCTCAAGAAACTCATACATCTTTGCAGCGCGAAGCGTAACCTTAACTCCGATAGGCATACCCTTACGTAGTTTAAAGTTGGAGATATCCTTGCGAGAATAGGTAAGAACAGCTTTCTGACCTGTAATGATTGTAAGCTCTTGCTGAGCGATTTCAACGAGTTTCTTGTCTGCAGTTGCAGAACCTACTCCCTGATTGATAGTTATCTTTGTTAGTTTTGGAACCTGCATTACTGAAGTGTATCCAAACTCCTTCATGAGCTTTGCGGTAATCTCTTCCTTGAATCTCTTCTGCAGAGTAGGAACATAACCCTTGGCCACAACTTGAGCGCCCTCAACTTTTGCAGCTTTATCAGCCTTTCCTTTAGATGCAGCCTTAGGTGCTGCGTTTGGTTTTGTAGTTGCCATTATTTAATCTCCTCTCCAGATTTTTTCGCGTAACGAACTAGTTTTCCCTTATCATTCAATCTGCGACCGATGCGTGTTGCACCACCCTTAACAGGATCAACTACCTGCAGGTTTGAGATGTGAACGCCAGCCTCTTGCTTGATAATTCCACCCTGAGGGTTTTTAGCGTTAGGCTTGGTATGTTTGCTTACCATGTTGATTCCCTCAACAATGGCGCGATTTTTCTCAGTAATTACCTCGAGAACCTTGCCTGTCTTTCCGCGGTCATCTCCGGCATTTACGTAGACTGTATCGCCTTTCTTAATATGTAGTTTCTTATTCATACTATTAATACCATTTAATTATAACACCTCAGGTGCCAATGATACAATCTTCATGTAATTTTCGCGAAGTTCTCTTGCTACCGGGCCAAAGATACGGGTTCCCCTTACCTCTCCCTGATTATTGAGCAACACGCAAGCATTGTCATCAAAACGGATATATGAACCGTCCTGACGACGGATCTCCTTCTTAGTTCTTACTATCACTGCTTTTGAAACAGTTCCCTTTTTGGCATCGCCGCCAGGGATAGCACTCTTAACAGTAACAACAATTTTATCGCCAACTCCGGCATAACGGCGGCGGGTTCCCCCAAGCACACGGATACAAAGAACCTCCTTTGCACCGCTGTTGTCAGCCACCAATAATCTCGATTCTTGCTGTATCATAGCTTATTTAACTTTTTCTACAATTTCTACTAGTCTCCAGCGTTTGGTCTTACTCAGCGGACGTGTTTCCATGATGCGGATGGTATCCCCTTCACTGCACTCATTTTTTTCGTCATGAGCAACAAACTTAGTGGTTTTATTTACGAACTTGCCGTACATAGGGTGTTTTACCTTTCTTTTAACAGCTACAACTACGGATTTATCCATCTTGTTGCTGACCACTACACCTATTCTTTCTTTGCGAAGATTTCTTTCCATGTCTTCTATTTGCTCTGATTTGTTTCCTTCTGGCTCAATACAGTGAGCATTCTGGCAATATTTCTTCTTGCTTTCTTAATCTGAGATAAATCATCTAATGGAGAAATAGCATGATTCATCTTCATACGCACAAGGTTGGTCTTCTCAGACTCAATGCGCTCTCTAAGATCCTTTACGGACAACTCTAATATCTCTTGAGTTTTCATCTTATCTCTTCATTAAATGTTATTCAGTGTAATCTCTGCGAACTACAAACTTGGTAACTACAGGCAGTTTCTGAGCACCCAGTCTGAGTGCCTCTTTAGCTATCTCGAGCGGAACACCTTCTGCTTCAATCAGGATTCTGCCAGGAGTGATAGGCGCCACGAATCCTTCAGGTGCACCCTTACCCTTACCCATACGTACCTCTGCAGGTTTTTTGGTAAATGGTTTATCAGGGAATACACGAATCCAAATCTGTCCCTCACGTTTCATATAACGAACAACAGCCTGACGGGCAGCCTCTATCTGCTGACCTGTAAGCCAGCAAGACTCTGTTGTCTTAATCCCGAAAGATCCAAAAGAGAGTTGATTCCCTCTTTGTGCGATCCCCTTCATACGGCCTTTCTGCTGCCTTCTGAATTTGGTTTTTTTTGGTTGTAACATTGTTTCTTTTACAGTTTAACGATAACGGTAAATATCTAATTGCGCTTTGGTCAACTTTATTTGCATGCTAAAAAGCTGTAGGTCAATCTTTTGCCAATATTGAACACACTTTTAGCGGGTTGCAAATATACACAAAAAATCAAATGTGCAAAAGAATGTTGACTTTTTTTACACATTTTGGACAGATTTTTTTTACACCAAAAAAATTGATTTTCAGCAAGAGATGCGATTCAATCATTTCTGAATTCTTCGCAAAAAATCAAGCAAATTCTCCCCCCAAAACCTGGACAACTGATATTCGGTATAACCCCTTCTCATCAACTCAATTGTGATATTTTTCATTTTTGCCACATTCTCAAGACCAACAACTCCGCCGCCGCCGTCAAAGTCGGTACCAATACCAACGTGTTCAATTCCGGCAATTTTTACTGCGTGATCTATGTGATCTGCAATATCCTTTACTGTAACCTCCTCTTTAGGTTTGTCTGACAGGAAGAACCTCCCTGTTGCTATCTGTATCAACCCCCCTTTATCAGCAATTGCTTTAATCTCATCATCCCTCAGGTTTCTGTTGTGATTCTTGATGCTCCACACTCCCGAATGAGTAGCAATAACAGGCTTAGAACTAACTTTAAGTACATCCTTTAATGTCTCAACAGATGCATGCGAAACGTCAATGGCAATACCCATTCTGTTCATCTCTTTAACAACCTCTTTTCCAAATGGGGAGAGCCCTCCGTGCCGGGCAGATGTATCCATTGATGCATCGCAGATTTCATTGTTTTTATTATGACACAAGGTTATAGCCCTTACTCCGAGGTCATAAAAATGTTTTAGTGTAGACAGATCCTTTCCCAGAGGATAACCATTTTCAAGTGCGGGAACAACTGACAGATATCCCTCTTTTTTATTATTAATCAGCTCATCTGCTGTGTGTGCAATTCTTACCCTCTCCTGCCCTTTTGTATAGTTAATGAAGTTCACAAGCTCTCTTTCAGCACTCTCTTTTGCAGTGGCATGACCCTCTTCTGTTAGTGGCCCCTGACCAATAAATATTGCAAAGAAGGCTGCATCCAGCCCCCCCTCTCTCATCATTGGAAAGGTAACCTGACCTTTTGTAACAGAGTGCCCTCTGTTTGGATTGTTCAGATGAAGTGCAGTATCATTGTGTGTATCTATTGTAAAATACTTTTTATGAAATGAATCTGCAGCCTCTGCAAGCTCTTTATGGGTTTGGCTCCAAGCCTGAGAGTAATTTAGGGCAAAAAGGAGTGTGATAAGGTGTATTAAGGAGATCTTCATGGCGTTAAATTTGCATATAAGTTTCAAAATTAAGAAAATTGAGATATCTGCAATGAATCTTCATATAAGATATAAGGTTGTTTACGCATTTGCACTGAGTCTGGGAATGTTAATGTTCTCCGGCATTTCAGCAAAGGCCCAGGATAATAAGAGAGGGTATGAAGTTGGTTACAAGATAGAGCAGGGTGACACAGTCTATCAGATTAGAATACGAGACACCTATCTTTTTAATTGGCCGGACAATAAAAGGAAGGGGAAAGAGTGGAGAGAGTTTTCAAGACTTGTTTACAATTTCAGAAAGGCTTACCCATATGCTCTTATAGCAAAGGAGAAGCTGATACTGGCCGATTCTGTTCTCGCAAGCAGAAGGCTCACAGACAAAGCGAGAGAAAAATTTATCAAAGATTTTGAGAGACAACTCTTTGCCGAATTTGAGAAGCCACTGAGAAAAATGACAATATCCCAGGGCAAACTATTGTTAAAATTAGTTGACAGAGAAATTGGCCAGAGTTCGTTCCAATTGATTAAAGAGTATAAAGGCGGTTTCAATGCAGTTTTCTGGCAGGGTATTGCAAAACTATTTGGCTCAGATTTAAAAAAACCATACGACAAGTATGGTGAGGATAAAATAACCGAGGAGTTGGTCCAAATGTACAATAACGGCACCTTTGATTACCTTTTTTACTCAATCTTTTAGTCAACCTCCCTTTTTCCATTCCATTGTATCAGATTCTGACTCATAAAGGAGATATTCAAACCCGTTAATCCATTCGCCAAGTATATACATTTTACCACCGGCAGGCGTTAACACAACTCCCGGGAGGTGCAAATGGCCAAAGATATAATAATCCGCCGGCTGAGTAATCTCTCTTTCACAAACATATTTGTATAAAGGGTGCCCCTCAAGATTAAAATTACTTCTTACTCCTTTATAAAGTCTGTTGTGAACAGACCATCTTGAAGCCAGAGCAAATGCCCATCTTGGATGTATATTGCTGAACATTCTCTGTAGAATCTTATTATGAAAAACAGACCTTAAAAAAAGGTATTTTTTGTCATCTCCAGGTAAACCATCTCCGTGACCAAGACAAAATTTCTTACTCCCGATTATTGTTTGAAATGGCTCGTTAAGAATCTCCATCCCCAGCTCTTCTCTGAAGTAACCAAATGCCCAAACGTCATGATTTCCTTTAAAAAAATAGAGTTTTACCCCTCTGTCGTTTAATCTTGCAAGAGAGCCAAAGAATCTTGTGAATCCCTTGGGGACAACATATTTATATTCGTACCAGAAATCAAAAATATCTCCAAGCAGGTATAATGCACTGGTCTCTTCAGGCAATGATTCTATTGCACTGACAAGCCGTCTCTCTCTATCTTTGTAGTCACCTACCTGCAATCCAAGATGCACATCGGATATGAAACAGACGTAATTCTTCATATTGTCGGACTTTTAAAAAAGAAGTGAAAGGAGACAGATTATTCCTATCACAGCACAATAGACAGCAAATGGTGTAAGTTTAGCGCGCTTCACGAGCGATATCATTACTTTACATGCAAAAAGTCCTGACAGGAATGCGGATATAAATCCCAAACCCAATGAGAGAGGTGAAATTTCAGATGCGTTAGATGTAAACTCTCCTGAGACAAGCTCCAAAAATGCCTCTCCTAATACAGGAATCAATACCATAAGGAAAGAGAATCGGGCAATCTCATCCTTCCTGACACCCAACAGCATACCTGTTGAAATTGTAGAGCCGGACCTTGACAATCCCGGCAGAACCGCAACAGCTTGTGCAATTCCAATTACCAAAGCTCTGCCATAAGTCAGTGTCTTCTCTTTTGGTTTTATCATATTTGTGAGCATCAGCAAGGTGGCAGTGATAAGCAGAGATATACCCACTACTAGGAGTCCCGATCCAAATATCGCCTCTACCTGTTCTTTGAAAAACATACCTATAATGAAGACAGGAATCATTGAAACGGCAATTTTTAAGAGATAGTCTGTTTCAGGATTCATTTTAAACTTAAAAAAACCCTTAAGTAGGTTTAGTATATCATTTCTGAAAACTACCAGAGTACTTGTTACTGTAGCGGCGTGAACAGCTACTTCAAATTTTAAATTTGTTGTCTCAATTCCCAGAAGCTCCTTCCCTATTGTAAGGTGTCCGCTGCTGCTCACAGGAAGAAATTCAGTCAGACCCTGTACAAGTCCCAACAATATAGCCTCAAACCACTCCATCGTTATTTCGCTTTTTTCATTATGGCATAAATTTCTACTACAAAACCGGCAATAATTAAAATGGGTGCCGCCACAATCCTTCTGAAGCTGAACATCTCCTCTCCAGTGAAGACTTGCGGATCATCTGAACCACCTCCCATCATAAGCAGATAGCCAAGTATCATAAGTGCCAGCCCCGCTAAAATCAGAACCAGATTTTGAGGAGGAATTGCAAACTTAGGATTGTTCTGAGCAATTTTTTTAGACATATCTTAAAATATTTAAAAAATCAATAATACAAATCATCAACCGGAAGAGAAAGGACTTTGTTAAGTACAATCCAGGTACTTATCAGACACAGGATGATACCTGATATTACCACTCCTGCAAAGAGTGAGATAACAAGAACCGGATCCAGAAGATCATACATTTGTTTAAAATCTCTTTGAACAAAATACAAAATGCCGGATAAAATCCCCACTGCCAGAATGCCGGAAATCAGTCCCTGAACTACACCATCTTTTAAGAATGGTTTTATTATGAATGATCTCTTGGCTCCCACAAGTTTCATTGTGTATATCGTAAATCTCTTAGAAAAGACATTTAATCTGACAGTATTATTAATTAAAAAGAATGATATAAAAAGAAGGAGCGAGATAAACACAAACAGCACAACTGCAATCTTTTCCAAATTTTTATTGACAATTTCAATAAGTGACTCTTCCCAGACAACCTCTCTGATTCCGGGATTAAGCATTATCTCTGCTTCAATCATCTGCAAACTATCCGGGTGAACATAGTCAGACTTTACATGAACATCTGCAGATATAGGCACAGGGTTAAGATCAAATACCTCCAGAAAATCTTCACCCAGAATTGTCATCATCTCCTGAGTGCCCTCCTCCTTTGATACATATTTTGAACTTTTTACAAAAGGTTTTGCTGCAATTACATCTGTCAGTGTCTTGGCAGACTCTTCTGAAATATTTGTATCAAATATGACCGATAGCTTGAGGTTTTCCTTAAAGTAATCCTTCATCCCTGAAGCATTCACAACAACCAGCCCGCCTGTTCCGGCAAGTACCAGCACCAGTGTAATACTAATCAGAGATGAGAGGTATGAGTGTAAAAACCTCCTTGCAACATTTCTGTTATCTTTCCTCTTCATATACCAAGCCTCAAAGATATATAAATCTCATCAATTAAATTAAATTTATTATCTTTGTACTGAATTTGCCTAACTTATACACTATTCTGAATATGAGCGAACCTGTAAGAGTACTTTTTGTAAACTCCGAGATGGAACATTTCATGCCTGCTTCTGTAATTGCTACAGTGGGCAGATATCTTCCGCAGGGAATACAGGAGAGCGGAGCAGAGATCAGATCTTTCGTGCCAAGGTACGGCACCATAAATGAACGTCGCTACCAGCTGCATGAGGTCATCCGTCTTTCCGGAATGAATATTATAATTAATGACATTGACAGGCCGCTTGTGATTAAGGTCTCTTCAATATCTTCTGCAAGAATGCAGGTATATTTTATTGACAATGAGGATTATTTCCACAGAAAATATGTGTATACAGATGATACCGGAAAGTATTTTACTGATAATGACGAACGGGCTATCTTTTTTGCCAGAGGAGTTCTAGAAACAGTAAAAAAACTGAGGTGGAAACCAGACATAATTCATTGTCAGGGATGGATTTCTCATTTTCTTCCTCTCTACCTTAGAAAGGTATATAGCGATGACCCTATATTTACAGACAGCAAGGTAGTTCTCTCCCTGTATAATGAGTCACTTGATATGGAGTTCAATGATGAGACCAGATCAAAGGTCCTTGTACATGGTATACGAAACAGAGACTTTGAGGTTTTTGATCCAGTAAATGGCATAAATCTTGCTAAGTTAGCCATACAGTACTCAAACGGAGTAATAATCGGGAGCAAAGAACTGCCTGCAGACATTGAAGAGTCTATCAAATCGTCCCATTTGAAAGTCCTTCCATACAGGGAGATTGACCACCCGGAAAACTCTTATATTCAAGATTACAAAAACTTTTATGACCAAATTCTGGGCAACAATGACAAAAAGGTTTAATCCTTCCAAGATCCTTATTCTGGCATCTCTATCATTACTGATATCATCATGTATTACTGTCAATAAAAAAGCCGGCGAGGGACTTGTTCCATCTGACCAGATTTTTGACATAGCTATTCAGGAGTTTGACCTGCCTGTTCAGATGAGGGTTTCTGACAGTCTGCAAACTATGACATCAGGCGCACTGGTAGTGGGGGCTCACAAAGACTCTGATCTTGGCCTTACTACATCTGCAGCTGCTTTCAGGCTTTATCCGCAGAATGACACAAATGATTTTGGCAGAGACCCTAAAATCAACTATCTGAGAATGTACATCCAAGTATCTGGGAACATTGTCCTGGACGAGGCAGATACAAAGATTCCACAAAATATATATGTTCACAGACTCCTTACTGATATTGACTCACTGAAAATCTACAATAACTCTTTGTCAGAAGCAGATTACGATATAAATCCTCTGAATCCGGGAGGAAATGTCTATTTTGGTGGTGACACTCTCAATATGCAGCTCTCAAATGAGTTTGCAAAAGAGCTTGTAACTGCTACTCCGGCTGAGATGGATAGCCTGGAGTTATTCGTTAAGCGTTTCAAGGGTTTTGTTATAAGGACTGAACCACTTCCAGGCTCGCTGGAGGGCGGAAGATTTAATATCATTGTCCCTTCATCCGTTAATATGGCTCTCTCTTATAATCATGTGGACGATACAATTTCAAAGCCGGACAGTACTATTTACTATTTTACAACAGATACAGACCTCAGCATAAATTTGATAAAACATGGTTCAAAGGGGCTTGAAACTTCCGGCCCTACAGATAAAATTCTGATTGAGGGTCTTGCGGGTGTAAAACCATACATAGATATGGAACAGGTGAATAACATGATAAAGTCCTGGGCTCAGTCACAAAACACAACAACAGATAAAATTGTTGTAGCCAAAGCAGAGTTAATATTTCCATATGAATCGCCTGCCAATTATAAAGCTCTTTCTCAGTATCCGTCCCAGATTTTCCTTGCTACCAGAAATACAGGTACCTCTTATTCTAATCAACCATATTATCAGCTCTTAAGCGAAATAAATATAAGTGATGATAAGGGGACTATAAATAAGTCTCTGCTTACTTATAATCTTAATATCACCACCTATTTTCAGAATCTGTTAAAAGGTAAGTATACAAAAAGAGAAGAACTTAAGACCTATATGTTGCCTGTAGCATCAACCTCAAACTCAATGACCGGAGAGGTTAGCTACTTCATTGATAATACCGTTTACTATAAAGGTGTTATCAATGGGATGAGTGCAGTAAGAAAGCCTAAACTCAGAATTGTTTACGCTATTATTCCATAAGGAGTAGTTAATTCATTATAAAAAAAGAGGGCGACTTTTACTTTTTAGTCGCCCTCTTTTTTTATTCTTCTTAAAAGGGTTATTTTACCTTGCTGAAAATAATACATGAGTTATGTCCTCCAAAACCGAATGTATTATTCATAGCAACATTTACCTCTCTTTTTTGTGCTTTGTTAAGTGTAAGATTTAGATTGTAATCAATCTCAGGGTCTTCATGTTCAAAGTTGATAGTAGGTGGTACTATCCCTGAATTTATTGCATGAATACAAGCCAGTGCCTCAACAGCTCCCGTAGCTCCGAGCAAATGGCCCGTCATTGACTTTGTTGAGCTGATATTAAGCTTATATGCATGTTCGCCGAATATCTCCTTCACTGCTTTTAATTCTGCAATATCTCCAAGAGGAGTAGATGTACCGTGCACATTGATATAATCTACTGAATCAGGTTTTAATCCTGCATCCTGTAGTGCAAGTTTCATTACCTGTGTAGCACCAAATCCTTCCGGATGAGGAGCTGTTATATGGTGAGCATCAGCACTAAGTCCTGCTCCGCTTACCTCAGCATAAATTTTAGCACCTCTGGCAACAGCGTGTTCATACTCTTCAAAAATAAGAGTAGCAGCCCCCTCTCCCATTACAAAACCATCTCTTGTTTTATCAAATGGACGAGATGCTGTCTTGTAGTTATCATTATTAGTTGAGAGTGCCTGTGCAGAGTTGAATCCCCCTATGCTTGGTACTGAAATACCTGCTTCAGAACCTCCTGTCACAATAATATCTGCTTTTCCAAGTCTTATATAATTAAGAGCATCGGTCATCGCATTTGTTGACGATGCGCAAGCAGATACAGTGGTAAAGTTAGGACCTCTGAAACCATATTTCATTGATATGTGTCCGGCTGCAATATCCGGAATCATTTTTGGAATAAGGAAAGGGCTGAATCGAGGAGTGCATCCACCCTCAAAATAGCCCTTTATCTCCTGAAACATTGTTTCAATGCCTCCAATCCCTGAACCGACAATTACACCAGCTCTGTCCAGATCTATATTCTCCGGATCTATACCTGCATCTTTGACCGCTTCGGCAGTTGCTGCCAATGCATACTGGGCAAACAGGTCTAGCTTTCTGGCCTCTTTTCTGTCTATTCCAAACTTCTCAGGATCGAAGTCTTTGATCTCACAAGCAAATTTGGTCTTAAAAAGCGAGGCGTCAAAACGAGTTATCAGAGATGCACCGCTTGTTCCATTATCAAGGTTATTAAAGTACTCCGAGATATTGTTTCCCAGTGGGTTGATCGTTCCAATCCCTGTAACGACTACTCTTTTTAATTGCATTTTGTTACTTGTGTGAATTAATTACTTTGCGTTGTTCTCAATGTATGCTATCGCATCTCCAACAGTAGATATCTTTTCTGCTGCCTCATCTGGAATGGTTATACCAAATGCCTTTTCGAACTCCATAATAAGCTCAACAGTGTCAAGTGAATCGGCACCTAAATCATTAGTAAAAGAAGCTGCAGGGGTAACTTCTGATTCGTCCACTCCAAGCTTGTCTACGATGATGGCTTTAACCTTAGATGTAATATCTGCCATAATTTTAAATAATTAGTTAATAAATCTGGTTTTAGTTATTTCAAAAATAGTGTGCAAAGAAAAGCAAAAAAAACGGAAAAAGAAAATTTCTACTAGTGAAACGTGAAAACACTATATAACTTGATACTTATTATAAGAGTGTAATTATAAATCTAATTTTTCGTTTACTATATTTTCATTAACTTTGGGGCTAAAATTCTGATAATGTGTCAAATTAACATCGCCATATTTGCTTCGGGTTCAGGCACAAATGCTGAAAATCTTATCAAATTCTTCTCCTTGTCAAAGCACATAAAAGTTGCACTGGTATTGTCAAACAAAAATGATGCCTATGTACTTGAAAGAGCCAGAAAACTGGGAGTCCCTTCTTATAATTTTTCACCATATGAATTGAATGACACATCATTAGTTGATGGTATTCTTGAAAATTTTAAAATTGACTCAATTATTCTTGCCGGTTTTCTAATGAAAATTCCAGATAGATTATTAAAAAAGTATCCTGAGAGAGTCATGAATATTCATCCTTCGCTTTTACCAAAATTCGGAGGCAAAGGAATGTATGGCATTAAAGTTCATCAGGCCGTACTGGATGCAGGGGATTTTGAGAGTGGAATAACCATTCATCTTGTAGATAATGTATATGATAATGGGAAAATACTTTACCAGGCAAAGTGTGAAGTAACTAAAAGCGACACTCCGGAAACTTTAGCGCAAAGAGTTCATTCACTGGAGTATAAACACTTCCCTGTTGCCGTAGAAGAGTATTTAATGAATCTGACTAAACAAAGGCAAAGATAATCTGAAGTTTATACCGTTGTATTTAATACCGTTTAAGAATATGAATGCACCAAATCTTCCTATTCCGTCAACTCCTATTGAATAACCCAGTTCATTGTGATTCCTTCTGGCACCTGGCAGCCAAAGTGATTTAAAGTGCAATGCCTCTGTTAACAGAGGGGTATCCATAAAGGGTAATCTCTTTAAAAGAATATACTCAGAAACGTAGTTTATCTTAATATCCATCCATGACCCTGAAGTGGAGTAAAGATATCCGCTGACCATCTGGTATCTGTCACTGAACTGTTTATCTGAAACAATAATATCTGATGCCGCAAAATGCTTGTAATCAGGAAGAGTTATTGAATGTGCGGATAGAAACAATCCACCGCTGATGCTATAAGTTAGTGAAGAGTAGATGTCGGTTTTAATCTTTTGTTTTATCTCAAGTTCAATATTAGACCAGGAGGATGAGAATCCTTTGGTCTTTATTGCTGCAGAATATCTTAAATTAAATGTAGGATAAACGGATCTGACATATCTCTTATATCCGTTATCAATTCTGTAGAAATATCTTGGTGTGTAGCTTATGTGCGTTGAAAAGACAAGTGAGGAGGCATTACTCACCCCGGCATTGAATATATTTTCAGGCATATTTGAACTGCCCTTTTTTCCAAAGAGGCTTGTTGTCTCAGAATTTTGAAGGGTAGAATATTTATTTGCAGAGAAGTTTAAACCTGCCTTTAATCCATTTGCTATGTCCAAAGCAGAGGATAAACTTAAAAATTTTTTATCCATCAATTTTACCGGGTTAACTCCAAAGAAAAATGAAGCATACGAATTAATGAATCTGCTTACTCCCGGATTGTTACTGATATCCGCGGTCTCTCTGCCACCTTCAATCACTATAGAACCACCTCTAAGTGGGGTATGAGAAAATTCAATTTTTGAATTCCAAAGAAGCTCCTCTCTTTGAACAGAATAGTATGCGGCACCTCCTATTTTTAATGGAGCATTCTTGAAACCTGTATACTGAAAAAATATATTCTGACCAAACTGGTACCCGTCTACAAAATTAAAATCTCCTACGGCTTTTGATAGCCCACCGTACGTGAAGTAAAGGTTTTGACCAAGTTTGAGCTTGTGACCAAAAAATATTTTCTCAAGAATAGTCCCCCCTCTACCGCTATTCTGGGAGCGTACTGAATCTCTTTTTTCAATAGCCTTAAATTCAATTTTGAGGCTGTCCCTCTTCTTATAAGAGACCACCTCTTCTCCTCTGAGAGGCACTTTTCTCACCTCAAGCCAGTATGTTGAATCCCTTTGTTTGGCAGTAGAATCAACTTTTACAGTGGTATTAGAGACAGCTGATTTTAACTCCAGTGAAGCCTTCTCCTTTTTTTCAGGGGCCAGCTCTTGTTCAAGCTTCTTTGCAATTGACCTTGCCTCGCTCCTCTTCATATCCTTTTCATGGGATGAGATAATTTCGCTTTTGTACCCAAGAGCAGATGTATTTGTTTTTATCTCTTTGTATGATGAAGAGGAAAAGTATCTGCCCTCACCTTTGATACCCAAATAATTTATATCGGCTTTAATATTATATGTTGTAGGAAGAAACACCCCTTCTGCCACTTCGTTATAGTTAATTTTTACATTTATATTAATTCCCGACTGGTCTGTTACTAATTCAGCAAAAGCTACATTCCAGATATTGTCAACAATATACAAGTGGCCGGCAAATAGTTTTGAGTTTCCCCTCTTTGGAACAACAAGAATTTTATTAACCACTCTCCCTGATTCTGTTGTTATTCCCTGAAATACAAATCTGTAGTATGAGAATGCCTTAGAAGATAAAGGAGAGATCATTCCAGAGAGCTCAGGCTCATAAATTGAAGATTTCATGATCATTGAGAAATCTCCGGGATTCATTTCGTCCGGAATTGAACTGGAAAATGCCTTTACAGTTTGCTCATACTTGTCCGGAAATGTAAACTTGATTGTTGAATGTGACTCAAGTACAAATAGCTTACCAGTTACAAAATCAGCCATCTCTTTAACTGACTTAAATTTAAATATTGCAGGTATCTTATTGATTTTCACGGTTCCTTTCAGGTAGTTCTCGGACATATATTCTTTTACCTGATACCTGAATCTAGGAGCCATTGCTATTGCTCTTTTCATTATTGAGGTGCCTCTGTCGTCATCTCTGCCGGACAGCATTGCCTCATTCAATTCATATGAGACCTCATCAAGAACAAAGGTTCTGAAAACAGACTCGTCACCCTTCTCCATGTAGAATTTTTCTCTTTTATATCCTAATGAGGAGACCTCTATAGTGTAATGACCGGGTTTTAACTGCGCAGAAAACTCACCATTTAAATCTGCACTGATACCTAGCTTCAACTCATGAATATACACCGTTGCATAAGGAATACCCTCACCCTTTATATCTGTAATTTTGCCTGAAAACCTAGCAGCTTCTGCCTTGAAGGAGAGAAAAAATAAACATGAGAATAAAATGAATTTCAGATAAAAGAGTACGGTCCTTGTCATTTATATATTATTGTACTATATAGTTTTACTGAACTTTCCAATATTGAGTCATTGAATTTATACCCTTCCCTGTGGATATCATCGCCCTCAAATCCATTTCCAACATCAAAAAAATTCGCTTTTGAAATGCTGGCAAAATGGGCGAAATCCTCAGATCCTCTCTCTGGTAAAGATGAATATACCAATTCCATGCCTAGTTTTTCAGCTGCCTCAATAACCATGTTACAGGCGAAGGCATTGTTTATTGTAGCCGG
Organism: uncultured Bacteroidota bacterium; assembly: GCA_937901965.1. Lineage (GTDB taxonomy): Bacteria > Bacteroidota > Bacteroidia > Bacteroidales > UBA932 > Bact-08. The sequence goes on from CALGSW010000016.1 coordinate 172,199, forward strand.
GAATCTGTCATGGTGAGTTATTTCAAGATTAAGAGAGGTTTTCTCACACCTTTTCCTTGCAAACATCTCAATTTTTTTGCAAAATAAATTTAAATCCATTTCATCATAAGCCCTCAGAGTCACCCTTAAGGTCCCCGAACCAGGAGTCACTCCGTAGTTTGCCTCTCCTATTGTTACATTTACTACTGTTCCCAGAACAAAGTTTGAAAACAGACTCTTATTAGAGTTTATTCTTTTAATCTCTTCAACAGTATCAAGTATAGTGAATGTTGGATTCTCTGCCTGTTCAGGATAGGCTGCATGTGAAGCAGAACCTGAGAATCTAAGCTCAAGACCAACTGATGCAGCAGCATAAACGTTTTTATAGAGTATGATCAGATTCTCCTTATTACCGGGTTTGTTATGGAGTGCAAAGGCGTAATCAAAATTCACCCTCAGTCTGGCGAGCTCAGCCACCATTCCTGATGCACCTTCTCCCACCTCTTCTGCAGGCTGAAAAAAAAGCCATACTTTACCGGGAAAGTCTCTGTTTTCACTTAGTTTGCTTGCCAAACCCAAAAGTATTGCCATATGGCCGTCATGACCACATAAGTGCTCAGGACCTCTCTCTGTGGGGACGGCATCCATTTCGCATCTGAACATGAGAGATTCCCCATCTCTCTCTCCTTTAAATCCGGCAATAATCCCATGTCCTCCAACCTTTGTGTATAAATCATCCGGAGAAAACTTTTCCAGATACTTTGCGATTATTAATGCTGTCTTCTCCTCTTTATGAGAATACTCGGGTGATTCATGCAATTCTGCCCTAATTTGTGCAAGGTTTAATGTGTCCATTAATAGAATTTGTTTTACTGCTCATTTCAAAATTAAATATTTTATTCTTGGGCTGTATTCATTATCTATCTATTTTTGCGCCTTCGCAACAGAAAAAAAAGATTTATGAATAGAAAAAAGCAAAACAAATCCAGTTTGTGCTTCAAAAGATGGAAGCGGGCACCCTGGGCTGTATTCTCATCGCTGAGAAAGGTTATCAAAATTGGAGTGATGAGTGTAACCTGCTCTATACTCATCTTAAAGAGTCAGCCGATAATGGCACAGAGCAGTAAAAAAACAGAAAACGACACAATCAGGGCACTTGAAGAGTTGATAGTTAACACAGAGCGACCCACCCCATTTCAGCCGCTTGTCAGGGTAGTGGCAGTAATTCAGCAGACAGAGATTGAGCGGGCTGCAGTAAACAATCTCCCCGATCTGTTGCGATATCTCCAGGGAACCGACCTTCGTACACGGGGAGGCGAAGGGGTTCAGTCAGATCTGAACATTCTTGGAGGAACATTTGACCAGACAATGGTTATGATTAACGGGGTAAACTTCACAGACCCACAGACCGGACACCACTCACTGAATATTCCGGTTGAAATTTCACAAATTGAAAGAATTGAAATTCTGCACGGACCCGGTGCCTGGTCTGAAGGCTCAGTGGCATATGCAGGAGCAATTAATATCATCACAAAAAATCCACGTAAAACCGGATTATCACTCTCCCTGTCGGGTGGATCATTCGGCTACTTCAAGGGGGATGCAAACCTTCAATATTCAAAAAATATCGGCCTATGGAACATCTCTGCCCAGACTGGTGGCGGATTTGGCAGATCTGACGGTTACACAGTTAATACAGATTTTGATATTCTCAATATCTTTACAAATGTTGTGGTCTCAAAGGGTACAAGGCATACTATTGCAGCTCAGGCCGGCTATCAGCATAAGGCATTCGGGGCTAACAGTTTCTACACAGCGGCATATCCTGAGCAGTTTGAAGAGACAAGCCTGTGGCTATCATCCATTCAGTACACATACAGAAGCGGTAATTGGCAAATTAAAGCAATGGCATACCACAGACGGCATTATGACAGGTTTGAACTCTTTAGAAATGAGCCGGCATCATGGTATCAGGGACATAACTACCACCGTACGGATATAGCAGGAGCAGATTTTCAGGCGGCAAGAAGATGGGACAGAGCCGGAACCACTCTTCTTGGAGCGGGATACAGATTTGAAAATATTTACAGTACTGTTCTGGGTGACCCGATACGGGGAGAGAGCCTGAATTATTCATCTGAAGGTGTTAAATATACCCGGAGTAAAAGCAGACAAACACCATCAGCTTATGCAAAGCACATTCTGCAACTTGAAAAATGGAGATTTACCGCAGGTGTTCTTGCGGCAGAAAATATGCGTCTTTACGGCGGAATAAGTGCTGCATACAATTTCACTCCTTACCTGGAGGCAAACGCCTGGGTGAATAATTCCTTCAGAAAACCAACATTCACAGATCTTTACTACAAAAGTCCTACTCAAACCGGAAATCTGAGCCTTAAAGCAGAAGAGGCTCTCTCCGGGCAGCTTGGCCTCAGATATCTTAAATCAGGACTAAAGGTTTCTCTTTCAGGTTTCTACAGGTATGGATTCAGTATAATTGACTGGACAAGAGTAAGCGGCTCAGACCAGTGGCAGGCAAGTAATATTACAAATGTAATTACGGCAGGTTTTGAGATTTCTGCAACAAAAAGCTGGTCAGAATCGTTTATAAACAGAGTAGGAGTGACTTATGCATATTTAGATGTTTCTAAGAAAACCGATGGCCTGTTATCGCTTTACGCTACAGATTTTCTGAGACACAAAACGACATTCTTTGCAGACCATAAAATCTTTGGAAAACTTTCAGCAAGATGGGATCTGAGTTTCCAGAAAAGGGAGGGGACCTGGCTAGGGCCCGGCTCTATTGAGATTCCTTATAAGGCATTTGCACTTGCTGATTTAAAGTTAGTTTGGAGTGAATCAAAATGGAGGATTTCTGTAGAGGCTACTAATCTTTTTGGAAAAGATTACCTATATCTCGGAAACCTACCTCAGCCCGGCAGGTGGATTAAGGCTGGTGTATCGGTTAACCTATAACTCAAATTGATTTTAAATGAGCGGAAGAATTAAAATTTAAATTATTTTTACGCTTTTAACTCTAAAATCTAACAATAATATACAATAAACTATGAAAAGTAAACTATTCGCTATGTTAATTTCAACAGCTGCAATAGTAGCCTCCTGCGGGGGAAACGCGGAAAAGCAGGCAGAAATAATTACAAAAAGCACCATAACCGTAGAAAACGGCAGGCTCACACCTGAAGTGATGCACAGTATGGGCAAGGTATCAGACCCTCAGGTATCACCTGACGGCTCAAAAATCCTTTATGGCGTTGCTTATACCAGTATCTCTCAAAATAAAAACAACAGGGAACTGTTTGTTATGAACGCAGACGGCTCGGATCAGAAACAGCTTACAACCTCCTCCGGAAGCGAAAATAATGCAAGGTGGATTAATGAAGGTAAAGAGATTGCATATCTTTCTGGCGGGCAAATCTGGGTTATGAAAGCAGACGGAACAGGTTCAAGAAAGGTAAGTGATTACGAAGCGGGAATAAATGAATTTGAATTCTCCCAGGATTGTAATAAAATACTATTTATCAGTGAAGTTAAATCAGATAAAAAGGCAGTTGATATTTGGCCGGATCTTGATAAGGCAAACGGGAGGATGATATCTGGCTTGATGTATCGTCACTGGGACCATTTTGTTGAAACAATACCGCACCCTTTCATTGCTGATTTTGATGGAAAAAATTTAAGCAATATCACTGATATTTTGGAGGGAGAGCCATTTGAGTCCCCTACCATGCCACTAAGCGGAATTGAACAGTTAAGCTGGAGTCCAGACGGGTCAATGTTACTTTATGCAAGCAGAAAACTGACTGGCAGAGATTATGCATTCTCAACAAATACAGATATATATCTATATAGTTTATCTGACAAGAGTCATGAAAATCTAACCGAAGGGATGCCTGGTTATGATACGGACCCACTATTTTCACCTGACGGTAAAAGTATTGCGTGGATATCAATGGAGAGAGCCGGGTTTGAGGCTGATAAGAAACGAATTTTTATAATGGACCTGGAGTCCAGGGTAAAGACTGAACTGACAGAAGATTTTCCATATAATGCAGAGACAATCACCTGGCTAGCTGATGGTTCAGGTTTATACTTTACATCATGTGTTAAGGCTCTGACAGGAATTTATCAGGTAAACCTTGCTGACAAAAGTATAAGGCTGGTTGTTCAGGATCAGTTTGACTTTGACGGAGTTCAACTTGCTGAAGAGAGACTGATCACTACATACAAAAGTATGTCAATGCCTAATGAAATTGTATCTGTCAATCCTCAGGACGGAACATATAAGCAACTTTCATTTGAGAACAAGCATCTGCTTGACCAGATAACAATGGGTAAAGTTGAGGAGAGGTGGATTAAAACTGTTGACAATAAAGATATGCACATGTGGGTTGTATATCCGCCAAATTTTGATTCAACAAAAACATATCCCGCCCTTCTGTTCTGCCTTGGAGGCCCTCAGGGAACGTTAAGTCAGAACTGGTCTTATCGCTGGAATTTCCAACTGATGGCAGCTAACGATTACATTGTTATACTTCCGAACAGAAGGGGTACAACAGCTTTTGGACAAGAGTGGACTGATCAGATTTCAGGAGATTATCCCGGTCTGAATATGCAAGATTATTTCTCTTCCGTGAATGAGATGAAAAAAGAGAAATATGTTGGAAAAGTGGGTGCTGTAGGTGCCAGCTATGGAGGCTATTCAGTATTTTATCTCGCAGGTATTCACAAAGGTATGTTCTCTGCATTCATTGCTCATGCCGGAATTTTCAACCAGGAGCATATGTATATGACCACTGAAGAGATGTGGTTCCCTCACTGGGATAACGGCGGAGCTCCATGGGATGATAATCCGGTTGCAAACAGACACTATTCAAGTTCACCTCATAAGCTTGTAAAAAATTGGAATACTCCTATACTTATTACACATGGCGAAATGGACTACCGGGTTCCTGTTGATCAGGGGATGGCTGCTTTCAATGCTGCACAGGCTCTGGGTGTTCCTTCTGAATTGCTCCTATTCCCTGGTGAAAATCACTGGATTTTAAAACCACAAAATAGCATTCAATGGAACAGAGTGTTCTATTCATGGCTTGACAAATGGCTTAAAAATTAATAATTCAAGAGTATGAAAAGGATTTTAATAATAGCATTGGTAATATACTCAGTCACCTCTTTCGGCCAAAAGAAACCACTTGATCATTCAGTATATGATAACTGGAAGAGTGTTGGGAATGTTGAGATGACTGATAATGGCAAATATGCTTTATATCAGGTAAATGCTCAGGAAGGTGATGGCTATCTTGTGGCACTCAGCCTTGCTGACATGGAAAAGAGAACATTTGAAAGAGGTGCAGCACCAAGGATCACTCCTGACGGGAAATTTACTGCATTTACAATTAAGCCTCTATTCACACAGACAAAAGAGGCAAGAATTAAAAAGAGCAAACCTGACCAGATGCCAAAGGATACTCTGGCTGTTTACAATTTTACTTCTAAAGAGCTGAAAACTTTTCCATATCTGAAGAATTATAAGATGGGCAGATGGGGTAACAGATTCCTGGCTTTTCAGACAACCCCTCCGGCTGATACTTCAAAGAGCAAGAAACCAGTAAAAAAAGACAAAGATGAAGGTAGTGAACTCTTTGTTTATCATTTGAACAGTGGGAAAATTGATACTCTGAAATATATTTCTGAATACGATTTTTCAAGAGGTGGTGATACACTGTTTTATGTTGCAAGGCCTAATTCTAAAGATTCACTTAACAAAGCTGGTCTGTTTATGTACAATCCCGAAAAGGGGATTGTAACTCCAATGCTTATGACTGACCTTAAGCAAAGTGTTAAATTACCTGAAGTGAGTGAAGATAATTCAAGAATGGTTTTCTTTGCCAGGCTTGATACAACAAAACAGAACAAGGACAAAAGTATATCCATAATGGAGTTCAGGACAGGAATGCAGGAGGCAAAAGTTATAATAGACAATAGCTTCTCAGCTATCCCTAAGGAAATGACAGTAAGCGACAACCGCGAACTTGCGTTCAGTAAAGACGGGACCAGACTGTTTTTCGGGATTGCTCCTGTACGGCCTGAAAAGGATACAGCAAACAAAGATCCGGAGGTGGCAAGATTAGATATATGGCATTATGAAGAGCCATACATCCAGCCGATGCAGTTGCGTAATCTACAGAGAGAATTGAGAAAAACATATCTGAGTAAGATTGAACTGGAGGGAGAGCCAAATTTTATTCAACTTGCAAAAGATGAATATGACAATATTATTGTTCCTGCAAAATGGGGAGGAGAGAGAGGAATTGCAATAAGCAACTTTAACTACAGAATTGAATCTCAATGGGATGCAAACCCTAAAAGAGATTTGTATATTGTTGATATTAAAACAGGTGATGCAAAGAAAATTCTGAACGGAGAGTACATAAGCAGCTATACAGTCTCTCCTGAAGGAAACTTTTTTGTATGGTACAATAACAGTGACAAAAAGTGGTATTCACTGAATATCCCACTTGAGAAGAGGGTATGTCTCACAGAGGGAATGACTGTTAAATTTGCCGATGAGCTGCATGACTCTCCATCTATGGCTTCATCATATGGAAATGGTGGATGGACAGAGAATGAAAATTCAGTATTCATATATGACAGATATGATGTGTGGAAATTTGATCCAAATGGAGTAAGAGCCCCTGAAAATTTTACAGAAGGAAAAGGTGCCGCTGAAAGAATAACATTCAGGATAACAAGACCAGACAGAGATTTCCGTGAGATGGAGCCTGTTGCTGAAAAGTCAGAGTTTCTTTTTGCAGCATTTGATAATAAGACAAAAGAGAATGGTTTTTACTCAAAAAACATGGCTTTAAGAAAACCGGCTCTTATTAAGTGGACAATGGAACCATTCACCTTCTCATCATTTAAGAGGAGTAAAAATGGTAAAGAGTTTGCCTTTGTAAAGGCAAACTTCACAAATTCTCCGGATGTGTGGATTTCCAAAGACAATTTAAAAACACAAAAGAGGATTTCTGATATTAATCCGCAACAAAGAGAGTATAATTGGGGAACTGTCGAGCTTGTTAACTGGAAATCATCAACTGGCATTGATCTTGAAGGTCTGCTTTACAAACCGGAAAACTTTGATCCTTCAAAGAAATATCCAATGCTGGTATACTTTTATGAAAGAAATTCAGATCTTCTCCATGCCTACAGAGCACCGGCACCAAGCAGATCAACAATAAATATCCCTTATTTTATAAGCAACGAATACATTGTTTTTGTTCCGGATATTGCATACGAACTTGGACATCCCGGAAAGAGTGCCATAGACTGCATAGTGCCCGGAGTAAAGATGTTGTGCGAAAATAAATGGGTTGACAGAGATAATGTAGCTATTCAGGGTCAGAGCTGGGGAGGATATCAGGTAGCATACATGATTACAAAGCCGGAAACCTTTAAATGGAAAGCCGCCGGGGCCGGTGCTCCGGTTGCCAATATGACCAGTGCTTACGGTGGCATAAGATGGGGGTCCGGAATGGTAAGACAATTCCAGTACGAGCACACTCAAAGCAGAATTGGAAAAACACTTTGGGAAGCTCCTGAGCTCTATATTGAGAACTCTCCTCTGTTTTTTGCAGACAAAGTAGAGACTCCTTTGCTAATAATGCACAATGATGAAGATGATGCAGTTCCATGGTATCAGGGAATTGAATACTTTACTGCACTTCGCAGACTTGGTAAACCGGTATGGATGCTTCAGTATAATAACGAAGTGCATAATCTGGCAAAGAGGGTTAATGCGAAAGATCTAAGTATTAGACTCGCACAGTTCTTTGATTACTATTTGAAAGGGGCTCCAATGCCTGTCTGGATGAAGAGAGGAGTGCCGGCAACACTGAAAGGCATAGATTATGGTTATGATTTAACTGAATAATAACTATTTGAATCATTTTTTTAATTAAATTTGTGCAGGAGGAGTCCCCTCTCTTTTTAATAATAAGAGCTATGGCCTGCAAGAATTTAATCAATATAACAAGACAACTGTTTCTGATGACAGTTGTCTTGTTCTTCTTTATTGCATGTAAAGAAGAAAACACGGAGGTCAACAAATTAACACAACCAGAATCTCGGACTCTATCCGGCAAGGTGGTCTCCAAAGGTGATGTAGCTGATCCTGTGATTATTAAAGCAACACCCCCTGTTGTCACAACTTCAAAAACTGGCTCAAAAACAGTTGCTCACAATAATGTGACCAATGCCTCTTCGCCAAAAAAACTATCAATTGTTAACTCTAATATAAAAACTCCGGGAGAGAACGGAGTTAATGAGCCGGTAGTTATACCTGCCGGCAAGAGAATTGTCACAGCATACCCACCTGCACGTTTAGAGGCGAAGGATGCATATATCAGAGATAAAAATCCCGACAATTTCAGCTCAATAGGAAAATTACAAGGCCTGAGACATGACCAGATCAGAGCAATGGCTGAGGATAAAACCGGCAATCTTTGGCTGGGAACTGATGACGGACTTACAAGATATGATGGCAGATATCTTTATCACTATACTACAGAACAGGGATTGAGCAACAGTCTGATACTCTCCGTGCTTTATGATTCAAAAGGAAATATCTGGGCAGGGACATTCAGAGGTGGTGCTATAAAGTTTGACGGACAGGAGTTTCATATATTCTCTGAAGAAAATGGTCTTCCAAATAATGTTGTTAACGGGATAGAAGAGGATAGCTCCGGAAATATATGGCTGGCTACCGGTGGCGGGATTGTTAAGTACGATGGTGAGAATTTTACTGTATACACTAAAGATAATGGATTGTGTGATAATGACACACGCTATCTTATGATGGACAGGTATGGCAAGCTGTGGATTACAACAAACCTTGGAGGTATTTCACGTTTTGACGGAGAGAGCTTTACAAACTATACAATAAAAGAGGGACTTCCTCAAAATGAGGCAACAGCACTAAGTGAAGATAGAAAAGGGAATATCTGGATAGGCCTTTCCAATCTGGGCCTTTTGAAATACGACGGAAATGATTTTTATCATTATGATAACGAATCAGGTATCTCTGACGGCACAATAAGGAGTATACAAGAGGACTACAAAGGGAATCTTTGGATTGGAACAACACGAGGCGGTCTTTTCAAGTTTGATGGATCTCATTTTACAAATTACAATATTAATGAAGGGCTGGGCTCAGACTATGTAAGATGCATACACGAGGACAAATCCGGGAATATATGGATAGGAACCAGAACAGCAGGTCTGGTAAGATATAAGGGAGATATCTTCACCCATCTTACAATGGATGATGGATTATCAAACAGCAGAGTAATGAGTATCCTCAGGGACAGCAATAATTTGCTGTGGCTTGGAACATTCGGCGGATATGTAACAATGATAGGAAATTCAGGTAGTGATAAAAAGGAGGAGTGGTTCTCGCTTTTTGGTCCTGATCAGGGCCTCAAGAGCACCAGAGTTTACAGTATCTTTGAACAGAGTAAAGGGAGAATATGGTTTGGAACTGATGGTGGCGGCATAGTTTTGTATGATGGTAAAAGAACTATTAATTACACAAAGGAGAATGGGCTTGCAGACAATACAATAAGAGATGTGTCAAAATCATCCGGCGGAGGTATGTGGATTGGTACTTATGGTGGTGGAGCATCCCTGTTTGAGAATGATAATTTTTCAAATTTTACAATTGAAAGTGGCCTGAGCAGTAATAATATTCTCAACATTTATGAGGATAGAAACAGGGTGGTTTGGTTTGCCACAGACGGTGGCGGACTTACATCGTACAATGGGAAATCATTTACTCATTACACTGTTAAAGAGGGATTTTTCAGCAATATTGTATATAGTATTACAGAGGACAAAGAGGGAAATCTATGGTTTGGAACTGGTGGAGAGGGAGTTGTAAAATATGACGGAAAGGTATTTACTAAGTTAAGTACTGATGAGGGTTTAAATAATGGATATGTTTTATCATTATTACTTGATACAGATGGTAACATCTGGGCCGGAACAAGATACGGTATAAATAAGATTCACAAAGAGTCGCCTGAGGCAAGCTATACTATAAAAAGCTATAACTATGAGGATGGATTCATAGGCATGGGATGCAACCTTAGCGCAATAGAAGAGTTATCCGGAGGAGAAATTATTGTTGGCACAAACGACAGATTAACTGTTTTCCATGGAGATAAAGAAGTCAAAAAGAGTGCTCCATTTACAATGCAGATGACGAATCTTTTAATTTACAACGAAGAAATTCCATGGACGCTCCTTAACACACTAAAAGACACTACAATAGTCCTAAACAACGGGTTGCCTTTAAAAAATATTAGTTTAACTGGAATTTCAAGATGGAACAATATTCCAATTGATCTTGAGCTGCCGCATAAACTGAACTACATAACCTTTAAATTCATAGCTGTAACACAGAATGAGATTAACAAGGTCAGGTATGAATACATGCTTGAGGGACTTGACCGCAAGTGGAACAAAACCTCTACCATTACAGAGATTCCATATGTAAACTTGTCCCCTGGAAATTATACTTTCAGAGTTAGGGCGACATCAAGTGAGGGTGTTCAAAGTAATGAAGTTGAATACAATTTCAGGATTAAACCTCCATGGTGGCAAACAGTATGGTTTTACGTTTTGCTTGCCTCCCTTTTCTTAGTTCTGCTGTATCTTTTAATTAAGTACAGGGAGAGAGTTCTCAAGCGCGATAAGGAGATTCTGGAACATAAGGTACAAGAACAGACTGAAGAGCTTCTGCTAAAAAACAACGAACTTGAGGTACTGAATATTGAAAAGGATAAACTTTTTTCAATTATTGCCCACGATTTAAGAGGTCCTTTTGGAACATTTCTAGGACTTACACAAATAATGTCTGAGGATTTCTCATCTTTTAAAGAGAGCGAGTTGAAATCTTTCGCAGACAATATGCATTGTACTGCAAAAAATCTGTACAATCTGCTTGAAAATCTACTTCACTGGTCAAGGATGCAGCGGCAGGCAATTCCTTTTAACCCTACTGTGATTATTCTTAAAAATTCGGTATTTGAAAATCTTGCATGGATAATGGATACCGCAAAAAGGAAGGGGATTGAACTATTAGTAGACATACCGGAGGATCTGAAGTTTGAGGCCGATGAAAGTATGCTCCAGACAGTAATAAGAAACATTGTTAACAATGCTGTAAAATTCACTCCAAAAAATGGCAAAGTGGTTATAAATGCTAAGTCATCTGGTGATTTCGCTGAAATTAGCGTGACGGATAATGGCGTAGGAATGGATGAGAAACTAAAAGAGAATATTTTTAAAATTGGCAACAAAAGTGGAAGAAGCGGAACGGAGGGAGAACCGAGTACCGGTCTGGGTCTGATTATATGTAAAGAGCTGGTTGAGATTCACAAAGGCACAATAATTGTTGAAAGCACACCTCATGTTGGCTCGGAATTTATAATTAAACTACCACTGAAACAGGATTGATATCCTTAGAAATGAAAAGAGGCTTTGTAATTATATCTATACTTCTGATCACTCTTTTGTCTTGCATCAGAGAGACTGAGACTGGTGATACAGGAATTAAACCGTCAATATTAAAGGATGTTGGTTATGTAGTTCCTCCGGACTCACTTCAACCACCGGATACATCTTTGCTCAAAGTATCAAATGTAATGATTTCAAGGATTTCAGAGCCTGTAGCCCTTAAGGCAAATCAGAAGAATATACCTGTGTCTCTCAAAATCAGCAGAATGGTCACCTCTACAAGGAGGATTGGCACAGGTGAATTTACTAATCCTCGTGTCATAAATTTTAAAGAGGCCTCTATTTCTGTGGGGCTTCCTGCTCAGGTTTTGGTTAAAGAACCAATATATAAAGAGATTAATCCGGGGAGCTTTTTTTATTACAGCAAAATGCAGGGACTGCTCCATGATCAGATAAGAGCGCTCGCCCAGGATAGCATTGGGAATATATGGGTAGGTACTGATAACGGGCTCACAAGATATGACGGCAAATACTTCTATCACTTTACCCAAAATCAGGGATTGGCTAATAATCTGATAAATGCTCTGTTTATTGATTCAAAAAATAACATCTGGATCAGTACATATGAAGGAGGAGTAACCAGATACGACGGCAAGAATTTTACTCAAATATCAACAAAAAGTGGATTGCCTCATGACCTTGTAAACTGTATTTTTGAAGACAAGTATAACAGGATCTGGTTTGGGACAAGAAAAGGACTTGTTCTTTATCAAGAGGGAAAACTAACTGTTTACACTAAAGAGACCGGATTATCTGCAAATGATGTGAGATCAATTATAGAGGACGGATCCGGACGAATGTGGATAGCAACTTATGGAGGCGGTATCTCTATTTTTGACGGAGACACTTTTTCTGTCTTTACCACCAAAGAGGGTCTTATTCAAGATCACATATCTCTATTATTCAGAGACAGTAAAAATAACATCTGGATAAGCACAGCATTCATGGGAATCATAAAGTACGATGGAAGAGCTTTAACTTCATACACTACACATGAGGGACTGGGAAATAATTCAATCAGAAGTTTCCTTGAAGACAGGGATGGAAACATGTGGTTTGGGAATTCAAACGGGAACCTGACAAAATTTGACGGTAGTTCAATGAGAGTTTATGGCCCTAACGATGGGCTGGTTGCTGAAGCAATGAGAAGTTCTCTTCAGGATAGAAACGGAAATATTTGGTTTGGAACAAGAGGGGCAGGATTAGTAAAGTTTGAAGGGCGACTTTTCTCTCATTACACCCAGCAAGAAGGGATTGCTAATTCAAGAATATCCCACATAAGTGAGGATAGCCATGGTAATTTGTGGATAAGTACATTTGGGGGATCCCTTAATATTCTGTCAGAAGGTGTTACCAATGGGATACAGCGTCAATATATAAGATCATTCGGTCCTGAGGCCGGTCTTAAAGGGAGATTCATTTTTAAAACAGTTAATGATTCTGAGGGGAGAATCTGGATTGCTACAGATAACAACGGACTTCTTATGTATGACGGGACAAGGACATTTACATATGATAAATCCACAGGATTCCCAAATAATACAGTCCTAATGGTTGATACTGACAATCATGGTAATGTTTGGTTCTCTACAACACAATCAGGAGTCTCACTTATTAAGGGTGACAAAATAATAAGTTATAATGTCAAGAACGGTCTTAGCAGTAATCATGTCCGTAGCTTTTATCAGGATAGCAAGGACAATCTGTGGATAGGAACAGCCGGAGGCGGTGTTACAAAATATGATGGTGAAAATTTTATCCACTATAACAAAAAACATGGATTCTTTAGTGACACCATTAATGATATAATTGAAGACAACAGGGGTGTAATATGGCTGGCAAGCGGGGGAAACGGTCTAATCAGATATGATGGTAAAAGCTTCATCAAATACTCAGAAGAGAGCGGACTGAAAAACGATATGGTTGTAAGTCTGCTCCAGGACAGAAAAGGGAATATTTGGGCCGGAACAAGGTTTGGTCTTCATGAGATAAAGAAGAGAATTCATGAATCTATAGATACATTGAATGTTTCGGTAAAAATTAACAGTTACGGCATTGAACAGGGATTTGTGGGAATGGAGTGCAGGAAGGAGGCTATGCTTGAGGCATCAGATGGGACAATCTGGATAGGCACAGAGGATAGGCTGACTGCTTATCATGGAGGTACGTCGCTGGAAAAGACCATTACTCCAGAACTAAAAATCTCAAAAGTTCAGCTGTTTAATGAGGACGTAAACTGGAGTAAGGTCAAAGAAAGAGAAGACAGTGTTATTGTTCTGCAAAACGGTATAAGGTTGCGGAATATATCCTTAAGTGGAGTAACGGCATGGTATTCTCTTCCTGAAAATCTTAAGCTTACCAGAAAATCAAACTTTATTACTTTACACTTCATTGCTACCACACACTCTCAGATAAAAAACATAAGATATCAGTACATGCTTGAAGGGGTAGACAAAAAATGGAGCTCGCCCACAGAGAAAACAGATGTCTCATATGCACATTTAAAGCATGGAAAATATAATTTTCGTGTCAAATCTATTTCGGGAGAGGGGGTTGAGAGCAACGAGAGCAACTTTTCATTCTCTGTTAAAGCGGCTTGGTGGGAAACAATCTGGGGTCAGACTATTCTTGTATTGCTGCTGTTATATTCAATTTACAGATTCATTCAGGCACAAATAGAGACACATACTAAAAACTCAGATAAACTTTATCAGGAGCTACTTGACAAGAATTCTGAAATTGATAGATTTAATGATAACCTTGAAAAAGTGAATATTGAGAAAGGCAAAATCCTCTCAGTTATTTCCAATGATTTAAGGGGGCCTATAAACAATTTCATATCTCTTACAAAATCCTTTAAGGCCGAAACATCTGAAATAACCAATGATAAGATTAAAGATTACACAGATAAAATCTTAGACTCCGCAAATTCAATAAACATTTTAATGGAGAACCTACTTCAATGGTCAAGAATACAACAGGATAATATTGTATTTGAACCAGTGAAAGTTAATATTTTTGAATTACTTAATGGAGAACTTGAGAACTTTTATAAACAGGCACAAAACAAGAACATAAGATTACTAAATAAGATCCCAGTGAAGCTTGAGGTTGAAGCTGATCAAAGAATGCTGCGTACTATCCTCAGAAATTTAATTTCAAATGCAATAAAATTCACTCCAAGAGGTGGTGATGTCCAGATTAAAGCAGACACAAAATCTAAGGAGACTATTAGTATTATAGTCGCAGACAACGGGATAGGGATGACCCCTGACTTAGAGGAGAACCTGTTTACATTGAATATTCAAACAGGTAGAAGTGGTACAGAGGGAGAACCAAGTATTGGACTCGGACTCTTGATTTGTAATTATATGGCAAGAAAACACTCCGGGCATATAGAGGTTGAGTCTGAGATCAAGAAAGGAAGTAGATTTACTTTGATTCTTCCAAGAAGGCAGCCGGGAAATTCAGAATAAGAGAAAGATTGTCCTTGGTATCGTTTTCAACTTTAATATCTTTCCCATATTCACTACAATTGGATAAAAACTTAGCCATTTCATCGGAAGAGCTGAAATAAACAGATGCGGCTGTAATTTTTCCATTATTTGTTACAATCCAAACTTTGTAAGATTTTACATTTTCAAACAGGGACATGTATTCAGATAAAGAGTTGGATAAGGCGATGGGACCCTTAGCAAATTTGACACTGTTTGAATGTTTATCCCCAACCGCTTTGTATTGAGTAACAAACTGTGGGAAGTTCAAATATTCCCCAGAACTGAATTTGTTAATGAACAATTCAGCAAGTTCAAAAGCTGCCTGTTGATACCCCTCTCCCCTTTTTTCAGATACTACCGACAAATAAATATCTCCTGAAGCTACCTGAAACTGCCCCGGCGACGAACAGTCACAAAAGAACTTTTCATCTGCCGGATTACATCTGAATGTATGTTGTGAATATATTCCAAATGCATTTTCAGGAGAATCCATCTGGTATATCTCAACAGAAAAATCCTCTCCCCTGTACTCTATTTCCAGAGCTTTGAGATTGTTAAAGCCATATTCAAGGAAGAGTTCACTCCCCCCATTCATAAAACCGTATAATGCCTCCCCTCTGAAATCTCGCTCTCTCTTAACCTTAAGCTGATCTTCAGCTATAGTCTGCCCCCAAATATTTTGATTTACAATAAGTATGAGAGCACATATTAAAATCCTCATAATTTTTTCTCAATGAGTTCAATCCTCTCTCTTTGGCCAATACCCAGAGATAAACCTTCTGCAAGATCAATAAATCTGGATGCCTCCGGCTTGTCAACTTTTTGAATTCCCTGCTCAACCCTTTTTGCTATAATCACATCATGGCCTACTCTGTCTACGGCAACAGGATCAGAACCAACCAGAAGCATGTTATAGTTACAAATAAACTGAGGTTTTGCAGACGGACCTCCATCAAAACAGCCAATCAGACCATCTGCAATATTAAGTACAACCTTATCCCTTAAAGGAGGAAAAGCACAAACATATGCACATGTCTCATGCCATAACTTTGAATGTAGTCTGCTTGTATTGGTAACAGCTCCAAAAGCTAGATTTTTAAGGCAAAGAGTAGTAGTAGGCCCTGCATTTTTGAGGATAGGAAGGTTTATTATTTTTGTCACCTTCTCTGTTACAATATTTGTGAAATATGAATTTTTACCCTCATTTACCATATATGGGATTGTGTAGGAATCATACTTCCCCTCAACATCGGCAATGAAAACATGATTCTTGTCTATACGGCCTTCTGAGTATAATTTACCCTCTTTGTCATAGAAACCTCCGGCTGAATCCATGCACTCTGTACCTACTATTTCTATTCCGGGATAGCTCTCTTCTGTGTAACCTGTTTCGTGGAGTTGCATCTCACGTCTGTCCCATATAACAATATTTTTTCTTGGAATACCAGACTCCTCAAGCTGTTTTATGACAGCCCCTGTCACTGCGTGAGAAGTGGTAAGCAATCTTCCTGCAACAGGATTTACTTTTAACCCGATAATATCATTTGGGGAGACAAATTTTCTCCATGCCTTTTTAAGACTCTTCTCTCCCGTAAGGGCAAGCAAACTCTCCCTCAACATTACATAAGCTCTGTCTGCAGATGGTATACCGTCAACTACTGAACTGTTGTCAACAACCTTAACCACTCTTCCCGGAAACAGACCGGGCATTGAGTCTTTTGTTCTGGGAATGGCAATGGCATCGGCAATATTCGTTGAAGGTTTCTCATCTGATAAAAACAACGAACTTTTTTGGGCGGCATTTACTACCGGACTCAGTGCCAAGCCTACTCCTCCAATTGAGAGAGTGCGGAAGAAATCTCTTCTTTTCATTATATTGATATTTTTAAGGTTAATTCAGATTCCAGTCTGTCCCCTCTTTCGTATCTTTAATTTGTACGCCAAGATCTGTCAGCTTTTGACGAATCATGTCGCTAGTTCCAAAGTCTTTTTTAAGTTTAGCCTCTCTCCTCATTTCAAGAATCAGTTCAATAACACCAGAAAGGACCTCTCCGTTTGAAGATTTGGCATTCTCATCCTTTAAACCGAGAATTTCTTCAGTTACAACATTCAAAAGCTCATTTAATACCGCTATGTCATCTGAATGGACAACAGTGCCCCTCTCCTTCAATGTATTCACTATTCTGACCGCTTCAAATAACTGAGCGATTGCAATAGGTGTGTTCAAATCATCACATAGCGCATCATAAATACTCTCCTTTATTGAGTGGAGAATCTCTATCTTCTCACCCACAGATGAGCTCTTAAGCTTTGTAACATCCTGGCCGGCAAGTATCAATCTTTTCAATCCCTTTTCCGCAGCCTGCAGAGCCTCATTGCTGAAATCCAGAGTACTTCTGTAATGTGCCTGAAGAATGAAGAATCTAATAGTCATTGGGGTATATGCCTGTTCAAGTATCTTATGAGATCCGGTAAAGAGCTCCTCCAGTGTTATAAAATTCCCTAATGATTTACCCATCTTCTGGCCATTAATGGTAATCATATTGTTATGCATCCAGTACTTTACCCCTCCACTGCCTCTTGAGGCGGTGTTTTGCGCAAGTTCACATTCATGGTGCGGAAACAGCAGGTCCATTCCTCCTCCGTGAATATCAAAGATATTACCAAGATACTTTGAAGACATGGCTGAGCATTCCAGGTGCCAGCCCGGGAAACCATCGCTCCATGGAGATGGCCATCTCATTATGTGCTCAGGTGAAGCCCTCTTCCAGAGTGCAAAGTCAAAAGATGATTTTTTATCACTTTGACCCTCGAGATTACGTGTGTTTGACATCATATCATCTAATGATCTTCCCGACAGGATACCATAATTATGCTTTCTGTTATACTCCTGTACATCAAAGTATACCGAACCATTGCTGATATAGGCAAATCCCTTTTCAAGTATCTTTTCTACAAGTGATATCTGTTCAATAATATGACCGGAAGCTCTTGGTTCAATATCAGGAGGGAGCGTATTTAAGAGTTTCATGGCTTCATGATATCTTAAAGTATAGTGCTGAACTATCTCCATAGGTTCAAGCTCTTCAAGCCTTGCTCTCTTTGCAATTTTATCCTCTCCTGCATCTGAGTCATTTTCAAGGTGGCCAACATCTGTAATATTTCTTACGTACCTAACTTTATAACCAAGCTTTCTGAAAAGACGAACAAGTACGTCATATGTCACACCCGGTCTGGCATGTCCAAGGTGCGCATCTCCATATACAGTGGGACCACACACATAGATTCCGGCCATCCCCGGATTTACGGGTTCAAACTTCTCTTTTTTTCTGCTGATTGTGTTGTAGATGTGGAATTCTCTCATATTGTCAGATATTTTAATAACCAAGCGGATGCCTCATCAGAGGCACCGCTGTTCAAGCAACAAAAGTACAACAAAAAACTATTCAGTACTCTCCGGTAAATGATGTTTGATTGCAGAAGCAACTATCTCGTAAGTTTGACGTTCAATGCCCGCCTTAGTCTGATAGTTAACAGGTTTAATTCTTCCTGTAACAGAAAGGGTGCTACCCTTTTTAATAGCATTGAAATCCGGCATGCTTTTACCTGTCCATGCAACAATACTATGCCAGACTGTCTCCTCCTGCCATTCGCCCTTTTTGTTCTTGAATGCTTCATTGGTTGCAAGAGAGAGCCTCATGACCTGAAGTCCATCTTCAAGAGAACTTATCCGCGGATCAAACCCAACATGTCCCCTTAACTCCACACGATTAATTGATTTTTCCATTTTGAAGATATTTAAATTCATCAGCAAAGTAAGAGGTCTGAATATTAAATATCAACTTTATAAGTAATTAATGTCGTATATAAACGTTTAATCTATTTTGCATACTCTACACTGTTCTTCTCAATCAGCTTGTATTTACCGTTATACACCTCAACTTTCGTAATACTGCATGGATAGAAAAAGCCCTCCATCCTCCAGTAGTCATCAATTGAGAATCCCTCAAAATATGCCATCATCAGTCTTAAAACAACAGCATGGCAAACTACAAGAATCTTCTCATCCTTATGTCTGGTAAGAAGAGTCTGAACAAAATCAAGTGAACGTCTCTGCACCTCTTCAAACGATTCTCCCCCTCTCCCCGGAACAAAATCAGATGGTTTTGATGAGAAGGCCTCCATTCTCTTAGGTTCTTCCTCTGCTGCCCTGGAAAAAGATTTACCCTCCAGGTCTGCAAGGTTAATCTCTTTCAATTCCGGAGCCAGTGTAATTGAGCCGAGACCTGTCTCTCGCTGGATAATAGTTGCGGTTCTCTCAGCCCTCTGGAGAGGGCTGGAATAAATTGCTGCAATCCCTTTGTCTCTTAGATAAGCCCCCAGAATTCGCGCCTGTAAAAGTCCCATTTCAGTTAACGGCGAGTCTAGCTGACCCTGCATTTTTCTGGCAACATTCCACTCAGTTTGTCCGTGGCGGGTAAATATAATTTCCGTCATTATTTGATTAATTGCGACAAAGATAAGAAATCACATTTTTAGAATTGTACATTTTACAGACAGAATTAGTTTCACATGCTTTATGAGTTAGCAGTCCCATTATATTTGAAGCAAAAAAAATGGAACGATTTTGCTTAGAGTGCGGGAAAGAGTTGTACGGGAGAAGTGACAAAATCTATTGCAGTGAAGGTTGCAGAAATATTTGTAATAATACAAAATCAAGAGAGATAAGAATGCAGATAGAATCAGTAAACAAAATTCTCAGAAGAAATTTAAGGATACTTCAGGAAGTTATTGGAAGAGGTAAAAAAAAGATAAGCCGTGATAATCTTATTTCGCTGGGATTTGATTTCAGATACTTCACTTCCGCTAAGATGGGAAGCGGGGGTAAGTTGGTGATGCAATGCTACAATTATTCATATGTAAATAGCTCAAAAAATGTCATTTACATATCTTTAAAAAATAATTGAATTTGAATAAAAATATTGCATACATTTGAGGCGTAAAATAAACACAAATTCTGGATTTAATCAATTAATTATCAATACAATGAAAAAGATTTTCATTTTTACAACTCTTGTAATTGCAATACTTTCTCTTACATCATGTGTGGAAAAGTCTGCAAAATACAAGGCATTACAGGCTCAGCTTGATTCCCTGGGATCTGCACACCAGGTTAAAAGTGCTGAATTTGAGGAAGTATTTGCTACACTAAATGAAGTTGAGGCAGGTCTTCAATCAATAAGAGAGGCAGAGAATATTCTTGTTCTTCAGTCACAGCAAGGTGGTGCAGAGGTTCAGGAAAATTCAAGAGAGCAGCTAAAAGCCGATGTGGCTGCCGTTGGTGAGGCAATTAAAAGCTACAAGAATCAGATTGCTAAACTTAAAAACGACAATCGTATTCAATCAAGTCAATTCAAAAAGAGACTGGCAACTCTTACTGCAGAGCTGGACGCAAAATCAGAACTTATTGAAGATCTGGGAAGGCAACTTGCAGAAAAGGACAGGCAGCTTGTTGTAAAGAGCCAGCAGATAGAATCTCTTGATAAAACAGTAACCACTCTTAAGAGCGAAGTGACTTCACTAAGTCAGTCTACAGCTTCTCAGAAAGAGACAATTGCTACACAAGAGGCACAAATATATTCAGGTTATTATATAATTGGATCAAAATCAGAACTTATTGAAGCAAATGTTATGTCTAAAGGTGGTCTGTTTAAATCTGCAAAGATATCCTACCAGGCAGAACAGTCGGCATTCATAAAAGTGGATATACGTGAGGTCAAAGAGATTAACACAAATGCTGAGAGGGCTAAAGTACTATCTGTGCACCCAACCGGAACTTATGCATTTGAAACTGACGCAAACGGCATGCAGGTGTTAAAAATTTCCCAGCCGGCAACCTTCTGGGAACAAACTAAATATCTTGTAATTCAAACTCTCTGATCCATTTATGAAAAAAACAGGAACAATTATTGCTGCCATCTCTGCACTTTTAACATTTAATTCATGCAATACCAAGATGACAGATGTAAATCCATTGCTTGTACCTTCAGATAATCCTTTTGAAGCCCCGGCGTTTGATAAAATTTCAAATGAGCATTACAAACCTGCTTTTGAAGAGGCAATAAAAGAGGGTCGCACCCAGATAGACTCTATAGTCTCTAATTCAGAGAGCCCTACTTTTGAGAATACTATCGTTGCACTGGAGTATGCCGGAAGGAGACTAAGCGGAATTTCTGCAATCTTCTTTAATCTTAATGAAGCAGCCACTGACTCTGTAATGCAGAACCTGGCTCTTGAAATATCACCATTGCTTACAGAGTACAGTAATGATATAATGCTTAATGAGGCTCTGTTCAGCAGGGTTAAAACTGTTTATGAAAAGAGGGCTGAATTAGATCTGAATCAGGAAGACTCAAGACTTCTTGAGGAGACATATAAAGGATTTGCCAGAAATGGTGCCGGTCTTGATCAGAAATCAAAAGAGAGATTCAGAGAGATTAACAAGGAGCTTTCTCAGCTATCTCTGCAATTTGGTCAGAATGTCCTGGCTGCAACAAACAAGTTCTTTATCCACATTACAGACTCTGTACAACTGGCCGGTCTGCCACCTTTTGTAGTAGAGGCTGGGTCTGCTGAGGCGACTGAAAGAGGAGTTGAAGGATGGGTTTATACTCTTCAGGCACCAAGCTACGGTCCTTTTCTTCAATACAGCGAAAACAGAGAATTGAAAGAGAAGTTATGGAGAGCGTCAAATACCAAATCTTACAAGGATGAGTTTGACAATTCTGATATTGTTAAAAAAATTGTTGCCCTGAGGATTGAACGTGCAAATCTTCTTGGATTTAACTCCCATGCAGATTATGTGCTTGATGTGAACATGGCCAAGAGTTCAGATGCTGTTAACTCCTTCCTGTCTGAATTACTTGACAAATCTCTTCCATATGCAAAGAGGGAGCTGGCAGAGATTCAAAAGTATGCAAATTCATTAGGATTCAAGGGCGAGTTAATGCCATGGGATTTCAGCTACTATTCAGAAAAATACAAAAATGAGAAGTATGCACTTAATGATGAACTCCTCAAACCATACTTCAAACTTGAAAATGTCCAGCAGGCAATTTTTGCATTAGCAGACTCACTCTATGGTTTAAAGTTTACTGAAAACTCTAAAATACCTGTTTATCACAAGGATGTTAAAGTTTATGAAGTTTATGGGAAAGACGGAAAGTTCCTCTCTCTCCTCTATATGGACTTCTTTCCCAGAGCCAGTAAGAGAGGTGGTGCATGGATGACCTCATTCCGTGAAATGTATATGGAGAATGGAGTAGAAAAAAGGCCATTTGTTTCACTAGTATGCAACTTTACAAAGCCCACCAAAGAGACACCTTCATTACTGACACATTATGAATTTAACACACTGTTACATGAATTTGGTCATGCACTCCATGGTATTCTTGCAGAGGGGAAATATCCGTCTCTTACAGGTACAAATGTCTCCAGAGACTTTGTAGAGCTCCCTTCTCAGATTATGGAGAACTGGGCTGTAAAAAGAGAATTCCTCTCATCTTTTGCAAAACATTACCAGACTGGCGAAGCAATCCCTGAAGAGCTTATTGAAAAAATTGTTGCTGCAAAAAATTACCTGAGCGGATATTCAAATGTCAGACAGCTATCACTGGGTATGAGTGATATGGCATGGCACTCTCTTAAATCATTACCGGAATCAGATATTGAGAGTTTTGAGAAAAATGCCATCAGGAAGACACAGTTATTACCCAACATAGAGGGAACTTGTTTCTCGCCATCTTTCAGCCACATTTTTGCAGGCGGATATTCAGCCGGTTATTATAGCTATAAATGGGCTGAGGTGTTAGAGGCAGATGCCTTTTCTCTGTTTGAGGAGAAGGGCATATTCTCAAAAGAGGTCGCCTCTTCTTTCAGAGACAACATCCTTTCCAAGGGGAATATTGAAGATCCGGCTGTTCTATATCGTAACTTCAGGGGCAGAGATCCCCAACCGGATGCATTATTGAAAAAGCTGGGGATGACCGGAAAGAATTAAAACTTCAGTCCGGTATTAACAGAGAGCAAAGATCTGGACAGCCCTTTTCGTTGAAATTGCCTAAAACCGGCTTCAATGAAGAGGGTTATCCCTTTTGTCTCATTTAGTGATATTCGGTACTTAATACTTCCACCCATAAGGATTTTACCGGATATATTAAACAAATAATCATCTTCCAATAGTTTACTTGCAATGTGCAAATTGCCATAAACCAACGGATTAGTCACAACCAGCATCTCTCCTGAGCCCTTATAGGCTCCGCCAAGTAATGATACATCCAGCTTAGATTTTTTCCCAATCTTAATATGCTTTAATGCAGAGAGTTCTGCTCCTGATATGTTAAAATCCTGATTATATGAAGATGGGAATACAATGAACTCACTTCTGTATCTTCTGACTTCCCCCTCAAGTGAAAATCTCCATGAAGGATTCCATTTATCATCTCCTGTTTCCAATGAATATGTCCCTCTGTAATCTTCAACTCTATCGTAATACCTTAGTGTTTTTCCATATTCATACCAACTCCAGGTGTTAGCTTCACCTGGAACACGTTCATACTGATTTTCCACTTTATAGGAGAGCCGTTCTCTGACCGCTCCATTCAGAGAAATAATGTGTCGGTTAATCCCGGTTTTGTATTCAGCTCTTAATCTCAGAGAGTAGTTGAGTATTTCTGCTATAGAATATCTTCTAAGTAAATTATATTCGTCAAAATCATTCTCTCTCCCATAATCAGCTCTCAGTTCTCCAAAGAGGCTGAAGCTTCCGAGTGAGAGAGATCCCTGCAAAGCACCTCCAAAGAAATCAGAGAAATAACCCCTGTCAAGTGCAGTAGAGTTTGTTATACCCTCCTTCATGTACATCCAGCCCCCCTGAAAATTATAAACATGCTTCCCTGTAATATCACTCAGAAATAAATATTCTACCCTTTCAGCATTGTGCTTATAGATAAGGTTTGCTCCTGCCATAAGGTTTCCGAGGTTAAACATAACAGCAGGCCTCACCTCCATAGATGAGAGCACATTTCTGTTTCTTCCATCCACTCTTTTAGCTAAAGTAGCTGTTTCGTAATCAAATGCCAGACCAGCAGAGACTTTTTGGTTAAACCGATAACCGCCTGCAGCTGAAATCCTGTAACTCTCGCCAAGGTGCTTCCCCGGAATAGAATCTGTCAACATATTAATTACTGAACGAGGATAAATAGTACCTGACCAGGCCATGTTTGTTTTTTCAAAATGGTTTAATCCAAACGAGCCAAAAAAGACAAACTTTCCGCGAGAAACATAAGATTTTGTAATTGCAGATAGATTAAGATCCTTTTCAGGATCATCAAAATTTCTAAAACCGCCCCTTTTACTCTCAACGCCTCCCTGAACAAGAGAGAAATCGTTGAAATCCTTCACTGTCAATCCAGCCGGATTACTTGATGAAAGCCAAGGATACAGACTGGCTATCCTATTGAATGTGTAGTCAAGCTTCTCTTTGCTTTGCGCATTTGATATCCGGAAACAAAAAAGAACGAATAATAGTATAACTGCTTTATATGTAAATATTGAATTTTTCATATCCATATCTATTTTGCCAGAGAAGGTCTGATTCTTACTTCAAAGTCCAGAGAGGAGTTGTTTGAATCCATATATACTATCCTTGTCCCGTTATCATCTTTAACGACTCTCTCCACTTTCCTGTGAACACTCTCACCACTACCGGTACCGGATGTCATTGCAAAACCATTATCAATTTCCGGCCTCAGTCTCTTTGAATCTGTTGACTCCCTGAAGCACTCTATACCATCAATAATCAGATTTTTATCTATCATCAGACAATCAAAGGTTCTCTTTTCAGGCTGATTAGGATGCCATGTATAGGTGTCTTCAACAAACTGATTGAGACTTTTGCCTCCAAGTGAAAAAATAAAAAAGGCTGGACTGGTAAGGGAGAAACTATACTGATTTGATGACCCCACTTTCCAGAAGCATTTAAGAAGGTTCACCCCCGGTTCAGGGACAGTTTGACCCTTTGTAAGTACAGGGTCATACACAGCCCAGTACCCTGTAACTCCTAAATTGACACTTGTAGGAGATATAACAGTATGGTCAATTCCATTCATAGAGATAACAGCCTCCTCACCAGGCCCCAATGGATTATCAAATCCACTTCCCGGGAAAATCCACGCCATTGAGACAGCAGGTATTGAATCCCTTAACTCAGATGTGCCCGGTTTTGTCCATGGAGATGACTTTCCTGCGGTAGGGGCATTATAAGGATCTGCCATCCCAAAACACAATGAGTCAAGGTATGCAATCTCATCAGAATTATTATAAATAATAACATATTTGTCATATGAGTATGCTTTCCCTGTAAGGGGATTTAATACTCCACCGTAATAAGCCTCCTTTATAATTATCTGGCCGGTTTTTGATGCATTTAGTGGAATTGATATCTTTTTCCTGTCAGGGTCATCAGGAGTAACCATTATTTTACTAGAGGATCCGTTAAATATGTAAATAATTCCACCCGGCTCAACATGTTTTACTACTGCTGTTGCATTATATGCACCGTGTGCCACCCTTACGGATGCTTTTCCGTTTATGTCCGTCTTTCCGGAAAACTGGAGGCCTGATACTGGATCACTAAGAGTCAAGTCAACCCCATCCGGACTATAATCATAGCCTTCAGGCATCTGAACCTCAATTTCTATAACAGAGCTTAGAGAATCCTCTGTGAAAGCACCTTTTCTCAACTCCTTCATGCAACCTGACAGAAAGAGAGCTATGACAAAAAGAATAAATACAACTCTTTTCATAATTGTTTAGTTAGAAGGTAAGTTTTAATTCAGCTCCAAAATAGATCTCAGTATTTACTCTTGATCCGGCAGCATCAGGCCTTGTCTTCAGCTTCATTACCGGCCTGGAGTTTGTGAAATTGTTTGCGTAAAATGAGAGTGATGCAATATTTCCAATTTCCTTGGTTATCCTGATATTAGCCATAAAATATGGCCTATAGCCGGATTTCTGAAAATAGTATGGCTGATTAGTAGATAGTATAAGCATCTTCAATCTTCTCTTCAACTCATCATCAGAAGTTGTATAATAGTCACTGAAAGGCCTTATATTTCCGCTCTTATCCAAATAGTAATCCGGATCTCTGTACATTATCTCCTCATTTCTGACTCCACCCCAATCTCCAAATTGCCTGTTCCCCTCTGCATCAAGTTTGTAAACCCTGTCTTTATCATAAACATTCCATTTGTCATTGAGCCATACACACTGACCTATCAGAGAGACAACAAGTCTCAAAGATGGAATATTTGTAACAAGATGGAGAGTTGATGTTAGTCTTCTGTTGCCGTCGCCTACGGTAAGAAAATTTGTTCTGGATTCGTAAATTCCTACAAAGGGGAGTTTCTCCCTTGAATTCACCGGGTCTGCAATTGCATTGTATTCACGTTTCAATCCAGGAGAACCTTCTATCTGGTTAATATAAGATCCGGATAGCATCACAGACGTATTTAAAGACCTTATTCGTCCAAAATCAATTTCGTACTCTATCCCCCACTTTTTACCCTCTCCTCTGTTATCCGGGGTTGCATACTGTTTAAACTCGGTATATGTTGTATACCCCAGCTCAATATATTCACCACCGGCATCTTTTACCCATACCCGGCCATCTCTCAAAATGGGTGCAGCATTTGGATCGGAAACAGTGTTATAGTAGTCATATGAGGATGTAACATAGGAATAATTATCCGTTATACCCCCGGTTAATTTTTCATTAAATAGTGTAAGCCTCACATTTGTTCCAGCTAAATTTGCATCAACACCCAGTTCAATATTTCTTGACCTGGCAGGTTTCAGTTCATATTGCAATCTGTCATCAACAACCTCCGTTTTAATTACTACAAGATACTGACCACTTGATGTACTTCTGTATTGAAACAATGGACTGTCAATGTATACAGGAGACGGATAGAGCAGCCCGGCAGAAGGGAGCTTTTGCATAATACCCCATCCTCCTCTTAACGAGAGTGATCTGAAAAATCCACTGGTATTTTCCCTTAGCAGTGAGTACTTAAAATTTGTCCTTGGCTCTGCTATAGGAGCATAACTATATCCCTCTATAAGCATCTTAGTTAGTCGCACTCCTGCGCTTATATCAAAATTACGTCCAAGTAATTTGCCCGTAAGCCTCTCTTCTGCAAAAAGACTCAAATCATTCATAAAAGGGATCTCTCTGTAATCTCTCTCTCGAAAGTACTGTCTTGCACTTCCGGAGAACCATGTCCCTCTTCCTCTGTTCCCCTTTGAATTAAACTCTACACCCACCATGCTTTTTAGCAATTTGTTTCCCAGAGAAGAGTTAAGATGACCTGAAATTTTTGCATTCAAATAAACAGGCAACTCTTCATTCCTTTGGTCATACTCCTCCAGATCTCCTGTAAACCAACCTTCTGCAATACCTTCAATCCTAGTGTTTGTACTGGGCAGAGGCAGTCCGTTATTAACTGAGTATTTTTGAAAATGTTCCCTGGAAACTCTTCCGGACAAATTATAATTTACAGATGTAATCCATGACCTCTTTAACTGCCAGTTACCATACACAGCAAGGGATATATTTGACTCCCTCCTTTTTGTAAAATCTTTTTTGGAAACATCAGGATCAATCATTGAATTATTGCTTACCAAATATCCTGATAAGTTTGCGTTAAATCTAAGAGGGTAGCTCTCCTGCAAAAAGGTATTTGAGTATGTTACTCCGAGCGAACTCCTGTTATAAATATCAACCGGAGACCTTGAATCTTTATATGCTCTTGCGTATTCAGCCTCTACATTAAGATTGCCTTTATTATTTCCAAGGTAAAACCCTTTACTGAATGAGAGTGCCTTTGTTCTGGGATCTGCCTTAACTCTCATTTCAAAAGGTGTGCGTCCTGCCTTTGTCTTAACCAGCACAGCTCCTGCCGTGAGGTTGCCATACTCTGCAGATAATATACCTTTAAGGACCTCAACCGATTCAATATTATCAGTTGAAAATTTCCTGTAATCCATTGTACTGAAAATATCTGAAGAATTTTCCAGAAAGATGGATGCCTCATTGGACACTCTGCCGCCATTAATAAGAAGAGCAACTCCCCTTGCATTGTTATTTCCCGGATCAATAACAGATCTTATTGTTATATCATTTTTTGAGGTTAGAGTAGGATTAGCTGTTACAGACCCCGGCAGTAACTGCATAATATCAGTCAGGCTTGAAGGTTGCAAGTGGCTTATTGCTCTTTGTCCTATAACAGATGATGTCCCTAAAGATCGTCCGGATTCTGCTGTTACAATAACCTCATCAATTTTTAAGTTCTCCTCTTTAAGCTCTAGAATAAGATTTTGTGCATCTGACTCCAGATCAATAGTAAATGACATAATTGAATAGCCAAGAGAATAAATGTCAATATTATATGTACCGGTTTTAAGCTTGTCAAATTTAAATTTCCCATTATCATCTGAATATGACCATATGCTTAATTCTCTAATTAATACATATGCATTTGGCAAAGCATCTTTTGAGTTCTGCTTAACAATTTGTCCCTCTATAGAAAAACCGGTACTCTCTTTTGCCTGTGCAGTTAAAACAAGTGGAGAGATTAATACTATGAGATACAATAATGAACGCCCTATATTATTTAACATATTACTATAATTTCACAGAATTATCCTTTAATTCAGATCTTAGCCCACCAAGCATAATTATCTGGGAAACAACAAGGACAACATACTCAGGTAAAAAACCCTGAACTCCGTTCAACCATACAACTATTACAGACATTGAAGATGCCATCAGAAAAATAATCAGTATCCTCAGAAAACGGCTCCACCTTCTGCGAAGTGGCATAATAGCGAGCAGGAATGCATAAAGAGGATTACACCATAAAAGATTGTAGTTTGCGTGAAGTTCAATATGGTCTGTCATTAAAATAATCAACGGCAGAGCAACCCCCAGGAGAGAAAATAGGGAGAGAGCAATTACCTGGATTCTTCCGAAAGTTTTAAATATCCTTGACAGAATAAGAAGAACACATACTATGAAAGAGATAAACAAAGGAGACAGAAGAAATGGTGTAGGCTTGATTAGTGATTTTGGATCTCTGGGTAACAACTCCTCATCCGGTGCAAAATCTTTAATTCCTTCAAATAATTTATCCGGAAGAAACATGCCTTCCCATAGTGAGATCTCTCTGTCAAGATTTGATCCAAGTATCAAATTAATTCCGGTCCGTGTCCATTTAGAGCCTCTTACATATTCATTGATCAACTCTCTGAAATTCTTCTTCTCGTATCCCTCTTCAAACTTTATATAATCTTTAAGAATATCTCTCAATTCAGTTGTACAATTCTTAAAAAGAAACGAATAAAGGTAAAAACGGTTTTCCGGCAGGTATAAATATGATAACCTATCCATTATCTCCGTCTTTTGAGCAGATGTAAGATTCAGAACCTGTTCATAAACCCCTCTCCCTTCATAACTGTATTGCCATAAAAACTCAGATGTATTTTGAATACCCAGCATATAATTTAATCTCCCCTGCATGAACTTAAGGTAGAAGTTTGGTGTGTTAAAATCAAACAGACCAAAATTAAAAACTATATCAACTCCGGTTGAATCATCTACGACCCTGAGAGCACTATGGCCAAAAGTTGAATATAGCTCGCTTCCTCCGGTACATGTTATAAGAGAGATCCTTGCATTTTCATATCCAGACGCTTTTAAAGTGCCTGAAAACAATATAAGAGTAATGGATAATAGCAGTATTAATATTCTTTTCATTACCTTCTTTTTCTGAAACGGAATGAATTAAGAAAATCCGGAGCCTTTCTGTGTTTAGTCCCCTGCTCAAAAGCATATGCTATACCCAAAAGTTCGGCTTCACTCCATGCCCTGCCTAATATTGATACTCCTACAGGTAACTCCCCAATAAATCCCATTGGAACTGTAATGTTTGGATAGCCCGATATTGCAGCATAAGAGGAGCTGCTCCCAAGAAAGTTATCACCGTTTATCAGATCTGTCTTCCACGCAGGCCCCCCCGTGGGTGCAATCAGAGCATCTAGTCTGTTTTCAGTCATCACTTTATCAATACCCTCCTCACGTGTCATTTTCTGCATATGAGCAAGTGATTTTTTATACTCATCATCTTCAAGCCCTCCCTTTTCAGCAGCCATCTCAAGCAATTGCTGATCAAAGAACCTCAGTTCTACAGAATCCCGTTTATTAAATTCTATAAGCTCTTTCAATGTCCTTACAGGAGATTCGCTTCCCAGCGTTGCAAAGTATTTTTCAAGACCATCTTTAAACTCATAAAGCATAACCTGAAAAGATGAAGAACTCACACCTGCACCCAGCGGATAATTAATCTCAACCACCTCTGCTCCGGCACTATTCAGAAAATTAACTACATCCCTCATCAGAGAGTCCACTTTAAAGTGAAACCCGGAAATGTTGGTAATAAGTCCGATTCTTTTCCCTTTTAGAGCCTCCTTGTCCATAGAAATGGTATAATCACTCAAAAATCTGGCCTGAGGAGAGAGTGTCATAGCATCGGCAGAGTCGGCAGCGGCAAGAGCTCCCAAAACAATTGCAGCATCCTCTACCGTTCTTGTCATAGGACCCGGAGTATCCTGAGTGAATGATATTGGAATAATTCCGCTTCTGCTTATAAGCCCCACTGTAGGTTTAAGGCCCACTATACCATTATTGTTTGAAGGGCACACTATAGATCCGTTTGTCTCTGTACCAATAGCAAATGCACATAAATTTGCCGATACAGCCACTCCAGAGCCAGAACTGGAACCGCAGGGATTTCTGTCTGTAATATATGGATTTCTTGTTTGGCCGCCTACTCCGCTCCATCCGCTTGAAGAGAGATTTGCTCTGAAATTAGCCCATTCACTTAAGTTTGATTTCGCCAATATAACAGCACCGGCACCTCTCAGTAGTTCTGCAACTTTACTGTCCCTCCCAACATATGAGTTTTTTAATATCACTGCACCGGCCGTTGTTGGCATTGAATCCTTTGTGTCAATATTATCTTTTAAAATAACAGGAATACCATGCAGCGGCCCTCTGTCTTTTCCCTCAGCAAGCTCTCTGTCAAGCTCTTCCGCAATCCTTAAAGCATGAGGATTTACAGAAATTACAGAGTTAAGTCGTGGTCCGTTTTTATCAAGATTCTCTATTCTAAGCAGATAATCCTCTGTCACTTGCTTAATTGTAAACTTTCCAGAGCGGAATCCCTCTCCCAACTCCTTAATTGTAATCTCCTCAAGATATGAGGTGTCTCTCTGTTTTTCATATGAAGAGCAGGATTGGAGCAACACTGTCAGAGAAATCAGTGAAAATGCCAAAACAATGCGAAGTTTCTTTTTCATAGTCAGTTGTATTTTATTTTCCTATTCTCCAGCGAGACATCAGAGACCTTGTCTTAGGGAAAATACCCCTCTGTTTAACCCTTACATCTTCCACAACATAAAATACATCAGGATCAAACTCAGTAACCAGTTTTTCAATTATTTTCATCTCCTTTCTCTCAATTACAGTTTCAATTATTTCTATCTTATCAACTGAACCGGTCCCCTGTAAAAGTGTTGCACCGTAATTATTCTTGTTAAAGATTGTGACCAGGTCAATACCATTCTTTCTGGTATATATTCTGCATAAAATAATACCAAATGCAATCCTTTGCTCAATTAGTATTCCCACAAAATTTCCTGCGGCATACCCACCGGCATATGATATATATGCTAGCATATCATTTGCTCTGGAGAAAATTTCCGATATAATTACTATCCATATAAGTACCTCAAAAAAACCTATTATGGGTGCCTTATATTTTTCACCCTTGGAGACAAATATAATTCTCAGAGTACCAAGTGAAACGTCAATAATCCTCCCGAAAAAAATCATTAACGGAAGCAAATAGGGGTATGTATCAAGAAAATCAAACATAATTTTAAAATTTAGTTTTGTCCCAAATTTAACAATAATCTGGAGAATTGAAGGTCGTGAAAATCATAGCTGAAGTCAGTCAGCGGCGAGACAGCTTTCATAGTAAATCCAACAGGAATTCCCTCATTGTCTAATGAGAACATTACAAAAGCATCTGCATTAAATGATCTGTCATCCCATTTTACAATAAAAGTGTTGCCTTTATAGAAGTACATTTCACCACTTAGCACCGGTGACCTCATTGATGAGAATCGCAATCTCTCTCCTTTCAGTTCAACTTTTACTATACCCAGCCAGTTATCTTTATAATCTCCACAAAAAGATGAAAGGACTTCTCTTCCCAGATCACCTCCTGCAGATTTAATCACTTTTTCAACCTCTGATATTACTCTGCTCTCTTCTTCAAGTGCCTTATCTAACCTTACCTTATTCTCGGTTATCCTGTTCTTGCCTTTTACACCCAGATAACTATCTAATATTGTGCTTGTGACAGATGAGAATGCCTCAGATGACTGCTGATTGGTAAACACAATTATTCCAAGATTTAATTCTGGCACCATAGTAACCTGAGTTAGAACGCCTGAGAGCCCACCTGTATGCGTAACCACCTGATAACCTTCAATATCACTAACACGCCATCCAAGGGCATATGCAGAAAAGTTGGATTTATATGCACCCGGCCCTCTAACAGGAATTATTGTATAAGGCATCCACGTATCCTCAAACTCTCTCGTTTTCATCTGAGCATTTAACCATTTTGCCATGTCTGATACACTGCTGTAAATTCCACCTGCAGCGTTTGCCATGCTTGTAAGTTTCATACTGACTACCTTAACCTCTCCATTGACTGGAGCATGTGGATCTATTACATTACTTTTATCCCGGAGTCTGTCATACGAAGCGGCACTCCTACCCATTTTCAGCGGAGCCATTATTCGCTCCTCTACAAACTCCTCCCAGCTTTTTCCTGACACTCGTGAAACAACCTCACCTGCAACAATATACATAAGATTGTTGTAATTGTACTTAGTTCTGAACGGAGATTCAAGCTTGAGAAATCTCAGGTTATAAATCACATCTTCTGTAGAAAAATCGGAACCATCCGGCCATATCATAAGGTCTCCGGCTCCAAGTCCCAGACCTACTCTGTGTGAAAGAAGATCACTTATTGTTAATGCTTGAGTAATATACGGATCAGAGAGTCTGAATTCCGGGATAATATCAATAACCCTTGAATCCCACCTTATCTTTTTCTCTTTCACCAATATTGACAGTGCCGCACTTGTAAACGCCTTACTATTAGATGCTATGGCAAACAATGTGTTTTCATCAACAGGTTTTTTTGATATCAGGGAGGAGACTCCATAACCCTTCATATGTACAATATTACCATCCTTAATAACAGCAACTGCAATTCCGGGTACATTAAAGATTTCCATGGAGCGTTTTGTAACCTGATCAATAAACTGTACGTCAGCAAAAAGAGTTACCGCAGGCACAATCAGCGCCAGCAAAAGACTAAACAAAGATTTTAAAATGGTTTTCATCGTTCTTTTTAATTATTTCTTCTTCAAGATCTTTTCTAAAATTAGCAAACCTCTCTTCATACTCTCTGATATCTCTACAATCATTCAATATTAATCTGGAATAGAGCAAAATTAAAGAGTAAAGGGCAGATGGCTCCCACGGCGTTTCTGCAATCTCCTCTATTGCACGTTCAAGTTTTTTCTCAGAATAGGTAATTAAATCAAGAGAATTATATTCAAATACATCTCTTGCATATTTTGCTTTTCCTGCAATTTCTCCAAATTCTTTTTCGCTTTGGTGATAGAAACTAAACTGGAAATAACCGAGCTGACTATCATAACCAAATGAGATCAGCTCGGTTTTGTCAATATCAAGTGAAAAATTTATCTCCTCTTCTGCCTCCCGCTTTATTGTCTCAAATGGAGATAAATCTTCCAGATCTGAACTTCCGCTTGCAGAGTATGTTCTAAAGAGGCGGTGAGTATCAATAACTTCAGAATTAGGCCTCATTCCTATTAAAACTCTGTCGTTTGCATCTTTACCTATTCCGCCTCTTCTGCAATTAATAAATATGCCCGCACCGCAATGGTTTGCCAAAAAACGGTCCCCGACAATGCCGTTACTAAAGCCCGCATCTGCCTCAGAAAGGCCCTTAAGTTTTGCGAACCCTTTATATACACTGTATTTTGAGGGGATATATCCCACTTTTAAACCGTTTTTCTCTTTTGAAAATGAGGTAATCCTTACTGTGTTACTGTCTCCGAATTTAAGAAAGCCTGTCTCACGTTCAAATTGCAAAGCATTGATGGGTTCATTTATATAGTTTAGATAATTTGGGAAGTCAATATCTCTCTCCTTGTGAAATAAAAGAGATTCTCTGGACAGAGTATTTAAAGAGTATCCAAAATCAAACGCAGAATTTAGAATTTCAAAGAATGGAATCTCCCGGAAATATACTTTAGCTTTTTGAATCATTTTTTTTGGGTCTGTTTACCGGTTTGAACGGGATTGTAAAGTTAAAAATTGATCCGCCGTTCTCATTAGGCTGAGCCCAAATTTTTCCACCCATCATTTCAACATATGACTTTGCAATAGCCAGCCCCAGTCCAGCACCATCATATGTCTTTGTATAAGACATGTTTACCTGTACAAATCTGTTAAAGATTCTCTCAAGCTGTCCCTCAGGTATACCCACACCGGAATCTGCTACCATAAATCTTACGAAATCTCCGTCTCTGGCACAGCTTATCTTTACATAGCCTGTGTTTGTGTACTTTAATGCATTTTTAATCAGGTTTGACAAAACGCAAACAATTTTATCCCTGTCCATCATCAGGGACTCTACCCTTTCACTCTCCCTGCAAGCTTCAAGAATAAGATTAATACCCTTATCAGTTGCAGATGGTAAAAAGAGTTGAGCAATAGAATTCATTAATTCAAAGATGTTTACTGATGTATACTTTAGTCTGACCTGACCAGAATCCACCATTGAGATATTAAGAATGTCATTTATCAGCTCCAGCATTCTTTCACCGCTCTTTTCAATAATAGAGATAAACTGCAGCCTCTCCTGATGGCTCAGCGATTCATCCTTTAGAAGCTCGGCAAAACCCATAACTCCATTCATTGGTGTTCTTATCTCATGGCTTACATTTGCCAGGAATCCTGATTTGAGTTTATCGCTCTCAAGCGCACGTTCTTCAGCTTTTCTTAGTTTCTGCAAGTGCTTTCTTATAAAAAAATAGAAAAGCAGTGCTGTTATTATTACATAAAACAGCCCCTTATATGTTTGAAGATGTGACGCAATTTCAGGATTTGGAGCCAACAAGTCAGTAAGTTCGTCAGAAAAAAGAATCCATCCGCTTCCTACAAGAAGATAAACCAGTGTAATTCCGGACTCAAAACGGAACTTAGCCATGACAAATGGATTTGTCTGCAATATAACAAATTATCTGCTAATTTGAAAAGGGTTTTTACACAATCTCATCAATAGCAGATGAGAGTCTTTCATAACTTATAAAGCCTGCAAGCCTTGCGCTTTTACCTGATTGTGCTTTAAATATATAAGTTGGGAATAAATCCACATTAAGATTTGCGGCCAGTTTTAAATCTTCATAAAAAAGCTCTTTTCCCCTACCCTCAAAATCTGCTGCAAAATGTTTAAGATTAAGCCCGGCGGCCTCAGCTGCCAAGATAATATTCTCCATCTTTGCAATGTTAATTCTCTTATGAAAGAGCATCTCTCGCAAAATAAAATAAAACTCAAGACCTCTGCTCTCTCCCTGAAGCATTGCTGCTCTGAAAGCGATAGAGGGCGGGTATGATGAAGCCGGAGGATCTGTCTCCCATACTTTTCCGTCTATTTTAAAGCCAATTTTCTCAGATGCTTCCGGCCAATGCCTGCCAACAACCGCAGGTCCATCCGGACTACCGGAGAACATACTCCAATCCGGCATAAGTCCTCCCATTCTGTACTCAATATCAAAACACTTGCCTCTTTCCCGTTTCAGCCGGGAGATAACAGGCTCACTTCCCCAGCAGTAGGAGCAGACCGGGTCAGAAAAATATATAATATGCACCGGTTTTTCCATAATCACCTCTTTGTTTCAATGTACCTTTTGTAATTAAAATCCATCTCAAGGATATGTTTCATCCACCATTTTTTGAGAAAAGAGCACACCTCCTCAGGATCTGTAGGTTGTAGATTTGTATAGTTCAGGTTAAAAAGTGCAACCTTTTTTATATAATATTTGTGAGCTTTTTTGTGTTCTGCAAGACCTGGAAAATTCTTTTCCGCCATAAAACTCTCCTCCTCACGAAAATGCACCAAACTATAGTCTGTCAACTGTGAAAGCAACTCTGCAAGTCTGGGGGATCTTGAGCTTAGCTCCTTCTCATGTATAAAACTGTTAATTATTTCAAATATATGCTTGTGCTGAAGGTCAATCCTACCCTCATTAACTGAGAGTTCATCGCTCCAGTTGATATTGTCACACTTTTCCATAAATTATATAAACTATTCATCAAAAGTACCACTTTTTTGTTAATATTGAGAAACAGAAAACCTATATGGAAGATAAGATATTGTATCACATGCGAAAAGAGTATTCTCCCATACCCATTTCAACAGAAATGATGATGCAGACACCTTTTT
The DNA here is from genome assembly GCA_937901965.1 of uncultured Bacteroidota bacterium. Classification (GTDB taxonomy): domain Bacteria; phylum Bacteroidota; class Bacteroidia; order Bacteroidales; family UBA932; genus Bact-08. Next base: position 209,007 of record CALGSW010000016.1, read on the forward strand.
TACAGTTTGAGAAATGGTTTGAAGATGCAAAAGAGTTTGAGAATCAGGAGGCAAATGCAATGATACTCTCAACATGCAGTAATGGTGGCAATCCCTCGTCAAGAGTTGTTCTGCTCAAAAGATATTCAGGCGAAGGGTTTGTGTTCTTCACAAACTACCTCAGCAGGAAGGGAGAAGAACTTGAAGCTAATCACAGAGCATCTCTTCTGTTCTATTGGCCACAAACAATGCGCCAGATAAGAATTGAGGGAGAGGTTTCAAAAGTATCATCTGCCGAATCAGATGAGTATTTTTTTAGCCGGCCAAGGGAGAGCAGAGCATCGGCTATACTTTCAATGCAGAGCAGACCTTTAGAGGATAAAGAGACCTTTGACATAGAGGTGAAAAGACTCTCAGAAAATGGAGAACTAATCCGGCCTGAAAACTGGGGGGGGTATATTTTAAAACCGGAGTATTTTGAATTCTGGCAGGGTGCTGTCAGCCGCACACATGACAGATTTGCTTATGAACCAACCAACAATGGGTGGAAAATAACCAGACTATATCCCTAGCGGCAAAACTCTTCAAGCAGGGCAGCTGCAGCAACCTCACCATAGGCGACGGCTTTTCTCCAGTTTTCACACGCTTCGCTCTTTCTTCCAAGGTTATCAAGAGCAACACCTCTGTTAAAAAATGCTAGTGCATTAACAGGATCAACCTCTATTGCATGGTTGTAATCTTCAACTGCACCTTGTAAATCCTTCAAGCTGTACTTTGAAATGCCCCTGTTTACATAAGCATTTACCAGGGTTGGTCTTAACTCAATCGCCCTGGTAAAGTCGCTTACAGATTCGGCATATTTTTCCAGTTTCTGCCTCACAATACCTCTGTTATAAAAAGCAATCAACATCTCGGGCTCAATCTCAATTGCCCTGGAATAATCTTCCTCTGCACCCCTGAAATCGTTTAGCACACTTTTGCACAAGCCTCTGTTTACATATGCGACTGCATCAGTGGATGAAATTTCAAGCTCTCTTGTAAAGTCCGATATAGCTTCATAATTATGGCCCAGTTTCCTGTGGGACTCAGCTCTTGCATACCATGCATCCGGAAATCTGGGGTCAATCGCAATACATTTGTTGAAATCTTTAATAGCCTCTTCATGATAATTGAGCATTGCGAGCAGTGACCCTTTGCCATACCATGCCCTGGAGTGCAGGGAGTCTGTCTGAACTGCCCTTATGTAATCATCAATTGCGTCTCTGTACCTCTCCTGATACTCTCTGGCAAGGCCACGGCTATAAAGCGCTTCGGCATTTCCCGGGTTCAATTCTATGGTTTTTGTAAAATCTGATTCTGCCTTTGAGTATTGTTCAAGTGTCAGCAGCGCTACACCCCTGTTAAACCATGCCGTAGTAAATTTTTGATCAAGGTTCAAGGCTTTTGTGTAGTCTTCAACAGCACCCAGATAGTCTTTTTTGACATGTTTTTCTACCCCTATATTGTAGAACTGCTCGGCTGTCTGACCTGAAAACATTACTGGGAGCAATAAAGCTAAAATCAATGAAACTTTTTTCATTGCCCATTTGTTTTCAGAAAGTTAAGCAAAAATCCAATACACCCTTCAAAATAATTATCTTTGCCAGAGATTACTTTTGGAATCTAAAATGTATTAATGAAAGAGAGAATCCTTATATATAGTTTTTCGATTATAATTCTTTTACTTGAAGCACTTTTATCCCCACAAAACTTACACGGACAACAAAAGAAGACAAATGCTTCAGAACAGGAGAATATCAGGACTATTGAAATAGACGAGCTTGTTGTAAGGGGTGGCAGAGTACGTTACAGGAACAAGGGGAATCCGGCTGTTGAGCTGATTGATAGCGTAATATCATACAAAGAGAGGAACAGAAGCACAAATTTCAGCTCACTTAAATACCAGAAATATGAAAAGATAGTATTCTCTATTACAAATGTTAGTCAGAGAATACAGAACATGAAGCTTCTGAATAAATTCAGATTCGTTTTTGATAATCTTGATACCACACGTATTCCCGGAAAAGCAGTTCTCCCGATGTACATGAGAGAGAGAGTATCGGATTATGCTTATGACGGCACAAGTGGCACGGCAAATGAGATTATCAGGGGGGAGAAGATGGTAACATACGAGGAGCATATGGATGAGCAGGGGATTGGAGAGTGGCTGAATTATCTTTATGAGGAGGTTGATATTTACGAAAATAACATCCTGTTTCTCACAAACAAATTCATAAGCCCCATCTCTCCTGCAGCTCCAACATTTTACAGATATTATATAACTGATACAACTTCAAGCGGTGGTGAAAAGTGTACAAGGCTCTTCTTTACACCCAGAAACAAAACAGACTTTCTGTTTCAGGGATATCTTTATATTACAATGGACGGTACATACGCTATCAGAAGAGCTGAAATTGAAGTAAATAAAAATATTAACCTCAACTGGATTAAAGAGAGCAGAGTTGTACAGGAGTTTAAACGCACAGGTGAAGGCGGGTGGATTATTGATAAAAATGAAACATCAATAGACTTTGGTTACAGCAAAGGAGGACTGGGAGTATTTGGGCAGAGATCTGTCTCTTACAGAGATTACACCTTTAACAAACCCATTCCAAAAGTCTATTTTACCACACAAAATGTAAGGGCAGATTCGGTTTTTGCCAAGGGGGAGGAGTTCTGGAAAATTAACCGTCATGAGGAACTTTCAAAGTCTGAGGAGGGTATATACAAAACTTCCGATTCACTTCGCAGCATGAGTTCATTCAGGAGAATAACAAATTTTTTCAGAATAGTTCTAGCCAGCTATCACGATTTTGGAAAATTTGAACTGGGCCCGGTAAGTACTTTCTATAGCTACAATCCCACTGAAGGCTCCAGAATCAGGCTGGGAGGTCTTACCACAACAGACTTCAGTAAAAGATTTAATTTTGACGGACATGTTTCATATGGTTTTGGAGATAAGCAGTTTAAATATAAGATTGGGACAACAATCTCTCTGACAGATAAAACAATTTATGAATTTCCGGTAAGAAGCCTTCGCTTTAGTATTCAGAAAGAGACCAAAGTACCCGGTGTTGAGTTATATTTTGTTCATGAAGGGAGCGCATACCTGTCAATTAGCCGGGGAATAGACAATAAACTCTTTTACAATAAGAGTATCAAGGCAGAGTACCTTCATGAATTTGAGAACCATTTCTCTTACAAATTAGGTTATAATTTTACCAGACAAAGAGCCGGAGGTAGTCTTGACTTTGGAGATATTCCTTGGCTGGATATTGGAGAGCTCAGTATAGACCTGCGATATGCTCCCAACGAGCAATACTATCAGAAGAGAACTTTCAGAACACCAATAGCAAGTAAATATCCAATACTTCAGCTAAACTATACACATGGCAACAAAATTCTGGGTGGCAATTATAACTACCATCTATTCAGGTTTAATGCCAGCAAACGATTTTATCCATCTGTGATAGGATATACAGATGCAGTTTTTGAAAGTGGGCTGGTACTGGGAACCCTCCCCTTCCCTCTTCTTGAGATGCATAATGCAAATCAGTCATATATCTATCAGGCAACAACCTATAATCTGATGAACTTCCTTGAATTTGTGAGTGACAGATACGCTTCTCTGTTTTTTGACCACAATTTCAACGGTTTCTTTCTTAACAAAATTCCACTAATCAAACATCTGGGGTTAAGAGAAATTGTAACTTTCAAAATCCTTTACGGAGCACTTACAGATAAAAACAATCCAGACAAATATCCTGTCTCTTCACTTGCCGGAAAAGGTCTTATGCCACTTCCCGGAGACATATCGGGAAATCCTGCAACATTTTCACTTAACAACGGGCCATACATTGAGATGAGCGTAGGGGTGGGCAATATCTTTAAATTACTGAGAGTGGACCTTGTCAGAAGACTTACGTATACAGACAACCCAAATATTACTAAATGGGGCTTAAGATTTAGAATAAAGTTTGATCTGTAATGATTATATTTGGCAAAGTATCAAATAACCCCAAAAATGAGACTCATTCTATCAAAGACATTGTTTTTCGCATTCATGTCATTTTTTATGCTCGGCTACGGCAAAATCAATTCACAAACTCTTTTTACAATTGACAACTACAGAATTCCAACAGGTGTTAGAGCAGCAGTTGTAGGCAAAGTTCATAACGGCTCAATAAAGAGAAGTCCCGATGATAAAATTGTTTATAGAATAATAAAAGATACTGCCGGAATTTTCAAAATTGACTCAGAGGGAATAATAAGTCTGAAAAGAAATAAAACTGCATTACCGGATGGACCATTCAGATACGCAGTAACCATTTCTGCTGCTAGCAGGGGGAAGAAGAAGAGAGTGGAGATAAAGGAGTTTGAATTAGTAAAGGATCAATTTCTAAAAAACATGGTTGTGGCACACAGAGGTGCCTGGAAAGAGTCAGCAGCTCCACAGAATTCAATTAAAGCACTTAAAAATGCTATTGATATTGGATGCTCATGGAGTGAGTTTGATTTATGGATGTCTGCAGACGGAATTCCTGTCTGTAATCATGATCCATCAATCAAAGGACACAAGGTTGAGGAGACCAGTGCATCAATACTTACATCTGTAGAACTCTCTCCCGGTGAATATCTGCCAACTGTTGAACAATATATCAGAACAGCAATGGAGCAAAACAAGACAGGACTTGTTGTGGAAATTAAGCCTTCCGGTATAAGTCTGGAAAGAACTCTTGAGCTCACTGAAAAGGTTGTAAATCTTGTTCATAACCTAAAAGCTCAGGCATGGGTTTCATACATCAGCTTCAGTTATGAATCTCTGGAAAGAGTACTTGAACTTGATCCAATGGCAAAAACAGCCTATCTTGGTAGTAATAAGAGCGTTGACGAAGTAAGCACAAGCAGAATGTGGGGAATTGATTTCAACATCAGCCTTTTTAAGAGAGATCCGCTTTTAACCGCTAAGGCTAAAGAAAAGGGTCTTACGGTTAATGTCTGGACAGTGAATTCTCAAGAGGATTTGCAACTTATGATTGATATGGGTGTAGACTTTATTACCACCAATGAACCTGAATTATTGTTCCGAATGATTAACCAAAATAAGGATAAATAGAGAATAGGTTTGAGATGAAAAGAGTTGCAATAACATTGTTTGTGATTTTCCAGGTTGCCATTGCGGCTAACTTGAATGCACAGAGTTATAAGGTCTACAGTCAATCGGAAGATAAGGCTGTTTTTGAGAAATATCTGTCAGTAATGAAGGGCAAAGAGAATCAGCCTGTAGATAAACTAATTATTGAAACTGCAAAGTTCTTTTTGTCTGTCCCCTATGTAGCCCACACTCTTGAACTGGAGCCTGAGGGATTGGTAATTAATCTCAGAGGGCTGGATTGCACTACATTTGTTGAGACAGTAATAGCATTGTCAAAAACCATTAAAGGGGGAGAGCCTACTTTTGAAAAATTTGCCGGGAATCTTGCATTTATAAGGTACAGAGAGGGGAAGATTACAGGGTATCAAGACCGACTCCACTACACTACGGACTGGATGTTTGAGAATGAGAAGAAGGGCATTCTCAGCAGAATTATTCAGAGACCTGAGTGGGAACCTTTAACAGTTGATTTGAATATAATGTCTTCTAATCCGGATAGATACAAACAGCTTGCCGGTAATGCCGAATTGACAGAGAAGATGAAAAGACTTGAGCATATTATAAGTTCAAGAGAACATTTCTATCTTCCATCTCATAAGATTGATAGTAACAAGGCTCTTTTTAAAAGCGGGGATATCATTGCCTTCACAACAAAAATTAAAGGGGCAGATGTAAGTCACATGGGTATTATTTTCAAAGAGGGGAACAACCTTACTTTTATTCACGCATCACTTTCGCATAAGAGGGTTCTTGTAAACAGAGAACCACTCTCAGCATATTTAAAGAACACAAAAGGTACCGGAATTATTCTTGCAAGAATATTGGCCGATTAACAAAAAGTTATTAAATTGACTAAATGTTATTAAAGAGGTTTACACTGATTGTCATACCTTTTCTTTTACTGTTTTCCTGCAGTAAAGAGGATGACCCGGCAGAAGAGTACTGGGATTATGGGAATTTTGATGAAACACCTCCACTGCTTACCCACGTTCCAACAAATCTGGAAACTGTATGGACAGTTATACCATTTGGGGCTTATCTTCCGGCCACACTTAACCCAACATTTGAATACTATTCAGAAAACCAGCAGTCTGATGTATACGCAGTATGCAGCGGAATAGTTACAAAAATAACATTTAACAGCAATTTCAACGACTATAGTATCACAATAAAAACAAAGGCAAATTCATCATGGAGTATAATATTTGATCATGTTCTTAATCCTTTGGTAACAAACAATGCCTCTGTTCAGGCAGGAAATATCCTTGGGAAAATTGGAACAGGTAAAAGAGTTGAACTTCAGATTAACAGAATGATCTATGGTGAATCTGAAATTTCAGTTTGTCCGCTTTCTATTTCAGACGACCAGTTTGCAGCGGCTCATGATAATCTCAGAATCAGGCTTAAAGCTATAAACGGATACGATTTTCAATGGTGCTTAAAGAGTATTGTAAGTCCATAAATAATTTTAAATGAGAAATTACCCTCATAAAATTTTTGCGGTATTTGTTATGGTTCTTCTTATGACATTACAGTGCAGAAAGGATGAACCCAAGCCATCTGTATCACCTGAAGATCCGCCAATGATTTCTCTTGCTGTAACTGACCTGGGTCTTGTAAACTCAATCAAGCCATACGGGGAAGAGATTGAGAAATATGTAAGAAGATCATCACTAAGGTATCTCTCAGGTAATTCACTTGCACCTGTAATATCTGTCTCATCCGGATTAGTAGACTCCGTTGTGTTCAACGATGATGCAAACTTCTCAGATTACAGAATCAGGGTAAGAGTTACTAAAAACTCACAGTGGTACATAGTGTACAACCATGTAGCTGAGGTAAAGGTAAAAACAGGAGACATTATTAGCAGCGGTAAAATCCTGGGAAGAGTGGGAACGGGAGATTTAGTTGACTTACAAGTGAGCCGGGTAATTTCAGATATTAACGGTGAGAGACACGAGGCAACAGTTTGCCCTTCCGGATTATTCCATCACTCTGCAGAAATGAGTCATATCATGTTTGCGCAGAACAAAGGAGTATCTCCAACCCTTTGTGCATACGGAAGTGTCATTCCATATTACTCGGAACCCTGGAAAATCAGGTAGTTGATTATCTTTTAAAGATTGCTCCCAATATTCCTCTGACAATTTGTGTTCCCACGCTTCTTCCAATACTTGTGGCAGCTGATCCCAGTGCCTTGTCAAGCGCAGACTTTGAGTTTCCCCGTCTTTGAGTTGAGGTATTTCTTCGATACTCCCTTTCCAGCTCCTTCTCTCTCTTTAGCTCTTCTTTCTCACGCTGCAAATCCATTTCTTCCCTCTTCGCAGCCAGACGCTCAGCCTCTACCCTTTTATGCTCCTGTATCCTCTCGTCCGTAATTCTTTCGTATGCAGATTCCCTGTCAAAATTTCTCTCGTACATTCCATAGAGTCTGCTTTGTTTTACAAGAGCATCACGCTGTTGAGGAGTAATCATACCTATCTGACTCAAAGGGAAGAGCATTTTTGCCCTTTCAACAACAGACGGAGCACCATTTTCATCCAGGAATGAGACAATTGCCTCACCCGTGCCCAGTTCAAGAACTGCCTGCTCAGTATCAAAAGCCGGATTTGTTCTAAATGTTTGAGCAGCTGCCCTCACTACCTTCTGGTCCTGTGGAGTAAAAGCTCTTAGTGCATGCTGAATCCTGTTCCCAAGCTGACCCAGTATCTCCACCGGAATATCCGCAGGAGACTGGGTGATAAAATAGACACCAACACCTTTAGAGCGTATAAGCCTCACGACGAGTTCAACCTTCTCTTTCAATGCTTTAGGAGCATCTTCAAATAACATGTGGGCCTCATCAAAGAAAAAGACAAACTTGGGTACCGGCAAATCACCCACCTCTGGCAGCTGATCGTAAAGTTCAGACAAAAGCCATAACAGGAATGTAGAATATAACTTTGGGGCCATCATTAACTTGTCGGCAGCAAGTATGTTGAGCACTCCCTTACCACCCTCCATTTGAATCAGGTCAAACACATTGAAGGCAGGCTCACCAAAAAATTTATCCGCACCCTGGCTCTCCAGTAATAAAAGTGAACGTTGTATTGCTCCAATAGTAGTTGCAGAGATATTACCATAAACAGATGTGTACTCTTTTGCATTCTTAGATGCCCAGTCTAGCATTGCTCTCAGATCTTTAATATCTATCAGAAGAAGCTGCTTCTCGTCTGCAATTCTGAAAACAATGTTAAGAACCCCCTCCTGAGTTTCATTCAAATCCATTAATCTGGAAAGCAGAAGCGGACCCATCTCAGACATTGTAGTTCTCATAGGATGTCCCTGCTCACCAAAAACATCAAAGAACCTTACAGGAGCTCCATTGAATGCAAGAGAAGCCGGATCAAGTCCAAACTCAGTAATTCTAGCATCAATAAATTTATTGACAGCACCAGGCTGGCTGACACCTGACAAATCACCCTTCATATCGGCAAGAAAACATGGTACCCCGGCAATGCTGAAGGTCTCAGCAAGAACCTGAAGTGAAACTGTTTTTCCGGTTCCTGTTGCACCTGCAATAAGTCCGTGCCTGTTAATCATTTTAGGATTTATATACAACGGAGCAGCTGCATGAGCCACGTACATTTTATTATCCTTATCTATCATAATATTCAAGATTTAATTGAGTTAAATCATGACTGTCCACTAAAAATTTAAGGACAGTTGTTGGTTATACAAAAGTTCTTT